>NZ_FUYR01000001.1:618942-2005108 GCF_900168015.1 Daejeonella lutea | reverse complement strand
CAACAGCAACCACTGCCACAAGTGCTACTTCTGCAACCACTGCAACAAACCTTGCAGCCGGATCCGGCGGAACCATTCCATACCAATCCGCAGCAGGAACTACAGCGATGTTAGCTAACGGAACTGCGGGTCAAGTACTACAAAGCAACGGAACGACATTGGCTCCAAGCTGGGTAAATGCAGCAACAGGAGATATGACTTTGGCCGGAACCCAATCGGTAACTGGAGCCAAAACATTCGGTGCAGCAGGTAACGTAGGTAAGTTGGTTATTGCTGGTTCTACCAGTGGATCTACGATTCTGAATGCAGCGGCAGCTGCTTCCGGTACTGCTGTTCTACCTGCAGCTGGCGGCACATTGGCCACATTAGCAGGAACAGAGACTTTCACTAATAAAACACTGACTTCACCTGTACTAACTACCCCGGATCTGGGAACACCAAGTGCCTTAATTGGTACGAATATTTCTGGTACAGCAGCGAACTTAACAGCAGGTCGTGCGACGAATGTGGCTGGTGGATTGGGTGGTCAGATACCTTATCAAACTGCAGCAAATACCACAGCTCTATTAGCGAATGGTACTTCCGGACAGGTGCTTCAAAGCAATGGCGGTACTGCTGCTCCAAGCTGGGTAAATGCAGCAACAGGAGATATGACTTTGGCCGGAACCCAATCGGTGACTGGTGCCAAGACTTTCGGTGCCGCAGGTAACGTGGGCAAACTGATCATCGCGGGTAGTACTTCAGGAACAACAATCCTGAATGCGAATCCAACAGCGGGATCAGGAACAGTAGTCCTTCCAACAACCGGAACGCTTGCTACTTTAGACGGTACAGAAACCTTAACGAATAAAACACTTACAGCAGCTAACCTGGGTACACCGACTACTTTAGTGGGAACTAATATCACCGGAACTGCTGCTGGATTGAGTATCGGTGGGAATGCGGCTACAGCAACAACAGCCGGCACAGTAACGACCGCTGCTCAGCCAGCTATTACTTCAGTTGGAACACTAACCGGATTAACAGTTACAGAACCTATCGATGGAAGCATAACGGGCAATGCGGCAACTGCAACAAGCGCTACTACTGCTACAAACATTGCGGGAGGAGTAGCCGGGGGAATTGCGTTTCAGACAGGAGCTGGGGCAACAAACATTACAGCTGCAGGTACAGCTGGTCAAGTGCTCACCTCTACAGGTGCTGGCACCCCGGTTTGGACTTCCTCAATGACAAACTATACCTTGCTCGCTGACGCAGTCGGAGTGACAAATACAAACAGTGCAACAACACCCGGAACGGAACTTTTACTGTCTGTTAGCCGTAGAAATGTTGATTGGACTAACAAAACTCAATTTAGATCTATGTTCGCATCTTCACTTACGAGTGCAACCGTGAAGTTAAATATCCGGTATTCTACTAATAGTGGTACATCCTGGACTGACTTAAGTGCAACAACAACCACTGCCAGCACTACCGCAAATCAATTATCGCCAGGCGGATGGTTAACAATACCAGCTGGTGCTCGTGGGGATATTTGGATTGCTGCATTCATAATAGGGGATGGAACGCTGGACCCGATCATTCGTCATGTAGAGGTAGAGGCACGGTAATCAGTAATTTCTAAATAACACTTTTATCAATTAATAGTATAAATAAAATAAAATGTCAACACTAAAGGGTAGTAAATTCAATGCCAGATGCAACAATAAATCTGTTGCCTTATGTTTTATAGTTATGGCGACGTTGTGCCTGACGGTTAGTATCTCAGCATTTAGCCAATCTCGTCAGACAAAATCACCGTTGAGATTAACAAGCCCTAACGATTCCCTCCAATACACCCTCGGCGCATACATGGGACAATGGATTACCGCAAACGGGTTTTCAGTTTCAAATTCCGAACTTTTCCTGAAAGGGATGAACGATGTATTGGGCAACAAACCCACAATGGTTCCGGCGGCAAGTATTCCCGCAAAACTCGAATCGTATCAAAAACGTCTGATATCTTCCAAAAGCAGTCAGCAGGAATCGCTTTTATTCGCCAACCTGCGCGGTAAAAGCGGTGTTGGCATGTTGCCTTCCGGCATAGGCTATTTTGTGATGACTAACGGAAATGGCTATCGCCCTACCTTAACTGATTCTGTGTTAATTCATGTTAAAGGCTTTCTTCCCGACGGAAAATTGTTTGAAGACACCTATGCCAAGAATTCCGCTTTAAGAGGACTGCCAAGCACCTTCATCCCTGGATTAAGAGAAGTTCTTCAGATTATGCCCGTTGGATCTACCTGGAGGGTTTTCATTCCTGCCGCACTAGGTTATGGTGCAAATGGGGTACCTGGATTGATTCCGCCATATTCGGCATTGATTTTTGAAGTGGAACTTCTCAATGCAACCAGAAGCCGCTAAGCGTTCATACAGTCAGGACATAACATCTAAAAAGACCATGATCATCGTTTCACGATAGTCATGGTCTTTTTCGTTTAAAACAACTTTTTTACCGCTTCTACGTATACGGGAATTCGGGGGATTGAAACACTAATCTCTCGTGTATTGCAAACATATATTATTGTTGTATCTTGGTATCTGAATTGTGACAAGCTTAAGCGATAGTTTGTATACGAGCTGCAATTTGTCAAAAGAATATAGGAGATATATTATAACAAAACTTTACGTGATTCGGAAAATTGTTAAGTTAAAATGGGCGTATTTCCAGGTAGCCTTGTTTTTCATGCTGCCTGTTCTGGTTAAAGCACAAGCTGCTAATGAGGTTCATATTTTTCCGACATCCCCGGTGTATGCTCACCCGAATTCTAACACGAATATATTCTCTAATGTCTATCAGGGTGGAACGCTTGTTTCATACGACACAGCGCTGATAAATTTCTATGCTCAAATCTGGCAAAACGAAGCAGGCAGCCGTCTTCCGGATGAATCAGCGCGCGGAATTGATGGCATAGGGGGCATATTCAGATTTTCCGGACAATTTTTAAACCCTCAGCGGATTATAACCTTAGGTTCTCAGCCCTACAACGGTTTCCCGAATTTGCGCTTAGATAATTTATTGAACGTAACGGCACAGGCCGGAAATCTTCATGTAAACAATAACCTTGACTTCGTAAACGGCAACCTTATTTTGAGTAGTGTTGATGTTAATGTTGGTCACGATGGGCTTGGCACGATTACTGGCTACGGAAATAACAACTTTATTGTTACTGGCACGGGTTTTACGGGCGGCAGCCTGATGAGAAGCTTTACCGGAACCGCCAATACGGCCACAGACTATCCTGTAGGTACTTCCCTGAATAGTTACACACCCGCGTCACTCATTTATACTGGAATCCCTCAAAATATCAAAGTACGCGTAGCTGATAACGTGTATAATAAAATGAATTTCCCCGAGTACGTGAACAA
Source organism: Daejeonella lutea (assembly GCF_900168015.1). GTDB lineage: Bacteria > Bacteroidota > Bacteroidia > Sphingobacteriales > Sphingobacteriaceae > Daejeonella > Daejeonella lutea. The sequence goes on along the minus strand of NZ_FUYR01000001.1, from coordinate 2,001,700 downwards.
GACCTGGATTGTAGTTCGGGATTTTCCTGATGCTAATGGTACCCTTAACCTCACACTACAGCATAATTCTGCGGATGAAGGAATTGAATATTTCCGCAACCGGACCGAGGCCTACGTAACCCGTTATGATGCAAAACTTGTAGGTTTGTATGACATCGTTGCTCCGCACCCTACCACTACTCCTGGAGCAATTTCTGCCCGAGCCCCAGTGTTTGGAGCGTATATGAATACGAGGCCGTCAATTGGTGCACTGGCAACCACGGAGTATTTTACCAAATCGGTAATTAAAAAGCAGATTGATGAAAATACCCCTGTAAATATTCCGGATGCAATTTCACCTAATGGTGATGGTTTGAACGATACCTATATCATAGTGAAACGTTTGCCGACGGATAAGGTGCGTTTTGAAGTGTATAGCCGGAATCAGGTGCTGGTATATCAGAATCTGGATTATGATAATACGTTTGACGGCAATGGTAATCAGAAAGGATTTATGGGTAATGTGCTTCCTGATGGGATCTACTATTACCTCATCAGTGTTAATGGGGCCAAAGGCATCCCAGGTTATCTGATCATTAACAGATAAATGTGTATGAAGAAATTATTTACCCTGACTGTATGTAGTTTGTTGTGTTCAGCTTTCGGTTTTCAGCTTTCAGCCCAACAGTTACCGCTATATTCCCAGTACATGTTCAATACGCTTGAGATCAATCCCGCCTATGCCGGATTTAAAGAGTCCATGCAGTTTACGAGCATTTTTAGAAAGCAGTTCAACGGGATTAAAGACGCTCCTCAAACAGCCCAGTTGTCGTTCGACATGCCCATTGGTACTACTCAGCTTGGAGTGGGCTTGAAACTTGTTGATGACAAGATTTCCGTTTCCCGCACTACCGGCGCGCAAGGCTCTATGTCGTACCATATAGATGGGGATAATTCAAGAATTTCATTTGGTCTTCAGGTTGGCGCATTGAATTATAAAGCGAATATGGTCGATCTGAACGTGACCCATGCAGGTGATCCCATTTTTGCTCAGGACGTAAATACCCTTGTTGCAAACTTTGGAACCGGGATATTCTATAATACGGATAAATTCTATGCCGGTGTATCGGTGCCCAATATTGTGAGAACGCATTTGAGGGAAACCAATATTGCCCTTAACCATTACGAAGTGAAACAAAGCCCGCATTTTTATATCAATGCAGGGATGCTGTTCACGCTGAACGATAACTTCGTTCTTAAACCAAGTTTTTTATTGCGCGGTGTAAAGGGGATACCGCTTAATTATGATATTAATGCTAATGTGTTCTTTAGAGAATTATTCTCTATGGGCGTTTCATACCGCAGTCATAGCGCTGTGGTCGGATTGATGGATGTACGAGTAATCCCTGAATTGCGTCTAGGGTACGCATATGATTACAATGTAGGTCGGCTGAGCGCTTTCGCTAAAGGAACTCATGAAATAATACTGCGGTATCACATTCCTTTTGACAGGGACATTTTGATGCCGTCATACCTTTTTTAATGGAGAGTTGAGAATTGAGAATGTGCAGACGATGGGTACGGCAGCCTGATAGCTGATAACTGACTGCTGATAGCCAAACCATATTAATATAAGATACAACTAACCGGGCGACAGGATTTAATTAGTGGCCCTAAATAAAGTACTATGAAGAAAATTTACTTATTCCTCCTAATTCTAACGGTGTTAATGATAGCAGGTAATGCCGAAGCCCAGATCAAGATCGGAACAAACGGCGCTACGATAGCTCCGTCTTCATTACTGGAGCTTGAGAGTACCAATCAGGGCCTTTTGCTTCCGCGGATGGCAGATACCGTGGCAATCAACGCCTTGGCCCCGCCAAACGGGATGTTGATATACCTGACAAAAGCGCCTGCTGTAGGTCTATATGTCCGTAAAGTTACAGGCTGGGAATATCTTACCGGTTCTCTGGGAGGTGCAGGTAATTTCAGCTCGCTTACTGTTTCAGGAACGGTAACTGCCGGTAGTTTTACCGGTCCCCTAAACGGAAACGCAACATCGGCCAATACTGCAATAAACGCTACCAACTCTGCAAATTCGACCGTAATTAATGATCTTGCTACACCAGCCCCGGTATATCCAACTTTTGTGACCACTACCCCGGGAAACTCGCAACTAAGAACTGCTACAACCAAGCTTAGTTTCATACCTAACACCGGTATTCTAACAGCCACAGGGTTTGCAGGCCCCTTGACTGGTGATGTAACTGGAAATGCAACTTCCGCTACTAATGCTACGAATGCGTCAAATACGGATATCTTGAATGAGGTTGTTTCCGGCGCTATTCATTATCCGACATTTGTTTCCGGCACAGCAGGAAATTTGCCGCATATGGTAAGTAATCCGGGTTTGAACTATGTACCATCCACCGGAACGCTGAGTGCTACGCGCTTTGCAGGAACATTTATTGGAAACGCCTCAACTGCTACAAATGCAGTAACCACCACTATTACTAACGATAATACTTCGGCATCAACGGTTTATCCAACCTTCGTGACAGCGAGTTCTGGAAATATGGGACAGCGTACTTCTGACGCAAGACTTACATTTGTGCCGGCCACCGGTAATTTGACGGCAAGTATTTTAACTTCTACCGTACCAACTGGAGGTGCTCCTTTAATAGTTGCTTCCACTACACCGGTAGCTAACCTGACATCTACCAATACATTAAATACTGCAGTGACGGATGACGTTGCTACTGCAGTTCCTGTTTATCCAACATTCGTTACTGCAACTACCGGTTACCAGAATCAACGTACTTCGAGTTCAAGACTGTCGTTTATTCCGTCAACAGGCGCCTTAACGGCAAATAGCTTCGTAGGTCCATTGAACGGAAATGCAACATCGGCCAATACCGCCATTAACGCTACGAATTCTGCTAATTCCAACATTACGGATGATATCGTCACTCCCACTACTGCCTACCCGGTATTTGTAAATGCGTCTCCTGGAAATCAGCCGCTTCGTGTCGGCCCTTCGAATTTGAGTTATGTTCCGTCAACCGGGATATTAACAGCAAGAGGGTTTGTTGGTCCGTTGACGGGAAATGTTACTGGTACTGCGACAGCGGCCCTAGATGCACAGAGAACGGTGGAGATTCAAATTACAGATGATGTAATTTCAAATACCCCAATTTTTCCAACAATGGTCACGAATAACACGGGTACCTTGCCTGCTAGAGTGAGTTCTACAAAATTGAGCTTTATCCCATCAACTGGTGAATTGACCGCTCCAATATTTAGAGGAAGTCTTAGTGGTAACGCGAGTTCTGCTACAAGCCTCGTGGGAATGATTAAGCTGACAAGCGTTCCAGCAATTGCTCCTGTAATTGTCACCTCTGGACAGGAACTCGATGTTAACTATACCGTCACTGGTGCAGCACCTACAGGAACTGTAGTTGTGTCTCCAAATCCAGCATTGCCCGCAGGCCTTGGTATTATGTCTGCGAGAATAACTACTGCGGGTGTCGTAACCGTAAGATATCGTAATTTCAATGGTTCAGGATCAGTTTCTGCAGGAGCCATAAACCTAACCGTTATTCAATAAGAGAACTTGCCTCCCTGTCCTTTCCGCAAGACCGTAAGGTGCGTTTTTACTTACAACGTATAACGTATAACGTATAACGTACAACGTACAACTACCTCCCCGTCATCTCCGCAATCCGATTCCTTTCGGTTTGGAGTTCACGGGCGAGTTTCTTCTCTTTCTCGTTTGCATTAACCTTGTGTTTCTGGAATTCTTCAGAGAGGTCGTTGTATAGCCCGGTGCGGTAGCGAGCCTCCTTTAATGATGAGCTGCTGCGATAGATTGCAAAGGCAAGTCCGGCACCCAGGAGAAAGACTAATCCCCACATAACCATATTATATGTCCCTTTTTCAAGATACATGCCCAAGAGGTTGATCTGGTCAACGCGTGCCTTAGATTGCTCCAATTCTTTCCTTGCATTTTCAAGTTCCGTCTTTGAGCTGAGGGCAGCCTGGTCGTTCGATCCAAGCTTTGCTTTGGCGTCTGCCAACAGAGCGCGTTCTTTATTAAGGGTATCTGATATATTTTTCCAGAACAGGTCTAGCTTATCCTGCCTTATTTCTTTAAAGCCCTGGTAAGAGCCGGAATTGATTACTACATCCTGGTATTGCTGGGAAAGGGTAGTGCCGGGCTTTTGAGCATGAACGTTTACCGTTGTATATATAATAAGGAGTAGCAGGGTGATTTTTAGTCTCGACATAAGGTTGGGTTTAGAAATATAGAACAGGTTTTGGGTTGTGTTTATTGTGGGGAAGGTATCAGGAGTCAGGTATGAGGTATCAGGGCAACCGTACCATAGCCTAAACACTCGTGGATAACAATACCCAACTTTCGGTGATGTGTGCAATTTGCAATTTGTAAATCAAAATTCATAATCGAGATTACGTTCCCAATTAGATATACATTCAACGTCCGGATGCTTGCACCTTAGTCTATCCGATAAGGCCTGATACCTGATACCTCAAACCCGATACCCGACAAACCCGCAAAAAAACCGCAAGATCTGCCCACCCTCATTACCTTTCTCTAGCACTCTCTTAGTACACTCTAAGCACTGAGATCACACTGAGATAAGGCCTTGGTTAGACTTGCGTGAAACTGCGGTATTTTTGACGTCAACTAACTATCTGCGGGTTTATGCTACGCACACCGCCAAATTCCGCCAAATCCCGTCATAATTTGGATCATTTTGTTCTCGGAGTTAAGTTTGAGATGACCGCTAAAGTCCATGTCGAAATGTGGAAACCCATGTGAACGCTAGGTGAATCCTAGGTGAATGAAAGGGGAACGTCGGAGGAGCTCTGAAGCCGGAAGGATGAGGCCAGAGGTCTGAAGTCAGAGATGTCATGGTTAATTACGAGAGGAATGGATAGTGAACGTAGGAGGAGGCTTGAATAGCGAGAGTTAAGCGAAGAGCTATGGGAGAGCATTGTACCGGTATGAGAGTATATATATAAACGATTAAATTTTTGTGAATGAGAAAGGAAAATTGAAGAATGAAGTAAGAAGTCGGAGGTCAGAGGTCTGAGAAGGGCTCCTGGAGTATGGGGCCACGTATTATTAGGAAAGCTTCCCGGGCTTGGAGCGGGTTTCGGGAAAAGGTATGAGCGGATGCCTCTCCGCCCAGCCTGATACCTGATACCTTACGTCTGATACCTCCAAAGGCAAAGAAAGACCTGCCTTACGGTCAATAGCTTACTGTTGCTTTAAACACAACGACTGGTGCATTACAGTTATTGGGTTCTAATCCCGAATGGTGCCGTTAGTAGATGAATCTGTCCATCGAAGGCGAAATAGGCGGTAAGTATGGGGACTCTGCTAAAAGTATTATTTTAGAGAGCCAAGAATCAAGTATCAAGAATCAAGATTTCTGCACAGCGTACCTATGTCGCCAGGCGGGGTTACATGGGAGGTGTGGATAAAGGCGCGATGATGAGCAGGCGCAGCTGCGAGTTATCGCGCCTTTTTTTTACGAAGCTAATCGTCATGGCGAGGAGGGACGACGAGCCATCTCTTAGCGGAGAGTGGAGATCGTATCAAGAATCAAAACTTCCACAAAGCGGATTGACGAGGGAACAAGGAACAAAGAGCAAAGAACGAAGACTTCCGCCAGGCGAGAAAGGACGGATAGCCGGCTTTTCTATCCGATCAGAACAACTAAGTGCTAACAACCAACACCAGGAACCAACAACTAACAACTAACTCGTTGTACAATGCCTTAAATCAATGCACCAAACCTGCGTAAGCTAAACCGGGGCGAAGCGGCAGCTTTTTGCCCGCGGGGTGCGTGGTCGGTACTGGTAATTTTATCGGGCAAAAACTATAGCATAGCACCGGGCTGGCTGTGGCGATGAAATGGAGGGGTTGCTTTTCTGAAAAAGTTATAGGTTATAGGTTATAAGTTGTAAGTCTGGGCGGATAGCATACTGGATATGTATACGCTTATTGCTACAAGCTTGGGTTTATCGACCCCTCAGTCCCGCAGAAAAAACGGGACAGCTCCCCTTAAAGGAAGGGGAGCAGGAAGCGTACCTACCGCAACACTCTTGAATTAAGCTCAGCAGTTTGGTGTTCGTTTTCCGCTTTTCAAGTCAGGTTTGTCATGTTTCTCGACATCCCTATTACCGCATCTTGAAAATGCAACTCTCACAGCGTCTAGCAACTTATAACTTATAACCTATAACTCCTATAACAGGGTCTAGAAAACGTATAACCTACCACGTACCCCGTAAAACTCAACCCTCGCAATTATTTACAAAAATAACTCAGCAACTATTTGATAATTAACAGAACTTCCCTATCTTTGCCGTCCCTTTAGAGGGGTTTACTATGTCTTGAACGAAGCCCTACTGCTTCGATGGACACAAATTGAATTTAGAAAATGTCAGGAATTATTGGAAAAAAAGTAGGAATGACCAGCATTTTCGATGCTGACGGGAAAAACATCCCGTGCACAGTTATCGAAGCTGGCCCATGCGTAGTTACTCAACTACGTACCGTCGATACAGACGGCTACACCGCAGTTCAGTTAGCTTTCTCAGACAAGAAAGAAAAAAACACAACCGGTTCACTTAAAGGACATTTCGCAAAAGCAGGAACTACACCAAAGCGCAAGCTTGTTGAGTTCAAAACTTTTGAGGATGAAAAAGCACTTGGTGATACAGTTGACGTTTCGATCTTCGAGGAAGGCGACTTTGTTGATGTAGTTGGTACCTCAAAAGGTAAAGGATTTCAGGGTGTTGTAAAACGCCACGGATTTGGCGGTGTGGGTGGTCAAACTCACGGTCAGCACAACAGGTTAAGAGCACCAGGTTCACTTGGAGCATCTTCATGGCCTTCACGTGTATTCAAAGGAATGCGCATGGCAGGACGTACTGGTGGTGATCGCGTTAAAATTCAGAATCTTCAGGTTTTGAAGGTGTACACAGAGCAAAACTTATTGGTAGTTAGCGGTTCAATACCGGGAGCTAAAGGTTCTTACGTAATCGTTGATAAATAGGAAGATGGAAGTTAAGGTTATAAATATATCAGGTAAAGAAACAGGTGCCAAGGTGCAGCTTCCTGATGCGATCTTCGCCGTAGAGCCAAATGATCACGCGATTTACTTAGATGTAAAGCAATACTTAGCGAATCAACGCCAGGGAACGCACAAGTCTAAGCAACGTAATGAGATCGCAGGATCTACCAAAAAATTATACAAACAAAAAGGTACTGGTGGTGCCCGTGCAGGATCTATTAAATCGCCATTGTTCAATGGTGGTGGTCGTATATTCGGTCCGCAGCCCCGCGACTATAGCTTCAAGCTGAACAAAAAGCTTAAATCATTAGCGCGTAAATCAGCACTTACTTATAAAGCACAGGATAATAGCATCGTGGTTTTAGAGGATTTCAATTTCGATTCTATCAAAACTAAAAACTACGTAAAGTTAGTTGCTGATTTAAACCTGACTGACGCTAAGTCGTTATTGGTTCTTCCAGCAGCAAACAACAATGTTTATTTATCAAGCAGGAACATCAAGAAAGCAAAGGTTGTTACCGCTGCAGAATTAAATACATATGATGTATTAAATGCAGGAACATTATTGCTTACTACTGAGACTGTTAAAACATTAACGGAGGCGTTCGCGAAGTAAGATGGAAATTTTAAAGAAACCAATCCTAACTGAGAAAGCATCAGCATTAACTGAGAAGTTAAACCGCTTTACTTTCAAAGTAGATCACAGAGCCAACAAATTGGAGATCAAGAATGCGATCGAGAAAATGTATGGTGTGAATATCAAAGCTATCAACACGGCGGTAGTATTTGGAAAAACAAAATCGCGTAACACTAAAGCAGGTGTTGTAACAGGAAATGCTCCTAAATACAAAAAGGCTATAGTAACGCTGAATGATGGTGAAACTATTGACTTTTACAGCAATATTTAATTAAGACATGGCAGTAAGAAGATTTAAACCGGTTACCCCGGGTACTCGTTTCAGAGTAGGAGGAGTTTTCTCTGATGTGACGACTAACGTTCCAGAAAAATCGTTAGTAACAAGCATCAAGAAGTCCGGCGGTAGAAATAATTCCGGTAAAATGACTATGCGTTATCTCGGTGGGGGACATAAAAAGTCATACCGATTGATTGATTTTAAACGCGATAAAAACGATATCCCCGCAACTGTTGCCACTATCGAGTACGATCCAAACCGTAGCGCACGTATTGCACTTGTGCATTATGCTGACGGTGAGAAACGTTACATCATTGCTCCGGAAGGACTGACAGTTGGAATGAAAATCATTTCAGGTGAAGGCTCGGCTCCGGAAATTGGAAACGCTCTTCCTTTGAAGAACATTCCTTTGGGATCTATTATTCACAACATTGAACTGAACCCTGGTCAGGGAGCTATCATTGCAAGAAGCGCCGGCACGTATGCACAGCTTTCAGCACGTGATGGTAAATATGCGATCATTAAGATGCCTTCTGGCGAAACGCGTATGATCCTGGCTACTTGTATCGCAACTATCGGTACTGTTTCTAACTCTGAAAAAGCTAACGAGGTGTTAGGTAAAGCAGGTAGAAAGCGCTGGTTAGGTCGCCGTCCAAGAGTTCGTGGTGTGGCAATGAACCCTGTCGATCACCCTATGGGTGGTGGTGAAGGAAGATCATCTGGTGGTCATCCACGCTCTAGAAAAGGTTTATTATCTAAAGGCTTCAAAACCCGCGATAAAAAGAAATCATCTGATCGTTACATCATAGAGAGAAGGAAGAAATAATGGCTCGTTCAATAAAAAAAGGACCCTATATAGATCATAACGTAGAGAAGAAAGTATCTACTATGAATGAGGGTAACAAAAAATCGGTGATCAAAACTTGGTCACGCCGGTCAATGATCTCTCCGGATTTCGTAGGCCACACATTTGCAGTACACAACGGAAACAAGTTTATTCCTGTGTATGTAACTGAAAACATGGTTGGTCATAAGCTTGGTGAATTTTCTCCAACGAGAACATTCAGAGGTCACTCTGATAAGAAGAAATAAGCAATGGAAGCAATAGCAAAATTAAACGATTGCCCTACCTCACCACGTAAGATGAGATTGGTTGTTGATCTGATCAGAGGTGAACGGGTTGAAAAGGCTTTATATATATTAAAGTTTACCAATAAAGATGCTGCGATAAGAGTTGAGAAGCTTTTATTATCAGCGATCAAAAACTGGGAAGCTAAAAATGAAGGCCAGCGCCCTGAAGACAATGAATTGTATGTCAAGACAATCATGGTTGACGGCGGACGTCAGTTAAAAAGATTAAGACCAGCTCCTCAGGGACGCGGACATAGAATTCGTAAACGTTCTAACCACGTTACACTGATAGTTGATAGCAAAAACACTGAACCAAAAACTAAGTAAGGAGAAATGGGACAAAAAGCACATCCGATAGGAAACAGATTAGGAATCATCAAAGGTTGGGATTCTAATTGGTTCGGTGGAAACGATTACTCTGAGAAATTAGTTGAGGACGAAAAGATCAGGAAATACCTGGCGGCACGTATCTCAAAGGGCGGTATCTCGAAAGTTGTTATCGAGCGTACTTTGAAACGTATCACCATCACTATCCACACTGCCCGTCCGGGTATCGTGATTGGAAAAGGTGGACAGGAAGTTGACAAGATCAAAGAAGAGCTTAAAAAACTGACTAAGAAAGACGTACAGATCAACATTTTTGAGATCAAGCGCCCGGAATTAGACGCACAATTAGTTGGAGAAGGTGTTGCTAAGCAATTAGAAGCAAGAATCTCTTTCCGTCGTGCCATGAAGACTTCAATCGCATCAACCATGCGTATGGGAGCTGAAGGTATCAAAATTATGTGTTCAGGTCGTTTAGGTGGTGCTGAGATGGCACGTACCGAGCAATATAAAGATGGACGTGTTCCATTGCATACATTCCGTGCTGATATTGATTATGCTTTATCAGAAGCGTTAACTACTTATGGTAAAATAGGTGTTAAGGTTTGGATCATGAAAGGTGAGGTTTACGGTAAACGTGATCTTTCTCCTAACATCGGTCAAACAACCGGAGTAAAAGGCAGAGGCCCTGAAGGTGCAGCACCATTTGCTGGTGGCGCAGACAGACGTGGCGGTGGCGACAGACGCGATAGCCGTGGTGGTGGAGACAGGAGAGGTGGAGCAGGCGATAATCGTGGCGGTGCAAACCGTGGTGGAGGCCCAGGCCAAAACCGTGGCGGACAAGGTGGCCCGAATCGCGGCCCAGGTGGTAACGCTGGCGGTGGTTTCAGAGGTAAGAAATAATTAGTTATACGTTATACGTTCTACGTTATACGTGCATGTGCGCCCAGACGTACTACGTAAAACGTACAACGTACAACCCAAAAAAGAAATAAGAACATGTTACAGCCAAAGAGAACGAAGTTCAGAAAGATGCAGAAGGGCAAAATGAAAGGTCTGGCCGGTCGCGGTGCAGAGCTTGCCTTTGGATCTTTCGGAATCAAATCATTAGAGCCGGCCTGGATCACCAGTCGTCAGATAGAAGCTGCCCGTATTGCCGTTACGCGTTTCATGAAACGTGAAGGCCAGGTTTGGATCCGTATTTTCCCGGACAAACCAGTTACGAAAAAGCCAGCTGAAGTACGGATGGGTAAAGGTAAAGGTGCTCCTGAATATTGGGTAGCAGTTGTTAGACCTGGTAGAATGATCTTCGAAGCTGAAGGTGTGCCTTTGGAAGTTGCAAAGGAAGCCATGCGTTTAGCTGCTCAGAAATTACCGGTACAAACGAAATTCGTTATACGTAGAGATTTCGTGGAAGCATAAAGTTATAAGTCATAAGTTGTAAGTTATAAGTCTCCGACTTGCGACTTATAACCTAAAACTTACAACTTACAACTCAAGAAAAAATGAAGAACTCAGAAATACAGGAACTATCAACTGAAGAAGTTGTAGCCCGAATTAATGAAGAGAAAGCTAATCTCACCAAACTGAAATTTGCACATACTGTATCTGCAATTGAAAATCCGACAAGGATCACAAAGGTTAGAAAAGATGTAGCACGTTTAAACACAGAATTGACTAAGCGCAAAGCGGAGGCAGCAAAAGCTGCAGCATCTGCAGAGCCAGAGTCCGCTTCTGAATAAATAAAAGTCCAAAATGGAAAGACAATTAAGAAAAACAAGAACCGGGCTGGTAGTAAGCAACAAAATGGAGAAATCTATAGTAGTTGCGGTTGAAAGGAAAGTGAAGCACCCGATCTATGGTAAGTTTGTTAAGAAAACTACCAAATTTATGGCTCATGACGAGACTAACACTTGTGGTATCGGTGATACAGTGTTAATTATGGAAACTCGTCCGCTGAGTAAGACCAAGAACTGGAGATTAGTGGAAATTTTAGAAAGAGCTAAGTAACATGGTACAACAGGAATCAAGACTGAATGTTGCTGACAACAGTGGAGCTAAAGAAGTTTTAGTTATCCGTGTTTTAGGTGGTACCGGCAAGCGCTACGCATCCATAGGTGACAAAATCGTTGTCACTGTAAAAAGTGCGCTTCCATCAGGGAACATCAAAAAAGGAACTGTCTCTAAGGCGGTTGTTGTGAGAACAAAGAAAGAGATCAGGCGTAAAGACGGATCATATATCCGCTTTGACGATAATGCAGCTGTATTGCTGAACGCACAGGACGAGCCGCGTGGAACACGTATCTTCGGCCCTGTTGCCAGAGAGCTACGTGAAAAACAATTCATGAAGATTGTATCATTAGCACCGGAGGTTTTGTAAAAATGGAAAAGAAGATAAAATCACAGCCTAAATTGAAGATCCGCAAGGGAGACCTGGTACAAGTTACTGCAGGTGATTCTAAAGGTAAACAAGGAAAGGTTTTAGAAGTAGTTTTAGCTACTAACAGAGTTATTGTTGAAGGCGCTAACATGGTGTCTAAACATACAAAACCAAATGCTGCCACTCCAAACGGTGGTATCGTAAAAAAAGAAGCCAGTCTTCATGTTTCTAATGTAATGGTGGTTGACGCGAAAAGCGGCAAGCCTTCACGTATTGGAAAACAGAAAAATGCAGATGGCAAATCAATTCGCATCGCTAAAAAATCTGGGGAGGAAATTAAGTAATGGCTTACGCACCAAGATTAAAGACAAAATATAACGAGGAGATCGTTACTGCTTTAAAGGATAAATTCCAGTACAAAAGCGTAATGCAGGTTCCACGCTTGCAGAAAATTGCTATCAACCAGGGTGTTGGTGCAGCTGCAACTGATAAGAAACTTATTGATAACGCAGTTAATGAAATGACGACTATCACTGGTCAGAAAGCTATTCCTGCGAAATCTAAGAAAGATATATCTAACTTTAAGTTACGTAAAGGGATGCCGATTGGTGTTCGTGTTACATTACGTGATAACAATATGTATGAGTTCCTTGATCGTTTGATCGCTGTAGCTCTTCCACGTATCCGTGACTTCAAAGGTATCAATGATAAGGGGTTTGACGGACGCGGTAACTATACATTAGGTATCACTGAGCAGATCATCTTCCCTGAGATCAATATCGATCAGATCAATAAGATCTTAGGTATGGATATTACATTTGTAACTACTGCCAAAACTGATGTTGAAGCATTAGAGTTACTAAAACAATTTGGTTTACCATTTAAGAATCAAAACCCAACCCAACAATAATGGCTAAAGAAGGTGTAAAAGCGCGTGAAGTAAAACGTGCGAAATTAGTTGCCAAATACGCAGACAAAAGAGCAGCCCTTAAAGCAGCAGGAGATTTAGAAGGTTTAGATAAATTACCTAAAAATTCTTCACCGGTACGTTTACACAACCGTTGTAAATTAACTGGCCGTCCGCGTGGTTATATGCGTCAATTCGGTATTTGCCGTGTTGTTTTCCGCGATATGGCTTTGGCAGGTAAGATTCCTGGAATCCGTAAGGCGTCCTGGTAAGGAGTTGTAAGTTGTAGGTTATAAGTTATAAGTTTTAATACTTCTAACTTTGGAACTACACTTTATAGTAACATTCGCTTTAGGCGACACGCTACTTATAACTTACAACTTATAACCTATAACTTTGAGTATTAACCGATGGCAGGTCCCTAATCCGGAAACCACCATCACAACAAATAAATAATGAATACAGATCCAATAGCAGATTATCTTACACGAGTAAGGAATGCCATTAAGGCCAACCACCGTGTGGTAGAAATTCCTGCATCAAACCTGAAAAAAGAAATGACTAAAGTTCTTTTTGACAAAGGTTACATTACTAATTACAAGTTCGAGGATACTACAGCTCAGGGAACGATAAAGATCGCTCTGAAGTACAATCCTATAACTAAAATATCCGCGATCCGCAACATTTCACGTATCAGCAGACCTGGTCTGAGAAGATATGCTGGTGTTGATAACATGCCGCGTGTATTAAATGGTTTGGGTATCGCTATCCTTTCTACTTCTAAAGGTGTAATGACTGATAAAGAAGCTAAGAACCTGAATATTGGTGGCGAAGTTTTATGTTACGTTTATTAATAGGAGGATAGAAGATGTCAAGAATAGGAAAAGCCCCGATTAATATTCCAGCTGGTGTTACGATATCAGTTGATGATCAGAATGTGGTTACTGTTAAAGGTCCAAAGGGTGAATTAACCCAGAATGTGGATTCTGATATTAAACTTTCTCAGGAAGACGGAATTCTTACTGTAGAACGCCCATCTGAGCAAAAACGTCATAAAGCATTGCACGGTTTATACCGTTCGTTGATCAACAACATGGTTGTTGGTGTAACCGATGGTTACAAAACAGAGCAGGAACTTGTAGGTGTTGGTTACCGTGCTACTAACGTAGGTAACACATTGGATCTGGTTCTGGGATTCTCTCACCATTTCGTGTTTGAATTACCTAAAGAGATAAAAGTTACTACAGCATCTGAAAAAGGTAAAAACCCAATCATTACTTTAGAGAGTATAGACAAACAATTACTGGGACAAGTAGCAGCGAAAATTCGTTCGTTACGTGCTCCTGAGCCATATAAAGGTAAAGGTATCAAGTTTGTTGGTGAAGTGTTAAGAAGAAAAGCTGGTAAATCAGCCGCTAAAAAATAATCATCATGGCAGGAATTAAATTATCTCGCAGAGAGCGAATCAAAAGAGGAATCAGAAAGAGATTAACCGGTTCTGCTGAGCGCCCACGTTTATCTGTATACAGAAGCAACAAAGGCATCTATGCTCAGATTATCGATGATAACAGCGGAAAAACTATCGTTTCAGCATCGTCTTTATCAAAAGATTTCACAGCAAACGGTAACAAGTCTGATCAGTCTAAAGCAGTTGGTAAATCAGTAGCAGAAAAAGCAATCGCAGCAGGTGTTAATACCGTTGTGTTTGACAGAAATGGTTACCTGTACCATGGACGTGTTAAGTCATTGGCAGAAGGTGCACGTGAGGCTGGTTTAATATTTTAATCTGAAAGTAAGATGTCAACAATCAATATAAAAAGAGTAAAATCAAGCGAGATCGAATTAAAAGACCGCTTAGTTAGCATCCAGCGTGTTGCTAAGGTTACCAAAGGTGGTCGTACATTCAGTTTCTCAGCTATCGTTGTGGTAGGTGATGAGAATGGAGTTGTAGGATTCGGACTTGGTAAAGCAAAAGAGGTTACTGAAGCAATTGCTAAAGGTATCGACGACGCGAAGAAAAACCTGGTAAAGGTTCCTGTAATCAATGGAACTGTGCCTCACGAGCAGATCGGTAAATATTCAGGTGGTTTCGTATTCATTAAGCCAGCAGCGCCGGGTACCGGTGTAATTGCAGGTGGTGCAATGCGTGCTGTACTTGAAAGCGCTGGTGTACATAACGTACTTGCAAAGTCAAAAGGTTCATCTAACCCGCATAACGTGGTTAAGGCAACTGTATTAGCATTATCACAATTACGTGATGCATATACTGTAGCTCAGCACCGTGGTGTGGATCTTAAGAAAGTATTTAACGGATAATCATCATGGCTAAGATTAAAATAACCCAGATTAAGAGCGTTATCGATAGAAGCGAGCGTCAGAAGAGAACCATGCAGGCATTGGGATTGAAAAGAATCAATCATTCTGTAGAGGTTGAAGCCAATCCGGCAATTATCGGAATGGTGAGAAAAGTTAATCATTTAGTAGCAGTAGAAAGTATCTGATATCATGAACTTAAGTAACTTACAACCTGCAGAAGGTTCAACAAAAAATAGGAAACGTATCGGTCGCGGAACCGGTTCGGGTCGCGGTGGGACTTCCACACGTGGTCATAAAGGTGCTGGATCTCGCTCTGGTTACAAGAGCAAGGTAGGTTTTGAAGGTGGTCAAATGCCTTTGCAACGCCGTTTACCTAAGGTAGGATTTAACCCTATCAACCGCACAGAGTATGTAGCAATCAACCTTGATGCATTACAAACTTTGGCTGAAACATATAATTTAACTGCAATTGACTTTGATACATTCAAAGAGCATGGATTAGCTTCTAAGAATGACCTTATCAAGATATTAGGCAGAGGAGAAGTTAAAGCTAAACTTGACGTTAAGGCTCATGCTTTCTCTGCAGCAGCTCAAAAAGCAATCGAAGCTGCTGGTGGTGCAATAGTTAAATTGTAATATTACACATGAAGAAGCTTTTTACAACGCTATCCAATATCTGGAAGATTGAAGACCTGAGAGCGCGGATCCTTTTCACGCTCTTATGCCTTTTAATTTATAGAATAGGATCATTTATAATTATACCTGGTGTAGATTCTGCATCTGTACAAGACGCACAGGCTAAGGAAGGACTTCTTGGATTACTGAATATGTTTGCCGGCGGATCATTCTCCCGGTCTTCTATATTTGCTCTGGGCGTTATGCCGTACATTTCTGCATCTATTGTGGTGCAGCTTTTAGGTATAGCTGTTCCTTATTTCCAGAAGCTTCAGAAAGAAGGTGAAAGCGGGCGTAAAAAGATCAATCAGGTAACGCGTTATCTGACGATAATTATTACGGCTTTACAGGCCATGGGTTATGTGAAAACTCAAATTGCTCCTGAAGCCAAGTTAATGGCTGAACCATTGTTTACGATATCGTCGATGTTCGTGCTTACGGCTGCAACCATGTTTGTTGTATGGCTTGGAGAGAAGATTACAGATAAAGGTATCGGTAACGGTATTTCCATGATCATCATGGTGGGTATTATCGCACAATTGCCGTTTGGTTTACTATCAGAATTTAATTCCCGCATGGGAGCACAGGGAGGACTAATTTCCTTTATCGTTGAGCTTGCTGCTTTATTCCTTGTGGTAATGTTCACTATACTTATTGTTCAGGGAGTGAGAAAGATCCCGGTACAGTATGCGAAGAAGATCGTTGGTGCAAAACAATATGGTGGTGTTCGTCAGTACATTCCTTTAAAGGTGAATGCTGCCGGAGTTATGCCAATCATTTTCGCTCAGGCAATCATGTTTATCCCAACAACAATAAGTTCCTTCTTCCCATCACTGCAGTCTTCATTCCTGGCTTCATTCAGTGATTATACTTCGTTAACGTATAATCTGACCTTTGCCTTTATGATCATTGCCTTTACATTCTTCTACACTGCCATTACCGTTAACCCGGTTCAAATGTCGGACGATATGAAAAAGAATGGTGGTTTTGTTCCGGGTGTTAAACCAGGTAAAACTACAGGCGATTACATTGATGCTGTTATTTCGAAGATCACTCTTCCGGGATCGATATTCCTGGCCATTATTGCAATCATGCCGTCGATAGCCATTATTTTAGGTGTTAACAGCCAGTTTGCTCATTTCTACGGCGGAACTTCGTTATTGATTCTTGTTGGTGTTGTATTGGATACCTTGCAGCAGGTTGAAAGCCATTTGTTGATGCGTCATTATGATGGATTGATGAAGACCGGCAGAATTAAAGGGCGTACGCCAGTTGCCGGCGGTTCGGTAATTTAAGGTACATGTCAAAAATTTATTTTAAGTCTTCTGAGGATATCGAGAAAATAAGAGAAAGTTCTCTTCTTGTATCCAAAACTCTCGCTGAAGTAGCAAAAGTTATCAGAGAAGGCTTAAAAACAATAGAGCTTAATAAATTAGCAGAGACTTTTATTCGTGATCACGGTGGAGTCCCTGCTTTTTTAAACTACAACGGTTTTCCTTATTCCCTTTGCATTTCTTTAAATGATCAGGTAGTTCACGGTTTCCCCGGGGATTATGAGATTAAAGATGGTGACATTGTTTCTGTGGACTGTGGCGTAATTCTGAATAAATTTTATGGTGACTCGGCTTATACTTTCCCAATTGGAAATGTTGAACCTGAGACGCTGAAGCTTTTGAAAGTTACAAAAGAGTGTTTGGATCTGGGTGTTGAGAAAGCAGTTACAGGAATGCGGATCGGCGACATTGGATTTGCTGTTCAGGACCATGCTGAGAAAAATGGATTTGGTGTAGTGAAAGAACTGGTTGGCCACGGTGTGGGAGTAAAGCTTCATGAGAAGCCTGAAGTTCCAAATTACGGGAAGCGCGGGTCAGGTATCAAACTTGAAGACGGCATGGTGATAGCAATAGAGCCAATGATAAATGCTGGTCGTGCCGGAGTGAAATTCTGGGATGATAACTGGACAGTTAGCACAGTTGATAAGAAACCATCAGCCCATTACGAACACACTGTTGCTGTTAAAAAGGGTAAAGCAGATGTTCTCTCAACCTTCAGCTATATTGAAGAAGTTTTAGAACAAAAACATTAAAATATAAATATTTTTATTTAATTTTGCATCCCTGTTCCGATGGGGCAAATGAGGTAAAAGCCAGTACATAAAGGGTTGTTTTTGAGATAGATTATAGAAAAACTGGTTTCTCAGGCGTTCAGGAGTAGAAAAGACATTAGAGAAATCAATATAATATATGGCCAAACAGGCTTCAATTGAACAAGACGGAATCATCAGAGAAGCATTGTCGAATGCAATGTTTCGGGTTGAACTGGAAAACGGACATGAGATCATAGCGCATATTTCAGGTAAAATGAGAATGCACTACATCAAAATTTTACCAGGAGACAAGGTAAAGCTGGAGATGTCGCCATATGATCTGAGTAAAGGTAGAATAACGTACAGATATAAATAGAATAAAGATGAAGGTTAGAGCATCAATTAAAAAACGTAGCGCTGATTGTAAAGTGATCCGTCGTAAGGGAGTACTTTATGTGATCAACAAAAAGAATCCTAAGTACAAACAACGTCAGGGATAAGATTAATAGTTATAGGTTTTAAGTAATAAGTTATAAGTCTCCGACTTGCGACTTACAACTTACGACTTACAACACACAACTTCAATAATATATGGCAAGGATAGCAGGTATTGATTTACCAAGAAACAAAAGAGGAGAGATCGGTCTTACTTACATTTACGGTATCGGGAAGTCTACCGCTCAGCGGATTCTGAAAGATGCTGGTATTGACGTTAACGTCAAGGTGCAGGATTGGTCTGATGATCAGTTAGCATCAATTCGTGGTTTCATCAATGATGAGATCAAGGTTGAAGGTGCTCTACGCTCCGAAGTACAGTTGAACATCAAGCGTTTGATGGATATCGGTTGTTACCGTGGATTACGTCACCGTAAGGGATTACCTGTTCGCGGACAACGTACGAAAAACAACTCACGTACCCGTAAAGGAAAACGTAAGACTGTAGCTAACAAGAAAAAAGCAACTAAATAGTAATTAGATATGAGATATGAGATTGGAGATATGAGAATATCGAAGATGCTCAGCTCATGATTATTAAAAAGAAATAGATATGAGTGCCGTCCCGATTAGGATCGGGACAAGTCTCACTTCTCAAATCTCACAAAATGGCAAAAACTAAAAAAGTAACCAAAAAGCGTGTTGTTGTTGTAGAACCAATTGGTGAAGCACACGTAAACGCAACATTTAACAATATCATTATCACCCTAACTAACCTTCAGGGTCAAACCATCAGCTGGTCATCTGCCGGTAAAATGGGTTTCAAAGGTTCCAAGAAAAATACTCCTTATGCTGCCGGACAAGCTGCAGGCGACT
The DNA here is from genome assembly GCF_900168015.1 of Daejeonella lutea. Lineage (GTDB taxonomy): Bacteria > Bacteroidota > Bacteroidia > Sphingobacteriales > Sphingobacteriaceae > Daejeonella > Daejeonella lutea. Next base: position 1,982,574 of record NZ_FUYR01000001.1, on the reverse strand, counting down.
GCGCTAAAGTGGCACATGATCTTGGCCTTCGTAAAGTTCAGGTATATGTTAAAGGTCCAGGTTCAGGCCGCGAGTCAGCTATCCGTACTCTGCAGACTGCCGGAATTGAGGTTACTACTATACAGGATATTACTCCGCTTCCGCACAACGGTTGCCGTCCTCCAAAAAGAAGAAGAGTTTAATTAATAATAATCAGTTTTAAAGCTAAGATTCTCCCGGATTAGCCGGGATGATACTTTAAAAACACACAACCATGGCTAGATACACCGGACCAAAGTCCAAAATCGCCCGTAGATTCAGAGAACCAATTTTCGGTCCTGATAAGGCATTAGAAAGAAAAAATTATCCTCCGGGAATGCACGGTACCTCCAGAAAAAGAGGTAAGCAATCAGAGTTTGCTGTGCAGTTAATGGAGAAGCAAAAAGTTAAATACACTTATGGTGTATTAGAACGTTACTTCGAAAACCTTTTCCACAAAGCTTCTGCTAAAGAAGGAATTACTGGTGAGAACCTTTTGAAATTCCTGGAAGCCCGTTTAGACAATACAGTTTACCGTTTAGGAATTGCTCCAACCCGTTCTGCTGCCCGTCAGTTAGTAGGTCACAAGCACATTACTGTTAACGGTGAAGTGGTAAATATTGCTTCATATGCTTTGCGTGCAGGCGACGTTGTTGCAGTACGTGAGCGTTCAAAATCTCTTGAAGCTGTTTCAAATTCAGTTGCTGCGAGAACTATAAACAAATTCAGCTGGTTAGAATGGGATGCTAATGCCTTAACAGGTAAGTTTCTTAACTACCCAAGCCGCGATGAGATCCCTGAGAATATCAAGGAAAACCTTATCGTCGAGTTATACTCTAAGTAAGATACGAGAAGCGAGCTACGAGATTCGAGAAAAGAATCTTGTAACTCATTTCGTAACTAGTTAACATGAAGAGATTTAGGTAAGATTAAGACAAAAGTCTGTTTTCTCGCCTCTCGGATCTCGAATCCTTAAACAATAAACAAATTAGATAAATGGCAATCTTAGCATTTCAGAAACCTGATAAAGTTATCATGCAGAAATCTACGGATTTCGACGGAACATTCGAATTCAGACCCCTTGAGCCTGGTTTCGGTGTTACCATTGGTAATGCTTTACGGAGAATACTTTTATCTTCATTGGAAGGTTTTGCAATAACCTCTGTACGGTTTTCAGGTGTATCTCACGAATTCTCAACCATTAAAGGTGTTGTAGAAGACGTTACTGAGATCATTCTTAACTTAAAGCAGGTTCGTTTCAAGAAAACTGGTGAGTCTGGTGATAACGAAAAGATCTTTGTGATCATCAACGGTCAGGATCAGTTTAAAGCTGGTGACATTACTAAGTTCTCTAACAACTTTACAGTTCTGAATTCTGATATGGTTATCTGTAATATGGAGTCTTCAGTTACCCTGGAGATCGAATTAACAGTTAGCAAAGGAAGAGGTTACATCGCTGCAGAAGAAAATAAGAACGTAGACGCTGTTCTTGGTGTGATCGCGATTGATTCGATCTATACTCCGATCAAGAACGTTAAATACACTATCGAGAACTTCCGTGTAGAACAAAAAACTGACTACGAGAAATTAGTTCTTGATATCACTACAGATGGTTCGATCCACCCGGAAGAAGCTTTGAAAGAAGCTGCGAAGATCCTGATCCACCACTTTATGTTATTCTCTGACGAGAATATTATGCTTGAATCTCAGGCAAAAGAAGAAACTAAGGAAGTTGACGAGGAAATCCTGCACATGCGTAAGATCCTTAAAATGGAGTTAGTTGATCTTGATCTTTCTGTTCGTGCATTAAATTGCCTTAAAGCTGCTGATATCCGCTCATTAGCTGACCTCGTTTCTTACGATGTTGCTGATATGCTGAAATTCAGAAACTTCGGTAAGAAATCACTTACTGAGATCCAGGATTTAGTAAAATCTAAAGGCTTGTCATTTGGCATGAACCTTTCGAAGTTCAAATTAGACGAAGAATAATAATATAACAATAAGCGAAATGCATAATTCCCGATCCCGAAAGGTTGATTGACGGTATGCACGTGCAAAATCTAACAAACAATGAGACACGGTAAAAAAGTAAACCATTTAAGTCGTACTGACAGTCATCGCCGCGCGATGCTTGCTAATATGGCTTCTTCGCTTATCTTACACAAGCGCATTACAACAACACTTGCAAAAGCAAAAGCTTTACGTGTGTATGTTGAACCTATCATCACTAAATCTAAAGATGACACTACTCACTCACGTCGTACAGTATTCAGTTACTTACAGAACAAAGAAGTAGTATCTATCCTTTTCCGTGATGTAGCTCCTAAAGTTGCAAACCGTCCGGGTGGTTATACCCGTATCCTTAAGATGGTTAACCGTCTTGGAGATAATGCATCAATGGCATTAATCGAACTGGTTGATTACAACGAGATTTACACTAATGGTGATGCAGCTGCTGCTGAGAAGAAATCTACTCGTCGCCGTGGTTCAAAAGCTAAGAAAGCTGATGCTCCTGCTGCTGCGGGAAAAGCTCCAAAAGCTGAAGCGGCTCCTGCTGAAGAGGCTGTAGTTGTTGAAGAAACACCGATTGCTGATGTTGAAACTGCACCAGTTGCTGAAACTGTAGAAGCTCCTGTTGCTGAAGCTGAAGAAGTTGCTGTTGCTGAAGAGGCACCTGCTGCTGAAGAAGCAGCTCCTGAGGCACCTGCCGCAGAAGGTGATGATGCAGACGAGAAAAAAGCATAAATTAGCTTTTACTTAAGATAAAGAAAACCCGTTCTGAAAAGAGCGGGTTTTTTTGTGCCTCACTTTCCGAGTGGTGAAGTGCTTCAAATCTAATTCCTGCCATCCTGTCATTTTCAAAATGTCCTGATTGTTTGGTATTTCATACTCTTAGTGGCAAAATACTGTCAATATAAGGCGCTAATTGATTTGGCACAACGCTTGTTAATTGCACTGTAAAAAACTAAACACAAATTAAAGAAGGGTAATAATAATATGGCAAAGATAATTGGTATTGACTTAGGAACAACAAATTCATGCGTTGCAGTAATGGAAGGTAATGAGCCTGTAGTTATTCCAAACAGCGAAGGAAAGCGTACAACGCCTTCGATTGTTGCATTTGTTGATAATGGAGAACGTAAAGTTGGGGATCCGGCAAAACGCCAGGCAATCACCAATCCCACTAAAACGATTTCTTCAATAAAGAGATTTATGGGTAACGCTTTCGGCGAAGTTACCAATGAGATTACGCGTGTTCCATACAAGGTTGAAAAGGGTGACAACAACACTCCACGTGTTAAAATAGATGATCGTCTGTATACTCCACAGGAAATCTCAGCGATGATTTTGCAGAAAATGAAAAAGACTGCAGAAGACTTCCTTGGACATGAAGTAAACGAAGCTGTTATCACTGTACCGGCATACTTCAACGACGCACAACGTCAGGCAACTAAAGAGGCTGGTGAAATTGCAGGCTTAAAAGTTTCTCGTATCATCAATGAACCAACTGCCGCTGCTTTAGCATACGGTTTGGATAAGGCTCATAAGGATATGAAAATCGTAGTGTTCGACTGCGGTGGTGGTACGCATGACGTGTCTGTTCTTGAGCTTGGTGACGGTGTATTCGAAGTAAAATCAACTGATGGTGATACCCACCTGGGTGGTGATGACTTTGATGCTACGATCATTGACTGGATGGCAGATGAATTTAAAAGCGATGAAGGTATTGATCTCCGCAAAGACCCAATGGCTCTTCAACGTTTAAAAGAGGCTGCTGAGAAAGCGAAGATTGAGCTGTCTAGTTCAACACAAACTGAGATCAACCTACCTTATATTTCAGCAGGTGATGGAATGCCGAAGCACCTTGTGAAAACCTTAACACGCGCGAAATTTGAGCAATTAGCAGATAGTCTGATCAAACGTACTATCGAGCCTTGTAAAAAAGCGCTTAAGAATGCAGGTTTAAGTACTTCAGATATTGATGAGATCATTCTTGTAGGTGGTTCAACCCGTATTCCTGCGATTCAGGATGCTGTTAAATCTTTCTTTGGAAAAGAGCCTTCAAAAGGTGTTAATCCAGATGAGGTTGTAGCTATTGGTGCAGCAATCCAGGGTGGTGTATTAACTGGTGAAGTTAAGGATGTACTTCTTTTAGATGTCACGCCACTTTCATTAGGTATCGAGACAATGGGTGGTGTAATGACCAAACTAATTGAATCTAACACAACTATTCCATCAAAAAAATCTGAGGTATTCTCAACTGCTTCTGATAACCAGCCTTCGGTAGAGATTCACATCCTTCAGGGTGAGCGTCCAATGGCTAATCAGAACAGAACAATTGGAAGATTCCACTTAGATGGTATTCCACCTTCACCACGTGGTATTCCGCAAATCGAGGTTACTTTTGACATCGATGCAAACGGTATATTACATGTAGGCGCGAAAGATAAAGCGACTGGTAAAGAGCAAAAGATCCGTATTGAAGCTTCTTCAGGCTTAACTGATGAAGAGATCAAAAAGATGAAAGATGAAGCAGAAGCAAATGCTGAATCGGATAAGCAAGCACGCGAAGAAGTTGAGAAACTGAACGCAGCTGACGCATTGATCTTCTCGACAGAAAAGCAGTTGAGCGAGTATGGAGATAAATTATCTGACGATAAGAAAACTCCAATTCAGGAAGGATTGAAGAAATTGAAGGAAGCTCATGCTTCTAAAGATTTCGCAGCAATTGATGCTGCACAAGCTGAACTTCAAAGCGCCTGGAACGTGGCATCAGAAGATATGTATAAAGCTTCACAAGAAGCTGGCGCAGGTCAGGAAGGTGCTCCGCAAGGAGATGGGTCAGCAAATGATGCTGGCGATCACGTAACTGACGTTGATTTTGAGGAAGTGAAAGAGGACGATAAGAAGTAAGATCAATGTCTTATAGAGGAACAGGCTGACCCATTTGGGTCAGCCTGTTTTGTTTAATCAGGATTTATAGGATGGGATTTTGTCTGGAGTAGGATTCATAGGATGCAAACATATAGTTTAGCAGGCTGATAAGTGTCTGCTTAGGATGAATTCGAGATATATCTGATAAAGCTACCAACTTCTATTCTGCATCTTATGGATCCTATAATCCTATGCATCTTAATTAGAATTGATGAAACGAAGCCGATACGAATTCCAGCACCTTGGGTAATGATGCCCTCCAATAGGTCCAGGTGTGGCCGCCATCTCGGATCCGGAATTCATGGGGAACCTGCTTTTCCATCATTGCCATATGCACGAAGGAATTGCCCGCTGATAATCTGTCGTCATCACCACAGTCAATAAACCATCTGATACTGTTTTTACTGGCATCGGGAATTGCTTTTATGAGCGCTACGGCACTATGTCTGTTATAATAAGCCTCCATTTGTTCATCAGTGGCATCGGGAGTGTTCCGCTTGTAGCTGATTTTAGCTTCCTCTAAGGTTACTGGTCCGACAGCAGCGCTAAGAGGAGCGGCTGCAGAAAATAGCTCCGGATGATGAAGGGCATACATGAACGTTCCTCCGCCACCCATAGACAGACCGGAAATTGCACGGAAGCGTTTATCTTTTTTGATCCGGTATTTCTTTTCGATAAAAGGCATAAATTCATTGAAGAAGAAGTCTTCATAAAGCCAGTCACCTTTCATGCTGTTAAAATAACCGCGCCTTCCTGTATTAGCATCAGGCATGACAATGATCATGGGAGTGGCTGTGCCGTCATTGATAGCTTTATCTGCTATATTTAAAACTTCGCCAAACTGAATCCAGCCCGTTTGGTCGTCACCTGAACCGTGGAGTAGGTACAGCACCGGGTACTCGCGCTCTGAAGTAGCATAATCAGGGGGAAGGTAAATTCCATATTTTCTCTCGCCATTCAGGATTTTGCTTGGCAGGGATAAATTGTCTGAGACTTTCCCGCTTTGAGCCACTAGCAGGGCTGGTACGAATAATACAGCAAGCAATAGTAGAGCTTTCTTTTTAAACATCTTTGTTATTTAAGGTTACTAAATATAGGAAATTCAGTATCGCCTTCGAGATGTATCGGAAAAATATCCTGAGTCGCCGGAAATTACGACAGGGAAGTTTCTTAAGATTTATAAAAGCGGAGTAAAAGGAATTGTTGAAAACAACCATCGATAACATTTACGATATCGATGGTTGTCGGGGCTCTTATGCCCATAATTTTTGAGGATATTCTCCGCTGGCTACCAACTTATCAATGCTTTCCTGGACAATAGGTTTATCTTCGATGTAGGTAACACCGAACCATTTGTTCTGAGTTGGAATAACCTTAAAGGCTGCTTTACCAGCTTTGATAAGCTCATCAGCCACTAGTGGAATAAAAAACTCAGCTTTGGGATTCTCTTTATTTGCAAGAGCAAACTCTTTAAACATTTCTGCGCTTAGTTCAAATATTTTTGGCGTGAAGCCCCAGAAGTTCATCGAAACCCTCGAATCAGCTTTCAGTGGAAATTCTTTCCCATCTTCTTCAAATGCTACTTCAGGAGTATTGTTGCCGCCGGTATCTTTTTTGAAATACACCTTCAGTCGTTCATTTACTTCAGTGAGATTTCCACTAGCATCGACTTCACAAACTCCCCGGGATACTGAACCATAATCCGATAAAGTCTTATCGATCTGAAAACCGATCAGGGAAAACTGTTTATCACTAACTTCAGTCGTCAGGAAGTCATGCATTTTTTGGTAAGCTTCGCGACCATAAAAGTCATCTGCATTTATCACACAGAATGGCTCGTTTACAGCATCTTTAGCTGCTAGAGTTGCATGCGCAGTTCCCCAGGGTTTAAGCCGTTCGATCTCAATGTCGATCCCGTACGGTTTAAGGTCGAAAGTTTGAAAGACGTAATCTGTTTCAATCTTGCCTTTTAATTTAGGCTCAAAAATGGATCTGAAATTATCAGCGAATTCTTCTTTGATGACAAAAATTACTTTGCCGAATCCAGCTTGAATTGCGTCGTAGATAGAATAGTCAATGATCGTTTCACCATTTGGCCCAAATCCATCGGTTTGTTTCATGCTGCCGTAGCGGCTAGCCATTCCAGCCGCAAGAATTACTAAAGTAGGTTTCATCAATTTTGTTATTAATTCTATTTATAAATTTATCGATCGATTAGTATCGTGGTTTTTTGCCGGTTAGCATCCCAAACAAACCTCTGACTATTGCAGTCCCGATTTGGCGGGTAATTGGAGCGCTTATCACTTTTTCAAAGGTACTTTTCTCATTTCTTTTCGGCGCATTTTGTTTCTCTTCTACTTCTTGTTGTTTGATGTTTGCTTCTTCAGTAAGTTTTGCGTCAACGCGTTTAGTCAGAATATCATAAGCGCTTTCAGGGTCAATTACTTCCTGATATTTACTGAAATTATTGCTGGATTTCATCAGAGCATCTGCCTCAGCTGCAGGCAGCGGCGACATTGAAGCTCTTGGCGGGATAAGGTGTGCGGCTACTACTTCCGTAGGGATTCCCTTTTCATTTAATACCGTAATTAGGGCCTGACCAGTTCCCAGTGCGGTCAAAGTGCGGTTGATTTCGTAGAAATCTGAGCGTGGGTATGTATTTACAGTTTTCTTGAGAGCTTCTGCATCGTTAGGGGTAAAGGCTCTAAGCGCATGCTGAACTCTGTTTCCCAACTGCCCTAGAACGCTCTCAGGAACATCCATTGGCGACTGGGTGCAAAAGAAAACACCAATTCCTTTAGACCTGATTAGTCTGATGATTGTTTCTATCTGCTCAAGGAAGGCTCGGGAAGAATTTTTGAAAAGCAGATGAGCTTCATCAAAGAAAAACACAAGCTTTGGCTTTTCCGGATCACCAGCCTCAGGCATGCTGTAAAAAATCTCGGCAAGTAAGCTCAATAAAAACGTGGAGTATAAAACCGGTTGCGCTTGCACGTCTGATATGTTTAGCAGACTGATTACTCCTTTGCCGTCAACCCTGTTAAACAGATCCTGAATGTCAAAGGAACGTTCACCAAAAATTCGTGATAAACCCTGCTGCTCTATAGCGACGATTTTTCTGAGCATCGTACCAGATGTTACGGTGGAAATACTACCGTAGCTTTCTTTTATCTCAGCGGCACCGGGACCGCTTGATAAATAAGAGATAAGTTTTTTGAGATCATTCAGGTCCAGAAGGGGAAGTTTGTTATCATCGGCATATTTGAAGATCACAGCCATAACTCCCGCCTGGGTGTCGTTAAGATCCAGGATCTTCGCAAGTAGTACCGGTCCGAACTCCAGAACAGTTGCCCGCATTTGTGCTCCTAACTCTCCCGATAGAGAATATAGTTCTACAGGAAAGGCAGAAGGTTCGAATGTCCGGCCAAGTGCAGCAGCACGTTCTTCCAGTTTGGGATTAGTTTGTCCAGCCTGGTTAAGCCCAGACAGATCCCCCTTGACGTCGAGCATAAACACCGGAACTCCTGCATCAGAAAGTTGTTCTGCAATTAACTGCAGAGTGCGGGTTTTTCCGGTTCCTGTAGCTCCGGCAATCAGGCCGTGCCGGTTCATCATTTTCAATGCTAAATTAACTTCAGCCTCAGGAATAATTTCACCGTCCAAAATGCCGGCACCGAGATAGATAAATGCCTTCTCTGTGGTGTAAGAAGATTTTATCGTTTCTGTGAATTTGGATTTTCTATCCATAGTCTTAGATCTATCTTATGCTAACCTGCGATAAGCCTTAATGTTTTTGCGTCAAGCCGAGATATCTTTATTTTATCGATCTAAAATCATGATCGACTTTAATGTTTAATAATGATTCGTAAATCAGCCGTATGACATTGTCCACGTCTTCCTTGTGAATCATCTCAACTGTCGTGTGCATATACCGCAATGGAAGTGAAATCAGAGCAGAAACAACGCCCTCATTTGAATATGCAAAAGCATCAGTATCGGTTCCCGTTGATCTGGATGAGGCCTGACGCTGGAAGGGAATATTGCTTTTCTCGGCAGTTTTGATAAGGAGCTTATTCAAGTTAGTTTGAACAGCCGGCGCGTAAGAAACCACAGGTCCTTTACCACATGCTAAATCACCCTGCGTGATTTTATTAATCATCGGGGTTTGTGTATCATGAGTTACGTCTGTGATGATGGCCACATTCGGTTTGATACGATGAGCAATCATTTCTGCACCTCGTAAACCGATTTCTTCCTGTACGGAATTGACAATATATAATCCGAAAGGTAATTTTTTCTTATTCTCTTTTAAAAGCCGAGCGACTTCTGCAATCATGAAACCGCCAGCGCGGTTGTCCAATGCCCGGCCAACATAATACCTGTCATTAAGCACCATGAACTCGTCTTCATACGTAATAACACAGCCAACATGAATTCCCAGAGCTTCGATTTCCTCTTTGGTAGTACAGCCGCAATCCAGAAAAATGTTTTTGAGAGTTGGAGCTTCTTCTTTTTCCCCGCTACGGGTATGAATGGCCGGCCAACCGAAGACAGCTTTGACAATACCCTTTTCAGTGTGAATATTAACGCGTTTCGAAGGTGCAATCTGATGATCTGAGCCACCGTTTCTGATCACGTATATCAAACCATCTTTTGTGATATAATTGACAAACCATGAAATTTCATCAGCGTGGGCCTCAATAACAACTTTATATGCTGCCTTTGGGTTGATGACCGCTACGGCAGTGCCGTAATTATCAACAAAATGATCATCAGTAAAAGGCTTGATATAATCCAGCCATAAACGTTGTCCTTCCCACTCAAATCCTGTTGGTGAAGGGTTATTAATATAGTTCTCGAAGAATGCCAGGGACTCTTTATTTACTACCGGGACGTGTTTATCTTCCTTTTTCTTGCTCATAATTCAATTATAATAGTCTTTCCATGATCACATAATCGTGACCGTTAGCGCTTGAAGTTTTATTGGTTTCAGAAAAGCCGAATTTACTATAAAATCCGGAAGCTTTCTGTCGGGCATTGCACCAAATATGATCGCACCCCTCAGCTTTAGCAAACTCCAAGAGGTAATTCAATAGCTCCGCGCCATAACCTTTCCCCTGATGCTCTGATAGTGTAGCGAATTTTCTGAATTGCATGGATTTTACAGTTTTGAACAGTGAAACCACACTAATTAATGTATTGTGATCAAATAAGCCAAAATGTATACCATCATCATCATTGGGCAGGATCACCTTCTCAAAATTTAGATCTGGGTACATTACCTTATGACGAATCTTCCATGTAAGGTAGGAGGGGATTTGTTCGATATGGCTCATCAGAGGTATACGTTGTACGTAATACGTTATAAGTACTTAAACGCTGTGTACGAGTTTCACGTAGAACGTACTACGTATAACGTCCTACGTAAAACTTACAACGGTATATTGCCGTGCTTCTTCCTTGGATTGTTAACCACTTTATTCTCAAGCATCTTGAAAGCCCTTATCAGCTTCTTTCTGGTGTCAGCTGGTTCAATCACTTCGTCAATAAACCCACGTTCAGCGGCCCGGTATGGGTTCGCAAAAATATCTGAATATTCTTTTTCTTTTTCCAGCCAGCGAGCGTTTGGATCTTCTGCAGCAGTTATATCTCGCTTGAAGATGATTTCAGCGGCCCCTTTTGCACCCATAACCGCAATTTCTGCGCTAGGCCAGGCATAATTCATATCCGCTCCAATATGTTTGGAATTCATAACATCATAAGCACCACCGTAAGCTTTTCGTGTTATGACTGTTATCCTGGGGACTGTCGCCTCACAAAATGCATAAAGCAATTTGGCGCCATTAGTTATAATGGCATTCCACTCCTGATCCGTTCCTGGAAGAAATCCAGGAACATCTTCAAGTACAAGTAACGGAATGTTGAAACTATCGCAAAAACGCACAAATCGTGCTCCTTTAACTGAAGAATGTATATCAAGAACACCAGCCAGAAAAGCGGGTTGATTGGCTACGATACCAATGCTTCGTCCAGCCAGGCGTGCAAAACCTACCACTATATTTTCAGCGAAATCTTTGTGAACCTCCAGGAATGTATTTTCATCGGCAATTTCCGCAATAACCTCACGAATGTCGTATGGCTGAGAATTATTATCCGGAATGATTTCGTTTAAGTGAGGCCTGTGTTCATCCGTGGGATCGTAGACAATAGCAGGAGTGTTTTCTTCACAATTCTGTGGCATATAGCTCAGCAATTGTTTGACATGGTTTATGGCTTCTATTTCGTTCGCGCAAGCAAAATGTGTAACACCAGATTTGGTAGAATGTGCACTCGCACCCCCAAGTTCCTCTGAACTTACTATTTCATGTGTCACGGTCTTAACCACATTCGGCCCCGTTACGAACATATACGATGTGTTTTCGACCATTAATACAAAATCAGTTATAGCCGGGGAATACACTGCGCCACCCGCACATGGACCCATGATCGCTGATATCTGCGGAATAACACCCGAAGCCATGGTGTTTCTATAGAATATATCAGCATATCCACCAAGTGAAACCACGCCTTCCTGTATCCTTGCCCCACCAGAATCATTTAAACCAATTACAGGTGCGCCATTTTTAAGCGCCAGATCCATAATTTTGCAGATCTTTTCAGCATGAGTTTCCGATAAGGATCCCCCAAAAACCGTAAAGTCCTGAGAAAATACATATACCAGGCGTCCGTTGATCGTTCCATAGCCAGTAACTACCCCGTCACCAGGATATTTTTCTTTTTCCATCCCAAAGTCGGTAGACCTGTGTGTGACCAGCATGCCTATTTCTTCAAATGAGTTTTCATCCAATAGAAAGTGAAGCCGCTCCCTCGCAGTAAGCTTGCCTTTTTTATGCTGGCTGTCAATTCTGGCTTCTCCTCCTCCAAGCAGGGCTTCTCTCTGTTTATTCTGTAGAGTTTCTATCTTCTTGTCCACTTTATACTTTTTGGTGAAATTAACAAAAAATGGTGATTAGACACTATGAAGAAGGCAAACATAAGTGCATGACAAATGTTGTAAAACACATCGCCCATAAAGGAGAAATGTAAATTGGGTGGTAAATTGTAATTGTTTTGTTATTTTTTTAACTTTTACCTAAGTGTCTTAACGCTTTGGTGTTCAAATTGCTAATTTAGCATCGAACCAATTAGCCATTGTGTATTGAATACACGTGAAATGAAAAAGGAATTCGCTAAAAAATTATTTAGTTACGTCTTTTTGTTCATCTTCTTTGCGAAGATGGCTATTTCCGTAGCACCACTAATTGCCATCCATATGGATAGCCAGGTGGTGAATGCCGTGATTATGCAACTTGAGATAGAAAATCATTCTTCAAAAGGAACAGATCAGGCCAAAGATTCTCTTAATAAAGGAGAATGGCTCAGCGGACTTAGTAAATTTAAATTTGCCATTCCACAAATTGATTTGGCTTCAAAACAATTTATATTGTTGAGAGACTATCCTATACAGGCATTTTACCCCTCGGTGCCTACCCCTCCACCAAACTGTTAATATTCCTTTTTCCATATCCTGATTCTATCAGGAGAATTATCTGCCTTCAACATCTGGATGATTTGACTCTGCGCGTCAGCGTGTAATGGATTCACCAAAAAGTTTGGCACGATACCTTAATTCTGTCTTTTCGACAGGGAATACTTTTAATAGCATTAACATTAATATCATATATCATGAGACATCATATAGGACAAACACGCGAATCACTTACGCCACAAAAAGCGTTAGAATTTCTTAAAGAAGGAAACACTCGTTTCTGCAATAACCTGAGTTACAAACGCGATTTTATGCAGACAGTAACCGAAACTACTGAGGGTCAGTGGCCGTTTGCAGCGATTTTAAGTTGCAGTGATTCCAGGGTCGTAACCGAACTTGTTTTTGATCAGGGACTTGGAGATATTTTCAGTATACGACTTGCAGGAAACATCGCAAGTCAGCAAGCCATAGCAAGTATGGAGTACACCTGCAAAGTTCTTGGAAGTAAGCTTGTTGTTGTATTAGGTCACACGTCTTGCGGAGCTGTGAAAGCTGCCTGCGACGGGGTAGAGATGGGACATCTTGGATCCCTTACTAAAATGATCGATCCTGCAATTACCGCTGAAACAGAAACAACAGAGAACAGAACATCAGGTAATAAGAAATTCCTGGATAATGTTCTTCACAATAATGTGCATCATCAAATTCAAACCATAGTCGGTCACAGCCAGATTATACGGGAAATGCTTGAAAAAGGCGAAATCGGAATTATCGGCGGTATCTACGACATTAGTACAGGTTGTGTTGAATTCTTCGACGAGATGTTTGACCTGGAAAGTAACCTGGAAAGCGTTAGCAAAGCAGGAGCCGTTTGATACAAGGCCGCGCAATGAAATGCGGTTATAAATACATGAATTAACAGATAAAGAATATAAATTATTATGACAAAATACTTTTTAAGTAAAAACTTGAAAAAGGATTTGCCAGCAGGAATTGTTGTCTTCCTGGTAGCATTACCCTTATGTCTTGGTATTGCTATGGCATCAGGGGCACCACTATTTGCAGGAATTCTTACCGGGATAATCGGCGGGATAGTGGTTTCGTCGATCAGTGGTTCGCAACTTAGTGTTAGCGGACCAGCTGCGGGCTTGACAGTAATAGTTTTTAGTGCTATAGCATCATTAGGTTCGTACCAAACCTTCCTTTTGGCAGTAGTAATTGCCGGCTTTTTACAGATAATCCTCGGTTTCCTTAAAGCCGGGATTATTGCAAATTATTTTCCTTCTGCAGTTATTGAAGGAATGCTAGCGGCGATCGGTATTATTCTGATCCTTAAGCAACTGCCACATGCAGTTGGGTATGACTCAGATTTTGAAGGTGATGAAAGTTTTCTTCAGACCGACCAGGGGAACACATTCTCAGCTATCAGTGATGCGCTAAGCAAATTTACATATGGGGCAGTTGTGATCAGTCTACTTTCACTTCTGGTTCTGATTTACTGGCCTAAGATTAAAAAGTTGAGTATGATTCCCGCACCGGTAATAGTTGTATCACTGGGAATTCTGCTTTCTTTTCTATTTCAGGGCACATCTTTCGCTCTAAGTTCTGAGCATTTAGTTACAATACCCGTGGTTAACTCGTTCAACGAGTTCATGGGCTTGTTTTCTATGCCTGATTTTTCCCAAATTGGGAACAAGAACGTATGGGTAGTGGCATTTACAATTGCCATTGTAGCTAGTATCGAAACTTTGCTTTGTATCGAGGCGGTTGACAAAATTGATCCTATAAAACGGATCTCACCGACAAACAGGGAGCTTGTAGCCCAGGGAGTGGGTAATATTACGAGCGGTATGCTTGGCGGGCTGCCGATGACCTCCGTTATTGTAAGGTCGTCAGTGAATGTTAATTCAGGTGGGCGGACTAAGATGAGTGCAATATCACATGGAATGTGGCTTCTTCTTTCAATCCTGTTCATTCCACTTATTCTTAATCAAATTCCATTAGCTTGTTTAGCTGCTATTTTGTTGGTGACCGGATACAAGTTAGCACGAATCGACTTGTTTAAGAAAATGTGGGCGCATGGTAAAGATCAATTCATACCTTTCGTTGTAACTATACTGGCGATTGTTTTTACTGACTTGTTGAAAGGGGTTGCAATTGGAATGATGGTTGGAATATTCTACATTCTGAGAAATAACCTTCGTAATCCTTATTTCTATAAGATTGAGAGAAACGGTGGTAAAAAACTCATCACTATCAAATTAGCACAGGAAGTTTCATTTCTTAACAAAGCAGCTATCCAGTATACGCTCACAAATTTGCCTGCTGAATCGGATGTAGTAATCGACGGATCTGATTCTAAGTATATCGACAAAGATGTTCTTGAGATTATCGATAATTTCAAGCATAACGCGTATACGAAAGGGACTATCGTTCAGCTCGTTAACATCAAAGATCATTACGAGGTTCCACCCTTGAAAGACATGATTGTTGCCAAAGTGAATTAAGGGTTAAAAATGTCCGGGAAACCGGGTTTTAGTTTAGTTGAATGGTAAAGGCGTCCTAGGACGCCTTTACTTTTTTTAGCTTTTACAGAAATTAGGGTGTTGAAACCTACTATTCCTTTTCTAAAAACGGGTACCCGTATTCGGTTGGTGGATCAAACGTTTCCTTTATCGCTCTTGGAGAGGCCCAACGTAGAAGATTTATCATCGAACCTGCCTTGTCATTTGTACCTGATCCTCTGGCACCTCCGAAAGGCTGTTGTCCAACGACAGCACCTGTGCACTTGTCGTTTATATAGAAATTTCCAGCTGCGTTTCTCAGGGCATTTGTTGCAGTGGCTATTGCATAGCGATCCTGGGCAATAACGGCCCCCGTAAGCGCATAAATAGATGTATTATCAACAAGTTCAAGAGTCTTTTCAAAATCCTTGTCGGCAAAAACGAAAATTGTCAGAACTGGTCCGAAAAGCTCTTCGCACATGGTGATATAGTTCGGGTCTTTTGTTAGGATGATAGTGGGTTCTATAAAGTAGCCTTTAGATTTGTCGTAATTTCCGCCAGCTATTATTTCAAGACTTTTGTCCTTCTTCGCAGCATCAATATATTTAGCCAACTTATCGAATGATTTTTCATCAATAACTGCATTTACGAAGTTGGCGAAATCCTCAACTGGTCCCATTTTTATATTTGCCAGATCGGCAAGGACGCGTTCCTTTATAGCAGGCCAAACCGACGACGCTACATATACTCTCGATGCTGCTGAGCATTTTTGGCCCTGGTATTCGAATGCACCACGGACAATGGCCGTACTTGCTGCATTTACGTCTGCTGAGCCATGAACCAGAATAAAATCTTTGCCACCTGTTTCTCCGACAATACGCGGGTAGGTTTTGTATTTGTGAATGTTATTACCGATTGTTTTCCAGATGTCCTGGAACACCCCAGTGGAACCCGTAAAATGAATACCAGCGAAATCAGGATGATTAAAAATCACTTCACCGGCATCTGGTCCGGAAACATATACGAGGTTTATAACTCCGTCAGGTAGTCCTGCCTCGCGGAAGATCTCCATTAATACATTGGCAGAATAGATCTGGGTATTTGCTGGCTTCCAAACTACAACATTGCCCATCATTGCGGCAGAAGTTGGCAGGTTTCCGGCAATTGCTGTAAAATTGAACGGTGTTAAGGCAAACACAAATCCTTCCAATGGCCTTTGTTCGAGCCTATTCCATACGCCGCGAGGTGAAACGGGAGGTTGTTGTTTATAGATATCGGTCATATACTTTACATTGAACCGAAGGAAATCTATAAGTTCGCAGGCAGAATCTATTTCTGCCTGATAGGCGTTTTTCGACTGCCCGAGCATCGTCGCCGCGTTAAGTTTATAACGATAGGGGCCCGCAATCAGATCTGCAGCTTTCAAAAATATGGCAGCGCGTTGTTCCCAGGCTAGTTCTTCCCAGTTAGATTTAGCTTTCAGAGCGGAGTTTATCGCATCAGTAACATGTTTTTTTTCACCCTGAGAATAATTAGCAAGGATATGCTTATGATCATGTGGCGGATGAATACTTTCTTTTTTGCTTGTAGTTACTTCTTTGCCGCCTATCACCATCGGTATATCAATAACTTTTGACCGTGCTTCCAGAATAGCCTCTTTTAGCTGTTTCCGTTCTCTACTTCCAGGAGCATAATTTAATACAGTCTCGTTTACCGGTTCCGGCACGTTGAAAAATCCTTTTAACATAATTGGTTGTGTTAGTTACTGCAAAGGTAAGGGAAAGTTATAAGTTGTACGTTATACGTTTTACGTCCCCGTGCTAGCGTATAGTAGTTATAAGCTATACATTCACGTGTTAGCGCATATAGAGCAAAGAGTTAGCGACCACCGGTAGCACAGCGTTTAAGAAACGTATAACTTACAACGTGTTACTTATTCAACGTATTTTTCCACGCCCGGAGCAGGTTTCCATTCAGATTTCGGCTCATAGTAGTTCCAAAGCAACCTGGAAAGCCCCCGGATGAGGCGATAGCCTTCGTTGTCCGGTGTCCAGCTGGTATCTTTTTGATTTTTGGTGGTTATACAAAATACATAGTCACCATGTGGAGCATTTACGAGTACCACTTCCGAGCGGGAACGATCTACAGCTCCTTGTTTGGATGCCGCCTGAACATATGGCGGGATTTGGGATAATGCTTCCGCATCCCAATATATGCGAATCATGTTCCTATACATTCTTTCGCTTGCAGCCGGGCTGACTGCTTTGCCCTCATGAATCATTTTAACCAGAGTAGCCATTTCACGAGGAGTTGTTTGGCCCCAGCCATATTTACGCCAGTCGCCCTGTCTGCCAGCTGTACGGGAATTCATACGGGTGCTTTTAAAGCCGTTCGCATCAAGCCACTTATTTATATTTTCACCCCCAACAAATTTTTGAAGCCATAAGCTTGCAGTGTTGTCACTTGTGGTAATACTTAGCATTTGAACTTTACCAAGCTTAATCTTTTCCCCGTCTTTAAACGACCCGAGAATATCTTCACCAGCATATAACAAACTATCTTTATATATGAGGTTTTCATCGTATTTAAGCTTACCTTTTTCTATTTTATCGAATACACCGCACATAATGGGAACCTTTATCATGCTGGCTGTTGGGAAGATCGTATCAGCATTGATTTCGGCGATCCGGCCGGTTTTTAAATTCTGAACATAGATCCCTACATCACCCTGAAATCCCTTTACCAGCTCCTCCAGTTTCACTTTTAATTTACGATCAGTTTTTACTTGAGCTGTTAGAGTTAAGCTGGTGACAAGAATGCAGGCAATTGCAATAGAAATTTTCATCTGTTTATATAGTTTATTTTTAAGGACTTTAAACTTCCTGTTGCTAAGCAGGGTTATCATGATTTAAATCCAGCTGCTTATATGGGCTGGCAAAATCATAAAGTCTCTTGATAGTTTTTTTTATTTCAAAGTAGTGAAATATCCTAAATATCTGGTTGAATTCAAAAGTGTATTTTTGTGCTAAGCCGAATTTTATGAAACCGTTTAGATTGCTTCTATTTCCTTTCTCTTTAATTTATGGCCTCGGGGTAATGGCCCGTAATCTTGCATTTGACCTGGGTGTGCTGAAGTCTACCGAATTTGATATTCCAATTATTTCAGTAGGCAATTTATCCGTTGGTGGGTCAGGAAAAAGTCCGATGACCGAATACCTGGTACGATTACTTAAAGACAAATACAAAATATCAACGTTGAGCAGAGGTTATGGGAGACGGTCAAAAGGCTTTCGCCTGGTGGAACAAAGTTCATTAAGCACTGAAACCGGTGATGAACCCCTGCAATTTAAACGAAAGTTCAAGGATATAACTGTCGCTGTATGCGAGAATAGGGTAGATGCAATTAAACGGCTTCGTACCGATCATGAGCTGGTAATCCTGGATGATGCGTATCAGCACAGAAAACTCAGGCCCGGTTTGAGTATTTTGCTTTTCGACTATAACAGCATTTCCAATTTTAAAATGCTTCTCCCAGCTGGTGATTTGAGAGAGCCTGTTTGGGAAAAGGATCGGGCAGATATCCTGGTGATTACGAAAACGCCTCCAGGATTGGATCAGGCTGACCGACAGGAAATATTGAGTATGGTTAAGCCGAGAAACCAGCAGGAAATTTTTTACTCGTATCTGGAGTATGGAAATTTGAAACCATTTAATTGTGATATGGAGGAACGCACTCTGTTATCGATAAAAGTCACAACTCAGATTATTCTACTTACCGGGATAGCCAATCCTGCGCCTCTATTATCTGAAATTGGAGGCTATACGCAGCTTGTAACCCATCACAAGTATGCAGACCATCACAACTTCAACAAAAAAAATATCAGTAAACTTGTGCAGGCTTTCAATTCAGCTCATGCTGAAGATAAGATCATCATCACTACAGAAAAGGACGCTCAGCGATTGGGATCTGCTGAAGTTCAAGAACTTTTGAAGAGTTTGCCGGTTTACTACTTGCCGGTAGAGGCTGAGATCCATGAGCCGGAAAAGGCTCGTTTTAACGAATTAATAGAAAAGTATGCAGCAGAACCTACAGTTGACCACTGAATATATAAAGAATAAAATAGGAGATTTTGAACCTGAAGTTGGAATAATTCTGGGGACTGGACTTGGAGCCCTTGTTGATGATATCGAGATTGAGCATAAATTGATGTATTCTAATATACCCAATTTCCCAATTTCCACGCTCGAATTTCATTCCGGACGTTTGATCTTCGGAACGCTTAGTGGCAAACGGGTAGTAGCGATGCAAGGCAGGCTACACTACTATGAGGGGTATGATATGAAGCAAATTACCTTTCCTGTACGTGTGATGAAGATGCTGGGCATTTCGAAATTAATTGTTTCGAATGCAAGCGGTGCGCTTAATCCTGATTTTCGGAAAGGCGATCTGATGATTATTGACGATCATATCAACCTCCAAACTGATAATCCTTTACGGGGAAGAAATTCCGAAAACCTGGGTCCGCGTTTCCCGGATATGAGCGAACCGTACAATAAGAACATGATTTCGGCGGCAATGAAAATTGCAAAAAAGAACAACATCACGTGCCATCAGGGAGTTTATGTTGCGGTTAACGGACCAAATTTGGAGACACGTGCAGAGTATAAGTTTCTAAGGACCATTGGAGGCGATGCAGTTGGAATGAGTACCGTGCCGGAGGTGATCGTTGCCAATCATATGTCTTTGCCGGTTTTTGCGATTTCTGTGCTTACTGATGAAGGCTTTCCAGATACCTTGCAAGCTGTTTCTTTGGAAGAGATCATCAAAACTGCAACGGAAGCAGAGCCCAAAATGACCATCATATTAAAGGAGCTACTTCTGGAATTACATGATTAAGTATTTAATCTCATTACTACTTGTTTCACTTTACGTGATTGACGTCTTTGGACAAGACCCTCAGCGAGCTGGCAGTACCATGAGCCTGGACTCCCTGCGGTTAAAGGAAGAATCGTCCATGGATTCCATTGTTTACACATCCAAGTTCATCCGGTATACGAATCTGAAGCTTTTCCGAGAGGGTACCCAGACAATCGCCATTGATACGACCCTGGCTAATTTTCAAAATTACAGTCCGTTATACCAGCCCGATAACCCCACCATTGGTCTTGGCAGTAATGGGATCGCTTATCGGGAAATGCTCTTCAGACCTTCAAAAACTATTGGATTTGACGCTGGATTTCATTCCCTGGATCTTTATCGGTTAATTCAAGACTCTGTTCGATTTTATCGTGCTAAGACACCCTACACTGAATTATATTATGTTAACGGTAAGACTGTCGAACAGACGTTCAAGGTTACTCATTCGCAAAATGTAAAACCCAATTTGAATGTAGGTGCTAACTTCAATCGATTAGGAGGAGATGGACTGTATACAAATCAAAAAAACGATCATCTGAACGCGGCTATATTTGCGTGGTATGAATCTCCTAACAAGCGATATAATATTATCGGCGACATACTTTTTAATAAAATAAAGGCTGGCGAGAATGGCTCGACAATAAATGATACAATATTTAAGGGGAACTCAATCGCAAAGAATGGGGAAACAGTTCGATTATCCGGGATAGGAGATGACCGGCCGATGCAGACATGGCGAAGAACACAATATTTTTTAAAACAATATTACTATTTGGGAAGAAAGGACAGTTTGCCCGGTGAGAACGGATCAGAGAAAATCCTTCCTACACAACGGGTTTCACACTCGCTTTCATATACCCGAGATCGCTATCGTTTTTACAGAAATGAGGAAGACATTTTCGATGCATTCCCTATTCTACCTTCTCAGGATTATATCAAAACTAATGATTCGACGATTGTCAATAATCTTCGCAATGAATTTAACTACGGCTTTTATCTAAGAAGCAAAGCGGTCAGCTTTCTGAAAAATGAGGCAAAATTGGATCTTGGTGTGCAAAATGATATCTATCATTATGAGCAGATGGATTATAAAAAGAATTTTTCAAATACCACATTGAAAGCTGGCATCGCTTATAGGTTTAGTGATAAATTGGGTATCGACGCTGATCTCCAACAGATTATGCAGGGCGAGAACTTTGGTGATTTTCTCCATGAAGCTAAAGCAAATTTTCTCCTCAGTAAATCAATTGGAAGGATAGTTCTCGGAGCCTATACCCAGAGTAAGTCTCCCGAACAGATGTACGAACGTGTGAATTACCAGTATCACACCTGGGAGCGGAACTTTAGTAATTCTAAAATCAATAACCTATCTTTCCTTTATGAAAATCCGAAGTTCAGGATGTCGGGCAAAGCGGAATACTTTCTGGTAAGTGACTATTTATATTACAAGGAAACATCGAGGGTACAAACTATAGAGCCTGCCCAGTTTGACTCGAACATTAACCTGCTGAAACTTACTCTGACGAAAAATTTCAGGTTTCGCAGATTCAATCTTGATAATTACATTGTTTACCAGAAAACAGATTTTCAAGATGTGTTGCGGACTCCCGAAATCTATATGTATAACAGCCTCTACTATGCTTCAAAACTGTTTAAAGTGTTGTATACCAATGTTGGTTTTGACTTGCGATTTAATACCCCATTTAAGGCTCCTGCCTACGCCATTAACGTAAGCCAGTTCTACAATGATAACCGGGGCCTCGAATATTCAACTTACCCGGTAGTGGATGTTTGGGTAAAAGCGACTTTAAAACGCACTAACTTATTTATTAAATACGACTACGCTAACCAGAACCTATTTTCACGAGGATATTATACTGTCAGAGGCTATCCGATGCAGGATGCACTTTTGAAATTTGCGGTGAGCTGGAAATTTTATAATTAGCCACGAGAGATGATATTCGAGTAGCAATCTTTAGCACTCCTTGGGGCCTCATAAAACGAAATTTGATTATCGATTGCAAGTAGCTTGCAACTCAAAGCTCGCTCCCCGGATCCCTTAGGTTTTCTGCTTCTTCTTCTTAGCAGCAGGGAATAACACGTTATTTAAAATAAGTCTGTAACCCGGAGAATTTGGATGCAGATTGAGATCTGTAGGGGGATCGCCAACGAGATGACGATAATCCTCGGGATCGTGCCCACCATAGAAAGTCCATTGTCCTTTCCCAAACTCCCCGTGTATGTAACGTGCTTCATCGGCTGTTTTAGTTTCTCCCATTACTAATACATGAGGTTTGATAAGGCTTTTGCGGAAGGCTGTGGTTTGACCCATAAATCCTTTAATAACTTTATCGTGGCTTTGCGTGAGCATGGCTGGAACAATGTCCCACTTGGCGGAAAAGTCAAAAAGGGTGAAAAAGTCGTTACTCTGATTGAGTGACAGATCCCTGCTCTGAGGAACATCTATATTAGAAAATTCATTGCTGGCCGGATTGAGGTCTAGCTTAAAGTTTTGAAAAGCAAATGTCTGGTTAAAATCCAGTTTTGCCTGGGCCTGTGGATCAGAGCCATCGCCATCAAACATACGTTCAACAATATCGAGCCCATTAGCAGCGAGCGAAATATCAAATGTTTCAGGACCAGAGCACATCGCAAACATAAATCCGCCACCTGCACAAAAATCGCGGATGGATTGCGCTACACTCAATTTCATTGTCGATACCTTTTTGAAACCGTTTCGTTTCGCTGTTTCTTCCTGAATCTTCACATCTTCAATATACCAGCTGGAATTTTTATAATTCCCCCAGAAACGATTGTACTGTCCCGTAAAGTCTTCATGATGAAGATGCAGCCAGTCATATTTAGGCAAATCTCCCTTTAGCACCTCGTCATCGTAAATGATGTCATAAGGTATCTCGGCATATGTAAGCACCATTGTAACCGCGTCGTCCCAGGGTAGTTTGTTCTTAGGTGAATAAACCGCAACCTTGGGAGCTTTTTCGAGTTTAACCAGTTCCATATTAACGGAAGGGTCGGTGATCTCGTTCAGAATGGAGTTTACTTTAGCATCTGGAACCACGTCATAAGAGACCCCGCGTATTTTACATTCAGACTCTAAGGCCTGGGAATATTTAATTAGAAAACTTCCTCCACGATAATTTAAAAGCCAATCGGCCTCTAAGCCATTCTTTAATGTCCAGAAAGTAATACCGTATGCCTTTAAGTGATTCTTCTGTTCCTCATCCATCGGGATCAGGATAGAGGATGCCCGGGAGATAGCTGTAATAAGTATGAAGAGAAACGTTAATCTAATCCTAAGCATATTCAATAAACGTATTCGAGTCTTATAAAGTTATAAAAAGCAGAAGATATTTGAAGAATTTCATCAATTGGCTTAAATAATTAACTTTGTCCTCCATTCAAAGCAAATACACATATGAGCAAAGCAATTATAAAAACCGAGAAAGGTGACATGACTGTGCAGTTTTACGATAAAGATGCGCCTAACACAGTTGCAAATTTTCTGAAATTAGCTAAAGAAGGTTATTATGATGGAGTAACATTCCACCGTGTGATAAATGATTTCGTGATCCAGGGTGGTGACCCGACAGGAACAGGTGCTGGTGGACCGGGATACCAGATTGATTGTGAGCTTACAGGCGATAATCAGTATCACGATCGGGGAGTACTTTCTATGGCTCACGCTGGTCGTAATACAGGTGGTTCTCAGTTTTTCATCTGCCATAGCAGGAATAATACTTCACATCTTGACCGCAACCATACTTGTTTTGGTAAGGTTATTGAAAATGTTGATGTTGTAGATGATATCCGTCAAGGTGATAAGATCCTGGGGATAGAGGTAACGGAAGAATAGGCTAGGTATCTGCTATCAGGTATGAGCCTGTCTGCCGGCAGTCAGGCTATCACGACTGGAAGCAAATTGTTAAGAATATACGTATCGGGTAATTGGGATTTGTCTTTATACTTGATACTCAATACTAAATACTAATTAAAATGAATCTAAGAGGACTTGTATCCGTATCAGGTAAACCTGGCTTGTTTAAGCTGATCGGACAGAACAAATCAGGCTTTATCCTGGAGACACTGGACGAACAAAAAAATAAGATTGTGGTTAATATCAGCACTGCAAAAATGGCCTCTTTGGAAGACATTACTGTTTTCGGCGAGAGCGGCGATTTGAAATTGAGTGATATCTTTGAGCAAATTAAAGCGAGCAAAAACATCCCTGACCCTAAATCAGCAGATGGAAAAACTCTTCGGGAATTTTTTAGTGATGTTGCTCCAGATCATGATGAAGAGCGGGTGTATTCTTCAGATATTAAAAAAATCATTAGCTGGTATAACACCATAAGTGTCCTTCCATTATTTACTGAAGCTGCTCCGGAGCCTCTGGCAGAGGGCGCTGGTGCACCTGCTTTGTCGGAAGCGGTTAAGAAGCCAGAGCCAGTTGCAAAGGAAAAGCCAAAAGCAACCAAAGCAGCCGGGAAAAGCACGACAAGATTGTCTCAAAAATCGAAGTAAATACCTGTGGCATCTAGCCATCATGTTTTAGTAATTCTCCCCTGTTGGTTCCAACTGACAGGGTTTTTTTATGAGATTTTTCCAGCTGGTCTAACCATCTGACATACGCTTGGGTTGTTTATCGCCTATTTCCTTCTGATTTAAATACAAAGAAGTAGCTGATTAGATTTACAAAGGTTGAAGACGCAGGTGGCATTTATTGGCTACGAAAACTTCAAACCCGGGTCCAAGCATGACCTGGTACTAATTGATATTAAAAGAAATATAAAATTGCGGCGCCAATGGCTATTGCAATAGTGATCATTATCCAGAATTGTTTGCTTTCCTGGCTGCTTCTGCCTGATTTGAATCGGTAATCTCTTTTGTAGTCCATAATAGATTATTAATCGTGATGGTATGGTTCTCCTCTGAGTATGGTATAAGCCCGATATAATTGTTCTGTAAAGAATAAGCGGATCATTTGATGCGAAAATGTCATCCTAGATAAGGAGATCTTTTCGCCGCTTCGTTTATACACTTCCTCGCTAAATCCATAAGGTCCACCAACAACAAATACCAAATGCTGCTGGCCACCAACCATTTTCTTATTTAAAAACATCGAAAACTGTTTTGATGACAGTTCCAGACCATTTTCATCTAATAACACAACGTAATCTGTGCTGTTTATGTTTTTAAAGATCAATTCAGCTTCTTTCGTCTTCTGCTGATCCTGGGAAAGATTCTTTGTGCCTTTAAGTTCCGGAACTTCGAGAATCCTGAAAGAGATATAGTGCTTAAGCCTCTTCAAATATATTTCAATTCCTTCCAGCAAGTACTTATCCTCAGTTTTACCGATAGTTAGTAAAGTGATCTTCATTACTTCAATATAGTGACAGATCCTGATTTTTTGATAATATTATTGTCTAGATCAACTGCATCGAGCACGTAGTAATATGTTCCCACGGGGACAGGCTTGTTCTGATAAGTGCCCTTCCAGTTTTCTACCAAGTCCGTTGATGAATACATCAGAATACCATACCGATTGAATATTTGGATACGATAGGTTTTGATGTTATTCATGTTTACCACGAACTCATCGTTTACTGCATCATCGTTGGGGGTGAAGGTGTTTGGGATGAAGATAGCGCCGGCCTCACTTATCATAAATTTGCCTTGTATTGAAGAAACGGTGCAGACATTTGTTTTGAACGCTGTTAGAGTCACGTCGTAACTTCCACGGCCCGTATAAGTATGTTCGGGGTTTTGATCTGTCGAAGTGGTACCATCTCCGAAATCCCATAAATATGAGTCGGCATCTTTAGATTCGTTAAAGAATCTGACGGTGACCGGGAACGAGAGTTTGGCAGGTGCCTTTGGATCTGTTCTGAACGCAGCAACCGGATTGTTATAAATAGCGGGTATGGTAATATTAACAGGCGATGTTAGGCAATCACCTCGACTGACAACCAGAGTGTATACACCTGCTACTGCTTTACTTGTCACGGGAATTGTCGGCTCCCGGGCATCTGATGTAAAATTTCCGGGCCCTGTCCATTTATAGGTAACATCTGTTTGCGCTGGTGTGCTTAACCGTATTGTATCAGTAAGGCAGAAATCCGGCTTGTTTGCAAATAACTGTGGTTGAGCCGGAGAAAGGCCAACCATAAATGTTCTGGTTTCTACAACGGAACAACCTAGATCATTTTTCACCTGGAGGTAAACGGTCTTTAAGCCTGGCGTGCTGTAGGTAATAGTGAATGGACCAGCTGTTGTGGCTTCGGGTATGCTGGCTCCCTGGCCGAAGTACCATTGGATTGACGTTTGCCCAGTTACAGCGGCAGCAAAGGTAAAAGATTGCTGTGGAGTACAGAGATTAGCATTCGATTCGATTAATTTAGCTGTTGGGCCCTTGAATAAGCCTGTACCTGCTTTACCTGCATCATCAGTAAACTTTATTTCAAAGCCATTGTTGCCCGATGTGAAGTTGTTTACAACAAGGGCATAAACATAGCCTTGCTTCATGTCGACCGCTTTCAACATACCATTTTGACCAGACCCGCATCCACCTGTTTCGGTTTCGTCATTCTCCGTAAAGT
Organism: Daejeonella lutea; assembly: GCF_900168015.1. Lineage (GTDB taxonomy): Bacteria > Bacteroidota > Bacteroidia > Sphingobacteriales > Sphingobacteriaceae > Daejeonella > Daejeonella lutea. Next base: position 1,956,054 of record NZ_FUYR01000001.1, on the reverse strand, counting down.
TAAGTCCCGTTTTCGTGTAAATGGGTTCATTTGGGCAGCCCGCATTACTTATGCCATGCCCCGCCGCACATCGTATTGCATTTGCTGCGGAAGCCGGTTGAGTATTCCCTTCAGGCCCCAACTCAAATAGAACCCAATCCAGGTCATCATTTTTAGTCGGAGTAATTGTAAACACCAAACTTCCACTGTTTTGAGCAGTCCATTTATACCAGCCACTATGCTTTTCTGCTCCGATACATGTATTTGCGGTTTCATTATTATTGCTTCCTGAGCCACTGATACTTGTTTCCTTGATTATGCTTGTTGAAGAACATAATAAAGAGGCGGTACTATTATCCTGACCAGGTTTAATCTCTGACTTGTAGTTTTCGATACATATTTGAAATGTACCTGTGCTACCGGCACCACTAACGCTGATATAATAGAGACGACTGTCAGGTGTAAGGCCAGCTTCATTAAGGATAGTAGTATTGCCATCTGTTAAAACCGGAACAACACGCGCACCCTCATCACAGTTATTATATATTTTGACAACGGGAGATTGCAGTGTTCCTCCGGTTACAGTGATTTTGACTTCAACATCCCTTGACACGAAAGCGAACCATACGTCAGGTCCACTGTTGGTGAATGACGGCGTCGCATTTGCGTTGGTATACTGTCCCACTGATGAACAGTATTTTGTTCTGGCATCGTTAATGACTATCGCTCCGCTGCAATTATCATTTAAAGGGGCTTGGGTAAACCCTTTTAACGAGAGCAGAATTAAGGCGAATAAAAATACTATCCTCTTCACGAATGATTGTTCTAAATCAATATACGAAAAAGCGAGCCCAAACGCACACTACTTGTTGAGGATGCCTTTCCTAACCTGTGCTTTTATACCCTCTCCGTCCGGATCCAGTCCAGACTTTAATTTTGTAAAAGAAGCTGCCCCGTCAGAACTAAGGTAGCGTAGCTTTGGTTCGGGATCATTGATGCACTTTAGGATCACTTCTGCGATTTGTGCAGGCTTTTGGAAAACACGTTCTTTTACTTCATCGGTAAATGTAGCTCTGTAATCCATGTAGGTTTGGATCAATGGCTTGTAATCATCATCTTTTATGCCGCCTGTTTCCTCAAAGTATCTGGTTAGGCTATTGCCAAATTCCGTTATTACACCGCCGGGCTCAACTAGCGAGACATTAATCCCGAAATAGGGTTTCATGTAAGTTGCGATGCTTTCTGTCAAACCCTCTAACGCAAATTTAGCTGCGCAATAAATCTCGTTTACCGGTTGCCCAACGAGTCCGCCGACCGAAGAAATATTTATGATGTGCCCGCTTTGTTGATTGCGCATAATAGGCAAGACAGCCTTAGTACAGCGAATCACACCATAGAAATTCACGTCCATGACTTGCTGGATCTCTTCCATCGTCGCCTGCTCCATGGTTCTTATGAAGCCTGCTCCCGCATTATTTACGAGTATATCAAGCCTTCCTTCCTTTTCGAAAATAGTATTCACACAAGAGGCAATACTTTTTTCATCCTGGACGTCCAGATTAAGGATATTAATCTCGATCGCTCTTTTTGCTGCTTCTGATTCAAGCTTTCCAGCTTTAGAAGTGTCGCGCATCGTAGCATAAACCTTATGCCCCTCTTTAGCAAGAAGCAGGACGCTTTCAAAACCAATCCCGGTCGAAGCTCCGGTAACAAGAATTACTTTGAACATTTTTACTGAGTTTAAAATCTGTTAAAAAAAAGCCGTATTCCTGGGCATTATGCTTTTAGAATACGGCTTTGTTCGATGCTATTCACACAGCGTTCAGGTATCGTTTGACACTGTCAACTGTTACCTGTCAACTGTCAACTAGGTTTTTTGGTTCATTCTGATAATATTCAATGCACCACCGGCTTTGAACCATTCAATCTGCTGCTCATTATACGTATGATTAACAGGGAACGACTCAGAATTGCCATCTTCGTGGTGGAGAACGATAGCTAACGGCTTCCCGGGAGCAAAGTCGCTAAGTCCTGTGATGTCAATTGTGTCATTTTCAAGGATGCGGTCATAATCATTAGCATCAGAGAAAGTTAATGCAAGCATTCCTTGTTTTTTAAGATTGGTTTCGTGTATACGTGCGAATGACTTTACCAGGATGGCACGAACAGCCAGGTGCCTTGGCTCCATCGCAGCGTGTTCTCTTGAAGATCCTTCCCCGTAGTTTTCGTCACCAACCACGATACTTCCGATGCCAGCTGCTTTGTAGGCACGAGCTGTAGCCGGTACGGCCCCATATTCACCGTTCAGCTGGTTTTTAACATTGTCAGCTTTCTCGTTAAAGAAATTGGTTGCACCAATCAGCATGTTATTTGAAATATTGTCCAGGTGTCCGCGGAATTTCAGCCATGGGCCAGCCATAGAAATATGATCCGTTGTACATTTACCTTTAGCTTTAATCAACAGTTTCAAGCCTTTTATGTCAGTACCTTCCCATGCTTTGAATGGATCAAGCAATTGAAGTCTTGCGGATTTTGGATCTACAATTACACTTACTTTAGTTCCGTCTTCTGCTGGCGCCTGATAACCTGCATCTTCAACTGCAAAGCCTTTCAAAGGCATTTCCAATCCCTGAGGCTCATCAAGTTTAACCTGCTGGCCTTCCGAATTCGTCAGCGTATCGGTCATAGGATTAAATCCTAGATCACCCGCAATTGTCAATGCAGTAACTACTTCCGGAGAAGCTACAAATGCATGTGTATTCGGATTACCGTCGTTACGTGATTTGAAGTTCCTGTTAAATGAAGTGATGATGGAGTTTTTGCGCGTTGGATCGGTACTGTGGCGGGCCCATTGTCCGATACACGGGCCACATGCATTAGCAAGTACCACTCCGCCCATATTCTCGAATGTATTCAGGTAGCCGTCGCGCTCAACGGTGTAACGAACCAATTCGGAACCAGGAGTTATCGTAAACTCCGCTTTCGCCACTAAATGTTTATCGACAGCCTGCTGAGCAATAGAGGCAGCCCGGCTAATATCTTCGTATGATGAATTGGTACAAGAACCTATCAAACCAACTTCAAGTTCCTGAGGCCAGCCGTTCTCGCGAACTGCAGTAGCAAACTGTGATAATGGCCATGCCATATCCGGAGTGAAAGGCCCGTTAACGTGTGGCTCGAGTGTGGAGAGGTCAATCTCAATAACCTGATCGAAATAAAGAGCAGGATTCGCATATACTTCATCGTCACCAGTAAGATGCTCCTTAACAGCATCAGCCAGGTTTGCTATTTCTTCGCGCTCGGTACCTTTTAAATAAGTAGCTATCTTCTCATCGTAACCGAAAACTGAAGTAGTAGCACCGATTTCAGCACCCATATTACATATTGTTCCTTTTCCTGTAGCGGAAAGTGATTGCGCACCTTCGCCAAAGTACTCGACGATATGTCCTGTACCACCTTTAACAGTGAGGATACCAGCAACTTTGAGAATAACATCTTTTGCAGATGCCCATCCCGACAATTTGCCAGTAAGTTTTACTCCAATAAGTTTAGGGAATTTTAGTTCCCAGGCAAGTCCGGCCATTACATCACATGCGTCAGCACCGCCAACACCAATTGCTATCATCCCCAACCCACCAGCATTCGGGGTGTGAGAATCCGTACCGATCATCATCCCGCCAGGAAATGCATAATTTTCCAAAACAACCTGATGGATAATACCAGCTCCCGGTTTCCAGAAACCAATACCGTATTTATTTGAAACAGAAGCTAGAAAATCGTAAACTTCTTTATTTTGAGTGTTTGCTGTAGCCAAATCTTCATCTGCGCCAACTTTAGCCTGGATGAGGTGATCACAGTGCACGGTTGATGGAACTGCCACGGTAGGTCTTCCCGCTTGCATAAATTGCAATAAGGCCATTTGAGCTGTCGCATCCTGCATTGCTACGCGATCAGGTGCAAAATCTACGTACGTAACTCCGCGTTCGTGAGCTTCTGAAGCATTTCCCTGCCACAAGTGGGCATATAAAATTTTCTCTGTTAATGTAAGGGGCTTATTAACAACTTTGCGGGCAGCCTCAAGACGGATACCGTAGTTGTCATAAACCTTTTTGATCATGTCTAAATCAAATGCCATGTTATTTGCTTGATTTTAATTATTCTTGTTACAACTGCGAGCGAAGTTACAAAAAACACCCTTAAAAATGCAGGATTTACCAGATTCTAAACAGAAAAAATCCCCTGTTTATAGACTGCGGGAATAATTAGCCAATATTTAAATTCCGGAACTTAAAAGAAAGTGCTTTCGCTTTATTGAGAGGCCGAATATGCTCATTGATACAACTAGAAGCATTAAAGCTTCTGAAAGTCACAATTCGTTGACAAAAGATTTGGGGTTGTTCTAAATTAGTGTGAAGTGATGATTAACTTGCCAGATGAAGTGCAATTTTACTCATCAGTTCATCCATATTAAAGGGCTTTTCCAGAAAATCATCTGCCCCCGCTTCCCTAGCAGAACGAGCCAGATCAGTGCTGGCAGAAATCATGATCACTGGGATGTTTTTAGTACTGTCTCGTTTTTTCAATTCCCTACAAATATCCCTGCCGTCCTGGCCTGACATCCAGATATCAAGTAGGAACAGGTCAGGAAATTCATCACGTAATTCAAGCACTTTAGCTCCATCCATAGTGGATAAAACTTCATATCCCTCAAACTCAAGCATCATTTCCACAGCATCGACAATACCAGGATCGTCATCAGCAATCATAATTTTTTTTGGAGCTGTCATTGTTGTTTTACAGCAAAAATTGAGCCTTTATTTTCGTAATAGGTAATATTTTTTATAATACATTGATATTCTCATTGATTTTTGTGTAGTAGAGCTGATTTTGGTGAGTGTTTAGAGCAGCCTGAACTCATAGCCCTCAGAACGGAGGGTCTTTAATACGACAGGAAGGGCATACTCCAGTCTTGAGAAGGCTTTCTCACTATCATGAAAAACTATTATCGATCCATTTTTGACATGATCAAGCACATTTTTGACACATTTTTCCCCGCTGATATTCGTATCAAAATCTCCACTCAAAACATCCCACATGATTGTCCTCATTTTTGGAAAACGTAGGTTAATTTTCCTGATCTGTGAGTATCTTATTCTTCCGTACGGCGGCCGGAAAAGATTTGAGTTGACCAGACTAGTGCATTTTTCTATATTCAGCAAATATTCGCTGTCTGGAGTTTTCCAACCTTTGAGATGATTTTGAGTGTGATTGCCTACCGCATGACCATTTGATAAGAGATCTTTGTAAATCTCCGGATGCTTGTATACATTTTCGCCAATGCAAAAGAAAGTGGCGCAAGCATTAAAGTTTTTTAAGGTATTTAATACGAATGGTGTAACAACAGGTATAGGTCCATCGTCAAAAGTGAGATAAACATGTTTTTCTTTCCGGTTTTTATGCCAGGTCAGTGTAGGATATAACCATTGCAGCCAAAACGGAGAGTTTACGAGATACAAATCGTTTTTTCGTTAATTTATAGCGAAGATAAATATGTTAAGTAATTTATAGTATTAATTTTATCGAGGAATTCTAACCATTTTGACGTTGTTTAACAATTATATGAAACAAAAAAACCTAACAGGATTTTTAAAATTCTCTGTTTTAGTGGTGATATTATTGTCCGTCGGCGCAGTTACCTTGCACGCTCAGGAAAAAATCACGCTAAAAAGAGCAACTGAACTTGTAGTTGAAAACAACCTTCAGATCAAACAGGCTCAGTTTTCAGAAGCCATATCTGATGAGAATCTCAGGCAATCAAAGTATTCGCTATATCCAACCCTGAACGCCAATACTAGTCTTAACTTTAATTTCGGACGGAGTATAGACCCCTTAACAAACCAGTTTGTAAACCAGGCGATCACTTCGACTAATGGAAATATTTCGTCTAATACACCCCTCTTCGGAGGATTTCAGCGTATAAATATTATTGCCCAAAATAAACTGCAGTTAGAAGCAGATAAAAGCTTTACCCAGAAAGTTAAAAATGACCTGGTCCTTGCGGTTGTCACTAATTACCTCACAGTTCTTAATTCCCAGGATCTTCTCACAGCGGCACGCCAACAATTAGATATTTCCCGTCAGCAATTGGATATAGAGCAAAAGTTTTTCGACGTGGGCAACAGAACCCTTGCTGATCTTGCCCAGTCTAAATCTCAAGTCGCTACCGCGGAGTTGAATGTTACCAATGCCCAGAATCAGGTCGATCTTGCTTTTCTAAATCTTGCACAACTGCTCGAGCGCGATCCATCTGTGCCATTTGAAGTGGAAAAGCCTGCCTTAAACGACGTTGCCACCGTCAACACTGCTTATTCAGCAGCCGAAGTATACAAATCAGCCTCCGTAAATTTTCCGGACATTCAGTTAGCCGAACTAAGGAAGCTTGTTTTGCAAAAGGAAATTGACATCGCTAAAAGCGGCTATTATCCATCATTGAACTTACAAACGGGTATGGGCACACGTTACTCTAACGGATCATTTGGTAATACCTCTTTTGCTACGCAAATTCAGGATAACTTCAACCAGTTTATCGGATTCGGTTTGAGTATTCCGGTGTTTAATGGATTTTCAGCACGATCGGCTGTACGGAGAGCTAAAATCAACTTGCTTAACGGAGAGGTAAATGAGCAGCTTGCAAAAAATAACCTCAATAAAGTTATCAATCAGGCGGTGTACGATTTAAGAGCGGCAGAAAAACGATATTATTCTGCCCAAACGGCATTTGAGTCATCAAGAGAGGCGTTTAATGTCATCGAGCAGCGTTACGGGGTAGGTTTAGTTAATTCTCTCGACTTCAATCTAGCACAAACAAACCTAAATAAGGCTCAGTTTGATCAGATCCAGGCCAGGTATGATCTGATTTTCAGAAGCAAAGTGATTGACTACTATCTTGGAAACCCAATAACTTTTTAACTCTAAAAGACTTTCCCCTTTATAAAACAAACATGGCAAAGAAAAACAATACGTTAAAATATGTGCTCATTGGAGCAGGTGTGCTTTTAGTTATAGCTGTTGCCGGTAGTAAACTCGGCTGGTTTGGCAAAAGCGACACTGTACAAGTTGCAGTCGAAAAGGCAACTTCAAGATCAATTGTAGAAACAGTTTCTGCAAGCGGAAAAGTGCAACCGGAAGTTGAGGTAAAATTAAGTGCAGAAGTGTCTGGTGAGGTTGTAGAGCTTCACGTGAAAGAAGGTGATGTGGTCAAGCGTGGCCAGCTTTTATGCAAGGTTCGTCCTGATGTACTTCAATCCGGCTATGACCGTGCCGTAGCTTCGTTGAACAGCCAGCGGGCTGCATTGGCAGGCTCTCAGCAATCTTTAAAACAAGCTGAGGCAAACTTTGCTAATACTGCTGCGAAATATAAAAGAAATCAGGAGCTGTTTTCTAAGAAAGTGGTTTCTGCTGCTGAATTTGATGCCGTGAAAGCGGAATACGAAGGAGCGCGGGCTAATCTGGAAGCTGTTCGTCAAAATGTAGTTGGATCCAGGTTTGGAGTAGAGCAATCAAATGCGGTCGTAAAGGAAGCTGGAGCTAATTTAGCGAAAACAACAATTTACGCACCTACAGATGGCGTGATTTCGAAGTTGTCGGTTGAACTTGGAGACAGGATCCTGGGGACGTCACAGATGGCTGGTACAGAAATTATGAGAATCTCGAACCTGAGCTCTATGGAAGTAAGTGTAGATGTCAACGAAAGTGATATCAATCGCGTATCAGTAGGCGATGTGGCTGAAATTGAAGTCGATGCATTCCAGAACCAGAAATTTAAGGGTGAAGTTACTGAGATTGCAAGTTCATCTAATGTGGTAGGAACTTCTACTGATCAGGTTACAAACTTTACAGTTAAAGTTAGAATACTCCAAGATTCATATCAAAAGCTTATTCGTACGAATAGCGCGAACCCATCTCCGTTCCGTCCGGGTTTATCTGCCACGGTTGATATTCAAACGGAAGAATTTAAAGGTCTTGCAGTGCCGATTCAATCAGTTACTACCCGCGAAGAGAAAAAAGACGCCAAAGCGGATGGTAACGGTGGAGCCCCCGCATCAGCTAATGCTGAAAAAGAAAAGAAAAAGGATGCTGAGCCTGTTAAAGAATATGTGTTCGTTTATAGCGGCGGCAAAGTAAAACAGGTACAGGTTACTACAGGCATTCAGGATGATACTTATATTCTAATTAAAAGTGGGCTAAAAGGTAATGAAGAAATTGTTTCCGGACCGTTCACGGCTATTTCTAAGGGCCTTAAAGACGGTTCGATGGTTGAAAAAGTAGATAAAGAAAAGCTTTTTGCAAGCGACGCTAAGAAGTAATTTCTAAGAATTCACTAACTTGTCCCTCCCTGAAAGATTATCATTCAGGGAGGGATTTTTTGTTTAAATATATATTGATGAAAAACAGTATAGCAGTTGTTGGTGGAGGAAGTTGGGCTACAGCTATAGTTAAGATATTGAGTGATAATCTTGCAGCGAAAGATGTGTATTGGTGGATGCGAAATACTGAGGCAATTGAGCATATTAAAAAGTATAACCATAATCCACATTACCTCAGCTCCGTTGAAACAAGACTCCCTAACGAGCACTTAAGCAGTGATCTAAAAGAAGTTATCTCGCACTGCAATATGGTTCTTCTGAACGTGCCAGCAGCGTTTTTAAAAGAGGCATTGAAGGATATTACGTCAGCTGACTTAAAAGGGAAGAAGATAATTTCAGCGATAAAAGGAATTGTGCCTGACGATAACCTGATTATTGGGGAGTTTATGAACAGGAATTATGACATCCCATTTGATGATATCGTTGTAATAAGCGGTCCTTGTCATGCAGAGGAGGTTGCCCTTGAGAAATTATCCTACTTGACAATTGCTTCACAGGATTTGCAACTGGCCAATTCTTTTGCAGCGATGCTCAATACCCGCTATATCAAGACTAATGTTTCTGATGATATCTACGGAACAGAATATGCGGCGGTACTAAAAAATATTTATGCAATTGCCAGCGGGATTTGTCATGGGGTGGGATATGGTGACAATTTTCAGGCGGTACTCATTTCAAATGCGATCCGGGAAATAGAAGCTTTCGTGCGAGCAGTCCACCCAATAGACCGGGACATAAAAGAGTCGGCATATCTGGGTGACCTAATGGTTACAGCGTATTCTCAATTTAGTCGTAACCGAACTTTTGGAAATATGGTTGGAAAAGGATATACAGTCAAGTCAGCCCAACTTGAGATGAATATGGTTGCCGAAGGATTTTATGCTGTATTTTGTCTTCATCAGATCAATAAAACATATAAGGTTAATATTCCTATCTGCCGGGCTGTTTATGCAATTTTATACGAGGGGCATTCCCCTCAAATAGAAATGAAATTACTTTCAGAACAGCTGACTTAATTAAGTCTATAAAGAATTACTATCATTCTTAACAGGATTCTTGCGCCCGGGTCATTATTTTTTCGTCAAAGAACATTTTTCTTTTTTTAAAACCTTCAGAACCAATGTAGTGTTGATAAAGAAAAAGAAATAGCTATGAAAAAGATGACCACGATATTAGGAATTGCCGCTGTGGCAGGAGTCGCCTATAAAGTATTAACACACAAAAAAGCAGATGGATCTACTTTGCTTGATGATCTGACGGATGCAAGTAAGGGGTGGACGGATAAGTTCAATGAATTTGCTGAATCAAATAAAGGCTGGACAGATAAGATCAGTCAGTTTGTAGATAATGTCAAAGACCGTTTAATGCCAGATATGAAGGGGCCGAACGGAGAAGATGTTTTTACCGACATGTATAAGAGAAGTTATTACACTGACGGCCAGGGTACCCGTGTCTATATGGACGAAGCTTAGAAAGTTATCAGGTAACAGTTATCAGCTGTCAGTTTAATCGGATAGATTTGATTCTATCATTTAGTTTCCGGTAAGCCTGATAACTGACAGCTTAAAACCTTTAATTCTTCAAAAAGAAAAAAGCCGCCAAATATTTGGCGGCTTTTTTATGTTCTGTTATAACTAGATGCGTCTGCGTCTGTCTCCGCCTTCGCGACGACCCCCGCCGGAACCGCTTCCACCACGATCTTCACGACGTTTTCCCGAAAAATCACGGAAACCGCCACCGCCGCTTGCACCTTCACGACGTCCGCCACCACCGCTGTTTCCACCACGGTATCCTCCTCCGCCTTCACGACGTGGGGAATTACCGCGATATCCTCCACCAGCTCCACCACGCTCGCTACCTGCATCACGATCACCTGCCATTTCTATCCGGACACTTCTGCCCTGGAAATCAACCGACTTGAATCCTTCAATAACTTTATTAACCTCAGAGTCTTCAACCTCGAAGAAGGTGAATACACCTTTCAGGTCGATTTTTCCAACACTTTTTCCGCTGATCTTTGTGTTGTTGCAAATAAATCCAAGCATGTCGCCACGGGTGAAATCATCTACAGAACCTAAGTTCATAAACAAACGGGTATATCCTGCACTTGATCTGGCGCCACGATCCGGACGGTCGCCGCGTTCACCGCGCTCACGTTCAAATCCACGATCATCTCCTGAGATGTTTAGGTCAGGCGCCTTTGAATAATATTCAAGGAAACTGTTGAATTCGAGAGATGCGAATCTTTTTATGATCTGCTCTTTGTCTAAATCCTTGAACTCGTCCATAATACGTGGAATGTATTGCTCGATCTGAGCCTCATTTACTTCCACATTATGAACTTTATGGATCAAAGCAAATAATTGCTTTTCGCAGACATCAAAGCCGCTTGGAATTTCAGCCTTCGTAAACTGCTTTCCAATGGTACGCTCAATGTGACGGATTTTTCCTAATTCCTTAGAATTGATAATTGCGATCGAAATACCTGTTTTTCCTGCACGACCTGTACGGCCACTACGGTGGGTATAATTTTCAATCTCATCCGGTAGTGAGTAGTTGATTACGTGTGTTACGTCGTTAACATCAATTCCGCGTGCAGCAACATCCGTAGCAATCAATAATTGTAGACTGCGGTCACGGTAGCGTTTCATTACTTTATCGCGTTGTTGTTGTGACAGGTCACCATGCAGTGCGTCTGCGTTGTAACCGTCCTTCATTAAAGATTCGGCTATTTCCTGCGTTTCGATCTTCGTACGACAGAAAACAATTCCGAAAATCTCAGGATTGAAATCTACAATTCGTTTAAATGCAGCATACTTATCGCGCGCTTTCACGATATAGTATTCATGTTCGATATTGACGTTACCAGTGTTTTTGGTACCCATTGTCAATTCGAAGGGGTCTGTCATGTATTTTTTTGCAATACGACGAACTTCGCTTGGCATGGTAGCCGAGAAAAGCCATGTTTTTTTATCGTCAGGGGTAGTCGATAAAATACTGTCAATGTCTTCCTGGAAGCCCATGTTCAGCATTTCATCAGCTTCGTCCAGAACAACATATTGAACTTGAGTAAAATCAATCGCTTTACGATTGATGATGTCAAGCATACGGCCTGGCGTAGCTACTACGATCTGTACGCCGCGTTTGATCTGGCGTAACTGATCTGAAATGTTTGCACCTCCATAAACAGCAACAACGTTAACGTTTTTCATGTTTTTGGAGTAGTTCTTAAGGTCACTTGTGATCTGTAAACACAGTTCACGCGTTGGGCATAAGATCAGCGCTTGTGGATAATTTTCTTCAAAGTCCAGTAATTCTAAAAGGGGCAGGCCAAAAGCAGCCGTTTTACCGGTTCCTGTTTGAGCTAATCCGACAAAATCGTTGCTGCCTGAAAGTAATACCGGGATAGATTGTTCCTGGATTGGTGTGGGATTTTCGAATCCCAGTTCAGTTATGGCATTAACAATATCATGACGGATACCCAAGGTACTAAATGGGTTCATGATAATATTTAAAGCTATCAGCCTTATTGCTGAAAGCGCCGCAAAGGTACGGATTTAATTTCACATACCGAACGACGTGTCTAAGATGACATATCTAATACCAATGTGGGTTAATGCACTACTACTTCCTCTTTGTTACATTGCATAGGTTGCGATTAAGGTTTTGCATCTGGTATAAATGAGAAATTAGTTCTAATTTACATTTCATAAAAAGCAAATATTTTATGAATCGCAGAGATCTGCTTAGGTACATTTCGGTCTTGCCCCTGGCCACCACGAGTCTGGCATCCGAGGCGGGAAAATTCGAATCTGAGTCAGTAGAGAAATTTATCAAATCTTCGCAAAACGCCCCTAAAAGAATTGCAGCCATAGTTACCGAATATCGTCTTGGTTCTCACGCCGACGTTATAGTGGGTAAATATCTTGAGGGATTTAATCAGGACGACCAACCGCCTTATCCCCGCTCTAAAATTATTTCTCTTTTCACCGAGCAGGTACCAGCAAATGACATTAGCCGTAAAATTGCAGCAAAATATAATGTACCGATCTTCAGGACGGTAGTGGATGCTTTGACATTGGGCGGTGATAAACTAGCTGTTGACGGGGTATTGCTCATCGGAGAACATGGTACGTATCCCTCAAATGAAAAGGGTCAAAAGCTTTACCCGCGATTTGAAATGTTTCTTAAAATAACCGACGTTTTCCGACAGTATAATAAATCCGTTCCTGTATTTAACGATAAACACCTATCATGGAGCTGGCGGCAGGCGAAGCGAATAGTTGAAATATCCAGGGAACTCAAATTCCCAATGCTGGCAGGGTCATCTGTTCCGGTAGCCTGGAGAATTCCTGCAATTGATTCTCCATACGGGCTTAAGCAGTCTTACGCAGTTGCTCTTTCCTACAGTGGGTTGGATGTGTACGGATTCCATTTGCTGGAAGCAATGCAAGCAATTACAGAGCGTCGAAAAGGAGGCGAGACAGGGATTAGATCTGTGCAATGTTTGGAAAATAATGATTGCTGGAACTTCCTCGATGAAAATTTACAGGCAAAAAAATTATTTGATGTAGCACTTTCAAGAAGTGCTACAAAAAAGCCTGGAGAACTAAAGCAATTAGTTAAAAATCCAGCAGTATTCATAGTCAATTATAATGACGGCCTTCAGGCTGCAGCTTTTTTAATGACAGGACTGGTTGAGGATTTTACAGTAGCAGTTGACATCGAAGGCCAGGCTGAACCATTTTCTACCTTGATGAAACTACAGTCAGGCAGACCTCACCATCATTTTGGGTGCTTAGTTAAAAATATTGAAATTATGTTTCAAACAGGAAAGTCTCCCTATCCTGTGGAAAGAACCATGCTAACCAGCGGCATGCTCGACTTCATTTTAGAATCGAAATTACAAGGAAGTAAAGAGGTAAAAACCCCTGAATTAGCTGCGGTAAATTATAAATCGCCCCCGGGGTCCCATTACTTTGCGAAAGGGTGGGACAAAGATGGAAAGCGTCTGGATTAATGTAATCTCATTTTAATCATCGGTTATGATATTGAAATTATGAAACGCAGAGAAATTTTAAAAGCCCTGACACTGGTGCCTTTATCTGGAACTACCGCAGGTGTATTAACTCCGTTCGAATCTTATTCGGCACCGCTTCCTAAACGTGATTTAATAGCGGAACTTGGCATCCGGAAGTTTATAAACGCGGCGGGATATTTTACTGCACTTAGCGGATCGCTGATGCATGATGAGGTGTTGGATACTATAAACCAAGCTGCGAAGGAGTTTTGTACACTTGACGAGGTTCAGGACAAAGTGGGAGCAAGAATTGCTTCTCTACTTCATGCCGAATCAGCAACTGTGACCTCGGGGGCGTTTTCTGCTATTATGTTAGGGATGTCGGGTGTTTTAAGTGGTAATGATGCAAAAAAGGCAGCGATGATCCCGAGGTTAGAAGGCTCAGGAATGAAAACGGAGGTGATCGTTCAGAAGGCCCACGACGATGGTTACTCTCATGCCTTAACAAATTGTGGCGTGACCTTGGTGCGGGTGGAAAGCCGCAAGCAGGCAGAAGATGCAATAAATGCGCGGACGGCTATGATGTATTTTGTAAATTATCAGGCAGACCAAGGTAAAATATCACATGATGAATGGTTACAAATAGCAAAAAAATCAGGCGTTCCAACGATGATTGATATGGCTGCCGATGTTCCTCCAAAGGAAAATTTGTGGAAATTTCATGATATGGGTTTTGACCTCGTATGTGTCTCAGGTGGTAAACTGATGCGGGGACCACAAAGTGCAGGAATATTAAGTGGCAAGAAGGATTTGATTGCAGCAGCGCGGTTGAGTGCACCACCACGTGGCAACAACCTAGGCAGAGGAATGAAGGTAAATAAGGAGGAAGTCCTGGGGATGTATATCGCCTTAGAGAAATTTATAAAACACGATCAGGATAAAGAATGGAAAGTTCTGGAAGATCGTATTGCGGTAATAGCAAATGCCGCTCGTTCAGTGAGCAGCGTGAAAGCAGAACTAATACCCCTGCCCGCTATTAACCGAGTCCCAACCTTGAATATTTCCTGGGACAGCACCAAAATCAAGCTGACCAATCTGGCAAAGGTTTTACGGGAGGGTACACCGTCAATCGAAGTGATGAACGGGCCCCGCGGGACCATAAATGTAACAGCCCACATGCTTAAACCTGAGCAAGTAAAAATTGTGGCGTCACGAATCAGAGAGGAACTTATAAAAGCATCCATTTAACGAATATTAACCTAATCACCATGCGAAAATTATTACTTCTTATTTTCTTTAGTGTTTCTCAGTTGGTCTCGAACGCGCAGTCCTATACAATTATTCTGAAGGGTGGGCATCTGATAGATCCCAGGAATGGCATCAATGAGGTGATGGATGTAGCAATTCAGGACGGGAAGATTGCCGCTGTTGCGAAGAATATCGATCCTAAACTGGGTAAGCTTGTTATCGATGCGGTTGGCAAATACATTACACCCGGCTTGATCGATATTCATGGACATGTTTTCGCAGGTACCACAGCAGACGGCCAGTTGGAGAATGGCTTTTCTTCTCTTCCTGCAGATGGATTTACTTTCCGCGTCGGCGTCACAACCATAGTGGATGCGGGCGATGCCGGGGCAAAGTCCTTTCCGGTCTTTAAAGCCAACGTTATTGACAGATCCCAAACCAGGGTTTTGGCGTTCCTTAATATCTCTAATGAAGGAATGCGCGGCGACGAAATGTCAGTATGGCAACAAAATACTGAGTTTATGGATCCCGAAATGGCTGCAAAGGTGGCTAAGCAATACCCTGATCACATTGTTGGCATCAAAGTAGCTCACTTTCACAGCCCAGACTTTATAGCCGTTGACCGGGCTTTACAAGCCGGTCGACTGGCTAACCTGCCAGTAATGATCGATTTTGGCGGAGCTAAACCCAGATTATCAATCGAAGATCTGTTTATCAAAAGACTTAGGAAAGGAGACATTTTTACACACACATTCGGGCAATTACTAGAAACAAAGGAAACCATAGTTGATGTTGAAACTAAGACATTAAAACCCTTTGTCATCGAAGCTCGGAAACGCGGGGTTATCTTTGATGTTGGTCATGGCGGTGGTAGCTTTGCTTTTTCTCAAGCCATACCGGCCGCCAAAGTGGGGTTCTTTCCAGAGACAATTAGCACCGACCTCCATACCGGAAGCATGAATAGTGCTATGAAGGATATGCTAAATGTAATGTCGAAGTTCCTTGCGATAAAAATGCCTTTTAATGATGTAATAAAAGCCAGTACCTGGGCGGCTGCACAGGCTATCAATCATGAAGAATTGGGACATCTTTCGGTTGGAGCGATTGCTGACATCACCATGCTGAATTTGCGCCAGGGAAAATTTGGTTTTTATGATGTGGCGCGTTTTAAGGTTGAAGGTGAGCAATTATTGGAGTGTGAAATGACCATTAAAGGTGGACGAGTAGTCTACGATCTCAATGCCAGATCAATTATTCAGGA
Source organism: Daejeonella lutea (assembly GCF_900168015.1). Taxonomy (GTDB): domain Bacteria; phylum Bacteroidota; class Bacteroidia; order Sphingobacteriales; family Sphingobacteriaceae; genus Daejeonella; species Daejeonella lutea. The sequence continues at coordinate 1,940,120 of NZ_FUYR01000001.1, read as the reverse complement.
AAGCAAATGAGCAGTGGGTCGGTCTCGAGTGCAGTTCTCAAAATCGTTTATGAAACCAGCAAAGAAAAATTATAGATCATGAATTGGAATAGGAGAATTGTCGTATTCTTTGCATTCGTTGCGGGTGCAACTTTAACAGTCGCATTCGGGGATTTGGCAATCCAGGAACCGTGGAAAGCCCCAGAATGGACTGACGGTTTAAAAAGTACATTGAAAGTAACACCCGAATTGCTTGCAGAGGGCGCGCAAATTTATAATACGAACTGCGTGACTTGTCATGGTCTGGCCGGCAATGGTGATGGCATCCTCGGTAAGGAACTGCCCATTAAACCGGCAAATTTTCATACTCCCGTAGTTAGGGATCAAAAAGATGGAGCATTGTTCTGGAAAATGAGCGAAGGAAGAGGTGCAATGCCATCTTACAAAACGCTCTTAAACACTGATCAGCGATGGAAAGTGTTGGCCTATATTCGACAACTTTCGCCTCAGGCTAAATTGGAAAAGGCAGTTAACCTACTGCCAGTCGCTAACTATGTTATTCCCAAAAATCTGTCAAGTAAGTATATTCCACTGCCTAAGAAGATAACTAATGCTGTAGGTTCTGAATCGCTTGTTTTTATGGTTGATACTGTCATTACTCAATTAGTCAGGCCCTGGAGTATGGCTTTTCTGCCTGACAATTCGATTCTGATCACGGAGAGATCAGGTAAGTTGAAAATAGTCAGAGATGGCATAGTACTTCCGAACCCAATCGCTGGGAATGTTCCGAAAGGACTAAGGGATGTGAAAATCCATCCTCAGTTTGTAAAAAATAGAATGGTCTACTTATCGTATTATATTGAACCTGCAAAACCCGACGGAGGTTACACAGTCTTGATGCGAGGCAGGCTGGATGGAGACAAACTTGTCGATGAAACAATAATTTATAAAGCAGGACCCTTCAAGGATGGCGGAGAAACTTACGGCAGCCGGATTGCCTTTGATAAGGCAGGTTTCCTGTACTTTACCGTAGGACAGAGAACTATTGATGAACGTCACCGCTGGAAGACGGTGCAGGATAAAAGCAATCCTTCAGGCAAGGTTTTAAGGTTTAATGATGACGGTACTATTCCGAGGGATAATCCTTTTGTGGATAGTGTTGGAGTGCTGCCGGAGATATATACTTTTGGACATCGGCAGCCGCAGGGTCTGATCAGGCACCCTCAAACCGGGGAGATTTGGGAGAGTGAGCATGGCGAGATGGGAGGGTCGGAAGTTAACCGACTGAAAAGCGGGGGCAATTATGGATGGCCGGATGTTACCTACAGCCGCAATTATGACGGAAGTTTAATTTCGCCAGACACTGCCCGGGTGGGTATGGAGTCTCCGATGCATCATTGGGTCCCATCTATTGCTCCCTCAGATTTTGATTTTTATTATGGAAGCACGTATCCGGGATGGAACGGCAACCTTTTTATCGGTGCAATGATTCAGGGAAAGCTTAACAGGACGGTGTTTAAAGATGGAAGTCCGGTTCACGATGAGAAACTGCTCGACGGTATCGGTCGGATAAGGGATGTAAAAGCTGCACCTGATGGATTTTTATACCTGATGATTGAAGACACTGGTAAAATTGTTAGGTTATTACCGCTGCAGAAAATCAAAAATTAAGCTGAACTCTTGTGATAAAACCTCCTGTGGATAAACCAGCCGAATCAGGCAGCATTAACGTCTCGGGAGCCGTCGTGAACCCGGCGATGCCTATGAATCGGGTTGCATCAGTTGATGTTTATCGTGGATTTGTTATGTTTCTGATGATGGCTGAGGTGCTTTCTCTCTCCGAAGTCTCTGACCTACTTCCGGAAAGTTCATTCTGGAAGATAATGGCTTTTAACCAAAGTCATGTAGAATGGACCTGGTTGAGTCTGCATGATATGATCCAGCCATCTTTTACCTTTTTGGTTGGAGTTGTATTACCCTATTCCATTGCAAGCCGAAAAAATAAAGGAGCTTCGGTCAGCAGACTCATGCTTCATACTTTTAATCGTTCCCTGATCCTCATCCTCCTTGGTATTTTTCTTCGGTCAATGCATTCAAACCAGACTAATTATACTTTCGAAGATACGCTCACTCAAATCGGCCTCGGATACACTTTTCTGGTGTTGCTCGCATTATCATCCCAGCGGGTTCAACTTATAGGTTTGGCAGTAATCTTGGTAGGCTACTGGCTTGTATTTGCTCTGTACCCAATACCCGGTCCCGACTTCAATTATGCGGCCGCAGGGGTTAAAGCTGGATGGGAACACAATCTTAACGGATTTGCTGCCCACTGGAATAAAAATACCAACGCTGCCTGGGCGTTTGACAACTGGTTTATGAACTTGTTTCCCCGAAGTAAGGAGTTTCAATTTAACAGGGGCGGGTACTCCACGCTTAGCTTTATCCCCACTCTGGGGACGATGATACTTGGTCTGCTGGCAGGTAATATTTTAAACTCGTCCCGCGCGCAGATCGAAAAGGTGAAATCTTTCTTGATGATCGGGACAGCACTGATAGCCTTTGGTATATTGTTGCATTCCTTTGGCATAAATCCTATAGTAAAGCGGATCTGGACTCCATCCTGGACTGTTTTCAGCGGAGGTATCTGTTTCCTGTTTTTGGCTTTCTTTTTTTGGATGATTGACATTTCTCAAAAAGGCTCATGGTCATTTTTTCTGGCGGTGATTGGCATGAATTCCATCGCTGCTTACTGCATCGCAGACGGCGGGCTTAAAAATGTAATTAATGATTCTTTGTTCATTCACCTCGGCCAAAATTTTGACAAAGGTTTTGGCCCGTACGCAACACTGGTCAGTGGCGGCCTTGTTTTACTGATTGAATGGCTGATCCTTTACTGGATGTACAGACGAAAAATCTTCATAAAGGTCTAAAGCTTGTGGACAATTTTCGGACGAAATTTGATTTGTTACACACGATCTCATGAAAGTTTCGCATTTTAAGGACTCGAAAATTGCCGGAGGAAGGACATCATTAAAATTATCAATCATCCGGATCCATTTTGGTTAATTGATCCTAAATCGACATACACAACTGAACAATAATAAATGAAAAACAATCGCAGAAATTTTCTAAAAGCGAGCGGCCTGGCTGGTCTCGGTCTTGCTGGGGGTGGAATTTTAAATGGCTTAGCAAGCGAATCGAAAAGTAGTTTGTTTGCTAACCCAGTTTCGGGGAGACCATACATCCAGAAATTCAATATGAGCGGCTATGGAGCACCAAAAATTGAAAACGTTCGTGCAGGCTTTATCGGTCTGGGTTCAAGGGGACCTGGTCACGTGATGAATCTTACCAAGTGTGAGGGCGTTCAAATCGTAGGCTTATCTGACCTTTTGAAAGAAAATGTTGAAAAAGTTCAGAAAAGGGTCGAACCTCTCGGACATAAGCCAACGCTTTATTCGGGGGCTCCGGATGAATGGAAGAAATTATGTGATAGGAAGGATGTGGATATTATTTACATAGCTACTCCATGGCACCTGCATGTACCCATGGCATTATACGCTATGGAAATGGGAAAACACGTTTTCATCGAAGTTCCGGCCGCAGTTACTGTTGAAGAATGCTGGCAGATGGTGGAAACCTCTGAACGGACAAAGAAGCATTGTATGATGCTGGAAAACTGCTGCTATGACTTTTTCGAGCTACTCACTTTGAATATGGCAAGACAGGGTTATTTCGGTGAGCTGGTTCATGTTGAAGGCGCTTACATTCACAATTTAATAGACCTGAATTTTAGCAAAACTGGCTATCAGGACATGTGGAGGCTGAAGGAAAATGCGACCAGGCGCGGTAGTCTATATCCCACTCATGGTCTAGGGCCTGTATGCCAGGTGCTGGACATCAATCGCGGGGATAAGCTCGATTACCTGGTTTCAATGCAAAGCAACGACTTTCAAATGGCAGCAAAAGCGAAAGAACTGGCTGCAACGGATGCGTTTTACAAGCAATTTTCTAATGATACCTTCAACGGAAATATGAATACTACCACCATCCGTACCAACAAGGGGCGGACGATCATGATACAACACGACGTCACCTCTCCACGACCCTACTCACGAATTCACCTGGTTAGTGGCACTAAGGGTACGGCAATGAAGTATCCATTGCCTGGACGCATATCAAACAGTCATAACGGTTGGCTGTCTGCTGAGGAGTTTAAACTGGTTGAAGAGAAATATGCCCCACCCATTGTGAAAAAGGTAGGGGAACTGGCAAAACAGGTAGGCGGACATGGTGGAATGGATTTCTTGATGGACTGGCGGGTAATCGATTGTCTTAGAAATGGCCTCCCTTTGGATCAGGATGTATATGATGCTGCTGCCTGGAGTGCTGTGTTTCCGCTGAGCGAATGGTCTGTTAATAACCGTTCAAATTCAATCGATATACCCGATTTCACCGGCGGCTCGTGGCGGTCGAATAAACCAGTAGATATCGACTTGAAATTCGGAGGAACTACTCAGGTCAAGATTAAATAGATTACTGAATACTTTGGGACTTGATTAAATCAATTATCGGCAATAATAAAGACGATGAATAAGAAAGTACTTGCCTTACTAATTTGTGGATTTGGTGCAATGTTTTTCGCATCATTCAAAACATTCAACGTTGTACAGGAGCCCTGGAAAGCGCCTATAGAAGCCGATACCATTAAGAGTCCTTTCACCTTCAGCCCTGAAGTGATCAGGGAAGGTGAAAAGCTGTTCACCGCTTATTGCGTTTCCTGTCATGGCAAAACAGGATTAGGAGATGGTTCACCTGGTAAATTCAAAATTGAGCCAGCGAATTTTCATAGCAAAAGAGTAGTTGATCAAACAGACGGAGCATTGTTTTGGAAACTTTCCAACGGCCGTGGAATTAGTATGCCTTCGTATAAAGCAGTTTTTTCTGAGGAGAAGCGATGGCAATTGATCGCCTATATCCGTCAATTTGCGAAACAGCCTGTGGCCGCGCCGACTTCATCCACCTCAGTTATTATCAAGGATGTAACGAACTACAAGTTTGACGCAGGAACGCCAGGCAACTATTTTCCATTGCCCTCAAAGGTAGCAAACGTAACACGGTCGGAAACCCAAACATTTATGGTTGACACAGTGGTGAAAGGACTAACCAGACCCTGGAGTATGGCTTTCTTGCCAGGAAATCGTGTGCTAATAGCTCAGCGGGATGGAAAGCTAATGCAGGTTAAAGGTGGTCAGTTGCAATCTGCTCCGATAGGTGGTAACGTTCCAAAAGGTTTAAGAGATATTAAGCTTCATCCGGATTTTTCCGCAAATAAGCTAATCTACTTATCCTATTATATCGATCCTGTTCGACCAGAGCCCGGCTATTCGGTGCTGATGCGGGCACGGCTAGAAGGCGATAAATTAGTCGATGAGAAGATCCTCTACAAAGCCGGACCCTTTAGGGGAAACGGAGAATGGTATGGCAGTAAGATCGCACTCGATAAACAGGGATACCTTTATTTTACCGTTCCAATAAAAGCGGATCGGAAAACTGCTCAGGACCTTTCGTTGCCGGATGGCAAAACAATGCGATTCAAGGATGACGGCTCAATTCCAGCAGATAATCCCTTTTTAAAAACTCCTAACGCACTGCCAGAAATTTATACGTTTGGGCACCGGGTGCATGAGGGCCTGGCTGTCGATGCAAAGTCGGGTAAAATTTATTCTACAGAGTTTGGCGAGCTTGGCGGAGATGAGATCAATATGATTAAACGGGGTGCCAATTACGGTTGGCCGGTAGTTTCGCATAGCCTCGAATACAATGGTGCTGTTATCTCCAAAAGCCCCATCCAGGAAGGAATCGAGGCTCCCTTGCATCATTTTGCAATTGCTCCATCAGATATCGAATTCCTCTACAGCACCCGTTATCCCCGCTGGAACGGCAATATCTTCACGGGGGCGCTGGCAGCCAAAATGTTACAGCGTTCGGTAGTGAAAAATAATGGTGTTATCCATGATGAGAGACTTCTGGAAAATATTGGACGAGTTAGGGATGTCAAAGTTGGCCCGGACAAATTTTTATATGTAATGACAGAGGATAGCGGGATAATTGTGAGACTTATACCGGTAAAACGCTGATAGCTAAAAGCTGCCAAATCGCTGGAAATGCAAAACATCATCAACATGTCTAAAATCAATTTTTTGCTATTCTTGGTTTCTTCGGCAGTCGTTGGTTGTGTTGCAGTTAAATCAAATTTAGTTTCAATAAGAAGTGATACAGATAACGGCGGATTATATCTTCCGGGAGGCTTCGGGGCGATTGTAGTTGCCGATAGTGTTGGCCCAACCCGGCACATTGCAGTAAATGCGAACGGAGACATTTACGCTAAATTCAGCCGGTCGAGAAAGGGTATGGGTGGAACGGTCGCCCTTCGTGACTTAAATGGTGATGGTAAAGTTGACTCAATGGTTCGCTTCGGAAATTATGAAGATGTAGGTAGTTCGGCAGTTGGTGTTACGATTTACAACGGTTACCTGTATACGAGCACAGTTAATCAGGTTTTGCGCAATAAGCTGAAAGCGGGAGAGTTAGTGCCAACGAGCCCTACCGAGATTGTATTGACAGATACAGATCCAAATGTAGCCCGGAACTGGCATACCACAAAGCCGCTTGCTTTTGATAAAAAAGGAAACATGTATGTGCCTTTTGGCTCGCCTTCCGATGCCGGACAGGATCTGGCAAAGTTCGGACCTATAGGCATTCCAAACGGTAAAGGGCTGGATCCCTCACCTGAATTGGGGTCCTATGGCGGGATCTGGCGTTTCGATGCGGGTAAAGTGAATCTTACTCAAAAGGACGGTCGGAAATATGCAACAGGCATCCGTAGTGTAGTCGGCATGATGTGGAATCCCCAAGATGATAATCTCTATGCGGTTATGAACGGGATTGATAATTTCCATACAATTTATCCTGATCTTTTTACGGCTTGGCAGGCGGCGGTCCTGCCATCTGAGCCTTTGTTGAAAGTTACGCCAGACGCTAATTTTGGGTGGCCATATGCATATTACGATCATATACAAGGTAAGAATTTGCTGCAGCCCGGATATGGGGGAGACGGAAAAACTATTGGACGAGCAGCGAAATTTGATGTCCCCGTAGCAGGATTTCCAGGCCATTGGGCGCCCATGGATATTTTATTTTATCAGGGTAATCAGTTTCCTCCCAGGTATAAGCAAGGCGCTTTTATTGCGTTTCACGGTTCCACCGATCGTTCACCTTATCCGCAGGCTGGCTATATCGTATGTTTCGTGCCATTAGCAAAAGGAAAGCAATCTGGTGACTGGGAGGTTTTTGCAGATGGGTTTACAAAGGTCGACACTGTTGTGAATACGAGCGATGCTGTTTACCGTCCAATGGGTTTAGCCGAAGGACCCGACGGTTCACTCTATATATCGGAATCCAACAAAGGAAAAATCTGGCGTATTTTATATAATGGGGATAAGAACAGTTTTGGTAATGATCAACTTGCGAAGATGGAGCTTAGGAAGACAAGCCGGTCATACATCAAGCAGCCGGATGTCATTAAAGACAACCTTCAGCGGCCGGATAGATTAGCTGGCGGCATCCTCTACAATACATATTGCGCAAGTTGTCATCAGCGCGACGGAAAAGGCGACAACAGCCGGTTCCCTCCGCTTGCTGGTTCAGATTGGGTAACGGGAGATAAAACCCGATTAATCAACACCATTCTTAATGGTCTTGATGGCGAAATAAAGGTCAATGGGCAAACCTGGAATGGCCTTATGCCTGCTCATGGGGGTTTTCTCGACGATCATGCCGTTGCATCGATTGCTACATATATCCGTCAAAGCTTTGGAAACAGAGCAAGCTCAATAACAACAGGAGAGGTAAGCAAGCAAAGAAAATAATCTTATTGAGTCAGATGCATAACCAACTGGAACTCGTTGCTGTCGCCTAAGTAAATCCCATAAATTCCATCGCACACTCCCTGGAAGATGTGAATGAGAATATCTTTGATTTCTTTACATTAAAACTTGCTCGTTTATTTGGAAAATTGCGAAAAAGTCGTGAATATGCATACATATTATACCCTTTTACAAAATTCTTAAAATGACACTTAGAATACGCCTGCTATCTTCCGTTAGCACCCGAGTTAAAATCCTTTCTTTCCTGGGTTTAGCTTTTATCATTTCTATAAGTTTTATCAGGTCAAATGGTTCGGCAGGCCTTCCGGATAAATCTCCAAATAACGGTGGTTTATTTCTACCTGGCGGCTTCGAAGCTGTTGTGGTAGCAGATTCACTGGGTAAAGCGCGACACTTAGCAGTAAATTCGAATGGCGATATCTATGTAAAAATGCGAAACCCAATTAATAAAATGGGAAGCATTGCCCTCAGAGATACGGATAATGACGGGAAAGCCGATATAGTGCAATCATTTGGTGATTATCCGGACGAAGGCAATTATGGTACTGCTATGCGGATCCACAAGGGTTACTTATATTTTACAACCGCTGGGGAAGTGTTTCGTACTAAACTCACGCCCGGTAAGCTGGTTCCTGAAGGTAAATCTGAACTGCTTGTAAAGGATGATTACAGAAATGACCCGCACGGTTCATCCCATATCGCAAAACCGATAGCATTTGATGATAAAGGTAATATGTATGTTCCTTTTGGATCTCCAAGCGACGTATGCGGAATCAAGGATAGGCAACCTGGTTCTTTAGGACAGGATCCATGTCCTGAGCTTGCTGAGCATGCTGGTGTTTGGAAATTTAGCGATAGCAAACCGAACCAGACTCAAAAAGATGGTGTTAGGTATGCAACCGGTATTCGTAGTATAGTAGCTATGGAGTGGAATAAAAAGGAAAATGCTCTTTTTGCACTTCAGCATGGCAGGGACGACTTTGTTCGTCAGTTCCCGGATTATTATAACCCATGGCAGAGTGCTTTGCTTCCTGCTGAGGAGTTTTTCAAAGTCACAGAAGGATCAGATGGTGGTTGGCCATATGTGTATTACGATTACATGCAAAATAAAAAACTGTTGAACCCAGAATATGGAGGTGACGGCAAGAAAGAACCAACAAAGAAATATCTGCAGCCGCTGGTAGCCTTTCCAGGCCACTTCGCGCCAAATGACTTGTTCTTTTACACAGGAAATCAATTTCCAGATCGTTATAAAGACGGAGCGTTCGTAGCATTTCATGGATCTACAATTCGGGCACCTTATCCTCAGGGTGGTTATTTTATAGGATTTGTTCCTTTCAAAAATGGTGCTCCATCAGGGGATTGGGAAGTATTTGCTGATGGTTTCCCTGGTGTTGATACGATTGTCAACACAAGTAATGCAATGTATCGTCCAATGGGCATAGCAATGGGGCCCGATGGCTCACTTTATTTTTCCGAAAGTGAAAAAGGAAAGATCTGGCGGGTTATGTACAAGGGCGATAAAAAGAAATTTGGCCCCGCTCAACTTACTGCTATGCAGAAGCGAAAAGAAACCCAGCCACATATCAAGACTCCTGATATTGTGAAAGATAATGTTAACACAGCTAAAATTGCAGCAGGAGGAAAACTTTACAGTACCTATTGTGCGACCTGTCACCAGGCTGATGGTAAAGGCGATGGTACGCGATTCCCTCCTCTGGAGAATTCTGAATATGTTAAGGGTGATCCAAGACGCCTTGTTAATATTGTATTGAACGGCCTTAGCGGACCAATAACAGTTAACGGGGTTGGGTACAATGAAGTGATGCCGCCTAACAGTTATCTTACGGATGATCAAATATCTCTGATACTTACCTACGTGAGGGCTAATTTCAAAAACAACCTGAATGGCATTACGCCCCAGCAGGTTGCTAGGATACGTGCTAATCCAAATCCAGCTCCGCGGAATTAATGAATTATCTAAGCTATTTATTACTATTAATCCTGCCGGTAAATTTCGCCGGCAGGATTGATAATATCCAGGAAAGTAAAACATCAGCCATGCAAGCTCATGAAGCACCGGTTTATAAAGTCGCAAAACTTAAGAGAAACCTTGTAATTGATGCGGATTGGAACAAAACTCAATGGAAAAAGATTAAGCCAATTGAGATTAAACATTACATGGGAAAGGTTTCTGCATTTCAACCTGAAGTGACATCCAAAATGATGTATGACAATGCAAACTTGTATGTGATCTTTCAAGTTAAAGACCGTTTTGTTAAAAGTGTAACTACAGAATATAATGGACCCGTTTCAACAGACTCATGTGTCGAGTTCTTTTTTTCGCCTGATGCAGCGCTTCCGCTACATTACTTTAATCTGGAGGTTAATGCCGGCGGAACACCCCTGATGTTTTATATTCCAAAGTCGATGTCGGGTCATAAGAAATTGCTTCCTGAAGAATTAAAACAAATAAAAATTGCACATTCATTGCCGTCAAAGGTAGATCCTGAAATCACGGAACCAGTTACCTGGACGATCGAATATAGTATTCCAATTTCATTGCTGAGTAAATATTCAAATGTCACTCAGCCTGCCAAAGGCGTAAAATGGAAGGCTAATTTCTACAAAACCGGAAGCAAAACCTCTAATCCAAATTACCTGACCTGGGCTTTCGTTGACAACCCAAGACCAAATTTTCACCTCCCTCAGTTTTTTGGAACCTTACTGTTCCAATAGAGAGATGCCTTCACACTTTCACATAATTTCTTGTAAACCTTTAGAAATTCTTTCACCTTTAGGGCTTAAATACTTTTTATGGATATCGGAAAGCTTTTGGAGAACATCCTGCCAAAAGAAAGGATAAAATGTCGGCTGGTCGACCTTGTTGCATATGCTTCTGACGCAGGGTTTTATTACCTCAGGCCTAAAGCAGTTGTGAGGCCGGTAAATGAAGATGAAATCATTGCTATCTTGCAATTTTCGCATGAGCATAAAGTACCCGTTACATTCCGTACAGGTGGAACCAGTTTGTCGGGACAATCTATAACCGACGGTATCCTTGTAGACCTAAAGCAATATTGGAATCAGATAGAAATTGAAGATTCGGGAAACAGGGTGAGGGTTCAACCCGGCATTACAGGAACAATGGTGAATGTGTTTCTCAAAAAACACAAACGCAAGATAGGACCTGATCCATCCAGCATAGATTCCGCAATGATTGGCGGGATACTCTCTAACAATTCAAGCGGGATGTGCTGCGGTGTGAGTATGAATTCATATCACACGACAAAACACGTCCGATTTATCCTTCCAAATGGGAAAAGTTTTTCAACTGAGATTAAAGACGATTATGTAAGATTTGAACAGGAATGTCCTGAGATATATTCTTCAATACAAAGCTTAAGCCAGCAGATTTCGGAAAACCCGGTCCTGGCCGAACGGATCAGGACAAAGTACCTTACAAAAAATACAGTAGGATATTCATTGAACTCATTCATTGATTATTCTCACCCCTTAGACATTTTCTCGCATTTATTAATTGGCGCTGAAGGGACACTGGGGTTCATCGCCGAAGCGGTGATGGAAACAGTGCCCGACTACCCATATAAATCAACAGCCTTTATTTATTTTCAGGATATATATTCTGCGTGTCAGGCAATCAAGCCACTTACGGATACCGGAGCTGAGGCAGTCGAGTTGATGGACAGGGCATCACTTCGCTCAATAGAAAATATCAAGGGGGTTCCTTCTATTCTAAAGTCACTCCCTGAACCTACCGCTGCGTTGCTAGTAGAATACCAGGCTAACACCGTCGAAGAGCTTGATACGAAGATTGAAAGCCTGAGCCCGCATTCCAAAGAATTTTTATTACTCCAGCCAATTGTTTTCACTCGGGATACAGTAGAGCAGGCATTGTATTGGAAGCTTCGTAAGGGAATGTTTCCGGCGGTGGGCGCAGTAAGGGCAAGCGGAACCACGGTTATTCTGGAGGATATTGCTTTTCCTGTCGAACAGTTAGGCGATGCAATACTTGACCTGCATGTACTTTTTGCCAAGTACAATTATGACAACGCCATTATTTTCGGCCATGCAAAAGATGGGAACATTCATTTCGTAGTCACTCAATCTTTCAACTCTGCGTCTGAGGTCGACCGCTATGATCGTTTTTTACAGGAAGTTGTCGACCTGGTTGTGAACAAGTATGATGGGACGCTTAAGGCGGAGCATGGTACCGGCCGTAATATGTCGCCCTTCGTAGAGACCGAGTGGGGTTCCGAGGCTTACCAAATCATGAAACAGTTGAAGGCGGTTATTGACCCCGAAAACTTACTGAACCCGGGTGTGATCATAAACGAACATAAAGATGCCCATATTCTGGATTTAAAGTCACTTCCAACAGTAGAAGAGGAGGTTGACCGGTGCATAGAATGCGGTTATTGCGAACACAAATGCCCGAGCCGTAATATTACTACCACTCCTCGGCAGCGAATAGTTATCCGCCGTGAGCTGGCTTTGCTCAAAAGCAAAGGAGATATGGTGACCCACAAGCATCTATCTTCGCAATACCAGTACGATGGCCTCGACACATGTGCTGTGGATGGCCTCTGCGCTACCAGTTGTCCGGTCGACATTAATACAGGCGATCTGATCAAGCGCTTGCGCAGGGAAAATCATTCCGACTTTGCTAATAACACCGCCCTATGGATTTCCAGAAACTTCAAAACGGTGACAGCGGTCGTAAATTTTGCCCTTTCAAGCGGTGAGGTTATCAATAAGCTATTTGGTAAAAATGCCATGGTTGGCGTGACAAAAACAATAAAGAAAATCATTCCGCCCTTTCCGTTGTGGAGTAACCAGCTGCATACTACAGGTCGTATTAAAGGGAAATATTCGACGCGAATAGTCGAATACACCACTGAACAAAGTGCTGTGGTTTACTTCCCAACATGTATTTCAAGGGTTATGGGTGGAGCGGACAATAAAAAGAGCATTCCTGAAGCATTTTTAAGCGTCTCACATAAATCCGGTATACAGGTGATCATTCCGGAAGGAATTGACGCGCTTTGCTGCGGACAATTGTTTTCCTCAAAAGGATTCAATATGGCATACGCTTCAAAATGTAATGAGACTGTGGAGAAGCTTTGGCACATCACTAATGAAGGCAGAATCCCGGTAGTGCTTGATGTTACTTCATGTTCTCAAACTCTGCAAAAGTCCAGGCCAATTCTGGATGAACTTAATAAACAGCGTTTTGATCAGCTGACAATCATCGATAGCATTGATTATTTGCATGACCATGTGATACCTGCCGTTAATGTTGTTGAGAAAAAGGGTTCGATAGTACTCCACCCGGTATGCTCGCTGCAAAAAATGGGGTTGGAAAGGAAATTCCTTGCTGTAGCCAATCATTTCACAGAGTTTGTTCATATTCCGGTTAATGCCGGATGCTGTGGTATGGCGGGAGACCGGGGATTCCTGTTTCCTGAACTAACGGCTGCTGCAACGGCACCCGAAGCAGGAGATGTGAAACTGAAGCAATATGATGGGTATTACTCGTCGGGTAAGACGTGTGAAATTGCCATGTCTGAGGCTGTTGGCAAAAACTACGAATCCGTATTGTACCTGGCGGACGAATGTCTGAAATGACCGGAAAAAGGGACTTACCTTAACCGGTCTGCAGATTTTATCAGTCTGTCATCTTTCTTCATACCGCGAATTGCCAGGATAAGGAAAAGTATACTGATAGACGGAATTAGACTGCCAACTCCGTAGTTTTCGGCCTGAAGCTCGACAGAACCAAGAACGCCTTTGGCAGTTTGAATTAGCCAAAAGCTAAATCCGATGACCAAAATTATCGCGATGTAACTCAAACCAACCTGCTTTTTCCGGTCTCTAAACATGAAAATGATTGCGAATGGAATTAGCGCTAGAATTACAGTTGCGATTGTAAGAGCCAAAAAAGGTTCTGTCTGCACTTGCTGACCGGCGATGCTTTGATAGACCCCGGTTACTTTGATAAGGCTTGCTGAACCGTCGGCATTGAGAACTTGAAGATAAGGAAATAGAAACAAGCTAAAAATGCATGCTGTTGCGAAAAATAACCAGACGCTTTGGATCCTTTGTATCATATGTGGGAATTTTGAACAAATATAGGAATAGGATCAATAATAATAGGATTTGTCGTCACTCGGATTAGTAGGATTACTGGATTAAATTTATTCAGAGTGTCATTTATTGAGAGCGAAGGATATTGATACTTGATACTTGTTTTTACATTTGCATCTTGGACATAGCTAAGAGATATTTTTTAGAAGTAGCATATAATGGGACTGCTTACCATGGATGGCAGGTTCAGAAAAATGCTAATTCTGTTCAGGAGGTATTGAATAAGGCCTTATCCACGATTTGCAGGGAAAATATTGAGACTTTAGGCTGTGGACGAACCGATACGGGTGTGCATGCCAGACAGCTTTTTGCCCATTTTGACCTCACAGGAGATGCGGAGGTTATGGATCCCAGGTTTTTACTTAGCCTTAATTCGCTACTGCCGTATGATATATCTGCAAAGGCAATTGTTAACGTTCACTCCGATGCTCATGCTCGCTTTGATGCATTAAGCAGATCATACGAATACCATATACATTTTAAAAAGGATCCTTTCAAGCATAACTTGTCCTGGCTCATAAGGGATATTCCCGATCTCGAAATGATGAACAAAGCGGCTGAAATCATTAAAGGTTATACTGATTTTAGTTGCTTTAGTAAATCTAACACCCAAACTTTTACTAACAATTGTAGGATATCAGACGCTAAATGGGTTAAGAAGGATGATGGGATGGTATTTTACATTTCTGCTGATCGATTCCTTAGAAATATGGTACGTGCGATAGTCGGAACGCTAATGAGAGTTGGTAAGGGAGAGATTGTTCCTCACGACATTCGTGCGATTATAGAAAGTAAAGACCGGTCAAATGCCGGTGAATCTGTTCCAGCCTGCGGACTTTATTTAACAGAAATTACCTACCCATATCTTAGAAACTCACAATCGCTAACATACAATTCAAACCATGGCAAAAGTTAGCGGAAAAGCGGTTGATATAAGTCTTCTTAAAAGGATTTTTCATTATGTAAAACCCTATAGGAAAATTTTTGTCTGGTCAATATTACTCACGGTTATACTTGCCGGCTTAGCACCAATCAGGCCCTGGTTAATTCAGTTGACCCTGGATAAATACATCGTGGAAAGTAACGGGGCAGGGCTCTTAAATATGACCCTTATAATGATCAGTGTATTACTTGTGCAGACGCTCGTACAATATTTCCATACTTTTTATACTAACATTCTTGGCCAGTCAGTCATAAAAGACCTTCGGATAAGTGTTTTTAACCATATTACCAGCCTTAGACTAAAATATTTCGACCGTACACCCATAGGACAGCTTATCACCCGGACGGTCTCTGATCTGGAAACGATAGCCGATATCTTCTCAGAAGGTCTTATTGTCATTATTGGTGACATACTCCAGGTCGTGGCCATTATTGCAGTAATGCTATATACCGATTGGGAGCTTACGCTGGTGGTATTAATTCCGATGCCCTTCCTGATAGTTGCTTCATACGTGTTTAAAGAGGCAATTAAATCTGCTTTTCAGGAAGTACGAACGCAGGTTTCTAATCTTAATACATTCCTGCAAGAGCATATTACCGGCATCAAGATTATTCAGTATTTTGCCCGGGAGAACCAGGAAATTCGAAAATTCAAGCGCATTAATGCGAAGCACCGGGATGCACATATACGATCTAACTGGTATTACTCTATTTTTTTTCCAGTCGTCGAGATCATTTCCGCAATGTCATTAGGGCTGCTTGTCTGGTGGGGTTCTGAGTCAATCCTTGCCGACAGGATCACTCCCGGAGTTGTTGTTTCATTTATTATGTTTATCAATATGCTGTTTCGCCCGATTAGAGAGCTTGCAGATAAATTCAATACGCTTCAAATGGGAATGGTAGGTGCCGAAAGGATATTTAGTGTTTTAGATACTCAGGAGCGGACAGAGGATAAAGGAAAGCAAAGACCCGAGAATCTAAAAGGTGATATTGAATTTAAAAACGTTTGGTTTGCCTACAACGACGAAAATTGGGTATTACGGGATATATCATTTCATGTAAAACCCGGTGAAACACTTGCCCTGGTAGGTGCAACCGGTGCCGGGAAATCATCTACCATCAATATTCTCAATAGATTTTACGAGATAAATCGAGGGTCAGTTAAAATTGATGGAATCGATATCCAAGATTTTGAGTTGAGTTACCTTCGTTCACACATAGCTACTGTCCTGCAGGATGTCTTTTTATTTTCAGACACTATTGCAAATAACATAAATCTCAATAACAAAAAGATCACGAGGGAGCAACTTACGGCTGCAGCGCGGGAAGTGGGTGCTGAAGAATTTATCCGGCGTCTTCCCGGAGGTTTTGATTACGACGTAATGGAACGCGGTGCTACTCTTTCTGTTGGGCAGGCGCAATTGATTTCCTTTATCAGAGCAATGGTATACAATCCGAAAATACTTGTCCTCGACGAAGCAACAGCATCTGTTGATACTGAAACGGAAGAACTGATACAAAATGCGATCACTAAACTGATGGAGGGTCGCACCTCAATCGTTATCGCGCATCGTTTATCCACTATCCAGAATGCTGACAGGATAATTGTCCTAGATCATGGGGAAATTAAGGAAATGGGTTCACATCAGCAACTCTTGAAGATTGATGGTTACTATAAGCGCCTATATGATCTGCAATTTAATTCTGAAGGAATAGCCCGCGAGGAGTGATAGGTTCGGCGTTTTACGTTTTACGTCTCGACGGATAGTCAGGCGCCTAACTCAGCGTTTAGTAACGTAAAACGTAAACCCTATCACGTACAACGTATAACTTTTCCTACATTAGTTCCCCATGAAGCGTGTAATCACCCATCTAACCTTTCAGGTACTTGTTGCAATAGTTATTGGAGTTCTGGTGGGATTAAATTTCTCAGGATTTGCCCCAACGGCAAAACTCATCAGCCAGACCTTTATCAATATGATCAGCATGCTAATCGCGCCGATCATTTTCTTTACGATTGTGCTTGGCATCGCGCAGATGGGCGATATGAAAAAAGTTGGCCGTGTTGGAGGTAAGGCGCTTTTATATTTTGAAATCATCACAACGCTTGCTATTGTGATCGGGCTGTTGGTCGCTAACATCTTTCAGCCGGGTAAGGGAGTCGACATACGGTCTACTCATCCTGATATTTCTAAAATTCAACCCTTTCAGGAAGGTGCGTCTGAGATGAATTGGCTGGAGTTCGTCGCCCACATTGTTCCCAAGAATATTTTTGACTCTTTTGCAAAAGGTGATATCCTGCAGATCCTTTTCTTTGCAGTACTCTTTGGCTTTGCACTGAGCCGCATGGGTTCTACCGGTACATCATTGATCAATACGTTCGAGAAGCTCTCTCAAGTCATTTTTAATATCATGAAAATGATCATGAAGTTGGCACCCTTTGGTGCTTTCGGGGGGATGGCGTACACTATTGGAACTTATGGAATTGAGACACTTTATCCTTTAGGCAAATTGATGGTTTCAGTTTACATGACAATGATCCTGTTCATTTTTGGTGTTCTGAACGTCATCGCATACATGTTCAAATTCAGTCTTTGGAAATACCTCAAATTTATAAGACAGGAGATTGTAATCGTTCTGGGGACGTCATCATCAGAGTCTGCCCTCCCCAGCATGATGCAGAAGATGGAGAAATTTGGCTGTTCCAAGCCGGTCGTTGGCTTGGTTATTCCGACGGGATATTCGTTTAACCTGGACGGTACATCGATCTATTTGTCGATGGCGGTAATTTTCCTTTCGCAGGTATTCAATATCAATCTGACCCTTAGCCAGCAGCTGACTATCATTGGGGTTCTAATGATCACGTCGAAAGGTGCTGCGGGAGTTACGGGCAGCGGATTTATTGTACTGGCATCCACTCTTACTGCTTTGAAAGTAATACCAATTGAAAGTATTGCGATATTGCTGGGTGTCGACAGGTTTATGTCTGAAGCACGAGCCATAACCAACCTGATCGGGAATGGTGTGGCAGCGATAGTTATCGCTAAAAGCGAGAGGGAGTTTGACCAGGAGGCTTATAAGCGTGCAACCGATCCCAGAACAGCCGATCTGGTTAGCGAAGGGTAATAGACAATGGACATTTGACAGTTGACAGTTGACAGTTGACAATTGACAATTGACAATGTGCAGTTTGGGTGGAGCGCTCTCCGTCCAGATCCTATGAATCCTATCATCCTACTAATCCTATTTCAGACAATTTGCTATTCACGGCAATCAATCTTATTACATTCTTTTTCCTAATTACCTTTTGACATTCTAGCCTATTCTGTTAGCTTTGCGATACAAAAATATATTCAATGAGCGTACTGGTTAATAAAGATTCAAAAGTCATAGTTCAGGGTTTTACAGGAAACGAAGGCACATACCATGCCTCGCAAATGATAGAATACGGAACGCAGGTAGTTGGTGGTGTAACTCCAGGAAAAGGTGGTCAAACTCACCTTGACAAACCAGTATTTAATACTGTTAAGGACGCGGTTGATAAGACCGGAGCTAACGTATCGATAATTTTCGTACCACCTGCATTTGCTGCTGATGCCATTATGGAAGCGGCTGAAGCTGGTATTAAAGTAATTGTATGTATTACTGAAGGAATCCCGACTAAGGATATGATCCTGGTTAAAGAATACCTTGCAGACAAGGAATCACGTCTTATTGGTCCTAACTGCCCTGGGATTATCACAGCAGATGAAGCTAAAATTGGCATCATGCCGGGCTTTATTTTCAAAAAAGGCGGCGTTGGCATTGTTTCTAAATCAGGGACTTTAACTTATGAAGCTGTTGACCAGGTTGTAAAAGCAGGCTTAGGCATCACTACAGCAATTGGTATTGGCGGTGATCCAATCATTGGAACCCCTACTAAAGAAGCTGTGGAATTATTAATGAACGATCCGGAAACCAAGGGCATCGTAATGATAGGGGAGATCGGCGGAAGTATGGAGGCTGATGCAGCGCGTTGGATCAAAGAGAATGGAACGAAACCGGTTGTTGGATTTATAGCTGGTCAGACAGCGCCTCCGGGACGTCGTATGGGGCATGCAGGAGCTATTGTGGGCGGAGCTGATGATACAGCGGCTGCGAAGATGAAGATTATGAGAGAATGCGGTATTCGCGTTGTTGAATCACCAGCTGAAATTGGTGCGGCGATGGCGGAGGAATTGGCCAAACTATAATAAGAGCAACGAACCAGGAACCAGAGATCAAGATCCTTAGATTTGATTAGAAAATCCTTCTCATAATAATATAAAAACCGGCTTAATGCCGGTTTTTTTGTTTGATTAAAGAATGTTTTTTTGTCGGAAATCCTTTCCACCCAGAGCTGTCAACTGTCAACTGTCAAATGTCAACATCCCTCGAATTTGCTCATTCCATCTGAAAACCTCATCTTTGCACCCGTTCAACAAATGAATGAAGCATATGAAAACACTAATTTTTATACTCTTCACACTTTTTGCGACAGCATCAGGAGAGCCCACAGGGAGTAATACAAAGTCATCAAAAACAATGACGGTAACCGGAAAGGCTACCTATTACGCGAGCAAATTTCATGGTCGCAGAACAACCAGCGGCGAAGTCTTCAGCAATAAAAAGCTTACAGCAGCCCACCTCAAACTGCCGTTTGGCACTATAGTTAATGTGACGAATGTTGACAATGGCCGGACCGTAGAAGTCAGAATAAACGACAGAGGTCCTCACAGCAAATTTTATATTATCGACCTTTCGCAGGCCGCCGCTAAGAAGATCGGTATGTTTGGTAAGGGCGTTGCAAATGTGGAGATAACTTATACGTTACCCGGAGAATAAGCACTACCCTTTACGCCTTTTTTCAAACTTGTTGCTTTAGCAATTTGAATAGAATTGTTTCGGGAAGGTCATTTCTCCGGCTCACTAAACTCTTTACCTATCTGCCTGTTTATCTTTGTAAAAATATTTAAAGATGGAGTACAACAAACTAACACCTGAAGAAGAATATATCATTGTTCATAAAGGTACAGAAAGGCCATTTACCGGAGAGCTTTTAGACAACAAACAACCGGGTACTTATGTATGCAAGCGATGTGACACTCCTCTTTATCGTTCAGAAGACAAATTTGAATCCCATTGCGGCTGGCCAAGTTTTGATGATGAGATTCCTGGTGCGGTGAAGAGCGTAACTGATGCCGATGGACGCCGAACTGAAATCTTGTGCAATACCTGTGGAGCACACTTAGGGCATGTATTTGAAGGCGAGCGGTTTACCCCGAAAAATACACGTCACTGCGTGAACTCACTTTCCATGAAGTTCGTTCCGGCCAGCTAATTATTCTCAATTTCTGTATTAAAACTTACTTCACGTAAACCTCACCCTTGTATGGTTCTATAACAGAATGGAACTCAAACCCGGCTACGTGCACTAGGTAATAGGTCATAATATCGCACCAACAGATCTCATCTTTAAATATTTCAAGTTGGGGAAGTGAACCTCTTTGGCAACTCTGATCTTTATCGTAATCATATTCACCTTTGTTATCAACGCACCATTTCCTGAAAAGCTCAAATTCACTGGGATCTGAAAATACGATCTTGAAAAATGTTTCTTCGCGAACATCTTTAAGATCGTCATTCATATAATGGTGATATTTATGGCGATGCCGGATGATCTTTGCTGTGGTCATATGAAATAATTTACTTCCTAACCAATAGGCCCTTAATTTGTTCTGAATGTTTTCTGAATTTTACTTTCTTGCCCAAATTACTGCCCACAATAGGTATTTCCAGAGCAAGTCAGTTTCTGTAAAACCTGCATTTGCAAGTTCTTGCAGGTGCCACGGGACTGGGGTATGAAAGTCATGTGCATCCTGATGTTTCATCCACATATCCCAGTTCTCCTGTGTTGAGCCTAATTTGAAAGCTTCGTTTTTCCAGCTTGATATATTTTTATGATAAATTTCATCCGTTATACCCCTTGTTTGGTCGGCGAAAATAAAAATCCCTTTATCAGTTAGCGCCTGGTAAACTTCTTTATACAATTTGCTTTTATGATAATCTTCAATGTGATGAATAGCTATAGTTGACATCACAAGATCGTACGATCCCGGGGCAAGATGCAGGCTTTTAAAATCTGCTTGTATGTATCGGATATTAGGAATTTGGGAAAAACGTTTACGGCTTTCTTTCAGGATATTTTCTGAAATATCAAGAGCGTCGATCTCAGCTTCGGGGAATGTTTTGAGCATAAGCTCCGTAAGGTTGCCGGTTCCGCAGCCAAGGTCAAGGATGCGCTTAGGCTGAAAGTCTGACGGCAGGTATCTGAACATATTATCCATCAGCTCGGGATAACGCGGGACGCATTTTATTATCAGCTCAGAATACTTGCTGCTTAATTGGTCATAAAACTCTTCGACTCTGATCATGATAAAAAACGTTCTACTATAAAATTGCAGGTTTTTTTCGGAAAAATCCTAATTTCACAGTTCTAAATCCAGACTATGAAACTACTTGAAGGAAAGATCGCACTAGTAACCGGAGCATCTAAAGGTATTGGCCGTAAGATCGCAGAAAAATTTGCCGAGCATGGTGCTGATGTTGCATTCACCTATTTATCATCTGTGGAACAGGGTGAAGCACTGGAAAAGGAGCTTCAGAGCTTTGGTACAAAAGTAAAGGGCTACCGTTCAGATGCATCTAAATTTGCAGATTCAGAAAAACTGATTAATGATATCGTTGCTGATTTTGGTTCGCTTGATGTTGTAGTAAATAATGCCGGAATCACAAAAGATGGCTTACTTATGCGGATGACTGAGGAAAATTGGGACGATGTCCTGAATATTAACCTCAAGTCTGTGTTTAATATCACCAAAGCGGCCTCGAAAATAATGATGAAAAACCGTAAAGGAGTTTTCATAAATATGAGTTCGGTTGTTGGTGTTCAGGGTAATGCAGGTCAGGCTAACTATGCTGCCTCTAAAGCTGGAATTATTGGTTTTTCAAAATCTGTAGCGAAAGAACTAGGTTCCAGAAATATTCGTTCAAATGTGGTCGCTCCCGGATTTATTCGCACTGAAATGACCGAGGTTCTTGATCCGAAAGTTGTTGAAGGATGGGCTCAGGCAATTCCGCTGAAACGAGCTGGAGAAACCGATGACGTGGCAAACCTATGTGTTTTTCTTGGATCGGATATGGCTGGATATATAACTGGTCAGGTTATTCCTGTGGACGGAGGCATGTTATAAAATTTCAAGTGATTGCTTAGGTTTAAGCATCAAATTTTGCGAGAGGTAAGCAAATCGTTGCTTGGCATATCCTCATTTTCCAATAGATTAGAGAGTCTTTTAGTTAAAGTTTATAAAGAGAATAAGGCTTTACGGAAAAAAGGCATATTTTTATAATTATGCCATTGTTACTTCAGCTTCAATTCACCTCCACTTCTTTTTTATGGCTTTTGGGCTGCCTGGCATTAGGCATTGGTTATGCAGTGCTGTTATATAACTCATCTTCTCACCTCAAAAAGCCAGTCCGTAATTTATTATTCGCACTAAGAACCCTGGCGATAACTATTATAGCGTTTTTACTTTTTGCCCCACTTGTCAAAAATGTAAATACCAGCATAGAAAAACCCCTGATTATAATAGCCCAGGATAATTCGGCTTCGATACTGGTATCAAAAAATAAGGATTTTAATGATAAGTTGTATGTCGCCAGTTTAAAGAAACTCGAATCAGAGCTTTCGCAGGATTATGATGTGCGGTCATTTAACTTTGGTTCAAGTGTTAAGAACGGCCTTGACGTTAAATTCAACGGACCTGTCACGGATATTTCATCGGTATTTAAGCTTATAGAAGATCAGTTTTCGAATCGTAATATCGGAGCATTGATCATTGGAAGTGACGGGATTTATAACCGCGGCCAGAATCCGGAGTACGAAGCCAGGAATGTAAAATCATCAATATATACCGTGGCGATGGGTGATACAATTGCAAAACGGGATCTGCTGATTTCAAATGTTAATTATAACAATATCACTTATCTGGATAATCAGTTTCAGGTGGAAATCACGGTTGAAGGATATCAATCTCAGGGAAGTTCAAGTCTACTAACCGTATCTGACAAAGGAGGTGTGGTCTTTTCAAGACCCATTGCAGTTAATTCGAACGAATTTCGTCTGACTGTTCCAGTTACGCTGCTCGCAAAAACAAAAGGGATACAGCAATATAATATACGGCTTGGGGCGATCTCAAATGAACTATCAATAAGAAATAATAGCCAGACTATTTTTGTTGAAGTTATTGACGGACGTCAGAAGGTCCTCATCCTTGCCAATTCCCCTCATCCCGACATTGCAGCAGTCAAGCAATCAGTAGAGATCAATAAGAATTATTCTGTTAAAACAGCTTTTGCATCTGAGGTTTCCAAAACGGATATTGACGAAGCTGGTTTGGTAATCCTGCATCAATTGCCCTCTGTAAGCGCAAATGCTCAGGACATTATTAAAATGGTAGGGAAAAAACCCGTGCTGTATATACTGGGCGCGCAAAGCAATGTGGCAGCATTTTCCACATCTCAACCACTCTTGGGGATAACTTCAACCGGGAATACACAGGAGGTGGTGGCAAGTTTTGAACCAGACTTCTACTCGTTTACCCTCACTGATGCAAATAAACAACGGATCCGCAATTTTGCACCTCTAATTAGTCCGTTTGGAAATTACGGATTAAAAGGACCAGGAAATATCATGATGAGCCAGCAGATAGGTAAGGTTGTTACCAAGATGCCGCTCCTCGTTTTCGGTGAGGAAAATCAGCGCAAAATGGCGGTTTTAGCTGGTGAGGGTATTTGGAGGTGGAGGCTTGAAGATTTTCAAGAAAGTGGAAATCATGAAGCAATCGACGAGTTAGTCGGTAAAACGGTCCAATACCTGTCAACACGCGATGACAAAAGAAAATTCCGCGTTTATTCGTCGAAGAATGCGTTTGACGAGAATGAACATGTAATCCTCAATGCCGAACTCTATAATAACGCCTTTGAACTCGTTAATACCCCAGATGTCAATATATCGCTAAGCAGCCGGTCCGGTAAGAGTTATTCATTTGTTTTCTCCCGTACAACGAATGCTTACAATCTGGACGCCGGAGTTCTGCCGGCGGGTGAATACGGTTACAATGCACGCACTGAACTAGGAAAAGATAAGTATACTGCAGCAGGTCAATTTGTAATTACTCAGCAGCAGGCGGAATTTAAGCAGACCAGAGCAAATCATCAGTTATTATACACTCTTGCCCAGCAAAGCGGCGGTAAAATGGTTTTCCCTTCACAGCTGATGGATCTCGCGAGGTTGATTAAAGCCAATGAAAATGTTAAAACCGTTTCTTATGAAGACCGTAAATATGAAGAGCCAATTAATTTGAAATTAGTATTCTTTATTATTCTCACCCTTCTTAGCGTTGAATGGTTCTCCCGAAAACGAAACGGCGAGGTTTAAATTTTGTGTAAGTAGCTATGGAAGAGAAAAAGACACATTCAATATTTAAAAAAGTAAAAGAGTTAACCCGCGAAGATAAGATCCTTTGGAAAGAGGAAGCGGATGGAAGTACTTTTTATACATCGGTGAGTGATTTTAAAATCTACATTGGAAAAAGCGTAGGCACCGTATCATTTGAGTTGTTTAATCATCATAATGAAAAGATCGGTCTGCTTGAAGAAGGCGGTTATTTCGAAAATACCCAAGGTCTTGATGCATTTTATGAGCAAGTGAGAAAGAAAGTCTTAAAAATTGATGATGGCCTGGATGATCTTCTGAATCAGCTGGAGCGGCTTGACTAAATGATCTGACCGTTTCTTTGGCTGGTACTGCCGTTAAATAACATTCCGATTTACTTGTATCTTTCCCCTATAATCTGGTAATACATTTAGGCATATTAACAGAAATATGCCAGTATTGATGCCATTTGCCGACGGTGACCTCCCACTTTCTATCGTTCACGAATATAGAGTTGGCAGGAAGAGCCGAATAATATATTTGTTGGCAATCTTTGCTGTCATTATTTCTCTCACATGCCTGACAATTGCAGGCATTCCGACAACGGTAACAAGTAGCGGAGTTATTTATGAAAATGACTCCCATCATGATAAAGGACAATTACAAACTATAAATCCCCGTAATCCTGGTTATAATGAGCTTGCTGCAATTTGTTATGCCAAGCCATCCGACATTGATTTGATTAAGGTCGGTCAGGAAGTACGTATACTGATGGATGGTTTTGACCATGAAGATTGGGGAGCGCTCAGTGGCCAGGTTACCATGATTTCCGAAGATATTATTCTAAAGCCTGGTCAATCACCTCTCTTTACAGTTTACTGCCGTGTGGATAAAACCCATCTTCAGTATAATGGCAAACGGGTGCTATTAAAGAAAGGGATGACATTCACCGCTGAATTCAGGATAGCGCGCCAAAGTGGGATGGTATTGTGGGCAGAAACAAATGCACCTTAATTAACACGTCACTGAATAGCATGGATATAAAAGTTAAACAGCGCGACGGAATGGATTGTGGAGCAGCTTGTTTGGTTTCTGTAGCCAGATTCCATAAGCTTCATGTGCCGGTAGCACGGGTACGGCAATTGGCTGGTACCGATAGGCAGGGAACAAGTCTCAGGGGACTGATTGAAGCCGCTGAATATTTCAAGTTTGAGGCCAAGGGTGTAAAAGGGACATTTGATAGTCTATTCAATATACCGTTGCCGGCAATAGCTCATATGATAATTAATGATTCTTTACATCATTACTTGGTGATCAGTAAGGTCACTAAAAGCGCAGTGGTAGTTATGGACCCTGCGGATGGTGAAATTCATGAGGTATGCCATCAAGATTTTAAAAAAGAATGGACAGGTGTATTAATGCTATTGGCTCCTGCTGTAGATTTTTGTCCCGCAGATGGTAATTCTGATCATTTTACAAGATTTTGGATGCTCATTAAACCACATAAGGACATAATTTTCCAGGCACTTTTTGGCTCTTTGATTTACACAATTCTTGGCCTCTCAACCGCAATTTTTATTCAGAAGATTGTGGACCACGTCATTACTGGCAGAGATTTTAAACTACTCAATTTCTTGGTGATTGCAATGTTCCTGGTCCTGGTACTGCGCGTTCTTATAAATATGCTGAAAAATATTTTCATTCTCAGGACGGGCCAACTAATAGATACACGGCTGATACTTGGTTATTATAAACACTTGTTAAAGCTACCTCAGCAATTTTTTGACACAATGCGTGTCGGCGAGATCATGTCGAGGTTAAATGATGCGGTGAAGATCCGCTTGTTTATTAATGACGTATCCGTTAATCTTTTAGTCGGTGCCTGTATGCTGATTTCTTCACTGGCATTAATGTTCACATATTATTGGAAGCTGGCCCTCGTTATGTTATTAGCCGTTCCTGCATATAGCCTGATCTATTTTATCACTAATAAGTTAAACAAACGTGGGCAGCGCAAATTAATGGAAGATAGTGCTGCACTTGAATCCCAATTACTTGAGAGCCTGAATACCATCGGTACAATAAAGCGTTTTGGACTCGAGCATCATGCAAATGACAAAACGGAAAGAAAGTTCATAGTTTTATTGAAATCTGTATACCGATCGGGACTAAACTCCCTGTTTTCAGGAGCATCTACCGATTTTACATCCCAACTATTCGTTATTATTCTGTTATGGCTTGGTTCAAACTTTGTCCTTCAAGAACAAATTACTGCTGGGGAATTGTTATCGTTTTATGCTTTATTGAATTACTTCACTGCACCGGTGTCGTTGCTGATTGGCATGAACAGGGTGGTACAGGATGCGATGATTGCATCAGACAGGTTATTTGAAATTATGGATCTCGATCGAGAGACCGAAAAGGTTGACAATAAAATTGTGCTAAGTAATTCCAACCTTGGTAATATCAGGTTTAATAAACTTTCTTTTCGCTATGGAACACGGGAGAATATATTTACAGACCTGGAACTGGAAATTCCTTTGAATCAGCTGACCGCTGTCGTTGGTGAAAGTGGCTGTGGAAAATCATCATTGGTATCTCTTCTGCAGAAGATATATCCAATTAACGCCGGGAATATTTTTTTCGGAGAACATTCGATTAAATACATTACTAATAGTTCTCTAAGGAAGATCATTGCTGTGGTACCGCAGATTACCGAGCTTTTTTCAGGGAGTGTAATTAGCAATATTGCAATCGGAGACGAAGACATTGAAATGGAAAGAGTTTTATTCATCTGCAGACAGCTGGGGCTTTTAGATTTAATAGAAAATCTTCCTGACGGTTTCCAAACTAGTATAGGGGAGAATGGGGTAACCCTGTCTGGTGGTTTCAGGCAACGCCTGGCCATTGCACGAGCGCTATATAGAGATCCTGAGATCTTAATACTAGACGAAGCGACTTCATCGCTTGATCCCAGGTCGGAGCAGCTTGTGCTCGACACACTAAATACTTTCTTGTCCTTTCGGAAAACTGTCATTGTTATTGCACATAGACTTAGTTCCATCCAAAGGGCAGATAAGATTATAGTACTTAAAAATGGACGCGTGGCAGAACAAGGTTCACATTCAGAGCTGCTCGCGCGCAGATCAGAATATTATTCACTATGGGCTGCGAACTTGCCTCAGGATATTTCATCCTCAAATTATGAAATTCATTGAACAAATTGAAAGGATCAACCGTCTTCATGAACTGATCAAATTTCGTAGGACCGGTACGCCACAGGAATTAGCCAGACGGCTTGATTTGTCCACCTCAATGGTATTCAAGCTGCTGGAAGAGTTAAAGGTTAAAGAAGCACCGATCGAGTACTCAAGGGAATTCCGCACATATTATTATACTCAGCCTTTCCTCATGAATATCACTCTGAATTTCCGGCCATTGTCGGCGGAAGAATCTATCGATTGAGATTATACCGGAAACTAAATACTAATACACATCCGGCAAGGAAAACGGACCACTCCAAGTTTTTTATACTGTGCCTTACTTTCTTTGGTAATCGCGATAATGCTGTGCAGCAAAAGGCCGAAACCGAAAAGCCTGAATAGAGTAGGTGATTTTACAAATTATAATGCTATGAAAACATTAAAAAACATTGACGGATTAACAGAGCTGGACGTTTGTGAACAAAGGAAAATTAATGGGGGTGAGAGCCTTTGGTATTATCTGGGACATGCGATTGGCAAAACCTACAGGTATGTTGCAGATAGTTTGGGCAATTCGTGTGATTGTTCGTGCCCTGCATCTAAATAATAATTAATTGGGAGTATAAAGAATACTCCCAATTCAATTCCCGTTTTATTAAGGGTTTATCCTAATTGGTACGTTGCAGGGGCAAGATACAAAGATGCGGATCCGGAGAATCTCTGTTATTCTGGAATTATAAAGTACAGAAGAAGATAGGCTGTTATTTAGAAAAAAGAGCTTTTTTCTTTTTTCGCCTCTTCCTTGATGATCACAAACACATCCTCGTTCTCTTTCTTCATCAGATACTTTTCACGGGCGAATTTTTCAAGTTTACTGCGGTCTGTAGTAAGTTCCGTAAGGTCTTTTACTGTCTTTTCGGATTCGGTCGTGTAGAATTCTTTTTCAGCTTCCAGCTTGTTCAGTTGCTGGCGGTATTCATATTGCGACATCAGGTCATTTCGGTCAAAGAATAACATCCACGTAAGGAAAGCTATCCCAGCGATCAGGTATTTATTCTTAATTAGATTGAAAGCCCTTGTCATCATAACAAATATAGAATTCTGCCGGTATAAGGTATAGTGGAGAATTTAGGTTTTTATCAACTTATCAACAAAAGGCAGTATGAGTGGAGTGTAGTGCCAATTCTCTTACGAAGCCGGACTGCTTCGGGAATATGATAGTATGGAAGCCGGAAGTTCATCAGACCTCCGGCTTCCGACTTCCTCTTTATTTCTTAAGATACTTGAAATCTTTTCCGATAAAACGGGCATTCGAGCCAAGTTCTTCTTCAATGCGTAACAGTTGATTGTATTTTGCAATCCTGTCTGAACGTGAAGCTGACCCGGTTTTAATCTGACCGCAATTTAACGCAACTGCAAGATCGGCAATTGTGTAATCTTCTGTTTCGCCAGAACGGTGACTCATCACAGAGGTATAGCCGTTATTTTGTGCGAGGCTTACAGCGTTTATCGTTTCAGTAAGCGAACCTATCTGGTTTACTTTAACAAGTATTGAGTTTCCAGTATGTGTGTCTATACCTTGTTGAAGACGTTTAACATTCGTGACAAAAAGATCATCACCAACAAGCTGCACTTTCGAGCCGATCTTATCAGTTAATAATTTCCATCCATCCCAATCATCTTCAGCCATACCATCTTCGATTGAAATGATCGGGTATTTTGATGCTAATTCTGCAAGATATTCAACTTGCTCTGCACTCGTCCGGATTGCTCCTTTTTCACCTTCGAATTTGGTGTAATCGTATTTACCGTCTTTGTAGAATTCAGAGGCAGCACAGTCAAAAGCTAAGAAAATGTCTTTACCTGCTTTGTACCCGGCTTTTTCAATTGCTTGCAGGATTGTTTCAACCCCGTCTTCCGTTCCATCAAACTTCGGTGCAAATCCACCTTCATCGCCAACAGCTGTTGACAGTCCCCTGTCGTGCAGGATTTTCTTCAGTGTATGGAATACTTCAGTGCCCCAGCGTAATGCTTCAGAGAATGAAGACGCGCCAGCTGGCATAATCATAAATTCCTGGAATGCTATCGGAGCATCTGAATGTGAACCACCGTTTATGATGTTCATCATCGGTATAGGCAAGGTATTGGCATTAACACCTCCGATGTAGCGGTACAATGGCTGACGGCTTTCCTGTGCAGCGGCTTTTGCCACAGCCAGTGAAACCCCCAGGATTGCATTTGCCCCCAGATTCCCCTTATTTTCTGTGCCATCTAATTTGATCAGCAGAGTATCGATGCTGTTTTGTTCAAAAACGTCTATACCGTTCAGCTCCGGAGCGATTTTCTCATTTACGTTAGCAACAGCTTTCAATACGCCTTTACCTAAGTACACTGCCTTATCACCATCGCGAAGTTCAACTGCCTCGTGTATACCTGTAGAAGCTCCTGATGGAACAGCTGCGCGGCCAATAATTCCGTTTTCGGTAATTACATCTACTTCGATAGTGGGATTTCCACGGGAATCCAGAATTTGTCTTGCGTGTACGTCGATAATTAAACTCATGATTGTTTTTTAATGTATGAAGAATATTAAACTTAGTGTAGTGGTTACACTATTATACTGTGTATCTCAAAAATACTATTTTTCTTTGAATTGGAGTCTGAATACTTATGCTCCAGTCCGGCATCAGACTTCCGACTACAGACCTCGAGTTTTACTTAAGCATGCCCACGAAGTCATCGAACAGATAACGCGAATCGTGTGGACCTGGTGAAGATTCCGGATGATACTGCACCGAGAAAGCTTTCTTGCCTTTTACCCTGATTCCTTCTATGGACTGATCATTGAGATTAATGTGAGTTATCTCGACCTTATCCGATTTTCTAACATCTTCCTGTATAACACCAAAACCATGATTTTGAGAAGTAACCTCACAATGGTTGATAATCACATTTTTTACCGGATGGTTTAGACCACGGTGACCATTAAACATTTTCATAGTGCCGATGTCATTCGCGAGTGCAAGAAGCTGATGCCCCAGGCAAATTCCGAAAAGTGGTTTATCGGCAGCCAGGATTTCTTTGACAGTGTCGATAGCATACGGCATTGCAGCAGGATCGCCGGGCCCGTTCGAGATAAAATATCCGTTCGGCTGGAATTTCTCCATTTCGGCAAAACTTGTCTTCGCAGGAAACACTTTTGCAAAAACACCACGATTATCGAAACTTCTTAGAATGTTTTTCTTAACACCCAGGTCAAGAACGGCTACTTTATAACTTGCATTCGGGTCGCCATATTCGTAGGGCTCTTTTGTTGATACCTGCGACGAAAGTTCCAACCCATCCATTGAAGGGACAGCAGCAAGCTTTTCTTTTAATATGTCGATATCAAGAATCTCTGAAGAAATGATGGCATTCATGGCTCCTTTATCCCTGATATGACGTACCAAAGACCGCGTGTCAACATCCGATATCCCGACAATATTCTCATCCTGAAAATAATCCTGAATAGAAGTGTCCGACATCTTACGACTGTATGTAATATTGAAATTCTTGCAAACCAGGCCAGCGATCTTTATATCACCTGATTCTATTTCATCATTATGTATTCCGTAATTTCCAATATGGGCGTTGGTTGTAACCATGATCTGGCCGAAATACGAAGGATCGGTAAAGATCTCCTGATATCCGGTCATGCCTGTGTTAAAACAAATCTCACCAGTAGTGGTACCAATTTTTCCTGCAGCTTTTCCATGGTAAACTGTTCCATCTTCCAAAAGTAATACTGCTGGTAATTTGATGTAATTATTCATTGATTTTAATTGAAGAATTAAGAAAATCGGGGAAATAAAAAGCCAGCTCGAGTGAATTCTGACTATATGGAAGGAAGTTTATTACTTCATTTATCACAAAGGACAAAAGTATGAATTTATTAGGAATTGCGAAAGCCTAAATAAGGGTTTTTATATCAAATGAAGTTCGTCAGTTATAATTGTTTCTTTAATCCTAACTTTGATCAGGATTAACTAAACTCAGGCAAATGTCAGTTCACAGCGAGGTCAAGCGTATCACCACAAATACTATTCTTGGTATGAAGCAAAAAGGCGAAAAAATCGCTATGCTTACATCCTATGACTATTCGATGGCTACGATTGTCGATGAGGGGGGTATCGACGTAATTCTTGTTGGTGATTCAGCGTCAAATGTAATGGCCGGCCATGAAACGACATTGCCTATTACACTGGATCAGATGATCTATCATGCTGCCTCCGTGGTGAGAGCCGTTAAAAGGGCCTTGGTTGTCGTTGATCTGCCATTCGGTTCTTACCAGGGTAACTCAAAAGAGGCTTTAAACTCAGCTATCCGGATTATGAAAGAATCGGGGGCACACGCCGTCAAGCTGGAAGGGGGAATAGAGGTTCGTGAGTCAATCGATAGAATAATAACTGCAGGAATACCGGTCATGGGGCACCTTGGTCTAACTCCGCAGTCCATTTACAAATTTGGAACTTACACGGTGAGGGCAAAGGAGGAGGCAGAAGCTGAGAAATTGAAAAGTGACATAGTTGTTCTTCAGGAAGCTGGTTGCTTTTCTGTGGTGCTAGAAAAGATTCCGGCTAAACTTGCTGATGAGGTAACCAAAAGCGTCAAAATACCAACAATAGGTATTGGCGCAGGGCCGCACTGCGACGGCCAGGTTCTGGTTGTTCATGATATGCTTGGGTTGAACAAAGGCTTTAAGCCAAGATTCCTGAGACAGTATTTAAATCTTTTCGATGAGATTAACGGTGCCGTTGGGAGTTATGTGAAAGATGTGAAATCAGGCTCATTTCCAAATGAGTCGGAGCAATATTGAGCTAGATAGTTTGATATGAATAATTCTGATTACAAAAAGGCTAAATTTCCGGCTCAGGTTGCAGATATTACCGACGAGGATATTTTATTTGAGGATAACCATTTGATCGCTGTGAATAAGCGCGCGGGAGATATTGTTCAGGTAGACGATACCGGCGACGAATCACTGGACGAGAAGGTGAAGCGCTATATCGCCAAGAAATATAATAAGCCTAACGGAGCATTTCTTGGGGTTGTACACAGGCTTGATCGACCAGTGAGCGGCGTTATCCTCTTCGCAAAGACCAGCAAAGCTCTGGACCGTATCAATAAAATGTTTAAGAACAGGGATATGCATAAGACGTATTGGGCGGTTGTCAGGAACAGGCCCGCAGTGGAACAGGGTAACCTCGTTCATTGGCTTGTGAAGAACCCTCAAAAAAATGTTACTAAGGCTTACGATAAAGAGGTCCCGGGAAGCCAGCGTGCCGAGCTAAATTACAAGCTTATCGGAGAGCTAGGTGGTTATTACCTGATAGAAGTTGACCCGATAACCGGACGGCCACATCAGATCCGTGTACAGCTCTCTACGCTGAATTGTCCAATAGTTGGCGATAATAAGTATGGTTATCCGCGGGGCAGTCTTAAAAAGAGTATTTGCCTGCATGCCCGCCGTCTTCAATTTATACACCCCGTAAAACAGGAGCCGGTAAATATCTTTGCTGCTCTACCACAGGACGGATTCTGGGAGCGATTTGAAGTTTTCGGTTAACCTCCTGCATTTCTTATACCGTTTAGTCTCAGACCTCAAACCTCCGACTTCTCTCATCCGACCTCAGTTTACTCCTCAAACCCCGTATTCGCACTCAGCTTCTCCCATTCATTCAGTTCTCTTTCAAGAAGGTTTATCTTCTTTCTGATCACGTCAATAGCAATTTTTCCTAACGCTAACCTGAGGGGAGGATTCTCGCTGTTTACAATTTTAAGGATAGCTTTTGCAGCTTTAACAGGATCTCCGGGCTGCTTGCCGCTCATTCCGTTTATTGCCCGGATTCGCTCTCCGGCAGTTGAATCGTAATCAGGTATTACCTTAACGGATCTAACGGATGACGATCCTGCCCAGTCCGTCCTGAATGGACCAGGTTCGATCAAAGTTACTTTTATATTCAGGTCTTTGGTTTCCATGTAAAGGGCTTCAGTAAAACCCTCGAGGGCAAATTTACTCGCATTATAGATTCCCAGGCCGGGGTTGGAACTTAAACCGGCAATTGATGAGACTTGCAGGATATGCCCGGATCTTTGGCTTCTCATTATTGGGAGAACAGCCTGGGTAAGGGCCAAAGCTCCGAAAAAATTAGTTTCCATTTGTTCTCGCGCCTCCTGCATACTAACCTCTTCAGCCGCTCCAAAAAGGCCGTAGCCGGCATTGTTTACCAGCACATCGATACGGCCAAACTGATCAATAATATGCGTTAAAACTGGTCCGATGTCAGTATGATTGTTCACATCCAGCTGAATCCCGAACGTTTTGCCATGTACGAGGTCGCTGAATTCATCCACCTGGCCCTCTTGCCTGAGCGTGCCGAAAACAATGTCTCCATTACGAGCTGCTTCAAGAGCCAGGGCACGTCCCAGGCCGCCTGAAACTCCCGTAATTAACCATATTCTGGAAGATGTTATCATATATGCAATTTACCAATATTACCTGTAATGATTCAAAACTTTGAAGTATTTTAGGATTCTGACTCAACCAGCAAAATATCGAACCATGAAGCTAAGCTACCATTTTACCATTTTATTGATTTTGATTTCCCTGACTGGCTCAACAGCCATCGCTCAGGCAATCACATCGTCTGAGGTTGATCTCTTAGTCGAACGCACCTTAAAAACATTTGATGTGCCGGGTATTGCTGTAGGCATCGTAAAAGATGGGAAGCTGATTCATTCTAAAGGATATGGAGTGCGTACCCTGGGATCGCCTGAAAAAGTAGATGATAATACATTGTTTGGGATCGCCTCAAATAGTAAAGCTTTCACTGCGGCTACACTTGGGATTCTGGTTGATGAAGGAAAACTCAAATGGGATGATCGGGTGATTGACTTCATTCCAGAATTCAGGATGTACAATGCTTACGTAACTGAGGAATTTACGATACGGGATTTGCTCACCCATCGTAGCGGTCTGGGTCTGGGTGCAGGTGATCTCATGTTCTGGCCGGGTCAAAATAGTTTTACTATGAAGGACATTATACATAACCTCAGGTATTTGAAGCCGGTATCAGGATTTCGAACAAAGTATGACTACGACAATTTACTATATATGGTGGCCGGTGAAGTTGTCGCACGGGTGTCAGGCATGCCGTGGGAGGAATTTGCAGAACAACGGATCATGCGTCCGCTCGGGATGATGAAAAGTGCGTCTTCATTTAACAGGCTAAAAGATAAGTCAAATGTGATTGGAGCGCATGCTGTGGTAGATGGAAAGGTAAAAGTTATAGCCCGCGATCGTTTTGAATTTGGGAACTCTGCCGGGGGTATCAATTCAAGCGTTAGCGAGCTTAGTAAGTGGGTGATCATGCAATTGGCTCATGGCAAATATGGCGGCGGAAAGCAACTGTTTTCTGAAAATGTCCACGAGGAGATGTGGACTCCTCAAACAATTATTCCTGTACGTTCACCTGGGATCTATAACACTCACTTCAACGCATATGGATTGGGATGGAATCTTAGTGACGTAATGGGTTATAAGCAAGCTAGTCACACTGGCTTCGTAGCTGGTATGGTGACACAGGTGACTTTGATTCCCGAACTTAATTTGGGGATTATCGTATTGACTAATCAGCAAATTGGTGCAGCATTCAGCTCGATCACCAACCAAATAAAAGACAGTTATTTCGGGATCAAAGGTAAAGATCGGGTGCAGGAAAATGCGGACAGGATGCAATCGAATCTGGGCGATGCCGATAAGGTAACCTCTGAGGCATGGAAAGTGGCGGCCGCAGCCACACCACCGGCAAACCTCGAACAATTTACAGGTATATACAACGACGTCTGGTTTGGAGATGTCGAAATCAGCCTCAAAAATGGGAAGTTATTTTTCGCATCGAAGCGCTCGTCGAGAATTTCCGGCGAGATGTCTTTCTACAAAGGCAATACATTCCTCGCCAGGTGGACCGACCGGAGTTTAGATGCCGACGCCTTCATTATGTTTTCACTGGATTATGAAGGAAAGCCGTCGGGTATTAAGATGAATCCGATCTCTCCGTTGACGGATTTTAGTTATGATTTTCAGGATTTGGACTTTAAGAGGAAGTAGTCCGTTATACGTTGTATGTTTTACCTGGCCATCGCCTATGCACAGCGTTACTAATTTATATGGTACAATAGAACGTGCGTAATATGCTGTTATCCCGATAGCACAACGCTTAGAAACTTATATCATATAACGTTTCATATTTAACGTAAAAAGGCTGCATCTTTCGAAACAGCCTTTTTCTTTTTAATTATTTTCCGTACACCATTTGCAGCGTTTAGAAACGTAAAACGTATAACTTATTTCAGTCTCGACTGAAGATTCTCGTCAATCGCAGCCAAGAACTCCTCTGTGTACAGGTAATGCTCACCATGATTCACTTTATTGCCGTGAATACAAACTGCAAGATCTTTCGTCATCTTGCCGCTTTCTACCGTTTCAATACACACTTCTTCAAGCGCCTGGCAGAAGTCGATCAATGCCTGGTTATTATCAAGCTTGCCGCGGAATTCAAGTCCTCTCGTCCAAGCAAAAATAGATGCTATTGGATTTGTTGATGTTGGCTTGCCAGCCTGGTGATCGCGATAGTGGCGTGTTACTGTTCCATGAGCCGCTTCAGCTTCCATAGTTCCACCATCCGGGGTAACTAATACAGAAGTCATTAATCCGAGTGAACCAAAACCTTGTGCTACTGTGTCAGACTGCACGTCACCGTCATAATTTTTACAAGCCCAGACGAAGTTTCCATTCCATTTTAAAGCTGATGCAACCATGTCATCGATCAAACGGTGCTCGTAAGTGATACCTGCTTCGTCAAATCTGGCTTTGAACTCTTTCTGGTAAACTTCCTCAAAGATATCTTTGAACCTTCCATCGTATTTTTTTAGAATGGTGTTTTTTGTCGACAAGTATAAAGGCCATCCTTTTGAAAGCGACTGGTTAAAGCATGCGCGAGCAAATCCGTAGATACTTTCATCTGTATTGTACATCGTTAGTGCAACACCGTCACCTTTAAAGTTATATACTTCAAATGATTGCGCCTCGCCACCATCTTCCGGCGTAAAGGTTACCGTTAATTTTCCTTTTCCTTTTGTCAGAAAATCTGTTGCACGGTACTGGTCTCCAAAAGCATGACGACCGATGCAGATCGGGGCAGTCCAATTTGGAACCAGACGTGGCACGTTTTTCATAACGATCGGTTCACGGAAAACAGTACCATCAAGGATGTTACGGATAGTTCCGTTAGGTGATTTCCACATTTGCTTTAGCCCGAATTCCTCAACACGCTGCTCGTCAGGTGTGATGGTAGCACATTTGATACCTACCCCATATTGTTTTATGGCATTCGCTGCATCGATAGTAACCTGATCATTAGTTTCATCACGGTATTCCATCCCGAGATCAAAATATTTAATATCCAGATCAAGATATGGAGTGATCAATTTGTCTTTAATAAACTTCCAGATAATTCTGGTCATTTCATCACCGTCTAATTCTACTACCGGATTTGCAACTTTAATTTTTTGTATTGACATATACTTAATAATGAGGGTTTTTGGAATTTCGACAAAGATAGGAATTTTGGGTTGACGCTAAAAGCCCCCGTACGTATTTTTAATGCTAACAATGTCGATTATTTTAAAAACTAAATGTATGTGCTCACGTTTCAATAGTAGAAACAAATTGAACTTATGGAACGCAGACAAAAACCCGGAGAAGAGCTTCTTCCGGATAAGACCGATAGAGACCAGGCATTAAAAGATGACCTGAATATGGAAGTGAACATCGATGATCTTGCATTTGATGAAGAGAAAAACAGTTATGAAATTGACGTAAAAAGCGAGGATCCGGATTACATCCACCCCGATCCATACGACACTGCAGTTGAAAATGGAGGTGATGCCGATTCCGATTTTGATGAAGCGAACCCTACTGCAGTGAATGAATACGATAAAAACCTGAGCCTTGAAACCGACCTTGATGAGCTGGGAATGCACATCGATAATGGGAATATTGTTGAAGTGCTGCCAATTGATGAGCAACTTTCAAGAACTCCGGAAGATGACAGAGACGATTTGGATGAAGAGGGTTATCCGAAGAACGACCGGATCTAAAGTCGGAAGTCTGAGGTCAGAAGTCAGAGAAGGATATGTTAAGACAGGAGGATGCCTTATAATACGAATACACATTTGCATTCCTAGACACTCCGATGTTCATTTCCGCCCAGCTCAGACCTCTGACCTTCGACTCGGACCTCAATAATCGATGTCAAGGTTAAACCTTCTCCTAAACTCCTCCAAACTAGGGTTCTTTTCAACCATATGATTGTACTTCTCTGAAGAAGTATACAAACGCTTTTTGGTATTATTCTCTACATGCCTGGTAGTCAGCTCGATTCCGAAATTCTTTAGTTCGGTTCTCAGGAAATTAAGCAGATCTACCTTTTCATTTATCAGCAGCTCTTCCTGAACTTTGTTTTCAATGATCAGTTCGATCACAAAATTTTCAAGTAGAGTAGGAGGGTTCGAAGTCATGATCGTGAAAATATTAATCTTTCCGTCCTGTTTTATTCTCGACGCATATTGGTTCCAATACTTTAAAAGTGTGTCAGAGTCAAAATCATTCCGGCTTTCTCCGCTAACATACTCAGGCTTTAACTCCTCTTTTTTTGAATAACTTGCTTCAAGGTCGTTCAGATTTGGAATAAGGGATGCGCCGCCAGATAATGATGGTTTTGGAATATTGATTTTAACTTTTTTGTCCTGACCTTCAGCCTCCAATTCCACGGGTTTCGGCTTTTCCAGAACCGGATCAGGGGTTAAAGGTGTCTCTTCCGGTGTGACCGATACGTGGGACTTTTTCAATACCGGTTCTACCGGGACAGTCATAACTTCCGAAGTTAAAGATGAGTTCACCTCGTCAGCAGCAGGAAGCGGACCTTTTACTAGTGGCTCAAGTTTTTTTTTTACTTCCTGATTTTCAGAAGGGGCAGGCTGTGCGTTAGAAAGATTTAGTATGGAGGGTAGATGGCAGAGCTTAATTAATGCAAGTTCAACCTGCAGGCGTTGGTTCTTGCTGGTCTTGTAATTAAGATCACATTGATTGGTAATGTTTAGGGCTGATATCAGGAAAGAAGCAGTTGAAGCAGCTGATTGCAGCCCATATTTCTGACGTATTCCTTCGCTCACCTCTAAAAGTTTCAATGTGGATGCGTCTTTTGAAACTAGCAGATTTCGAAAGTGAGAGGCTAGTCCCGTAATAAAATGATTCCCGTCAAAGCCATGGCTGAGTATCTCATCAAAAATTAAAAGGCAACCGGGAACGTTTTCTGATAATATGGAGTCTGTTAGTTTAAAATAGTAATCGTAGTCAAGAATATTCAGGTTTTCAATTACAGCCTTGTAATTGACATTTTTATTCGAAAAGCTAACGATTTGGTCGAACATAGATAAAGCATCCCTCAGGCCCCCGTCGGCTTTCTGGGCAATAAGATGCAGGCCATCCTGATCGTAACTTACACCTTCTTTAACGGCAATCTCCTGAAGATGCAAAGCCATATCCTCCACTTTGATCCGGTTAAAGTCGAAGATCTGGCATCTGGAAAGTATCGTTGGTAATATTTTATGCTTTTCGGTGGTCGCAAGGATGAAAATCGCATATGAAGGAGGTTCTTCGAGTGTTTTCAAAAATGCATTGAATGCTGCCTGCGACAGCATATGTACCTCGTCTATTATATAGATCTTATACTTTCCTGCCTGTGGCGGTATTCTTACCTGCTCAATCAGACTGCGGATATCATCCACGGAATTGTTGGATGCGGCATCCAGTTCATGGATATTAAACGAATTTCCGTTCTGAAAGGAAACGCATGAATCACAAATGCCGCAAGCCTCCGCTTCAGGGCTCAGATTCTGGCAATTTATTGTTTTCGCTAGGATCCTGGCGCAAGTTGTCTTCCCCACACCACGCGGCCCGCAGAAAAGAAAGGCCTGGGCCAGCTGATTATTTTTGATGGCATTTTTCAGCGTTCCCGTTATATGCTGCTGACCTACAACGGTTTGGAAGGTGAGCGGCCGATACTTTCTTGCTGAAACTATGAAGTTATCCATCGGGTCCTAAATTAGAAAGTGCAACGGGTTAAACCAAACTTAGATTCAGTTTTTTATTAACTGTCGGCAGAAATTTGAAAACATTTCCCGTGTGATGGCTGTTAACTAAAATACCCGTTTTCGGGTATGGCTCATGTGGAGCCTTAAATTCATCTTTGTAGAACTAGCGATGGGCGATGAAAACATTTAATAAGTATCTGAAATTCACTATAGGCTTTATTGTGTTTATTGTTAAAAGGAACACAATGTAAACTTCTCCTCTTCATAAGTCCAAATTACTCTTCTGCTAAACTAAGACCAACTTGGCAGAGCACTTCCTTCGTTAACATTTTCTAAAACCGTTTGATAAATAGAAAATTATACCTATTTTTGCATCCCGCTTTGAATCCTGTTTAGCAGGTTCCGTGGCGATTAATAATTAAAAAACAAACAGCAACAATGCAACAGTACGAAACAGTGATCATTCTGACCCCGTTGTTATCTGAAGAAGCTGCGAAAGAGGTGTTAACCAAATTTGGCAAGCTAATGACTGATAACGGAGCCGAAATTGTCCATGAAGACAATTGGGGTTTGAAAAAACTAGCGTATCCGATTCAAAAGAAAACAACAGGATACTATCACCTAACTACATTCAAAGCTCCGGGTGAGTTTATTAACAAACTTGAGGTTGAATACAAACGTGACGAACGTATCATGCGTTTCTTAACTGTCGCGCTTGACAAGCACGCTCTTGCTTTCAGTGAGAAAAAACGCAGCGGTGCTTTCAACAAACCCAAGGAATCTAAAACTGAGGAGGTAGCGAGATAATGGCAAAAGATACAATCCAATACGTTACCGCTCCAAAAGTTGACGAGAGCCGTAAGAAATACTGCCGCTTCAGAAAGAACGGAATTAAGTATATCGATTACAAGGATGCTAACTTCTTATTGAAGTTTGTAAATGACCAGGGTAAAGTTTTACCTCGCCGTTTAACGGGTACGTCATTGAAGTTCCAGCGTAAAGTTGCACAAGCTGTAAAGCGTGCACGTCATATCGGGTTATTACCTTATGTTACTGATTCATTAAAATAGAGGGAGATAAGCGACATGGAACTAATTTTAAAACAAGACATCAAGAATCTCGGAGAGAAAGATGATGTTGTAAATGTAAAGCCAGGATACGGTCGTAACTTCCTTATACCAAAGGGTTATGCAACATTGGCTACAGGATCAGCAAAGAAAGTATTAGCTGAAAACCTCAAGCAAGCTGCTTTTAAACAAGATAAGATCAAGAAAGATGCTGATGCAATTGCAGGCAAGCTTGAAGGTGTTAAATTGTCTATCGGCGCGAAAGCTGGTGAGAGTGGTAAGATCTTCGGATCAGTGAATACCATTCAAATTGCTGATGCTTTGAAGAAAGAAGGATTTGATGTAGACCGCAGACGCATAACATTTGAAACTGAGCCTAAGTTTGTTGGTGAATACATCGCAAACTTGAATCTACACAAAGAAGTGAAGGTGAAGGTTCCGTTTGAGGTAGTAGCAGAGTAGTGAGTTGCCAGAT
This sequence comes from Daejeonella lutea, assembly GCF_900168015.1. Taxonomy (GTDB): domain Bacteria; phylum Bacteroidota; class Bacteroidia; order Sphingobacteriales; family Sphingobacteriaceae; genus Daejeonella; species Daejeonella lutea. Next base: position 1,898,631 of record NZ_FUYR01000001.1, on the reverse strand, counting down.
GTCATTTACCTGTTAACAGGTAAATGACGTCAAGGCTAACGAGCTAATTGTTATCCAACCAGCCTGGTAATTTTCATCGGTACACTGGTAAAACATAATAGATATTCAATAAATAAAATGCTTTCTGATTAATTTCAGAAGGCATTTTTTATTTTCAGGAATCGCAGCTTATCGTAACTTGCCTATCCGGATATTTAACAATAAAGACATTTGAAAATGCCTCTCATATAAGCCTGGCAATCATCACGAACAACTAACAACCAGCCAAAATGGCAAAACGAAGATCCACCAGACCCGCTCCCCAATCCAAACTAAAAAAGTACGGCCGAATTCTCGGAAAAGTCATTCTCTGGTTTATCGGGATTACATTTTTCTGGGTGCTTGCCTTGAAGTTCATCAATCCTCCGATTACTTTCCTTATGTTACAGCGTGGTATTGAACAAAAGGCTGCAGGAAAGAAATGGAAGATCGAGAAAGAATGGATTCGGTTTGAAGATCTATCAGATAATTTAAAGAAAGCAGCTATCGCCGGTGAGGACGTGAATTTTCTGAAGCATTGGGGCTTTGATTTTAAAGCCATGGAAAATGCCTTTGAGAAAAATCAGAAAAGTAAGCGTGTGATCGGTGCAAGCACAATCAGCCAGCAGACGGCAAAGAATGTTTTTTTATGGCCTGGACGTTCGTATATCCGCAAAGCTTTTGAAGGTTATTTTACTGGCCTGATAGAACTTTTATGGAGTAAGGAGCGTATCCTTGAAGTTTATTTAAATGTGATTGAAACAGGTGATGGACTTTATGGGGCTGAAGCTGCATCCTGGAATTACTACCACAAATCTGCAGTAAGTATGACTAAACAACAGGCTGCACTATTAGTAGCAGTATTTCCCAATCCTCGGAGATGGTCTCCGGCTAAACCAACCTCATATATTTATCGCAAACAACGTCTTATTTTACGTAATATGAACAGGTTAGGTAAGCTGCCTTTTTAAATCATTTTTTGAAGGTTCTGCTAAAAGGATCAGGCGATTTTGTCTGCAAAAACTTGAGCATGCCAGCTGTCTTTGATGGCGACTTCCCACAAATTATTGAGGTCTTTCCGTGTAGATATCATATTGTTAAAAACGATAGAATCCCGGCTAAGCGTACCTTGGTTTAAGAGTTCCTCAAACTCCTCGCGACTGCAATTTACCACTTCAGCTCCCTGGCGGTAAGCAATCCTGAAACGGTCGAAAAGATCAAGGTCAAATTCCTGCTCTATTTCTTTCATCAGGTAAACGGATTTATCTATCGAACAACCAGTAGCGCCGGCAACCTGTTCATCTACCGATAAAATAATAAACTGATGATGGCGAATCTCTCCATGTGCAGCCAGGTCATGGCCATGTGCCTGCCATTGGGATGTGAAGTCATTAAGCTTTTGCTGAATTTTTTGTTCCTCCTCAGAACTTAGAATCCGATTGGCCTGATAGATCCAAATGCGTGAATTTTCTGAAATATTCATGTACAAAAATACGAATAAAAGCTGAAGTCGGATGTCGGCGGACAGATGTCTGATGGATTGCCGACCCTCCATATTTGATGTATCTCCAACCAGTCAGATCTCAGACCTCAGAATTTTTCGGCTTGCTGGTGAAGAGTATGATGGTTCTAAAAACCTTTGCCACTCTCTATTCTCTATTCTCAACTCAACTTCTGTTCTCCGTTTAAAGGCAGGGTAAAATAAAATGTTGAACCCTTCCCTTCCTGGCTGTCTACTCCAATTTTACCCTTATGTCTCTTTATAATCTGAGAACAGATGTATAAACCCAGTCCAAATCCTGAAATAACCGAGTTGCTATCTTTCGCCCTGTAAAACCTTCCGAAGATCTTCTTATGTTCCGACCCTGCAATTCCAATTCCACTATCGGTAACTGATACCGTAATATCATTGTCTGATGTGACGGTTTTTACTGCGATGCTTGTGCCGTTGGGTGAGTATTTTGCGGCATTGGATAAGAGGTTTATTAGAACTTGCTCCAGCCTGTCTCTGTCTCCGTGGATAATTTTATCGCATTTTGTACCTTCTCTTAGGATCGTATGATTAACAATGTTCATTTGCGCATCCTGAATACATTCGTCAATAAGATCGTCTATGGACAGATCTTTATGATTGAGCTGAAGCTGTCCGGACTCAATCTTCGATACGTCAAGCAGGTCAAGGATAAGGTTATGCAGTTTTTTTACACCGTCCTTTGATTTTAGTATAAAGGTGTGAACCAGGGGCTCATGCTTCATTTTAGACAGGGCGTCAAGGTATAGCTTCACGCTGGTAAGGGGTGTTTTGAGTTCATGACTTGCTATCCCGATAAACTCATCTTTTTTCCGATGACTATTGGCTACTTCATCCATCAAATTGTTAAACTCGGAAGAGAGGATACTTATTTCGTCTTTTCCAATTACATCAACATGGCGGCTGTAATCACTATTTTCCCGGATCTGTTTCATCACATTTACGAGATTAAGAATGGGTGCCGAAATATAACGCTGATTAAGGTATGCGATCAGGAATGCAAGGGCGATACCAACGAATAGAAGTACAAATGCAATTTCGAATTTTTGTTTTTTGATTGCTTCAAGCTGTGAAAGTTCTACCTGCAGGCAAACCGTACCGAATATTTGACCCTGCTGGTCGACAATATTTTTATATACATACAGATATTGATCATCAAACCAATGTCTATTCCTGAACGGAGGCTTAAAGACGTGAGTCGTTTGATTTGGCCGGGTATACGCTGCAAAAATTTTCCCCCTGCTATCAACAATACTTGCGTTAACCACGTCTGTCTCAACCTCCTGAAGGTCAAACAGCGTTTTCTCGGCAGCTTCGTTATCCAGAAACTGGATAGCGGAAATGCTGTTGCTTCCGATAACCTGCGCAAAGGAAATGGTACTGGCTACCTTTCTGCCTTTATATCCATTAATGTCGGTGATCACAAATGCCGCGAAACATAAACCCAAAACCAGTACGCAGGTGAGTACCTGCATTAACACCAGTTTATTCTTTATTGAAAAATCGCGTAGACCAATCATTAAATTTTATTTTTTAATTAATGTAGCATGCTGCAGCAACTGTGACCCGATCTTGATTCCTGATCGTGCAGCTGTTTTCAGATTAACCTCAAACTTTAACTTATTATCGGCGATCAGGAAATTTATATGGCTTCCCTTTTCTACGTCGCCTTTCTGCTCACTAATGATTAATGCGGGCTTATCGAGCATCCGGTTAAGCACAGCGTCAATCCCATACTTATAATTCCTCGAGACAAAGATCACCTGGCTTGATCCGATTTCACTTACACTATTGATTTGTCGGACCCTGATTGTTCTTGTTCCGGCTTTTTTATCCCTGCTGATTTCCATCAGGGGGCCATAAAGACCAGACTCACCAAGGATGGCAATTCTTAAAGGATCTTCGGTTGTGTTATTCCACGAGCTGTTGTTATTCCACTCGACATAATCCAGGAAGCGGTATAGAAAGGCTGCTTTCAAATTATACTCCTGACCCTGAGGCTGCCTAACCTGGAACGCATAATTGCTCAGCACCAGAATTGATGTCAGAAATATGAATATGAATTGTTTAATCCTCATCAATTTATATTCTACAAGCGTACGGCGACTTTAAGCATGCCAGTTCTACGCGGCTGCTCCAAAACTGTGGAGAAGAGGAATCCATCGGCCGTTCTGAATCCCGGATCAAGCCATTCGGTGTTGAACAGGTTATGGATATTGAGGCTGGCCGTAACACGCTCATTGAAAAGAGCCCTGGTCCTGAAGTTTAAATGTGTCAAAAAGTACCCGTCGACCGAGCCATAAGGACTCGTAGCCGGCGCACGCCGTTTACCGATCAGATTACCTGTAAGACTTACATTGAATAGGTCTTGTACATTTAATGATAACCCGGCATTTCCTTTAAAATTTGCTATTCCAGGCACAGGCCCTTTCTGATTGGTAAGGGTATTCTTTCCCCGGCCATCCTGAATAGTAAAATTCACAAAAGTTGACAGCTTCGATGAATACACATAGTCCATTTGTCCTTCTATCCCGTGAATGGTTAGTTCTGCCGGATTTTTATTTACTGTAAGATTGGATGAGAGGTTGCCAATAGTTATTACATCCGACAGCTTGTTTCGAAATCCGTTCAATTGGAACATGGCTCTTTTAGAAATTTCGTACCCCAGGTTTAACTCGTAGGTTCGGATTTTTTCCTCTTTTAATTTCACGTTAAGTGGAGCCTGATAGATCTCGGTGTTGGTAGGCGCACGGTAGGCTGTGCCATATTGCAATTTAACAGTAAGTTCATCGGTTGGCTGATTGACAATAGCTACCCTTGGGCTGAAATTACTGCCATAATAACTATTATAGTCATAGCGTGCTCCGAAGGTAAAATTAGTCTTTCGTAGAAATTCGCTTGTATGAATGTATTGCAGGTAGCTCCCAATATTATTACGCAGGTCATATTTTCTGGGCAAAAACGTAGAGTATAAATTGGCCACAACTTGCTTTCCATCGATAAGGTATACTGTGTTTGTGTCAATTGTGGCTTGTCGGCTGCCTTTTTCTACGTTGTCCCGGAAAAACTGAATTCCAGCCGAAAGTTTATGATTTTTTGAAGGGCTATAATTTCCTAGCACCTCACCAAACCCGCGGGTTGATTGGCTCGCTGTAATAATCCGGTAGAGCTTCTTGCCGTCGACTGTAAGGTATACGTATGAATCCTCGCCGATACCAGTTTCGCGGTATACTGCGCGTGTCAGGAGGCTGAATTTCTCGGTGGGTTTAAATTCATTTTGCAGGAAAATCGTACGTGCATACGGAGATTCAAGTCCCGAACGTTCGTTTCTCACATCTCGGGTAAGAAGGCCCAGCACCCCTTTATTTTCATATCCCTGGGAAGGCAGGCCGAGAAATTGAGTCGGACTATTGAAAAACGTTCCCCAACCCATAGGCGTGCGGTAAGCCCGAAAACCCAGAGTCGTTACAGATCGACGGGCGATATATCCCAGGGAGCCGGTTATTGAATATGCCTTATCAACATATGATGCCGTATAATTTGGGTCCCTGTTAGAGAATCTCGGCCCATCGGTGCTGTACAAAGACCCTGATAGGGAAATGTCAAATTTTGTAGTGCGAACACCCATGCTGACTTTGTCCATGGAAGCATTGAATGTACCAAAGCCCTTTTCGGCAACTACACCATTAACGTCTGCGCCTTTTTTAGTGATAATATTGATCACGCCTCCGTATGCATTGGCCCCATACAGCACAGATGCCGGCCCCCAGATGATTTCTATACGTTCGGCATTGTGGAGGTTATAAGCAGGCCCCGCCATGTCATTGCTGCCGATAATATTATTCTCAACTATCCCGTCAATCATTAGCAATGCCCGCAAGTTCTCTGCTCCGTACATTCCCCTGAAATAGATAAGGGTAGGTGCGTAACCGTTTAGATGAATCATGTCTATGCCTGGGATGTCACGCAGAGCATCCGTCAGCTCTTCGTATCCTCTTTCGGCAATCTGTTTAGCGCTTATCACCTGAATGGTAGATGGGGCTTCAGAGGTTTTTTGAAGATAGCCTGAGGCTGTGATTACTTTAACGTTAAGTAATTCTTCTAAAGACAGATCCGATAGCGTTGAGATTGAATCTACCTGGGCACTGGCCTGCAGGCAAGCGAAACAGGCAACTAGCAAGGAAAAACATTTAAACCTCATTTTTGTATGATCATGGTAGCGCCTGAATTCCCGGTCGGGGAAATAGCAGCTTTATTTCCAGGGTTAAAATTGCGTATTTTATCAGTATTTCGTCTCCCGACTTTAAATCAGCCATTACCCCCATAATGCTATTGACTTCACAACCGCCAAACGGCCGAATTGTTCTTTACAAGACCTTGTTTTTATCAAAAAGCCAAATCGTTTTCTAGGCGGGATGAAAAGTGACCATATATGAAACAATTTAAATTATTGCTATTTTCGATAACGATGTGTTCAACATTCTCTTTTGAAGTAATTGCCTGCCATGATTAAAAAATACAAAGGCCCATTTTTCAAAGTTTTTACGAAATGCTGCTGCTGTGTTATCGGCGCACTTTGTTTTACCGCATTCCGAAGTGATGAGCTTCTGCATAAACTGGCGTTAGAAACCCAGCATAAGCTCAGCACCCTTCATAGTTTAGATATGGAAGCTATGAAGTTAAAAAAAAGTGAAATCACCATTTCAGATGAAGGCTTTCTGCGCTATCGTAAAACCTTTCTGAATGGCAAGCAGGAATACTATTCCTTGAACGTATCCCGGCTCAGGGATTTAAATTATTGGGGAACTACTGGTTCGGGGCGGCTGAACATCAAGACCATCGAGGATGATGTGATTGTTCAAACGTATAATGACCGCGCAGGAAATGTCGACTCTATGTCTGTATTGTTAAGTATTCCTATGAAGGATGTCGACCCGCAGGAGTTGATTTCTATCCAGCACAATCTTTTTGAGATAAAGCGCCTGGTCGGCCAAAATTGATCTCCTATTTCAATAAAGCTTTGTAGAATTTACTCCTGTTTATACCCACTTCAGGGTAGTTTTAAATTTAGAATATCTCTGTATTTTGCCTCGAATCTAAATCGAAAACAAAATACAACAGATGATGAAAAAACTATTCTTTTTGTTCGCGCTAGGTATCGCAACCAGTACCTGCATCGCGCAAGATCAGAGCGCTCAATCTGAATCACGGCAATCCGCAGGATCAGATGGAAAAAACCTCGTTAAACTGAATCTCCTTTCATTGCCGCTTCGAAACATATCTCTTGGATATGAGCGTCAAATTGGGGGCAAAACTACGGCAGGACTTGGCTTTCGTGTTATGCCAAAAGGGGGTTTACCACTTAAGTCGACTTTCTCAAACCTGATTGATGATCCAGAAACTGACAGACAATTAGATGAACTGGAGATCGGCAATGTGGCTTTTACTCCGGAAGTAAGATTCTACTTAGGTGCAGAAGCCATGCGGGGTTTCTATCTGGGACCGTTTGCACGCATTAGCAGCTATAATGTAGATATGCCTTTCGAGTTCGATGTAAATGGTACTACCCAGGTGATGCCTTTAAGCGGGAAACTCAACACCTTTACCGGCGGCCTGCAAATTGGTGCTCAATGGCGACTTGGAGGCAAAATGTATCTTGATTGGTGGATTCTCGGACCGCAGTATGGCAGTGCAAACGGATCAATAGACGGCAAGAAAACCCTCAATGCGCAGGAGCAGCAGGAACTAAGGAACGAGCTTCAGGATATTGAAGTCCCTTTTGCAGAAACAACCACGACAGTAAATGCCAGCGGTGCCAGACTTGATATCAAGGGTCCATGGGCTGGTTTGAGAGCTGGTTTATGCCTGGGTGTTAGGTTTTAGGCCTGCCTGACGAATTAGTAACTTAAGTTATAAATGACTAACAGGCGAATGGGATTTAATATAATGTGTTAAATACCCACTTATGGGGATTTACTACGTGGTTTATATTCCATATGTTCGCCCTAAAAAAAATAAAATGGAGAAAAAATTACTACTTACCCTGGTTTTGTTTTTGGGTATCGCAGTTGCCATTAAGGCTGACGAAAAACTAAAGATCAATGTTTCTGAACAAGACGCAGTTATCTACGTCGACGGCAAACCATCTGGCTCATCGGCAGAGATCAAAATTGACAAAGGTTCGTGTGTAACTGTTAAAGTCGTGAAGACGGGCTTCCTGACTGAAAACTTATCCTTCTGCGATAAGAAGAATGCAGCCAGCATTCCGAAATCACTTTTTGTGGAACTGAAAAGGGACGATTCTTATGATGCTTCCCTGAAGATCGATTTTGCTAACAATGATATCGATGTAAGGACGTCGAAGCCAGAGAACGATGCCTGGAGACTTATGAACCAGATCATCACTTCTCAGTTTGATATTATTGAGATCACTGACAAAGAAACTGGTTACCTGCGTACAGCCTGGGCTGTCCAAACCTTTAAGGGAAATACCATCAGGACCCGTATGGTAGTTAAATTAGGATCAAATGACCCGCTATACTATAAAATCAAGTTAATGAGTGAGCAATCCGGAGAGCCTGGCACGAGCCCGAAATCGGATGAAAAATTTCAGGAATGGGATCGCGTCTTGAGAAAATACGAAAGCGTTGTTACTGAGATTCAAAACCGTTTGAAATAACCCAAACCTTTATTACACAATAAACTCCCGGTTTTCTTTCGAGACGATCGGGAGTTTTTTTATGAGGCTTTTCACCTATCCAGCCCATTTGCCTTAACCGTAATCTCCGCAATATCCAGCACTTTTACTTCCTGCTCTTTGTTGTAATTCTTCACTCCGTCACTTAACATGGTCATGCAGAAAGGGCAGGAAGAGGCAACAATATTGGGCTGCAATGAAAGGGCCTCATCAATACGTTCTATATTGATATCCTTAACTCCCTTCTCAGGTTCCTTAAACATCTGCGCTCCTCCTGCACCGCAGCAAAGGCCGTTCGATCTGCAGCGTTTCATCTCTACCAATTCTGCATCAAGTATTTCGAGCGCAGCACGGGGTGCTTCATACACGTTATTGCCTCTGCCCAAATAACAAGGATCATGGAAGGTTATTTTTTTTCCTTTAAAAGATTCTCCACCCTCAGCTTTTAGCTTCCCCTCGTCAATGAGCTGCTGTATGAGCTGCGAATGGTGGATCACTTCATAGTTTCCGCCTAGTCCGGGGTATTCATTTTTAATCGTATTGAAGCAATGCGGGCATCCGGTGACTATCTTTTTAATTTCGTAGGCGTCCAGGGTTTGTATATTGGTCATGGCCTGCATCTGAAAGAGAAACTCATTGCCAGCGCGTTTAGCCGGATCGCCTGTGCAGCTTTCTTCTGTTCCAAGAACGGCGTATTTAATACCTACATGCTGCAATATCCTGCAAATATCACGGGTAATTTTCTGAGCCCGTTCATCAAAGCTTCCGGCACACCCTACCCAGAACAGGATTTCAGGGGATTCGCCCTTTGCGGCTAGTTCAGCCATTGTGGGAACGGTTAAGTCTTTCATGTATCCGGTTTTGTATGAGTTATTAGTAATCAGTTTTCAGTATTGGGTATTCAGTAATCAGTAATGAGTATTCAGTAATCGGTATTCAGTAATCAGTAATCAGTAACCGGTAATCAGTAATCAGTAATCAGTGATCGGTATTCAGTAATCAGTATTCGGTAATCAAGTTAAACGTTTTTCAGTTAGGTACGTCTTCAACTGTTAACTGTTAACTGTCAACTGTCAACTGTCAACTGTCAACTGTCAACCGTCAACCGTCAACTCTCCACCCTCCAGTTAAGCCGGTCTGCCGGAGAATATTTCCATGGTGCACCGTTGTTTTCTACATTACCAAACATATTGTTTAAACTCGCCGGGGCCTGCGATTCTTCCATCACGGCGTACCGTCTGAGGTCCATAATAATGGCAAGTGGATCGATGTTTACCGGGCAGGCTTCTGTACAGGCATTACAGCTCGTACATGCCCAGATCTCTTCCCGGCTGATATAGGTGTCCAGCAATGTTTTGTCATCCTTATATTCTTTGCCATGTCTGTCGATATTGTTACCAACTTCAGTCGCTCTGTCGCGGGTATCCATCATGATCTTCCGCGGAGATAAAAGCTTGCCGGTGATATTTGCAGGACAAACAGAGGTACAGCGACCGCATTCTGTGCAGGTATAAGCATCCATCAGATTCTTCCAGGTGAGATCGCTTATATCCTTAGCACCAAATCGACCGCCTTCTTCAACCGGAGCCGGCACAAATGATGGATCAAGCATGGCCTTCACTTCGTTGGTGACCACAGCCATATTGTTGAATTCACCTTTGGGTTCCAAATTCGAATAATAGGTATTTGGAAAAGCAAGGAGGATATGAAAATGCTTGGAATAAGGTAGGTAGTTGAGAAATGCAAATATTCCCACAATATGAAACCACCAGCACGCTCGTTCAATCACAATCAAGGCCCCTTGTGATTCGGGCAGAAGCGGACTTAGCAGACCGCTGACCGGGAATGAGCCTCCCGGAGTATAATGCGCTGCACCCATTAGCTGGAGTTTATAATCTGCTGCATTCATGGTTAGAAATGCACTCATTAACAAAACCTCCGCTATCAGAATGATATTGGCATCCGATTTTGGCCATTCGGTCATCTCCACACCAGTGAAACGCTGTAACTTCAGGATGTTGCGCCTAACGAGAAATGCAATAACTCCGAAAAGGACAAGTGCGGCCAAAATCTCAAATGAAGCAATAAGTACATTGTAAAATCCGCCAAGTGGTGCAGCAAATATGCGGTGCGTGCCGAATAAGCCATCGATGATGATCTCGAGCACTTCAATATTAATAATGACGAAACCTATATAAACAAATAAGTGCAGTACTGCTGCAATAGGCCTTTTAACCATTTTGGTCTGACCAAAAGCCACTTTAAGCATGACCATCATCCGTTCGCCAGGTCGGTCAGAACGATCCACCGGACGGCCCAGATTAATATTACGCGCAATCTTTCTCACGTTTATGGTGAAAAAAGTAATTGCGGCAATGGAAATCAGCAGGAAAATTACTTGTAGAAGCATATGATATAGCTTGATTAAGCTAAAGTAAAAAATATCCCGCAGATGCAATTGCTATGCATGCATAATAGTTGAAATTTAGAATCAGTTTAAGGAGCTTGGTTCTTAAATTGCAAATTTGAATTTCCAATTTATAACTGTGTAGTCCGGCATCATGAGTCCATCCCAGCAATGGCATGGGATGAGAAAACGCAGTTTCTGTCAGTGCAAAGTCTCTTTTATAAGCCTGTGTTTTTCTTCATGTTGTCTTCATCCAGGTATCATATCTTTGAATATAAAAGATGCATAGATTGAGATGCGTCGATCAGACAGGAACAAAAAGTTTATAAACCGCTATTTGGGGAAACGGCGGGCTAAGCTGTAGGAAAGGGAAGTTTAGAGGATAAGTATATAGGTTTAGGTTAATGATAAAGGATTTGTCTTCAGGGGCAAGTCCTTTTTTATTTCGCAGGTTTATGATATTGTTTAATCACAACTGTCGCGACTATTTTTAAATTTTATTTTCTTAAACCAAAAAAGACACTACATTTGCAGTCCCGAACAAAACGGGTATGGTTTGGTGCCATAGCTCAGTTGGTAGAGCAAAGGACTGAAAATCCTTGTGTCGCTGGTTCGATTCCAGCTGGCACCACAAAAGCTTCACAGAGATGTGAGGCTTTTTTTGGTTTTAAAGCAGTTTGAGATTTTTGGTCGCTGGTTCGTTACGATAGCTATCGGAACCAGCTGGCATCACTTAAAGCCTCAGAGAAATCTGGGGCTTTTTTTGGTTTATCCCTTAGAATTCTACTCGTTTCATAAGCACAATTATGATGGGTTTTGGAATTCTAAAAAGCGACATTTAGTCACCCTTTTTAGAAGTTCTCGCCGAGTAGTTTTAGATAATAGATTCTACCTTTATTAGATGATTATTGAAATACATGAACAAGGAGAAATCCGTATTGCCGAGCTTATAGCCGACCAGATTCTTGTAAATAATGCCGATGAAGGACTTCAAGTGCTTGTAGATCTTTATTACCAGGACTTTGACCGAATCATTTTACATGAGAAGAATATCAGTCCTTCGTTCTTTGACCTTAGAAACAAGCTCGCTGGAGAAATACTTCAAAAATTTTCGAACTTCCGGGTGCGGCTCGCTATTGTTGGTGAATTCAATAAATATACGGGACAGAGTATCCGGGATTTTATAGCTGAAAGTAATAAAGGAAACCTTGTTTGTTTTGTGCCTGATCTCGCAGCTGCTAAGCAAAGGCTTTTCGAGCGATAACGTCAAAATCCCAGTTCTTATTCCCCCGGCCAGATTACTTTAACCGGCAATAATACAATCAAAGTCGTAAATTGCGGACCTTATCAACTGGAGGAAAAGGGTTTAGGTTTAAAATATGTCGGAGGGCACCCATAATTCTAAGTCAGCATTTGAGCAGGCCATAAGGCATGAAAAGGAACTCGAACTGATCTACAATACCGTCACGGATGTCATTTATATGATTGATGTCGAACACGATGGGAAATTCAGGTTTGCGTCTATTAATCAGGCATTTCTGAGTGCTACTGGCCTGCAATCATCTGATGTCGTCGGAAAATATCTTGACCAGGTAATTCCACCAGCTTCAATCGATCTCGTACTCGGTAATTACAGGGACGCGATCCGCACCGCTTCTTCAGTCACGTGGGAGGAGGTTTCCGTTTATCCTTCAGGCACCAAATACGGATTGGTCACGGTCACGCCAGTGTTTGATGAAAATGGAGTGTGTGTTCGAATGGTTGGATCCGTCCATGATATAACAGAAAAGAAAGAAAAGGACCTGGCGATCAGTAAGGTTATAAAGGAAAGGGAAGACCTTCTTGCACAGCTGCTAAAACGAAATGAAGATCTAGAACAGTATACTTATATTGTATCTCACAACCTAAGGGCACCGGTAGCAAATATCATGGGTCTTGCAGAAGTACTCAAAACAACGGAGCTGGAGATAAACGAACTGCTCAGTGTGATAAGTGATCTCTCGGAGTCAGCCATTAAACTGGATAATGTGATCATTGAACTGAATACTATTCTGCAGCCAGGCAAATAAAATTCCAGTTAAAGCTCACTTATCTCGCTGGTGTTGCCACGGTTATCTCACAAGCAAAGGGGGATAAACATGGCGTGTAGCTTTCCACTCAGCATGCCCATATTCACTTAAGCTTAGTTTTCCTATTAATTCGCCGGCAATTATTTTACCGGTAAATGTATAGTTTATTCTTGCCCCACCCGCGCTATACGAGCTCCGGATCAAAACATCATCACCGTATATGCTTCCTTCAAGCCCGCGGGAGCCAATTGATCCATAATGCGTGCCGACCAGCTTATTTCCCTGCTGCTCAATAACGAATGTGTGGCTGACGGTACTCGCAGTAAACATGATCTGCAGATCCCATTGCCCAGTTAAATCTGCCGATGGATTCCCTGAAGGCTTGTCCAGTTTTGGCGGATTGGACATTAAAGTAAATATTCGGTCTGCTATAATCCTATCTTCCCCGGGTTCGAGCTGAGATGCGTTTACGCTGATCGAGGGCTGCAGGTTGGGAGGGAAGGGCAGGTAGCTCCCTGAAAGACTAACAACAATCCGGGGATTTCCATCGTAAAGAAGACGTTCGGCATCGGAGCCTGTCAGCGGTATTTTTTCCATGTCCCAGCTAATCCTGAGTGAAGCGGCATTCGCCGTAAGGATTAATCCGGGTATATTTTTAAGTCGGCTGGCCATGTTCTGAACCAGGGCTGCGCTCTGCTTCGCTTCTGCCTCCATATCCCGTTTGAACCACATTTCTACTGCCGCCATCAATCCCATGATCTCCTCGCGGCCAACCTTATAGCCCCTTCCGAAGCCATGGTGCGGACCTGTGTTAATCCGCGCAGCAGGGATCAGGTCTTTTCGCCCGATCAATAAACCTGAGCATTGCGGACCCCGCAGCTTTTTGCCGCCGCTATAGGCTACCAGGTCGGCTCCCTGACTAAGATGCGGATTCGGAACTTCCAGGCCCTCCGCGGCGGCGTCAACCACAATTGGAATCCCCATTGGCTTGGTGACACCCGCAATGACAGAAACTGAGAGCGGGCCGGTGCGTGACAACGCCCCGCCTAAGACCAGCACCATTGCCGTTTTAGGTCCCACAGCTGCACGAAGTTCCTCCACAGTTGATACCTGCACCATTTTCGCACCCGTGGCTCTCGCAGCGGCATCATAGGCTGTGCGGGAGTAAGCAGGAATAATCACTTCATCTTTCATCCCGCGGGTGTCAGGCAGCATCCACATTTTATCCGGGTCGCCACCCGTAATGCAAGCTGCCGTTGCCGCGGTTATTGCCGCTGAAGCTCCCGGAGTGATACATCCCGATTCAGCGCCTGTAAGTTCAGCAAGCCTGCGGCCTACACCATCCATTAGTTCGAAAAGGTGCACATATTCTTTTACCGCACCATCCATTGCTTTTTGAACTTCGGGCAGTACACGGCTGGCGCCCACCACGGTAACCGTCCCTCCGCCGTTTAATAGCGGTCGAACGCCCAAAGGTTCGTAGATGCTTTTATTAGTGAGCTTTTGCGGCTGCGCTGCACGAGTTTCATCTGAGCCTAATGCGGAGTTTAGAGTCCCTGCAATTGCTCCGGAAGTCAGTGGGAGCAAGGTGAAACCTTTGATAATATCGCGTCGTTTCATATGGTCTACTTTTAGTGGTGGCTTTTCGAACTTCTGCAATTTCCTGCATGGAGAACGAGGCAATATTAAGCGCCCCGCGTGATCGCGAACATTTCAAGATCCGACAGCCATAAATAAGAGTGTATATTTTCGAATATTCCCTAGTCAGGTTCGCGCGTAGTGTAAAAAAAGACAGCGAATATCAATCCGCTAAGCGAATAGAATAGGGTTTAATAGACTTTATTGACTTATTCAGCTAGAACGCCCTCTTTGATCTTATTAAACGTGTCTCGCGACAATGGTTTAAGCTGAAATCCGTCCACGATGTCATACCCTTTAGCTCTTTGCATATCTTCAGCAGAGATCGAAGAGGTTAGCATGAAAATATGTACTTTTTTCTGCAGGTTTATTTGAGTTAATCCATCAAGAACCTGGAACCCGTCCAGGTCAGGCATGCTCAGGTCCAGGAGCAGAATGTCCGGCAGCAGTTCTTCATTATTTTGATGTTGAATAAAATACTCAAGGCCCTGCTTAGGATCCACAAAAGACCGGGGATCGCAATCAGGTTCGCAGCTCATTATAATCTTTCTGGCAATAAACTGACTTACCGGGTCATCATCAATAGTGATAACCGAAAGTGGTTTTACTCTGTTCATTTGAGGAGGCGTAATTCAGAATAAATTTAAACAAAAAAAGGTTGCCGAAATAGGCAACCTTTAATAATTCTTATTTTTTTGTTTTTAACGCTTTAATGTGCTGGCCGCTATACCACCTCCAGTAACCAAACCTGGAATGGCTGAAATGGTGCTGAATATATCGAACGGATTCATACTTGCCTGTGAAGTGATCATATTTTTTTGTGTGTTTTCTGATCCGAAAATGGCGTTGCTGTTTATAGCTCTGTCAATACGTACTAAATAATCTGAGGTGGTCGAATAGAACTTCTGGATATAGGTTCGATACTCCTGCTTATTGTTGCTGGGAAGCTTCGCAATAATAAAGCTTTGAAATAAAGCATAGTCCACTACTGATTCTTTCCAATTCCTGTACTGAGCATGGTTGCGGTTCGTCCCGATTGCAGAGGTTGGCCTGCTTCCAGCTACCTTCATTCCAAATAGATTGTGGTTTTCTTTGAAGATATCTGAAGTAAAATTACCGGTCTCGAGTATTGCCTGGGCCAATACTGTCTCAGGATATTTTATTTTAAGTTTCTTCATATATGCTAGTAAAGCTTCGGCTGAAAATTCCTCAGTATCTGTGGTGTCAACAGCAACATATGCTTCAGCGGGATTTGTATCCTTGGTTGGGAAATAAAAGTGACCAGCACCATATCCCATGAAAATCAGTAACCCATAAAACAAATAGCTTTTCAAACTCTTTTTCTTTATCATAAATTTTTATTTAGGTGCACCAAACGTGCCGTTAATAATAAATGTATACATCTTAAACGGAGCTTATTTTGGTTTAGTACGCCTTTTTTGACCCTTTTACGGGTTCTTATGCGGGAGGCATAGCTGCGAAACAAAAAGTGCCTCAGTGCGCTTTAAACGCACTTTTTTCGTTGGTATTTCCCCGGAAAAATCAGTTAAAATTGTCATGAAATTGCCATTAAAACTTCAGCTGCTACTACGAGTCTTCTGAAGCTATAAAATTGGACCTTTACAGTTACGAGGTGTCAGGCAGGCTTAAAAGGATTGCAACATTTTCAACAGGAAAGCATTAATTTCTTTCAAATGAATATATTTAAATGAAGATATTATCCCTGTAATCCTGGTCTTATGCTAACAATAAAATTCGCAAAATCTAGTGCTCTTGTAGCGCTTTCTTTACTGACACATACTGCATTCAGCCAGATCCCGAAAAACAACATTAAGGTATTATCGTATTATTCGGGCTCAGCGGCCGGCCTCGATAGCGTTGATGCAAATCAGATGACTGATATCATTTTTTGCTTTGGCAGGCTGGAAGGCAATAAATTTAAACTGAGACGAGCGCAGGATACATTGACCATTCGAAAAATGGTTTCAATGAAAGCACAGAATCCGGATTTGAAGGTGCTGCTTTCTCTTGGAGGTTGGGGCGGCTGTCCCACCTGTTCCGATGTATTCGCAACCGAAATTGGAAGGAAGGAATTCACCCGGTCAATAAAGGAGCTTTATGATTATTTTCAGGTAGATGGTCTGGATCTCGACTGGGAATACCCGGGTGTACAGGGCCCTGAAGGACATAAATTTACACCGGAGGACAAGCCGAATTTTACCCTGCTGGTCAAAGAGCTCCGAAAACTTGGGAAGAAATATCAGCTGAGCTTTGCAGCAGGTGGTTCGCAGCGTTTCATTGATGACGCGATCGAATGGAAGAAGGTGATGAAGAAAGTAGATTATGTGAATCTGATGAGTTATGATCTTGCAGGTGGCACCCGGGCGACCCATCATACGGCTCTTTACTCCACGGAAAAACAACCCAGGTCTGCTGATACCATTGTTAAAACACTTTTAAAGATTGGTGTACCGGCCAAAAAAATAGTGGTCGGTGGTGCCTTTTATGGGAAATTGTTTGAGGTGCCTGGCATTGAAGGAGGTCCTTATCAAACGGGTACCCAGAAAGGGACCGTTAACTATAAACAAATTGCAGCCCAAATGCCAAAGTCGGCAGGCTGGCAATACCTTTGGGATGACGTAGCTCACGCACCGTATATCTACAATCCGCAGCTAAAGCAGTTATTTGTGTATGACGACAAGCGCTCAATTGCCGACAAAACCAAGTATGTGATCGACCATAAGCTTGGCGGTATTATGTTCTGGCAGCTGGGGGGTGATATTTATAGAAACGGGCTTTTAAACGAGATTAATACCGTTAAAATGACCTACGATTCACTAAAATAAACGTACGTCGTTTTTTACTTGCCGTCAGGTACGGTTTGAGTGTCAGACATTAAATGCACCCCGGCCTTTGTTTAGGACCTGTATGGCCAGGGAGCATGGTGTATGGCATCTTATACAGTCTGATCATCCACTTTTGCACCTTTCGCATTACTCTGTACAGAATCAACTCCCTTGTCTCGGGATGATGAACTTTCATACATTTCACTGGTGCCAATAATTTGTCCGTTTGAAGCTTTAAGGCTGAAATAGTATTTCATATTTGCCGAAATCTTTCTTTCGAACCTGGATTCATCCTGAGAATTCGTCCTTACTGATTCAATCCCATTCTCACACCCCGATTTTGTGGTGTAACCTTCACTTGTTAGGATGGTCTGTCCGTTTCCTGCTTTCAGGTCGAACTGAAACTCCCCATTATTCCGTTTTTTGATTACAAATGTGCCCATGAGTTTATGTTTAGTTAGTTATACTAAATCTAAAAAATTATAATCAATTACATACGGTCATTTCGACTATTGTTTTTATCGCCAGAATAAGTATGTACAGCCTCCGGAGTCCTGGCGCCATTTTATTTAAAATCGGAAAAAATAATTTGGATGTGTAGTATTTATGCTTACTTTGTATATCAAAGTACTTTTTTATTACCAAACAATATGAAAAATAAAGCAGGTAAGATCATCGGTTTTCTCATCGGCTTCGCCGGATTTTTATTATTCTTTAAACTGGTCTTTCTGGATCGTTTAACACCAGAAGATGAACTCGCACCTGGAGTAGTTATGATTGCGGCGGCGGTGAGCGGGGTGGTGCTGGGATATTTAGGAGGCTTAGTACAGCAAAACTTTATCAGACATACTGAAATTTAAATCGGCATTTCATGCAAATATCGGTGGATAAACCTTTTCATTCGATCTTTGCAAGCCCTTAGTAATCTGATCATTTTAGGTCGATAAGTAATCCCAATTACTGATTTAATAGGTCATAAAAAAGGGCCGGGTATAAATACCCGACCCTACATCTACCTATGAAAAACATGCCCTTTTGGAGGGCATATAAATCTATTCAATCCTTATACCAGATCCTTAAATTGCTTTTGTAAGCAGGAAAGGCGGTATGCCAATTTTTTCAAATCTCAGTTTGAGAAATTTAAACCTCTCAACGGGTCGTTATTTCTACAGCTTCCTTCATTAAGTTTATATAAAGTAAATAAAGCTTCATTCCTGTGGGCTGAGGATAAAAATATCGATTCAATGCCTGGCGCTTGACCTTGAACTTCAAGTTATAATAAAAAAATCAAAAAAAATTTGAATGTACGATTTAAATCGTACATTAGATTTTAAATACGATTTAAATCGTACATGGAGCCTATTATGAGTATCAAGAACTATAAGCCAAGTGAAACAGAGCTGGAAATTCTCCAGATCCTGTGGGATAAAGAAAAATGCACTGTTCGTGAAGTACATGAAATCCTGGAGCAAAATAAGGAGACTGGATATACAACAACTCTGAAACAGATGCAGGTCATGCACGAAAAGGGATTGCTGAGCCGAGATGCGTCGTCCAAGATCCATATTTACAAAGCTGAGGCAGGTAAAGAAGAAGTGCAGCAGCAGATTCTAGGCAAAATGATAGATACTGTTTATAATGGATCTGCGGCAAGGCTTGTTATGCAAGCCCTGGGGAATCATACGGCGAGCGACGAGGAAATTGATGCGATTCAGAAATACCTCACACAATTAAGAAAATAAGCGATGGCAAATTTTTATGCGACATTGGTTAAGGCTACCGGCTGGAGTATTATCCATTCATTGTGGCAAGGAGCATTGATCTTTTTACTTCTGCATTCTATATTAATACTTAATCCCAACTTAAAACCAAGATTAAAGCATAATCTTTCATTTATTGGGATGTGTGGTATGCTGCTCTGGTTTATTCAAACCTTTTACGTTCAATTTAATTCGGGAATGGGTGTTGGGATGGCGGGAGAGCCGACGGTAACATCCACTGACTATCCGGATGTTGTCTGGAATTTGAGCTCTTCTGTGTTTACTGAAACGGAACAAATTTTCCCCCTGATTGCTTTAGTATATACCCTGGGCTTAATTACACAGGTTGCTATTCTTTTGGCGGGGTATCACAAAGTAAACCAAATTAAAAATAAGGGGATAAGTGCAGTTTCCGACGAACTGACTGCCAGGTTCCGTACGCTAGCCCTGGGCATGGGCATAAGCCGGGTAATAATTTTCGTCCAATCCGCAAAAGTTTACGTGCCTACGGTGGTTGGATATCTTAAGCCGATGATATTGCTGCCAGCTTCCGTCTTGAGCCAATTTACTCCCCAACAGCTCGAAGCAATTATTATCCATGAGTTAGCACACATTCGCAGAAATGATTACGTGGTCAATATGCTGGTAGTAAGTATTGAAACAATTTTGTTCTTTAACCCCTTTGTTTGGTTAGCCGGAAGATCGATTGATACCGAAAGGGAGAATGCCTGCGATGACCTTGTCTTGGAATTAACAGGGCATCCTCTTGATTATGCTCTAACGCTGTTAGAGCTTGAAAAGGTTAAAAAGCAGGATCAGTTATTAAGCATGGCAATAACAGGGAAAAGCTATTCTTTGTTAAATAGAATTAAAAGGATAACAAATGGGCAGCCCCGCCGCCTGAATCTTAAGTTTCAATTATTTGCAATCTTAGCGGTGCTCTCCAGTATTCTATCCCTGGCCTGGTCGCCAGCGGAAAATGATCTGCGTATTGATAACGTGTCGAAAAATTCGACCCCGGTTTTACCGCAGACTAAAAGTGATATGCTCAAAATTGGGCCAACCGTATTGCTGAGCGTTAACAAAAAGCCTTATGATACAAAGCATATTTCTGCCCGCCTCAGTCGAGTATTGACACCTGACACCAATGCTTCGATCTCTCAAAACGCAAGCAACGAAAATGCAGGACAGAAATCTTCCAATCTTACAATTGCAGCTGCATCTACAGATAATTATAACTCTGCTTTTTATCCGGAAAGAAGTGTAATCTGGCTGGATAAATCTGGTAAGCTAATCTCAGCAGATCCCAAAATAATCTATTATTCACAAACCCTTTCCGGATACACCATCGACAAAGATGGCAACATCCTCGACGGTAATGGCACTTTGCTGGATAAGCTTGAAGGAGGTAAGCCGATAATTAAAATAGATAGCACTGGTAATACGTCCCAAAATTCAACCCATTCGGTGACCGGCATTTTAGGAAATCCGCGTCTTACAACAGCTAAAACCCTTACCGGGTTCAACAAGGCTCACAAGCCCGGATCTGTAAAACCTGATTCAACAAAGAATATACGAAGTACCGCGCGCAGTTACGACGTTACTGAATTCCTTAAACAAAATGCAATCCTGAAAGCACATACCACCGGGGTGCCATAACATAGGCTTAATGGCAAGTCCCGTATAGAGAAAATCAAAAACAAATATTTTATTTAAACTAAAAAGTATATGAAAACTATCCTTCTAGCCACTGCTTTGATTTTTTTTCAGCAGTCATTGTCGGCACAAATCCCAACTGAACTATTGGATAAGGTCTTTAAGGCCCAGAGAAATTTAAAAACAATCTCATACCGGCTAAACAGGCAGGACACGCTTGTCACGGGCGATAACCGCACGGTCAGTGGCCAGGCTAAAATCCAGGTCAACGCGGCAGATAAAGTTTTTGGATTTTCTTACTGGGGGCGCCGAGATGGTGTTAACAGGGAAACGGTTTACGACGGCAAGTCAGTGTTGGATGTGAACCATGGTAACAAAACCTATCAGCTTACTAAAAGCCCGGTTATGTTTGCACCCTCACTGGGTCAGCCCGGGGGACAAATGATCTATACCGACCTTATCAGGCTTGATACCACAACCGTCACCGCATATGATGTGACAGAAGATTCTAAGAACTATTATCTGACAATGCATTTTCCTGATAAAAAAGAGCTGGATCTGGCAAAGAGATATAAAAAACTGACTATTGATAAAATTCTGATGCTGCCTGTTGGAATAAAAAATCACCAGGAAACTCTGGGTAAAGTGCAGGATCTCACGTATATCATATCAGATATCCACATTAACGATCCTTTATATGCATATGATTTCAGCGCTCAGCGTTTTCCCGGCGACTATTTACCAGCGGCTGCCTCCGCATATGCACCATCACCTCTTTTACTTAAACCTGCGCCACTTTTCGAACTAACTTCTTTTGACAACAAGTCGGTTAACCTAAAGGCCCTCGAAGGAAAAGTTGTCCTGCTGGATTTCTGGGAAGTGTGGTGCAGTCCATGTATTGGCTCTATGCCAAAGGTGGATAGTCTGTATAAAATGTATCGCGACAAGGGATTGGAAGTATATGGAATTGTAAACGATGTTCGACAGGTTGAATCTTCTAAGCTATTCCTCCAAAAAAGAAAAGTCGAATTTCCTTCCCTGAT
Source organism: Daejeonella lutea (assembly GCF_900168015.1). Lineage (GTDB taxonomy): Bacteria > Bacteroidota > Bacteroidia > Sphingobacteriales > Sphingobacteriaceae > Daejeonella > Daejeonella lutea. Next base: position 1,876,966 of record NZ_FUYR01000001.1, on the reverse strand, counting down.
TGGTAGCCAGGCTATTGAAAAAGATTATTTCGTGAATGGAATCCCTTACTATATTCTTATCGACAAAAAGGGTGTTATAGCTTTCATGAGTTATGGGTATACAGATAAATTGGAGGAAGCAATACGAAAATTAATGTGACAAGCAGCGTTCAGGCAGCTTTTTAAAATGGTAATTTAACAGGGCGGGGCACAGGCTTCGCCCTTCGTATATACCCAAAAAATGATGACTTTTGGATTTAAATAACCCCTATAAATTTGCTGCTATTTTATTACCTGCTGGTCTGTCTGATTCTTTGGTTAGGAATCGCAATATATCTCGGTGTAAATCTGCGTAAAATCCAATTTCTTCGATCTCAGGAGCTTTCAGCTGAGTCACCTGCTGTTGCGATAATTATTGCGGTGAGAAATGAAGAGGAAAATGTCGGGCAGGCATTAAAGAGCGTCTGTGAATTAAATTACAGCAATTATCAGGTCATTGTTGTAAACGACAGATCAACCGACGGCACTGCGGAAATCCTAAAACAGCTTACAGCCCAATATCCCCATTTGGAAATACAGGAAGTCGAAACGCTTCCTCACCTTTGGCTTGGTAAAAATCATGCGCTTTTTAAGGGATCAACAAACCGAAAAGAAGAATGGCTGCTTTTTACTGACGCAGATGTGGTGTTCGACCCTGGTACGCTGAACAGGGCAATGAAGTATTGCCTTACGAATAAGCTGGACCACCTGACCATCCTCCCCGATGTACACTCCAGATCAACGATCCTGAACAGTGTTTTGGCCACCTTTAAGCTCATGCTATGTATACGTCTGCAACCCTGGGCTGCTAAAAACCCCCGTTCAGATGCATCTATCGGTGTGGGTGCTTTCAACCTTCTTCGCAGAACTGCCTATGAGACTGCAGGAACGCATGCGGCAATCAAAAACCGGCCGGATGATGATCTGATGTTGGGAGCCTTACTAAAGCGCTGCCGGTTCCGTCAGGATGTTCTATACGGTGACGATCAGATCAAACTGGAATGGTATCCGGGTATTCGTGAATTTGTAGACGGACTGATGAAGAATACTTTTGCGGTCTCTAACTACAATGTCACCATGGCCTTGTCGGGCGGCACGGCGGTGATCTTCTTTTTTTCGCTTCCCGTTCCCGCCGGTCTACTATCCGGTTCCTCAGTAAATGTGCTCCTGGCATTATGCCTACTGGCGATCCAATGCCTTCTCTTCCTGGTAATCCCTGGCAGAAGGCGCTGGTGGGATTTCCTTATGATTCCATTTGCCGGTATGCTGATGTCGTATATCATATTCAAATCGACATTTCTCACCTTGCAAAAAAATGGTATCCACTGGCGGGGAACTTTTTTTTCACTTGATGATCTGCGCAAGAACGATTAACTGTGATCGTAGGTGATCCGACAAATTCTGTGCGAATTTTGTTTGCATTGATAACTCGACATGAAATTACTTACAACCTTTAAGAATAGTTTATGAATTAGATAATGACTCTGCTCCAGTATATTACCCATTTTTTGTATTATTGAGGTCTGCGCGTTAGAGCAAACAAGACGCAGGGTGTTTTTCGATTTAAATCGAGTTTGATTATTTTAGTATATAAATACCGCGAAATTTGAACTCCCTACCATCCGATATTCAACAGGATATCACCCGGATTGATAAAATATCTGTTGTCCCTACCATCCTGGAAATGATTTGCCGTACCACTAACATGGGCTTTGCAGCCGTGGCGAGGGTAAGCGATTCATATTGGGTAGCTTGCAGCGTGCGGGATGAGATCGGCTTCGGACTCAAACCCGGCGGCGAATTGAAACTCGAAACAACGATCTGTGATGAGATCAGGCAAAGCGGCAATGGGGTGTTCATTGATCATGTTGCAGAGGATGAACACTTTTGTAGTCATCATACGCCTGCCATGTATGGCTTTCAAAGCTATATCTCTATCCCAATCATCCGGAGAGATGGAAGTTTTTTCGGCACCCTTTGCGCAATAGACCCACAGCCGGCAAAAGTGAATAATCCGGATGTAATTAATATGTTCAGGATGTATTCGGAACTAATTTCCTTTCATCTGGATGCACTCGAACAGCTCGAGCAGTCGGAGCAAAGACTGAAAGAAGAGCATTATATCGCTGAACTCCGTGAACAATTTATTGCCATTTTGGGCCACGATCTAAAAAATCCCATTGGTGCAATCGCAAACAGTGCGCAGCTTTTGATGCGGCTCAATGGGGATGAGAAATCGCTGCGGCTTGCAAACATCATAGCCGATAGTTCTTTCCGTATGAGCGGACTGGTGGAAAATCTACTTGATTTCGCACGGGGAAGGCTGGGCGAGGGAATTCAATTAAAGCTCAGCGAGGAGCAACAGGCGCACGTTTTCCTTCATCAGATTATTTCGGAACTGCAAAGCATCTGGCCGGAGTCGACCATCGAAGCAAGGTTCGATGTCAGTCACCCGGTAACCATGGACAGTAAGCGAATTTCCCAGCTTTTTTCTAACCTGCTGGCGAATGCCTTGAGTTACGGTAAGCCGGGGCATCCGGTGATAGCCAGGGCATATTCGTGTCCCGATTACTTTACCCTGGACGTTTCCAATGCTGGCGAAAAAATTTCTGATTCTTCGATGCCCTTACTATTTCACCCTTTTTCGAGGGGTAAGGTGCAGCATGGAAAAGAAGGTTTAGGATTAGGATTATTTATCGCTTCCGAGATTGCAAAAGCGCATGGAGGTAAATTAACAGTCACCTCTACTGATGAGGAGACTACCTTCTCTTTTCATATGCCTTTAAAGTAATATCGCTATTCTGGGCGGCATCCAGCCCGGAGTTGTCGTACAGCTAACGCTAACCGCAGCTTCACTTCCGCAACCGGCAAAGAAAACCGGGTAGAAATTTCTTCAACACTGAAACCTTGAAAATAGATGAGGTTGAGCATCATCCTGTATTTAGGCTCTATGGAATCGGCCAGTTTCCGTTCTCCATTCTTGTCATGTGTCACTCCGGCCGCATGAACAACCCGCAGGCTTACTGTTCCCGGCTTATCTTTATGCATATGTTGCTCTTCCTGTATTTACTGATCCTCTAATTCGGTGGAGGCAACCATCCGCGCAATGGAAACCATCCAGGTGAATAAGTGCAATTTTGCGGGGTCATATTGCTCGATAGTTTCCCAGGTTCGTTCCAGGCTAAGCTGTAAAACTTTTTCAGCCCCGAAATCATCCTGCACAATACGCCGGATTATCCCATACAGTGCCGCAGAGTAGGTTTGCTGCAGCAATTCCATAGCATGAACATCACGCTTTCGCAAAGCACCAACAAGCTCATTTTCGAATTCGCGGTCCTGGTTCAGGTTAATACCTCTTTGTATGTCAGGCTTTGGTGCAAATAAAGGAATCATTTTCTGGCTTCTTTATGCAGCAAACTTACGTGATGGGCGTGTCGCTGTATTTAGCGATTTCAAAATATTTAAATCACTTTTCAACAGTTTGAATAATTGCTTGTCGAAGCTTATCAGTAATTTCTCGGCGGTGGTTTTGGTCGGTTTCATATGCGGTTTATTTATACAATAGATACTTCAAAACCATGCCGGGCTTCTTTAAAGCCAAAACCCCTGAAATTAACCTGCTTTGTCTGCTGCTTAGTACATTCGAAAAGGATTGTGTTTATCAGACAGGGCAACATTTCTATTTTAAACTTTGAATATTGTTAAACACAATGGGTCTTGTTTTCTTTATTCAATTTGCTATACTACAACCAGCTACAAAGACGCGTTTCGAGTTGGGTTTGAACCTAAAAGGCCAGCCGGCTGAGGGCAAATAGAGGCTATTAGCACTCCGGGTGCCATGTGTTCACATAAGATCAATCTGACAGGAAGCGACGAAATTGATGCGGAGGTTGTCGAATGGCTAAAAAAGAGGTACGAACGAAGCTGAAGCAATTACCTGATTATCCGAAAATACTCAGCAGGATCAGCCAGGTACAAAATCCTACTGGTACAAGGATCGCCGCACTGACCAGGAAGGATTTGCCAGCTTCCGCTTTTCCAATCAAAAAAAAGAAGATGCCCGCTATCACATTCAGGAGCACCTGAATAGCAATGCACACGCCCATTCCAACGGCAATATTAAATCCCTTGTCGGCAATTGATGAACTTAAATTAATGAGCAGGCCATAAGCTGTAAATACAAGGAGATTGATACCTACTACTTTCTTGATCATAGCTTTTTTACAGTTAAAAATCTATCTGCAAAAGCTGTGCTAATAATTATAAAATGCGGGAAAGGCGAGAAGTGCCAGGGATTTTACCGGTAATCATATTTGTATTGTTGGTCACAGAGCCGCACTCTCTTTATAAAGTAATTATGAATGGACCGGGTACCTATTACTTTTTTACTGGCGGACTAAATAAAACACAATTCTGAGAGACAAATTAAACATCTTCAACAACCAATTCGAAGTAGACATTCAATTGGAACAGTAGGCGAAATGATTAGTAAACGAAAACCATGGGGATTGGGATTTGGAGTTATCAATCATTTATTTACGGTGTGATGCTCATCAAAACAAAAGCACGATAAATCATAAATATCGTGTGAGTACCGGGCTAATCATCGATATGATGGTGAAATAAATGATCTGTACTAAAATTCCCTTAAATATGGTTCGCCACTTCGGTTCCTGGAAAAACTGCCTGTATGCAACAATAGAATAAATTATATTGATCAGGATATAACCATACATTATTGGGACCACTTGTGAAGGTATTAGCAGGTAGAGGGGTATAATGAATATTAAAAAGATGGTGGTATAACCACAGGTCACAAAAACCTCGAGAACCAAATTTTCCGCATAATTGAATTTTTGCTTCCTGAAGAACCTCCAGGTCAATAGGGAAATTACTGGTAAAAACAGGAAATTTATGAGCTTCGAGTGATCCATAGCTTTTTTCGTACTGGTCTCTGCCTCATCCATCTTCTTTTCCACTGTTCTAATCTCAGCATCGGCCTTATTTTTATCGGCCCTGGAAGCAGTACTGCTCGATTTAATATAGCCGGTAGTTATTTCTTTAACCCGTTGGGTGAAATGCCCATAGATATTTGTCTTATTGCTGACATACACCATCAGGGCAATCAGTATAATGAGCAGTGTAAAGGGATTGAAATAGCGTTTTCGCATCCCCGAAATATATTCATATGCTACCCGCCCCGGCACATATAAGAGCTTCCTGAGTAGAAGCAATGCACCACTGTCAAAGTGGGTAACGTTGTGAATTACTTCATGTACAATGTTTCCCAAGGTCAGGCGATGTACGCTGGCACTTTGAGAACAGTTTGGGCAGTATTTTCCGGTAAATTCAGAGTGGCAATTTTTGCAGGTTGTCATGTTAATAGTAATTCATTTCAGTCATATAAAATAGACCGACGGTATGGATACGGGCTAACAGCCTAACTGCTAAGATATGGCAAATGAAAATGTCAAGTGTGCCGAAATAACTTTTTTTATTTCAAATTATACAAAGGAAATCTGGATAAGTAAAATTTTTTCAAGCCCATTTTGCTGATGGCTTTTAGGGTTTTTCTAAGATTTACTAAATTGTACCTAAATATTTTGAGATGAAAAAAATCTTCATTTTACTTCTAATTTCTTTTTTGACATGCGATCTATTCGCTCAACAGCGATACAATGTCGTCTTCATTTTGGCAGACGATCATAGATATGATGCCATGGGATTTATGGATAAGTTTAAAGGTCTCAAAACCCCAAATATGGACATGCTTGCCGCAAATGGCGCACATATAAAGAACGCGTTTGTTGCAACAGCTTTGTGTTCGCCTTCGCGGGCTACCATACTAACAGGACTGTACCCTCACGCTCATACCGTGGTTGATAATCAATCGCCGGTTCCAGATAATTTACGTTTTTTCCCGGAGTATATGCAGCAGCAAGGTTACCAAACAGGCTTTTTTGGCAAATGGCACATGGGCAGTGATGGTGCCGAAAAACAGCGGGGCTTTGACCAGTGGGTCAGCTTCCGGGGGCAGGGGGTGTATTATAATCCAACCTTATCGGTTAACGGGAAGGCGGTTTCGTATAAAGACAGTTCGTATGTTAGTGACCTGCTAACTGATTATGCATTGGAATTCATGACCAAAAGGAAGCGCGACAAACCGTTCTTCGTTTATCTTTCTCACAAAGGGGTGCACCTTGATTTTGTTCCTGCCAAACGCCACAAGGGAATGTATGAAAATCTGACATTTAATGCACCACCCTCCATGTTTAATACGGCTACTGATAGCTCCGACTACATAGACCTCTGGAAAGAAAAAAGCAATCCCAAGATCCAGGGAGGCTATCCGGTAAATCACAACGATATTCCCAAATGGGTCCGTAACCAGCGCGATTCTTATCACGGTGTTGATAAGATGTATTATGGTACGCCGAAATTTCTTCCTTTCTACCGGGATTATCTCGAAACGCTGATGGGAGTTGACGAGAGCGTCGGGCGTGTGATAGATTATCTCAAAAAGAATAACCTGCTTCAAAACACCGTGGTTTTCTATATGGGAGACAATGGTTTCAGTTTTGGAGAACATGGCTTAATAGATAAGCGCCACGCTTACGAGGAATCTATGCGGGTACCGCTACTGGTTTACGCTCCGTCCTTTATTGAACCTGGGACTAAGGTTGACCAGGTTGTTCAAAATGTTGACATAGCCCCAACCATTTTAGACATAGCCAGAGTGCCTAAGCCTGGCAATTTCCAGGGCAGTTCATTTTTACCATTGCTTAAAAAGCAGAGTATACCCTGGCGCGATCGGGCCTTTTATGAGTACTACTGGGAATATGCCTATCCTCAAACCCCATCAATGTTTGCCGTTCGTTCAGACCGATATAAATACATATTCAACTATGGTAACTGGGAGATAAATGAATTATATGACCTGAAAGCCGATCCATACGAGATGAATAACCTTATCAGGAAACCGGAGCATGCTCAACTCGCGCTCGGGTTTAGAAAGGAAATATTTGACTGGCTGGAAAAGACTGGTGGCTTGCAGATTCCCCTGCGGCCATTAAAGGATCAGCCAAGGATAGATCATTTGTATAAGGATACCTACTGATTGTAAGGACGTAACCACGGAGTATACCTTTTTCCTATTGTTTCGGCCGGTACGTCAGAAAGGGCGGAGGCAGCTCATTTTTTCGAACATTATTTCAAAATCTCTGGGACTCTTTCCTTGTTCTCCAGAAGCTGATCAATAAGGTCATTGACAAAAGGCAAAAGCTCTCGCTTCAGCATAGCTAAATCGAAGTCCCCCTTATTCAAATCCCGCGCTAATGCTTGCAGTTGGGTAATAAAAATGGGCAGCAGCGTCTCCTTTTCAGAGAATTTCACGTCGTCTGCCATGAAGTCCAGGTGATGTTTGAAAACGCGGGCATTTCCTACCTTAATGAGCATCCTGAGATAAGAAGGAATATAGCGGGTCTTGTAGAAGTTCTGGCGCTCGCCGCAGTATCTTTTGCAATAGGGGAGGTCCTTTATATCGCCAACCTGTGCAAATACTTCTGTTATAGCTATATCGAGGTCACTTTTAGATGTTTCAGCCCTGAATTTAGCAACTTTGTACGCCTTTTCTATATCCAGTTTTGCAAGCGCCTTTAAACCAGCTGCTGCCTCCTTCGCATTTTTCAAGAGGGACGAATTAAAGAACAAGTCGTAGTGAGCCTGAGTGTCTATCTCAGAGAGTTTTTCCAATGCTAACATCCGCATTTGAACCTTTTCATCTTCTTTCGCTAAACGAGCCAACTCCATCTCAATTTCTGCAGTCACCTTTTTGTAATCAAAATTCTCCACGGCAAATTCCCTGATCATAGAGCAGGGGTCCTTCATCGCATCCAGCATGATGTATGAAGGGACAAGCCCGCCCGACAGCATTGCCAGATTTTTTATTGCCGACAGTCTTGAGTGATAATCGCTTGACGTGTAAAATTCGTTCAGATTATCAGAGGATTCCTTAGTATGGAGTTTAAGGACCTTGTAAGTATTGCGGGTAATGGGTCTGATCGAATTTTCCTGATTATGGTTTAACTGCATAACATTTAAATTTGAAGTCAATGAGCTCATAGGGACTGGTATGGGGCAAAATTACTTATACGGATATCCTATACTATCGACACAAATCACCATTTATAGAGCTAAGGACGAGAGATTCGAATATCCCTGTTACATTAATAAAAAATATCATCAAAGATACCGCTGTGCTTCCAGCGCTACTATCACCCAAGTCGGGGGGTTTTTGAAAATTTTAATTAAATCTGCAATACTTCTGTTACAAATCCTCTCAATTTAAAGCTTCACAGAGTGGAACAATAGGGACATTAATAGGCATTATTGTGAAAAAAGGTGATTTGGGTATATCATTGATTAAGATGCTATCCTTTATACAAGCTAAATTTGTCCGCCCGGCCATTCGGCAGAAAGCATTTCACATTAATCGTTGTTAGATTTACATGATTGGTTGTTTATTGTCGTTTTTAACTATATTATGTATCGTCAAACTTCTTCAATGAAGTTCCCTTCATCCTGAATGTCTACAACAGCAGTAAAATATATTCTGGCAATATTTCTGGTAATTGCTTTTCGATACCAGGGCTTCTGCCAGAAAATGATATTTAATCACTATGAGGTCGGGGATGGCCTGGTCCAATCGCAGGTTAACCAGATTTCGCAGGATTCCACCGGAACGCTTTGGATCACTACCCTTGGCGGGATAAGCCGCTTTAATGGAACAGCTTTTTCCAGTCTGACTAAAAAGGACGGACTATTAAATAACAGAGCCTTTGCAGCTATAGCCGACAAAAAGAAGAATATCTGGATAAGTACTGCCGGGGGCATTTCAATTCTTCGCGATCGACATCTTAAAAACTTAAGAGTTCCCAGGTTTCATAATGAATGGATGTGGGATATGGTGTGCGACAGTAAAAACCGGATCTGGGGAGTGGCAAGAGGGTCATTGTTTATGATCACTGATACCCTGATTACCCAGATAATCACTATTAACGGCAGACAGCCCCAAATTGAGTCAATTCAAACTGATAGCGAAGGGACACTATGGGTGAGCATCCGCAAGGAGGGTCTCTATTCATTCAAAGATAGGTGGATTAAAGAAGTCGACTTCTCATTCCTCAAGGAAGATGAGACTATCCGGAGTTTTTTTGTAGACCCATTGCGCAAAGTTTCGATGGTAACTGGTTCTGCTCTTTATCTTTTTGATGAGCAGGGCATTAGGGCTATCCATAGTGAATATTTCAAAAACATTACCGAGGATTTGTATTCGGTGTTGGTGGATTATAATGGATATACTTGGATAGGGTCCAGTAAAGGCGCTTTCAGAGTGTCGGAACGATCTCAGGAGCATTTCACCGCAAAAAATGGCTTGACAGATGCCCCTATCTACGGCCTGTTCATGGATTTTGAAAAAAATCTCTGGCTGGGTACCAACGGTTACGGCTTATTCCGATTCAGTAACGATGATTTGAAAGTTATTGATACCGACTTCGGTCTGGTAGACAATGTAGTTACGGCTCTTGAGACGGATAGTAAGGGTAAAATATGGATCGGCACCGCCGGAGCAGTTTATGTATTGGAGAACGGGAAATTGCAAAGGCTTAATCATCCATGGCCTGCGAGTCAGGTACTAACCATTTACCGGGATAAAACCAGCAGGATCTGGATTGCAACAAGTGCCGGCCTGGGATATTTTTTGGGCGGTACCTTTAAGATCATTGATAATATACCTAACGTATTATCCATTGCTGAATCCGATGTACACGGAATATTGATTGGGGCGCGGACAAAATTATACTCGTATCATAAGGGGCATCTTCAGGAGATACCACACTTCAGTGATATGCCCATTTCCTTCTGTCAGATAGATAATGGGAAAATTCTAATCGGCACTACTAACGGAATTCAAATGTTATCCGGGCAGAGTCTGACGAAGCCTTATGAGTCGCTTCCATTTTCTCATTCGCAAATTGTTTCGCTGGTCAAATACCAAAATCTGATGCTTGTCGGTACCAGTGACCAGGGAATATTCTTATGGGATATGAAAACTGGTAAAGTGGCTAACTGTACAGTGGTCGATGGGCTGCTTTCGGATGTAATCTACAGCCTAAAAGAAGATAAATATGGCGTGGTCTGGGCTGGAACGGGCAGAGGTGTGAACAAGATTAAGATAAATACCGAAAGATTCAAATTCCAGGTATTTCCGGCTTCAGAAGGCGGTACCCCAGCGGTAGAATGTAACACGATGGCATTAATATTCAATGGTGGTGAAGTCTGGTTTGGTACTACAAAGGGTATCTATATATATAATATTAAATCCGTTACGGCACCTGTTTTCGCACCTAAGCTACAGATCACCAACACCCAGCTTATTAATATTATAAATGGCAAGGCCACGTTAACTAATGTTTCAAAAGATCACAGGCATAAATTCAATCCAGATGAAAATAATTTAAATATAAGCTATCAAGCAGTTTATTTGAGCGACCCGGAGAACGTCAATTACCAGCATCGGTTGGTCGGACTTGAGAGTGCTTATTCTCCTCCTGGCAGAAATACAAATGTTTCTTACAGTTCGTTGAGCCCGGGAGAATACGAGTTCCGGGTGATTGCTTATAGCCCCCGCGGAGTAAAGTCGAACACTGCAACCTTTGCATTTTACATTTCGCAGCCCTATTACGATACACTGTTATTCCGTTTATTTATTATTCTGCTGATGGGCATAACGTTTATCAGTATCAGGGAATACCTTGCTGCGCGCAAGCGTCAAAAAGTGCTGTTGCGGGAGCGGATCAAAGAAGAGGAGCAACTGAAAGTCCGCCAGCAGACTTCCGAAGATTTCCATGACGATCTCGGAAACAAACTTGCGCGGATCTCTGCCTTGTCAGATCTCCTTAGTCGCATGACTGCCGGGAAGGATGAAGCGGCGAAAGACGTTATCAGAAAAATAAAGCTCAATGCCGCTGAGCTTTACGAAGGTACTAAGCATATCATTTGGTCTATAAGTCCGGAGAGTGATAATTTTTATGAGATCGTTTTATTTATCAGGAATTATGCGACGTCTCTTCTTGAAGATACAACTATTGATTTCAAGGTATCCGGAGTATTTCATGAGCTAAACGAAATTCAGCTCCCATACCAATATTCCCGGCACCTCACGATGATCTTTAAAGAGGCATTGAACAACGTTTTAAAGCATTCGAAAGCTTCGAGTGTTGAGCTTGCGGTAAGCCAGCCTGACAATAATCGCATCGAGATCACTTTGTTCGATAACGGTATCGGTATTCAGGAAGACATCAAGAAGTACAGCAATGGCTTAAAGAATATGAAAACACGTGCGCAGAGGATAAATGGCGACCTCCAAATTGATTCGATTCCCGGCAAAGGCACCACGATAAAATTAACATTCTCACCTCTCGGAAAGCATGAAGGATAAAGATTTAATAAGGGTCACAATAATTGAGGATGACCACGTGCTACGTGAGACTTATGCTGCGCTAATTGATAGCGAACCCGGCTTTATAGTAGTATCTTCTTATAATTCATATGAGCAGTCGGCAGCTGAGATCGGTGCCGACGATCCTGACGTAATCTTGCTCGACATCGAGCTCCCAGGGCTGAGCGGAATTGAAGCTGTAACACATTTGAAACAGCTAACACCCCGCAGCCAAATTGTTATGCTGACCGTTCATCAGTTTGAAGAGGGTGTTTTAAAAGCCTTGTCTAATGGTGCTATTGGATATCTCACTAAAGATATTTCAATAGAAAAAATGCTCAGCTCTATCAGGACTGTCGTTAGTGGAGGTGTGCCATTAAGTGATAACATTGCGCGAATGGTCATTCAAACTTTTCATAAGAATCCCAACTCTCCGCTGTCAGAACGACAAACTGAAATTCTTAAGCTGATGTCGCAGGGGAAAGGGCGTGGTGAGATAGCGAATGAACTGAATATTGATGGTGAAACGGTTAAGTCACATGTGAAGAATATTTATCTGAAGCTGGAGGTAGGGTCTAAAGTTGAGGCTATCCAGAAAGCAAAGGCACTAAAGCTCTTATAATAAATTTTTGTAACGAAAATATTGCCCTACTATTTCTTTTTAAGTTAAAAACCCCCCGACCTGGGGGATAGTACACCTAAGCGTTCCTCAATACCTTTGTTTATCAATTACTGATAGAATGGGGAGAATGGATAATTTAGTAAGGCTTGGTGTTCGTTATCCTGTATTTAAAGCGAAAAATACAAATATCGCTGTGCAGATCTACAGCCAGCTTTTCGGATTAGAAAATACAACAAGCGTCGAAATGTTCGACGCATTGGTAATCAAAAACTCTCACGCCAGCGACAACGGATTTGTTCTTGTCCGGAACAGTCCAACCCTGTCCTATTCCTTCCTTACAACAAGTAACTGCATCCATCACACACTGAGACTAAAGAATTCAGGCTTCAGCTGTACTGAGCCCCCAATCTCCACCACGCTGGGCTTAGCCTCAAAGTTTCAGGATGAACTAGGAAACGTAATAATACTGCTTGAAGAACGCGAATACTCATAGAATATGAAACAGGTCAGAGTTTTAGAGACAAATAGTGCGCTGATGTCTCACGTCATTACAGATGAAGGGTACCAGGAAACTATTTCCGGATTCTCGATTCATACCGTCTTTAACGGAAATAAAGAGTATCTCCTGGGACGTCGGAATGTGACCATTTATCCAGGTGATTTTCTGGTATTAAATAACGGTAGCTCCCGATCTGGGACCTTTGATTCCAAATCGCCCGTTAATGCTTTTTCTATTCAGTTTAACCCTGGCTTTTTGAGCGACTACCGTTCAGTGCTTGTTAACCGTACTGAAAAGCTGCTTGACAATCTGGACCTCAGAAAGGACGGACAGCAATGGTGCCCGGAAAATATTTACCCGTTTAAGGGTGATATGAAGTATAATATCATGCATTTAAAGAACTACATGGATAATGAACTGGAGGACGACCTGCTGCTCCAGGAGCATTTATTCAGATGCCTGATCGATTTCTCTAAGGTATACCACAATGAGGTACTGATGAAGGCTGAAAAACTCAAGTTCTCAAGCCTCTCTACCCGAAAGGAAGTTTACCGGAGACTGGCCATCGCCCGCGACTATATCCTGAGCAATTATAACAAAGCACTCACGCTGTCAGAGATCGCGAACGCAGCTTGCCTTTCCGTTAATCATTTGCTCCGAACATTCAAAGATGCCTTTAACCAGACTCCCTTTCAGTTCCTGACCAGGATCCGGCTTGAACGTGCACAGTTTATGCTTAAAACCAGTTCATCAAGTGTGCGGAACATTAGCATGGAAGTAGGCTTTGGATGCTCCAGCGCATTTATCAGGGCTTACAAGCGCACATACAGCACTACCCCAACAGAATTGCTTAGGGCTTGAGGTCTAGGTTATAGGTTGTAAGTTATAAGTTGTAAGTTATAAGTGGAAGCATACCTCGTTGGTTATACGTGAAAGCGTAACCGTTATTTATACGTTATATGGGAAAGCGTACCTAACGGTTAAACCTCTATCAATTACCGCTTCCTTATCCGCCCAATTCTAAAACGTAATCCCCCTTCCTCCGCCCAGACTTATAACTTACAACCTAAAACTTACTACTCCACACCCGCCCATACGTATAACGTATAACGTACAACGTACTACTCCTTCCCCCGCCCAGACGTATAACTTTAAACGAACAACTCCCCAATAGGTGATCTGGGTATATACTTCCGGATAGAGAACTGCTACTATTGCCGATTGATAACCATAACCAATTTATTATGAAAGTAAAACTACTCATGTTATTATTATTGGGGGTCTTAATCTCCCAATTCACGATTGCTCAAACCAGGGCAATCTCAGGTACTGTTAAGGGAGATGATGGGCTGCCTTTACCAGGAGTTTCGATCCGTGTTAAGAATACCAGCGCCGGCACAACAACAAGCTCAACCGGCCAATACGTGTTACAAGTTCCCCGGGGAGCCAGCCAGCTGGAGTTTAGCTATGTAAGCTACAAAACGCAGCTTATTACAATAGGTAGCTCGGATGTAATCAATGTAACGCTTGTTACTGATCTGACCATGCTCAACGAAATCGTTGTGACAGCAGGGGGTGTAAAAAGAAACAAAGCTGATTTGGGTTATTCAGTGGCAACAGTTTCCAGTGAAGAGCTGATTACCGGAAGAACTTCCAATCCGGTTAACGCTTTGGCTGGTAAAGTAGCCGGTGTAAGAGTAGCGTCTACAAGTGGAAGTGTGGGCTCGTCTTCAAGTATTTTTATCAGAGGCTTTACAACGTTTACCGGTTCAAATCAGCCCTTATTCGTTGTTGATGGCGTGCCAATTGACAACACCGGAGGTTTAAACAGTATAAATTCAGGTGTAACAAATTCGAACAGAGCTATTGATATTAACCAGGACGACATTGAAAATATGTCTATTCTGAAAGGTCCGGCCGCTGCTGCCTTATATGGCTCGAGAGGCTCAAATGGTGTTATTCTCATCACTACTAAAAAAGGCAAAACTGGGGCTAAGAACAGCGTTGAGTATAATTCTTCTTTCAACCTGGTAGAACCAAATGTGCTGCCTGATTATCAAAATACTTACGCGCAGGGCACGGGCGGGACTTATAGTGCGAATTCGATTTTATCCTGGGGTCCGGAAATTAAGGGCCAGGCAGTAACTAATTTTTTAGGCACAACTGAAAATTTGACTGTATATCCGAATAACGTTGAAGATATATTCAGACAGGGTCATAACCTGCAAAATAACGTGAGTTTTCAGGGCGGAACCGATAGGTCTAATTACAGATTATCATACGGTAACTTACAGGAAAAAGGCTATTTGACCAATAATGACCTGAAAAGAAACAATTTTACCCTGAATGCAAGTTCACAGGTTGCTCCGAAGTTTTTAGTCGGGGTATCTGCCCAATATGTCCTTTCGAATTCTTCGAGATCACAATTCGGTAATCAAACCTCTAACCCTTTTTTCAGGGCTTATTTCCTGCCTCGTTCTTATGATCTGAAGAATTATCCTACGGAAACCGCCGATGGTTCTCCTATATACTTTGACGCTACAGACAATCCAATCTGGACCTTGAAAAATAACACCTATGATGATGTTGTCAACAGGGTAATTGGGAATGCTAATTTCAAATATGATGTGCTGCCATGGATGAGTCTTAACTACAGGTTGGGTGTGGACTCTTACGGTCTGGATGCCCTGTCGTACGACCAGATAGGAGCCAGAGGTAACGGTAGTACATCTGCTTCCTCGACCGGCGGAATCTTGAATGAAGCGTTAAATTCACGGGACATCAATTCCTATTTCCAGATTATTGGAAGCAGGAATATCACCAAGGATTTAAGAGCTGATTTTAATATCGGTAACGAAATTGTAGAAAGGAACTATAGCTATACCTCAACCACAGGTAAATCATTATCTATAAGAGACCTGAAAAACGTTTCCAATGCAGCAACAATTACTGCGTCAAACAGTAAAAGCCAAACCCGCTTGATTGGCTTATTTGGGGAGCTGAACTTTGGGTATAAGGGTTTTGCAAATCTTAGTTTTACAGGAAGGAATGATTATTCATCGACATTCGGTGCAGCAAATAATTCATACTTCTATCCTTCAGTTGCCGGTAGCTTTACAGCCACCGAAGCTTTCCCGGGTCTTAAAAATAATATTCTGAGCTTTTTGAAAGTTTCTGCAAACTATGCGAAGGTTGGTAAAGAGGCAGGCGCCTATGCTACGAATACTGTGTTTGTGCAGGCGAGCGCATCTGATGGGTTTGGACCTGCGATCGCCTTCCCGTATAACAGCTTGAACGGACGAAGTTTGAGTAATATCCAGCGGGATCCAAATTTGAAACCGGAGTTTACCGCCTCCAAAGAAATAGGACTTGAAATAAGGTTCTTAAAAGACAGGTTGGCTATTGAGGCAAACGCTTACAGAACATCATCTACTGACCTTATTTTTGAGGTTCCTGTCGGTCCTTCAACAGGATTCCAGTCACAGAACAGAAATGCCGGCACATTAAAGCAAAAAGGCTTCGAGCTGATGCTGTCAGGAACTCCATTGAAAACGCAGAATGGTGCATGGACAGTTTCTGCAAACTGGTCTAAAATTACGCCGACTGTCGAGTCATTAGCACCTGGAGTAGCCTTTATCCAATTGGGTGGTTTCGTATCTCCCGGAACACGTTTATACGCGGGTCAGCCTTATGGCTTATTATTTGGCTCCAAGTTTAACCGTGCGCCGGATGGTAAATTACTCATTGGAGCAAACGGATTAACATCCTTAAGTCCGACATTGGGTGCTATCGGTAATACAAACCCTGACTGGACTGCCGGTATCACGAACAATATCAGGATCAAAAACTTCAATACCAGTTTCCTGCTGGATATACGTAAAGGGGGAGATATCTATTCAAGGAATATAGGTGACATTTATAGAACGGGTGTAGCAAAAGAAACTGCAGAATTCGCCCGTCTTGATGCTGCCGGTGTACAAACTAAACCTTATGTAATTGAAGGAACTCTTGCCAACGGACAGCCGAATACTACACCAGTTACGGCACAGGCATATTGGGATAACTTATATGCATTCGGTCTCGGAGAATCATACGTTTTTGATGGCTCATGGTTCAGAGTAAGAGAAGTATCTGTTTCGTATACACTACCTGCTAAATTGCTCCAAAAAACGCCAGTAGGTAAACTGGAAATTGGTGTGAATGGAAGAAACCTATATCTGTATGCGCCTAACTTCCCTCATTTCGATCCCGAAACTGCCGCGCAAGGTGTTAGTAATTCTCAAGGGTTTACATCAAATGATTTGCCTCAGGCAAGAAATTATGGTTTCTTCCTTAGAGCTACACTATAATTAACTGAAAAATATGAAGAAGATTAAAAATATAATAATAGGGTCGATGGCAATGGTTTTGCTGTCAGTGACCTCCTGTGAGAAATATCTGGATATAAATACGAATCCAAACTCACCGACCTTTGCTCCAATCCAACAGGTGTTAACAAATGTAACTGTCAATGTTGGTTTCAACAACGGGAGTGACCTCCACAGGTTTACAGCTACAACTATACAGCAGTTGGATGGTCAGAATGCGCCTGGCACACAGTCGAGAGAATACACCAGGTATCAGATTCAGCCTACGGATCTAAATACAATGTACAGCCGGATGTTCGCAACCATATTACAGGATATTGAGTATGTCCTAAAAAACAGTGCCGGAAGTCCTCATTACACCGGGGTTGCGAAAATATTGAAAGCCTATGTATACTCTCAGGGAGTTGATCTTTTCGGAGATCTACCGTACTCTGAGGCTCACAAGGCACCTGAAATCAATCAGCCGAAACTTGACAATGACGAGGATATCTACAAAGCGATCATCGTTTTGCTCACAGAGGGGGCAGCTGACGTTAAGGCTACCACATCTGCCTTATCGCCTGGTACAAACGAAACGATTTTCAAAGGAGACAGGGTTAAATGGGAGAAATTTGCAAATACATTGAAATTAAGGTTATTTCTGCGTTATTCAGCAAAGGACGCGGCTTTCGCAAAGGCACAACTAGATGCGTTAATTGCGAGTAATGCGCCGTTCATGACCTCAAACGCTGATAATTTCCAAATGGATTTTGTCGACGCAGCATCTTCATATAATCCAATTCACCAATATGAGATTTCGAGGTCTGACCAATATTTCCCAAGTAAGTACTTTGTCGATCTGTTGAATTCTAAATCAGATCCGCGGAGACCAAGTTATTTTACAGAATATCCATTTGGCTCAGGTCAATATAAAGGTTCTACGCCTTTGGACGCTCAATCTTATGCATATTCAAGGATGCACACTTTCTTAAGAGGCAACTTGAAATCAGCTTTGGTTCCTGATGCACAGGGGAGAATCCCGGCTAATACAACGAACAACAATGCCTATACAGGAGCAGGGCCGATAAGAATGCTGACTTTTGCCGAGTATAATTTCATCAGGGCAGAACATGCACTTAGATATGGCGCTGGCGCATCGGCGGCTCAGCCGTTCTTCGATGCTGGGATCAGGGCATCAATGACAATGGCTGGCGTGGCAGCTTCAGCTCAGGATGCGTATATATTGACCCAGGGGCAACTGAATGGTGCAAACCTGGAAGCCAATGTAGCTAAGATCATTACGGAAAAATACATTGCTAACTATGGAGTTGCTCTGGAGCCATGGAATGACTGGAGACGTACAGGATATCCGGTACTTACCCCTGTTGACGCTTCGATTCGCGCTGAACCTGAAATACCACGCTCGTTATTTTATCCGGAGAGTGAAACTTCTGCAAATCCGGCAAATTTCGTGCAAAAGCCAAATAGGTTAGCCAAAGTTTTCTGGGATACCAGGCCTTAATCTTAAAAAGGTTAAAACCTGAATTTACTGCCGGGTATGATCCGGCTCAGTGAATCCTTTTAAATAAAAAGGCCCATCGCGTAAAAGGCGGTGGGCCTTTAGAGATTTATACAATGGCGGTAATGCTTAACCTGAATCGCGTAATGTCAACGCTGTGGATGATGAATCGATTTTTTAACCTGTGGCACTACAACAAGCATAAACATTCAAACTTTGGAAAGGGATATTAATAAAAAGAAGTGGGTTGAGACAAAGATACCGGTAATTGTCGGCGCTTTAATAGTCCTCGCCTGTGTTGCCGCTGCCTTATACTTTGCCTCCGGAATCGAGAAGCTTGCAATAGAAAAATCATTCGTAAAAAAGGGCGCATATCAGGAAACTGTTGCAATTGATGGAATCGTTATGCCCCTGGCGGCCGTTCAACTCGATGCGTCAGAAGGAGGCAGAGTGGTTGAGATTTTGGTTTCAGAAGGCGATTATGTGAACAGGGGGCAGGCGATACTTAGGTTATCGAATACCGATCTGCAGACAAGCCTCGCAAATCAGGAAACGGCTGTACTTAACGTTCTTTCTAAAATGCAGAGCATCCGCAATAGTTCTGATCAGAATTCAATGCGGCAATTGAACCAGCTTGCAGAAGTTGAGAACGCGCTTGCTGAAGCTGAACGCGTTTATAATCTTAATAAATATTTATTCGCCGAGAAGGCCATTGGCTCCCAGGAATTAAAGTCGTACGAGAATAGCTATAAATACCAATTAAAGCGTCTAAGCCTGACGCGTGAGGCATTAAGCAAAGATTCTGCATCTGTAAGGCGGCAATTGCGGCAAATGGAAAATATTTATAACCGAATGCAGAGCGAACTGGCGGAATTACGCCAGAAATCGGGGAATATGATTGTGCGATCCCCGGTCGACGGTCAGCTCAGGTCGGTAAACGCCAGGGTCGGCCAGGTAAAAGGTAAAGGCGAAAGCCTCGGACAGGTTGACATCGTAAGCGGATACAAGATCAGGGTCGGACTAAGCCCGTCGTATAAACAAAAAGTATTTGAAGGTATGAAAGGCTCATGCACCGTCGATGGGATCAATTACAGGCTGCTTGTGCATAAAGTTTATCCTGAGGTCGTAAATGACCGGTTCCATATGGATATGGTCTTCGAGGAGAAAGTGCCTGTCGGGCTTCGCAGTGGCGGGAAATTATCTGTACAGCTATCTCTTATCGAAAGGCTACAGGCCTTTCTGTTCTCACGGCCTGCCCCTTTTTCATCAACCGGACGACAAATGTCGTGCTGTGATAAATATTGGGATACTCAGGAACTGATAAATGAAGCAATTAAAATGCACCGATTATGAAGACGAGATATTTTTTATGTTTAGCAGCTTGCTTGACGATAGCTCATGGAGCTTACGCTCAGCAGGAAGTTAAGAAATTGACCCTAAAAGAGGCTGTCGATATTGCTTTAAAAAATAATCCGCAAATCGCGGAAGCCGCGCTCAGGTCAGAATCATCCGCTATAACCCTGAATCAGTCCAAGCGGGATTTGCTGCCGTCCATTCAGTTCAACGTTAATCACGGGATGAACCAGGGAAGAAGTATCGACCCTTATACAAATTCATACATCGGTCAGGACCATAGATTTGCAAGCTATTCTTTTGGGGGGAATGTAATGCTCTTTAATAGCTTGCTAAATCAGAATGCTATCAGGCAAAACAATTTGGCTTTGCAGGCATCCAAAATGGAGGAGTTGAAGATAAAAGAATCTATCACCCTGAATGTAATGCTCACTTATTTGCAGTTACTTTCAAATACTGATCTGCTAGCGCAGGCAAAGCTTCAGGCGGAATTAACCCGTGTGCATGTGAAACGCCTGCAAACGCTTGATAACGGTGGTGCCATACCTCCCTTTCATTTGTATGACCTGGAGGGTCAACTCGCAACAAACGAGCTGAGCATTACAAATACTACCAATTCAATAAATGCGTCTAAGCTCGCTCTGGCGCAGTTAATGAATGTAGATTTTATTCCTGAAATTTCGGATCTGATAAGCAGCAGTGCTGTTCCACAGAAGTATGGCTACTCTGTGGCAGAAATTCAAAATTCTGCGTTAAACCATCTGGCAGCGATCACCGGAGTTAAGTTGCGGAGGGAAAGTGCGGAACGCGGTCTGCAGATCTCCAAAGCACAGCGCTTTCCGAGCCTAAGCTTGGGTTCAAATGTTTACAGCAATGCTTCCTCGCTGGTCAATAATTTTGAGCTGATAGGTTTGCGGCCCGTAAGAACTCCTGACTATGTCATCTTAAACGGGAATCAAATTTCCGTGATCAGGCCGCAACCCACGTTTTCATCCACAAAAGTTCCATATAGCGAGCAGTTAGGAAATCATTTAGGTTCATCACTTAGCTTTAATCTCCGAATTCCTATTTTAAACTCGGGGTATTCGAAGATGAAGATTGCCGAATCCCGGGTGCAGTTGAAGCGCGCAGAGCTTAGTGAGCAAACAGAGATAACTCAGGTTAAGCAGGCTGTTGACCTGGCATATCTGAATACGGAAGCTGCCTGGGAACGTTTGCAATCAATTAATAAGCAAGTAGAAGCGTATCAAAAAGCTTTTAGGGCAGCACAGGCACGTTTCACTGTTGCTGTTGGCAATTCGGTCGATTACACCACAGCTAAAAATAGTTTAGATCAGGCGCAGATCAATCTTATCAATGCGCGTTATGATTATGTTATGCGGGCTAAAATTCTGGACTATTATCGTGGGGAACTCACCCTTACTGAATGATATAAAACTAAATGATCAACAACTCTACCCGTCGTTTCACAATGCGAATGAGAAATATTGTAACAAGTAGCGGCTGAACTCATCAAAAATCAAATAAATCATCAATAACAGCCATTAAATAAATTTTTTAAATTATAAAATGCGTACGCTTTTCAGGTGCTGGATTATTTTCTGTTTAATATTTACTGTGATGCCGCGTGTAAACGCTCAAACAGTAAAGCTCCTCACGTTAAATCAGCTTGATCAACGAATAAAGCAGGGCAGGGATACCACCTATATTGTAAACTTCTGGGCTACCTGGTGCGCACCCTGTTTGAAGGAGCTGCCCTATTTCGAGAAGCTCGGAGCAAACCTGAAAAATAAAAAAGTGAAAATCTTTTTGGTCAGTGCCGATACAAAGTCTAAACTCGAAAAAGCGGTCATACCTCTCGCCAAACGATTAAAACTTAAAAACGAAGTTTTTCTGCTGAATGAAAAAAGCCAGCAGGTTTATATCGACCGGGTTGATAAAAGCTGGTCGGGTGCCCTGCCAGCAACCCTCTTTATTAATAAAGCTAAACGTAAGCGTGAGTTCTACGAAAAGGAGTTCACCTATGCAGAACTATTGAAAACCTATAATTCAATTTAAAATATGAGAAAGTACCTATTATTATTACTGATGTCGGCTGCCATTAGCAGCAGTGCTCAGATTAAGACCCTTGTTGTGGGCCAGAGTGCCCCGTTTTTTACGCTGAGAAACGTGGATAACAAATTGATTTCCTTTAACAGTTATCCAAAGGCTAAAGGTTTCATAATTGTATTCACCTGTAACACTTGTCCGGTAGCAAAAGCCTATGAGCAGCGTATTATTGAGCTCGGAAAAAAGATGGCTCCCCTGGGTTATCCTGTACTAGCGGTTAATCCGAATGATGCCGACATTTCATCCGGTGATAGTTTCGCCAAAATGCAGGCTAGGGCTAAAGATAAAAACTACCCATTCCCTTATCTCTACGATGCGGGTCAGAGGGTAACAAATATGTATGGAGCAACCAAAACACCGCAGTTATTTATAGCCCAAAAGACTAAAAAGGGTCTGATCATTCAATACACCGGTGCGATAGATGATGATCAGGAGCTGGAAAATCCCGGGCGCACTAAATACGTTGAGCGGGCGGTAGCTGCCCTAAACGCTAATAAGCTGCCAGCCATTAAAGCTACAAAGGCAATCGGGTGTTCGGTAAAAAGGGCCGACTGAGTCGGCTCAGCCTTTCCTCAGCTCATTTGTCAAAAAATAATCAAGGTAATACCGGGGATCAGCATTTGAAGTGGTGTTAGCTGTAGTTCGCGCAGCAATCTTAAATGCCCCCTGGTTAAACGGCTCAAAGAAAGATCTTGACTCTTCAGTCATCAACATTTCCCGGGAGTCTGCACCGGTCAGTTGGCAGAATTCATTCATTGAGTAATCCGCTGGACCGAGTAATACGTCGACAGAATGGCCGACAAAATTCCTTTTGCTCAAATAATCTGAAGCTACGCCTGCGATCTCATGTGTAGAAATATAGGGCAGTTTCAAATCTCCCTCGTACCCATTATTCAGGCCCCATTTGAGATTATCAAAAAAGTTGGCACAACGCAGGTGTTTTATATGAACATCCGCCAGAGTGTTTAGCTTCGTTTCAAAGGAATTTAAAATACTGGGCTCCCCATTCTTTTCAATAACAGCATTGCTGATATTCACAATATGGCTTACGGGGCTTTCTTTAATTGCATTTGTAAGCAATTCGGCATAATCTTCCCAATTTGGGTAAAGAGAGCCAGGAAGAATGGAGAAAATGGATTGAGCATTTGAGGCGATGTCTTTCAGGAAGTCCGGGTCCATCAGGTCGCCGCTGCGAATCCCATCTGGAGCACCGTTTGCCGACCTGATACCCAGGAAGGGTATATCTAAATGTTGAAGATTTGCTGTTACTTTTGAGCCTACATTTCCTGTGGCACCAATTATTACGATCATAATTTTTAAATTAACTTTGCTGTTCTTGTTTCCGGAAGCAAGTCTAGCTGATCGCCAAAATATATCCTATATGGGACAAATTAATCCCCCTAAAAAATCGGTAACATACAGTCGTAAAATGGACATCAAGGCGGATTGCCCCATGGAGGTTTCGCTGCATGTATTGACAGGAAAATGGAAACCTGCTATTCTTAGTGCTCTTTTCAGAGGGCCTCAACGGCCACGTGATTTTGCTGCCGGTCTTCCTGACGCCTCAAAACGCGTATTAACCCGCCAGTTAAATGAACTTGAGGCGCATGGCCTGATCGCTAAAACAGTTTTTGACGTTCTCCCGCCCAAAGTTGAATTCTATCTGACACCCTTAGGATTGAGTATGAAACCTCTTATGGAGGAACTGAATAATTGGGGATTGCATTTTGAAAAGTTCAATCGCGAAATTCTCCCCAAATAATGGCAAACGTATTTTACCGAATTAGGTGAAATTGGCACATCTTTCTAAATTCATCCAGCATACTTTTAATTTCTAAGGGCTAACCTGCAAATCCCTAAGAAATAGTATGAAGCTGATTTTCTGCGCTACGTGCGCCTTCCTTTTATCTATCACCCATTTCGCGAACTCCCAAACTAACGGTAAACCGAACTCTCCCTCCGATTTCTTTCCGAAAGAAAGAGCCAGGGTGCTGACGGTGGGAACCTTTCATTTTGATTATCCTAACCTAGATGTCAATAAAATTGATGAGGAGAACAAAATCGACGTGCTGAAAGAACCTAAGAAATCTGAGGTAACGGAGATTGTAGAACACATCAAGAAATTTAAGCCCACAAAAATTGCTATTGAAGCCTTGCCTTCCTGGAAAGCAGGTGAACGTTTCCGGAGATATAAAAAAGGCGAATTCCAGACACAACGCGACGAGCGCTATCAACTGGGATTTCGTCTGGCGCGCGACCTGCAGCTCGACACCATTTACAGCATTGATGCAGGATCGTTTAGTGACGACCTTGAGAAACTGGATTCTGCTTATGCAAAAAAGCTGTTCGCTGATTATGACTTCAAGAGCAGCGATAAATACGATAAGATGTTCACAGAATGGTTCGACTATGAGCAGAAACTGCCAGCCAAAATGAACCTCCTTGATTATTTAAAACGGACAAATACCCGGGAATCTCTACAGCTCAATTATGGGGCTTATTTGGTCGGCGATTTCAAACTCGACAAACAAAGAGGAGCAGACATCCTTTCGCTGTGGTGGTATAACAGAAACATGAGGATTTTCCGCAAGATCCAGGAAATCACTACGAGTGAACAAGACCGTATCCTGGTAATATTTGGAAATGGCCATGTCTCTATCTTAAATCAACTACTGGAAAGCTCACCGGAATTCGATCTTGTGGAATTCGATAGCTTAAAATAAGGTAAACCTTCGAAGTAAACTAAATGGTGTTTTGGGTCAATTAAAATAAAGCGGCATAATTCATATTTAGGAAAAATTAAGAAAATGAAAATAAGATCTTTTGCCTTCAGTGCCGTCTTGATAGCTGCTATTGCCAACTTATCATTCGCCGGGTTTCCCCCACGCGACATTAAAAGCATCCTCAGTGAATTTGCCGACAGCCATGTGAATAGCGACGTGAGAAAAATGGAGGGTATTTTAAGTGAGACGGCGGTACTTAAATTTACAAGAGAAAACGAAGTTCAGACCTATAGTCAGCAGTCCATCATACACTTAATGAAGTTAAACCTGGGCGTCAAACAGAATTGCACAACACAAATCGGTGTCATTGCAGACAGCGACGCACTTGCCATTGCCAAAGTAAACTTTATTTATGACGGGTTTGTGATAGAAAACTACCTTACGCTTGAATGGCATAAGGGGGCATGGAAGATAACACGGATCGATAAGTTCTTCAATGCCGATAAGTCTCCGAAAGTACTGACGCAGGAATAAAAGTCTTTCCCGAACCATCAGTATTTGATAGTAAATTCCGGCTATAATTTTTAGTCCTATATAAGAAATCACTCCACTCGCTTACAATTGTTCCCAGCTAACAATTTAAACGTCCGGGTGATGATATTCCTCAATGATCATGAAGCTCCGAGCTATTCCTTAGCTAATAGTTTGAAGTTGCGGATTTCGGTCAATCGTTTGCGCTTTCAATTTCTTTATATTAACGCGCCCTCTAAATTGAACAATGCAATCCGAGCTTAATACAAAATTGCTGGTACATCAGCTGGTCGAAGGCAACATTCGGGCGTACGACGCATTATACTGGCAGTATCATCAGGCCATTTACCGGAACATTCTCAAATACGTTAAAGATCCACAAGACTCGAAGGATATTTTACAGGATGTTTTCGTGGTGCTATGGGAACACCGCCATGAGCTTGATCCCGGAAAATCGATCAGCGGCTGGCTGCATGTGGTGAGTTTCAACCGTTCCATGGATCATATAAGAAAAGTACTCCGGGCAAGAACCCTGGAGGGACAGCTCGCTGCCGAAATGGAGAAACCGGAATCGCTCCAGTCGGAAAGCGATGATCTGCGGGATGAGATCCTGGAAGAGGCGATCAAGAAACTCTCCCTACAACAGCAAAAGGTATTTATCCTTTGTAAAATTGAGGGCAAAAGCTATGCAGAGGCCGCAGCAGAACTCAATATCTCAAAACATACCGTAAAGGAATATCTTTCCCTCGCCATGGCTGCTGTAAAAGAATATGTTAAGCAGTATCCGGGCGACTATCATTTGGTGCTGGCAGCCCTGGTGCTCAACTGCCTGTAAAAATAAAAATCGGGTACCCCCCCCCCCCCTTTTTACTCCGATCGGCGTATTTAGTAAAATCAACACCATGAATACAAATCAGGAAAGGGCAAAGCAGCTGATCAGCCGGTACCGTAACTTGTCTCAACAGGATAGCATATGGTTGTCTAACTATTTGGAATCAGCTGACCCCGATGAGTTTAGAGAGTTTCTTGAACCTCATCCGGAAGGTGAGAAATCACCGGAAGCTGACCTCTTAGATAAAGCTGTATCCGCAAAATTGTTAAGTTCTATTCACAAGCGAATTTCGTCAGAGTCTGGCAATCCCCCGGTCCGAAAATGGCCTGCTGCCCTGCTGGCAATTGCAGCATCGCTACTCCTGTTGTTAACTATTGGGATATTCTACAGGAATAATCTATCCATAATTACCGGGCAAGAACAGCTCAGTGCAGCAACTTCGTGGGGTGAACGTAAAACAATCATCCTCCCGGATGGAACAAAAGTCTGGCTGGCACCAGGCACGAAGCTAAATTATCCAGATCGTTTTCAGGGCAACATCCGCCCGGTTGAACTCGAAGGCGAAGCCTTTTTCGAGGTTTCGCACGATAAAGAACACCCTTTTATCATATCCAGTGGAGAAGTCAAGACGACGGTGTTAGGCACCAGCTTCAACGTTAGCGCCTACCAGAAGGAGCAAACTATTAAAGTTGCCGTGTTAAGCGGAAAGGTGCGGGTGGAAGCCAGTGAGCAGGGAAAAACCCAGCGGCAAATACTGCTTCCTAACCAGCAGGCAATTCTTGAAAAATCCAGCAAGTCGCTCAGTATGCAAAGCTACCCGCAATCTTCAAAATATCTCTTGCAGCGGGAGGGCAGGTTCGAATACCAGGGAGCGCCTATTCAGGATTTGGCTGCTGAAATGGAACGACAGTTCAATGTTCGTTTTGTCGTCGACGAATCCCTTAAGGGTAAGGCCTTTTACGGCAGTTTGGATATGAATAATAAGCCTGCTGAAATACTGAAGAAACTTTCTTTGGTCATGGAAACCACCTGGGAGGAAAAAGCTGGTGTCTATTTTATTAACCCTTAATCTCCCTTTATGTAATTAGATAAAAAAAAGACCCGCTCTGCAAGCAGAATCGGGCCCTTGTGGAAACAACAGCTTGCCCCAGCCTTCGAAAACATAGGGCAATGCACATCATTAACCTTCAATTAAAGATATGAAAATCTACACATTTATTGGCGTTCTATCGATGTCTGACCCGCTCAGGCGATACACGTATACCGCATTCCTGTGCTTCGCATTGGTATTGATCAATCAGCTTTCCTTCGCACAGAGCGTATTGGACAAAAAGATCAATATTGTCATTAATGATGCCACTCTTAAAGAATCTCTGGGCCAGATCACCAGGGTGAGTGGTATAAAATTCACCTTTAACGAAGAGGTAGCAAACGATAAACAAAAACTGAGTGCCAGGGGAGTTAATAAGCCCCTCAGGATTTTGCTGTCTGAACTGTTAAAATCCACCCGCTATAGTTTTACAAAACTAGGCAGCGAAGTCTTGATACGAATCGATCAGAAAAACCAAAAGGTTTACCCAGGAGCGGCAAGGACCGACATGTCAACTCAGAGCTATGCCATCAGCGGCAGTATCAAGTCGGCCAGAACCGGTGAAACCATTCCCGGAGGTACGATCATGATCGCAGGCCTCCAGCAGGGTACAAGCACAAATGATTACGGCTTCTACTCGTTGCGCTTACCTCAGGGTAATTACAGTTTGATCGTTAGTGCAATCGGGTTTAAAGAAAGACAGCTGCAAGTTTCGCTTAGCGCCGACTCCACGATGAATTTCGCACTTGATGAAAGTTCATACCAGCTAGCAGAAGTAAAAGTAACAGGTGATGAAGGCAATCAGCCTTTGAATGCTCAGATGGGGCTTGATAAGGTGAGTGTCCGCGAGACTTCCAACATTCCTGTTCTGTTTGGCGAAAGGGATATCTTAAAGACTATTCAGCTCCTGCCTGGGGTAAAAGCCGCAGGTGAAGGAAGCAGTGGTTTCTATGTGCGGGGTGGGGCAGCGGACCAGAACCTGATCTTGCTCGACGAGGCTCCTGTTTACAATGCCTCACACCTGATGGGGTTTTTCTCCACCTTTAATTCTGATGCGATAAAGAATGCCAGTATCTATAAAGGGGGTATGCCGGCACAATATGGAGGCAGATTATCTTCTGTACTGGACATCAAAATGAATGATGGCAATAACCAGCAGCTTGGTGTGAGCGGGGGAATCGGGCTGATCGCGAGCAGGCTTAATGTGGAAGCACCTATACAAAAAGGGAGATCTTCCTTTCTGATATCGGGCCGGCGAACTTATGTAGATCAGTTCCTCAAATTGTCTTCTGACACGGCTGTTGACGGTATAAAGCTCTACTTCTACGATCTGAATGTAAAGGCCAATTACCAGATAAATAACAGTAACAGGCTTTATATCTCAGGATACTTTGGCCAGGATGTGTTAAGCTCCGATGATTTGGGTGGAATCAATTGGGGAAATGCGACAGGTACCCTGCGATGGAACCACATTTTCAACAACCGGGTGTTTTCAAATACATCGTTGATCCTTAGTAATTACGACTATAAGATCAATGTCAATCTCGGCATTAATAAGTTCAATATTTTTTCACAGATCCGGGACTGGAACTTTAAGGAAGATGTGCAATGGAACCTTAACAACAGGAACACATTAAGTTTTGGTCTCAATTCCATCTACCATACCATCAAGCCGGGAGAGATCTCGGCCCAAGGGGTTGCAACTACGGTGCGGGAGCGGCTGCAAAATCAGTACTCTGTTGAAAATGCTGTATATATCAGCAATGCCTGGAGTATCAGTAATAAGCTTAGCGCTACCTATGGCCTGCGCGTGCCGGCCTTTACTATTCTGGGGAAAGGGAACTTTTACACGCTTGATCTGAACGGAGAGGTTCTTACCACCAAGAGCTATAAATCGCGCGAAGTAGTTAAAACCTATATCAACTTTGAGCCCAGGCTGGCTCTGGGGTGGGAGTTCAGCCCGGGCAATTCGGTTAAAGCATCGTACGTCCGCAATACTCAAAATTTACACCTGATCAGTAATTCAACTGCAGAATCTCCAACTGATAAGTGGGTAGGAAGTACTAACCTTATAAAGCCCGAAACAGCCGATCAGTTTTCCCTGGGTTTTTATAAAAAAGCGGCCGGCAACGTTTATGAATTCAGCACCGAAGCCTATTATAAAACAATGAGCAATCAGATCGACTATCGTCCGGGAGCTGATGTATTCACTAATGCTCCTATAGAAACCCAATTGCTTTATGGAAAGGGCAGGGCTTATGGTATAGAGTTTCTGGCAAAGAAAAAGGCTGGAGCACTAAGCGGATGGCTGAGTTATACCCTTTCGAAAACGGAAAGACAGATCAACGGCATTAATAACAACAACTGGTATAATGCACGGCAGGACAGGACCCATGATGTAGTCATTACGGCCATGTACCAGGTGAACCCCAAATGGGCATTATCCGCGAACTGGGTGTTTTATACCGGAGATGCGGTCACCTTCCCGAGCGGGAAATATCGCGTTGATGATCAGACCATTTTCTATTTCACCGAGCGAAACGGGTATCGCATGCCTAACTACCAACGCCTGGATCTTGGCGCAACACGCCAGCTTAAACAAACGAAAACCTTTTCATCCGAATTGATTTTAGGTTTGTATAACGCGTACGGCTACAACAATGCCTACCGGATCACCTTCAGGGAGAGTAAGACGGTCCCCGACAAAGCAGAGGCATTGCGAACTACACTATTCAAATATGTCCCATCGATCACTTACAACTTTAAATTCTAAACAATGAAACAACTGATCAACTATACATACTTTTTAATTGCCACGGCAATACTATGCTCCTGTGAAAAAGTTATCGATGTAAATCTCAGTGATAGCGAATCGAAATACGTGATCGAGGGCATCGTAACAAATGAAGCAGGCAGCAGCAGGATATTGGTAACCCGTTCCAATAACTTTGCTGATGGATCTTATGAAAATATCAGGGGTGCGCTTGTGGAAGTAGAAAGCAATGGTACGGTCACCACCTTTACTGAAGCTAATCCTGGTGTGTACCGTAATACAGCGTTCAAAGGGAATTCCGGAAATGTTTACAACCTTCGAGTGGTAATCAATGGCCAAACCTTTACCTCGAAATCAACTATGCCGGCGAGGGTGACTCTCGACAGCTTATTTCTCACCGTCGACAATCTCGACAAAACAACCCGATATGCAACGGTAAGCTATCGCGATCCGAGGGGCCGTAAAAATTATTACCGGTTCATACAATTTAAGAACGGCAAAAAGGAGAAAAGCATTTTTACTGAAAGCGATGAATTCAGCAATGGCGACCAGGTGGAAACCCAGTTAGACAATTCCGACCGGATCGATGATTCAAACCCAGCGCTCAAAAAGGGCGACTTGCTGGAAGTCGAAATGCAGTGTATAGATGCCGCGGTATATAAATACTGGTTTAGTGTTGTCGATGGCGGCGCCAACGGCAATTCTGAGAATGCAGCACCAGCTAATCCCGTCACCAATATTATCGGCGGCGCATTGGGTTACTTCAGCGCCCATACCATGCAAAAAAAGTCGCTGATTATTCCCTGATCATTATTGCAGATTATCAATGACGTCTCC
The DNA here is from genome assembly GCF_900168015.1 of Daejeonella lutea. Classification (GTDB taxonomy): domain Bacteria; phylum Bacteroidota; class Bacteroidia; order Sphingobacteriales; family Sphingobacteriaceae; genus Daejeonella; species Daejeonella lutea. The sequence continues at coordinate 1,846,214 of NZ_FUYR01000001.1, read as the reverse complement.
TCTCTGTGCTATGTTTTCGAACACTTCCGGGTCTTGATTTATACAAAAAATAGTAAGAGTTGATTTCACACGTAGTAATTAAATAACCATGCATTTCGTCAACGCATAGGTGGGGTGTTTAGATAGTCTCGAGTCACATTGGGTATATATTTGTGCAGCAAACTTTAGCTGTTAAAGTCCCCGTGTTAACTTTTCAGGAATTTACTGTCCACTATGAAACAACCTGTCCATTATGGAACAGTTTTCAAGGCTTATAAATTTTTAACTATCAAATTATCAGGTAGTTAAATGTGGCACAATCGTTGGAAACTCCCCGGTATTAACAGAGGAATAATACCAACATGGACACCGAATTATCCGCAGATTTTAAACGGAAGGCTTTATTCAGAAAATGGCTTATCGCAGGCTCAATCATTATCGCAATGACGATTGCATTTTTTGGTTTCAGAAGCCTGATAGAACCGTCAATAGAACGCTCAAAAATTACAATTGAAACAACAGAGGTTGGAACCATAGAAGCAACCATCCCTGCTTCCGGGGTGATCGTTCCTGAATACGAGTTTTTGATCACAAGCCCTATCAACGCGAAGATTGAGCAAGTTCTGCACAGTGCCGGGGAGGCTGTACAGATGGGCGAATCCATTTTGAAACTCAATAAGGAAACTACTCAAATAAATTACGACAAGCTGCTGGACGAGCAGGAAGTTAATCGCAACAAAATAAATCAGCTCAGGCTCAGTTTGGAGCGCACCTTAAATGACCTGCAAACCCAGTATTCAATAAAGGAAATGCGAATCCAGAGCCTGGAATCAGCTCTGGAGCACGAGCGTTCCTTACTTAAGATCGGTGGCGGCACAGCAGAAAGAGTGAAACAGGCTGTTCTTAATCTCGACATCGCGAAAATTGAATTAAAACAACTGAAGAATCAAATTTCCAATCAGCAAAAAACCATGCAGGCCGACCTGCGAAGCCTGGGTCTGCAGATGAGTATCCAGAATAAAAGCATCTCGGAATCTGACAGGAAACTTAACCAGGCTGAAGTACGCTCACCAGCAAACGGAATAATTACCTGGGTAAGCAGCCAGATAGGCTCAGAGGTTAGCGAAGGGTCAGAAATCGCCAAAATAGCGGACCTTCGCAGCTTTAAGGTTGAAGGCAGCATATCAGACGCCTATGCGTCTCAACTGCGGAATGGCGGATGGGTAATCATCCGTATTAATGATACTGATCTGCGCGGCCGGATTAGCAGTATCCAGCCAGCCGTAGAAAACGGCACAGTAAAATTCTTTGTGAACCTTGATAAGAAAGATCACCCGCTTTTGAGATCCAATCTCAAGACTGAGATTTTCATAGTGACTTCGGTAAAAAATCAGGTGCTGCGTTTAAAGAACGGTTCCGCCTTCGATGGGTCTGCACACCAAAAATTATTTGTGGTGAATGGAAATCAAGCATCCAGCAGGGTAGTGACTGTTGGGGAAAGCAATTTTGACTACATAGAAATCCGGTCAGGGTTAAAGGCTGGGGACAAAGTCATCGTCACCGATATGAAAGATTTTGAGAACCAGGATAAAGTTGAAATTAAGGACTAGCGATGAAAAGGAATAGATTCAACTTTAGCATTCGTTTCAATCTAACATGTTTCGGTTGTGCTTATGCGGCCATGGTATTTCTACTTTCTTTTCAAAGCTATGCCCAGGAAATACCTGTAGTACGTCTGGGTTTAAAGGAAGTGATAAGCATTGCTAAACAAAACTCCACCGCGTCACTGCAGGCTGCAACTATAAAAGAAAACCGGTATTGGCAATGGAAAACATTCAGGTCTAATTACAGACCCCAACTGATGCTTAATGGTACCCTGCCTGAATTCAACCGCGACAATATTCCAGTAACGCAACCGGACGGGACCGTTGAATTTCAACCCGTGGCAAATGATAATTCGTCGCTAAACCTGGGGATCACGCAGAACATAGGCCTGACAGGTGCCCAGGTATTTCTTAACTCCAGCTTACTTCGTTTCCAGGATTTCGACCGGAGGCAGACCCGTTACAATGGAAATCCCCTGATCATTGGCTTTAACCAACCCCTCTTCGCTTTCAACCCGCTTGCCTGGGATAAAAAAACAGAGCCATTGAAATATGAAGAATCGCAAAAGAAATTTTCCGAAGATATTGAAGAAGTAGGCTACAGGGCATCTTCCTTATTCTTTAACCTGATGATCAGCCAGATCAATCAGGGTATAGCCGAAAAAAACAAGATTAATAATGATACCATCTACAAAATAGCTTTGGTAAGGTCCGAACTGGGCAAGCTTTCCAAAGACGAGCTGCTTCAGCTCAGGTTGGCTTCCTTAAATGCCGGGAAGGCACTTGCACAGGCAAATCTAAATTCAGAAAGTGCAATGCTGCAATTGAAGTCGTATATCGGCTACAAAGAAAACAGTGTGATCGAGCTCGTTCTGCCAGAAAACCTCCCCAATTTCGAAGTTGACCCGGAGGCCGCCATTCGTGAAGCCCGGGCTAATAAAAGGCAGACCGTGGAATACAAACGTGCATTGCTTGAGGCACAGCGTGAAGTTGCCCGTGCACATGGTGATAATGGACTTAATGCAAGTCTTTTTGGGACTTTTGGTCTTACCAACCGCGCGCCGGATATTGGAGGCATATACCGCGACCCCAGGGATCAGCAGCGCGTCCGACTGGGTTTTCAGATCCCCATCATGGATTGGGGAAGATCTGCTTCCCGGATTAAAACCGCCGAGGCTAATCAGAAACTGGTACAGTATACCATTGCCCAGGAGGAGATTAATTTTGATCAGGCCATTTTAACCCAGGTGAAACAGTTCAACATGATCCGTGCACAGATGCAAAGCAACCGTGAAGCAGATCAGACTGCGGAAGAACGGTATGGAATAGCGCGAGCCAGGTATATGCTGGGCGATCTGAGTATAACAGATCTGAACATTGCACTTCAGGAGAAAGACCAGGCAAAAAGGGACTATATTTTCTCGCTCAGAAATTTCTGGGATGCTTACTTCAACATCCGCACACTGACATTATACGACTTCGAAAAGAACCAGAAAATACTGAACTAGAAAGCATACTTAATACTTAATACTTAATACTAATACGCGATACTTAATACTTAATACCTGATAATTAATACTAAACAAATGATAAAGTTAACAGACGTAGAAAAAGTTTACCGCACGAGCACCATTGAGACTATGGCCTTGAGCAAAGTAAATATTGTTATCAATAAAGGCGAATTCGTTTCCATTATGGGTCCGTCCGGATGCGGAAAAAGTACACTTCTGAATATTATGGGACTTCTTGATGAACCCAGCTCCGGCAAGATAGAGATCGACAACACACTTATTTCAGGGTATGCCGACAAACGCCTGGCACATATGAGAAATCAGAAATTGGGTTTTATTTTTCAAAGCTATCACCTGATCAATGACCTTTCTGTGGTCGACAATGTAGAAATCCCCTTACTCTATCGCAAAGGTGTATCGGGATCTGAACGACGCAAAAAAGCCCTTGAGGCCCTTGAAAAAGTCGGCTTGAACAGCCGCACCAAGCACTATCCGAACCAGCTTTCCGGCGGACAAAGGCAACGAGTGGCAATTGCCCGTGCCATTGTGGGCAACCCCGAGATCATCCTGGCCGATGAACCAACAGGTAACCTCGACAGCGTCATGGGAGAAGAGATCATGAACATCATGCTGCAATTGAACAAAACTGAAGGCACCACCATTGTCATGGTCACACATGACGAGAACATGGCAAATAAGACCGAGAGGGTGATCCGGTTTTTCGATGGAAGGCAGGTGAATTAGGGAGAAGAGATTAGGTGTTAAGTATTAGGATTTAGGCTTTAGGCTTTAGGCTTTAGGTTTTGACAAGCGTACCTATTCGTACAACCGTGAGTCTAACCGAGCGGAAAGGCCCTAAAGCCTAATACCTAACACCAACTAACCAACTATACCAATGCTAAAAAACTACATAAAAATTGCTTTCAGAGTCATGCTCCGGCAGAAGTTCTTTACGGCAATCAGTATTTTCGGAATAAGCTTTACGATCATGGTTTTTTCCATCATAGCGAGCATAACTGCCATTACGTTCGGAAATGATGCACCTAACATAAACCGTGAGAGAACGCTTTACTACAGGGGTTTCACTGTCGAAGGAGATCAATTCAGATTTTCGGCCCCGGAACCTGTTTTCTATGATCAGGTCGAAAAGCTGGCGAATGTCGAGACTATGGGCCGGTATATCGCTGGCCAGCTGACTTCTTTTAAAAATGGTAAAAAAACCTCAATCGACGTGGTTTTCACTGATGAGAAAGTCTGGAAAATCTATAAACATGATCTTCTCGAAGGGCGTACGTTTACCGCCGATGAAGCCCGTGGAGCTCAGTCAATAGTGGTGATAACTGAATCAGTTAAAAAACATTATTTCGGCGATGAAAAAGCGGTTGGTCAATTCCTCGAAACCACTCCCAGGCTCAGAGTAATCGGGGTGATAAAAGATTTCCTGCATATTGGAGGTGTCGGACCAGAGGCTGCTCAGGCATTCATACCGTTAAATCGCTACCACTTCGGTGCAAATAAAAACCCGATCTATTCTGCTATAATAGTCGCGAAGCAACAGTCGGATCTTCCTGAAATTAAACAAAGTCTTAGTAAACTGATAAACGAACGCTATAATCCTAAAAAGCGGAACGTCGAATTGTGGGCGAATGATGTATATGAGCGCAATGACTTTGGCGATTATTTGGCTATAATGGCTGTATTCATATTTTTCACCATGGTAATTCCGGCCCTGAACCTGGTTGGTATAAATATCGGCCGAATCGCTGAGCGGAGATCTGAGATTGGCATCCGAAAAGCTTTTGGCGCTTCGTCTTCCGTGCTGGCTGGGCAATTCATAGCAGAGAGTATTATCATAACACTGATAGGTGGCCTATTGGGCGTCCTGTTAACCTACGCTTGCTCAGGCCTGGTTATCACCCATATCGTGGCCTCCAATGACGATGTCATAGCATCTAACAGTGTGCTTATTCATTGGGATGTAATTATGTACGCTGTGCTCGCATCCTTGTTTTTTGGTTTGCTGTCGGGTGCAGTGCCTGCCTGGAGGATGTCCAGGCTACATGCCGTAAAGGCCTTAAAGAACGGAAACTTATGATCAGGCACCTTTTGAAACTAGTGTGGAATAAGAAGATGAAGCATCTTGTTCTTACAGTCGAGCTTTTTTTTGCGTACCTGGTCATGTGCTTTTTGTTCTTACTCCTTTCCCTGGCAGTAACAACCTCAAAACAGCCAAACTTTAATGTTGATCAGGTGGTAAGCGTGTATCCAGGCTCTTCCGGCGACACAGCCAGAACCATCTTGCGTTCGATAAAAGAAGTACAACATATCAGTAACACATCGCACAGGCCTTATTCAAATATTGCCACAAATGACACCCTCTTTTATGGTGACAAATTTATGCGGGTCTACAAGAATCACGCAGATGAAGGACTGACATCAGTACTCAAGATTTCCATGTCTTCCGGCAGATGGTTCGACCAAACGGATCGGGGAGCTGCAAAACTGCCTGTTGTGATAACGACCGTATTGCGTGACCAGCTTTTTCCAAAAACAAAAGCAGAAGGTCAGGTACTTAAAATAGGGACGACAGTATATAAAATTATCGGTGTGGCAAATGATCTGAACGATCCCACAGGTTACCAGGACAGGCCCCATGTTTTTGTTATGGAACCGGCAAATATGTTCCTTGTGAGGCTGACGAAACCCATTGATGACAAAATTTATAATAAACTAAAATCTGCCGCGGGCGGTGATGAAAGCGAATTTTCGGATAATATCATTCCAATCAGCCTTTATAAAGCGGAATATGATTCCGAACACAGTCGTATGATGGCCGGTATGATGATCATGAGTAGTTTTCTGCTGATAAATGTCGTGCTGGGGCTTTTTAGTATTCTTTACCAGAACATCAACCGCCGAAGGCCGGAGATCGGTCTGAGAAGGGCTGCCGGTGCAACGTCCGCACAGATATACTGGCAAATAGTGCTTGAAGTAGGCTTGCTGGCAACAATCGCTATTATCCCGGGAGTTATCGTGGCTTTACAATTCGTCTTTTTCGAGTTCTTTGGTAAACAGCCGGGTTATTACCCGTCAATCATATATGCAGCTGGTGTAATCTACCTGGTAGTTATGCTATGTGCCTTGTATCCGGCTGGACTCGCTTCAAGGATCCAACCGGCGGTGGCGCTCCACGAAGAATAATCGATATGCTAAAAAACTACATTAAACTCGCCTTCAAGGTAATGCTTCGCAAGAAGTATTTCACGTTCCTGACGCTCGTGGGTATCAGCTTCACGATTATGATCATTACTATAACAGCGGCATTTATCGACCAGATCGTGGGTGCGAGTGATACGGAGCCCAACCGCGGGCGAACACTCGTCCTCAAAGAAGTTTTCCTCATGAAAGATGACCGGGGCCGTCCTGACGAAGTCAGCCTGCCCTTCCTGCAGCGTTATATTACCACCTTGAGAACACCGGAGAGAATTTCGATTTATCGGGATGGGGGATATGTCTCGGCCCGTAATGGGGTTCCCAGAGCGCACCGGTTAAAATATTCCGATGAAAATTTTTGGTCGATAACCAACTTCAAGTTCCTTGAGGGCAGGCCATTCGATGCCCGGCAGGTAAAAAATGCCAGCAGGGTTGTAGTTATCTCTGAAGAACTCAAGGATTATTATTTCGGTGAGGGGAATGCTGCTGGAAAGATAATTGAGCTATTTGGTATCCCCTTCCGCGTAATAGGGGTTGTCAAGAGTGCACCGCTTTTAAGTGATGCAGGATCTGACGCCTGGATACCTTATACTGCTGATCCCGCTCCTGTACCGCCCCCTGCCGAATGGCCGACCATCCATGGTCAATATAAAGCAATGCTGCTTGCCCGCTCGGGCGAAGATGCGGAGAAAGTGAAGGCTGAAATCGATGCCAGGATGAGGAAGATTGTACCTCCCAATCCGCAGTTTACTTCTGTAAAAGCCAATGCGCTCACAGCCTTACAGCACTTCGCAAAAGTACGCAACTCTGATCCTGATCCAGATTTCGCCCAGTTATTTACGGCACTTTTTGCTTGCCTGTTCTTGTTCCTGCTGATACCAGTGATAAGCCTCATCAACCTTAATATAAGCAGAATTTCAGAACGGGCTGCAGAGATAGGTGTCCGTAAATCGTTCGGAGCTTCATCATCCACTCTTGCAGGACAGTTTATTGTTGAGAATATCATCCTAACGCTAACCGGCGGGCTTATCGGAGTAATCTTAGCCTATTTATTTTCAGATGCGCTGATCCTGATGCTGAACGCTTTCGATCCCCTCTTCCAGATTTCGTTCGGGCAGTTCATACTGAGCTGGAGGGTGGTCGCATTTTGCATTGGCTGCTGCTGTTTTTTCGGCTTTCTTTCCGGCGTATACCCAGCATACAGGATGTCTAAAATGCATCCCGTTAACGCACTTAAAGGCAATAACTTATGATCAGACACACCTTCAAAATGCTATGGCGCAAGAGGAAAAGTAATTTTTTGCTGGTCTTCCAGTTGTTTATTTCATTCGTTGCTCTGACGTTTTTTATAGCACTTAACGTCGACAAGTTTTTAGCCTATTTCAAACCCTACTATTATAACTATGATCATGTTTGGGCGATATCATTGGGCCTGGATAAGGTTCCAACAGATAAGGCGCAAGGCTACGTAAGTGCTATTGAACAAAAATTACGCGCAATGCCTGAAGCGGAACTGGTGAGCAATGCCTCCCTGATCCCGTTCTATTCATGGCCAACTGATGAAAAAGCTGTCATTCAGAACAATAAATTATCTTTCAGAACCTTTATTGCGGACGAGCACTTCAATCAGGTATTAGAGCTCCCGATAAAAAAGGGGCGATGGTTTACAAAGGACGACAGGCTTTCAGCTATCGTTCCAATCATAATTACGGAGGATCTTTCAGAGGAATATTTCAATGGTCAGGATCCGATCGGTCAGACAATCCTTCTGAGCGGCAAAAAGACGAGGATAGTAGGTGTGACTGCTGAGTATAGAGATAATTTCTCCCGCGAGATAGGAGGTAATGGGAAGGGCTATATATTTAAACCGATTGGTCCGGATACCACCGGCTCAGCGATCCTGGTAAAATCAAAATATGCCAATAATTTTTTCTTGATGGAAGGAAAGATCAGGAAAGTACTTGAAACAATCAAAGACGACAATTTTACTGTACGGAATAGCTCGCCAATGAACATGGTAAAGAAAATGAGCAATAAAAATGATCTCATTCAGCTCACACTGGCTTTAGTGGTCTTCGGTTTTCTGGTTCTCAATATCTTCCTTGGAATTTCAGGAGTATTCTCCTACGCAATCGCGAAAAGAAGATCGGAAATTGGTTTAAGGGTAGCAACCGGCGCGGTCTCAGGTAATATCCTGAAGCAATTCCTGACTGAAACAATTGTACTAAGCAGTTTCGCCACTATACCAGGAGCATTTGTTGCCCTACAGTTCATCATCGCCGGCTTTTTCGGAAATCTTAGTCTTCGTGAAGGAATGTTGGGCGTTGCCGGCGCTGCACTTTTTATATACCTGTTGATGATCGCCTGTAGTTTATATCCAAGTTTAAGAGCATCCAAAATTCAACCTGCAGAAGCTTTGTATGAGGAATAGGTCCACTGCTCAATTTACTGGGTATTTATTGATGACAATTTTTTTTACCTTGACTGGAAGTCGTAGGCTGAAGTCGGAAGGAGGTCTGAAGTCTGAAGCTAGACGTCTAGCACCTAATGCCTAAAACCTAATACCTAAATAACTAACCATACATATCCGCCCAGACTGGCAACTGATAACTCGCAACTGACAACTGACCATGATCCTCATCATCGACGACGATATCGCCATCCGCACCTCCCTAAGCCTGCTTTTAAAACAGGAAGGCTTCGAAATCACTTCCGCTGAAGGACCCGAAGAGGGGTATGCCCGTCTTAAAGAAAGGGCAATTGAATTGGTGCTGCTTGATATGAATTTCTCGCTGGAAACCTCCGGTTTGGAAGGGCTTCAGGCGCTGAAAACAATAAAGAAATTGAAGCCGGAAATTCCAGTTATCCTGATGACAGGCTGGGGCTCAATAACCCTGGCTGTTGAGGGGATGAAGAATGGAGCTGCCGACTTTGTTCATAAGCCCTGGGATAATGCAAACATCATGCAGGTAATCCGGACCGCATTGGAGCTTTCGGACAAAAATCGTTTACAAACAGAAAACTCATACAACAGAAAGCAATTAAATGACAAATACGGATTAGAGAATATTATAAGCGAGGATGCCCGTATGCTGTCGATTTTAAAAACTGTTGGCCGTATCAGCTCGACCGACGCCTCGGTTCTCATTACCGGGGAAAGCGGCACCGGAAAGGAATTGATTGCCGAAGCGATTCATCAAAACAGTAACCGGCGTAATAAACCCTTCATTAAGGTAAACCTGGGCGGGATTTCCTCTTCGCTGTTTGAAAGTGAAATGTTCGGGCATAAGCGCGGCTCATTTACTGACGCTAAAAATGACCGTCTTGGCCGTTTTGAAATGGCGCACAAAGGCACCATATTTCTTGATGAAATTGGAGACCTGGATCTGAACAGCCAGGTAAAGCTCCTCCGGGTACTTCAGGACCGAACCTATGAAGTACTGGGCGATAGCCGCACCAAGACAGTCGACGTACGCGTGGTTTGCGCTACAAACCGCAACCTGCAGGAAATGGTGGCTGAAAACAAGTTCAGGGAAGACCTGTATTATCGCATTAACCTGATAACGGTTAACCTGCCACCATTAAGAGAACGTTCAAATGATATCCCTTTACTGATTAATTATTTTCTAGATAATTTAAAAACGATTTATGGACGTGATGAACTGAACATCAGCCGAGAAGCAATCAACTGGCTCAAAAGCAGATCCCTGCCAGGGAATATCAGGGAACTTAAAAATCTGGTAGAGCGCACCGTTCTGGTCAGTGAAACAGATATGCTTGAGATAAAAGACTTTGAGAAACAAACCGAGCATCGCAAAATTCAGAACTCCAAGTTTACTTTGCCGGAAGTAGGAAGCGTGACGATCGACGAGATGGAATTGTCCATGATTCAAAAAGCAATGGAGTTTCACAGGGGAAATATCAGTAAGGTGGCACGCTCGCTGGGCCTGAGTCGCGGGACACTTTACCGCAAGCTCGAAAAATATAATATCCCGTATGAAGCTCAGAAGTAAATTTCTGCTCTACAGCAGCCTGACACATCTTACTTTGATCTTTCTGCTATTTCTGCTCCTGGAAGTAAATAAATACCTGTTTATTTTGGGAGAAATCCTTGTCCTGTGTTCCATTGGCGTTTCCATTTGGCTTTACCGGTCCATTAGTGAGCCGTTTAAATTAATTTCCTCTGGCATTGAATCGATAAAGGACAAGGATTTTACTACCCGGCTTATACATGTTGGCCACCCGGAGATGGATGAGCTTATCGATGTGTACAATCAAATGATCGACCAGCTTCGTGAAGAACGAATCAAGCAAAGTGAAAAGAACTATTTCCTTTCCAAGCTTATAGAAGCATCTCCATCAGCGATAATAATGCTTGATTCTGAAAACAAAATAGCTTCGATGAACCCGGCGGCAGCAACTCTTCCCGGTTTTGAAGCCAATTTTATCGGGCAAAAATTAGATAAGCTCAGTGGAACCCTTGCATCTGAGTTGAACAACCTGCAGGATGGGAAATCGGAAATCTTAACGATTAATGGAACACAGATTTACAAATGCCAAAAAGCTTATTTTGTCGACCGCGGGTTTTCCCATTATTTCATCATGATCGAGGAGCTTTCGGACGAAATCTACAAAAAAGAAAAGAGCGCTTTTGAAAAGGTAATACGTATGATGTCGCATGAGACCAATAATTCCATCGGCGCGATCAACTCCATTCTTAGCACCATATTAACGTATAAAAGTCAGCTGGAGGAAAAGTACCGTGATGATTACGACAATGCCCTAACCGTGGCAATAAACCGTAATAAGGCACTTAGTACCGTCATGTCTAATTTTGCCGATGTCGTAAAAATCCCCGAGCCCATCAGGGAATCAATCGACGTCCACTCTTTACTCAAAACCGTACAGGTCTTGATGGACGCTCAGGCTAAGGATAAAGTAATTAACTGGGAGTGGCAGCTGGAATCGAAGTCGCTTATAGTTGAAATTGATGTGCAGCAAATCGAACTGGTACTTATCAACGTGATTAAGAACGCTATTGAAGCAATTCAAAGTACTGGCACCATCATTTTACGTACCTCCAGTTCACCCCGCAGCCTGTCAATTTTGGATAACGGGCACGGTATTTCCAGGGAAGTTAGCAAGCAGCTATTCTCCGCATTTTTTAGCACGAAGAAAAATGGGCAAGGTGTTGGCCTTACCCTTACAAGGGAAGTTCTTTACAATCATGGAATGGAGTTCTCCCTGGAGAGCAGGGGAGGCTGGACGGAATTTAAAATATCTTTCTGATGGCAGCAACAAATACAATGCAATATGAATAATGAGACCCAAAAACCAAGAAATGCTTACCAGAAATTTTTATTGTTTCTGGTGGCATTAGTGATTTTACTTTTTATGTATAGAGCCTATCGGGAATTTAATTCTAACGCGAACGACTCGAAAATTGAAAAAGTTCCACGTTAGTTCCGCCTTGCTCAGGAGGTGAGCGTACAACAAGCTTTACTCCATTCCGGTGTACTTGGTATATGATTTACCCCATCCGGCAATAACACCTGCAGCATAAAAGATAGTGATCACAGCTTTGAAAACTGGTGTGGGAATTTGTACCGGTCGCGTTAGCGAACTGATTTTCATCCGTCTCATAAAGTAGCACATTTTCGGAATATTTACCTGCCCGCGCTTATCATAATCACCATCCAGCACCAGGCCCGCCATACATTGAAAAAATGTAAAAGTCTCGGATGCATTGCTAAATTCCACTTCACATATAAGAACATCACTGCTGTTATTCATAGCAATATGCGGCTGGCCTTTATAGGCCGTAAAGGTATCACCGGGTTTTCCCACGTGTTCTTTGCCGTTCACCCTGATCAGTAATTGCCCTTGCTTTACCCTGAAGGTTTCGTCCTGATTATAGTGAATATGTTCTGAAGGTACGTGCCCTCCGGGTTGAACGGTCCATTCGAAAACAAAAGTTTCTTTGGTACTGGAAATGCAACGAAAGGTTTCGCCTGCATTGGGATTGGTAAATCCTTCAAAAAGATCAATTGCCATATTTTCATGTTTGATGGCAAATCTAAAGGCAACCCAAATTTCATCAGTTGATTTCAATCAACTAATCATTTCCCGGCAATTTTTCTGCGGATGCGGCTAATCGTTTCAGTCCGTATACCGAGATAAGCCGCGATATAATGCTGGGGCACACGAAGTATGAGAGAGGGGCGGGTTTGAATTAAACGCAGATACAAACTTTCGGGGGTATCAGTTTTTAGTCGGGTGGCCTCATTGATAATTCGGTTATGGTCCACCGCATAGCGCACATCAAGGAATTTTCTGTAGGCAGGAAAAGATTGTAGCCCAATTTCGGCATTATTCAAACTGATTCCCAGGATCTCGCAATCTTCAAGCGCCTGCAGGTACATCTCTGTTGCGGAGTTCATTCGCATACATTGCACTTCTCCGGCAAACCAGCCTTCCTCAGCAAAATAAACGATTTGTTCATCGCCTTCTTCATTAATGAAGAATTTCCGCATGCAACCTTTCAGGATAAATGGGCTGTATTTAGGAATGTCACCGGCACGGTAAAAATAATCTCCTTTGGCAACTTTAAACGGTTTAAAAAGTTCCAGGAATTCCGGAAAGTCTTCCTCCTTAAAGTCCGAATACTTCTGTAATTCCTGCAACAATATATGAGTGGCCATTCCAGAGACAATAATAGCGAAAACAAAGGTTCCCCCAAAAGTCTCTATTATGGTCGACATACTCGACCGTCCAGATTGTTAGCGGTTCGCATTTAAATGTTGACGAGTTATGTGCGACCGCCTTTGGGGTCGGGATGGGAGCATACAACTATTTTGTCCCGGGATTAAGAAACGACTGCTGTGTTAACTCAGCCTAAACCGCAGCGAAAGCGAATGCCCAATGGCATTGAGCAAGTCGGGTTTTAAATGCTGAGCATCTGAGTTTTTTTGAGCCCAGCCTGTTGGAGTTTTGCAAATTAAGATCTCTTCTTCCCCTAACCGGATTCTAAATTCCTTTGTTTCTTTAGTTACCGGGCTATCTTTGATAAGCTTAAATACGTAGTCAGAATTGTTGTGCGTGATTCGTAAAGGATGTTCCATAGTACTATTTCTAACGCACGATATTGATAATAGGTATAGGAATGAAAAATAATTCTGGTCTCTCGTAACTTAAGAGTTGAATGAAGTGATACTAAGTGATCCCATAAATCTGAGGGCTGATTCCGGTATCTGCCGCATTTTCAGAATATTATGGATCTTCCTTAGCCCCCTGGTTTAAGAGTTCAGCGAAGCGCTCTTAAATCATAGCAAGAAAGAAGAGGACTCTGTCCGGCATCAAAGCCAGCATTTCGTTTATGGAGTACTCGACAATTGCCGGACAGAGTCCTGATTTTTATTTTTAGGTTTAAGTGATCCTTTGGAACACTTAAACCAAGAGGGATAATAGGTATAGAAATGAAAAATAATTCTGGAGCTTCGGGACGAGTATGGATGATGGTAAGCCCGTTAAGCGACCTAAACAGCTGGCTTTCGGGGTAGCGAGAAATGAAAACTGGATCCTTTGCCTGGATCGCTTTCGACCCAAATTTTACCCCCATGGCGTTCAACAATTTCTGCACTGAGATATAATCCTATACCGAAGCCGGATATATGTAAGGTTGAGCTGCTTTCAACACGGTAGTAACGGTCAAAGATTTTACCCTTATTCGGTGTGTCAATACCTATTCCTTCATCGGTCACGCTTACGGTGACTTCGTTTTCGCTGGCAGAGCAGCTTATGGTAACTGATGTACTTTCTGCGGAGTATTTAACGGCATTGCTCACCAGATTGGATATGACAGAGCTTATTTTATCCCGGTCTGCATAAATATCTGTATTAACACAGGCATTCAGCTTTAATTCATGGGTTCTGTTCGTAAGTCTGATTTCGTCAATTACCTCGTGCATTAATTCGCCGATATCAAATACCTGTTTCTTGATAATGATTTTTCCTGACTCCAGTCGTGAGATATCCAGAAAACCATTGATCATGGTGGTCATCCTTCTCACCTGGGCTTCTGCCTTTGCCATGGCAGTTGCTAAAAACTTGTCCTCGCTATTTTTCAATTTAGCATGTGAAACCTGGATGATGGCCGACAGTGATGTAATTGGAGTTTTGAGTTCATGGCTAACCATCCCTATAAAATCATTCTTCCGTTGTTCCTCGGCTCGTCTTTCCGTTACATCCATCAGCACACCGGTCAATGCTGAGAATTCGCCGGAAGGATCGGCTTTCAAATTCCCTATTGCCCGGAGCCAGCGAAATCGCTTGTCGTGCAATCCGATCACCGGATAGGTTACGTCAAAGTCTTCCTTATTTGTAATCGCATTTTCAAGTTTGATTGCGATTAGGTCGCGGTATTCATCCGTGATCTGAGCGAGCGACTGTTCAATAGAAATTTCCTCATCCGGCAAAAATCCGTAAAGTTCCTTCAGGCGTACGTTTGTAATAAATTCCCGGGGTTTCGAATTAATGAACCAGGTGCCAAAATTGGCGGCTTCTATAGCCAGGCGTAAAGCGGCTTCACCGTCTTCCACTTTTTGAGTAGCCTTCGTCAGCCGCTCATTGAGCGAATTCAGTTCGTCATTTGCAGCGATTAATTCTTCGTTGGATGTTTCGTATTCTTCATTTGAAGCAGCTAGTTCTTCATTGGTGGATTGCAAGGCCTCTTCTGCAAGCTTCCGGAACGTTATATCGCTTGCTGCTCCAAACCATTCGATTATTTCGCCCTTGTCATCTAAAATCGGCACCGCCCTCGAGAACGTCCATCCGGGTGTCCCGTCTGCACGGTTAACCCTATGCTCAAGCTGAAATATAGATTTTGTGCGGATCGCTTCGTTAATGGCATTATTCACCATCACCATGTCATCAGCGTATACGTTGGTAGTTTTCCAGGTGGTGGTTGGTTCCACTGCATCTAATAAAAAGCCGCGTCCATCAAGCGGATACATCGTACTCCAGTCCGGACTTAAGCTATAGATGACATCTGAAGTGGCTATGACCAGGGCTCGAAATCGTTCTTCATTTGCAGCAATCTGTTGTGGTGTATGTTCTTTCTTCGGGACGGATTTGGCCATAGCAAATAAAATTATTTGAAGCACAGGAAAAATATGAAAATGTTTTTTGAAATGAGCTTGCCAGAGGCATATTTAAGCGATATGCAGGTTCGCGCAAACCTGTCGGCAGACAGGCTTGTGCGGGAATGACGCCTTATAGGAAGATGTGCGATTCCAGCTTTCGCGGGAATAACATGTATGGTTAGAAAGCCCGAGGTACTTGGGTATTACTTCCCAAGTCTCCCCTTGGTTTAAGAGTTCAGCGAGGCGCTCTTAAATCATAGCAAGAAAGGAGAGGACTCTGTCCGGGATCAAAGCCAGCATTTCGTTTATGGAGTACTCGACAATTGCCGGACAGAGTCCTGGTTTTCATCTTTAGGTTTAAGTGATCCTTTGGGACACTTCAACCAAGAGGTATGGTTAGAAAGTCCTTGGTATTTGGGTGTTATTTCCCAAGTCCAAACCTCTTATTCCTGGTATCAAGGATCAACTTATGTCCGAGGAATAGTTTATTTCCCGTCATACCTCCCATACCCATTTTGACCATCATGTCGATCTCGCTGGTGCGTGCACCTTGCATAAAGGTGATATGCTGCAAGGGTAGCGTCTGGCCTCCAATTTGGATGAGGGCGTCGGTGCTAAGGGTGTTTGCGATCATTGTTCTTCCCCAGGAGCTGACCTTGCTGGTTACGGGTACTGCATTCGCCACGGCCATAGCCTTTGCTGTTTTTTCATCAGTAAGGAGCGAGTATCTGCTTGAGCCTGTATCAAAGAACAGCATAGTTTTTTTATTTTGAATAACGGCCGGCAGCAGTATACTGCGCTGGTTATAGGTGAAGGGCATATATGTGATGCCTTTTTTAAGTTTTTCAGGTATTTCGGGACTAATAGTAAGTTTTTGCTTCGGGTAATCGATAACGAGGGTTTGACCATCAAAAAGATCGACTCCAATAGTCCCGATTATTTGTGGTTTTTTACCGGACCAATCAATTTCATTGCTGCCAAAGTCCCGGATATTTATTTCCGCTGCGTTAATTTCACTGCCCCTTTGCTTGAAACTTAACGAAGCCGTGTTTGCACTGGTTACATTTACTTCTGTTCCCGGGTATTTATTTTTAATGGCTTCAAGCTTCTTCTTGTAGAAAAGTGAATAGGGTGCGCCAAGGTCAAACTGCAGGTAGAATGTCTTGGGGCAGCCTTTCAGTTTTACCGGTACCAGGATGGCCGAGTGCTTTTCGAAGGTATTATTGACACTGTCTCCCTGCCATTCAAATTTCAATTGGTAAGCGCTTGCTGGCAGGCTCAGTTTGTTGTAAATCTGTTGCGGCATCTGCGATTTTGCAGGGAATGCCATTGATAAGAGTAAAAGTATAGCCAGGAAATTCGCTGATCTGATAGGAGTGTTTAGGAAGTTTTTGTTTTGCATATCGATTTTTTTGTCGCTGCAAAGTTATCCTTAACACCTTCCCTTAATGCCGTTTAACACGCGTCTTTCGCACGACAATCAAGCGACATTTCGTCCTTTGTTCTGTTTTTTAGGGGAATTAGCGAAAATGACGATTGATGGTGACGAAGTTTTTCGTCAGGATTACAGCATTAAGTGTGTACATGATAAAGAAGGGGAGCAGAAAATTGATAATGACAATTTTATCAAAGTAGATGGCGCTGATAAAGTTAGAAGCAAGGCAGGCCAGCATGATTCCGTTGATTGCCACTGTCCAGATAATCTGGGTTCGGATAGTCTGCCTTGCCACGTTTAGGGTCACTTCGTCATGGCTGCCAGATTTTTTTAAAATATAGATTGGGATTAAAGCATGTACGATCGGGATCAGCAAATAACTAAAGCAGCTTAAGGTTAAGAGTTTTAAGAAGTGCTTTTCTTTCTCGTTTGTATTCTTAACACTTGTTATTTCATTATCCTGCACTTCAGCTTGCAGTTCCTGGAATGTCGTACCCAAAGCCTCGGCGATAGCGTTAATAGTAAATGCTCGTGGTATGCTCTGGCCATTTTCGATTCGCTGGATGGTTCGCGTGGTTAAATTTGTCAGATCTGCCAGCTCCTGTTGGGTGATTCCCTTCTGTTTTCTCGCTTTGGCTATTTTTTCCCCGGCTTCCATGCTTCTCAATTAATGATTTATCTACCGCGTTCAATCCGGGAGAGATGGGGGCGAATTTAGTATTCCGGATTAAAAGATGTTTGTTTATTTACAATTGTTATCCTGCTGGTTTAGGGTCTTTCTGATATCCTGAGGATAGTGGTTCATCCAGTCATTTTGTAGTATGGGTATATAGGTCTTTGTTTAAGAGGAAGATTAGGTGACATTGATTGCTGAGTATATACTGTGATCACCTTTATCAAATACGGATGTTGCGTTTCTTATTTCAGACCCGTACTTGGATTTAAAGGACCCACGGAAACATTAGAAAAAATGAAAATGAAAAACTTACAATACGGACTGATCACATCGCTATTACTGATAACGGCTTCATGTGATGACAAGGCAGAGACTGGAATCTCGTTAGATGGCAACTATTCGGGCTATTTTTACCACATCCCTCCGGGACAGACCAAAGTTGTTAAAGCCCCGGCAGAAGTGAATATAAAACTGGATGGCAGCCAATTCGCTGTAAATGGAACTCAAAACAGGTATCCTGCGGGAGGATCCGGAACTTTCAGCGTGATAAACCGGAAAGAGGTTGATTTTAAAGATGAAAATTTCTGGACGGCTGACTTCGACTGGAATCTGATTTTGAATGGGCGCTATAGTTATGAAATCAAGAGTGACAGTTTAATCCTGACACGGACTCGCACTTCTTGCCCTTCATGCGATTATGTCGATCCGGATGGCAAGACTAGCCTCTATCAATACCGTTTAGGGAAGGTGAATGTAATGCAGGCGAAATAAAATGGGGCATCCCGCGTGGGGAATATGTGCGCTGCCAGCAGCAGCGCACATATTCCCCACAATCCCCAACTGTCGCATGTCATCCCGGCGAAAGCCGGGACCTCCAGATATTTCCTTACTAATTCATCTGTATTGCAATCCCGAAGCCGGGACCTCCAGACATTTCCTTACTAATTCATCTGCATTGCAATCCCGAAGCCCGGACCTCCAGATATTCCCTTATCACTTCAGCTGCATTTGTCATCCCGAAAGCCGGGACCTCCAGACATTTTCTTACTAATTCATCTGCATTGCAATCCCGAAGCCCGGACCTCCAGATATTCCCTTTTCACTTCATCTGCATTTGTCATCCCGAAAGCCGGGACCTCCAAACATTCCCTTACTCATTCATCTGCATTGCAATCCCGAAGCCGGGACATCCAGATATTCCTTTGTCACTCATCTGAATTTGTAATCCCGAAAGCCGGGACCTCCAGATATTTCCTTACTAATTCATCTGCAATAATATCCCGACGCCGGGACCTCCGGATATTTCGAGAAGGCTCAGATAAATATCACAAAGGTAATAATCCCATACAAGATCATTGCGACTATATACCCAGAACAGAATAACACCATGCTGAGCGTACTTTTCCAGAGATTAAGATTATAAACCCGCTTAAAGAAGAATAAAATGTAGCAACAGATTGCTAACAGGCTTATTACCACCATCGCAATAATTGCAGTTTCACTTTTAAAAATAGCAAGGATGGCCTGGGTGATCAGGCCGACTATAATATAGAACCCGGCCACGATAAGAGAATTAAGCTCTAACGATGCGATGCCCATATCATAAGGACTAAGTTTTTTATCCTTGTGAAACTTTAGAAGCTTTTGCACTCCCCAAAGCACGGGAATGGTCAACGGTAAAAACAGGAGGGTGGCCAGCTTTCCGTAATTGTGCTTTTTTTCATTATAACGTCTGGCTAATGCTGTTTCACTCAGATGTACCCGCCGGCTTTTATTCAGCGCTATCTCTTTCTTCCACTTACTCACTCCACCGCCCGAAACTTCCGTCTGATACGTGGTTACCATATTATTACTGATGGTGAAGGTATTGGGAATTAGGAAATACACCAGTGTGATAATAACAAAAAGGGAGCTCAGTTTGAAGTAGCGCTGCGTTATCCCTTCTTTGACATGGAGGGTAACCAATCCCGGATGTGTAAAGATCGTTTTTAAGGTCTTTACAA
This sequence comes from Daejeonella lutea, assembly GCF_900168015.1. Taxonomy (GTDB): domain Bacteria; phylum Bacteroidota; class Bacteroidia; order Sphingobacteriales; family Sphingobacteriaceae; genus Daejeonella; species Daejeonella lutea. Next base: position 1,826,653 of record NZ_FUYR01000001.1, on the reverse strand, counting down.
ATTTTCCATCGAGATGGGTAAAGAAATGCACGAACTCATGTGCCAAATGGCCAAGTGTTCGCTCTTCTGGAATTATATTCTTCTGGCCGCATACATGACAATATTTGCCTGCCAGACCGTTTCCGCAATTTTTGCAATTTCCCATCTACCAGGCTAAAATAAGAAATTCAATCGGGACCTCTTTCTCCATATTCCAATGCTGTCCCTATATCCAATTAAGGCGGTAAATATTTTTAGATATTAATCTGTTTGTTTACCTTTCCTGAATTAATTCAACTTGCACAAGTTTGGATAGTATAGATTAATCGCTAACCTGTATCCTTCATTCAATGGCACTTAAAACCTATAAATTGTTACAAAATAAAAAAAAGAACATCCTTGAACTCTGGATGAAGAACCAGTTGGCTGATGAAGGCCTGCGGGAGGATCTGATCAGCAATGATGAATTGCGGAGCCAGTCAGAAGAGTTAATCACAGCCCTTGTTTCTAATCTATCCGACGAAAATTTCAACGATCTCAATTCTGACGAATGGAGCCCGGTGCTTGAAATTTTAGGCGGGATCGCAATAACCAGAGCGCGACAGGGATTCAGCCCGAGGGAAACAGGCAATTTTGTATTCTCTCTGAAGGAAGCTTTGCTGCAGGTCTTGCAGGAAGAATTAAAGGGCGATCAGCAGGCATTTTTTAACGAAAGTGCTAAGATCAACCGCTTAATGGACAATTTAAGCGTGATAACCTTTGAGACATTTATCAAAGGCCGTGAAGAAGTGATTTTGCGCCAGACTGATGAGATCGCTGAGATCTCTACGCCGGTAATACGCGTATGGGACGGAATTCTTGCCTTGCCTATAATTGGTACGCTGGACAGCGCCAGGACACAGGTTGTAATGGAAAACCTTTTGCAGGAGATCGTGGAAACTGGTTCCAGTATTGCCATCCTTGATATTTCAGGTGTTCCGGCAGTAGATTCGCTAGTGGCCCAGCATCTGATCAAAACGGTAAGTGCCACGCGCCTGATGGGTGCGGAGTGTATCATCAGCGGTATCCGCCCCGAGATTGCTCAAACAGTTGTGCATTTAGGAATAGACCTTTCGAATATTGTAACTAAGGCTACCCTGGCTAGCGCATTGGCACATGCCTTTAAGATTATGCGCTTAGAAGTGAAAAAATCTACGATCATTAAATCCTAAATCAAAACCTGATGGATAAAATTCCTATTCTCAGAATGGGGGCCTTTTTGCTCGTGACCATACAGGTGGATCTGTACGATAGGTTAGCTCTTAACCTGGAATCAGATCTGGTTAATATGGTGAACAAGACAAGTGCGAAAGGTGTACTAATTGATATTTCTGCAGTTTCTATTGTCGATTCCTTTATGGGACGAATTATAGGAAACATTGCCAGCATGTCAAAAATTTTAGATGCCGAAACGGTAGTAGTCGGTATGCAGCCTGCTGTAGCGATAACATTGATCGAATTGGGTTTACCCCTGAAGGGTGTCCACACAGCTTTGGATATGGAAAAAGGTATGTCTCTTTTAAAGTCAATGATGGACAGCGATGATCCTGATGAGCAAGAAACTGCCGATGATACTATCACTGAGTAAAGACCCCGTCCAGGTACGTCAGGAACAAGACGTGGTTTTTCTGAAAAACCGGGTTAAGGAGGTGGCCGTTAGGATCAAGATGGGCCTTGTTAATCAAACACGCCTGATTACCGCAGCCAGCGAATTAGTCCGAAATATGATGAGGTATGGCAACGGTGGTGTATGTCTGATTGAAGTCGTATCAAGCGGCAGGATCAACGGCGTTCGGCTTACTTTCACCGATAAAGGCCCGGGAATACCCGACATTGCAGCCGCCATGAGAGATGGGTTTTCGACAGGAAAAAGTCTGGGACTCGGATTGCCGGGAACAAAAAGACTAGTAAACGAGTTTGATATAAAAAGCAAAGTGGGAGAAGGAACAACGGTGACAATTATAAAGTGGGCAAATGGTTGATGCCACGCACGTTAGCTTTAATGCAAACGACCGGAGTTACTTTTCGCTGATCAAGAAGGAAATTCATCGGGTTGCAGAAGAGGCCGGAATGAACTCCGGCAGGATAAATGAACTCGATCTGATCGTTGCTGAGTTAACTTCCAATCTTTTCAAGTACAGCGATGATGGAGAGATCTTGATGGGCGTTTTCTCCAATGGCGGTTCTCCATATATTGAGCTGATCAGTATCGACAATGGTCCTGGTATGGCGAATCCATTACGGATGATGCAGGACGGGGTGTCTACGTCAAATACGATGGGCCATGGTCTGGGAAGTATGAAGCGATTGTCGGATGTATTCGAACTTTATTCTATCCTGGGCTGGGGAACAATAGTTTTATGCCGGATCTATAATGACCCGGAGGCAGCCAAAGGCCGGCCGGATGTAACGATCAGACCGATAGTTGTTTCCAAGCCAGGTGAAACAAAAAGCGGGGATGGCTTTGTTGTAAAGCGCACCGACAAGTATATCAAAATCATGGTAGTGGACGGCCTTGGTCATGGGCCGGAAGCGAATAAAGCTACTAACGAAGCAGCAATGGCTTTTAAGGTATTTCCGGAATATAGCCCAACTGAAACCTTGCGTTTTATTCATAGTTCCATTAAAAAAACACGCGGAGGGGTGATCAGTATTGTTGGATATAATTTTTCAACGAAAACATGGTCCTGTGCAGGCGTCGGTAATATTGCTGTCAGAATGTTCAGTCCGGCCAACCTGAGAAACCACATGTCTTATAACGGAATTGTAGGTCATAATATCCCAGGATCAATGAAAGATCAGCACTATTCATCGGATGATTTTAATCACGTGATGTTATGCTCAGATGGAATTAAGACCCGGATAGACCTTATTAAATACCCGCAAATTTATAAATACGATTTGTCCGTTTTAGCGGCGGCTATTTATAAAGACCATGCCCGCAAGAGTGATGATATGTCAGTTGTCTTAGTAAAAGTCAAATGATTAAAGTTGTAAGTATATCGTTAGAAAATGAAATGGACCTTGTTTTAGCACACAAGCGTTCTATGAAGGTGGCAGAAAGGCTGGCACTTACCGTGGCCACTCAAACTACATTTGCAACAGCTGTTTCTGAAATTGCACGGAGCGTTATCGAGCAAACCGACAATGGCACCCTGGATATCGGTCTGGAGCAAAACAAGCAACGTTATAACCTCGTCTGCATGGTGGCATTTGATTGCGGCATTCGCTTCACCAATGATGATGCTGGCTTCCATTATGCACAGAAGCTGGTTCCTGAGTTCTTTTTAGACGAGGGTCCGGAGCTTAATGTCATCACGATGAAATTAGGTTTGCCCCGGTCGCTAAAGCTTGATCCGATTAAGATTAATTTATTGCAGAAATATTTCGATGCGGATCAGCCCCTGAATCCCTACGAAGAAATTAAAAAGCGGAATGTAAGCTTGCATAAGATTGCGGGTCAAAAAGATGAAGAACTTCGCCAGTCCCGCCTGATCGATGAAAAAAAGACAGAATTTATATCCATTGCAAGCCACGAGTTTAAAACCCCGATAACAATCATCAAGGCCTATACTCAAATAGCGAAAAAAATAAAACCGCAGACCAACGATCAGGTTACCTCGATATTAGACAAGATAGATGCACAAGCATCCAAGCTTCAATCCCTGGTGATGCAGTTGCTCGACGTTTCTAAAATGGAAAACGGGAGCCTGCAATATAATATGGAGCAGGTGGAGATGAATCAATTCATTGAAAATATGATTGATATTCAAAGGCATATCTTACCTGATCATGCTGTTGTTTTCGATGTTCCGGCGAGCGTTACCGTGTTTATTGACAGGCTGCGGATGGAACAGGTTTTTTCCAATCTCCTCGGCAATGCGGCGAAATATTCACAGAAGAATACGAAGATCTATATAGGTTGCCGGAAGGAGCTGGACGGGTTTTTGACTATCTCGGTGGCAGACGAAGGCATTGGCATGTCTGCCAGGAGTATAGATTCAATTTTTGAGAAGTTCTACAGGGATGAAGATGTTATAAAGACACATGCTGGATTAGGCATGGGCCTTTATATTTCTTCAAAGATCATCAATGACCATGGCGGCAAGATCTGGGTGAAGAGCACTGAGAATGTGGGTTCAACATTTTACTTCACCATTCCAATTCAATAAGAATACATCTCCCCGACCTGGATTGCCCTGCAAATCCCCGCTGAAACCCTTTACTCTCCTGCATTTAACATAACCGCAGCCGGATATCCCTTTCCTTTAAGTGCTGCAATCGGAACCGACAACTCTTTTATTCCCGTGACGTTACGGGTTACCTTGCCGGTCTTCGCTCCCTGCTGCTTACTGGCAGCTACACCATCTTTAGCTGGAGTTGTGGAACCTGTACTTGCTAAAGTTGTATCTGTTGAGCTGCTTTGTTCGGCTATCGGATTTCCGTTTGAATCAAGATTCATTTCCGTCAAAGCTGTGGTTAGCGACTGTTTTTCTGCAGGGCTTAGCTTTTGATAATCTACACCGTAGACCTGCAGGATACGCACAAGGTCGGCTACCGTATTAGTTCCGCGTTCATACACATCCTGGAAGATATGGATACTGCCATTTTCGGCAACGATGGTTTCGTACCGGAGCTCAATTGGCACAGGTGTAGAAAGTTTTATCGTTTCAGTCTTTTTTGGTTGTTTCTCAAAATTGCTGATCTGCTCTGCTGTTACAGAAGAGCCCCCGAGTTGTCCGAGCATCGTAGTAAAGTCTTGAACCTGCTCATTCGTCAAGCCCACACAGCCATGGGAAGCAAAATTGCCGAGTTTTTCTTTGTCTTTTCCACCGTGGATCAGTGAAGGCAAACCGATAGGGATCTTAATAACGCCCAGCGGATTTAATTTACTGCCTGCAGCTACCTTTCTGCCCGGCTGGAACTTCCCTTTTACCCATGGCTCATCGGGTGGGGTCCAGGTGGGATTAAAAATGATACTTTCGGCTTTGCGCATTCCGGTCGGTAAGGGGAATTCGGGATAGCCAATACCAATCTTATAGGTTTTTACCAGTTTTCCCTGCTGAAAAACATCCATCCTGAAAGCCGGTGCGTTGATCACAACCCGGGTATCATTTGGCACTGCATTAGGTGTTGTTGGGAATAAGCCTTCAATATCCCCACCGGCATAGCGATAGGCCACCAGCCGGGCTAAAGATTCAGCTTTCTCCTCCCCAAGAATACGGCGGATCTCGTCCTCCGATTGCTTCCGGGCGGCACGTGCCGAGCCCAGGTAGTTTGTTCCACCTTCACTTAATTCTGCTACGGCTTCACCAGCTGCGGTTTCTAACTGCTTGATCTGTTCGTCTGTAATCTCCAGCTCTGTTTTCAATTGTTGTTTAAATCCTTCTTCAATGAAGAGTGCGTTAAGCACAGGCAGCGTGAGGCTGAAGTCCTGGACCCTGCTTGTCGTGTCAGTTTTGACTGGTGGCGGAGGGGCCTGTGTAGCATTTGTTGAGGTCGTTTTTTGATCATCGCACGATGCGAGTAAACCAATTAGCCCGAAAAAGATCACCGGGCGGTATATGATGCTTGGAAAAAAATTGGATATATTCATAAGGTTGAACTATAAAAAATCTTGAAGGAATTTCAATTGATGAGATTGGGGTTTCTAGCATATCCGTTTATACGCCTTGTAGCCATCTGTTATACAACTGATGGGGTGGGATTTTGTTTAGTCAGGGTGAGATTTTCTTGATCACAGCGCTGCACTTCCTTTGCAGAGTACATCAGGCGGGTTTGGTTTTCCTGTCGCTTATTTGGTACGAACTGGTTAAATTGCATGTACGGAATCGATCTGGTGAAGACGATGATAAATGAGGACATTGCCTTGCCGGAACACCAAATGGTTAACACGCCGATTAACAGATGAACTTCAAACTCTCCACAAAATTAATTATCATATTTACGGGATGAAGCTCCTGATCATTGAAGATGAAGCCAGCCTGAGAAGCAGTATACAAAAGTATTTAACCGCTGAGGGAAATGTGTGTGATATCGCCGGGAATTTTGATAATGCTTACCAGAAGATTGCTATATATGAATACGATTGCATCCTGCTGGACCTCGGATTGCCCGGGGGTGAAGGATTGGATCTACTTCGTTTTCTACGCAAAGAGCAGAAGGAAGATGGTGTGCTCATTATTTCTGCCAGGGATTCAATAGAACAAAAAATTGAGGGTTTAAGCCTGGGTGCCGATGATTACCTGGTTAAACCTTTTCATTTATCAGAACTTTATGCCAGGATACACGCCGTGGTTAGGAGGAGGCAACAAAAAGGAAATAATATTATTTCCTTCAATGAAATTGAAATTGATGTGCTGGCAAAGGAAATTAAAGTGTACGGTGTGACCGTGTATTTTACCAGAAAAGAGTTCGACCTCTTATTATATTTTGTTTCGAACAAATCAAAAGTAATTTCGAAGGCTGCCGCAGCGGTTCACATTTGGGGTGATAATGCTGATATGGCTGACAGTTTTGATTATATCTATACGCACATTAAAAACATCCGAAAAAAGCTTACCGATGCTGGCTGCAGGGATTATTTCCAATCGGTGTACGGTGTTGGATATAAATTTCAATGAGTATGAAGCTGTTTACCCAGTATAACAGAGTTTTATTGCTCATCGGATTTTTTGGCCTGCTGGTTATCGGATCCTTATTCTATCAGACACTCAGTTATTATCTTAATAAGCAGATCGATAATTATTTGCTGGAGGAATTATTGGAAGTGCAGGATTACGATCATAAGATGAATATCCATCCTGCACCCATACTATTTAAAGACCTGGTTATTGAGTATCGAAAGGTCGAAAAATTCCGTAACATCAAAATTTTTGCAGACACTGTTTTTTTTAACCCAAAAAAGCAGATCACCGAATCGGCAAGATATCTGAAAACAGGTGTTAAGCTGCAGGATGGACCTTACAACGTTACAATCATTACATCGAAGGTTGAAAGCCAGAACCAGGTCATGACAATTTTGCTTGTCATTATAATTCCCGTTTTAGTATTGCTTCTTATTCTTCTTGTGATCAACCGGCTTTTGATGCGTCGCTTGTGGGATCCGTTCCGTCAGTTGCTGGAAAATATTAAGTCATTTAATCTGAACAAGGAGAGGCCGTACGAAACTATCAGCACTCCCATCCTGGAGTTTCAAGAGCTCAATAATGCGATCCTTGACATTTCTTTAAAAGTCCGTTCTGATTTCCAAGAAATAAAGCTGTTCACTGAAAATGCTTCCCATGAGATGATGACTCCGCTGGCGGTAATTAACGCTAAACTCGATACATTGCTGCAGTCCAACACTCTTGGTAAAGAGGAGAGCGACACATTGATTGATCTCTACAGGGCCACCTCGCGTCTAACGAAACTGAACCAGTCACTTTTGTTGCTGGTAAAAATCGATAACGACCTGATGGGGGAAAAAGAAACTGTTGATTTAATGGAGCTGATCGAAGACAGTATCGTTTATTTCAGGGAACTCATTCAGGAAAGAGATCTCACTGTCTTTAAAAATTTTCAAGCTGTTAGCGTATTTGGCAGCAGGCAGCTTTTGGAAATTATGGTAAACAATCTTTTTAGCAATGCCATCCGGCATAACTATGAGGGGGGAAGTATTTCAATAATACTGAGTCATGAAGCGCTGATCTTTCGTAATACCAGCAATCAGCCCGAATTGGATGAATCGGTCTTCGATCGTTTTTCAAAAGGCAGGGATTCTGAAGGTACCGGCCTCGGTCTCTCAATCTTAAGGCAAATTTCTTCAAAGCATGGAATGAGGCTCACATATGAGTTTAAACGTGGCGATCATTGCTTCATCGTTACATTCAAGCCTGAGGTTTCGCCGGGAAGTTTAAAATAAAATCAAAACTTCATGTTTCCTCCAGAATTCGATTGGAACTTTGGAGGAACAGGTTAGGATCATTCCTCCTTATTAAATCTTAATCATGAAAATTCTTCTTATATCATTGCTTTTTGCGTTCGCGACACCGGTTGTGTGGAACGGAAACATTACTACAGTATTGAAGCAGGCAAAAAGCTCCGACAAAAATGTCCTGATTAATTTCTCAGGTTCCGACTGGTGTGGGCCATGCATCCGCCTGAAAAAGGAAATATTTGAGTCGGAAGCCTTTACCGATTATGCCAGCAAAAATCTGCTGCTTGTTCGTGCCGATTTTCCACGTCAAAAAAAGAACAAACCTGCTGCTGAGCAAATTAAATTAAATGAGGCGCTAGCCGAGAAATATAATCCTGCCGGCAAATTTCCTTATACTCTTTTGGTAGATGAAAATGGTAAGGTTCTTAAATCCTGGGACGGTTTGCCGAAAGCGACTGCCCCGGAATTTGTAAAGGAAATTTCGAAGTTCGATTCAAAGTAGTTATATGCAAAACCTTGTCTCTTGTAAGCGAATTCTGAAACTGATGGGCAACCGTTTTGAGTTCACTGTTCTGGCAGAAGATGAGCAGCAGGGGCAGGATGCTATTGATTCTGCGATCAACGAAGTGATACGGATCGAAGAGCTCCTGTCAACCTTTAAGGAAACCAGCGAAACAAATCTTATAAATCAGAACGCAGGCTCAATGCCGATAAAGGTTTCAACAGAAGTGATTGAACTTATCCTGCGAAGCCAGAAAATATCTGAAATAACGCAGGGAGCTTTTGATATCACCTACGGTTCGCTGGATAAGAGTCTCTGGAATTTTGATGTGAAAATGACAGCCTTGCCCGACCCCGATCTTGCTCTTCAGAGTGTGCATCTGATCAATTACAAAAATGTAATTGTCGACCCAGAGAATAATACAGTTCAATTGAAAAACCCAGGAATGAGAATTGGCTTTGGTGGTATTGGAAAAGGATACGCGGCAGACAGGGCAAAGATCATTCTTAAAAATGCGGGAATACGAAGCGGAATTGTTAATGCTGCGGGCGACCTGATCACGTGGGGAAAGCAGCCAAACGAAAAGCCATGGACTATAGGAATTGCCGATCCGGATAAAAAAGGTCATCCTTTTTCTTCTCTTAATGTCAGTGATATGGCCATTGCAACCTCGGGCAATTATGAGAAGTTTGCAACAATTAATGGGAAAAGGTATTCACATACAATTAATCCCAGGACAGGTATGCCGGTGCATGGTATCAAAAGTGTCAGCGTGATCTGCCCAAGCGCTGAACTGGCCGATGCCCTTGCGACTCCTGTGACGGTGATGGGGAGAGAGATCGGTTTGGATCTTATTAATCAGCTCACAAACGTGGCATGTATAATAGTTGATGAAAACAATCATGTGCATACCACCAACAATATTCATTTGAAAAATTAACATGGAACCAGTGATGAAAAATGCTTTGAAAATAGCTTTAGCTGTTTTTGTTATAAATGGCTTAAGCTCATGCGTGGCAGTAAAGCCTTACCAAAAGAACAAGCTGAATGATGCGGAGATGAATTTATCTGCCAGGACGGCTCAGAAATTTGAACAAAGCTTCCAATTGTATCGCGAAGGCAGTTCAGGAGCTAATGGGGGCAAGAGCGGTGGTGGCTGCGGGTGTAATTAGTAGTTTATGAAAAAGGTATTTTTAAACGTTCTGCTGCTGTTCCTGGGAATCGTAGGAGTGAGGGGGCAGGTTAAATCCACTGCTGAGCCCCGGGATACCACCGGTTATGTAAGCAGGAAACTTAAGTTAGATGAGGTAAATCTGGTATCCGCTTATTATCATCAGGAAGGTAATAACTCAGCAGTTACAGGAGGCCTGGGAACGGAGAAATTAAGTGATTTTGCCAATACAATTGATCTTCAACTGTCAAAATATAATAAAGCCGGGAAGAAAAACACCTTCTTTTTAGAGCTGGGAATCGACCATTATACGTCGGCATCTTCTGATAAAATAGACCCCAATACTATATCGTCGGCATCCAGCGCCGATACCCGTATTTATCCTACCTTGAACTGGACGCGCAGCAACGAACAAACCGGCAATTCTTTTGGATTTACAGGTTCATTGTCTCATGAATATGATTATCAATCAATCGGAGCGGGTTTCAATCTGACCCGACTATCAAAAGACAAAAACACTCAGTTTGACTTTAAGATGCAGGCCTTCATGGATACCTGGAAAGTGATACTTCCCGTCGAGCTCCGTGGCCGCAGTGGCGGCACTCATCGCGATGGCCAGTCAAGCCCTAGAAATTCTTTCAATACATCGTTCTCCGTATCGCAGGTTATCAATGAAAAGCTGCAGGCGCTTTTAATTTTGGAACCAGCGTATCAGCAGGGCCTTCTAGCGACAAAATACCAGCGCGATTACTTCACCGACGGATCTGTGAGGGCAGAAACCCTCCCTGACAACAGGACAAGGTTTCCTATAGCGGCGCGGTTGAATTATTTTGCTGCCGAGAATTTAATAGTCCGAAGTTTCTATCGGTACTATATGGATTCCTGGGGTATTAAAGCTCATACTGCGGAGTTGGAAGTTCCGGTTAAACTATCGCCCTTTATTTCCCTTAGCCCCTTCTATCGCTATAGCAAGCAGGAAGGAACTAAATATTTTGCAGCGTACGGGCAACACAGTCCTTCAGCAGAATTTTACACCAGTGATTATGATCTGGCATCCTTAAATAGTAATTTTTTCGGGGCAGGAATTCGAATGGCTCCGCCTAAAGGTGTACTGGGACTGCAGCACCTAAATATGATTGAAATTAGATATGGTCATTATAACAGGTCTTCAGGTCTTACTTCTGATGTAATTACGCTGAATTTTAAAGTGAAATAAAGAAATTAGGAACTCCAGAGTTCCTACAAATTTGCCTGGTATTATTGTAACAATGAATTTCCAAAATAATCCATTTACGAAATTAATCGCGCAGCCATGGACCTTACCCACCTTCACTTACTAATAACCCACTTACCTATAGTTGGAACATTATTAGGAACATTTGTGCTAATTTATGGCTTATACACCGACAGCCATTCAACCGTGATTGCATCGTACTGGGTTCTGGTCATTTCTTCTATAGGCGGTGTAATTGCTTACCTTACCGGGGAATCGGCGGAAGAGGTTGCCGAGCACCTTCAGGGAGTTTCAGAGCAAGTTATTAAAACTCACGAGGAAGCCGCAGAACTTGCACTCATCTCATTAGCTATATTAGGCCTTTTGGCCCTGATTGGCGTGGTATTTAATGCCAGATTGATTGCTTACAAACGAACCCTATCCATTTTCATTTTGGTCTTTTCTATTATTAGTTTCGCACTAGTAGCCAGAACCGGATATTTCGGTGGCATGATCAGGCATTCTGAGGTTAATCAGGCACTGCACGATTCCTGATAAACGCGCATGTAGAGTGTTCGCATGATCCACGAGTTGCGACTCCATAAGATAAGGGTAGAACGGTATGGGAGGTTGATGTTATAGTGCTGGTGTTAAGCTTTGCCGATCTGCAGGGATTTAACTATTCAGAGCTGAGGTCAAAGTCGGGGGCAAAGATTCTTGTGATGGCCAGTCTTGACCCGGACTACAGCGTAGTTAGTGCCCTCCACCCGGGTGCTGATGGCTATGTACTGGCAACAGATCCTGTTGAAGAGCTGGTACTGGCTATTACACGCCTCGCTGAAGGAAAGCGTTTTTTGGCGAGCTCGATCGGCTTTGCGCTCCTGACCCCGGAGAGATGGAAACAGCTAAGCGTTGACAGGGTGCATTCGACAAGCAGGGAACTGGAGATCCTCAATTTGATAGGGGATGGCCTGACCAACCAGGAAATAGCCGACCGTTTATTTACTAGTAAACGAACCGTGGAAGGGCATCGCGGTACTTTGCTTCAAAAAACAGGAGCCCGTAACAGCGCTGCCCTGATCAAATTTGCGATGGCAGGGAAGCTCATGATTAATGAGTAATAAAGAATAATAAAAAGCTATATCCGAAGACATAGCTTAATTGTCAAACTATAGGAAGGGTAGATGTAATGTCCGGAAAACGTTAGCATTTCCCACAAAAAAGGGCTCCTCCCAGGAACCCTTTCAACTAAACCTATTAACCTATGAAAATTCTTTAATTATATCTTTTGTGTCTTTCTGTGTATCTCCGCCCAACTCTTTCGGCTTTCCGCTTTCCACTTTCAACTCTCCTCTTCCACCTTTCACCTCAGCCGTCAACCATCAAATGTCACCTTTCCTCTTACACCTTCTTCCTGTACTTTCCGCCCAGCCACTTTCCACTTTCCACTTTCCACTTTCCACTTTCCACTTTCAACTTTCCACTTTCCACTTTTTCCTGTGCTCTCCGCCCAGCCACTTTCCACTTTCCACTCTCAACTCTCCACTTTCAACCGTCAACCGTCAACTGTCAACTCTCAACTGTTTAAGGTTGCGTCACCGTATAAACCACCGGTATCACATTCGCACCAGTCGTCTTTCCTGCATAAGCACCATTAGCACCGATCAGGTAAGAAACATTGAATTTATTTGTTGAGTTAGAGCCGTTCCAAGATGAAGACGTTGCTGTAACGATTGTTGCTGCTGTACCACCTGATGCTGGTAAGGTAACTCCTGACCCGTAAGTGATGCCGGCAGTATTTCCTGCGTTAGTAGTTCCGATTGCTGAAGTCAGCTTTACTGAGCCGGGAGTTAATGCTGCAGTCCCAGTTACTGTTCCGGCGATTGCTTTAACAACAAATCCTTTAGAGCTGACAACACTGATATGATCAGTTGCTAAAGCAGTGATACCATTGGTGTATTTTTCTTCTGTATCAAAGTTTACAGTAAGAGCAGCGGGCTGAGTTACTGAGAATGAAAGAACATCAGATAAGGTGATGTTCAGATTTGCTGTTTGTGCAAATGATGCTGAACTTATTAGAGTAACGAATGCGATTAGTGCGAATATCTTTTTCATTTTTTGTCTTTCGGTATTTGCATCTACTAAGACAAAGGCGGGTCCAAAATGGAAAATGCGTTTTTAAGACTCCAAATGCGTTTTTTTTCTGAGATGCCAGAAAAATTATTGGGATAGAATTCCCCAATTGGGGAAAGCTTTCCCGATTGAGAAGACTGACGCAAAGACTCATATCCACCCCCAACCCCCGCCGGCGGGGAACAAAGGGCGGCAATGTAAAACGAAATCTGAGTTATCAAGATTTGACATGAAGAACCGATATACTTGAGCATCCTAGTTCACGCTGCCTACCCGCACTTTCTACCTGATACCTGATACCTGATACCTGATACTTCATTCTTCCTGCCTCTCACTTCCATTCCAATCCTCCATCTCAACTCCTTAAATTCCTGACCGGGCTTGAGAGGGCCGCTTTAATCGCCTGGAAACTTGTCGTTAACAAGGCTGTCAAAATGGCGAGGAAACCCGCAGCGGCGAACATCCACCATTCTACATCTATATGATATGCGTATTCCTGCAGCCACTTGTTTGCTCCCCACCAGGCAAGCGGAAAACCGATACAGATTGCTATTAATACCAGTTTCAGGAAATCTTTTGATAAGAGGGCAGCCAATCCAAGAACATCCGCTCCCAGTACTTTGCGTATTCCGATTTCTTTAACCCGTTGCATTGCAGAAAATGTAGCCAGGCCGAACAAGCCCAGGCAAGCAATAAAAACACTGGATAATGCTGCCCAGATAATCATGGTTTGACGCCTGTGATCTTCGATGTAGAACTTTGCAATCTGGTCATCGAGGAAGTTATACTCAAAAGGATCTTGCTGATCATTATTCAGCATTACTTCCTTTAACTTGCTCAGGCTGCCTTTAACATCTGAAGATGAAATTTTAGCTGTAAAGTAATCTATCGGTTGCACCGGATTTTGGTTGTATGCGAGTACCAGCGGTTCAATTTTATCTCTTAGCGATTGAAAATGAAAATCTTTGACAATACCGATTACTTTGGCTTCAAACGGAAGATTTGAATCTGAGATGGCCTGGTAAGATAATCCGCCGCTGGCAGCTGAAGGGATCTCAACTAATTGCTCATCAGCCCGTGTAATACCCAGCATCTTTGCTGCCGTTTCATTAAGAATGACAGAGGCTGAATCATTCACAGTATCAAAAGTCCTTCCATCCAGGAGATGAACACCGAAGGTTTTTGTAAAATCTTTATCTGCCCCCACGAAAAATGCAATCCGGTGATCATCTGAGCTGCCTCGTGGTTTGATCTTGACGTTCATAAACGTTTTCCACTCTCCGGGAACCCTTGATGACACTGACACACTTTTTACGGAAGGGATCTTCATCATCTCATTTTTCACCATTTCAAAATTTGATCTTGCTTTACCGGAATTCACATCAATAACCACCAGGAGATCCTTATCGAAACCGAGATTGGTTTGATTCAGGAACTGAACCTGCTGGTAAAGAATAATTGTAGCAAAGATCATCACCGTTGAGATCGTGAACTGGAATACCACCAGTACTTTCCTTAAGGATACATCTTTGTTTGAGTGCAGGTTTAACCCTTTCATTAAAGAAACGGGTTTGAAGCGAGCAAGCAAGAATGCAGGATAGGTGCCGGCTAAAATCCCTGTTAATGCCGTAAACGCCAGCGCATACAGCCAAATTTTAAAATCTGTTGAAAAGCCCAGGGACAATTCTTTGCTCGTGAACGTATTAAAAGCCGGCAGGGCAAGATTTAATACGATTACAGCCAGCGCAAAAGAAATAAAGGTTAGCATCAATGATTCTATAAGAAATTGCCTGATCAGGTGCCCCTGCATAGCGCCGGCAACCTTGCGTACACCAATTTCTTTCAAGCGGTTAGATGCCCGTGCAGTAGTTAGATTCATGTAATTTATACCACCAATAAGCAGCACGAAGAAAGCGATAAATGAAAATATTTTGATATATAAAAGGCTTCCGCGGGGCATTGGATCGACATTTGAGTTCCTGGCCCCATCCCTAATTTCAGAGGATTTGAGATGGAGATCGCTCAGGGGCTGCAGACTGAACGAAAAGCTTGTTCCTAACTCCGGTTGAATTTTATCAAGAACCAGTTTTGTCAGTTTAGTCCCGACAAGGCTTGCATCGGTATCTTCTTCCAGCACCGTGAAAACGTTATAATCGTTTCGGAGCCAGTCAACCGGACCCTCATTTTTAATTGTGGCATCTGATAATAGTAAATTAAATCTCAGGCTAGAGTTTGCGGGTAGTTTTTTCAATACCCCGGTAATTTTTAAAGGCTCTTGAAGAAAATTAAACACCAGGGTGTTCCCCAGCACATCCGTACTGTTAAATAATTTCTTTGCCAGCTCTTCATCCACAACGATAGAATTTGGCTCTTTTAACGCAGCATCCTTATTGCCGTAGAGCAGGGGGAAGTCGAAAACTTGCAGAAACCGTTCATCGGCCATGGCTATTGTCTCCTGGTTATTCACCGGATTTTGTGGGTTTACAAGATTATCCCGGCCGATAAATCTGATCTTAGTCGTGTTTTCGATCTCAGCAATGGATGATCGTGATTGCTCAGCGAGAGTGTGACTTGCAGAACCGATGATACTTGCTTCACCCTTAGTATTTATATGCTGTACAACCCGGTAAATCTGCTTTGCTTTGCTATGTTGCTGATCAAATGTTAGTTCATCAAAAACATACAGCCCGATAAGCAGGAAACAGGTGATGCCAAAAGTCAGCCCTGCGATATTCAGGAGGGTATAAAGCTTGTTGCTGAATAAATTACGCCAGGCGGTTTTTAAGTAATTCTTTATCATACGGTGATCATCTATCGTTCAAGCCAGCATACCTAAACCAGTGCCAATATTTTAAAGCCTTTATTTTCAGCACCTTGGGTGTAGATTCGCGGAAGTGCTGTTCACATTCGGACAGTATATGTTCGATTAAGGACGGGCGCCAGTATTATGACAAGCCCTTCAGCTTATTATAAAACGCCTCAGAATACGTGTCACTGATCGGAATGATCTGATCAGCGATTCGGATCCTGTTTTTTTCAATATGATCGATTTTGTCCATTGCAACCATGAAGGAACGGTGTACGCGGACGAAATTATTTGCCGGCAGAAGTTCTTCGAGTTTGGCAAAGCTGGTCAGCGTCATGATCTTTTCAGAAGCCGTCGAAACCCGGAGGTAGTCTTTCATGCCTTCGATCAGGAGGATATCGCGGATGTCGATGCGTTGGATGCGGTGGCCAACTTTCAGGAATATGTAGTCCTGATCGGGTTTGCTTTCGGTCAGGTTGGCTTTCTGCTCAGGTGCTTGTTTACTGCTGTGATCCTGGTACACCCGCAGAACTCCCTTGTAAAATCGTTCAAAGGAGAAGGGCTTTACCAGATAATCTATCACTTCCAGCTCATAGGCTTTCAGCGCATACTGGTCGTAGGCAGTGGTCAGAATGATCATCGGTCGCGGGTTCAGCATAGGAATGAAGCTGAGCCCATCCAGGTCAGGCATGTTAATGTCGAGCAGGAGGAGGTCTGGCTTATCGTTCTTTAACTGCTCAGCAGCCTCAAGGGGGCTTGAGAAAGTGCCCTTCAGTTCAAGAAAGGGAACCTTGCTCACATATTCTTCGAGGATCTCCTGGGCGAGGTACTCATCATCTATGATATAACAGGTCAGCTTCTTTTTCATGAGCCATTAATTTGAGGCCTTGGATTTTGAGTTTTACAGTAAATGTCCCGCCGGAGTTGTTTGCTTCTAAAGAGTGCTTGCCGGGATATAATAACGCCAGCCGTTTCCTGACATTCGGCAGGCCGATTCCGCCCGGTTCATCAACCTTTCTACCCGGATTGGTGCTAACAGGGTTTTGTACCATGAAGGTAAGAGTATCTCCGGTGATTTTCATGTTCACTTTCACCTCTCCTGGTTCGAGGCGTGCAGGGCTGTGCTTGTAGGCATTTTCCAGTAGGTGTATAAACAAAAGCGGTGCGATATGGCAGCTGTCAGTAAGACCCTCCACCTGCAGGTCAACTACGGGTGAATTTTTATATTTCAGCTGCTGTAAGCTCATGTAATCCTGCAGATAAGTCATTTCACGACTGAGCGGCACCAGTGGGGAATTCGATTCGTAGATCATATAGCGCATGAGCGATGCCAGTTGAAGTACAGCCTCAGGAGCTGCCAGAGCCTGCTTATATACCAGTGTGTGGATATTGTTTAAGGTATTGAAAAGGAAGTGTGGGTTTATCTGCGATTTGAGATAATAAAGCTCGGCTTCCACGGCCTGCTTCTCCAACTGCTCTTTTTTAAATGTATTTATCACGAGGTTTTCGGTGACCCGCGCCAGCCAGCTAAGGAACACGAAAACAGGTACCATAGAGATGAGGCTGATAATGTAGTAGTTGAAGAAGAGGAAGAATGTGTCAAATTTTACATGATGAAATAGCAGGAAGGGTAGGTTCCCCGTAAGGATGATCAAACCCAGCCTGAGAAAGTAAGGACGCCGTTTCTTTTTGCCGGAAAATTGTTTGAGAAGAATAAAATGGCTGTAAAAAACATAAAGGGTGGTCAGCATGATCCCTGTGGTCATGGTAAGCCAGTGCTCGCTACTCGGCCGATCCTGGCTGAGTTGGAGAGCTACGAGCAGGCCAAACAAAACCCAAAGAACGATATGGACATTGCGGAATACCCTTTTAATTCGATGCATAGGACAAAGGTATTTTTTCCGGCTATTCTTTAATAACCTTCTCGACAGTTGCCTTCTTCCGATCTGCGAAAGTGCTGAATGAGCCTGCCAGCTTTTTCGCGGATGCAAAGCAGGGCTTGGTCGATTAGTTTACGGGATCGGTATATGGGGTTTGGGGATGGGGGTGAGGAATGGTTGTTTTGGAGAAAGAAAAAAGAGCAAAGAACAAGGAACAAAGACTTGGTCAGCTTGCATTTAAATAGACAGCATAGAATGAAAAATATCAGCGAACACGCACAAGATCTGACGATACGGAACGTCTCAAAAACTTATGCAAATGGCGTTCATGCTTTAAATAATGTGTCACTAACTATTCCTCCGGGGATGTTTGGACTGCTGGGCCCGAACGGGGCGGGTAAATCAACATTGATGCGGACGCTGGCTACCTTACAGGAGCCAGACCAGGGGGAAATTTTTTTGGGAGGACTGGATGTGATCAGGCAAAAAGATCAAATACGTCAAACTTTGGGCTACCTGCCCCAGGAGTTCGGCGTATATCCGAAAAGTACGGCCGAAGAATTATTGGATTACTTTGCCGTGCTTAAGGGTTTTGCGAACCGGGCTTCCCGAAAAGAAGTAACCGAACGGCTGCTTAAACAAACCAATTTGTGGGACAAGCGCCGGCAAAAGCTGGGCGGATATTCGGGCGGCATGCGGCAGCGCTTTGGGGTGGCTGTAGCACTCCTTGGTAATCCCCGCCTGCTGATCGTTGATGAGCCTACCGCGGGATTAGATCCGGCAGAGCGGGTGCGCTTCCTGAACCTGCTGAGTGAGCTGGGTGAACAGAGTGTTGTAATCCTCTCGACTCATATTATCGAAGACGTTTCGGAGCTGTGTACAAACATGGCCATAATCGACAAAGGCAAAATACTGTTGGAGGCAAAACCCGATCAGGCTATCGCAGATCTGCAGGGTAAGATCTGGCGTAAGCTTATTGATAAAGATCAGCTGAATGATCTTTCAAATGAACATCAGGTGATTTCTGCTAAACTATTGGGCGGGCGCACCATAGTGCATGTGTATAGCCAAACAGACCCCGGTGCTGGCTTTGAACAGCAGCATCCGGACCTGGAAGATATTTATTTCAGTGCCATGACCGGTTTTCATGGGCGCAGGACCGAACTTCAGCAAGCAGGGGAGGTGCAGTCATGAAGTTTCGAAAGATTTTGCTGATGGAGCTCAGCTACCAGTTAAGGCAAGTTTCTACCTGGCTGTATTTTTTGGTGATGATGGTTCTGGCTTTCTTACTGGTCCAGGGAAATTTTGTTCATGACGCACGTGATGGATATCACCTTGTGAATGCCCCGGTGATCGTTGGCTGTGTCACGGTTTTATGCTGTACTTTCTGGCTTTTGATCGGTGGGGCAGTAGCGGGGGATGCGGCCGCGAGAGATGTGCAAACGCGGATGTTTTCACTGACTTATACCAGCCCTGCCCGCAAATCGGTGTACCTCGGCGGGCGATTGCTTGCCGCTTTTCTGCTGAACGGCTTTATTCTGACCGGTATCCCACTGGGTATTTTGCTGACCATGTACTTTACTGGCATAGAGGCTGAGCTTCTCGGTACATTCAGGCCGGCTACTTACCTGAGCACATACTTCTTCCTGGTTCTGCCGAACGCGTTCTTTGCGACCAGTATACAATTTGCCCTGGCTGCGGTCACACGGAAATCAATGGCAAGTTTCCTTGGGGGAGCAATTCTTTTTGTCGCCGCTTATATCCTGGGGCAGGTGTTAGATGGTCCATTGGCCATGCGGGATTTGGGCACCCTGATAGATCCGATGGGATTGACCCCCGTCCTCGCTAAACAAAGTTCCTGGAGCACCATTGAATTGAATACCCGCCTGATTGAACTCGAGGGGATCTTTCTGGCAAATCGCTTAGTCTGGCTGGGTATATCTCTTTCAGTGCTTGCCTTCGCATATTTCCGTTTTCAGTTCACAAGCCCTGCTTCTGTTGGCAGTGCTAAAAAAAGTGTAAATGCTGATAGCAGGACTGATTCAGCGCTGCTCGACTGGCGTGGTACAGCATCGTTACCATTAGAAAGCGGCGATTTTAATCTGGCTGCAGGGTTTCAGCAGCTAAGGGTCATGGTATCTCAGTCGTTTATGGCGATTGCTAAAAAGGGTTCGGGACTTTATCTCCTGGCTTTTATTGCGCTTATCGTCGGGGCGGCGATGCCAGGAAACTTAAAAGCCAAGGGTGTGCCCCTGCTGGCATCAACTGACCAGGTATTGCTCCTCTTAAATGGCCCGCTTACTAATCCGGGGAAGTTCTGGATCCTGATCTATCTGCTAACTATTTTCTATGCGGGTGAGCTCCTATGGCGGGAAAGGGAAAGCGGTGTTGCCGAGCTGTTAAACCCGGCACCTGTACCTAACTGGGTATTATTCGTGAGTAAGTTCCTGGCGCTAGCACTTATGCTTATTTGCTGGTTGGTATTTTTGACGACAGCAGGGATTTTAGCCCAGCTCGCCATAGGGGGAGCCAGCTTGGAGCCGTCGCTATACCTGAAAACTCTTTTTGGCTTTCAGCTGATCGAATGTCTGATTTTTGCGGCCTTGATCCTGTTTTTGCATGTGCTGATAAATCAGAAATATGTTGCCCACCTGGTTTCCCTCATTGTTTTTGCATGTATCGTTTATGCCGCAAATCTCGGTTTGGAACATAAACTGCTGATATTTAGTGCCAGTCCGGAATGGTCCTACACCAGCATGGGCGGGTTTCAGTCTGTATCAGCATGGCTTTGGTTTAAGGCTTATTGGATAGGCTGGTCGCTTTTGCTCGCCGTGATTGCTAAACTGCTTTGGGTTCGCAGCAGGGAGACGAGCCTGGGAGCACGTCTGCAGCAGATGCGGCGGCGCTTTTCGCGCCAAACTGCCTTTGGACTTTCTGCTGCAGTTGCTCTTGTGGTATTGACAGGTGGCTTTATCTATTACAATACTAACATCCTCAATGAGTACGTCCCATCCACGGACATTACTGCCGGGCGGGCGGAATATGAACACCGTTATGGCCGGTACAGAAACCTGGCTCAACCCCTTGTAGCCGACGTCGACCTGCACGTTGAAATATTCCCTGGCAAAAGGCAGTTCACCGCGAGGGGGAACTATCAATTAGTGAACAGGAGCCCGGTATCAATTGACACGATATTAGTTGCAGTATCCGATCTGTCGGAAACTAACGGAATAAACTTTAGCCCTGCGGCAAAGCTGCTTGCAACTGACCGGGAAGCAGGTGTATTGATCTATACACTTCAGGAATCACTTTCTCCGGGCGACTCGCTCCGGATGAATTTTCTTGTTGAGCACCAGGCGCGCGGGTTCACGAATAATGGGGAGATCCAGATAGTGAAAAATAAGGGTACAAATTTCAGCAATCGGGAGCATCTGCCTGTCATTGGTTATCAGCCCTACCGCGAACTTGATGAAGCTGGTAAACGTAAAGAGTTTCAGCTTGCTGCCCGCCAGACTAATGCTTCGCTATATGACCTGCAGGCGAGGAAATATGCGCCGTTCGCAGAGCACATCAAGTTTAATGCAGTCGTCGTTACTGATGCTGATCAGTTGGCGGTCGCACCCGGAACATTGCGCAAAACCTGGACGAAAGGCAAACGGAAGTACTTTCACTACGCTTCAGATGCGCTGATCCGGAATGAGTACTTTTTCTTTTCAGCGAACTATGCCAGTTATCGGCAGATATGGAAGTCGTCCAACGCAGCCTTCCCGCCGGTTGCTATTGAGATTTTAAATAACCCGGGTCACAGCGAGAACATCAGTCTGATGGTGAACAGTGTTAAAGCCTCGTTGGATTACTTCAGCCGGGAATTCGGTCCTTATCCCCACAAACAGATCCGGTTTGTGTCCTATCCCGGGTATGGAATGGGCAATCATGCATCAACAATTAATATTACCGCCGAGGAAGGATTCTTCCTGTTAAATCCAAAGGAGGATGAGCGTGGTTTTGACCTGGTGACAGCGGTAGTGGCTCATGAACTTGCACACCAGTGGTGGGGCAACCAGCTGCGATATGCCTATCTTGAAGGTGCCGGTTTGCTGTCGGAAAGCCTGGCGTGGTATACCGCAATGGGGGTCATGGAGGAGAAATATGGTGCCGGCCACCTGGAAAAACTCTTGAATTTTCTCCGCGAGGAATACGAAAACCCACGTACCCGTGCGGCGGTTCCCCTATTGATGGCTGCTGATTTTTACCAGAATTATCGCAAGGGCCCACTGGCGCTGTATGCGATGAGTAAATACATTGGCCGAAACAAAGTGAATACGGCCATAAGGAATCTGCTCAACAAGCACAGTAAGCCCGGGCAAAGCCTGTCCAATTCCCTGGATCTATATCATGAACTGGAAGCAGTTACACCGGATTCTGTGCAGTACCTGCTTGCCGACCTCTTTAAGAGAAACACCTTTTGGGACCTCGAGGCTAAGCAAGCCAAGCTCAGGAAGACCAAAACCGGACAATGGGAGGTGACCTTTGTAGTGAATGCCCGTAAAAGTTTAGTAAGTGCCCGCGGCCGGGAAACCGAAGTTCCCCTGCGGGATTGGATTGAAATCGGGATTTATGCACATGCAAAAAATGCTCAGGAAAGAAGGGCGCTTTATCTTGATAAGTATCTTATACATTCGAAACAGCAGACGATCACGGTGACAGTTCCAACTGAACCTGCTGTCGCTGCTATAGACCCGGCAAACCTGCTTATTGACTGGGATACAAAGGATAATTTTATTGAGGTGAAAAAATAAGAGTGTCAATCCTGATCAGTTTGTCCGGAACTGCCCCCTAACATGACCTGTTTGGCATTTTAAAAAATTCTCGTATGCCCTAACTTTATGAGATGAACTAATACTTATCAATATGAACGAAAACATTATTTGCTGGTTCGAGATCTATGTAAAAGACATGGAGCGGGCAAAGAAATTCTACCATGCGGTTTTAGGGACGAATTTTATTGACAGTGGAGCTCCCGGTGATTCTCCTGAAGAAATGAAGATGTCTTTTTTCTCACCAATGGAAAACCAGGGTGTATCCGGGGCACTGATTGAAATGGCGGGCACCAAAGAAGGAGACGGCAATTGTGTCAATACAATGGTGTATTTCCCATGTAAAGATGCCAGCGTAGAAGAAAGCCGCGTCAAAGAAGCAGGGGGAATAGTAAGCCGTCCGAAATTTTCTATCGGCGAATTCGGATTCTGTTCGATCTGTGTAGATACTGAAGGAAATCCTTTCGGGCTCTTCTCAATGGAATAATTTATTCCTGTTCCTGTAAAGGATATTTACAGGAACGGAATATTTAAAGAAATAAGACTACTCTGCCAGCTCGCTTTCAACAGCGTCGATCAGGTCTGAAATATCAAAGGGTTTGCCTATAACTTTATCAGCACAGATCGAATGGATCTTATGCGGTTCCATATGTGTCGATAGGGCAATAATTGGTGTATACTTCAGCTCGGGATCAGCCTTGATTTCCCGGCAAAGAATGGTGCTTTCTGCCGTAGGTCTGATAATGTCAAGTAACACCGCATCGGGCTTTTCATTCTGAATTCTTTCCAATACTCCAAACTCAGCCGAAAACGGTGTAACCACATATCCATGGTCCTGAAAGATATGTGTTAGGATGTTCAGGATATCAGGATCCCGTTCAACAATAAATAAGTTTTTCCTCACGGATGCAAAGATAAATAAATAAGTGGAAAGTTGAGAGGGGACGGTTGACAGTTGACGGTGGACGGTTGAGGGTTGAGAGTTGAGAGTTGAGAGTTGAGAGTGGAAAGTTGACGGTTGACGGTTGACGGTTGACAGTTGACGGTTGAGAGTTGAGACTTGAAAGTGGAAAGGTGAAGAGATTACCGATTACCGATCACTGATTACCGCTTACCATTTCACATTTAACGGGAAGGTTTAAGATAGGGAATTACGGTTCATATTCTGGATATTTACTTCCTCAAGGAACAATATGACAAAGTGGATTACTCGTGAGAAGCCGAAAATTGACCGTATTGCATGTCCGTGGTTGATCAGGCGGTTTATAGATGCAGAAGCGGAAATTATTTATGTGCCTTACGACCGGGTGCTTTCTCAGGCTAAGGAACTTGGCGCAATTCCCTTTGATCTGCCCGGCGTGGAATACAGTCATTATGATGATCAGTGTACCTTTGATTATATTCTGAAAAAGCATCAGCTGAAAGATCCGGCGCTGTATCGTATTGCAGCGATCGTTCGGGGAGCCGACACCGATCGCCATGATTTTGCACCGCAGTCTGCAGGCCTCGAAGCTATTTTTTCGGGTCTGGCTTATAACAGCTCAAATGACCACGAATTGCTTGCTATAGGTCTGCTTATATATGATGGCCTATACAGCTGGGCTCGGCATTTATATAAAAAGAAGCACAGTCAGGGGGATACCGCGGAGCAGCTTTTATTACAGGTTTACCATCAGTATCTGAAAAAAGAAAAGGGCAGCCGAACACCCGCATGGGCAAAGTCGCTGAAAGAGATGATCCAGGATCAGCTGGACACCAACATGACCTTAAGCCTGCAGCAGGCTTCCAGTGAACTGGAGATTAATCCGGCATATCTTTCCAGGGAATTCTCCAAGCATTTCGACAATCTAAGTTTTGGCGATTATATGCGCAAGCTGCGGATCGACAAAGCCTGTCAGTTAATCGAAACCGCCGAGCATAGCCTTACCGAAATTGCTTACCTGACGGGCTTTTCTGACCAAAGTCATTTTACGCGGATCTTCAAGAAACAAACAGGGGCCAGTCCGGCGAACTATAAAAAAGAAAACCTGAAAAGTAAAAAGGATGCTAAAAGTTAATAACGTTCTATTTTAAGGTTTGCCAGGAATGTAATCTTGCAAAAAGATTATTGATCGCAAATGAGCAAGCCGTCCTATTCACTAAAGGAACTCACTTTATATTTCTTAAAACTCGGTACATGGGGCTTTGGCGGGCCTGTTGCCCTGGTCGGCTATATGCACCGCGATCTGGTGGAGGAAAAAAAATGGCTCACCGAGGAAGAATACAAAGAGGGGCTCGCTTTGGCTCAGCTGGCTCCCGGACCCCTGGCAGCTCAATTAGGAATCTATATCGGCTTCGTACATTATAGGCTGTTAGGTGCAACACTGATCGGCCTCGCTTTTGTGCTTCCGTCCTTTGTCATGGTGCTGCTGCTGGGAATGGCTTATAAATTATATAGCGGGCTACCCTGGATGCAGGCCGTTTTTTATGGAGTGGGCGCTTCTGTTATCGGCATCATTGCAATGAGCGCTTATAAGCTTACCATTAAATCAATTGGTAAAGTAAATTTGGATTCCTTCAGGTCAAACTGGCTGCTGTGGATTTTTTATTTGATCGGTGCGATCATTACTGTGATCACTCAGCGGGAAGAGGTACTGTTGTTTGTGTTAGCTGGTCTGATCTACATGTTTATCAAGGCTCCCCCGAAATGGTTTAAAAAGCCGGTACTACCATCAGTGTTATTGACAGGAATAGGTTTTTGGGATTATTCAACAACAACCTTGGTCCAGATAGCCTTTTTCTTCACCAAAGCCGGGGCATTTGTTTTTGGCAGCGGGCTCGCGATAGTGCCGTTCCTGCATGCTGGTGTCGTGCAGGAATATCGGTGGCTGACTGAAGCTGAGTTTGTTGATTCGGTAGCCGTTGCTATGATTACACCCGGACCTGTGGTAATTACCGTGGGATTTATAGGTTATCTGGTCGCGGGATTTCCCGGTGCATCAGTTGCTGCTTTGGCGACCTTCCTGCCTTGTTTTCTATTTACGGTTGTTTTGGCGCCTTCCTTTAAGAGAATAGCAAAGAATCGGAGTATAAAGGCATTCGTCGACGGTATTACGGCGGCCGTAATTGGTGCACTTTTAGGTTCGGTGATCATTATTGCTATGCGATCAATTATTGATACCCCTACTGCTTTAATCGCGGCAGTATCTGTGTTGGCATTGATTTATATTAAAAAGCTGCAGGAGCCCTATGTTATTTTAGCGGCGGCTATCGTCGGAATACTGATAAAAAGCTTTTAATTAAACATTCCCGCTCCAGGCCATTCAGCGCTTAATTCAGACCATTAATAATATATTTCACTCGATCCTTCTTATTTAGAATCAATCTTATTAAATTTGCCGGCAGCTGGGTAACCAGTCTGGAATTTTAATATCATCATCTTAAATAATTGAAATGAAGTATTTATTAACTGCAATGCTGGCTTTCGGTTCATTCGCTGTAAGCGCACAAAATGTATTTCTTGACCGGGCTTACTGGAAAACGGCTCCAAATGTTGCTTCTATTCAGGCTGAAATCCAAAAGGGAAACGACCCGGCAGCGTTAAACAGCGCCAACTATGATCCGGTGGTGTTAGCGATTTCAGAGAAAGCCCCCAATGAGTCGATAAAATTTCTGCTGTCGCAAAAAGGAAACGACGTGAACAAACTTACCCATGACGGTCGGACTTATATTTTCTGGTCGGCCACTGCCGGTAACACCGAGATTATGGAATTCCTTTTGAATAAGGGGGCAAAAGTAAATATGGTTGATGACCATGGTGCAAACCCGGTAAATTTCGCGGCTGGTTCTGGTCAGGCGAATACTAAGGTTTATGACCTTTTGCTGAGCAAAGGTGCAGACCTGAAAAAGGATGTGAACCAGGATGGAGCAAATGCCTTGCTGATCAGTGCCGGCGCCGACAAAGACTTTGCTCTGCTAAATTATTTCACGTCGAAAGGACTCGATATCAATAATACAGATGCCAATGGAAATACTATTTTCAATTATGTGGCCCGAACAGGTAAAATAGATGTTTTAGCTAAACTGATTGAAAAAGGTGTGAAGTACAATGATAATGCATTCCTTTTTGCAGCCCAGGGCGGTCGCTCAGGCGCCAATACGCTGGAATTATATCAATACCTGGAGAACTTAAAATTAAAGCCGACGGTGATTGGTAAAAATGGCGAGACTGTGTTACACGCTATAGCACGTAAAGACAAACAATCTGAAATAATAAAATATTTTATCTCGAAGGGAGTAGACGTTAATAAAGCCGACATTGACGGTAACACTGCGTTTATGAATGCGGCAGCGGCGAACAGAGACCTGGCGGCAATTGAATTGTTAGGTGCCAGCGTAAAAGACATCAATCAGAAAAATAAAAATGGCCTTTCGGCACTCGCTCTGGCTGTGCGCGGTAACAGTCCTGAAGTTGTGGCTGCTCTGATTGCCAAAGGAGCTGATGTTAAGGTTGTGGATAAGAATGGAGATAACCTGGCTTATTACCTGGTACAATCTTATACTCCGCAGAATTCAGTTGCTTTTGATGCTAAGTTAAAGCTGCTTCAGGACAAGGGATTAAATTTTGCAGCACCTCAGCAAAACGGCAATACCCTTTACCACCTTGCTGTTGCGAAGAATGACCTTACACTTATCAAAAAGGTTGAAGGTCTTAATATTGATAAAGACGCGAAAAATAAAGAGGGATATACTGCGTTGCATAAAGCAGCAATGAGTGCTAAAGACGATAGCCTGATTAAATACATGCTTGAGATTGGTGCAAAGAAAGCAACCAAGACTGAGTTTGATGAGACAGCGTACGACCTGGCCAAGGAAAATGAGTACTTGTCGAAAAATAAGGTATCAATAGACTTCCTGAAATAATATGAATAGCCTTTTTAAAATAACACTGGCGTTTGCCCTGTTGATCTGCAGTTCAGTTTTTGCTTTCGCGCAAAAGCCCGGGACTAAGAAATATAAATGTATGGTCCAGATGACCAACTACGTGGGTGAGGAAGCTTATATCGTCGTTTCTCTTATAAATCCGAAGGGTGCGTATGAAAAGACTATCTATATGATGGCTACGGATAAAGAATGGTACAAGGATCTGGAAGAATGGCATAAGTTTCAGAAGAAAAAGCCTGTTAACATCAGCGCGATCACTGGTGCTTCAGTAGCTGGAGGCGACCGTGCAATCAAGGTATTCGAAATAGAAGATTCGAAGATCGACAAAGGTTATACGCTGCGGTTTGAGGTAGCTGTGGAAGACAAAGAATATCACGTTAAAGACCTGGAAGTACCCCTTACCAAAGCAAATGTTTCCGGCAAAATTGATGGCAAAGGCTATATTCGATACGTTCGCATGAGCCCTAACTAAGCAGGCTTTATGACGATTTCAATCTGGAGATACAGTCATTTAGCCCTGGCTGTATCTTCTTTTATTTTTATACTTCTTGCTTCCTTCACCGGCATCATCCTGGCCTTTGATCCGGTAGCTCAAAAAACTCTTCCCTACCGGGTTAATAATTTCAACCAGATCACACTGGCAGAAGCGATACCAGCGATAAAAAAAGCTTATCCTGAGGTAACCGACATTACGGTTGATGCCAATCAGTTTGTGATCCTGAACGGTACAAATGAGCAACTGGAGAATGTAACCGTATATATCGATCCCCGGACAGGAAAGTCCCTGGGTATCCCGGCCGAGCAGAGCAGCTTTTTTCAATGGGTTACTGCATTTCACAGGTCTTTGTTTTTAAAAGAAACCGGAAGGTTTATAATCGGGCTTACTTCATTTCTCCTGCTTCTGATTGCCGTTTCCGGCACCATTCTGGTCATACAGCGGCAGCGCGGGGTAAAGCGTTTTTTTTCAAAGATCGTCAGGGAGAACTTTGCACAATACTACCATGTGGTACTGGGGCGTGTTTCTTTGATATTTATCATAATTATCGCTTTTTCGGGAACATATCTGTCGCTTGCCAGGTTCGAGGTAATAAAAACCCAGCAGATCTCACATAATATCGACTTCGACTCTATCAGCACTGATAATAAGCGTGTACCAGCAGAATTTCCGGTCTTTACTAAGACTCTTTTTGCCGATGTTAAAAGCATCGAATTTCCTTTCTCAGAAGATCCTGAAGACTACTATACCCTGAAGCTTAAGGACAGGGAGTTGGTGGTTAACCAGCTAAACGGCGACATCCTGAGTGAAATACCTTATACCCAAACGGCCATGCTGACTGAGCTCAGCCTTGACCTTCATACCGGGCGAACGAACTGGATCTGGGCTTTGATCCTTGCCCTGGCAACCGTTAATATTTTGTTCTTTATCTATTCTGGTTTTGCTATTACGCTGAAGCGGATCGCTAATAAGGTGAAGAATAAATATAAAGCGGGTGATTGCCGTTTTATTATTTTAGTAGGCTCGGAAAACGGCAACACCTTCTTTTTTGCCAGAACGATTTATAAGCAGCTTTTAGATGCGGGGGAGAAGTGCTACATCGCTGAGCTTAATAGTTATGATACCTTCCCAAAAGCAGAGCACCTCATCGTGCTGACTGCAACCTATGGCCTGGGTGATGCTCCGGTTAACGCTGCGAAATTCCTGTCGCGCCTTGAAAAAATCCACCAGCCTAAGCCGGTTAAGTTTTCTGTTGTGGGGTTCGGATCGCATTCCTACCCGGATTTCTGCAAGTTTGCTTTTGAGGTCAATAATAAGCTTGCGGCTCAGGAATGGGCCCTGCCACTGCTGGAGATCCATACGGTCAATGACCGGTCGCCTGACGAATTTATGCAATGGGCTTCCCAATGGTCGCAGCAGGCTGGAGTGCAATTAAATATTTCTCCGGCAGTATTCCAGGTGAAGCCGAAACGTCCTCAGACCCTAACCGTGACCGGAAGATCGGAGCTTAGCCATGCGGAAGGGGCTTTCCTGATCACGCTCAAGCCTTCGGGACGGGTGAAATATACGTCAGGGGATCTGTTAGCTATTTATCCGGCCAACGACCACCGCGAGCGCCTGTACTCGATTGGGAAAATCGGCGACGCTATCCAGCTAAGCGTGAAACTCTATCCCGGTGGGCTCGGATCCGGTTATTTGAACAGTCTTAAGCCCGGAGATAAGATCAGGGCACGGATAGATGCGAACAAGCATTTCCATTTCCCTAACAATGGAGCACCGGTTCTGATGATTTCCAATGGCACCGGTATTGCGCCTTTTCTGGGTATGATCGACCAGAATAAATTGAAGTCTTCGTGCTATTTGTATTGCGGCTTCAGAGGGGAGCAATCATTCCGTTTATATAAGGATCTGCTCGACGCAAGTTTAAGAAGTCTGAAATTAAAGCAATTGCAGGTAGCCTATTCACGCGAGGGCGACAAGAAATACGTTAAAGACATACTGGCCAGAGATGAAAGTTTTGTGGCAAGCCTGCTGGACGATGGGGGTACCATCATGATCTGCGGATCGCTGGCCATGCAGCAAAATGTGATTGAATTACTAGAAGATATCTGCGGGAAGGTAAATAATCGTGACGTAAGTTACTTCCAGGCGAGGGGACAGATCCTGATGGACTGTTATTAAAATGAAACGGATTCTGATCATTATATTCTTATTCCTTGCTTTCAACGGCAGCGCCCAGGTTTTGCAAAGCAGGGCCGTTCGCCTGATGGGGAGCCGCTTTGATATCACCATTGTTGCCAAAGACAGCGCCCTGGCGGAGAGATACATTGATACCGTAATAGCCGAAGTGGACCGGATAGAAAATCTGATATCAGACTGGCGGCCGCAAACCCAGGTCTCGGAGATTAACAGGAACGCCGGTATTAGACCAGTAAAAGTCGACCGCGAAGTTTTCGAGCTGACTGAACGAGCTCTCTATCTCTCCAGGATAACCGATGGAGCTTTCGATATTAGCTTTGCAGCCATGGACAGGATCTGGAAGTTCGATGGTTCCATGAAAGAAATGCCGGCACCTGAAGCAATCAGAAGATCGGTGGAAAAGGTGGGTTATAAAAACATTATTCTCGACAGGGAAAACAGCACCGTATTTTTGAAGCTGCCGGGCATGAAAATCGGTTTTGGTGCGCTGGGCGAAGGCTACGCGGCAGATCAATGCCGCAACATGATGAAGGCTAAGGGCGTCACCGCAGGTATTGTGAATGGATCGGGCGATATGAACACCTGGGGCCGGCACCCTAATGGAGATAGCTGGAAGATAGGAGTAACAAACCCGGTTGACGATAATGAGCTTTTTGCAATCCTTCCGCTGGAAGAAAAAGCTGCGGTAACTTCGGGCAGTTACGAAAAGTACGTGGTATTCAACGGAAAGCGATACGCCCATATCATCAACCCGAAAACAGGATACCCGGTAAGCGGCTTGTCAAGCGTGACCATTGTTGGCCCGAGTGCCGAATTTGCAAATGGCCTGAGCACGTCTATAATGGTGCTTGGAAAGAGAAGAGGTTTAAGGCTTTTAAGGTACTTTCCAAAATATCGCGGGATTTTTGTCAGTGATAAAGGAAAAGTTACCACCACCAGGGGCATGAAGATCGAAACAGTTGATCGTCTTCAATAAAATTCAAATTCCATCTTTGTTGGGAGTGTAATTATCGAATCCTTCGGTATATTGCTTTAACAAAACCTAGAAAAATGACTGGAAGCTCAAAAAAATCATCCACTTGTTTACTGCTAATTCTGCTGTGTCTAATGCTCAATGCTGGATTGGCGAAAGCTCAGCAATACCAGCCGAACTGGCAGAGCCTGGATAAACGCACGGTGCCTGAATGGTACACCCAAAGTAAGTTCGGGATCTTCATTCACTGGGGTGTGTATTCAGTGCCCGGCTGGAGCACCAAAGGGAATTATGCCGAATGGTACCAGCAAGGTTTGCAAACGACCGACAAAGCACGGCAGGAATTTCACAAAAAGAAGTTTGGCGACAGGACCTATTACGATCTGGCAAGCGATTTCAAAGCCGAATTATATAATCCAGATGACTGGGCTAATCTTATTGAAAGCTCAGGCGCAAAATATGTGGTGCTGACCTCCAAACACCATGATGGTTACGCGCTCTGGCCGAGTAAAGAAGCCGACAGAACCTGGGGCTTTCCCTGGAACTCTGTGAGCTCTGGTCCGAAGCGTGACCTCCTGGGCGATTTGTTTACCGCATTACGTAAAACTTCAGTGCGGCCGGGAATGTACTATTCATTGTATGAATGGTTCAACCCGCTTTGGAAAACTGATAAAGACAAGTATATAGATACTCACATGTGGCCTCAGATGAAAGAACTGGTAAACACCTATAAGCCCGAAGTTTTCTGGACAGACGGCGAGTGGGATCTGCCTGCTGAACGGTGGAAATCGGAACAGTTCCTCGCATGGCTTTATAACGACAGCCCGGTGAAAAATTCGGTGGTAACCATCGACCGTTGGGG
Organism: Daejeonella lutea; assembly: GCF_900168015.1. Lineage (GTDB taxonomy): Bacteria > Bacteroidota > Bacteroidia > Sphingobacteriales > Sphingobacteriaceae > Daejeonella > Daejeonella lutea. Next base: position 1,794,742 of record NZ_FUYR01000001.1, on the reverse strand, counting down.
GTCGGGCGTGCGCTTTAATCATGGCGCTGTCTACAGTCCGGAATACCAGCCCGATCTGGATTTTGAAGATCACCCATGGGAGGAAAGCCGGGGAATTGGCTATTCCTATGGCTACAACAGGGAAGAGGATGCCTGGGATTATACTTCAACGCAGTCGCTTGTCATATCCCTCGTTGATAAGGTTAGTCGTGGCGGGAACTTCCTGCTCGATATCGGTCCTGATGAACATGGGAAAATACCGCCGATCATGCAGGAGCGCTTGCTGCAGATTGGCGACTGGATGAAGGTTAATAATGAAGCGATTTATAATACAGTTAGATGGAAAACACCCTCACAGTGGAGCGAGGGCAACCGCAATTATGTGGCGAAAAAAGTCGAGGGCGACTGGAAAACCACCAACGATTACATGATGAAGATCACCGTGGATCCGGATTTGGGCTATGCAGTGAAGGAGGTGTTTTATACCTACAATCCAACTAGCAATACCTTATACGCGATCCTCCCAAAATATCCTTCTTCGAAGAAAATTACATTGAAGGATGTGCAGCTCGGTCAGCAGGTAAAAGCCAGGCTGTTAAATTCCGGATCAGATTTGACTTTTAGAGTCGATGGGAGCGGGACCGAAATAAGCTTGCCCGAGTATGACCCGAATACCGTGAAAGCACCCTATGCGTTCGTTATCAGATTAACAGATTTCGGGGCATTTGCAAAGCGGCCATCCATTTCAGTTTTACAAAATAATAAATCGCTAAAAGCTGAGGTAAATATTACTGCCGAACCCGGATCAGAAATCTTTTATACCCTTGATGGAAGCGAACCATCCACCTCGTCTACAAGGTATTCAAAACCATTTGCCTTAAACGCACAAGGCACTATTAAAGCTATTGCGGCAAAGGCAGGCATGCTTGATAGTAAGGTAAGCAATGCTGATGCAAAGCTATACACCTGGAACAGCGCTTTGCGTGCTACAGTTAAACCTGGCATAGCCTACGAATACATTGAGCCGGAAGGAAAAATAACAATGGAAAGTGCTGACCAGGGCGCTGCTAAGATCACAGGTACAGCAGGGGAATTCTCGCTTACCCAAAAGCAGCGGGCTGAAAAGTTTGCATTTCGCTTTGCGGGTTACCTTAGCATTGAGTCCGACGGGATCTACACTTTTTTCCTTGATTCTGATGATGGGAGCAAGCTGATGATTAATGATAAACTGATCGCCCTGAATGACGGCCCCGAGAAGAAACCTGAGGGAAGCATTGCGCTAAAGAAAGGGCTTCATAAGATCAACTTAAGCTATTACGATAGCGGGGGCGGTAATCATTTGAAAGTCAGCATTCAGAAATATGGAGGTGAAAAAATTCCTCTGCCGGCTGCATTGCTGTTCCGGTGAAAGCACGGCACTGACACCATTTTGACTTTTCAAAACTAACCCGAAGTCTACTTTACCGAACTAATTTTTATTTTCACAAGAAAATTAATTGTAAGTTAAGATTTGCATTTACTGTAAATTGGGACCTTCAAGAATTAATACTTGTTTTTAAAAAAAGCCGTGAAGTGCTCATAAGAATTAAAACAATCCATCATGTCCTGTTGTAATTCATCTAAACTAACTGAAACTAATGCTATGAAACTATTAACCAACTACTGCACACTAATTTTGCTGCTCTGTGCTTTACCCGGGTTTGCCCAGCAGGACACGACTACCCGAAGAACAAATACCAGGGGCGACCGAAACACATCCGTTACAACTTCCTCTCAAACCAATGTGCCAAGGGCCCAAAGGCAGACTATTCCAACAAGTCCCTATAGGCCAACTGACCCAATAGGCTCAGATCAGCCTGATGTTTTGCTGGATGTTCCCCATCTTTCAGTAGATGAGATCACTGTTGAGGTGGAGAATTTAAAAGCCAATCTTTCACTGGATGCGCGCGTTGCAAGCCTGGTGCAGCTTAAAGCTGGTGTGGATGTGGGGATCGATAAAGTAAAAATTGGGATAAAAGGCGTTCAGGCGAGCGTATTGCTTGTGGTCCGACTGGATAATGTGAGAGCAATTATTGACAAGACCCTGACCACTTTAGATAACAACCCGCAACTAGTTACTCAATTGCTTCAAACCGTTGATAACACTGTAAATACAGTAGGCGGTGTTGCTAATACAGCTTTAGCGCCCGGAGGTGTATTAAGTCAGACCATCAACACCCTCGGTCAGACTGTTCAGCGTACTCTTGACACAACAGGAAATATCGTTGAAAAAACACTGGACACCACCGGTAAAGTTGTAAGCTCAAATAACGTGGGTAAACTGCTCGATTTACCGGTTATCAGTCAGACTACAAATGCCGCTGGCAATGTAGTAAAACGGGTTCGCGATACTACCGGCGCAGTACTTGAGTACACGCTCGACTCAGCAGGTAAAATTTTGAACTCCCGGGTGGTAAGTTCAGGACCGGCAACGAATAAATAGAATCAGGCATGGAATTTCAGGGTCGTTTATCGCAGCCATCGCGTTGTGCATAAACGACCTTTTTTATTATTTGCATTCTAATCAATTTCAGCTCCTGATACCTGACTCCTGATACCTCATACCTCATACCTCCTACTTCTTACTTCTTACTTCCTACTTCCTACCTCAGACCTCCGACCTCCCTTATCCAACACATACAGCATCCCAGACGAAATAACACACATCAATACCGAGGCGATAATCATTGAATTCTCTTTTTCGAGCGTTCCAATTATCGCATCCCCGATAAACATAACCAGGAGGAAAATATAACTGATGGTAAGCATTGGAACCGATTTTTTATAGGTGGAGTACGCTAAAATAACACCCAGCGCAAATTGCCGGGCAGCCCACATATATATCAGATAAAGAACACCCGACGCACCGAGATCCACTTTTTCTGTAATAGATTCAGGCGACAAGCAGAGTGCGAATGCAGCGAAAATTTCCATTAAGGCGAAAAACCCCGATACGATCAGGATCCAGACTGGCAGTGTTTTTTGATTGGCATCCATGCAGTTCTTTTTCCCTGAAGTTACAGAATTTTTAAATTACATATTACCCCCGCATTTCTCCATTCTCCATTCTCAATTCGTCCTTCCACCCAATAAATCCCTTAGTCGCAATCTCCCCCTAATTTTGTCTCTTTTAAGCCTCATCTCCTGAACCCTAATCTGTTATTTTTGTTCATTACCTAATACCTAATACCTAAATACTCGACCATGGAAAAGTTAAAATTCACTAAGGAAATCAATGCTCCGGCACAAAAAGTATGGAAAGCTCTTTGGAATGAAGAAAGCTATGCCCGGTGGACTGAATCATTTAACCCGAACGGAACCGGTTCTGCAATGACCAGCGACTGGCAAGTAGGAGGCAGAACGATCTTTTCGGACAAGGAAGGCAATGGAATGATCAGCACGATCAAAAGCATGAACGAACCTACTGATGTTGTATTCCAGCATTTGGGAGAAATAATAAAAGGTGTTGAAGATACCACCAGCGAAAAGGTACTAAACTGGGCAGGCTCTCTGGAATCGTATCATCTGACCGAAAACAATGGAACTACCACCCTGACTGTACAGGTAGAAACCCTAAAAGAGTGGGAAAAAATGATGACAGATGGGTTTGGTAAGGGGTTGGAAATTGTGAAGGAAATTTCGGAGAGAGTTGACGGTTGACGGTTGACAGTTTACGGTTGACGGGTGACAGTTGAAAGGTGAAAGTGGACCCAGACTCCCTGTCGGTAGCTTTTGACATCTGACATCCGACCTCCGACCTCCGACTTCCGACTTCCGACCTCAGACTTCCGCAGGCAAACTTACCCAAAACGTGCTTCCTTCGCCGGGTTTGCTTTCGGCCCATATCTTACCTTCATGCCGCTGGATAATCTGGTGAGTGAGGTACAGGCCTATACCTAAGCCTGATATATTTGGATCATCTTCTGCCCTGTAAAAGCGGCCGAAAACATGCTTAAGCTTATCTTCTGATATTCCTATGCCATAGTCTTTGATGCCAATTATCACCTGATCATTCTCATGATGCAGTGAAACCTCGATCACGTCTGCTTTAGGTGAATATTTGATAGCATTGGTCATCAGGTTAACCAGGGCTTGCTCTATCCGGTGGGCATCGGCATTGATGGTTAACTGAATACCATCTGAATGAACCTTAATTCTATGGGTAGTGTTGGAATGTTCTAGTAATTGAATAGCGTCATCCAAAACTTCTCTGATATTAACATGAGTTTTTGTCAGGTGCAGCTGCCCGGATTCGATCTTTGATACATCCAGGAGATCGTTTACCAGTGATGACAGTTTGCTTACCTGCTGCAGTGTTTTTGTAAGGAACATTTTTGGCTTTTCTTCCGTAATCACCCGGTCAAGAATCTGAAGATAAGCCGAGATAGATGTCAGCGGGGTTTTTAGCTCGTGGCTCGCCAGGCCGATAAACTCATCTTTCTTGGAATTCAGCGATTTAATCTCCTGATACAATCTTTCCGCTTCTTTCTTTGCCTCGACCTCGACCGTAACATCCCGGGCTATTTTTGCCGCCCCAATAATTTGGCCGTCAATGATTATGGGCGAAACGGAAAGGGAGATAGGTATCAGTTTGCCATTCTTATGCCGCCTGTAAGTTTCGAAATGGTCGACTTTATTTCCTTGTTTAATCTTGCCGATTATATAATCTTCTTCCCTGATCCTTTCCTCAGGTATAAGGGTCGAAATATGCTTCCCTATAATTTCATGTTCCGTATAGCCGAACATCTTTTCCGCGGCTTTATTCCAGCTGGTGATTATCCCCTCCAACGTTTTGCTCAGGATCGTATCATCCGAACTATCTACAATCGCTGCCAGCTTCGCCTGCCTTTCGCTGGCTACGGTTTTATCTGCAATGTCACGCGCGATCTTCGAGGCACCAATCACCTTCCCATTTGCGTCGTGTATAGGTGATACAGATAATGATATCAGCACTTCCTTTCCCGATTTTGCAAGCCGTACTGTTTCGAAATGGTCGATTTTAGTACCTTGAGAAACCTGTCTTATAATCAGGTCTTCTTCGTTTAACCTGTCTTTAGGAATAATCAGCGAAATGTGCTGCCCAACAGCTTCCGCCTCAGTATAGCCAAACATTCTCTCCGCCGACTTATTCCAGCTCGTGATAACCCCTTGAAGCGTTTTGCTGATAATCGTATCGTCGGAAGTATCAATAATCGCCGCCAGCATAGATTGTCTTTCTTCTGGGGAAAGTGTGGAGGGCAGGTTTTGCAGCATATAATATGATCTGGTATTTTGGGGATGACCTATCAATCTCACAACAAAAAGTTGTAAGCGATTCAGCTTGTTAACAATCGTTAACCGAAATTGTTAGTCTAGTTGGTTATATAATGCAGACGGCCAACTATTCCGATCGAGTAGTTGACTAGTCGGTAGTTAAACGTAGAGACTTGCAAGTATTTGATCTGTTTGAAAGCAGTTTGTTCGAATAAGCAGTAAATAACGGCATATATCGAGCTCTCGTTTACATATGAGCGGTCGATCTGATTATACCCGTCTAAAAACAAGTTCTAAAAATTCTTGTTATTTCAATGAAATCGCCCTGGATGGGATTTTTAGTTACGTTCATAATTTGCATCGCTTAGTGCCGAGGCACATAATTTTAAGCTTGACAATTTTTTAATTCCCTGCCTATGAAATTTTTGACTTGTTTGCTTCTGTCTGCAATAATCGTGGTTGCCTGCACCACACAAAAACCTTCCCTGCCAAAATGCCTTGAGGCTAAGATCAAAGAATACAGCACATCATCATCCTGTAGCGATGCTAAAGTTGATGAATATACTTTCCAGGGAAAGACGGTTTATGCCTTTGGCCCGGGTACCTGCGGGGCAGATATGACGACAGAAGTTATGACAGCTGATTGCACAACATTAGGGCGTTTAGGTGGAATAGCAGGAAACACCAAAATTAACGGAGAGGAATTTTCGAACGCAAAATTTGTTAAGACCGTTTGGAAAAAATAATCTGGTCTGGATCTCCTCTTTTCAGAAAACTTATTACAAATCAAACATGTATGTAATAACCGCATTACAGGCGCGGGTGTTGTAGTAGCAAACCTGAATATTTAAATGCCGAAACTTTTTAGATTGAAAATATGGAAGTTTATTTATCAGATTTCAGCCAGGGGAATATTCGTGCTTTTGTTACCCAAGACCAGGCACGGAGCTTTCTAGTAGATATTCCGCAGTACAGGCTTTCATTAACCCTGGTTGAAGAGGAAGAGGAATGGCGATGCAGCCAGTCTTCAGGAATCTATAACCCGGCCTGGATTAACGAGATCGTCTGGCAAATTCGTCAGATCATTTAACATTTATCTTGACATAAAATCTGCCTCTGCGTGCGGTTGATAAGGATATGTTTGGGGATACTCCACAGGATATTGTCCAAAATTTATCAACCAACAAGCAACGCACAAGTGTTGTAGTCACTTTCATGATTTGCAATAAATTCATACGGCTTGTATTGCGCCGTTAAGACTAAAATGTGGATTTGCGAGAAATATCAGGCAGGCGCGGCTGTTACTCGTATTTAGTTATTGTTTTAAGGCACTCGTGATTTCCCTCTGGTCCTTTATATTTGGTTTTATCATAGAAATCGGCATGCCTACTTTTTGCCTGAAGAAACCTCGGCAAAGCGGAAGCTTTAATGCCTATAAAAAACATCGTAATTAAATTCTTATTGGGAGTAAAATAAAAATACTAAAAATATTAGTATTATCAATTCCAGATACCTAGCTTTGATTCCTATTTGCAGAATATGAGTTTACAGCACAATATCCCAAGTGACCATGTAAAACAGAATCTATGGTAAGGCCGGATATATCCCCAATCAAGCTTGAACTATTGGAGCACAGGAAATATATCCAATTTCAGCGCCGCAATGAATATCGTGCAGCGGTCCAGAACAGTCTGTACCCCTATTCAAACGAAATTGAAACAAGTGATAACGATGACAAGAGTAAAAAAGCAAGCCAATAAGCGCGATGTACTTGGTTTCCGGCTGCCCATGATGATGCATGAGGAGCCGACACTTGACATCAGTGATATTTTAGTGATAGATCCTGATAATACCTTTTACATGCGTATGGGAAGTGAGGCGATGACCAGTTACCATATACTGAAAGATCAGGTCCTGGTAATTGACCGTGGACTTAAACCTATTCCAGGAAGCATTGTGGTCTTCTATCATGGCGACGAGTTTTTGACGCGTGAGTACCGACCGGACGGATCCCGCTTGTTGTTGAAGGCAGCGCGTGAGCAGGATACGATCGTTATAGACGATACAGATACCTGGAGCTGCTGGGGAGTAGTTACAGTTACATTAAATCCGGTATTGCAGCCGGGGCATATGATAGGGAGGTACGCACGTGTTTGCGCATGTTGACATCAATAACTGCTATGTAAGCTGCGAAACGCTTTTTCAGCCTCATCTAAGAGGGAGGGTGGTAGTGGTACTGTCGAATAACGACGGCTGTGTGATAGCCCGAAGCAATGAGGCAAAGGCTATCGGAATTAAAATGGCCGACGCTGAATTTCTTGTCCGCAAGCATCTGGCAGAAAATAATGCAATCATTTTTAGCAGTAATTATGCATTGTATGCAGATATGAGCGCCCGGATGATGAACAACCTAGCACGTTATACCCCGATGCTCATGGTTTACAGTATTGATGAAGCGTTTCTGGATCTTCAAAATATTAGAGGCCTCGATTTGCACAAGCATGCACAGCTAACGAGCACAAATGTGATGCGGGATACCGGGCTTTCGATCACACTGGGTATTGGCCCCACTATGGCGCTTGCTAAATTGGCGAACAAAGCGGCAAAAAAGCTAAAGCGGGATTACTTAGTGCTCGACACGGAGGCCAGGATCAAAGATGCGGTAAAAAAATTCCCGATTGAAGATGTATGGGGTATTGGTCCGGCTTATTACAGCAAACTACGCCAGTATAATATTATGACAGCTCAGGATTTTCGCGAACTCAAGCCGGATTTTGTACGTCAGCACATGACGGTACAAGGATGGCGTTTACACCAGGAACTTTGGGGTAAACCCTGTAACGTAATCAATGATGTGGCCGAGCGATCAAAGGGAATTGAATCCAGCCAGAGTTTTAATATCTATCAAACAACCCTGGAGCCCATTGAAGAAGCGGCAGCCATGCACGCAGCTGCTGTTGCACTCAAACTGCGGCAGCAAAAAAGTATGGCAATCACGCTCACCATTTATTTGCGCACCAACAAACATAATATCAAACATGATCAGCATTATCCGAGCATCACCGTGAAAGTTCCTTTTGCTGCGAATAGCACCCATCAGTTAACCCGTATTGCCGTGCAGGCGATCCGTGCTATCTGGCAGCCGGGCTATAATTACCTTAAGACCGGGGTTCGCGTTACTGGAATTATTCCCGAAAACGAAGTCCAGTACAACCTTTTTACCAAATACGAGCATAGCCGTGAACAAAAACTGGCAGGCCTGATGGATGATTTAAACGGCCGTTACGGCCGGGGTACGCTGCGTTTGGCAGTCGACAGCCTTGAGAGGAAATGGGCAATGAAACAGGAATACCTGAGTAAACAATATACCACCGACTGGAAAGACATTATCGTAACGCAATGAAAAGGATATTTTACAAGGAACTCCAAAGGCCTAGCTGTTCTTTCCACCTGAAAAGAAGAAGAAAAATATCGATGAATTTGCCCGGAAGGTCTGCCTGATCATTTGTGCAAAACTTAAGGAGCTGGGGAGGGAGGACATTTCAATCACAATCACGATGCGGCATATTGTTTCCGAAATCAGTCATTGGAAGACCTTTTACATCGACAAGCGTCAAAGCGAAAAGCAAGTGGCACCCTCACTGGAGAAAGAGAAGGACTGGTATTACAGCGCTGCATGAAAACTAAAAGACTAAAATAATTAGTAAAACTATTCGTTTAGAATGGTATGTGCGGACACGTAGAAATTGGTGAGCAAAAGGACCTCAGGATTATTAGCAGGGATGGCTCATCGTACACTCCAAAAAGCGATAGTGGCGGTAAACCTGGCTCAATGATGCCAGTCGTCACAGATGCATCACCAACCAAAGTTCAATCCTTTCGGTGGGGTTTACTGTCTCTTGACGATGATCGGATCCATAGCAAGAACAAACATGCGCGCATTGAATCCCTGTTCACCGTCCCGGTATGGAAAGAGCTCATCGGCCGAAAGCACTGTGTGGTTCGGATCCAGGCTTTTTTTGAATACAACCGTGAGCAGGAGCGAACTTACCGAATCGAACGTGCAGATGGACAGCCATTTTATATCGCCGGTTTATGGGATATCTGGCTGGACATCAAAACCAATGTGCTTCTACCCACTTTTGTGATGATCACCATGCCGCCGAATTCAGCGATGGCAGAAATTCACGATAGGATGCCTGCGATCCTGGAACGTAATCAGGTTAAGACCTGGTTAAACGGAACCTATACCGGATCGCAGCGGGTTGCATATTTGAGGGAAAATCCTTGTGTTGCTGAGGATTTGAAGATTCGTGTTGAAAAGGATCATCGGATTGGGTGATAGTAGGTTGACGTCATGTTTTGCCGTTACTTCGAATATCTTTTTTCACGAAAGAACGCAATGCCACCGCTAAAGTTTGTGTATTATTTCAGCCCCTCATTAGATTTTTGCAAAGAAATAATAACTTGCGTTAGAGTTCCCTAAGACTACAATGAACTTGGGTATTAAATTCCTATGATGAAAAGAAACGAATTTCTTAAAAAAAGCCTTTTGCTCGGTGTGACAGCTGGTTTCGCAAACTCAGGTATGGCAGCGATGCTGAACAATCCAACGGCGGAGAAGACTTTTAATCTCAATTATGCACCTCATGCGGGAATGTTTGAAAACCATGCGGGGAAAGATTTTATTGACCAGATAAAGTTTATGCATGATCAGGGTTTCCGGAGCATTGAAGACAATGGCATGATGGGGCGCAGTCCGGCAGATCAGACGAAGATTGGCGAAACTCTAGCCCGCCTTGGAATGACAATGGGAGTTTTTGTGGTGGAAAAGGGAGGGAATTCAGCAAATACTCTGGCCGCAGGAAAGAAAGAATATATCGACATATTTTTAAAGGGGTGTACAGAGGCCGTTAACGTGGCAAAGCGAGTAAATGCAAAATGGGTGACGATCGTGCCGGGTGACTATGAAAGGAATCTTCAGATTGGTATACAGACCGGACATGTGATCGAGGCATTGCGCCGTGGGGCAGATATTCTTGCTCCACATAACATCACCATGGTGCTGGAACCGCTTAGTGATAGCCCCAATCTGTTTCTTCAGAATGCGGATCAAACCCATTTAATTTGTAAGGCTGTAAACAGTCCTGCATGTAAGATCCTGTATGATATCTACCACATGCAGCGGAATGAAGGCCATTTAATAATGACCATGGATAAATGCTGGGATGAGATCGCTTACATCCAGATCGGTGATAACCCGGGCAGGAAGGAACCGACCACCGGGGAGATCAATTACAAAAACGTCTTAAAACATATCTACAATAAAGGATACAAAGGCGTTCTGGGAATGGAACATGGAAATTCGATAAAGGGGAAGGACGGGGAGCTGGCGCTTCTTAAAGCGTACAGGGAGGTGGATAGCTTTATATAAGTATCAGGAATTAAGTACCAAGAATTAAGTATCAAGTATCAAGTATCAACCTGCCCACAGTTGATGCAAATGACCTGCTTGTGTCCATCACAGGCTGGTGTTTGATCTTATCAACCCAATCTAAAATTTAAAGGCATCTTGTGCCTCGCTTTAGCTGGTCGCCCAAATTGTAAAGCCGGAATCCATAAGGGCATGCCTTTTACTACGCGAATGGCTTCGTTGTCGATATCTTGACTAACACTTTTTAAAATAGTGATGTCCTTGATCTCTCCAATGGCGGTGATTGTAAATGCTACAATGACAGTGCCCTGAACTCCCCTTTCTCTGGCTTCAGGGGGATATTTTAAAGTACGAACCAAATAGGCACCAAAACCCTTATCGCCTCCGGGGAATGACGGCTGACGGTCAATTTTTGACCTATCGGTTTCTGTTTCACCGTTTGTTTTGAAGTATTCCGCATTGACTATGTCACCTTCCTTGTATACAACCGCAGCGGAGACCTTATCATCGAGATAATATTTCCAGGGGCCTTCATGTTTGTCGTTTTCATATCGCCCATGGCTGTCAACATTTTTACCGAGATAAGTTACCGCGTAACCATGCTTGACTTTAAGCTCAGCATCCATGTAAGTAATTTTCTGCTCCGGTTGACTTGTTTTACTGAATATCTCTTCCACATAACCGCTGTCGGTTTTTGTGACAAGCTTCAGGTATTGTGCCTGCTTTCTCTTGCCGACTTCCTTGTATTCTGAATTTAGGTAGAGGGTGTCCCGTTCAGATAAATAGGTTGAACGTTGGAAGGAGAGAGTTGAAGGGAGCCGAAGAGCCCGATTGTGAATCAAGGGTGGCTTAAATGATACAAGCGCACAAGTCAACAATGTTAATAAGATGAATTTCATATTTTCAGAATAGATGAACTAATATAAATTATTTTGTCAGGATTTGGATCGTACCTCCATTTTTAAAAAGATCATGAGGCACATAATAGCCCTTATTCTCTTTCCCGTCTACCCGGATAGATTTCAGGTCGCGGCCCTTCCCGGGTTTTTTGATTGTCAGCCATTTTCCGGTACTCGTTTTCCATTTCACTTCGTCAAATAAAGGGACTGTTACCAGGTATTCCGGATCTGTTGCTGAAAATGTATAGAGGCCCAAAGCGGTAAAAACATACCAGGCCGACATTTCCCCGGCATCATCCATCCCCGAAAGGGTGAGTCCGTCACTCATGCCGTATAAATTATTCAGAATGTAGTCAAGTATCTTCTGGCTCTTTTCCGGTTTTCCTATGAAATAGTAGCTGAAGGGAGCCTCATGATCAGGCTGGTTTCCATGACAGTATTGTCCGATCATCGTTTCAATATTCCTGGCGATGTGATTTGGATTCCAGGGTACAGTAAAAAATGAATCAAGTTTTGACTCGAACCCTTTGGGACCGCCATATAGTTTGATCAGGCCAGGCATATCGTGCGGTGCGTAAAAAGAAACCTGCCAGGCATTGGCCTCCCTGTACATATATTCGTAATAGGGGTATTGCGGATCGAAGGGTTTGATCCAATCACCATTATCCAGTCGGCCGCGCATAAAGCGGGTGGATGGATCAAACATGTTTTTGTAATTACCAGAGCGGGCCATAAGTATGCGGTAGTTCGCTGTATCGCCCAACTTTTTTGCGATCTGAGCCAGGGAGTAGTCATCGTAAGCGTACTCAAGGGTTTTGGATACCCCTGCTTTCGCTTTTGTTTCCACATGGGGTTTGGGGATGTCCGGATCAGAGATATAACCTTTAGCCATATATTCAGCGAGGTGCGGGCGCGCCCGTCCCGGTACATTTGCATTTCTAAGCAATAGCTGATAGGTAGCCCTGATGTCAAAACTATCTATACCCCGAAGGTATGCCCCAGCTATTGATGAAGCGCCATGGTCACCATGAAAGAAGGTCGGAATATAGCCTGTTTTATCACCAACATCTTTCATTGATTTTATCACGTCGACAGTAACATCAGGGCTGATTAAGCCCAGCAGTACGTCTTTATTGCGATAGGTGTCCCACAAGGAAGGCTCGGTATAGTAGTTAAAATTTCCTTTTACAGTATTCTTTGCTGCATCCTTATATTCTCCGTTTACGTCGCTGCGGAGTGCCGGCCAGAGAAACGAACGGTACAGACATGAATAGAACATTTCCCGCTGTTTCTCAGAGCCACCCTTAACCTGGATTTTTGAAAGGAGCGTTTCCCATGTCTGATTTGCTTCTTTACGAATTGTTTCGAAAGATTTGTTACCGATTTCCGATTCAAGATTTTGCTTTGCGTTCGCTGCGCTGACGAATGACAAACCAATCTTTAATTCGACTGGTCCAGCAGTGCCATCAGCGAGATGTACAATAGCATATCCGGACTTGGTACCTTCATCAGTTTTCACCAGTTTTTCTATTTTGGTATTAAGTACCGCATAGAAATATATGTTTTCTCCGCTCTGAAACCCCTGTAATGCAGCATCACCGGCCTGTTCTATGTTCCAGGTACTCACCCGGCTAAGTGCTTTTGAAAGATCAAAAAGGATTTGCCTTCCTTTATTGTTTTTGAATTCATATTTGTGATACCCAGCCCTCAACGTGGAGGTCAGACTGACCAATACATTGTAGTCGTCGAGATATACCTGGTAAAAACCCGGCGAGGACTTTTCTTTTTTATGTGTAAAGCGTGAGCCAAATTTCGGCCCGGGATTAGAAAGCGGCAGTACAGGAATATTTCCGAGGTTCCAATGCCCCTTATTTGTATGGCTGAAACTCACGATCACTGAATCTTCGTACTCATACCCTGCGCCTGCGGGCTGGTATTTAGTCATGGGGCTGAGCTGCACCATTGCATTCGGTACTGAGCTGCCGGGAAAGGTCAGGCCGGCCCATGATCTCCATCCCTCAGGCAGCTTATATCCTAAAATTTTGGGGTCGGTGAGTGGACTGGTGCCTACGAAGGTGTTTACGTATCGGGTATATCCCGAGCTTGTTTGCCCGTAAATACTGGTACTGATTTGAGACGCTGCAAAAATGAGCAGTAAAGAAATTTGCCTGAAACATTTCATAGTAGATGAATAAGTTTATCAATATGCTAAAATGATTTAGTATTTATCTATAGGTTTATTGAGAGTGAAAAATATTTCGTTGTTCAATATTAGCTTGCAGACCTAATGCACGCATATTGTTACATGTAAAATGCGTATTTCACGCAATCGAACCAGTTTGTAACTAAATTATTACTAATATACTTTAACTATTCTTTTTTTTGTCGTTGAAAGATTTCTAATTTCAGTTTGCTAAAACGTTTTAGTAAAACTATACCTAATCTTTCGAAACATGCCTTTAAACCAAATGAAACCTTTTAGCCACGGCTAAGGTAAACCTGCCTGGACAAAATTTCAGGCGCTTTAATGAAAAACCAACTAAATCAATTTTTAACAAAATCTATTATTATGACTAAAAAGTTTACCAGATTAATCGCCCGGCGATTTACTAAGAGCGGGTATGCCTATTGTTTAGGATCCCTCTTTTTTATTGGCACGACAGCTTCGGCCGGAGCAGCAAGCTTAAATTCAGAACCGGCTAATGCTGCAAGCAGTGTCAGGAAAGCTGATATTGTGATCAGGGGAAATGTTAAAGATGAAGGTGGAGTTACTCTGCCAGGTGTATCTGTAAAGGTAAAAGGAGCAAGTACTTCAACCAGCACAGATAACAACGGTAATTTCACCATTAATGTACCAGGTGAATCTTCCGTGCTTGTATTTACCTATGTTGGCTTCACTTCTCAGGAGATCGTTGTTGGATCACAAACAAATCTGAATGTCCGGCTTGCAATCAGCACTAAATCATTAGAAGAAGTTGTTGTAGTTGGGATTGGTTACGGTACGCAGGGTATTAAGGAAGTAACGTCAGCGGTAGCCCACGTTGGTCCGGAGCAATTCAGACAAAGTGGGTCGAGAAATCCACTGGACCTTATACAGGGTAAAGTTGCAGGACTTAACCTTACCAGAACCAGCGGCTCAAATCCTAACAGTGGGGTTTCAATTCAGTTGCGTGGCGTCGTTTCCGTTGCAGGAAGTGCCAGCCCATTATTCGTGATTGACGGAATTCCAGGTGCGAACGCAGATCTTCTGCAACAAGACGATATTGAATCGATCGATGTGTTGAAAGACGGGTCAGGTGCGGCTATTTATGGAACCAGTGCAAACGCAGGAGTTATCATCATCACTACTAAAAAAGGCCGTCCAGGTCCGCCGAGATTCGACTACAATAGTTATTTGAGGACGGAAAGGCTTGGGCCAAATAGAAGAGAATTCCTTACCGCTGATGAGTTCCGTCAAAAGATCAAGGAAGGACAGATAGCGCAGCAGGATTTTGGAAGTTCGACAGATTTTTTAGATCAGCTTATCAATCACGATAACCTATCGCAAAATCATAACCTCTCTATGTCAGGTGGTAGTGATAAGACAAGTTACCGGGCTAGTTTAAACTTTCGGAACCTCGAAGGGATAAGTAAAGAGAACAGCAGGAAAGAATATGCTTTAAGGTTGAATATGAATCAGAAAGGTCTTCAAGACAAGTTGAATGTTCAACTGAACCTGGTTACTAATTTCAATAATGCAAATTTATTAGGCGGTGGAGGCTGGGAAAGTGAAGCGACCAAGAATCCGACGCTTTCTAACTTCAAACCTGACGGAACGTACCGCTTTGACCTTACCAGTACAAATGAGTATGCTCGGTTATTCCAGGAAACCAATTACAGAAAACAGCAAACCAGTTCAGCTGATGTTAAGGCTGATTTAGAGATTCTCAAAGGCCTGACGGCATCTGTTTTTGGATCGGTTACACGTAATAGCTGGCTGGATGGTCAATACCGTTTAAAGGCAAGCGAGAATTCAGTTGAGAACACGGATTTTCCAAGTGGCGGGTATGCTTATCGCAGTCCTTTCCTGTCAAACGCGTTTGCTGTTGAGCCGACTATTACCTACAATAAACTAATTGATAAGCATAACGTGACTGCCCTTGCCGGATATAGTTATCGTTACTACCTTGAAGAAGGTGGCGCATTTTCCAACCGGGGTTTTATCAATGACCTGTTTCATGAGGATAACATTGCTCAGGGATCTGCTCTCGCGCTTGGAAAGGCAAGCATGAGTAGTTTTAAGAATGATAATACCCTGATTGCATTCTTTGGGCGTGTAAATTATTCATACAACAACAAATACCTTGCGCAGTTTATCCTGAGAAGAGAAGGTTCATCCAGATTTGGTGATCAAAACAAATGGGGATATTTCCCCGCGGCCTCAGTTGGCTGGAATATTTCCGACGAGTCTTTCATGGATAATGTAAATTTTGTTGATAACCTGAAACTTAGGGTAGGATATGGTGTGACTGGGAACAGTGGATTTGCCAACAACGCCTCCAGGGTAACTCTGGGTGGTGGTGGCCGTTACTTATTCCCGGATGGACAGTACCTCGAAACCTATGGGCCAACGCGGAATGCTAATCCTAATCTGAAGTGGGAAACGAAGCATGAGCTCAATGTAGGCATGGATTTTTCATTGTTCAAAAC
The DNA here is from genome assembly GCF_900168015.1 of Daejeonella lutea. Taxonomy (GTDB): domain Bacteria; phylum Bacteroidota; class Bacteroidia; order Sphingobacteriales; family Sphingobacteriaceae; genus Daejeonella; species Daejeonella lutea. The sequence goes on along the minus strand of NZ_FUYR01000001.1, from coordinate 1,778,449 downwards.
TAAAGTCAACGGTAGTCTTGAAGTCTTCGACCGCCGGGTGGTAGACCTTCTGGATACCTACACTTCACCTCAGCCGCCTTTTATACAGAGCAGCATTTACACGAACGTGGGGACTATCTCTTCCAAAGGGATTGAGCTTGCTTTCAATTATGCTCCAATAAATCGCAGCAACCTCGGATGGGATATGGACTTCACGGGAAGTACCCTCAAGAATGTGCTTGATTCTTATTCCAATGACGAGTATAAGGTGCTTTTCAAAACTTTCGGTGGTATCGGCGGCGCTGGTGCGTTGGGAGACGCGATAGTAACCTATGAAGGGGAACGTCTTGGTGAATTCTGGGGTAAACGTTTTGCAGGATTTGACGCAACGGGTAAATGGCTGTTCTATAACCGTAAAGGTGAAAAAGTACTGAACGCGCAAATCAACAATTCCAGAGATAGAGCAGTTACAGACCTTGTTAAAATCGGAAACGCGATTCCTAAATTCTATGCCTCGATGACACAGAACCTAAGGTTTAAAAACTTCGACTTCCGTGTTTTCTTCCGAGGTAAATTCGGACATGATATCCTGAACACTTCAGCAATTTCCTATGCAAACAAAACCTGGAGTGGTAACCTGCTGAAGAGCACCTTTGATAAATACAGTGAAATTAAGGATACCTACATGTATTCTGATTACTACCTGGAAAAAGGCAGCTATGTTAAGCTTGATGAAATTACGCTGGGATACAACTTTAAGTTGAACACGAAATACATCCGTAATATGCGGGTATATGCGAATGGTCAGAACCTCGCGACCATTACAGGATATACAGGCAGTGACCCTGATTATGTACCTGATAATGGATTAGGCCCTGGTATTGACGGCAGGGGACCCTATCCAAGCACAAGATCGTTTATGGTAGGATTGAATTTAGGCTTTTAAATTTTTGAAGATGAAACCATCATGGGCATACCGCTCACAAACGGACATGAATATGCCCACGATAGCTTCATTGCCGATAAAAAACAAAATTATATTCAAATGAAAAGTAAGAAATTATTATATATGGCAATAACGGGCATTCTGTGTGTTAGCACGGCATGTACCAAATTGGATGAGAATGCTTATGACCAGCTCCTCACCGATGATTTTTACAATAACAAAGCAGAAGTTCTTTCGGCGGTTCTAAGGCCTTACACACATGCCAATGCCTGGGTTACACCGTCGGGACAAGACGGATGGTGGAGACCAGCTGAGCTTTCTGGCGACCAGCTTGCATGGCCAACAAAAGGGCGTCATGGTGAAGACGGCGGAAAATGGAAACGTCTGCACTACCATACCTGGACAACTGATGAGGGAGGATTGAATAATGCCTGGTCACTGATGTTCTGGGGTATGGGCCTTTGTAATGACCCAATTGAAAATATTTCTAAAAGGGATATTTCTAAAATGGGAATCACGCAAGCTGAAAAGGACGGCTATGTGGCTGAGCTAAAATTGCTGCGTGCGTTTCACTACCTGAAGTTGATGGACCTTTTTGGAAATATTCCAATTGTAACGCAGGTTGGTGTTCCAGCGAAGCCAGAAACTATGCCTCGTGCTGAGGTCTTCAAATTCATAGAAAAGGAGATCAAGGAGAATATTGACAAAGTGCCAAAATTATCGCGTGCGATGATGGGACGTATGTCACAAGCTGGAGCTTATGCGATGCTGGTTGAACTTTACCTTAATGCAGAGGTTTGGACTGGTACGCAAAGATGGGATGATTGTATCGCCGCAGCAAATAAGCTGATCAGCGGTGAAGCAGGTGGACAAAATGGTGCAATGGCATTGGATCCAAATATCATCGATACTTACAAGCCAGAAAATGACCTTTCGAAAGAGGTGATCTTCAGTATTGCCTACAATTTCAGCGTTGCTAACTTCCAGCCTTCCTGGACCGGTGAGTTTTATCACTTCAAACAACAGGAAATTTATGGTGGAGGTCGTAATGGTAACGATGGTATAGTGGTTATTCCAGGTGTTTACTCAACTTTTGAAGCAGCTGATCAACGGCGCTCGAACTGGATGCTGATAGGCCCGATGGTGAAATTTACTGATGGCGTTACTCCGGTTCTTGCTTCGGAAGAATATGCCGGACAGCAATTGGTGTTTGTTGACAATATCCGTAAAAATAAAACCAACTCAACCGTCACAAACATGAGCGAAGGTGAAGAAAACAGCGGTGTACGGTTTAACAAGTACAAGCTTGGAAATCAATTCCCGGGACCAGGCGGTAATCCACCTATCAATCCAAATTATAATAACACCGACTGGAATATCTATCGCCTGACGTGGATCTATTTCGCAAAAGCCGAAGCTATTATGCGGAAAAACAATAAAACGGCAAATGCTGAGGCCGTTCAATTGATAAATGACACTAAAAAGCGCGCATTCTTTGCAGCTGATTGGGCAACACGAGCTTATACTCCTGCAACCCTGACTATGGACGAATTACTTGCTGAACGGGGAAGAGAATTTATTTTTGAAGGATTCAGAAGAAACGATTTGATCCGTTTCGGTAAATTCAGTACTGCAGCATGGTGGGATCATACTCCTACAGCAGCAACTCGTGAGCTGTTTCCAATTCCACAACAGCAGATTAACCTTAATGGTAACCTGAAACAAAACCCTGGTTACTAATTCTGCCTATACAAAGCGGGTGCCTTATGCACCCGCTTTTTTAATACCTGATAATCCCAGACAGATGATGCCAGGATATATTATCCCGTCTCTAGATCTTTGTCAAAATTTGCCATTTTTAGCAGGGATTAATTAAAATACAATTAAGTTTAGGGTGTTGCGGGCATCTTTTTTAAAATTAGAAATGGAAAATCCTCTTGTATTGGGTGTTGATATCGGAGGTTCACATATAACAGCTGGGCTGATTAATCTGGGAGAGCGAAAAATAATCAGCACATCTATAAAGTATAAAGAAATAAACCCTCATGAAAAAGCTGAGGTGATTATAAATGCCTGGTGCCAGGTAATTGAAGAAGCCTATGCAGGCTGGAATGTCAGGGAGAAACGAATTGGGCTTGCATTACCAGGACCGTTTGACTATGAAAATGGGATCTGCCTGATTAAGGAACAGAATAAATTCCAGTCTCTTTATCTGATGAATATCAGGGATGAATTTGTTCGACGTTTAAATGTCAAGCTCTACAATATTAAGTTTGTTAATGACGCGGAGGCGTTTTTAAGAGGAGAACTATTCGCTCATCCACCCGGCGAGCAATCAGTGCTTGGGATCACATTGGGAACTGGCCTTGGTTCAGCCTTATGCCTTAAGGGCGAAGTCTCTGATGCAGATCTTTGGAATACGCCATTTTTGGATGGAATTGCCGAGGAATATTTGGGAGGAGGATGGCTGATCACTCGTTATCACCAATTAACAGGTGTTCGCTTACCCGGGGTCAAAGAATTGAGTGCAAGGGTGAACAGCGATCAGAAAGCAAAACAGGTGTTTGGAGAATTTGGACATAACCTGGCGCGCTTCATCGACAGCCAGATTAATATGCATCGCCTTGACCAGGTGGTTATAGGAGGGAAAATCTCCCATGCTTTTGATCATTTTTCAAAGGAACTCACGGCAAACCTGCTCCATAGGGAGGAAATGGTGTTAATCCGGGTTTCAGAATTGAAAGAAAATGCAGCGCTTCTGGGGGCTGCAACCGAAGAGTTTGACAGGAAATTGAACCGACAGGAATTATAAATAAAGAAACCATGAGAAATAAATTACTGATTATACTTATCGCATTACCATTTTTTGGCGCTTTTGCACAGAGCGTCCATAAGTCTGCTGAACTGGTCGATTTCGTTAATCCACTAATGGGGACTGATTCAAAGCCATCATTGTCCAACGGAAATACCTATCCAGCAATCGGCCTGCCCTGGGGAATGAATTTGTGGACTCCACAAACCGGCAGAATGGGGGACGGCTGGGCATATACCTACGCTGCGGATAAGATTGTAGGTTTTAAACAGACTCATCAGCCCTCACCCTGGATGAACGACTACGGTCAGTTTTCAATAATGCCTGTAACCGGCAAACTCAGGGTTGCCCAGAATGACCGTGCCAGCTGGTTTTCTCACAAGTCTGAAATCTCAAATCCATATTATTACAGTGTTTATCTGGCTGACCACGACGTCACGACCGAGATCGTCCCTACAGAACGTTCGGCACAATTTCGATTTACGTTTCCAAAGTCAGACAGCTCCTTTGTAATATTAGATGCTTTTGATAAGGGCAGTTTCGTTAAGATCATCCCTGCAGAAAGAAAGATCATCGGATATTCCACACGTTACAGCAGGGGGCCACTAAAGAATTTTAAAAATTTCTTTGTTATCCAGTTTGATAAGGACATTACCGTGTCGGGGACATGGGATGGAAAGGTTTTCACGGCGGGGAAAAACGAACTTCTTGCCGATCATAGCGCTGCAGTCATTGGATTTAAAACAGTTAAAGGTGAGCAGGTGAACGCTCGGATAGCATCGTCATTTATAAGTGTAGAACAAGCTCAGGTAACATTGAACCGGGAAGTAGGAAATTCGACATTTGATCAGACGAAAATGAACGGGCGTAAGATATGGAACGAGACGCTGGGCCGGATTAAAGTTGAGGGTGGAAGTGTCGACCAGTTAAGAACATTTTACTCCTGTCTTTACAGGTCGGTGTTTTTCCCAAACAAGCTTTATGAGATCAATGCAGAAAATAAAATAGTTCACTGGAGCCCTTACACCGGAGAAACACTTCCGGGTTATATGTTTGCTGGGACTGGATTTTGGGATACGTTCCGGGCCCTGTATCCATTTTTGAACCTGGTGTACCCTTCTATCAATAAAGAAATGCAGGAAGGGCTGATCAATGACTATAAAGAAGGCGGCTGGCTTCCTGAATGGTCAAGTCCGGGATACGCCAATATAATGATAGGGCAGAACTCTGCATCGGTGGTAGCAGATGCTTATATAAAAGGTTTAAGAGGTTATGATATTGAAAGCTTATACCAGGCGATAGTCAAAGGAGCTAATAATGAAGGACCGATAGAGGCCGTTGGCCGGGAAGGTGTGGAATATTACAACAGTTTAGGCTATGTTCCTTATGATGTGAAGATCAAGGAGAACGCTGCCCGGACACTGGAATATGCCTATGATGATTTTGCGATCTATCAGCTTGCAAAGGCATTAAATAAACCGCAGGCGGAAATTGATCTGTATGCAAAGAGAAGCCAAAATTATCGTAATTTATTTGATCCGTCAACGGGTCTTATGAGGGGAAAGAATAAAGATGGAAGTTTTCAATCCCCGTTCAATCCATTTAAATGGGGAGGAGCTTTTACAGAGGGGAACAGCTGGCATTATACCTGGTCTGTATTTCATGACGTAAAGGGGCTCGCAAATTTGATGGGCGGCAATGAGAAGTTTGTTACCAAGCTGGATTCCGTATTTTCAATGGCTCCTATATTCGATGAAAGCGCTTACGGTGGGGTAATTCATGAGATCAGAGAGATGCAGATTGCAAACATGGGCCAGTATGCCCATGGAAACCAGCCTATCCAGCACATGATCTATCTGTACAACTACGCCGGGGCGCCCTGGAAAACTCAATACTGGGTACGCCAGGTTATGGATCGTCTGTATAAGGCTACGCCTGATGGATATTGCGGAGATGAGGATAACGGTCAAACTTCTGCGTGGTATCTTTTCTCGGCGATGGGGTTTTATCCCGTTACTCCGGCCACGGATCAGTATGTATTAGGGGCACCATTGTTTAAAAAGGTAACCTTAAAACTGGAAAATGGGAAAGAGCTGGTCATCAAGGCACCTGAGAATTCAAGCTCTAATGTATATGTTCAGCAAATGAAGCTAAATGGTAAAAATCATGAGCAGAATTGGGTCAGTCATCAGCAGCTATTGAAGGGCGGCGAGCTTAACTTTAAAATGTCCGCATCACCTGAAATGAAAAAAGGTATCACTTCTGTGACGTTTCCATATTCCTACTCAGACGATAATAAATAAAATATAAGAAAAGAATATATTGCGTTTATAACGTTTTCAGCTTGAAGAAAAGATCGTCCATTACTGATATTGCAAATGTTCTAAAGATTTCGCCGACTACAGTATCCTTTATCTTGAATGGAAAGGCGAGGGAAAAAAGGATAAGCGTCGAACTTGTAGAAAAGGTAGAGAAGTACATTGCGGAGGTTGGGTATAAACCAAATTCCCTGGCAAGAAGCCTGCGTACTGGAAAGACCAATATTATCGGGTTGATGGTTGAAAGCATTTCCAATCCCTTTTTTGCAACGATCGCGCGGAGGATTGAAGAGCTTGCTTACAAAAATGGCTATAAGATTATCTACTCCAGCACCGATAATAATACTGTAAGGACCAAGGAGCTTATCCAAATGTTCCGCGAACGGCATGTGGATGGTTATATTATTAGTCCCCCCGAGGGGATAGAGGAAGATGTAAGCTCCTTAATAAATGCGGGTATTCCAGTTGTTTTCTTTGACCGATACCTCACGGATGTTGCCGTCGACTCAGTAACAATTGACAATTTTTCAAGCAGCTATGATGCGGTTAAACATTTGATCAGTACAGGTTGCAGGAATATCGGTTTTGTTACCCTGGATTCACTGCAAACGCAAATGCAGGACCGGCTGAGCGGCTACGAAAAGGCAATCGAAGAAGCGGGGCTTACCCTCCATGTGAAGGAGATTGGTTTTAATCAAAGTACCGAAAACATTGTGAGGCATATCGTTACTTTTCTTAAACGAAGTGTCAAACTTGATGCTATTTTCTTTGCAACGAATTACTTGGGCATCAGCGGCCTCAAAGCAATCCGGACACTTGAACTGGACGTGCCTAATGACCTTTCTGTAATTACGTTTGATGATCATGAATTATTCGAATTACATAAGCCTTCCATTACAGCGATCTTTCAACCCGTTGATGAGATTTCGGATAAAGTCATAAACATCTTGCTGAATAAAATGAAATCGGGAGCGAAACATAAAAAGGAGCAAAACCTGGTGCTCCCTACTGAGTTAGTAATACGTGATTCGACCATCGCGGCCACGGTTCCTATGGTAAATAACGACTAAAGGTCATGAACACCGACCTGCTTCAATCCAAACAGCATTTCCAAATTCTAGATGGTTTGAGAGGAGTGGCTGCACTGGCTATAGTTATTTTCCATTTTATGGAAATGGTGTTTGAGTTCAGCAAAAATTTCATTGGGCATGGTTTCCTGGCAGTTGATTTCTTTTTTTGTTTATCCGGATTTGTAATAGCTTATGCTTACGATAATCGCATCGCAGGCATGGGAACCTGGGAGTTTTTTAAAGGAAGGCTAATCCGACTTCATCCCCTTATAGTGTTTGGGTCGGCCCTGGGACTAGTAAGCTTCCTGATAGATCCGTTTTCTGCTTACAGCAACGTGTACAGCGCGGGAAAGCTCGCCTTAATGTCTCTGGCTTCAATCTTTCTTATCCCCTTGCCCATAGCCGAAGAACGTTCTTTTAATCTTTTTACTCTGAATGCACCGACCTGGTCGTTGTTTTGGGAGTATATTGTCAACATTTTTTATGCCTTGATTCTTTATCGCTTAAGTCGGCGCCCCTTGTTATTATTGACAGTCATCGCGGGTCTTATCTTGTGTTTTGTTTCATTTCGTGCAGGAAATCTGCTTGGTGGATGGAGCGGAGGTACTTTCTGGGACGGCGGTGCGCGTGTTTGTTACTCCTTTATGATCGGCATGCTAATCTTCCGTTCAAACTGGATCATTAAAAACAAGCTGGGCTTTGCTGGCCTGGCAGCGCTTCTTTCTCTGGCCTTTATAATGCCCTATTCAGATTGGAATTGGCTGACCGAAGCGATCGTGGTATTGTTTTATTTTCCACTGATTGTTGCTTTGGGTGCCGGAGCCACTGTTAGCCCGGAGATGAGGAAGCTCTGTGAATTCTCGGGGAATATTTCATACCCTCTTTACATGACACATTACATGGTCATTTGGGTGTTCCTTAATTATTATACTGCTTATAAACCGGAAACTGCTCAGCTCACCCTTATTATTATCATTGGGACAATGCTGTTGATCGCGTTTGCTTATCTTGTAATGATGTTTTACGACATCCCTATCCGAAGCTATCTGGTGAGAATAAGGAAGCAGAAACTTCGTTAGAAGCATCTTCTGACTCAGGAAATGATCACAAATGTTCCTGCTACAATGAGCAAGCCGCCGATAACAGTTTTTAGTTCCATCGGTTCCTTTAGAAACACAAACGATAAACCCATTGCGATGGCAACACTAAGTTTGTCGATAGGTGCTACTTTTGAGACGTCGCCTGTTTCTAGGGCCTTGAAATAGAATATCCACGACAAGCCTGTTGCAACACCCGAAAGAACCAGGAAGATCAGATTTGTTCGGCTAAGCTGCTTTACTTCCTTTAGTTCGCCTGATAATAAAATTATCCCCCAGGCCATGAAAAGAATGACAACGGTTCGGACCGCCGTGGCAACGTTCCCGCTAATTCCTTTTACACCTACTTTTGCCAGCACAGCTGTTGCGGCTGCAAAAAGGGCAGATAACAGCGCATAATATTTCCACATACTTAAACGTAAGGATTAGCACTCAGGAATGCTCACTATGATTATGATTCTTCATGTAAAAATAACTTAGTCCAAACAGTATTAAAATACCAAGCAAGGCTCCGCCAAGTACATCTGTGAACCAGTGAGCGCCCAGATAAATTCTGGAGACCGGCACGGTGAATATCATAAAGGCACAAAATGCCATCACGCAAATCCGCAATGACTTGTTAATATCTTTCAGATGATACATCAAGATGATAAGAAAACCAAAGAATGAAACATAGAACAGTACATGGCCACTTGGAAAACTTTGATGTTTGGCTTTCTCTATAATAAGGACCAGGTCGTCTGTTGGCCGGGGACGGTCGATCAAGATCTTTAAGGACCGACCTATAATTCCTGATATCATCGTCAGCAAAATAAAAAGGCTTTCTTTTCGGCGTTTGTATAAGAAAAAGATCGCCGCTACGGTTAGCACAATTATAATCGACTGAGGGGCATAACCTGGCCAGCTAATAATCTTCATGACAGAATCAATGAAGGGGTGCTGGTGTTCCTGAATTTCTTCCGAAAACTCCCGGTCAACTACAGAAACAGGAAATGAAGATACCAGGATGGTAAGAGCTATAAAGCCCAGAAATATTCCTCCGAGCACATATAGTAAGATACGTTTCCTCCGTTCCTTCATAAATGGCTCTGCTAGAAACGCTGCCGAAGAGCTACTGTAGGCTGTAAACGCTCATTTGAAAACCCAGCAATTCCACGGATAAAGAGTTTATTGAATGGTGTTGCAAATACACCGGCACCAAATCCATGGTGAATGGTGTTTGATGATTCATTTTTTACCCATATCCGGCCTGCATCGTAGGATCCGATAAAACCAATTTTTCCAGGCATAAGCTTGCGGAGAAAATTAGGGATGGTTATTCGTGCTTCCAGGTTATTGTACAATACATGATCGCCTGCAAACCTATGTTTCCTGAATCCTAGCAAATTATCCTGACTGCCGAGAAAAGCGCTTTGATAAAATGCCGGGCTCCCGATGGTAAGCCCGCCACCAATTCGATTTGCAAGGACGAAGTTTCCATTCGCGTCCAGTGATTTGTAGAATGATAACTGGCTGAATAATTGCGCAAATGACTGCGAGCTCTTGTTTAATCCTTCAAAACCCTGCGCTAATATGTTGAAATTTATTCCCCGGGTTGGGAGCACTTTATCATCACGGCGATCCCAGTTAAAGTCGATCAACAATCCACCATGCAGTTTGTCGGTGTAGAGATCAGTAAACTGAGTGCTTACTGCCGGAGTATTAAAATATCTGCCGTCATTGCTGCCGTCGACAAAATGCTGAAGGGAAGGCCCTGCGGTTATCGAAACTTCCTTATTTAACTTGAAGCGCAATGCCGGTTTTAATTCGTAAAACGAAAAATTTACCCGATAGTATTTTCTGAAATCGCCCGACTGATCAAACTCTGTGTCGTTACCCAGACCAAAGAAATTAATGATGTTACCGTTCATGTCTGCCAGGGCTTTAATCGTAAGATCTGTGCGGCCGAAGACCTCTTTTATATCAGCTTCGTACTCAATCACAAAAGAGCTCGTAGTTAGGCTGTGCAGGGCTTTTATATTTTGAAAACTACCAGCCTGCCCACTGCTGGATTTATCACGTTGAATTTTGTAGGAAAGGCCAAGCGAAATTCCATCGATAGCCCGGAGATCAGCGGTGGGGCTTAAGCGTGCACCAAGAAGACGATTGCCAAGCCCAGGCTCCTCCGTTGTATCTTTAATGCCTTTTAGCGTCTCGGGCTGGCCTATTCCCTGAGCAGATGATGAAACTGCGAAATGAAACGTAATTAAAAAAAGGATCAGAATTCTTGACATAGTGTTTGTTTTTGATGGTTAAGAATTCGCGATTCTTGGTGTATTGGAATGCTTGGTCTATACTTTGATTTTAGCGATAACAAAAATTTAGGACCGAAGTTTCTTTTTAGTATTTATATGTCACTTGTATTACAAAGCTTGTTCTCTGGTCAACATTCGATAGAGGTCAATTCACATACGTTTCGACCTGGGTTAATAAGTACTGGATATCGAAAGGCTTAGGAATGAATGTTTCCGCATTGCAAGTTTTTTCCCCAGCAGAATATATCGTGTCTGAAGCTGATATGATGATGATAGGAATATGTTGAGTACGGGGATCGCCTTTTAAGTATCTGCAAAGATCGCGTCCGTCAATATCTCCGAGAACTATATCGAGCAAGATAATATTTGGATCATAGTCGATAACCGAATCTGAAAGATTTAAGCCCGAATTGATACACTTAACTTCGTAACCATTCAACTCCATCAAAATTTTGATCACGTCGAGTATTTCCTGGTTATCGTCTACAACTAAGACTCTTTTCATTCAGAATTTGTGACTATGCTCGTAAGCAATTTTTATGCCCTGTTATCTCAAATATTAATAGCTGGCCTCAGAAACTTGAGTATATATTAAAAAACTATCTCATTCAGCAATATTGTGACAAACAGAGCCGATTGTATAAACCAACGGCTATAAAAATTGTACAGTGCTGAACTATTTTTTAAACAGTTCCTTCAGCCCTGTGTTAAATAATTCATGCCTGAAGGACCAACCATTAAATTGTTAGCAGAAGAAACTCAGCTATTCGTTGGAAAAAAAGTAATCAAAGCTTCAGCCCTGACAAATGATCTTGACCTTGCTCGCTTTAAGGGCCAGAAGATAAAATCGATCAAATCGTTTGGTAAACAGTTGCTGATAAGTTTCGATGACTTCGCTGTTCGAATACACCTTATGCTCTTTGGGTATTACGCTATCAACGACACTTTTCCTGCAGGTAAACTCCGTCTCGGACTTCATTTTAAGGAAGGTGAAATCAATTTCTATGCGGCCGATGTACGATTTTTAGAAGAGCCTATTACAGATTTATATGATTGGAGAATAGATGTACTAGACTCCGTTTTTGATAAAAAGTTAGCTGTGAAGAAGCTTAAAACCCTTGACAATGAACTCATCTGTGATGCATTACTGGACCAGTCGATCTTTGCCGGTGTTGGAAATATTATCAAAAACGAAATGCTCTTTAAGGCCTGCGTACACCCTTTGAGTAAGGCAGTTGATATACCGGATGAGAAAAAACGGGAACTGGCGCGGGAAGCTGTTATTGTTAGTATTGACTTCCTCGATTGGAAACGTTCCGGGGTGAAAAAGAATCGGTTTATTGCACACTACAAAAAGATTTGTCCGAGAGATGAAGTACCTTTTAAAAAGTTGAAAGTCGGAAGGGGAAAGCGGGTGTGTTACTTTTGTGAATTATGCCAGGTTAAATATTGATGTTTTAGCCTGGCTACTCCCGGAAAAGTTTTTTCCGTAAAAAATATACACGAATACACCAAATAACGGGAAGAGCAGTACGACATTTGTCCATGCCCATTTTTTATCTCTCAGTTTGTACGGGTGTTTGGAGATATCGTATACGGCCCAGATGTCGAGTATGATAATTGGAATTGCCAGAATGAAAAATATTAACATTGGAAAATGCCGGAAGTATTCTAACAGACTCATCGTTTAAGTTTGAGTTTAAAGATAAATTATTTTCAGTAAAAAGCCGCCCATATAGGAAGGCGGCTTAGTTCGAATCATCTTGAATTTTATATCCTCAATTTCCCAATGGCGGCCCCTTAGGAACGACCACGTTCACTCTGGCATTTGGATACGTGTAGCGTTTTGCGGTAAATTTCGAAGTGAGATATTCTCCCATGTGTATGTCGCCAGTCATCGTATCACCCGACACAGTACCGTAGAAAGTATAATCAATCGTGTCTCCAGGAACCGACCATCTGCTGTTGAATTTTATTTGATCGCCATCAATCGATCCAACTAATTCGCGGGATGAGAAATCTCCTTTATGTGTGCCCTGAATATAATTTCCGTCTTGCTTTTCAATGTAAAAATTGTGCTGGCTTGTACCCGTATAAAATTGCACCGTAACATCCCAGCGGCCTGCCAAATCTGTCGATGGAGCTTTCATAGGTATTACTGTTTTAGCTTCCCGTTTTCTGGTAAGCACTTCCGTGATGCGGTCGCCTATTACTTTTATCTGATCGGGCTGCAACATCGATCCACTTACGGATATCGAGGTTAAATTCGGGTTCGGTGCCGCACCTGCCGGACCGCGGCCTCCACCGCTTAAACCTATTCTTGGTGGGGTATTGGCAAGTTCATCGGTAAGCTCCGCGCCCGTGATGTGAAATTTGTTTGGATCCCATGATATAGTAACCCGCGGGCTTGCGTTATTTAGGGTTTCAGGGGCTGGTTCTGTAACCTGCGCGGTGACACCATCGATAGCAGTCACCTTTTTGGCAATAGCATCCATCCATGATTTCCATAATCTGGCTTCAGCAGCATGATCGCGGACTGCCCAGGCCTCCACCGCGGCCAGCATTCCAATGTGTTCCTCACGTCCGACTTTATTGTCGCGACCCGGACCATGGTGGGGTGAGCCTGATTGCCATGCAGCCATAAGCAGGTCTTTTTTCCCAAGGAGCAGTCCTGCACATTGCGGACCACGGATAACCTTACCCCCGCTGTAGGCGACAACGTCGATACCATTGTTCAGGTGGACATTGGGAATGGTAAGCCGTTCAGCAGCGACGTCGAGGAGAGTTGGTATGCCTTTAGCTCGAGCTATTTTTGCGACTGCCTGTGTGGTAAATGGTTCGCGATACCCAAACATGTAAATCAATGCCGTTCTCGGGCTAATAGCATTTTCAAGTTCTTCAAGTGTTTCAGGCATTATAACCTTCATCCCCGTATTGCGTATTGCATGATCGTAAAAATTCCGCATTGGCTTTGGAATAATTACTTCGGTTTTTTGAAAGCCTTCAAGGTTTGGAATCCGAACCAGCTTTTCGGGATTACCATCAGTGAGGCAGCCCACAGCCACGTGCTTTAGACCTGCAGCACATCCCGACGAGACCATACCCCATTCAGCACCCGTAATCTCACTCAATCTCTTTCCCACGGCCATAGCTAACTCATCTAGTTGAACATTGTAGAGTGCAGCATGCTCCATCGCTGTACGCACCTCAGGAAGTTCAACAGACGCCCCAATCATCGTAAGCGTTCCCCGGCCATTGATGATTGGCTCAACGCCGATCGATTGATAAATTCTTGGTCCTGGTTTCAGCGGCCCCGGAAGAACAGGTTCCGTGTTTAAAGGGTTTGGAAGCAGTCCTTCTGTGCCTGTTTCAGCAAAGGCAGACTGTAAGGAATTGCCAGCCACAGCCCCCGCTAATGGCAAAATTGACAAGCCTTTGATAACGTCTCTGCGTTTCATATTAATACTGTTTTTAGTTTATTGATTGCATTATAAATATGAAGAAATAAATTCCTAATTGGAATGATATCAAGGTAATATATGCATTACGGAGGGAGGCTTTTCAGAGAGAACGTTGTGAGTATTTACCCCTGGAATCTGAGATAGGAGGACTATGGTATATATGATCGGATCTTAAAGACAAGGATCCGAATTATATAATGGGGACGCAAAAATGTCGACCTTTTCCGATAGGTTTAAGGTTAAATGAACGTTCGTGGTCCTTGTCTCGCGAACACCTTCGAGCGTTTGCGCCGTCCTGCCTGCAGGTTTAATTATGTATCCAGCGACTTTTTTTCAAATTCGACATAAACAGAAAAAGCCCTCTCAAATTAATGAAAGGGCTCCTTCTGAAAAATTATTAAATAACTCTGCGGTTTAGTTAGGCATTAAAACACCATCTATAACATGAGTGACACCATTGCTTGAAACCACATCAGGAATGGTTACGGTCGCTCCACCAACCCATACCTTACCGTCTTTGACAGTAACTTTAAGTTTTTGACCCTGCACGGTAGTTAATTCCTGTCCGTCTTTCAAATCTGCCGCCATTAAAGCTCCCGGAACAACGTGGTAAGTAAGAACTTTCGTCAAATCAGCTTTCATCTCCGGCTTCATCAGGTTATCTAATGTTGCTTTAGGAACTTTAGCGAAAGCTGCATTTGTAGGCGCAAATACGGTGAATGGGCCCGTACCACTTAACGTTTCAGCCAGTCCTGCTGCCTGAACCGCCGCCACCAGGGTGGTGTGGTCGCTTGAACCTACAGCATTCTCAACAATATTTTTTGAAGGAACCATCATTGCACCTCCAACTTCAACACCTTCTGAAGTCATAGTTGATGCTGAATCCATCATAGCTGTTGAATCCATCATGGCACTGTCCTGGCTAGCAGATTCTGTTTTTGTCGAATTACACGCTGTCATTGTAGCGGCGAAAGCTGCAGCCACCATCAGGCTTAAAAATTGCTTTTTCATAAAATTTTGTTTTGGGTTTTAAGTTTTATGAGGCTACATACGATGTTAGCAGAAATTCGGATTTGCAGAATTTAATTATTTTCTAATAATTTCGAAAGCTCGTCAAGTAAGGGTACCTGACCAGCTATTATTTTTTCTTTAGCAGCGGTGATGCTTAACCATTCAACCCTGTCGATTTCTGCAAACTGTTGGATTTTTCCCGATCCCGGAGGCCATTCCAGGGGAAAGGTGTTTGATTGGATCGTCGATGGATCCAAATCTCCTTTAACTGCCCAGGCCAGTACCTGCTTGCCTGATTTTTGAACAACCGGATGTAGCTCGATCAAATCACCGGCAATACCCGTTCCCAGTTCCTCTTTAAATTCACGAATAGCGGCATCCTGAGGTTTTTCAGTGTCATCGAATTCGCCTTTCGGAATAGACCAAACGCCCCGGTCTTTGTTCCTATAATATGGACCTCCGGGATGAGCCAGCAGGACTTCAGGGAGATCATTGTTGCAACGATACATTAGAATGCCAGCACTTCTTTTTTTCATCTGGTCTAATTTTTGTGTTATAGGATACGATAGTCTACAGGATTGTAAACCTCACCTTTAAAAGTTTCAATTTATGGCTTTAGATGAACTACATGCATTTTTCAGCTCGGTAATTTTGCCTGATACGATCTTCGTGTCTGAAGGAGTTAAAATAATTAATGTCCCTGATTTTATACAGGGGCATTTACAAGCGTTGAAGGCAGTGGGTGAAGAACCTGTCGCAGCAGTTTTTTATGAACGCCTTGTGATGATCAAAGACTTGCTTATCAATCAAGTTGCCTGACAACCAGGGATGCAAATATTGATCTGGTAATTTTGAATTGATATAGAATTGGTATTGCCCGCTGTTACTGCAAGCAATACCATTGAATTTTTAAGCGGATTTTTTCCCCATGAGACTTAGTACACCTGCGGTCACTATCGCACCGAAAACGTAATAAGCAACAGTCATTATTTCCCTCTTATCACTATTAGCTACGTGTTTTTCATTTAAACCCATAGGTTTAGGCGCTTTAACCGCCGCAATTCCAGCGGATATTCCTGCCCCTATGGCACGGAGAAGCATAAATTTCCGGCCACCCATCCCGATTGCGGCAAAATACGAAGCATTCGTAACCATATCTCCGGCCAGCGTTATTCCATAAAGTTTTTTACCAGTCGGTGCATCAACATTCATCGCCTCAGCAGATTTCTTTACTGCCTGTTCTCCAACAAGATCCATCCTTGGAGCCTCGCTGTCAAATTTTCTCATAGTTTCATGCAGGATATTAAGTGCTGCTGCACCGGCAAAGCCTGCTATTAGTGATTTTGCAAAGTTCATAGTTGTAGTTTTAGGAGATAACAGAATAGGGAAGGGAAGGTTTTGGGAAATGATCTTGATGGTGGGAGGTCGGAAGTCTGAAGTCGGAGGTTAGAAGTAGGAAGTCAGGACAATGGGATAGGGTGGTGTGGAAGTTAATGGTCAGTCAGGAGTTAATTGAACCCGGTACGTTTTTAGTCAACTGTCAACCGTGAACTGTCAACCGTCAACTTTCAACAGTTTTTCCTAATTTGTCTCCCCAATTGACACTGCTCATGCTCAAGGAAGAACGATTAAATTACATAATCAGCCAAATAAACATTCATAACAAAGTTTTGTCTGCAGAGCTCAGCCTGCAATTAAGTGTTTCCGAAGATACTATCCGACGGGATTTGAATGAGCTCACAGAAAGCGGACTGATATTAAAAGTGCATGGCGGGGCAATATCCCGGTCATTTCATTCTCCCTTTTCAGAACGGGGGGTGTATAAAAAGGACGCAAAAAAGGAGATTGCGCGACGTGCCCTCGGATTAATTGAGGATGGGATGGTTATCCTGGTAGGTGGGGGAACGACCATGATCGAATTAGCTCGGATGGTTCCTGAGCAGCTGCATTGCACTTTTTTTACTATAAGTCCCCTGGTAGCTTTAGAACTGGCTGAATCTCCAAATCTTGAAGTACATCTTATAGCCGGGAAACTTTCTTCAAATTCTCAGATCCTTGTCGGTTCACAGGTAATCCATCAGCTCAGCGAGATCCATGCTGACCTGTGCTTTCTGGGTGCAAATAGTGTTTCGATAAAGGACGGTGTGACAGATTCTGACTGGGAGGTCGTCCAGGTGAAAAAGGGGATGATCAAAGCAGCGTCAGAAACAGCAATTCTGACCATTGCTGAGAAATTAAATTCCTTTCAGAAAATGAAAGTGTGTGGTCTGGGTGATATCAAGTACATGATCACTGATTTAGATAAAAAGCATGAAAGCTTCCAGCAGTATTCTAAGAAAGTAAAACTGATATAAAGATAAGTTAGACACCAGGCCTTGCAGTATTTTGCAGGTTTTTATAAAAGCGTGCAAAATAATTTGGTTTGTGATGAAAATCTCCCCACATTGCATTAAATATCAATTATTTTAAAAAGTTTAAAGCTCTTTTTTTCGTTTATTATGATTGATAATTGCTCTCGATCCAATAAAAAATGAATGCTAATATTCAGAATTTATACGATGTTGCGTCTAAGCCGGTTAGACGAATAATCGGTTTAATGTCTGGTACCTCCTTCGACGGACTAGATATTGCCGTTTGTGAGTTCCAAGGGAGCGGCCTTGGCACCCAAATTAAGGTCTTAAACTTCGTAACCAAAGACTATAAAGCGGAATTCAAAGAAGATCTTAAGTCTATTTTTGCAAAGAAGTTTGCCGATCTGGAAAAGATCACCCTGCTCAACGCGGTTATCGGAACTTATTACGCTGAATTAATTCTGGAATGCCTCGCTGAATGGAACATTTCACCAGATGACATCGATTTAATTGCCAGTCATGGTCAAAGTATTTACCATGCTCCATCACATCAGCATGGCATCACGGGCTACCCGAACGCAACCCTTCAAATCGGAGATGCAGACCATCTTGCGATGAAGACCGGAATCACGACATTGAGTGATTTTCGTCAAAAGCACATAGCTGCAGGCGGCGAGGGTGCGCCTTTGGCTGTGTATGGTGATTACCTGATCTTTTCAAGTGCAACGGAGAACCGGATCATGTTAAATATTGGTGGAATCGCCAATTTTACTTTTCTGCCTTCTGGCCATTCAACAGGTTTTTTCTCTTCAGATGTTGGCCCAGGAAATACGCTGATGGATCAATTTGTTCAACTGAAGTATCCTGGTAAATATTATGACAAAAATGCCGAAATCGCTAGTTCCGGTAAGCCCGACGTAGGCTTGCTCAACGCATTGCTGGATCATCCGTTTTATCAGGCAGGTTTTCCTAAAACTACGGGTCCTGAGCTGTTCAGTCTGGAATATTTAAACGGTGCGATGGCTCGGTCAGGGCAAAATAATCTTTCCAATGAAGATGTAATGGCAACCCTGGCCTTATTCTCTGCGAAAGGTATTATAATGGCTATAGAAGAATCCGTGAAGGGTAGAGGAGAATTTGAAATTTATTTAAGTGGTGGAGGAATGTATAATCCACTTCTGGTGAACTATGTGGAAGAACATTTCAACCGGAAGTTAAAATTTACATCCGATCTTGGGATTAATCCGGATGCTAAAGAAGCTGTGTTATTTGCTTTGCTGGCAAATGAGGCAGTGGCCGGTGGTAATACGCCTTTTGGCGACCGTCCGGGCGTACCTACTGTGTCAATGGGGAAAGTCAGTTTCCCTAAATAGCTAAATTAACAAATCAATTAAAAATCAGAAGTATGGAAAAAGTGTTACAAACATTCAGAAGATGGCCACAGCTGCTTGTAGTCGTAGCCATTATGTGTTGTCAGTTGGCAACAGCGCAAACTTCGCGATCCACCATTAAGGGTGTTATCACAGATGCGCGAAATAAGGAGCCACTCATTGGGGCTGCTGTTAAAATTTCAGGTACCAATCAGGGTACATCGACTGATGTCAATGGTGCCTTTACATTGAATGCTGATTTGCCTGCCGGAAGTTACCCGGTAGTCATCAGTTATACCGGTTATAAAAGCGTCACACGGACAGTAGCTTTAAACTCAGCAGGAGTTACACTGAACGTAGAAATGACAGAAGATGCCCTGAGCATCGACGAGATTGTAGTTACCGGTACCACGGTGGCCACAAGTAAAAGGCAATTAGGAAATGCAATATCTACGGTTTCTGCAAAGCAACTGGAAGGTGGGGCTGCCACCTCGGTTGACCAGGCTCTTGCCGGAAAGGTTGCCGGTGCCCAGATCTCCCAAAACTCGGGTAACCCTGCGGGTGGAATTAGTGTCCGTTTACGTGGTAACAGTACGATCGCAGGATCCAGTGATCCGCTTTATATTATTGATGGTGTAATCGTTAATAACAGTTCTGCAGAGCTTGTCGACTTGGGTGGATATACTCAGAACAGACTTGTTGACATTAACCCGGCGGATATTGATCGGATTGAAATCATTAAGGGTGCAGCTGGTGCAGCTATTTACGGATCACGTGCAAGCAATGGCGTGGTTCAGATATTTACTAAGCGAGGTAAATCAGGCGCCCCGGTAGTTTCAGTTTCAACCCAGTTCCGCAGCAATTCACTAAGGAAAAAGATAGAATACAATGAATATCCTTTCCGTTTTGTTGATATTTCTGCAGCTGCAAATGCAAACACAACACAGGTTCCTGTGACTCGTTACGATATCCAGGATGAGATCTTTGAAACGGCATTAGGTTCAGAAACAAACGTTTCTGTTTCCGGTGGTTCAGATAACAGCCAATATTACGTGAGTGCTGGATACCTTGGAAACAACGGAATTATCAAAAATACTGATTTCAACAGGGTAACTGGTCGTTTGAGATTTGACCAGCGGTTTAACAGCTGGTTGAAATTAAGTACCGGTTTAAATTATACAAGAAGTACCAGTGCTGAATTACCGAATGGCGGTATCAATTCTGCCTGGGGTGCTTTGACAGGATTTATTTTTGGCAATAACTATGTCAATCCAAATCCAG
This sequence comes from Daejeonella lutea, assembly GCF_900168015.1. Classification (GTDB taxonomy): domain Bacteria; phylum Bacteroidota; class Bacteroidia; order Sphingobacteriales; family Sphingobacteriaceae; genus Daejeonella; species Daejeonella lutea. Next base: position 1,758,459 of record NZ_FUYR01000001.1, on the reverse strand, counting down.
ATCCTGTTACCGGGGTTTATCCAACATTAGCCCCAACAGGTTTATTAAGAACAAATCCTTTAGAGGCGATAAATCGTTTCAATTTTGATCAGCAAACAAACCGTTTGATCGGTGACGTAACGCTGTCTGCCGAGCCGACAAAAAATTTCTCGGTTAATTATACTCTCGGACTTGATAATGCTACGCAACTTGCTACAGCCTATATTCCAATTGGGAACACAACACCGGCAAACACTACAGGGTATGCTAGAAAAGCGGACAGGATTAGTTTGTTGCTAAATAACGACCTCAACCTGGCTTATAAAGCTAAAATTGGTTCATGGCTGGAATCGACGACTACTGCTGGTGGAACCTTGCAGTCGGAGCGTGTTAATTCTAACAGTATTACCGGAACTCAGTTAAGTCCTGTTAGTCAGGCAGCATCAAGTGGTGCATCAATTGTGACAGGAGATTTCAATTCGACTTTGAATATTTTTGGTTTCTACGTTCAGCAAACCTTTGGCATAGCCAACAAGCTATATCTTACTGGAGCTATCCGCAGGGACGTGGCTTCTTCTTTTGGTGTAAACAACCGCTGGAAGACCTATCCTAAGCTGAGCGGATCTTACATTATTTCCGAGGAAAACTTCTGGAAGGAATCTGCTCTTGGTTCGGTTATCCCGAACCTGAAGCTGCGTGCTTCTTACGGAAAATCAGGGAATTTAACTGCGATAGGGCCTTACGATCAATTTACTAATTATGCAAACGTTTCTTTGGCGGGCTTGCCGGGACTGTCGGCTCCAGGCCAGTTAGGAAATCCTGACGTTAAACCAGAGCGCCAGACTGAAAAGGAAATTGGTTTAGATGCAAGTTTCCTGAAAGACAGGTTAGGTCTTGAAGTATCACTTTACGACAAATCAGTTCAGGATCTGCTCCTTTTAGTAACCTTACGTCCTTCAACGGGTTATCTGACTCAATATCAGAACATTGGTAACATGACTAACAAAGGTTTTGAAATGATGCTTCGCGGTGTTCCTGTTCAAAGCAGCAATTTCAAATGGAGTTCAGCGTTAATCTTCTCGAAGGTTAAAAATAAAGTTAGCGATGTTCCTGGTGGTGTAGTTACATTCCCTGGTGGTTTTGGGCAGGTAGCGGCAGTAAATGGTTATCCCCTCGGCGCATTTTATGCAACAAAATTCGCGCGTGACGCGTCTGGTGCCTTACTTCTTAACGCTGCGGGATTCCCTCAGCCAGAGCAGAGAAGCCGTAACGCTGCTGGCCAGCCAACTGGTGGTAATCTTCCAGGTGTTATTGGAGATCCTAACCCGGATTGGACTGCATCATTTACGAATGAGTTCAATGTAGGTAAGAATCTTACCCTGAGAATGCAGTGGGATGCGTCCTATGGTAATGATGTGTTCAACTTTACCAGACGTGTCGGAGATCGTGATCTGTATGGTGGTTTGAAAGGTTATGAGGATGAGCTCCGCGGAACGGTTAAAAAAGGAACTTCAACCGCTTTGTTCAGCATTATGGAAAACTGGATTGAAGACGGATCTTATTTAAAGTTCAGAGAGATCGCAGCTTCGTATGATATCCGTCTAAAGGCGTTGAATAATAAACCACTAAAAGTAACTGTTTCCGGTAGGAACCTGTTATCGATTGATAAGTATAAAGGATGGGATCCTGAGACTAATGCCGCTGGTCAAAGTACTGGTGTGCGTGGTTTTGACTTTGTTGAAGTTCCAATCCCAAGAACTATTGCTGTGGGCTTAAATTATACTTTTTAATTATTAAAACTGAAAAGAGATGAAAACGAATTTTATATATAAATATCTCCTTCCTGTGATGGTGTTATTTGTCTCCTCGTGTGACCTGGATCAAACAAACCCTAACAATGCAACTGATGCGCAGGTGCTGAACTCTAAAGAAGGTCTTATTGCCCTTAGTATCGGGATAAGACAGAACTACTCAACAAATGGACTTGGCAACTTAATGCTTGCTCCAACCGTTACTGCGAGAGAGATGAAAGGCTTTGCAACTTTCACAAATACCCTGGAACTTGAGGCCGGTGGTACTGCATTACCAAGCGCAAATGGCATTATTCTGAACTACTGGTCAGGAATGCAGAAACAAATGAACATGAGTGAGAACCTGATTGCAAATGCGCCGAACGTTGCCGGTCTGGAGCCGGGACTGCTGAGCGGAATGATGGCACAGGCTTATCTGTTCAAAGCGCTTGCATTGGCTAACCTTGCCCTGGTATTTGAACAGGCTAACCTCAACAGCGATATTGCTGAGCCGGTAACCTTCGTGCCACGTGCCCAGGTATTGGCGGAGTCTCTAAGACTCATCGGACTTGGGATCACTGCAATTACCACAACACCGCCATCTTCGTCATTTACTGCACAAATTTCTGGTCCGGATTTCGACCTTAGAAATTCCCTGTATGCTATGCAGGCTAGAGTAAATATGATGGCAGGAAATTATGCGCAGGCCTTGACAAGTGCTAATACGGTAGACCTGACTAAGAAGTCAAGCTTTACCTACACCACCATCAGTCCGAATCCTACGTATACAATTTACAATGTCACCAAATCATATCGTCCGAGAGAGAATTTCGGACTACCTGCAGGCTTGTTCGAACCAGCTGATAAACGTTTAGCGTTTTATTTTACTACTCCAAGAGATGTATTAAACGGAGATCCGGTTGTTACCTTAACTGGATTTTCAGCCGCTCAAACAACTCCAATACCGGTTTATCTACCAGATGAGATTAAGCTGATCAAAGCTGAGGCAATTCTGAGAACTGATGGTCCTTTGGCTACAGCTCTTGCATTGATCGATGAGGTCAGAACTCAAGCATCAGGCGATCTTTTCGGTGTGAATGCTGGTCTTCCTGCATATACTGGCCCGGTTACAAAAGATGCGTTGCTGCTTGAAGTTTACAAGCAGCGTTGTGCTGAGCTTTATCTGAGCGGTTTAAAGTTGGATGACACCAGACGATTCGGTCGACCGGCCCCGCCTGCTAACAACTCAGAACGCAATCGTATTTTCTATCCTTATCCGGATCAGGAAAGGATAAATAATAAAAATACTCCTGCAGATCCTGCAATTTAATTTAGACACAAGTACTGAGAGAGGAACGAATTGTTCCTCTCTTTTTTTTGACCTCAATTATGAGAAAAATATTATCTCTACTGCTCATTTTCGCTTCGTCAATAACTTTTGGGCAGGAATCAGGTACCTCCGCTGGAATGAATGTTGCGGAACATAGCACTGTTGTTCTTAATAATATTTATGGAACGATTCCTCTGAAAAATTTAAGCGACCTGAAAATTGCGAGTTTAGATCTGCGATTTCCAAACTCGGCTGCATTTGACAGCATCGCACGGAAGTACTGGGCGGTAGTCGATTTCAGGGGTGATACGATCAAAACTTCTGAGGGTTTTAACTTCATGCACATGAAGCTGAAACTGTACAATACAGTTATTCTTAAATTATCGGATCAGAGCACCATTAATTCAGCATTAAATCATTTCATCTCGGATCTGGAAAGCCAGACCAGGTTAATTATTGTTCTATCGGGAAACGGAAACACCCTGGCAAAGTTAGATAAAGTGAAATCGCCGGTAGTTTGGATGAAGCTAAAAACTCCGGAGGCCGCGTCTGTTGCCGCTCAGGTTATTTTTGGAGGAGTGGCGTCAAAAGCAAAACTTGATAATAATTACGGTACAACCTTCAGGAAGGGAAGTGGCTTTAATACTGACAAAATCAGATTAGGATATTCTGTTCCTTCAGAAGTTTCATTGAGCCCAAACTTTGGTTCTGGTATTGATGCAATTGTGAAAGAAGGAATAGCCGCGCATTCTGCACCTTCAGCGGTAATTCTCGTTGCTAAAGACGGCAAAGTCATCTTCAATAAAGCTTACGGATCGCATAGATATGATGGGCCAGTTCCCACAAAACTGGATGACATTTATGATATGGCATCCGTAACTAAGGTGACAGCCACGACTCCCTCTATCATGCGTCTTTATGATCAAAAAATGATTGGGCTGGACAGTCTGATTAGTAAATACGTGGCTACAACGCGAAATATCCCGGACAAGAGCGACATAAAAATTAAAGAAGCCTTACTTCACGAAGCCGGATATTTCCCTTATATCAAATTCTTCGAATTACTTAAACCGGGAGAGATGAGCAAAGATTCCTCGGCTGCTTATCCTGTTAAAGTTGCTGACGGCTACTTCCTGCGTGCAAATTATTTTGAGGATGTGATGTGGCCGGTAACGTTGAAGTCGCACGGTGGAACACGGGGAAAATTTGTATACAGCGACATCAGCATGTACATGTTAAAGGAGGTTGTTGAACAGGTAACTCATCGGCGACTTAACGAATATGTAATGAACGAATTCTATCTCCCTCTCGGAATGCAGGCTACTGGTTTTTTACCGCGGAATCGATTCGACCGATCGCGAATCGTCCCTACTACAGAAAATGATAATTGGTTTAGAGATATGCTTGTTCAAGGCTATGTGAATGACCCTGGTGCCGCTATGGCCGGCGGTGTGGAAGGCCATGCAGGACTGTTTTCGAATGCCAATGATCTTGCTATTTATTACCAGATGCTGCTCAACAAGGGCACATACGGTGGTGAGAAATTTTTTAATCCGGCGACGGTAGATCTGTTCACTTCACGGCAATCCCGGGTTAGTCCGCGTGGCTATGGTTTTGCGAGATTAACCGAAGCAGAAGAAAAGGCAAATAAAGGTTATCCTTCTCAGCTTGCATACGGACATAGCGGATATACGGGAACCTACGTTTGGGTTGATCCGAAGTATAATTTGGTGTACATCTGCTTAACTAACAGGGTATATCCCGACGATAATAAGACTTATGGTGTTTCGAAGGTTAACTTGCGGGCAAGGGTTTTAGACTATGTTTACGAGGAGATTATAAAAGCTCAAAATTAGTAGAAAGGATAGTTCAAAGATATTTTACTGGCAGCTGCAAATTCAGTTATCAGGCACATTATCTGCAGCCAGCGGTAGTGCAAAACAGAATGTTGAACCTTTGCCTTCCGCACTGGTGACCCAAATTCGGCCACCTTCCCGTTTTATTATCTCGGATGAAATGTAGAGACCGAGACCAAGTCCTGGAAAAGTGTGCTGCATATTTCCGCTTACCCGGTAAAATTGCTCGAACACTTTTTCCAATTTATCCTGTGAAATGCCGATCCCGAAATCCGTGACACACAATTTAATCTCGTCTTCTTTTACTGAAGTATGAATGATGATCTTTTCAGAATTTGGGGAGTATTTGATCGCATTCGTTATCAGGTTCGAAATCACTTGTCCAATACGTTCTTTGTCACCAAATACTAAACCATCGCCTTCATATTCCTCAACAAGGAGATGTTTGTCGGTAGTACGCTGAAGATCTTCAATCAATTCTTTTACCATTGGAATAAATTGAAAATCCCGATCATTGAACTGAAGTTTTCCTGAGTTAATTTTTGTTACATCAAGAAGGTCGCCAATAAGACTGGTAAGCCGGTTAATCTGGCCATCCATTCTGCTAATCATTTCAGCTTCTTTGGTTTCGCCTTTTTTGGAAAGTATTTTTTCAAGTACCTGTGTGTACGCCTTAATACTAGTAACCGGAGTTTTCAGTTCATGGCTAGCGATGCCTATAAAATCATCCTTTTGCTGCTGTAGGTGCTTTTGTTCTGTAATGTCTACACATGCTCCAATATATCCTGAAAACGTTCCGTCAGCACGGTATTGCGGCTGTCCGTTTGTAACACACCAATGAATTTTACCGTCGCTATGCAATAGCCGGAACTCAACTTCATAGAAATGCTTTTCTGCAAGATCGGATAGGATTTTATCCTTCACCCGGTTTCGGTCGTCTTCGTGGACCGACTCCAGCCAATTCCAGCCCAGGTTTTCTTCAAAACTACGGCCGGTCCAGTCAAGCCAGGTTTGATTGTTATACGTTACAAGCCCTTGCTCATCAGCCATCCAAAGTGCGGTTGGAGCGGCTGTTGTAATAGTTCTTAATAGTTGCTCACTCTCAGCCAGGGCCTGTTTTGCCGCCAGTTCAGGGCGTAGGTCTCTCATGACTGCTCCGACAGCGATCGGGTCTCCGGAAACAGGATCATCGATTCGGATACAGTTATTGAAGACGGGGAAAACTTCTCCCGTTTTCAGGTGTTTGACCCTCATTTGACCCGACCAGCTTCCTTCTTTCATGACCGTAGGCAGAACATCTCTCTCTACGATTTCCAGGTCTTCAGGTAAATGCAGGCTGCCAATTGGAGTCGAACGCACTTCTTCATCCGTGGTGAATCCTAGTAAATCTTTCCCCGCTTTATTGATATATGAATTTATTCCCTGTAGGTTCAAAATTGACATGAGGTCAACGCTATTGTCAACGAGTGTTATGAGTTTACGTTGTTCCTCTTTGGCTATTCTCTGTTCAGTAATGTCGAGCAGAGTTCCCAGTATCCGAACAGGTTTTTTACCCTGATAAATTACTTTCCCTTCAACTCTCACCCAATGCACGGATTTGTCTTTCCAAATCACCCGGGCTTCGTAAAACAACTCGCCTGTTTTCAGAGCATCTTTATGAGCCTGTTCTCGTTGATCAAGGTCGTCGGGGTCAAAGACTGTCACGTATTTCCGGCGTGAGACAGGTTCATCAAAGCCAAAAATATTCGCGAATTGCCTGGTTGTGAACATCTCCCCGGTGAGGAGATTCAGATCATAAGTGCCAAGCCCGACTGCATCAACTGCCAGGCGTGCACGTTCTTCTGCATCGGCGATTTGCTGTTTGGCATTAACCTGATCGGTAACCTCGGTTGCTAAGGCAATTACTCCGCTAATCGTTCCGTCGCTTTCCCGATATGGTTCGTAAACAAAATCGACGTAAACTGTTTCCAATTTCCCCTTTCGCATAAGCGGAACCATCATGCCTGCGCCTTTGAATGGCTCACCAGTTAGTCGGACATTATCCAGGAGAGCCTCAAACCCCATTCCCTTAGCATGTGCAAGGACATCGAAAACATTCTTTCCCGCCATCTCCTCCATGGTTTTCCCGTAGATTTCGCTCAGGGGCGGATTAATAAGATCCACAATGTAGTCTGGTCCTTTGAAAATTCCGATGCCAACGGGTGCCTGCATGAAAGTATTATGCAGCATTTCCTCCTGGTTACGCAGAGCGGTAATTCCAGCTTTTTCTCTTTCAGAAAGTTTATAGAGCTCTGTTACATCCAATGGTGAGTGAATGAAATAGATCACCTCACCATTATCATCAAGCACGGGAGTATTGCTCGTTGTCCAATATCTTTCTTCAAATTCATTAGTGCCCGGAATAGGGATATCATAGCGGTAATTGCTCATTACGTGAGCCTTCTTACTTGTAATTGCCTGGTGAAAAGAAAAGATAGTGCGTTCGATATTTTTAGAAATATTATCCGTCGGATTTTCCGGAAACACTCCAAATACCGGTTTGCCGATTAAATCTTCGCGGGTTGTATTAGTCGCAGCCAGATAAGCATTATTCACATCAAGCATGGTGTAATTTGGCGCATCAATGTCAATGATCAACATGGTGGCGGGACTGTTGTAGAAAATTTCTTTGTATTGGTCTCCGGGAAGTTTTTTGCTCATGCTTGATTGTGGGATGTCCAGCTAATTTAGGAATTATATTACGACGCAATTTCAGTTAATCGAAACATATGTGACTAACCGTATAAACACCGGGTTTAAAAAAGTGAAAATAACAAGTTTAAAGAATGGTGTAGAAAGCATTTAAATATCAAAGGTATTTTGAGCTTTTTTTATCACTTTTTCGAGCTCAATTCCTTTTTCAAGAACACCTTTAAATAAGTCCCCCTCAGCTTTCAAACGATCCATGGCGTTGAAAATGGTAAAATGTTTCATTGTCAGTCCCGGTTTCACCTCGTCCCAGTGCAGAGGCATGGAAACCGTAGCTCCCGGTTTTGGACGTAGTGAATACGGCCCGGCAATAGTTGCCCCAGGTCGGTTTTGTAAAAAATCCAGATACATTTTTCCATTTCGTTTAGCAATCATCCGTTCGAGGCTGGTGTACGTGGGAAGCTGTTTGTGAACGATATTGACAATAATGCGCGCAAACATTTGCGATTGATCATATGAATATTTTGCCCCCAGGGGGATGTATATATGGATACCTGTAGATCCCGAAGTTTTACAAAAGCATGGAACGTCGATAGCATCGCAAACTTTTTTAACCTCCCGGGCAGCCTCAATCACCTGATCGAATGTATTTTTGTCTGGGTCAAGGTCGATAACGCAATAATCCGGATTATCTGGCGACTGTATTCGGCTAAACCATGGGTTCATTTCTATGCATCCCAACGAAGCCATCCACAGTAATGTCGCTTCGTCCGCTCCCACCAGATATTCTTTGTGTTCACCTTCACCGTTTACGTAGGGAAATGTTTTTACCCAGTCCGGGGCTTTTCCTTTAACATCCTTCTGATAGAAACTTTGCCCGTGGATGCCACCAGGAAAACGGTTCAGAGACTGCGGGCGGTCTTTTAGGTAGGGAAGTATAAAATCGGCTACTTGGTAGTAGAAATTGAACATATCTCTTTTTGACACACCATCCTCTGGCCAGTATAATTTGCTGAGATTTGTAAATTTAAGATCATGCCCGCAAATTTTTCTGACCTGAGTTTCATCCTTAGGGTTCAGCAGAGTTTTCTTTGTTTTATTTTTTGGCGGGCTTACGGCAGCTTTATGAATAGATTCCTGTTCATCTACAACTACCTCCGTGGACTGAGGAACTTCCATTACAACCTTGCTGGCGGTCTTATCAATTCGCATTCCCTGAAATGATGGATGGCGGAAAACACCATCACTCGTTACCTCTGTAAAAGCAACTTCGCAAACAAGTTCCGGTTTAAGCCAGGTCGCTTTTGCTTTTGGAGGGTTGGGACGGAACCTTGAGGGTTTATTATAATCCGGCTCAATAGAAAAAGGGCTTTTATCGGTAATCAGAGGTTTAAATTGGCTGATCATTTCTTTTTGCTGGGCTAATGAAAAACCAGTTCCTACTTTTCCGACATACTTAAGGTGGCCACGATCATAGACACCGAGTAATAAAGAACTAAATGCCTTGGTAGTGTCCTCATTTTTTGTGTAGCCCCCAATTACAACTTCCTGACGTTTACTTACTTTGATTTTAAGCCATTCCCTTGAACGGACATTCGGCGAATAAGTGCTGGCTGCTTTCTTTGCAATGATGCCTTCGAGCCCCATCTTTTCGGCTGCTTTAAAAAAATCGGTGCCGCTGGCATTAAACACTTTACTCAACCTGATGCTGTCATCATCTGTGGGGAGTACTTCTCTGAGGACCTGTTGCCGCAGCAATAATGGAAGTTCGGTCAGGCTTTTACCCTCATACCATAGAATATCGAATACGTAAAACACTAGTTCACCGTCGGCCTCGCTCCGCCAGTTCTGAAGGTTTCCGAAACTGGAAACACCCTTGTCATTAATAACCATTATTTCCCCATCAACAACGGCATTTATTTTCCAGGTCTCCAGTGTTTTTTTGATGGGATAGAATTTGTCATTAAAGCTTTTGTTGTTCCGTGAGGAGATGTCAACATTGCCGTTTTGTATAAAGGCAAGCGCCCTGTAGCCATCCCATTTTACCTCATATACCCAATCCTGATCATCAAAAGGCTCATCAACAAGCGTTGCGAGCATAGGTTTCATGCCAGCTGGAAATTTTGACTTTCTTGTTTTTTTAAGGATTTCTTTTGCAGTTAATGCCGAGCTAATTGAGGCAGCATCACCTGGTTCTTTAGTTTTTTTTTTGAGAGCTTCTTCAGTCTTCTTTATTGATTCTTCATGCCCGGCTTTCCAAACTTTTTCGCTGGTTTTTTCCATAGATTCAATCGTTTTACCAGACAAGACAGATTTATCTTTTTTTGTAATATCCGTCGGCGAAGCAAAGTCGTCTTTATGTTTAATTAGGAGCCAGCCATTTTCACCCATGCCATTTGTTTTTACCAAAGCGTATTCGCCTTCCACCTTTTTACCCTTCAGCTTTATTTTTAAAGAGCCCTCTTTTAACTGCTTGAGGAGATGTTTTTCCTGTGCTTTTTTGCCTTTTATTTCTTCAATAGGCTCGTAGGTTCCCTCGTCCCACACAATGACAGTTCCTCCGCCGTATTCTCCCTGAGGGATAATTCCCTCAAATAGCCTGTAGTCATAGGGGTGATCTTCCACCATCATGGCAAGGCGTTTAGTCTTTGGATCGGTCGAAGGACCTTTAGGTACGGCCCAGCTTTTCAACACTCCCTCCATTTCCAGCCGGAAATCATAATGGAGCCGGCTGGCGTCGTGCTTTTGAATGACAAACCTAAGTTTCTCCTTATCTTTGCTTTTCCCTGCCTTCGGCTCAGAGGTTTTTGTAAAATCTCGCTTTTTTACGTACTTATCAAGGCCCATTGTTTTGAAATTTAATACGGAGGTGTGGTAGTTTAACACCCGCGAAACCGAAAAGTTTATGGAATTGATTTCTGGATAGCTATGATAACCGTTTACAATGATTATTTACAAAACCTTTGCTTTCATAGAATTTTATTAATAGGTTTAGTAGGGCTGAAATAAGTAAACCTTTAAAGCCAGCCATGACTTTTAACTTTTGAAGAACTTAATCATTGTCAATGAGGAGAATATTTTGGGTTTTTGTTAATATCCTGGCGTTTTCACCTATCTTTTCTAAGGCCCAGCTTATCGCTGATACGACTTCTAACTCCCCTGGTTTAGCAAAAGCATTATCTTATTACATCGCTGCTGTGGGAATCAACGCAGCAATATACTCTGGCAGCGAGAACGTAGAACCCAGGTACCCAATACATGACGGCTATGCATTTTTCGAAACAAATGAACCGGTGCCTGGCGAAATACTTTATGATGGTATTCTTTACAAAGGCGTTATTATGTGGTACGATATCGTTCGGAATGAAGTGGTGGTACAACATCCTACTATGAACTCAAGAATAGCCTTGAACAACAAAAAAGTAAGCTATTTCCGCATAGGAGAACATCCTTTTGTGCCGGTTAACAGGGAATTGCCTGGATCTGCAGATATGCCGGATAAATTCTACAAGGTACTCCATGATGGTAAAACGACGCTCCTTGGCCTTTATACTAAAAATATGTTTGAAGGCATTCAGGAAAGTCATTATGTGACTAATTACGGTAAACAACAAAGCGGGTATTTTCTTCAAAAGAATGGCAGATACCAGCCAGTGAAAAGTATGGGTACGCTATTGAATATCCTCGGGGATAAAAAGCAGGAATTGCAGCAACATCAAAGAGAATTTGAGCAAGATGCGAAAAGTAATAAAATTCGGAAGAAGGAAACTCCTGAACAGTCGATGGTACGGGTATTAACCTATTATGACAAGATCAGCTTATGAAGTTTAATATCTTCCGCCTGGTTGTTATTATTCTAGTCCTCTATTGCAGCAGCGGCTTTTCACAAGATAAAAAGCCAATAAGTGGCAATTTCAAAGATCTTACAATAGAGCAGTTTGCCAAACAGTTGGAAGCACAAACTGGATACAAGATCTATTACGACCAATCGCAATTTGACAGTCTCAGGGTAAATCTTGATGTAAACAACAAGCCCATAAGTGATGTTTTTTCTGAGCTATTCAAGAATACCAATTATTCATTTGCAATTGACAGGAATAATCGAGTTTATCTGACTCGCGGGCGCAGAATCAATACTGAGCTTCCGGCAGGTCTATTCGCTTCACGCAGCCAGGGAGCCATAATTGAGACTCAAATAACTGATCTAGGTACAACTAATGAAGCTGGGCCTGTTATAGCGACGACTGAGAATAAATTGTATGAAGTTGGAATACGCACGTCCTCTTTAACCGGCACAGCAACCCTTAGCGGCGATCTGCGAGATGCTAAGACAGGGGAAGCATTGGTTGGCGCTGCAATTTATGTTGATAATCCCCGTATCGGCACAACATCCGACCAGTTTGGTTCTTATAATCTTACCCTGCCTAAAGGTGCGCACACATTAAATATCAAGGCGATGGGGATAAAAGATACCAAGCGTCGTATCATGTTGTATTCGAACGGAAAGCTGAATTTCGACGTTCAGCCGGAAATAACATCGCTGAGGGAGGTCATCATTTCCGCTGATAAGGTTGCGAACATTAAGGATGTGCAAATGGGTGTGGAGAGGATAAGTATCGCTACAATTAAGCAGGTTCCGGCGGTTTTTGGGGAAGCCGACGTGTTGAAAGTTGTTTTGACTTTGCCCGGCGTGAAGTCGGTTGGGGAAGCCAGCACAGGATTTAATGTTCGCGGGGGGGCAACGGACCAAAATCTTATACTTTTCAATGACGCTACAATTTATAACCCAACCCATTTTTTTGGACTTTTCTCTGCATTTAACCCCGAGGTCGTAAAGAATGTGGAATTGTATAAAAGCAGTATTCCGGCTCGATTCGGAGGGCGCCTTTCGTCTGTTCTTGATGTAAATGGCCGCGACGGAAACATGAAGAAGATAACCGGAACTGCGGGGCTTGGTCTGATCACAAGTCGTATAAACGTCGAAGGGCCGATTGTTGAGGACAAGTCTTCATTTATATTGGGCGGCCGCACAACGTATTCAAACTGGCTGATGAAGCTTTTGCCAGACGACGCCTCTTATAAGGATAGCAAGGTGTCATTCTATGATCTCAACCTGATGCTAACAAATAAAGTGAACGATAAAAATGATCTTTATTTTACGGGGTATATGAGCAGCGATGCTTCTAATTTGAATACAGATACTTTATTTGGATATAAGAATGCTAATTTTTCCATCAAGTGGAAGCATGCTTTCAACGACAAGCTGGTAGCAGTAGCGACAACGGGGCTCGACAAATATTCGTATAACAATCATACCCAAAACAGCAGTGTAAACGCCTACGACCTCGATTTTGGGATTCAGCAGCTGAATGGAAAACTGGATTTTAATTATTTCCTTAATTCAAGATATACAATTGATCTTGGCTTTAATACGATCAGATACATAGTCGATCCCGGGAATTTCCAGCCACGTGGTTCCGAATCCCTGGTGATGCCTGACTTGCTGGAAAGAGAACAAGCTCAGGAAAGCGCACTTTACCTCGGAAATAGATTTGATATCACGCCTGCATTTTCCGTTGATTTCGGTGTCAGGTATTCGATGTTTAATTACCTGGGTCCGAAAAAAGTGAACCAATATGCTCCAAATGTCACCCGCGACCCAACGAGTATTACGGGAACCACTTCATATGCAAAGGGGGATTTAATTAAAACCTATCATGGGCCTGAAGCCCGTTTGTCAGCACGATATGCTCTTACAGAAGATTTCTCAGTTAAAGCAGGATACAACACCCTTAGGCAATATATCCATATGTTGTCCAGTACAACAGCAATTGCACCGACAGATATCTGGAAGCTCAGTGATCCAAATATAAAGCCGCAATATGGGGATCAAGTATCATTCGGACTATATAAAAATTTCAAAGCTAATACCATCGAAACGTCTGCAGAGGTGTACTATAAGCAACTGAAGGATTATTTAGATTATAAAAGTGGTTCGAAGATCGTGATGAACCACGATATCGAAAATGCTGTTTTCAATACAGAAGGGAAAGCTTACGGATTGGAGTTGATGATTAAAAAGTTAACGGGTAAATTCAATGGCTGGCTTAGTTATACGTATTCAAGGACCCTTTTGAAGCAGGATGATCCGAACGCCGGCGAGGTCGTTAATAATGGGGATTACTATCCTTCAAATTATGATAAGCCTCATGACGTAACGCTGATAAGCAATTTTAGAATTTCACACCGTATAAGTTTTTCATTCAACAGTACATACAGCACCGGACGACCAGTGACTGTACCGATAGGTAAATATTTTTATTCGGGATCTTTCAGGGCTTTGTATTCGGACAGGAATGCTTATCGCGTGCCGGATTATTTCAGAATGGATCTTTCCTTGAACGTTGATGGAAATCATCGAGTAAGTCAAACGACACATAACTTCTGGACTTTTGGGGTTTACAATCTTACCGGAAGGAAAAACGCTTACTCTACTTACTTTATCTCAGAGAAGACTGAAATAAAAGGGTATAAGCTTTCTGTATTTGGCAGCGCGATCCCGTTTGTTAATTACAATATTAAGTTTTAATCGTGGTTCGGGCTCTTAAAATAGCAAGTTATATCATTTTGGTCCTCTCCGGATGCCGGGAGCCTTACGATCCCTCTTTAGAAACAGGAGTACTGAATTATCTTGTTGTGGAAGGATTTATAAGCGGTAACGGAAGTACCCACATTCGGCTTTCCCGAACCCAGCAGTTAACCAACCCCATTTGCGTTGATTGCAGGTTAAGAGGAAACAGTACTAAACCGTCGTTTTGGTAGTATCAGAACGCCATTGCAGAAAATTAGAAGTGACGAATGAAATGAGTTATATGAACATTAGACTTCCAGGGATTATGAACAGCCTCCGAGCGATGGCAATCTTTGTAATTTTGCTGATCTCCCTTAATTCAGCGTTGGCTCAGCAGAACTTTACTCAAGTCAAAGCGGCATTTGAAAGATATCAATCGGGTGCATATTATGAGAAGGTATTTATTCACACTGACAGGGAGTTTTATCTGGCTGGTGAATTAATGTGGTTCAAATCATATAATACAGATGCCGCAACAAATAGACCATCGGTTCTCAGTAAAGTTACTTACCTCGAACTTTTCGATGCTAATAAAAAATCAGTACTTCAAACCAAGATTCCTATAAATGGTGGGTCAGGTAATGGTTCGGTCTTTTTGCCCTTATCCTTACAATCAGGAAACTATGTTTTAAGAGCATATACCAGCTGGATGATGAACTTTGGTCCCGACCTGTTTTTTGAAAAAAAGATAACTATACTAAATTCTTTATCTCCAGGGGGCGTGGAACCTGTGTCTGCGTTGAGCTATGATGTTCAGTTTTTCCCGGAAGGAGGAAACCTTCTAGCAAATGTTGAGAATAAAGTTGCATTTCGGGTTACAAATAGCGGAGGATTTGGGGAATCTTTCCGTGGAGCGGTAATTGATGAGCGTAATGATACGGTTGCCAGGTTTCAGCCATTAAAGTTCGGTATTGGTAATTTCTCTTTTATGCCGGCTGCAAACAAGAAGTATCGGGCTATCGTATATGTAAAAGGCAATTCACAGACCGTATCTGCTGAACTCCCAACTGTTCGTACATCGGGTTATAATCTCAAAGTTATCACAGCTGGTCCCGGGCAGGTAAATGTTAAAGTCAATTCCGTTCAAAACAGTGGGCCAGTTTATCTTTTTATACATAATAGGCAGCAAACAAAGGTCGCGGAGGTTGGTGTGATTGAAAACGGGACAGCTTCATTTAACGTTGATATTGCGAAATTAGATGAGGGGATATCTCATTTCACTATTTTTAATTCCGACCTCCGTCCCGTGGCCGAACGCTTATATTTCAAACGCCCGAAAAGACAATTGGCTATTCAGGCTACGACAGATAAGCGCGATTACAGCCAAAGGAATAAGGTGAACATCGGCGTGGAAGCTCAACTGAACAACAGGCCGGCAGAAGCAGATATGTCTGTGGCGATATATAAATTGGATTCCCTGAGTTCGGCTTCAGGAACCGATTTTTTCAACTATCAATGGCTTTCTTCTGAGCTGAAGGGCAATGTAGAACAAGCGGACTATTATTTTCGGGAAAGCGGATCTGAAATTGATCAGGCGCTAGATAATCTGATGCTAACGCATGGTTGGCGTAGATTTCAGTGGACTGACGTATTGAAAGGTCAGGAGCCGGTGATAAATCATATACCTGAATTTGATGGGCATATTATAACCGGCACCATTAAAGATCGCAATACCGGCCGTCCCGCATCTGGTATAATGACATTTTTGTCAATTCCATCTAAGAGGACGCAGATTTATTCTTCGCGAAGTGATGAGAATGGGAAAATCAGGTTCTTCACTAAAGGTCTCCAGGGCCCGGGCGAGGCTGTGGTGCAGACTAATTTAATGCAGGACAGTTCTTATGTGATTGAAATCAGCAATCCATTTTCCGAGGCGCTGCCACAAACTTTGGCAGGTGTATTCAAAGTACCCGGGGTTTCGTATTCCTTATTACAGGATCACCATGTAAATACACAGGTTCAGAACGTATATTTTGCAAACAAGCTTAGAAGTTTTAAAGCATCCTCAGTCGATAGCACTTCATTCTACGGCCAGCCGGAGTTTATTTATAACCTCGATGATTTTGTGCGTTTCAAAACAACGGAAGAAGTTTTGAGAGAGTATGTTCCTGCGGTAGTTATTTTCAGACAACGTAATAATTTTAACGTGGTAGTTGACAAAAAGACAGCTTCCGGACCGGTAGGCTCTGTTCCCTTAATAATCCTGGACGGAGTACCAATTTTCGATCGAGGCAACAAAATTATGGCCTATGATCCCGCTAAGATCCAAAGACTTGAAGTGTCGACTAAAAATTCTTTTCTTGGAGACACAACATTCAATAGTATTGTTAATTTTACATCATTCAAAGGTAACCTGGAGGGTTTCGAACTGGATCCACGTGATTTGGTAATTGATTATGAAGGCTTACAGCTTCAGCGGGAATTTTTCTCACCATTATATGAGACTGAAGTAGAGAGGTCATCACGCTTGCCAGATATGAGGCAACTGTTGTATTGGTCGCCAAATGTCAGGACTGACAAGAACGGGAAAAGCTCAGTAAGTTTTTATACGTCTGACCAGTCTGGAAAATACGTAGTAGTAATTCAAGGAATCACTGCTGATGGTAAGCCGGGAAGCGCTGCAGCAACATTTGAAGTTAATAACAGCCAGGGAAATTAGCTCAGCTGGTTTAGAGCACTACCTCGACAAGGTAGGGGTCGCTGGTTCGAACCCAGTATTTCCCACTTGAACAAAAAACCCCTCAGATCACTCTAAGGGGTTTGTTGTTAATTTCTCTATTCAGGACAATTGTGGAGGTTATATTCTTTCATCAGTGCTCCATGGAGTTGTAGAAGGTAATTAACTGAGATAGGATGCTTAAGAAAATCAATAACAAAGGGATATTTTTCTGCGCGTAGTATATCGCTTTGATCTACAGACTGTGAGGTAATAACAATTTTTGTTTCTTTGAAGAAAGGCCATATCCGGGTGGTGAATTGGTCCATAAACTCCCATCCATCCAGGACCGGCATCTGAAGATCAAGAAAGATAACTTTCGGATAGTTGCCATTTAGATATTCACCTTTATCTACAAGCTGCTGGCAATACCTAAACGCCTCATTACCGTCCTTTTTTTCCACTATCTGCTCGGCGAAGTTTGCTTTGCTTATGGTGCGTTTTAGAATGAATAATGTGATTTCGTTATCATTTACGCACAACACTGTATTTAATTTTTCAAGAAGCATCTTTCGTTTTTCTCCGCTGATGGTTTTTATACGATATCCGCTGAATTAGTGTTTCATTAATATCTATTCATTAACGCAGGATTGATAAATGCGAGACAATTTATCTCCGAAGAGTGTTGATCGTTATACAGTTATGGCCTGATTTTGTTATTTTTGGGAAACGCTGCTATATGAGGAGACTTTTACTGCTAATTTGTTGCTTTCTTGGATTAACAGTATATGGTCAGAGTAATTTGACCAGCAGTCCCCGAACCTTTAAACTTCCCAATGGCGTCGGCGCAAATGACTTTTTACCGAATACGGTTATCATCAAATTCAGAGATGGCAGCAGTATCAATCAGATAAGAGCTGCCACGACTACTCTCACTTCGAATTCTCTTAATATTACTACGGCTGATTTGAAGGATGTTAAGCAACTCTTTAAGGCAACTGTTCAGTCAGCAAATTGGCCGCAACAAACTTATGATCCCTCTAGTAGTATTGGTCTCGATCGAATTTATGAGTTTAGGTTCAGCGGGAGCAATGCTATAGAAAAGGTTATCAATGAGATTCTGGAAAACCCAATTGTTGAATATGCCGAACCAAGCTACATTTATCATACTTCATACATTCCATCTGACCAATTTTATAATTCTTCCCAAAATTATTTAAGGCAAATAAAAGCCGACCTGGCCTGGAATGTGATCAGGAATTCGTCGGGAATTATCATAGCCATTGTCGATTCCGGATCAGATCTGGATCATGAAGATCTCAGACCCAATATCATACTTCCGGGAAAAGATTTGGTGGGTGCGAGTTACACCACCATGATTGAAGACAACGATCCTGATGTTAAAAGTGATTCAACCGATCATGGAGTTCGCGTTAGCGGTCTTGCATCAGCTGTTTCAGACAATGGGATCGGCATAAGCAGTGTTGCGTTTAACGCAAGGCTCCTGATTGTGAAAGCTGGAGCCGATAATAATGCGACTGCGATTTACAGAGGCTATGAAGGAATTAAGTATGCCGCCGACAATGGTGCTAATATTATCAATTGCTCATGGGGTGGTCCCGCAGGAGGTGCTTACGGACAGGATGTTATCAATTATGCGATAGCAAAGGGTTGTCTGGTAATTGCCGCCGCTGGGAATGAGGGGTCGATTGAACCTGAATACCCAGCAGTTTACCAGGGGGTAATGGCGGTAACAAGCGTCGATAACCTCGACAAAAAGAGCAGTTTTTCAAATTATGGATCACACGTTTCTATTTCTGCTCCAGGGGAGACGTTTTCGACTGGGAACAGGAATAATTATACAATTGCACGTGGGACATCATTTTCAGTTCCGCTTGTTTCAGGAACGGCCGCCCTTGTCAAAACCCGGTTTCCAAACTTTGACATGAGTCAGGTAAAAGAACAAATAAGGGTGACTTCCGACAATATCGATGCGGGAAATTTGAACTTTGTCGGTCTGATTGGGAAAGGAAGATTAAATGTGTTCCGGGCGGTGACGGAAAGTCCGCCTTCTGTTCGACATCAAAAGATAACGTTAATTGATAAGAGCCGCGGTTCTATTCCACCCGGGGACACCTTGCGAATATTTTTTGATCTCAAGAATTTTTTATCGCCTGTTTCGGGTTTGGTTGTCCGGCTGAGCTCTGATAATCCCGACGTTCAGGTAATTGATGAACAGGTAAATGTCTCCTCTTTAGGTACCTTGCAAACTCAGGCTATGGTTGGAGCATTCCGCGTTTTTATAAAGCCGGGTGTTTCTGATAATGAGGATGTGATTTTTAAACTCACTTATACTGCGGCTGGCGGGTATAACGATGCCGAGAGTTTTACTATCCGTGTTGCACTTGATTATTTGAACATAAGTGTCAATAAAATTGGAACGACCATAAGTAGTAATGGCAGGATTGGTTTCAGCGGCCCCGAGGGCACAAAAGGCTTAGGATTTACATACATGAATGAGCAGCTGCTGTTTGAAGCTTCGCTGATGATTGGCAGTTCACCTACAAAGGTTTCTAACAATGCCCGGAATGATAAGGGAGGAACCGACGAGCATTTCGTAAAAAAGGTACGGGTCGGTAAATTGGAAGATAGTCAGTCGGCCTTCAAAGCACAATCTGAGTTCGAGGATTCAGCAAATCCATCGCGGGTGAATGTTGGGGTTAAACATACACAGACGGCATTTGCATCCGCACCTGACGATAAATATACTATTGCTGAGTATGAGATCCGAAATACCAGCACTGCAACAATAAGTGGTCTGTATGCCGGAATATTGACGGATTGGGATGTCGATCCGTCTAGTCGTGACGTCACCAGGTTTGATCCCTTAAATCGGCTGGGAATGGTGTTCCCAAAAACAGGAACTGGCAAATTTGCCGGAGTCAAGCTGCTTACCTCTGAATTTGCTCCCTCGTATTACCCGATGTCTGATCAAATAGTTGGTGACCCATCTCAAAGTGGGGGCGGACTAAGTATTTCTGAGAAGTATGAAAGCTTATCCAGCGGCATAAAGGCGACTACACTGGGTGAAAACACGCCGAATGGAATTGACGTAATGTTTGTAAGTGGTTACGGCCCATTAACGATACCGGTAAACGGATCAGTAAAAGTCGCTTTTGCTTTATTAGCAGGGGATAATTTGACGGATTTACAGGCTAGTGCACTGGCCGCGCAAAAGAAATATAACGAGGTTATACAGCCTGGACCTGTTATTCCACAAGATGATTTTATACTGGAGCAAAATTCTCCAAACCCTACGGTTGGATTAACTACAATTAATTTTAGTATTCCGGAACCTGGGATGACTTCGATCATTCTCTATAGTATCACCGGTCAGCAAGTGCGTGAACTTGTTAACTCTAGTTTACCGAAGGGTAATTATACTATAAATTTGGATTCTTCAGGGCTTGAGGCAGGGATTTACGTTTACAGAATGAAGTTCAAAGCGAAGGAAAAAGCCCTTAAGCTTATCGTAGCAAAATAATCACTTCTTTAAAAAGGTTTTCCGCTCAGCGATTATTGAAAGTGGAATTCCTACGCATATTATAAGGATTGTAACTGAAGTTGCTGCGCCGAGATACGTAGATTGCTGAGAGGGGGTGTTTGAAAGCGGAATGATAAGAAATTTCATTATTAACCACACGAAAGTGCCGTAAATCATTAAGATCAACACGTTGTTTTTGATTAAAGAATGCATTTTTGGGTATAAGAAAAAGAATAGGACGGTAAATGCTAGTGCGATGAGGTAGTGGAAAATAAGGCCTGCAAACGCCATCACATAGCCTCCACTGAAGGCTCTGGCTCCGAACACTCCGCTTGCTATAAATTTGAATACTGCCGAAGGCTCCTTGCGGGTATTTAAAATGAATTGGAGACACGCAGCAAGAATATCGAGTGTCCCAACCAGTAAGCCAGCTTTTAGAATCTGATTTAAATTCTTCATTCAGATGATTTTATCTCTAAAATTAAAAAATATCGGAATGATAAATACTTGATACTTTCTTTCTAATTAATGAAAGAATTGCTCTATTTCTTGTCGACGTACATGTTATTCTGGATAGGGTCTCAAGGAATGGAATCATTAATTAAGTGTTGCCTTGAAAAAGGAGAGTCAATGTATCTGATTACCTATATATCTGAACTCGAATTATAACACATCCGGCATCTTGGCTCATAGCTTTCTTTTTCCCCAAGCAGGATTTTTGCTTCGCTCGCAGCGGTTCTGTAGGAATACGTTGCCGGACCACCGCATTGAACGCACACAGCATGAACCTTGGTTACAAGTTCAGCAATAGACATTAATGCTGGCATTGGTCCGAAAGGTCTTCCTTGAAAATCCATATCCAGTCCGGCAATTACCACACGGATACCTCTGTTTGCCAGTTTATTACATACGTCGGGTAATTCATCATCAAAGAATTGAGCTTCGTCAATTCCTACCACTTCTGTATTCGCACCGAGTAAGAGTATGGAGTTAGCGCTTTCAACTGGAGTAGAATGAATCGAGTTAAGATCGTGAGATACTACAGATGTTTCATCATAACGTGTATCAGTCTTGGGCTTAAAAATTTCGACATTTAGTTTGGCAATCTGAGCTCTCCTCAACCGTCTAATTAGTTCTTCTGTTTTGCCCGAAAACATGGATCCGCAAATAATTTCAATACTTCCTCCAAGTTCTTTTCGCCGTTTAAAATTGTGCTCACTAAATAACATCTTATCCTTTCACCCGTTTGTTTAAGACTTCTAATATCTGAATTTCAATGGGAAAAAATGCGTTATTGTAATTATCTTTGAAATATCGATTTAATGCCTGAGAACCAAATAAATGATCTGGTCAGCATATTTTAATGAGGATGAATAAAAAGGAAATTTTAAAAAAGGTCGGTGGCATACTTGCTGAATTGAATGAACAGTATGAGTATCTTTCCCAAAGTCCGGATAATCATAATGAGTTAGAACTGGAGCTGTTTTCTGCTAATGCTAATTTCCTTTCTGATCACTTGTCAATATTAGTCAAATTAAATCTTAGTAAAACACCGATTCAGCAAGCGGCAGATCCTCCCGTAGCTGAGAACAACAACGTGGAGGAACCTGAAGAGCCAGAATCCGAACCAATTCCTGTAGAGGAGCCGGATATATACAAACTAGAAGCAGAAGAACCTGTCGCAGACTGGAAGTTTGAGTTAGAGAAGGAGCCCCCCATGACCTTTGAGTTTGAGGAGAAAAAGCCTGATGCTCTTTTTGACCGTCCCCTAACTGAAGAGGAAAAAAGAGTAATTGACGAAAAGACAAGGCTAAAACCTGTGGTTGAGGACGACAAAGACTATATTGATTTTGAGGAAGAGACAGAAGATGATATAGAGGAAGTGGTGGCTGATGAAGATGAGGAAACTGAAGAAAATATTCATGTCAAGGAAGTAGTTATATCTGAGCGTACGATAGCAGTTCCGGTTGAACTACCAAAAGAGGAACCTGCAGTCCCTACGGTCAATGATCTTCTTTCCAGGAATATTTCGCAAGCAACTATTGCGAGTCAATTTAACTTACGTCAGACTAAGGATCTAAAGAGCCTGATAAGCCTTAACGATAAGCTGTCATTTGTTAGGGATCTTTTTAACGGATATAGCCTGGCTTATAGCGAGGCAATTGAACTCTTAAACAGATTCGACAGCTTTGAAGCTGCTGATAATTTTCTAAAACAGAATTATGCCTCTAAGAACAATTGGGGAGCGAAGCAGGATGTTGCTGATAAGTTTTACGAGATACTTAACCGCCGTTTCTCTAAATAATTCCCATTCTGTTTGAATCCAGCTTAAGCAGAATAAATAGCAATATCGTAAAGCTCCATAGCGATGAACCCCCGTAGCTTAGAAATGGCAGGGGAATACCAATTACGGGGATCAGACCAATGGTCATACCTATATTGATAAAGAAGTGGAAGAAAAGGATAGATGCTACCCCGTATCCATAGATCCTGGAGAATGAAGAACGCTGCCTTTCCGCGATTATAACAATCCTCAGCAGCAGGAAGAGATAAAGGCCAATTACTACAAAGCATCCTGCAAATCCCCACTCTTCGCCAACTGTGCAAAAAATAAAATCGGTACTTTGTTCCGGCACGAAATTGTATTTCGTTTGCGTTCCCTGTAGATATCCTTTTCCCCACAATCCGCCTGATCCAATAGCGATCTTGGACTGGTTCAGGTTATAACCTATGCCCCGTGGATCGTTAACTTTTCCTAGAATCACATCAATACGATTTTTTTGATGCGGCTTTAATATGCTGTTATAAGCGAAGTCCACAGAGAATACAAAAACAACCGAGAAAACAAGCCCGACACCAATGACGGTTATCATATTTCGGTTCTTCCGATAAAGATATATTAAAAGCCCCGCGAGCAACATCACGCCGACAATGACAAGATATTTATTATAGAGGACCGTAAGAACAAATAATAAGATTGACAGACCTTCAATTACCAGGAAATATCCTGAAAGGCCTTCCCTGTAGAGGACCAAAATCAGGGAACTAAATGTAAGGGCGGACCCTGCATCGGGCTGCAAAAGGATCAGGGCAGTTGGAATCAAAATTATAAAAGCAGCTATAACCTGAGTCCTGATATCCTGAACTTTAACTGTGCCTGAGCTTAAATAACGTGCTAACAGCAGGCATGTCGCAAATTTTGCGAATTCAGAAGGTTGTAATCTGAAACTTCCGATAGGAATCCAGGCCTGATTGCCCCCAACATTTCTTCCGATTACTAGCACTAAGACCAGCAACAATAAAGTTATACCATAGAAAATAGGGGAAAAGGCATTAAAAAATTTTCCTTCTAGCAGGAGTATTACGAACCCTATTATTACAGCTGATATAATGAAGATCAGTTGCTTACCATAATTTGTATCGAGATCAATAATACTTGGGTTTTCAGGATCATATACTGCCGCATGGATATTGAACCACCCAATAATACACAGAGTTAGATAGGTTAATATGATAAACCAGTCAACATTAAAGAAGAGGCTCCGCTGGTTATTCATCTTGTTGTAGTTGTTGGGGTTGCAGGTTTTTGAACTTGATTTTTTCCCTTCGCGCTGTCGGGTGTGGCTCCTTTTTTAGGGACCTTTGGCTTAGGTATTCCGGGCAAAAGATTTGCTTCGAGGAGTCTATCCATATAAGCTTTAGGCCGGGAGATCGAATCGGTTAGGTATTTTTCAACCATCAAACTGGCTATAGGGGCAGACCATGTAGCACCAAATCCTGCATTCTCAACGACAACTGCAATTGCGATTTTCGGATTGTTTCTGGGTGCGAATGCCACGAACACAGAGTGATCTTTACCATGCGGATTCTGAACCGTTCCGGTTTTACCACACATTTCAATATTATCGATCTTGGAATAATAAGCTGTTCCCCATCCTTGATTCACCACCTCGCTCATTCCCTGAATGACCACATCGAAATATTTAGAATTGATTCCTGCGCTATTTTTAACGGTATATTCCTCTTTAACAACTTTTTCATCTCCGATGGCTTTAATCAAATGGGGTTTATAGAAGAAGCCCCGGTTGGCAACAATTGCCATTACATTAGCCATTTGTAAAGGAGTAATTCCAAGTTCTCCTTGTCCAATAGATAAGGAAATCGTGTACGATGAACCCCACTTATCATTCCTGAAACGTTTGGTATAAAGTTCGTCAGTTGGTAACAGTCCCTTACGTTCTCCTGGCAGATCAATTCCAAGCGGGCTTCCAATGCCGAATGCTGAAACGGAATTCCTCCACCTTTTATATGCATTGACCGGCCTCATACCTGCCTGGTCGATCATTCTTGCGTAGGTGTATCCATAATATGTATTGCACGATTCCCTTATGGATCCACGAAGATCAATAGATCCATGAACATGCGTGCAGCCCATCCAACCCCTGCGGCCATATCTGTACCCACCAGGACAGAAGAACATGGTTTTTTCATTTATCATCCCATATTGTTGAGCGACAAGGGCATTAACAACTTTAAAAATTGAACCTGGAGGATACTCAGCCTGGATTGGGCGCACAAACATCGGTTTATAGGTGTCGTTAAGAAGTGCCATGTAATTATTGCCGCGCTGGCGACCGACCATGAGGTTTGGGTCGTATCCCGGGCTGCTGACAAAGGATAAAATTTCACCGCTGGAAGGTTCGATAGCCACTATGCTGCCGATCTTATTCTTCATTAGCTTTTCGCCAAGTTTCTGAAGTTCTTTGTCAAGAGATGAAACCATATGCTCTCCTGAAACTGCAACGGTGTCATATTTGCCGTCTGCATAGTGTCCTTTCGGCCGGTTTAGCGCATCAACCATAAGATTTTGTACGCCACGCTGCCCGCGTAGCAAATCTTCGTATGATTTTTCTACACCAGTGATGCCAATGTAATCTCCAAGATTATAAAAGCCGCCGGACTTCTCAATTGCTTTTTGATTCACCTCGCCGATATAGCCAACAAAATGGGCCCCAATACTATCCGGATAGCGGCGGACTGTTCTATTTTGTACGAAAAATCCGGGAAAGTCAGATAATCTCTCCTGGAATGATGCATAAATTTGGACGGAAAGCTGTTTTTCGAAAATAGACGCTTTATATGGTGAGTAATTTCGGGCCTTTTTAAACTGTCGATCGAATCTTACTTTGTCAATGCCAATAAGTTTACAAAATTCAAGTGTGTCAAAAGGTTTAACTTCTCTTGGTATGACCATCAGGTCATAAACAGGTTCATTTTGCACAAGAATCCGCTCCTTTCTGTCAAGAATTACGCCTCTTGCAGGATAAACCGGAAGTCTCCTAATAACATTATTCTCCGCAGAAAGCATATATTCATCGCTGACGACCTGGATGTAAAATAATCGCATCAGCAGAATAATTGCTATGGCAATAAAGATCCCCTGCACAACAAACTTTCTGGCAAAAAAACTATTCATTAATTTTTATATAATA
Organism: Daejeonella lutea; assembly: GCF_900168015.1. Classification (GTDB taxonomy): domain Bacteria; phylum Bacteroidota; class Bacteroidia; order Sphingobacteriales; family Sphingobacteriaceae; genus Daejeonella; species Daejeonella lutea. Next base: position 1,732,493 of record NZ_FUYR01000001.1, on the reverse strand, counting down.
TTTCGGTTAACGCAGCTTTAAGCGTGCTTGTATGTGAGCTGGAATCAGACTGTAAAAGTAAGAAACAATTAATTCAAATTTCTATTTAAGGCTGCTGATGAGGAGTTTCTTCCGTAATAAATTTCTAAAATAATTGCTCGTCCATTATATTTCAAACGGGCATTTCCAGATTTCATTATTTGGGTTAGAATTTTATGTCAATAAGTAAATAGTACCATTTATTCCACGAATTGTCCCATAATATGAGTTCAGATATGGGTAAATTTGTATATGTCAAAACAGGTTCCTGTCTACGATATCAGTTCCGTTTCCGAGTTTCGCAAGGAAGATCTCCTGATCAGCCGTTTTGCGCCATATTACGAAACCCACACAAATCTGCGTCAGGCTCACCGTCATAGCTTTTATCACCTCGTTTTATTCACAGAGGGGAAAGGCACACATTCTATAGATTTTGAAACATTTACTATACAGCCCTTTCAAATTTATTTCATGATTCCGGGACAAGTTCACAGTTGGGATTTTGAGGGCTTTGTAGACGGGTATGTAATTAATTTCTCCCCCGAAGTGTTCAATTCCTTTCTGTTGAATCCTGATTTCATAGAATCATTTAACTTTTTCCGCGGTAATGCTTCCGATTCTGTTATCAATATCCCTGGAGAAAGCCGTCCGAAAATAAAAAACCTGTTTGATGAGATCCTGGTGGAAAGCGTTGAGAATAAAGGCTCGGAATTTTTTATGATTAAAATTTTGATGATTAACATTTTTCTGCTGGTTTCTCGTTTTGGTCCCTCAGCAGAACCCGAAATTAAGTCGTCATATAATTATACCTTGCTCAAGAATTTCCAAAAGCTTATTTCTGGTAACTATAAGATTTTGAAATTACCAAAAGACTACGCCCAACTTCTTTACATAACACCAAATCATTTAAATGCATTGTGTAACGATCTACTTGGACAATCAGCTGGTGAAGTGATCCGAAACCGGGTTTTCCTCGAGGCAAAACGCTTGCTAATAAACCCTGAACTGAGCATTTCAGAAATTGCAGGCATTCTGAATTTTAAAGATAACTCCTATTTCACTAAAGCATTTAAGAAACATCTTGGGTTAACTCCTGAAGAATTTAAAAAAACAATTAAAGATGAAAGCATCAACCGAGAATAATAATCGTAAGACCTCGCAATTCTACGCCCTTGTACATTCGAAATGTCCCCGCTGCAGAAGGGGTGATGTTTTTCAAAATTCTATGTATGGGTTTAAATCGCAGAAGATGAACGACAATTGCCCGCATTGTAACCTCAAATTTGAACGTGAACCGGGTTACTTTTATGTGGCGATGTTCGTAAGTTATGGATTCAATGTATTGCAAATGATCCTGGCAGGATTAGTCACGTATCTTATTACCGGGAATACTACAAATCCTTGGCTGTATATGGCAGTTATTTTCCCGGCAGTGGTGATTCTTTCGCCATTTAATTACCGGTACTCCCGGCTTATACTTTTGTATTACCTAACCCCGGGACTGAATTATGTTCCTGAAATGAGCGGAGATCGAAAGTTAATTGAAAAGCGCAGATAGGTAGGCTGACTAGCGAACTTTTTTACGGTAAAAGACAAATTCGGTAATCAGGATCAGGCAAGTGCTGAGTAATGCGCTCAACAAAACTCGGATTATTGTATATCCAAATTCCGAGATTCTGAAGGCTTCGAATGAAAACAAAAATAAGTGATGGAAAAATGCTAGAATAAGAGCATAAAATATGAACCATCTAAATCCCATAATGCCAAGACGTGGTTCTGGTTCATTATCAAATCCATCCCTTTGGACAGTCACACTTATAAATATTATCCTCACAAAAGCCATAACACTGCATGCAAGGGCATGCAAGCCTAAGGTATCATAAAAAACATCGATTGAAATTCCTGTAATAAATGCTAGCAAAAAGAGGAGCCCATTTGGAATATTGAAGGGCAGTAAAAGAATAAACAATATATAAAGATAAGGGACGCTCAGATTATAATAGCCTGTATTTTTCAGGAGAAAAACTTGTGTTGCTATTAGCAGGATAAACCTTATTGTATTAACAATTATCGCTCTTCCCATTACTCAACTTTGTTTAAAGCTTCAAGAGACAATTGTTCATTGGAAAGCATGTTGGTTATCACGTAAACGTACTGAAGCGCTGAAAAGTCCGTATCAAGCTTAACCTGGATGTTTAATGCACTGTCGTCTCCTTTGACTCCGGTTTTAAACACTTTGCCAATATTTGTTCCTTGCGGGAAAAGAGAAAATTCAGAGGTGACCACCCTTGAACCCTTTTTAACAACCAGATGGGCTTGAATATCTTTCAGTATTGCATAACGTGCGTCAAAGTTGCCTTCACCCCATACCAGCGATCCAATATTGCCATCAACGCTTGCACTTACCTTAGTTTCTGTATGTAGTAGCGACCTGATCGTTGAGAAATTATCCGATACGTTCAGAACAATACCAACCACTCCAGTTGCCGACGTTACTCCCATGCCTTTTGCAATGCCATGTTTTTTACCGCGATTGATAGTTATATAGTTATTTTTTTGATGAACTGAATTATTTATAACCTTGGCGACTGTATAGGTGTATTGCTGTTTCAGGAGAGTATCGTTAACTTGTACTTGTTTAACGCTGTCGCTGAACAGGGATGATTTTAAAAGGTTCCGAAGTCGTGCATTCTCCGCAGCGAGACTGTCATTAGTCTTTCCAAGAACAAGATAGCTGCTGAACTGATTCACCTTTTCATAGGTGCTGCCAACAAGCTGATTGGAAGAATTCCAAACACTGGCGCGCTGATATGAGTTATTATTCACCATTAATATTAATGAAGTGGTGAAGAAAATGACCAGCAAAAAAAATGCGTTGTACTTACTTATGAAAAGCCAGAGGTTACGCATGGGTATTAATTACGAATTAAGAATTGCGAATTAGGAGTTAGTATCCTTCTGTTTAAGACGTAAAACTTATCACGTATAACGTCCAACTCTCTACTGCATTAAGAATTTGAAATTACCGATATTTTTCAGTGCGATACCTGTTCCTCTTACAACTGCACGCAGGGGATCTTCTGCAACATGCACAGGGAGTTTAGTTTTTGCAGCGATACGCTTATCCAGCCCACGAAGTAGTGCTCCGCCACCTGTTAGGTAAATGCCAGTCTGGTAAATATCTGCAGAAAGCTCCGGCGGAGTGATCTCCAATGCTTTGAGGATCGCCTCTTCAATTTTTGAAATCGACTTATCAAGACAATGTGCAATTTCAGTGTATGAGACAGTAATCTGTTTTGGAACCCCTGTCATCAGATCTCTCCCCTGAACAGCATAATCGGTAGGAGGGTCCGACAATTCAGGTAATGCTGCACCAACTTCAATCTTAATTTTTTCGGCTGTGCGGTCGCCAATCATAATATTGTGCTGACGACGGATATATTGAACGATATCACTGTCGAAGTTATCACCTGCGACACGGATAGACTGATCACAGACAATTCCTGAAAGAGCAATAACCGCAATCTCAGTAGTTCCACCACCGATATCAATGATCATATTTCCCATTGGCTCTTCCACGTCGATACCGATCCCTACCGCGGCTGCCATTGGCTCATGAATTAAATAAACCTCCTTCGCACCAGCTATCTCAGCAGAGTCACGTACCGCGCGTTTTTCGACTTCTGTAATCCCTGAAGGAATACAGATCACCATACGCAAAGATGGAAAAAACCAACCCTTACCGTTGTTGATCATCTTGATCATACCACGAATCATGTACTCTGCAGCATTGAAATCAGCGATTACACCATCTTTCAAAGGTCTCACCGTCCGGATATTATCGTGCGTTTTACCTTCCATCTGCATTGCCTGCCGACCGATAGCGATAACCTTGTTTGTTGTACGGTCAAACGCCACAATCGAGGGCTCGTCCACAACAACCTTATCGTTATGTATAATAAGAGTATTTGCGGTGCCCAGGTCAATCGCGATCTCTTGTGTAAACCAATTAAATAAACCCATTCGTGTAATGTTAGATGTTGATAATGTTTGCTAAGATAAACTCTTTTTTGGTAATCGTTATTGTGGAGCGTCAGTACTTATTCGATTGTCGTTTCATATAAGCCGCCTCAGGCAGAATTCATGACACTTATCTTCTTAATGCTTAAAATGTCTGATTCCAGTGGTAACCATGCCTATGCCTTTATTGTTTGCCATGTCTATGGAATCCTGGTCCTTGATAGAACCGCCCGGTTGTAATACCATGACCACACCAGCATCAGCAGCTATTGACACGCAATCTGGGAATGGAAAAAATGCGTCAGAAGCCATGACACTTCCTGAAAGATCGAAGTGAAATGCCCGGGCTTTCACAATCGCTTGCTGAAGGGCGTCTACGCGCGATGTTTGACCTACTCCGCTGGCAATTAAACGGCTATCCTTTACCAATACAATTGTGTTTGATTTAGTATGTTTAACAATTTTATTAGCAAAAGCTAGATCTTTCAGTTGCTCCTCATCTGGTTTCCTGTCTGTAACCGACACCATTTTTTCTGCGCCCTCGATCTGCAAATCTTTGTCCTGCTCGATCACACCATTTAGAAGTGTTTTAAATTGCTTTGTCGGAAGCTGAACTTCTTTTCTCTTAAGAATGATCCTGTTCTTTTTGCCGGTTAGGATAGAAAGTGCTTCATTTTGGTATGAAGGTGCTATTAGCACCTCAAAGAAAAGGTTGTTTATTTCTGAGGCGGTATCTGCATCGATTTCTCGGTTGCATATTAAAACCCCTCCGAAGGCGGAAACGGGATCGCAGGCAAGGGCCGCTTTCCAGGCTTCCAGAATTGAGTCCTTAGAAGCTATACCACATGCATTCGTATGCTTTAATATAGCAAATGTCGGCTCCTCGAACTCATCAATTAATGAAACTGCAGCGTCAACGTCCACAAGATTATTATATGAGAGCTCTTTGCCATTAAGCTTTTCAAACATTTCGTTTAAATCACCATAAAAGAAACCTTTCTGATGCGGGTTTTCGCCGTACCGCAGAGTGCTTATTTTTTGCTCACTGTATTTGAACACTCCTATCGGATCTTCCTGATTGAAATAATTGAAAATTGCTGTATCGTAATGCGATGACGTATTGAAAGCCTGGCGGGCAAATGATTTACGATGAGATAGCATGGTATACCCACCATTTTCTGTTAATATATCACCTAAGGTTTTGTAATCGTCTTTTGATGCGATGATAACTACATCGTTATAGTTTTTTGCGGCAGCACGGATGAGTGAAATGCCGCCTATGTCGATCTTTTCAATTATATCTTCTTCCTTTGCACCAGATTTGACTGTTTCTTCAAAAGGATATAGATCAACGATTACCAGGTCAATTTCCGGAATCTCATATTCTCCGATCTGGCTTTGATCTTCTTTGTTTTCACGACGGTTTAGGATACCACCAAAAACTTTAGGATGAAGGGTTTTCACCCGCCCTCCCAGGATGGAAGGGTATCCTGTCAGATCTTCAACGGGAATAACATCAATGCCAAGGTCACGAATAAATTTCTCGGTTCCACCAGTGGAATAAAAAGTAACCCCATCAGCATGCAATTGCCGGATAAGCGGTTCTAAATTATCTTTGTAATAGACTGAAATTAAGGCGTTTTTAATCTTGACAGGATGGCTCATTGAAAAATATTACTTGAAGCCGCAAAGATAGTTTTTTTGAAGGGGAACGAGAAAATAGAATCGATAAAAAAGGGAGATAAAAAGAAGTCTGCCCCTGGACCAAATAATTAACTCTTCATTTTCTTGAGCAATCCTTCCACAACCTTAGGATAATGCAAATGCTCCAATTGCTGACCCTTGAATTTGATCATTTCCAGATCATCCCCCTGCTCAATCCGGAACCGGGATTGATGGATTACCTCGCCGTCGTCAAAATTTTCATTCACAAAATGCACAGTTATACCTGATTCTTCTTCTTTTGCATCCAGTACTGATTGATGGACTTTATCACCATACATACCTTTGCCTCCAAATTTTGGCAGAAGAGCCGGGTGAATGTTAATGATCTTGTTCGGAAAGGCTTTCAAGAGATTTTGAGGAATCAACCATAAAAAACCAGCCAGCACGATGAGGTCAATTTGAAGGTTTTTTAGAAGCTGAACAATGTCATTAGTTTTCGTAAATTCATGTTTATCGAAAATGTGTGAGGGTATTTCAAAATTGTCTGCACGCTGCAATACGTATGCTTCTGGGTTGTTTGTAAGTACAATAGCAACTTCCGCGTCATCATGTTTTTTGAAATACTCCATGATCTTTTGGGCATTAGATCCGGAACCTGAGGCAAAAATGGCTATTCGTTTCTTCAAACTATATGTTTTTTAACAAAGATATTATTTTGAGGCTTTTACCGAAATGATTTAAAGAATTCGTAATATAAACACAGAGCCTTTGGGGATTTTGCTTACTGGATTGCTGGTGTTAGTTTATAAGGATCATCAAAATCGGAATGATGGTTTCCAGCGCTAAACCCTTGTGTGAAGCCAGGGCTCGGCACTTAAACGTTTTTACTTTTGAGAAAAAGCTTTAAATGTCGAGCCCTGAGGTAGTATAATCGCTTGTTAAGAAATGTTCTTATAAATTACCTCTCAACTCCTGCTCTCTTTCCAGCGCCTCAAACAGGGCTTTGAAATTGCCCGCTCCGAAGGACTTTGCACCTTTACGCTGGATTATTTCGAAAAAAAGCGTCGGTCTGTCTTCAACAGGCTTTGTGAATATTTGAAGGAGGTAACCTTCTTCATCCCTGTCGACAAGTATGCCTAATTCCTTTAAGGGCTCAATATCTTCTTCTATTTTTCCGACTCTCGCCTCGAGGTCATCATAATATACCGTTGGTACTTTTAGGAATTCTACACCTCGGTCCTGAAGTTTAGTTACTGTGTCAACGATATTGTTTGTCGCAATAGCAATATGCTGAACACCTTCATCTCCATAGAAATCTAAATATTCTTCTACCTGGGATTTCTTTTTCCCTTCTGCCGGTTCATTAATTGGAAATTTAACATACCCATTGCCGTTACTCATAACTTTGCTCATCAACGCAGAATACTCAGTGGAAATTTGCTTATCATCAAATGTCAGGATGTTTTTAAAGCCCATAATGTCTTCATAGAATTTCACCCACTTATCCATTTGGTTCCAGCCTACATTTCCCACGCAATGGTCGACATACAATAATCCGGTCTCTTCCGGATTGTAATGGCTCTCCCATTTTGCAAAACCGGGCATGAAAAGGCCATGATAGTTTTTTCGTTCCACAAATAAATGCACTGTTTCACCATATGTATAAATCCCGCTCATTTTTAGAACGCCGTTTTCATCTTCGAGTGTTTGGGGTTCCATGTAACTTTCCGCACCACGCGACACGGTTTCATGGTAAGATTTATAGGCATCGTCTACCCACAGAGCAATGATTTTAACTCCATCACCATGTTTGGTCAGCTGTTCCGAAATTGGGTGTTCGGGGTATAATGGAGTGGTGAGTACCAGTCTGATCTTGTTTTGGATAAGGACGTAGGAAGCTCGATCTTTTACACCAGTTTCCGGGCCCGCATAGGCCAGATTTTGAAATCCAAAGGCGGTTTTATAGAAATGCGCAGCTTGCTTTGCGTTCCCCACGTACATTTCTATATAATCCGTGCCGTTTAAGGGGAGGAAATCGGTATTTTGAGTTTTATTTTCGGTGGTTTCTGTTTTCATAATTCAATTTTTGAAGCTGCTATTCGACGTTTTCCTGCCAGCTTTTATGGTAAGATTCATCTTCAATGCTAATGGCATAATCTGTAAGCATCAAAGGTTTAAATGGATCGATCATCACGGCAAGTTCTTCTGTTTTTTCCTTGCCAATCGATTTCTCAACAGTTCCCGGATGAGGTCCGTGAGGAATTCCCCCGGGATGTAGAGTAATTTGGCCTTTGACTACACTTTTTCGGCTCATAAAGTCGCCGTCAACATAATAAAGTACCTCGTCGCTATCTACATTGCTATGATTGTAAGGTGCCGGGATCGATTCAGGATGATAATCATACTTACGTGGTACAAACGAGCATATCACAAAATTATGTCCTTCGAATGTTTGGTGTACTGGCGGCGGTTGATGTACTCTCCCGGTGATGGGCTCAAAATCATGAATGGAAAATGCCCATGGGTAATGAAAACCATCCCAGCCTATGAAATCGAAGGGGTGGGTTCCATATATATAAGGATACATTAAGCCTTGCTTTTTAATTAAGACTTTGAAGTCCCCGATTTCATCATTGGTTTCCAGATCTTGCGGTCTTTTGATATCCCGTTCGCAAAATGGCGAATGCTCCATTAGCTGACCCCAGGCGTTTCTATAACGTTTAGGGGTTCTTATCGGACTAAAACTTTCAATTATGAAAAGCCTGTTGCTTTCGCTATCGAATTCCATCTGATATATGGTTCCGCGAGGGATAACCAGATAATCACCATATGCAAACTTTATTTTACCAAATCCAGTTTTTAGAATTCCGCTTCCCTCATGAATAAATATTACCTCGTCAGCCTGGCTGTTCTTATAGAAATAGTCAGTCATTGATTTTCGCGGAGCAGCCAAAGAAATATGAAGATCGCTGTTTACAAGCACTGGTTTTCGGCTTTCCAAAAAATCATCTTCGGGTTTGATATTAAAACCAATAAGACTGGTATGTTTCAGGTGCTTTTCCCGGACAATAGTGGGTTCAACCGAATAGGGCTCACCTAACGACTTTACAATCGTAGGTGGATGCGTATGATAAACCAGTGAATATAGGCTGGAAAATCCTTCAGTAGAGACCAATTCCTCAGCATAGAGCGTTCCATCCGGTTTACGGAAAACGGTATGTCGCTTATGAGGAATAGATCCTAATGTATGATAAACTGGCATAGATTAGAATTTATTGGTTGTATAATTGGTAATGCAAAGGTAACGATTTCCAGTAATGAAAGTTTCAATAGAATCAAGTATCAAAGACTCATCCGAATGTCGCTTGGACAAAATGGGAAGAAAAAATACAGGACAAGCCCTAGCGGAAAGGTACTAGAATATGACGGTTATAAGATTGAATCGTTTGGCTTTGTCGTTTTGAATCTGGTAACTCACAACTAACAAGCAATCCAACATTCAATACGCAAATTCTCATTTTTCAAAAAACCTTAATCCAATTCAGTAGTTTTGAATACTCCGCTAACCAAAACGAAACGCTATGAAATTAGTTTCCTATAAAACTGAAGACCGTGAACACCTCGGTGTTTTTATAAAAGGACATATATATAATCTCAATTCTTGTGATAAGCTTATTCCCGATAATATGAATGAGTTTTTGAGTGGAGGAGAAGAACTGATGGAGCGGGCTAAAAAGGTTAATGAACAGATCAAATCAGGGAAACAGGAAGCAAAAGAGGAAGTTTTCTATGAGGTGCTCGCCCCTGTACCCCATCCTTCATCCTGCCGGGATGGTTACGCCTTTCGGCAGCATGTAGCATCGGCTCGAAAGAACCGGCGCGTTGAGATGATACCGGAGTTTGATCAATATCCAATTTTTTATTTCACCAATCATAATGCGATCCAGGGAGTTGGTGATATCGAATGTATGCCAGATCATTTTGAAAAGCTTGATTTTGAACTGGAGGCAGCGATAGTGATTGGAAAAAAGGGAAAAAATATCCCAGCCGCTGAAGCAGATTCATATATAGCCGGATACATGATTATGAATGATCTTAGTGCACGAACGCTGCAAATGGAAGAAATGCTGCTTAATCTCGGTCCAGCAAAGGGGAAAGACTTTTCCACCGTAATCGGACCGTGGTTAGTAACACCCGACGAACTTGAGGAGTTTAGAACCTCGCCAAAAGAAGGTCACACAGGAAATGCTTACGACCTTTCTATGAAGTGCTGGGTAAATGGAATCGAGGTTTCTTCAGGGTCAATGGCAGATATGGACTGGACCTTTGCTGAGATCATAGAACGATGCTCTTATGGTGTAGATATTTTACCGGGTGATGTTATCGGATCAGGAACTGTTGGAACAGGATGTTTTCTTGAACTGAATGGAACAGGGCTATTAAAGGATCCAAATTATAAACCACAATGGCTGAAGTCAGGTGATATTGTTGAAATGGAAATAACCGGGCTCGGACGCCTGACTAATACTATTCGTAAGGCGGATACGGATTGGTCGATACTTAAATTGAAAAAGAACAAATAAAAAACACAGGGAAAAGAAATCAAGCCATAACGGTAAATGTTGCCTTTGGAATCTTGATTCATGGTCCCTGATCCCTGGCTCAACAAAGAAGATGTTAACCCTCAACCCCTCAGATCTCACTACTGTCGAATTGCAAAACTATCTGCAATATGCAATTGCGCCTCGACCGATCTGTTTCGTGTCCACAATCGATAAAGAGGGGAACGTAAATCTTAGTCCGTTCAGCTTCTTTAATATGTTCAGCACGAATCCGCCGGTTTGCATTTTTTCGCCGGCGCGTAGAGTTAGGGACAATACAACAAAACATAGCCTTGAGAATGTTATTGAGGTTCCTGAGTGCGTGATCAATATTGTTAATTACAATATGGTGATGCAAACATCGCTTGCAAGTGTTGAATATCCTAAAGGAGTTAATGAATTTATCAAGTCAGGGTTGACAGCTTTGGCATCGGATCTGGTTAGGCCGCCAAGGGTTGGTGAATCGCCTGTTCAAATGGAATGTAAGGTAAAGCAGGTTATACAACTGGGCGACAATGCTGGTGCTGGTAATTTGGTCATAGCTGAAATACAACGTATTCATATCAGTGAAGAAATTCTGGATAGTTCAGGCAAGATCGATCAGGTAAAAATCGATCTGGTGGCAAGACTAGGAGGGGATTGGTACTGCCGTGTCACTGAAGATAATCTTTTCCAGGTTGAAAAACCGGTCCGCACTTTGGGAATAGGGGTGGATACCATTCCAAAGACAATCAGGAACTCTAATGTCCTCACAGGAAATAATCTGGGTCAATTAGGAAATGTTGAGCAGCTCCCAAGTGATGACGAAATTGCGCAGTTTCAAACGGATCCTGAACTTAAACAAATACTGGATGCCACAATCGGCGATATTACAAATCGCGAACGTGAGCTTCATCAGTATGCCCGTAAGCTATTGGATGAGGGAAAGGTAATTGAAGCTTGGAAAGCCCTTCTGTCTTAGATTGTCGGTAATCCAGCAGTATTTACTGTCAACTCTCTCTAAACAACTAATCAAAGGCCCAGAACCTGTCTCAGTTTCGGATAACCGGTTTTACTTACTGGAATTTTCTCCCCTGATTTAAGAATGGCCAGATGAGATTCCTTTTCATATGGGTCAATCCTTGTAATCTCATCAATTTTTACAATGTATGAGCGATGAACACGCACAAAATCATCGTCGCCTAATAGCTTTTCGAAGTAAGCCATGGTTTTGTTTTTAAGAAACGACCCTTCGGCAGTGTGTATCTTTACATAATCATCGTCAGCGGCAAGGAAGATAATATCATTTACAGGAATGATCTTGATCTTATTTCCAGTTTTTACAACTACACGCTCATTTTTGGGCGAGGAAGTTTGGATATTATCAAGGATTTCCGTTGTATCTTTTTTAGCTTCTACAGTTGGCTTAGTATCGAGCCATTTTTGGACGGCCTTGTCAAAACGTTCTTTCGTGAATGGTTTCAGCAGGTAATCGATAGCGTGCTCCTCGAATGCCTTAATTGCGTATTCATCAAATGCTGTTGTAAAGATGACTGAAGGCGGTTGGTCAATTAGTTCGAGCATCTCAAATCCGTTGATTTTAGGCATTTGGATGTCTAAAAAGATCAGGTCAGGTTCATGCTGGGCGATTGCTTTAACGCCTTCAAAGCCGTCGCTGCACTCCTGCACGATCTCTATCTGCGGCCACGACTGCAAATATTCTATTACTACCGAACGAGCCAGAGGTTCGTCATCAATTAAAATAACACGCATTTTTATACCTGAGGAATTTTTACAGTTGTTGTAAATATATGGGTATAAGATGTAGTTTCCAATAGGTCTGTGCGGCCGAATAATAAATGTAATCGACGTTTCACTCCGCTGAGTCCGAACCCGGTGCCATGCTTAGGTCGGGTAGTATCCGGATCATAAGGATTTTGTACCGTTACATGGAGCTCATTTTCAACACATTCTGCAAAAATGCTGATTGTTACCACTCCTGTGGTATCATAGAGGCCAAACTTAATAGCATTCTCCACAATAGGCTGCAACAGCATTGGAGGTAACAGCAATGATCTGCATGATTCGTGATAAGATATTTCTGTTGATAAGCGATGCCCAAATCTTACTTTTTCAATATCAAGATAAAGTTGCAGATGTTCGAGTTCGGCTTCCAGGGTTACAGGTGCCTGATCTTCTTTTTTGAGGGTTCCCCGTAGGAAATCTGAAAGCTGGTGAATCATTTTTCTGGCTTCCTCCGGCCTCCCGCCGATCAGAGCAGTTATCGAATTCAAGCTATTGAATAGAAAGTGCGGTTGAAGCTGTTGTCTTAAATTGTAAAGCTCGGCGTCGCGGGCAAGCCTCTCAGCTTCGATTTTACGTTTTTCAGTTTCTTTTTGATCTTGCTGAGTATAATATACAACACTTATCATTGCCATCAGGCTGATCATCAACAAACCCAGAAAAAATCTTACAGGTAAGGAGTTATAAAGAAATTCACCATAATGCGGATCAGTTAATACCAGCGAGTCGAGAATCCAGTGATTAATTAACAGCCAGATTGAAGCCAGTATAGCACAGTACATTAACATTAGAAGGTAACGGTTCTTCTCTGGCCTGTAATATCTTAAGTTATTGCCGATTAAGTAACAGGCAATTGCAAGTAATATGGTACTGACGGATCCGTCGATTACTGATGTTGCCGGAGTAAATCCGTACCAGAATAATATCGCCGATTGTGCCATAACACAAACTACAATACACTGGATTACAATCAGGATGATCTTATTCCTCGACAAAACTGCGCCTGATATTGCAGATGATCTTATTTGATGCTGAGACACCGACGTTGGATATGATTTTACTGGTAGATTATATTGTTTTAATGTATTGACTGATTAGAAACTTTTGATGTCTATGCCACCAAAAATCGATGTCCCCTGAATTACAAGTACCTTTTCAGCTGCTGCATTCAACTGCGGTGGACGTTTATCTTCAATTCCACCGAAGATGGCTACCATCTCAGAATGAACTGTCCAGTTAGCCGGCACTATAATCTTAGTTCCGCCAAATACCTGAACAACTTCCAGATGTACCCGACCAGTTACATCCGCCTGCATCAGATTGATTTCGGATCCGCCAAAAAAATTTACTATTTCACCACCTTTGAAATTTTTAGAAACGATGTTCTTTTTAATCCCTCCAAAGATCGAAACTGATTCTACGCGATCCTCAGGGAAAGGTGTTCCACCTGCTTGGTCAGGGTTTAACGGATCTGCAGGACCTGTAGAAGCCGGATCAACCTCGGTCGCAGACCAGGCATTGGGATCGTAATCTGATTTCTTCCCCCAATTGGAGAATCCGTCCATTTTTGGTGTTTTTCTACCCATGATCATCCAGACACCGAAAGCAATAACAAGGAAGGGCCAGAAAAACCTGCTGAGGTCCATATCTGGTAAAACGCGATTGCTTAAAAAGATAACACCAATGATCAGTGGCACGAAAGCCGACGGCCGGTCAAAGCCCTGACGGCTTCCAATAAAGCAACCTATGATTATCATAAAAACAGGCCAGCTTAACAGCCATCCCGGTATAAAAAATATGTCGAGTGTTCTGAGTAATAATATACATCCCACACCAAGTAATATCATCCCAACTAAGGCTTTACCTGATTTTTGATTGGAGCTTTTTAGATTTTGCATATCGTATTAATTTCTATCTAAACTAGTGTAAAAAAGGGCATGAGCAAATGCATATTAGGCAAGGTTACCCTAGTTGTCGGTGAATGTCGGGAATTTGTCGGTAAAAAAATAACTGCATGACGCGTGTTGTAGGGCTTGCGCTGAAAAAGAGTACGCATCGGTGCTCCAAAGTGACGAAAATTCAATTACTTAATTTTAATATAAACATGTTTTATGTTCGCTTTGCCAGTTACGCGCTCGTCGAAATCAAACATATTCAAACTCTTTATTAGCGGTAATAGTTTAGGGTAGTTGTAATTTCTCGAATCAAAGTCAGGTTTCTTTTTCAGGATAAGATTTCCAAGGTTTCCCAGGTATGCCCAACCATTCTCATCTTCAAGATCCGAAACGCTGTCTTTTATAAGCCTGATCAGTTCTTTATCGATGTTATTCAAAGGAGCAGCGCTCTTTCGATTAGTATTTTTTGATTTTTTTACCGGTTGTTGATCGTCTGCTGATGATTCGTTGTCCTTTAATATTTCAAGGTAAATAAATTTATCGCAGGCGGTAATAAATGGAATCAACGTTTTCTTTTCTCCGATTCCAATTACTTTCATTCCAGCTTCTCTCAGGCGCGTTGCTAACCGTGTAAAGTCACTGTCACTTGATACTATGCAAAATCCGTCAACTTTACCGGAATAGAGGATATCCATGGCGTCAATGATCATTGCACTGTCGCTTGCATTTTTTCCAGTCGAATAACTGTATTGCTGAATTGGCGTTATTGCATTCTCAAGCAGTACTTTTTTCCACCCCGATACAGTCGGTTTTGTCCAGTCTGCATAAATACGCTTGAAAGTTGGTGTTCCGTATTTGGCAATTTCCTGAAACATGGGTTTTACGTTGGAATAAGGAACGTTATCAGCGTCGATAAGGACAGCGAGCCTGAGATCTTTTGTTATTTCCATTCTGTTATAGTCTGATTCCATGAATCTAATCTAACCTTTATATTTATAGTTTAACTCCTTTCTCGCTAGCTTTATCAGCCGTCAAGCCTGTATGCTTTAATGGATTCATGTTTGGTTGTCATGATCAGATTTAACATATTCTCTAAGTGTAAGGTGCTTGCTTCTGAAAAAAAAACAAGCTTTAGCGTTTCGACTTTTAAAGAATATCTTCTTCATTTTTTCCTGTTCAAGTTTTCAGAGAATTGAACGTAGTTTTCGACAGCTTTTTCCATTGCTTTTATTTCGCTACGGCTAAGATCCAGGAATGGGAAGGCTTCAACATGTACTGTTTTTCCTTTGACTGTACGGGTCCATGTGCCTTCAATTTTGCCACTTAATATTATCATCCTATTAAATATTGGATTGCCGCGGCTTACGGTTTTACCCTTATTCCTTGGGTTGAAAAGTGAAGAACGATCCTTGTATGACATGCCATATTCATCGTAGTCGGGCATGAGGAAAGATATTTGATCATTAATGTCTAGCTTGTATTCCCTGTCCTCGAAAATATATTCAGACCCATCAATATTTTCAGTTATAAAACCTTGAGTCATCCCCGAAATACCTTCCCGTGCTTCTTTAACCGTTAATCCTGACCAAGTGGTAAAATCCCGAATTGTGGCTGGGCCACGGCTTCTGAAATACTGATCGCAGAGTTTAGCAAGGGCTTCTGCCTTCAACATGTCCTTAACTGCTGGAACACGTTCTTCCAAAAGAGCATAGGTGAATTGTTTTCCATCACGGGGTCCGCTGCAGATTACACCTTCCAATTCGGCATACATCATAATTGCACTGAGCCGAATTCCTTCGGCGATAATATTATGTCTTTTAAGTTCCAAGTTGAGAACTTGCCGGTTAAGATGTTTTCCACCCGTGAGCTTTTTTTCTATGATCTTCGCACACTTAACTAAAATATCGGTGCTCAACTCCATCTGCCTATAGGTAAATGAATTAAACTGATGAACTCTGGGTGCGGTTAGTTTAGTCATCCATCGGATGTCTTCTTTGCTCACAAAATGCCATGTCGGCCGCATAATATGAGTCCGTAGTATTGACCAATTGTTGAAAGCTTCTTCAATATCCTGGTCGTTCGATCCGACGCAGCGTAGGCCTATAGCCCATTTGGCCATTGCATATTCCTGGGCCTGCATGGCCACCATCCAACTTACAACTTGCGCCGGGTTTGTGAATTTTGATCGGGCAATCTGTTGGTTGATTAGCCGGTACGTGTTAATTCTGCCGATCATAGTTAAAAACGTAGCGAAATTGAATCCTCCGCTTAAATGATTTTACAAGTTTGCGAGTACGTCAAAAGTTTCTTATCGCCCGGGTCTAAATCAGTGATCAGGTAGTCTAACGCATTTATTTTGCACACCTGCAATTTATGATTGGTTTCAAGTTTTTCGCTTATACTCATCACCGCAACCTTTTTTGCAGATTTTATCAGGCTCTTTTTTACCTGAACAGTCTCCCAGTCGTATTCTGTAAGACCGTCGCCCAGCGACAAGGCATTTGTCCCTAAAAAGCACAGGTCTGCATGAATTTCGGAAAGTTGGCTAACAACCGATGCACCAGTGCATATGTATGAATTTGGTGATAATTGTCCGGCCAAAAGGATAACATTGACGCTTGAACGCTGAGCAACTTCTAATGCAACAAGAGGACTAACGGTAAAGAATGTGCCAATGAGATCAGGCGGAATTATTTTTGCCAGCTCCAACATTATTGTGCCTCCCCCCGTCAAAATACTCATTCCATCATGAATCAGTTTTAACGCTTTCTCAGCGATCTTTTTCTTCTCCGCCTGGGCATAAATTGCGGGCTGTTGAAATGGCTGATGAAATGTTTTGGCCAGCGCTCCGCCATGCACTTTTATAATTTTCCCATCTTTCTCTAATTCAGCTAAATCACGTCTCACCGTATCTAATGACACATTCAACAGCAAACAAAGATCATTCGACAATACTTTATGGTGCAGGGTGATTTGCTGTAAAATTATTTTATGTCTTTCTTCCTGAAGCATTGTTGTTATTTCTTAGATTAATTCTGAAATTATAGTCAAATATAATCGAATCTAATTAACAGGAAGTTTCTGAAAATCGGCAACAACTTAAATTTGATGTATGCGTTTTATTGCAATATTTATATATTTGAAATTGAATATCGCAAATAATTGCACAACCTGAGATGCCATGGATATAATTAAAAGTACATTATTGGTGATGTGGATAGGGGCTTTTTCCATAGGTGCTGTAGCACAGCAATCCGCAAAGAGTTGGATCAGGATCAATCAAATGGGATATGCTGAAAATGCAGTTAAAGTTGCTGTGTTGGGATCCAAGAGTCACGACAAATTAAAGAATTTTGAACTTATTGATGCGATCACCTCCAGGGTGGTTCTAAAAAGGTCGATCGGAAAAAACTTCGGGGAATACGGCCCGTTCACTTCAACTTATCGTCTTGATTTTTCGGAATTTAAGTCGCCTGGATCATACTATTTAAAGGTAGGTGATACACGCTCACCAAAGTTTTCAATTGGATCGGAAGTATATACAGGATCGGCAGATTTTGCACTGAAATATATGCGACAGCAAAGATGTGGCTATAACCCTTTTTTAAAAGCCAGTTGCCATCCTGTTGACGGATATTCAGTTTATGGGCCAATGCCTGATAAGACTTTTATCGATGTGACCGGAGGCTGGCACGACGCGTCAGACTATCTTCAATATTCAACAACGTCTGCAAATGCAACCTATCATCTCCTTGCAGCTTATCGAGATTTTCCTGCTGTTTTTTCGGACAAGCACCTTTCAAATGGTCTTGACGGGGCCAATGGATCGGCAGATGTTCTAGATGAAGCAAAGTGGGGATTAGACTGGCTCCTTAAAATGCATCCACGTGAAGACTGGATGTTCAATCAAATAGCAGATGATCGGGACCATGCTGGCTATAGATTACCCCACCTGGATTCGGTAAATTATAGTTACGGCCGCGGAACAGGGCGTCCGGTATATTTTATTACCGGAGAAAAGCAGGGTTTGGGGAAATTTAAGAATAATGCCACGGGGACCGCTTCAACGGCAGGCAAATTCGCGAGTGCATTTGCTCTGGCATCCCAACTGTATAATTCAAAAGATAAATTCATGGCTGATATGTACCGAAAGCGGTCAATTTCCGCTTATAATTTTGGTCTTGCTAAGCCTGGTAATGCACAAACCGCCTCAGTATTATCACCCTATATTTATGCGGAAGGAAACTGGGTAGATGACATGGAGCTCGGCGCTGCAGCTATTTATCAGATGACCGGGGAAGAAATTTATATGAATCAGGCGTCAAAATATAGCGACGAAGAAAAAATAACACCCTGGATAGGAGCTGACACAGCCAATCATTATCAATATTATCCCTTTCATAATTTTGGGCATTTTGAACTGGCTAAGAAAAGTGATGAAGCCACCCGGGCTAAGCTTATTGGATATTATAGAGAAGGAATCGAAAAGGTTTGGCAGAAATCAAAAGGTAACGCATTCTATAGAGGGGTACCATTTATATGGTGCTCAAATAATTTAACAACGTCATTTGCCATTCAATGTTATTTATACAGAAAATTGAGCGGAGACAATACCTATCTTCAACTGGAACAGGCTAGTTTTGATTGGCTTTTCGGACTCAACCCCTGGGGAACAAGTATGGTGTACGGCCTGCCATCCCATGGCGATACACCAGTGGATCCACATTCATCTTTCACGGTCCTGAAAAATTATCCATTGGACGGCGGTTTAGTTGACGGACCGGTTTATGGCAGTATTTATAGCAGCCTTATTGGCATTCAGTTGAAAGATCCTGATGAATATGCTGAATTCCAGTCCAGACTTGCGGTATATCATGATGATACTGGTGATTACAGTACAAACGAGCCTACTATGGACGGTACAGCGTCTTTAATTTATTTACTTGCTGCTAAAGAGAATGACTCCAGGGAGGGAGCCAATGGAAAAAAGCAATAGCCGACTCGCATGGAGCATTAATACGAGGCGATGTTTCAAGAAAGAATATATCAATCGTTTTCACTGGCGATGAGTTTGCAGACGGTGGTGAGGTTATTCGTAAAGCGTTAAAAGAAAATCATACTCCCGCTTCGTTTTTCCTTACTGGCAACTTTTATGCGAACAGTAACTTTAGTAAACTCATTAAAAGTCTAAAAAAAGAAGGCCATTATTTAGGCGCACATTCCGATAAACATCTATTGTATGCTGATTGGGTAAAAAGGGATAGTCTTCTAATTAGCAGAGACGAGTTTGAAAACGATCTTCGTAAAAACTATGAAAGAATGGCAAGGTTTGGTATAAGCAAATCGGATGCACCCTATTTCTTGCCGCCCTATGAATGGTACAATAAGACAATAAAAGTGTGGACTGATAATCTGGGATTTAAACTCATCAATTTTTCACCCGGAACCCGATCTATTGCTGATTATACATATCCGGAAATGGGGGCTTCTTATCGGCCGAGTGATGAAATTTACCAGTCGGTGCTTGACAAGGAAAAGGCTGATCCAAATGGTTTAAATGGATTTATCCTCCTCGTGCACATCGGAACAGATCCACGTAGAACTGATAAATTTTACAACTTGCTCGACGGACTAATTAAGGAATTGAAACTCAAGGGATATAGGTTCGTACCCTTAAAAACCCTTTTTCTGGAGAAAAAATAAGACACAGTTAATAATCGAATTATTAAATACTAAGCATGTCAGTACTCGGAATAGATATAGGCGGAACTAAAGTAGCTGCTGCACTTTTTACTGAAGAGGGGGCGATGATTAGCAGGAAATCTGTAACTATTGGAAACAAGGGTGGGGTGGAGGTGGGACAACTGATCATGGATTTTGTTGCTGAGTTTTTAAGTGCTTCTGGAGGGAATGAAATTCGTTCTGTTGGAGCATGTGTCCCAGGGATCAGCCGGAGCAAAACGGGAACAGTGTGGGCACCTAACATCATTGGGTGGGATGATTATCCGCTGCTCGATGATTTAAAAACTGTTTGTCGGGGTTTGCCAGTCAGTATCGACAGTGATCGTGCTTGTTATATCCTGGGAGAACATTGGAAAGGAAATGCGCAGGGTTGCAGCGATGCAATTTACCTTTCAGTTGGTACAGGGATAGGCGCCGGTATTCTCATAAATGGAGCAATACTGCGAGGTGCGCATGATGTCGCTGGGGCAATCGGATGGATGGCACTTGACCGTCCTTTCAAGGAAGTATATACATCATGCGGATGTTTTGAATATCATGCGTCCGGTGAAGGAATTGCAAAAGTATGCAGGAATTTGATTAAAGAGACAACTGAGTATACAGGATTTTTCAGCAATATAGACCTGGATAAGTTATGTGCTGCAGATGTGTTTTCTGCATATGAAAACGGTGATGGTATTGGAAGAGAAGTGATAAGGCAATGTATTGAATTTTGGGGAATGGCAGTTGCTAATCTGATAAGTTTATTTAATCCGGAAAAGATCATTTTGGGCGGGGGAGTATTTGGTCCTGGACTACAATTGATTTCAGAAATAAAATCTGAAGCTGATAAATGGGGTCAGCCTATATCCGTAACTCAGGTTAGCATTGAGAAGTCAGGTCTAGGAGGTGATGCAGGGGTTTACGGTGCTGGATTTTTGGCTTTGCAACATCTAAACAAGCTATAGATATCATGTATAAAGCCAGACTAGTTTTTTTTGCTGCCTGCCTTGGACTTCTTCTTTTCGGGATTGGTCTGATTACACTTGGTTCAGTAGCGACCGGGCTCCATGATAAATTTAGCCTAGATGAACTGACAGCTGGAACGTTGTTCTCAATCATGCCCTTTGGTATTCTTACCGGGTCCTTAATCTTCGGGCCGTTGTGCGACAAATATGGTTATAAGTTGTTCCTGGTAATCTCCTGTCTTTGCATGTTTGGTGGGTTTCAGGGAATTGCTTATGCAAGCAACATTGACCTATTGAAAATATCTATTTTTCTGTTCGGAATAGCCGGCGGAGCTATTAATGGCGCAACTAATGGGGTAGTCGCTGATATAAGCATGAAGAATAAGGCAGCCAATTTAAGTCTGCTTGGTGTTTCTTTTGCAATAGGCGCTCTTGGTATGCCATTTATTCTTGGCGCATTCAATGAGCGATACTCATTTAGCGTAATTCTTTCCTCTGTAGGTTTTCTAGCGCTCTTCGCTGCGGTATTTTTTATAATAATCAAATTTCCCCCTCCTAAACAAAAGCAAGGAATTCCAGTGTTGCAGGGAGTTAAACTTTTTAGAGACAATTTTATTCTTTTGATCGCATTTTTCCTGTTTTGCCAAAGTAGTTACGAGGCGATCATTAATAATTGGACTACAACTTTCCTTATCGAGCAGCTTGATGTTTCGAGGAGTGCCGCTCTATATTCATTATCGTTATATGTAGTGGGTATGGCGCTTACTCGGCTTGTGGTCGGAAGTGTTTTTCGAAGCGTAAAACCCGAGGTGGTGATGTATGCATCATTAGCATTGCTTTTAGTTGGAGCTACACTTCTGCGATTGAATTATTCATTTCCGGTTTCGGTCACGGGCTTGATCCTCACAGGTGCCGGTCTTGCTTCAGGATTTCCAGTAATGCTAGGCTTTGTAGGCGAAAGATATACGGATCTTTCAGCAACCGCCTTCAGTTTTGTACTCGTGATTGCCCTTACAGGAAATATTCTGATTACTTATTCAATGGGTCTTATCGCTCAATTTTACGGCATATCGAATTTGACACTTGTGACTTATGTGCTTAATGCAGCCATGTTATTATTAACAATATTCATACTTAGGGAAACAAAGATCACGACAAATAAATAATCATAAATAATATATACAGTTATGCTAGCACAACAATGGCTAAAAAATGCAAGGGACGTAATGACCCGGATCGAAGAAACGCAGATGGACAATATTCGGATTGCGGCCGAAATAATGGCGGATTCAATTGAGGCAGGAAGGTGGGTTCATACCTTCGGATGCGGCCACGCTACTATCCCGATTGAGGAAATGTATCCAAGAATAGGGGGCTTCGTAGGTTTTCACCCAATGGTTGAGCTCCCATTAACTTTTTTTACCAGAATTACAGGTGAGATGGGCGTGCATCAATTCGTATTTCTTGAGCGGGTTGAAGGATACGGTGTCGAGATCATGAAAGGATATACCTTTGACACACGTGATACCATGTGGCTTTTTTCACACACTGGAATAAATAATGTAAATATCGACGTCGCGCTGGAAGCAAAGAAAAAAGGCATGAAGGTTATTGTGTTCGGATCAGCCGCCGAAGCAGTTGGTAAGAAAACACGCCATTCAAGTGGGAAAACAATTTTTGATATTGCTGACCACGTTGTTGATTCATGTGCTCCTATCGCGGATGCATCTGTTGATCTGAAAAATCATCAGGACAAAGTTGGACCTGTTTCGACTATGGCATTTATAACCTGTGTTTGGATGACTGTAACAACCGTTGCAGAAATACTTGCTGACCGGGGAGTTAAGCTCTTCATCCATCCCTCACACAATGTTCCCGGAGATGACACTGCGAAGGAAAGGTTGGAGGATTGCCTCGCAGAGTACAAAAGGAGGATTGCAGGCGTGTAGGGTATCTTTCAGATATTCTTGAACTCATGTTTTGCTCGAAGGGCTGCTTATATTGAATTAAGCGGCCTTTTTATTGTTCACCTTTATGGAAAACAGTCTGCACGAACATCTTGTTTATAATCTAAACCATGACATATGACCAAGAAAAAAATCCTGATCGGTTTTCTGATTCCCTTAAGCCTTGCAATATTTGGGTGTAACCGTGACCAGACTTCCAAAAAACCAGTAGTCGAAAAAAAGATGGCATGTTACAAATCCATATCTGGTAACGATACCGCCTGGCTTTCAATTGATACTGCCAGAACGGAAATTACAGGTACGCTTAAAGTGAACTATGCGACTAAAATGGAAATCTTTCACGGCAAATTCAATGGAAAAATGTATGGTGATACATTGAAAGGTTATTTTGATTTCAAAATTAATAAAGGAAAAGAGCCGTTTCGTAATCCCCTCGCATTTCTTAAACGAGATAACAAGCTGACAATGGGAGTGGGGCAATTCATGATGGTTATGGGGACAGCGCATTTCGATGACAAAGTCCCGATCGATTACGGAGCTGCGCGGTTTGTTTTTGAGGCTGGGGAATGTGAAAGTACCGAACCAATTGGTACTGGAGAGAAGGTCGGGCAATAGAACAACGCTAATACTTGACCTTCTGTTTTCGGATCAGTGCCTCCAGGTAGTAGTAGTCTGCATAGTTAATTGGTACATCTATTTCGCTTTTAGCGGGTTTATTACCCGTACTATGATTGAGGATAAATCCATAATTTGTTCCAGGCTTTGAAGAGTATTTAGTTGTTACACTGTTCATGATCTTATCAGCTTTCGCCAGATAATCGCCTCGGTTATCGTCACTGTAGGTACTCAGCTCGTATAGTGCGGCAGCTGTTACCGTTGCTGCCGAAACGTCTCGGGGCTCGCCTGGCAATACCGCAGCATCATAATCCCAGATGGGCACCAGGTCTTCAGGCATGGATGGGTGGGAGAATATAAAACTTGCTATCTTTTCCGCCTGACGGAGGTAAATGGGATTCTTTGTTTCGCGATAGCACATCGTGTAGCCGTAAAGGCCCCATGCCTGGCCGCGCGCCCAGGAAGACGTGTGACTATACCCCTGGTGAGTTTGCTTCTTTACCACTTCCCCGGTTTCAGTGTTGTAGTCTACCACATGCCAGGTACTGTTGTTATCCCGGTAATGGTTCTTCATGGTGGTATTTGCGTGAGATACAGCAATCTTGTAAAAACTCGAGTCTCCTGTGAGCCTGGTGGCTTCAAATAATAATTCTAGGTTAAGCATGTTATCGATTATTACCGGGTATTTCCACAGGTAGTCGTGGTGATCCCATGAGCGTATAGCACCTACTTTTGGATTAAACCGGGTAGACAGTGTTTTTGCACCTTGTATGATCACTTCTTTCGCATGTTCATCTTTGGTTAGACGGTATTGGTGGCCAAAGCTGTTATAGATCTTAAATCCCATGTCGTGTGTAACGCCATTCATTTTTTCCCGCTCAACGGGCTTGGTATATTCAATGGCATGATCACGCCACTCGGGTTTTCCGGTAAGCTCATACAGGTACCATAAGTTTCCGGCAAAAAAGCCGCTGGTCCAGTCGGTAGAGGCAACCAATTTCAACTCATTGTTTTCAACCGTCCTTGGCGAAAAAAGGGCAGTGTTCTTCTGGGCTGCCTGGGTGCGCTTTGTCTCCTCAAGCAAAATCTTCGTTTGCGATTCGGCATGGGCAAGAACTTTAGAAACGATTAGTTTTTTAGAGCAGGCAGACGAAAGGAATGCCGCGGCAAATAAAAGGATCAGAACTTTAGGATATCTTCTCATAGTAATTTTTAAAACCAGATCAGGGGATTTCTAATAGGCATATTGCGCACCACTTCAGCTTCTGTGGGATTATGGTCGAGATTTTTCCAGGTATTAAACCAGTCTGCATTTGCAAAGGCCCTGGCACCAAATAGTAAGGCCGGCTGGGCGACCGGCCAGGAATTCCAGTACATGACATCCTGTTTGAAGGGCCAGGCCGCCTTATTTTTCAGGTAGGGGTACAGGTATTCAATGCCTTTTTTAATGGAGCGTCCGTCCGTCGTCTCATACGTCCATAGCTTATCAGAATCTACGGATAGTATCTGACAGATAGCAGCCATCGCATCGAGATTGAATATTGAATAACCGTATGGTTTTGTCCTGGCGAGTTCAAGCGGGAAACTACCATCGGCGGCCATCTGGTTTGGCAGGAGCACTGTTTTATACCGTTCGCGGCAATCTGCCATAACCTGCTCGTTGGCTGTGAACTTAGCGAATGAGGCTACCTGCATTACCCAGCAGGTGGCATGATTATTCTTTGCCTGCTTCTCATCCAGGCCATTCTTGCTGGTGGTAAGCCAAACAATGTACTCGGAAAACCAATGCTGTATTGCGGAATAAACAGTTTTGTCGATTGCAGATCTTAGTACGAGAGCACCCTGTGCCACCTCCATCAAATGGACGGTATCGATAATACCCACCCCTCTGCCTGTTGTTACGCCTTTAATGGCCTGCGCGTAATTCAGGTTTGGATTCATTCGCGTATCTGTGTCGAGGAACCAGGCTTTCAGATGAACCACGGCGTGACGAGCATACTTTTCATCACCGGTGATCTTGTAGGCTGAGGCCAGGCTTCCGATGATGGTCCCGAAACGGATCATAGCCAGTCGGTGATCAGAAAAGTTATCCGGGTTGCTTAAGCCGTCGCGCTGAATGTAGGGTCCCGAAGGATTAGCCGGATTTGGCCACCAGTAATCGCCTTCGGAATAGAAATCATGCTTCCCGCCGGCACTGCGTGCGGAAAATGCAGCAGTAACCGTAAGGGGCTTTTGCCCGAGCGCCCATTGGGCCTGCTTGAGCACCTGGTCTTTTAGTACAGTTTCAGCATTCTGCACCCAACTCGAACGATCTCTTTTACCCACAGTACACCCAGCCGAAATCAGCAGCAATACGATGAGCGAAGTAAAAGAAACAGTTCTGTTCATTTTCATTCAGAGGTTCATTTTCCGGGCAAGGAGTAAAGCAGATCGTCGATTGCTGTAGCAGTAGAAGGTTTATAGGAATTGGCAAGGTTGTTAAAACTCTCTTCTTTGTATTTATGGTGGGCTATTTTGAGCAAGGAGTAAACATCTTCCTTATTAAAAGGATTGATCTGTTCGTAGGTTCGTTTTTCAATGCCTACTGTAAATGGAATGAGCCATTCAATTGCTCTATGAAGTGCTGGTGGTGTACCGCCAAGTTTCCACAGATCATAGTTGAACTTCTCGCCAAGTAACGCGAGGCTATACCAGCCACTGAGATTCATAGCGCTGTACGAATAGGCATTGGTACGTTCTAGTTCAAGAGGCTGCTTGCCGTCTTCGTGGATCTGCAGTTTGATCCTGTCTTTAAGCTTGTCAAAAGTCTTGCCGATCTGGGTTTTGTTATTTGTAAACGCAGCAAAAGAGGCTACCTGTAACTCGTAGAAGGTACCATGATTATTTTCAGCCTTTGATTCATCCACACCATTCTTGCTTTCAAGCAACCAGCTCAGGTATTGAGCAAACCAGTCTTGCAAACCTGGTTTGTTTTTGGCAAAGGACACATCTGCTGAAAGAAGGTCTATCCAATCCACCAGGTACGCTAAGAGCCTCGATTCGATAATACCAATCCCTCTGCCTTCATTCAGTCCGGGTATAGCCTGGCCGAAATTAAGGTTGGGGTTCATCTTGGTTTCGGGGTTCAGAAACCATACCCGTATTAGTTCATTGGCTTTCTCTGCGTATTGGGGTCGTCCTGTAAAGTAATAAGCCAGGGATAGATACTTACAGCGTGTTTCCAGCTGACCCAAATAATCCCGGTCGGTTATTCTATTGATTTCAGGATTTCTTTGCCCGTCCTTGCGGATGTATGGCAGTCCGTCAGGCTTTGCCGGATCCGGCCACCAGTAAGGTCCCATGCTCATGTAATCGTGCTTCGTTCCGCTCGACGGAGTAAAATTCTTATCCATTACCGAAAGCGGTTTAACATTCAGCATTTCATCAGCACGGCGAATGATCTGATCCACTTTCTTCACGATTGCAGGATCCTTTTTCTCGTAGGCCTTTTTGTTCTTCTGCAAAACCTGGGGGTCGATCAGGAAGACTTCCTGAGCACTTAAGGAGACTGAATACAGCAGGGTGAATGAGAGGCAGGTGATAAATCGCTTCATTTGATAATTGGTTGTTTACGCTAAAATAGCAAAATGCCGGAGCTGCTGTGTATAAAGCGCTTACCTTTAATTACACCTTTCGGGAGTATCAGATCTTTTAGCAAAGCGGGCATTGAAAGGATGGCCCCACATTGTGCAGGGCCATCGGTTTACCTGATCTCCAGCGGACGTTTATTAGCAGTAGAAAACATATCTACACGGTAATCCGGAAGAATATTATAGATGATATTTATGTCAACCGAACGGGTTCCCGTTGCCGGGTTGTTCAGTAATTTCACATAAATCGTATCGGTAGCTTTCGCCGCTTTAGGGAATACCAGTTTGTATTTCCCGTCAGTAGAGGCGATTACCGCACCGTTCTTGTCGACGATATTAAAGTCCTTACCTAACACCGCCGGGGCAGTTATTCCCGTTGTGGAAACTTCGTAAACGGCTACAGCATCATAGGACCTGACAAAGGCCGAATAGAACTGAACCGGGAATTTAACAAGCGCGGTCTGATTCTTTGTCACTGTAACCTTGGTATTATTATTCGGAAGATAGGCGGCATAGTAGTGATTGTCGAACTCCGGTGTTCCTGCTTCATAATCATTGTCTTCGCACGATGTGAAGTGCATAAGCATGATAGAAGCGAGTGTTATGTATGTTAATGATTTCATATTACCTGTAATTATTGCCAGTTAGGATTTTGTACAACATTGCCATGACTCAGCGGTTTGTGCGGAATGCCCGTTTAGAAGCTTCTTCAACAACCAGAACACCATCAGCATTGAGAAGTAAGCTGTTTGCAGGCGTGTTTGGCCAGTCGGCGGCTATAAACTTTGCACCAAGCAAGGCTTTTGGCTGCACTGTTTCGGCAGTTTTCCATCTGATCAGATCGTCGTACCTGAAGCCTTCAAGCGCAAGTTCTACGGTGCGCTCCCTGCGAATCTCTTCCCGCATGTTTAGGTTATTGGCGCTTACAAATGCGTTGATTTAGGATAAAGTCGCCGTTGCGTTTCAATATCTCAGCAAATGAAAGTGATGAAGATGTGTCTTCCAGAAATTCAATTTCTGCGTTATGGAAAATATGTTCTTTCCTTAAGCTGTCGAGAGGAAAAGGGATTTGCGCAAACACAGGGGGAGCTAGCCACACTAGTATAATTGTGACAACAAGGATCAGATTACTTCGAATGCCCATTAAGCTTGTTTCGGATTTTTTACAACCTATAAATATATAAATAGATCAGAATCAATCCTGAGGGGAAGGAGTTATTATTTTTATGCTTTCCAGGTTAAAATCCTTAATTCAAATTGTCATAAAGTTGCTATTGAACAATGTTCCTTATGAATCTGCGTTTAAATTTTTTTACCTAAGGCATCTTTTCCACCTCATAATGGTTAATATGACACATCAAATCGTTTTATCCGGACACGGAACCAAATATGTTTTGCAGTTGATAGCATCTACGTTAAAAAGCTTAAGGGTTTGGAATGTACGGTTTCAGGACGGAGCTGAAGCAGTACTTTTCAAATGTGGTAGCGAATGGATGCAACGTAATGAAGACAATCTGGACCATTGGCTAATTAAAGCGATTGGTGAAAAGATCGATCAGATCAATCCCCAGATCTCTTTTTCCTGAACTATTAATCACGGATCTTTCGAACCTTAAAATCAGAATAATTATTCTGCCGGGTCTTTCATCATGCCGCGAGAACCCAGCAACGCGAGCAGGGTGAGCCCGGCGGCGACGGTCAGATAGTAGCCCACATATGTCAATCCGTAATTCTGCGCGAGTGTTGTAGCTAAGTAGGGTGTGAGTGATGCCCCTAAGATTCCTGCAAGTGTAAAGGCCAATGAAGCGCCTGTATAGCGTACGCGTGCCGGGAATATTCCTGCCAATGCGGTACCGATAGGCCCATATGTCAAACCCATAAGAAACATGCCGAGCGAGAGGAATATGCCAGTCATTGGCAGATTCTCAGCCTTAAATAGAGCGGCAAATACCAGTCCGAATACCATGATACCAATTGTGGCGGTTACTAACATCCGGTTACGGCCATATTTATCAGCCAGTACGGCGGACAATGGAATGCCAAGTGCGAAGAACAACATGGATATCATTTGCAGGATGAGAAAATCACTCTTCGGGTAATGTAATGCCGATGTTCCCCAACTAAGGGTGAACACGGTCATCAGATAAAAAAGCAGGAAAGTTGTGATTGTAGCAAGCGTCCCGAGGGTAATTGCCTTGGTATGTTTAATAAATACGTCAGCAACTGGCATCTTTGAGCGCTGATTGTTGTCGAGGACCTTTACGAAATCTGGAGTTTCCGATATTTTGAGCCTAACATACATTCCGACAAATACAAGCAGCGCACTGGCGATAAAGGGTATGCGCCAGCCATAGCTGATAAAGTCGGCATCATTCATTGTTTGAGTTAGAATGTAAAATGTGCCGGTAGAAAGGAGGAAACCGATTGGCGCTCCTAACTGAGGAAACATCCCATACCAGGCTTTTTTATTCGGTGGGGCATTTTCAGTAGCCAGTAGTACAGCACCGCCCCATTCTCCTCCCAGGCCTAATCCTTGGCCAAAGCGAAAGATCGCTAGTAAAATTGGAGCAGCAATTCCGATAGAATCGTAGCCGGGTAAGAGACCGATAGCTACTGTGGATGGTCCCATTGTCATGAGTGCAGCAACTAACGTTGCTTTCCGTCCCATTCTATCGCCGAAGTGGCCAAAAAGTGCAGCACCTAAAGGACGGGCAAAAAAGGCAAGTGCAAAAGTCGCGAGAGACTCGAGAGTAGCAAGTGCCGGGTCTGAGGCGGAAAAAAACAGCTTAGGAAATACCAGCACAGCAGCGGTGGCATAAATATAAAAATCGAAGAATTCTATTGTTGTGCCGATAAGGCTGGCGGCCAGAATGCGGCGTACTGGATTAGCTGGAGCGGGCTGCTTTGTCATGGGATCAAGTTTGTGGAACGGAATATATTGAACAGTAAATTGGAAATGAAGTAATAAGCAGATAGAGCGGCGTCATCCTGGTCTGATAATTATATTTAATACTTATTGATACGTAATATTGAAATTATCGAATTGCCCATCCTGGTCGGGAAGGCCTTTGAAATGCAAGCCTGCTCTCGGACTCCTGTCCCATTGTGGTAAAGCGGCGGCAGTTACAGGGTTATGAGCTCGAAGCTCTTTCCAGTCGCTGTTTATCTGTTTGTAGAAAAACTTACAGATCCTATCGGGACCGAGCTGAAGCCGGAGCTGGACTGGTGATTCAGCAACAATAGTTTGGGAAACCAATTCCGCAAACTTATTCCCTTTAACCAACCAGACTATCACCCGGTTATTTTCGACACCTATCCCAAGCGAAGCATTGGCATCGCCGTAGTAGGACAATCCTTTAAGTGCTGTATTGTTGTTACTAATCGTGGTTGTCATTGTGAAATTATCTGACACAGGTCGGATTGTAAGGACAATTCCAGACTCATTTCCTTGTTTTAAGCTTCCCGACAAATAGAGTCGCCCATTTTGCTGTTTAACTACAGGGCTGGAATTACGGAAATCCCATTGCCAGTAAGTATCGGGCTTCTTTGAATCGAAAGAACTATTTACCTCGGTTATCGGGTTGCCAGCACTTTGCTGCGCGTTAAAGGTCGGCCAATCCTTGCCCCAGTTCAGTTCGGATAGCAAGCCCTGGCGACCGGTAAAAACGGTGCTTTGTTTGTTATAGGCATGGTGTAGATAAACATCATTATTATCCGGGCTCTTGACAAAGGTTCCATGACCCATACATTTCCAGTTGTCATTTTCAGAAAGTATAGGATTATTTGGGTGCGCTTCATAAGGACCAGTAAATGCTTTCGAGCGGACAACAGTTGCATTGTAGCTGCATTTTACACCGCAACAATTACCCCCTGAATAGAAGATGTAGTAATAGTCTCCGTGTTTTAGAATGCTTTGGCCCTCCATTCCCAAACCTTTTTCATCCTTTAACAGCGTGAAGGGCTCGCCCTCTAGCCTTAACCCATCAGACGAGAGTTTGCTGGCGAGAATTTCAATCGGGCGTTTGTCCAGCCCATACGCTTTAAAGGTGATGTATAGCTGACCCTCATCTTTATAGAT
Source organism: Daejeonella lutea (assembly GCF_900168015.1). Lineage (GTDB taxonomy): Bacteria > Bacteroidota > Bacteroidia > Sphingobacteriales > Sphingobacteriaceae > Daejeonella > Daejeonella lutea. Next base: position 1,701,534 of record NZ_FUYR01000001.1, on the reverse strand, counting down.
GAATGCATCAATTGCTTCTTTTCCATAGGTGACAAGCAAACCGTGGTCGATAAAGCCTTTATCTGGGTATTTAGATGTCGCAACTCCGATGTAGGAGGTGTTATCGGATTTTCGCCTTGCGGTATAGTATATATAATAGGTGTCTTTTATTTTATAATATTCCGGTGCCCAGAAAGAAGACGATGACCATTCGGGCGTCTTGTCAAAAACATAGCCTGACTGTTTCCAGTTTTTGAGATCCCTGGATTTAAAAATGGGAAAGTGGGGAGCCCATTCTGATGAAGTTCCGACAGCGAAGTATGTCTTCCCAACTTTTATAACAGAAGGGTCAGCAAAATCTCCGGGGATAATTGCTGCATCATTTTTCTGCGCAGAGAGTGAAAAAGGGAAGATAAAAGCTACTGTAATAGCCAGGATAACTTTAGTGAAATGTGAGGATTTTATCATGTCGATCAGTACAAGAATGGGTTGAGCGGGTTAAAATCAGATGCTAAGATTTCACTCATAAATTCCTTGCTTTTTAAAAGTATCAATTTTTACTTAATTCACATGATCCGCGTGACCGCCAGAACACATTGATTAAACTTTCGAACTGTTTATTGTGGTGTTTTTTATTCGCAGAATATCTCTTACATTGGTTGTCATTATTTCCAATTTGTATCAACGCTCAGATGAAGTTTACATTAATTCAGGTTTTTCGTGGTATAGCAGCCATGCTGGTTGTAATGCATCACCTAATAGCAAATTCCAAGAGTCACCTCAATTACATTCCATACAACAACTTCTTTAACTGGGGCTTTGTAGGAGTGGATTTCTTTTTTGTTTTAAGCGGGTTCATCATCACCTACGTCCATTTCGACGATCTGAAGTCCGACGGAATAAATTCCTGGAACTTCTTTAAGAAGCGTTTCATCAGGATCTATCCCATTTATTGGATTATCGCCATTCTTTTTGTTGCTGTATACTTCATAAATACTCCGCAGTTCATGGTGGATGAGGGTTTAACGATGGATTTTACTTCCCCTCCTGTAGTTAAGATGCTCACTGAGTCATTTCTGTTGCTTCCCAATCCTGACATACGTTTAGTGGGAGTTGCGTGGACACTATCTTATGAAATGCTTTTCTATATAGTTTTCGGAATATGTATTACTTACGGTTTCGGGTTCTCCAGGATTATAGCTGCACTGTGGGTTTGTCTTATACTTCTATATACCTGGGCGAAAACTCCTGGTGGAATATACCCGGATTTCTTTTTTAACATTCTTATTCTGGAATTTTTAATGGGGTGTATGGTTGCCTACTTTATCCGCAGTAAGGTCGTGGTGCCAGCTAAGTATATTATGCCATTACTTGTTATCCTGCTGATCCTGTTGACGCAAACGATGCATATAAATGGACTTGTGTTTTTCAGGGATATTGTAACAGTCACGTTGATGGGCCTATTCTTTTCGCTAATCACTTACCTGGCTGTGAGATTTGATCAAACGAATACTTCTGTAAAGTTTCCGGCATTCCTGATACTAATCGGAGATGCATCCTATTCAATTTACCTTTCGCACAACATGTTATTATCTGCTTTGACCAGAATCTACGCACTGATAAATCCACAATCGTCAGGTAAAGAATTTTTGCCGGTAGTCGTGACCTTTATATTTCTTCTTGCTGTGTTTATCGGCGTTCTTATTCACCTTTACGTCGAAAAGAAACTGTTGAGATATTTCAACCGAAAGTTCTTCCCACAAAAGGGTAGGGTAACTGCAAATGCAATGGCCTGATGATCCAGGTTCATCAATCTGTAACGCTCCTTTTACCTCTCTGCATATATCACCAGCAACAATAATTATATCTTTAAGGTATTCGAAATGCGCTTTTAAGATCATCCTATGTTTCCTGGCAAATTTGGCGGGGCTGCTCAATGAAAAAAACAGTTTTACTTTTGTTTACAATAATTTTTGGCAGTCATGTGTCAGCCCAAACCAGCCGGGAAGTCAGCGGGTCGGTTCGGGATACCTTAGGAGCAGGAATTATAGGCGCAACGGTGAAGATCGTGCCTGCCGGAACAAGCGACGACACCTTGCGCACACGTACGGGCATTGATGGAATATTCAGCTTTAAGAATGTAAAATACTCACAGTTTACGATACAAGTCACCAGCCTCGGATTCCAGCCTGTTCGTATCCGATCCTTGAATGCCGAAGGTAGCACACCAATTATTCTTGATGTACCAATAGTTATGCGGAGCACCTCGATCAGCCTCAATCAGGTTACTGTAATTGGTGCCACACCGGTAGTACTTAAGCAAGACACTATAGAATACGATGCCTCAACGTTCAAATTAAAAGAAAATGCTGTCGCGGAGGATCTCATCAAGCGATTAGATGGCGTCGAAGTCGACAGGGAAGGAAATGTAAGTTCGCAGGGCAAGGCTGTAACCCGGGTGCGTGTTAATGGCAAAGATTATTTTGGAGGGGATGTAAAAACAGCAACTAAGAATATCCCGGTTAAGGCGATTGCAAAGGTACAGCTGGTGAATGATTATGGCGACCAGGCAAATTTCACCGGGCTCAGGGACGGTGAGCCTGAAACGATCATTAATATTGTCACCAAGCCAGGTATCACCAAAGGAGTAATAGCTAATGCAACTGCAGGAGCAGGAACGGACAGCCGATACCAGTTCTCCGCATTTGGAAACCAATTGAAAAAAGAGCGAAACATTGGTTTGACAGCAAACCTTAACAATAATGGCACCCAGGTGGGGGGCTTCGGTTTTGGAGGCAGGGGAGGGCCAAGTGCAGTCACCATGGTAAACACCTCGGGGGGGAGTGGAAGTTTTGGTGCAGGTGGCGGAGCAATTACAGGCGGCCCATCTGGTATCACAATTCTAGGATCTGCGGGGCTCACTTACAGCGACCGCTGGAATAAAAAGCTTATGGTTACTGCTGGATATTATTTCTATAACACCGATAATAGTACGATCAGTACCAGCATTGGAGAAAATGTGACTGCTCTCGGTATAATATTCGCCAACACGGCATCCGATCGCGGAGTAAATAGTCATGCTCACAGCATGAATGCACGCATAGAATATTCGATCAGTCCTAACGATATGATGGTGATTTCGCCATCTGTAGGATTTACAACCGGACGAAGTGATTTGCTGAGGTCAAATTTCCAGAGTGGCATTGCAAGACAGGATCAGCGAACCACTGTTGATAGTAAGATTTACACACCAAGTATTGGAGGGAATGCATTGTACACCCATAAATTCAAAAAGAATGGACGTAATTACTCCTTGAACGTTGGGGCACGTACCAATGGAGTTGACTCGGATGACGACAATCTGAATAATATACGATACTATAATCTTTTGACCAATTCTCTTGAAAAGGATTCTATCGAGCGCCGGATAAATTCCATAAACAACCAGACCCTGTTAACAGCGGTGCGTTTCATTTACAGCGAACCACTTACCAAGACCAGCAGCATGCAGTTCAGCTATAATTTGAATTATAATCATTATGAAAATAGCAGGATCACAAGCAGAGAAAATCCGCAGGGAACTGTAGCTGCAATAGATTCGTTAAGCAATATTTTTGACTATTCATTCACATCTCACCAGGTTGGGGTCAACTACAGCTACCGAAACACAAATGATGAATTGGCGATAGGAGTAACAGCTAATCCTGCAAATCTTACGGGTAATTCGATTTCGCTTGCAGCGCCTGTCAGCCGTTATAACTTTTACTTAGCACCGATTTTACGTTATACCCACCGCTTCTCCCGGACTAAAAATCTCCAGGTTAATTATACAAGCAGGGCGAGCGAGCCTACGTTCAGCCAGCTTCAACCGGTACGGGATATTTCGGATCCGCAACGACAGCTGATTGGGAATCCCAATCTTAATAGCTCATTTAACCACAATTTAACTGCCAATTATAATACATCTAACCCAGATAAATACACTTCTTTCTTGCTCCGGATTCAAGGTTCATTAACCAGTGACCGGATCGTAACCAATACCATACTCGTGCCTGATGTTTATAACAGCTTTAAGCGTGAGATTCGATATTTGAATGCCGGCGGCACTTATTCATACAATGGGAATTATAGCTGGCAAAAGTCTTTTGCTGACCGCCAGTATACAGTAAAGTTAAATGGAAATGCAGGATTCGCAAGGAATGTATCATTTGCGGATGATTTAAGGAACTCTGCAGGAGAATGGAGTGCAAGGCAAGGATTAGGGCTTCAGATCAATCCCGGCAGCTGGCTGGAATTGAGTCCGGCTCTTTCATACCGTTATGCTAACATTGCATATACCCTCCCAACGAATAGGGATATTAAAATTCAAACCTATGCTATCGATGTCGACGGGAATGTCTTCTTCCTGAAAAACCGCTCTCTAATATGGCGTTTTACAGGGATTAAGAATTTTAATTCTGGCTTTTCAGGACCGCTGAACATGAATCCCTTTGTTTTAAATACATCGATTGAAAAAGCTTTTCTCAAAGACAGGTCGGCAACAATCCGGCTGCTCGCATTTGACGTTTTTAATCAGGCGAATAATATTTATCGGAACTTAACAGATAATGGCTTTGCAGATATCCGAACTAACCGTTTAACACAGTATTTCATGATGACCCTCACAATGCGTGTGAATAAGCTTGGAGAAGGCAAAACAGCGGAGAATTAACTCATAGCAATTTTTCTGTATGGAAATATCCTTCTTTTCACATCATATTATAAAAGCTATTATGAAGAAGATAATTTTATTATTCGTGGCAGGATCCGTCCTTTGGACATCGTCATGCTCCGAAAAGTCGGCCAGCGAAAAGATTGAAGTAGTGGGAAGTGCTGAAACCGAAGTTACTCCCGATATTGTTTATGTGGGCATTTCCTTGCGGGAATACTTTGTAAGCGGGACTAAGCAGCGGGTCTCCATTGAAATACTGGAAACAAAACTACTGTCGTCTTTACAATCGGCAGGAATTGATTCGAAAAACCTTTTGGTTAACAATGTTGCAAGTTACCAGGAGTATTATAACAGAAAACGCGACCCACAATTCCTGGCAGGAAAACAATACCGGTTAAAATTGCCTGATGTAAAGAAGCTTGATGCAATTCTTGCTGCAATTGACCCGCGCGGGGTTCAGTATACCCAGATTGAAGGGTATGATTATTCCAATCTGGACACTATAAAGAAGAATCTTAAAATCAAAGCCTTGAAAGCAGCTCAGGCTAAGGCACTTTATTTAACTGAATCGATTAATAAAGAATTGGGTGAAGCCATCGAAATCTCTGAACTTGCTGAACCAACCCAACAGATGAACCGGCAGATGAACGCAGGTAATGGTGCTTTATATGAAGCGGTGGAACAATCAGCTGCGTCTGCTGTTAATTTCAAATCAGTGAAATTAAGTTCGCAAATAAGGGCTGTTTTCGAAATGAAATAGAATCCTTGAAAATGTTAACAACTCCAATGCTTCAGTAATGTCCATAACATTTACCCGGATTAATCATTTTCATATTTGTGTCGAACCAGAAAATTTGGAGGAAGCAAAGATTTTTTACAGTGAGATCCTTGGATTACAATTAATTGAGCGCCCTGATCATATCTTTGAAACTCCGGGATACTGGTTCAACATCGGCGATGCCCAACTTCACATTGGAGTTGAGACACGTCGCCATACCACCGACAGACATACTGCTATGGAAGTTTCAGATATCAAATCAGCCAGAAATCATCTGGAAGCCAACGACATTGAAATACACGCCCAGGCTAAAGTCGCCGGCTGGGAAAGGTTCGCATTTGTTGATCCATTTGGGAACCGGATGGAATTGCTTCAAGTTACAGGCAAGGAATCCACCTCTACTGAAATGTGATAAATAAAGATTCGCGCTCTATTGCCTCAAGGTTTCGGGTGCGATGACCTTTTCCGGTAATATCTTCCACCTGCAGAATTTCTCCAGCACCAAAATTGCGTTTTTCTCCCAGCGAGGTTTCAATCTCAATCGTTCCGTTGAGAAGCACGATGAACTGTTTGGAAGGAGGGTTGTGGAAATCGTAATCGTAAGAAGGAATGACCTTCCGGAAAATCAGGTTTTCCACTTTATATTTTTCTGAAAGATAACCAATTGTCCCACCAGAATGCAAGGGGATACTTATGTTTTCAAAGTGCGAATCCCCATTAACATCGGAGTAAATACGAGTGATTTTTAGTGCATCCATTGTATATTATTTCAAAACAAGGTCATTTGCAAGCTGAAGCTCTTCGTTCTGAATAGTATGAGATCTTCCATTGTAAACCTTTAAAGTGACACTGGCATTCAAATTTTTTAACATGTTCACTGTTTGTTCAACACGAACTAGGGGAACATGCGGGTCCGGATTTCCAGTTGTAATTAATACGGGTGTGCCCGCTAAATCCCCTGTGTACTTTTCTGAATTTAGCTGATCTCCGATCAATCCGCCTGTATAGGCAATTACTCCGCCATAGCCTTCAGCATGACGTGCTATATACTCGAGAGCGAGACAAGCTCCCTGAGAAAACCCCAGAAAATAAATTTTATTCAGTGGTATCCCTGCTGCCAAAGCATCTTTCACCAGATCATCAATAAGCCCGAGTGCTGAATCCAGGGCCGGCTGATTTTGTTCAACCGTCACCAGAAAGCTATAAGGGTACCAGCTGTGATTGGTTGCCTGAGGTGCTATAACCGCTGCTCCTGCTAAATGTAATTCATCTTTCAAACTCATTATACTTTCCGCGGTGGCACCCCTGCCGTGCAGCATAATGATTGCTTTTTCAGCTTCTGCAAGGGGCAAGCCACTTGTCAGAATTTGTTTACTATGTTGGTACATATCTTTTAGACTAAAACTGCCAGTCGCTTGGTAATATCATCTCTGCTGCTTTCATATTGGGCAGGAAGCTTCAAGCCAGATCCTAATTCTTCAACCGACTCATCAATCGCAAAACCTGGATTATCTGTAGCAATCTCAAACAGAACACCGCCGGGTTCACGGAAATACAAAGAATAGAAATAATTTCTGTCAATCTTTTCGGTGATGTTTAATCCAGCGGCAACAACTTTATCTCTGTAATGCATCAATACCGTATCGTCCTTTACGCGGAAAGCAACATGATGCACCGAACCTGCGGCCACATGGCCGATAGATTCACCGGGAGCTTCCACCAGGTCTACGATGTTTGCTGTGTCAATTGCATCGGTTACAAAGCGGTGTCTGTTTACATGGCTCTCCAAAAGCTTATAGCCGAAAATATTTGTTAGGACATTTGCTGTGGCTTCCATTTTATTAGTGGTAATTGAAATGTTATGAAACCCTTTTAAAGCGTGTTCTCCGGAAATTTGTTCTGTTTCCCAGGGCAGCCGGGTGTCGGATTGTTTTGAAGTGATCAATTCAAACTTCAATCCATCCGGATCCAGGAATGTAAGATATTGTTCTCCGAATTTCTCCGATATTTTATTATAGATAACGTTATGCTTTTCAAAACGGGAAAGCCAGAAGTCAAGGCTATTCTGAGGGACCGAATACCCGATCTCAGTTACCTGACGGCTGCCACGGCGGCCAGCCTGCATACCTTCCCATGGGAAGAATGTCAGTATAGATCCCGGGGTACCGACTTTATCTCCATAGTAAAAATGATATGTGTATGGATCATCGAAATTGACTGTTTTCTTAACTAATCGTAGTCCCAAAATATTAGTATAGAAATTGTAATTGCGTTTTGCTTCACCGGCTATCGCTGTGATATGATGAATTCCTAATATTCTATCTTCCATCGTTTTTGTTGTTTTCTGTAATTGATAGTACAAATTTACGGTATACAGAAACCCAGACTCTTGATGTAGGATAAGAACTCAATCTTTTTTTAAGATTTTTGATTTGATGCGGCTAAGTGATTCGGGGGTAATCCCAAGATAGGAAGCAATTTGCAGCTGGGGAACCCTTTGCGGGATGCTTGGATATTTTTTAAGGAAATCCAGGTAACGATCCTCCGCCGAATGGGTAATGGTGGCATAAAAGCGACTTTCCAGCACAGAGTAGGCTCTTTGCATCATGATGCGAAATACACGCTCAAGAGAGGGTATTTCACTGAATAAAGACTGTTTACTTTCAAAATCAATCATCAAAACTTCTGTGTCCTCAATAGTTTCTATAAAAAGATTTGATGGCTTTTGTTCGGAAAAACTGCCGATATCACTGATCCACCAGTCTTCTAAAGCAAACTGCAGTATGACTTCTTCCCCTTCCGGATCGATATAATATTTCTTGACACAGCCTTTTACGATGTAAGCTTCAAATTTGCATATTTCGCCCTGCTCAAGCAATCGTGTCTTCTTTTTAAATGTTTTATGTTTCAGTTTCAGATGAAATCTTTCCAGATCAGAAGATTCAATCCTTGCACAGCGGGTAATATGATTATCTACTTCTTGAAACACTTTTACAGTTGACGGTTGACGGTTGACGGTGAAGGGGCTAATATACGAAGCAAGTGTGCTTTCCTCAGCGTTCCAGTTCAGCCTTTTTTCTCACTTCCCTGATTACAGGAATCAGGGCAACTATTATGCTGGCGGGGAGTATATACCCGAGATAGTTTTTAATTTCTGGGAACTGCGATCCGATCAAAAATCCTGTAACAGTAAAGACGCAGGTATATGAAGCGATTGCGACAAGCGAAAGCGCAAAGAATTTCGAAAAGGGCATAGCGCTGGTACCTGTTATTACTGGAGTGAATGGTCGGATGATGGGCAGAAATTTACCAATAACGATAGCCCCTTTTTTGTGCCTGCGCACATACTCTTCAGCGAGGGTCAGGTATCGTTTTTTGAAATACCATGTGTCCTTTTTCTTGTGAAGACGATCTTTAAATTTCTTACCAATATAAAAGCCAGAAATATCCCCTGAGATACCCGCTAGGATGACGCCGATCAGCAAAGTGCCTATGTCCGTCTGGAGTGTTCCAGTACTTACTAACAAGCCGGAGGTAAAAAGCAGAGTTTCGCCACCGGGTACAATAATTCCCAGCAGTAAACCGGTTTCTAAAAAGACGAAAGCTAGGATAATAAATAATCCGCCCCATTCAATCAAATTGGAATTTTCTATTAAAAGCAACATGTATTGTTAACGAACAAGACTTAGAATGGTTTCCTGGTAGTACACTACTTCACATAACAACAATTTGATCCGTGTAAATTGATATTGGTTGTCCTGATCGAATATGCCATTTTGGTGTTGTAAGCAAACTTTCTGCATGAACTTTTACATAACGGGCAATTTCTCCGTTAAATTCGGAGTGAAAGGGTTGAACATAGGTATTTATAATCGCAGGATTTGTTGCCGGATCGGGGTTATGCGGGTTTATGATCACGACAGGTTCAGTATATTTTTTTCCGTCAGCAGAGATTGAGTAACTCACTGATTTCGGCAAAGCAAAAAGGTGCCAGTCGGGTTGTGCCTGCGGATTTAAGAAATCCATATGAACCGAATTAATGGGAATTAACGCCCCAAGGTCAAGTACGAAATCCATGTGCTCACCTGTGTAATAAACGAAGTTTTTATCTGCGGATTGCCAGGATTCAAATGATCCAAATAAGCCGTCAGTAAGCGCCTCTGGACCTTTGGATTTTTGATTAGGCATGGTAAGCGGGATTATCTTTTTACCAAAAGACTTTGTTTTGCTGGTTGCATCCATTTTTTCGAAGATGCGGGTGTAGGAGGCAAGGTAGTGATCGGGTGTGCCCGCTCGTTCCCTTATTAAATTTACATTTTCTGCCTTGCATTTCGAGACAAAATCCTGCACAAGTGCCTTCATTTCTGGCTTAGCTAATGTTATCCCATCAGTGCCCTGTTTGTACATACTTCGTTCCGTGTTAATTTCAGTCCGTCCAATTTGAATCGCCGCATACATAATTGGTAAACGCGCTGTTTGTACTCTTCTTAGCAATGTTTTATTCGCCCCTACGGTTTTTTCAGCCTGGTCAAATAGATTGTTGTATTTAGACATCATATCCGCTGATAAGAAGGCCTCTTTCGCGTCTATCGGATCCCCGAAAATATTCAGCTTCATACCGCTCTTTACCAGCGAAGCCTGCATATCGTCAATATACTGGCGAATATACATGCCTGCCGACCCGAAATATCCATTTAGGAAATCGTCTATAAGATCTTTTTCGCTGGCTTCAGGCTGCCACATTAACTTATTAATTAGGTAGGCCCGCAAAAGTGCCATATCTGCTGCCGGCTCATTATTCGCCTGCATGAATAATGCCTTAACGTTGTTATCTGTGTAAAATTTAATATTGGACTTTAATGTGAAGAGATTAGGAAAGGGTGCAATGAAATTCGTAAACTGAATATTGTAATCCCATATAATTATATCGCTCGCTATAGTGCCCCAGTCTTTAAGGTCTGCAGAAAAGGCGGGGTCGGTTTCGTATACCGGGGCGTGTCTTAGACTTTCAATATTGCACAGCATGATATTAACATTGGGCTCTGCCTTTATATTTTTTGGTGCCTTGCGCGAATACCAGTAGGCGAGAGTCGAGATCATTTTGCCAGGTATAGCCCGTGCAACCTTATTGACAAAATGAATAATACTACCGCTTGGAACGCCACCAAATTTTTCATTTAGTGCGTTGCAGTTATCGCAGCCACAATATTGATCATTATCATCCTGACTAACCGACCAGTACCTGGAAGCAGGTTTTTCAGCAATTTTCTTCTTTAAATTCGCAATTAGAACCTGTACTACCTCGGGATTTGACAGGCATAACTGAGTTCCTGGTCGGCGCGTTCCATTGATCAGTGAAAAATATTCGGGGTTTGTGTCCGCATAATCTTTTGCTGGGATGAGGGTATGAAAAGTATGAACAAAAAGACCCCATTCAGATCTGGATGACAGTTTGTGCCAATTGCTGTAGTCTTCTCCACCCATTGCACCATACGATGTTGTTCGGTAATTTATTTTCGGCGCGAATGATCTTACCGACTTAGGAATCATAAGCGCCTTACTTTTTGGGATAAGGGTAGAGTCGGGCGCATATTTCCGAAACCCCATTTCCTCAAGTAAATCATAAACGCCATACAAAAGCCCTTTCTTCGATCCTCCAGCTACGATTAAATTATTTCCGACTGGTTTTAAGATATAAGCATCTTCGGAGAGCTTATTGAAATCAATGCTTTGAGCTTTGGCAAATGCTGTCTGACCCAGATAAAAGGCATTTTCAATTATATTTTGATCTTCCTCCACTACAGAAATTGTTGCTTCTGGGAGCTGCGACAAGTATTGTTTGAGTTGCTCGGCGGCAAACTTCTCTGGTGCGCTGCCCATTGATGGGATAATAATGCGGAAGTTTGCAGCTGTTGTTGTTGTCATTGATCTTACCATGCCTGGAAGGAATGTCAGCCCTGTTGCTATAAGCCCCGAGGTTTTTAAGAATTGAAGTCTGGACAGATCGCCGTTATTACCTTTTGCCATGATGATGAAATTTGCTAACTAAATATATTAAATATAGCCGGTTTCTCATTTTGATTAACTGGACGCTCTCCATATTCCAATAACCCCGACTGCAATCCAGAAAACGTTCAGCAGGGTGTAGGCTTTATCTTTTTTAAGGACCGAACACCATGATAGCAGGATCGCATCGGCCGTATTAAAGATCCAGACAAACAAAAAAGGACTTTCCGGCCCAAGCCAGCTAACAAGAGTAAAGCTTATTATTCTCATCATAACGCCGGTCATCTCAAACGCCCTGATATTCTGGAGGATATATTGATTCATATTCAACTTCTTAAATTTATGGAATGGGCTGTGAGTATTTTGTAGATTAATTTCTCAACATAAAAACATGAACGAACTTGACGAAGAAAATCTTAAATTTTGGAAAGCAGGGATAATTTACAACAATCCTAATGATCCCGATATTTGGGTAAGGAAAAAGACTGGCTTGGGGTGGACGCTAAATTTTGCACACTCGCAGTCTTACTACATTGTTGGACTTTTTCTTGTATTTACTTTGACTATAGTGGTATTTGCAATGTTAAATGATCAAACTGTCTAATTTCACTTAATTTCAAACTCATATATGCCTGCTTCAATCCTGATATCCTGAGCTATTTGCTTCCCCTTATTATACGCTTTTTGACCCGATAGTAATGGAAAATGTACATTGGCTGTAGAATTTGCAGGAATAAAAACTGAGTATGTGACCGAAGTGCCATTTCGCTTCCAGGACGAAACAATTTTCCCAAATGGACCCTGATGCGCAGACTCGAAGTAATCCAATTCGCTCACAAAATTTGGTTCCAGCTTTACGTTTTTGAATCCCGGATTCTCCTCGTCAACCTTTATTCCGCCGAGGCCCTTGAAAAACCAGGCCCCAATCTCACCAAACATCATGTGGTTTAAAGAGATGTCCCGCTCGGCATTGATATCCCAATTTTCATAGAGCGTTGTCGCACCATTTGCGATCCACCACCCCCATGAAGGGTAGGTATTTTGTGCTGCGAGTTTGTAGGCGGTTTCAGCCTGACCATTATCGCTGAGGGCGTTAAGAATAGCTTTTGCGCCCAGGACACCCACGTCGAGATGCATGCCGTCTGCTTCCACCCGTTTTGCGAGATTTGACGCCACCTTGCCTTTTAAAGTTTCCGGAACCAATCCCCATTGCAGCGCTACACTTAATTCAGTTTGTGTACCGCTTGCATAGCTGGCTTTGTTAGCATCAAAATATTTCCTATTTACGGCATCTTTAATTTTTCTGGCAAGGTTTGAATAATAAACTCTGTCATCTTCATGGCCAAACAGCTTCGCAGCCTTTGCAAGGATTGTAGCGTCGACGTAAAAATAAACAGACGATGTATATTCAAGTGAAGATGTTGATTTTACCGGTACCCAGTCACCACGTCCCCAGGTGGTCAGGCCGGATGGGCTAATCTGGTTGATATAATTCACATATTTCTTAATGGCACCATAACTGTCTGAAAGTAATTTGCTGTCGCCATAAAACATATAAATGTTCCATGGGATAATTGCGATCGTACTCGTCCAGTCGGTGCCATTGGCTGTTCCATATCCCCAGCCTCCCGTAGGGATAATATCAGGGAGCACGCCATTAGGTTGCTGCTCATCGCGATGGTCAGCCAGCCATTTTTCATAAATCGTAATTCCGTCAAAATTGTAAAGGCCCGTTTCTATCGCGAAGTGACCATCACCCGTCCAGCCATTTTTTTCCCGCTGAGGGCAATCGGTCGGGTAACCATACAAATTAGAAAGATAGGAGTTATTCGTTGCCCACCACAATTTATTAATCAAAGGATTAGAAGTATTGATAGTTCCAGAGGCTGGTACATCGCTGTGCATAAAGTATCCAGTCAGACTTTCCTTATTTAATTTTATTGGTCTATTGCTTGTGACTTCAACATACTGAAAGCCCTTGTAGTTGAATTTTGGCATGAAATCCTCATTTTCTCTTCCACTTAAAATTACAATATCGGTTTGAAAAGGATCTTTATCATCTTTCGGACGGTGATAAACATCGATATTTGACAAATCCACCCGGCCGTTTGAATACAGCCGTTCACCGTGCTTTAAACGTATAATCGTACCAGTTTCGCCGGAAAGTCTGATTTTACTTACTCCGGCAATGTTTTGGCCCAAATCGAAAATGTAGGTGGTGTCGTTAATCTTGTTGATCGATTTTGCAGGGATCTCTTCAACGTTTCGGATTGGATGCAAAACCTGTGCGACAATATTTTGTGAAGGCGCTGCACGGAGGGTAATGCCGTTCCATTTGCTATCGTCGAAGTTTACAGTATTCCAGCCCGGTTGTTCCAGGCGGGCGTCGTAATGTTCGGCAGTATATATACTGTTGAACACAATAGGACTAAGCTTAGTTTTCCACTGGTTGTCTGTGTTTACAACTTCCACGGTTCCATCATCATATGTGATGCGGACATCAAGGCAAAATGTCGGCCTGGCACGCCATGGTGCATTATGGAAATCCCATACCGCCAGCGACTGGTGGTTGTACCAACCGTTTCCAAGTAAAACACCTATTGCATTCTTTCCACTAAGCAAATAGTTCGTAACATCATAAGTAACATACAGGTTTCGTCTGTCAAAACGCGTGTACATAGGATCCAATCGGTGATTTCCAACTTTTTTTCCATTTATAAATAATTCGTATAACCCTGCGGCTGAGATGTATGCCCGAGCAGAACGAATTTTGCGCGATGAGGTAAATGTTTTACGGAAATAAGGAGCTGGGCGAATGTTGATGTCATTCCTGTCACTTATCCAGGTACCAGTCCAGTTTTCCATTCTCATCATACCGGTTTCGAAAGTGGCAACTTGTGTTCTCGGCAGGAGTGTGCCGTCTTTGGCCCACTGGTCAACAGTCCAGAAGTATTTTGTAAATGGCTCCAGTGTTGTGCCTTGATAGATCACTAAGTTCATTGAGGAAGGCTTCTTTCCCGAATCCCACACCATATTCTTTTTTTGCAATAGCGATACCGAATCTTTTGAAACATATACACGATAGGCTGTCTGGCGTGCTCCGGGGCGAGTGTCGTCCATGATCCACGTCAAACGGGGATCTGTTACATCAATGCCAATCGGATTCCACATGTGTTCGCACTTTAACATTCGGTCTGTTGAAGCAGGCCTACCATTAGACTTTGAAGTGGAAATTATCAGAAGAAGAAACAAAATTGATGACAATAGTTTCATAGGAAAGATGCTGGAGGTTACCAAAATAAGCGCATTACCGAATTTATAAAGAAAGGACTTAGATGTTGAATATTTCCCAAAATTTTCAATAAGCTTTCAATTTCATTAATTTACCTCTATGAACTATTTATTCTCATTAAGATCTCAACGGTTCTTGCTAGCCTTGGGTACACTGTTCCTTCTGCTATCAACTGGTGCCACCCCGAAAGGAAAATCGCAAACCCCCAATATCGTGCTTATCTTCCTGGATGATATGGGTTATGGGGATCTTTCAATAACGGGCGCTCTTAATTATCAAACACCTAATATCGATCGTATGGCCGCAGAGGGAATCAGATTTACGAACTTTCTGACTGCTCAGGCCGTCTGCTCAGCGTCAAGGGCGGCTTTGTTGACTGGCTGTTATCCGAATAGGTTGGGAATTAGCGGCGCGTTTGGCCCGAATTCTCAAGTGGGTTTAAATCCGAAAGAAGAGACGATTGCAGAACTGCTCAAGGCTAAGGGTTATGCAACCGCCATCTTTGGAAAATGGCACCTTGGGGATCACCCGACAATGCTACCCATGGCCCAGGGGTTCGATGAGTATTTTGGAGTGCCTTATTCGCACGATATGTGGCCGCTTCACCCAAACCAGACCAAGGCTAATTATCCACCATTAAATCTGATAGAGGGAGCGAAAGTGGTTAAATCTGTTCAGAATCTTGATGATGCTGCTGAGCTCACTACGGCCATAACGACACGGGCGACAGCATTTATCCGACAAAACAAAAGCAAGCCATTTTTTTTATACGTACCACACCCGCTTCCACATGTGCCTCTCGCGGCATCGGCAAAATTCAAAGACAAAAGTGGGAGGGGCATATTTGGCGATGTGATGATGGAGATCGACTGGTCTGTGGGACAAATATTATCAGAATTAAAAAAACAGAATATTGATAAAAATACTCTTGTAATATTCACCAGTGACAATGGACCATGGCTTAACTATGGTGATCATGCCGGATCGGCCGGAGGATTTCGGGAAGGTAAGGGAACCACATTTGAAGGTGGGCAGCGGGTACCATGTATCGTTCGCTGGCCGGGAGTTGTCCCTGCAGGACGGATTAGTTCAAAACTGATAACTGCTCTCGATATTCTACCTACGATCGCAACAGTTTGTGAAACAAAGCTGCCGGCACTTAAAATTGATGGAATTGATTTCTCTAAAATACTGAAAGGCGATGATTCACAATCTCCCCGCGAGCAGTTTCTATATTACTATCGGAAAAATAATCTTGAAGCAGTAAGGCAAGGTAACTGGAAATTAGTTTTTCCTCATCCGGGCCGAACTTATGAGGGTTTTGTACCCGGAAAAAATGGACAGCCTGGCCAACTAAATGAAAATTACAGCATCGCTGGGGGTTTGTATAACCTGGAGCGAGATCCCGGTGAGCGTTATAATGTCAGGAGTGAATTTCCGGAAATTGTGAGTGCGCTCGAGAAAATTGCAGAAGCAGCTCGTGCTGATCTTGGTGATGATCTTCAAAGCCGATCGGGCGCAAATAACCGCCCAGCAGGGAGGATCAGCCCATAGGGTTAAGCTTTGGCCTTCCTTATATTCCAATGCTATTCAGCTAGATATTATTATTAATCAATGTTAAACGCAAGTTTGAATGGGTTTTTCCAAGAGCCAAAGGATTTTAACTTTCATCCAAGAACCCTTAGCAATTCATCCTTACTAAATGATTTGACAAAACTCCCGTCAGTCTTGACCAGCTCATTCATAAGGCCTTTTTTAGATTCCTGCAGTTTTAAAATTTTCTCTTCTACCGTTCCCTCACATATCAACCTGATTGCGACTATATGTTTATCTTGCCCAATTCTGTGGCAACGATCTATCGCCTGGTTTTCTACTGCCGGGTTCCACCAGGGATCAACCAAATATACATAGTCGGCAGCGGTAAGATTCAATCCCGTTCCGCCGGCTTTCAGGCTAATCAGGAAAACTCGGATTTCAGGATTATTCTGGAACTCATTGATAACTCCTTCGCGCTTAGTAGTAGTGCCGGTTAAATAACTGAATTTAATCTCACGATCAATCAGTTCTTTTTTAATTAAATCCAGCATGCCGACAAACTGCGAGAAGACTAAGATCTTATGGTCAGCGCGTTTGTTTTCTATCTGTTCTATAAGGGTGTCGATCTTGGCCGAAGAATAGGCGGTTAGTTTACGGTCGGAAAGGAGGAGGGGCGAATCACAAATCTGACGGAGAGTCGTTAGGCCCTTCAATACATTCATTGGATTTTTCTTCAGCTCTTCATTATCTGAAGCAGAGATATACTCACGGAACTCTTTTTCATAAGCGTCGTATATTTTCTGCTGCTCCTCTTTCATCGTGCAGTACAGCACCATCTCTGTTTTATCAGGAAGTTCTTCGGCAACCTCCTGCTTCGTACGGCGCATAATGAAGGGTTTGATAATGTGCTGCAGTTCCCTGGCCCTTCTTGTATCATTGAAACGGTCGATGGGACTCGAGTATATATCCCGGAAGTATTGTTTTGTGCCGAGTAATCCTGGGCAGGCAAACGACAACTGACCGTACAAGTCGAAAGTGTTATTTTCGATAGGGGTCCCGGTGATGGTTATTTTGTTTCTTGATGTTAGTGTTCGGGCAGCCTTATACCGCTGTGACTCTGGGTTTTTAATGTTTTGAGACTCATCAAGGAAGATATAATTAAACTCGTAGTTTTTAAGAAGACTGATATCTGTAAGCAAGGTGCCGTAAGTTGTCAGGATTATCTCATAAGCAGCCCAATCGTCTGATCTTTTTTTCCGATCAGCACCGTAAAATGTTTTTATCCGGAGAGACGGGGCAAATTTTGAAACTTCGGCCTGCCAGTTGAATACGAGTGACGTGGGTACGATTAGCAAATTGACGTTATTTTTAACTTTTTCTCGCTGAGATAAAATAAATGCAATGATTTGCAGTGATTTGCCCAGACCCATATCATCTGCCAGACATCCGCCAAAATTGAATTCATCCAGGAAATTCATCCAATCAAGTCCTCTTTTTTGATAAGGACGAAGCGTGGCATTTAGGTCTTTTGGAATTTGCACGGATGTGATCTGATCAAAATCGCCAACTTTCTTCCGATAAAGGTTGATTTCATTCTTTACCTCCTCGCTCCACAGTTTTTCATCATAATATTTCTCTATCGCTGAGAAATTTGATTTCGGAGTTTGTAAGGTTTCCTCGTCGACAATTTCGCCGGCATTGAAATAATTGGTGAACTTTTCCAGCCATTCTGCCGGCAGGATTCCCTGACTGCCATCGTCCAGGCGGACAAACTTCGTTTTATTGCGAATAGCACGATAAACATTCTTAAGCGAAGCCTTCTTTTTACCAAAGCGCACGTTTATAACTGTATTAAACCAATTGATGCCGCTGATCACCTGAATAGTAATCTTGGCCTTATTGGGATTAAGCTTATTACCTGTCAACTCGCTGAACCCATGTATAGTGATATCGTTTCCTTCCCATTCTTCAAATGCATTTAAAAACCATTCTTCTTCAAGAAACCGTTTCTTGTGCAGATAGAAATATTGAAGACCGTTTGTGAGTTGCTCTTCGAAAAAGGGGTGCTGCCTGATCAATAGGGAAGTAAAGGCAATTTCTTCATGCGTGTCACGGTAAATCATAAATTCATTACCCTTGCTATCGAGCTGGTAAACCTGTCGCCCTGAGCGAATTGATATTTCTGCCTCACCATATCTCATAACGGGAATGATCATAACCTGGCTGCCAAAATCCGAAAGGTAGATAATCTTTTCCAGGCTGTGCTCGGCTTCGTATTGCTCAAGCTGTAGATGTGTTGCTGGTTTGATGTATTGATAATCTATTGGAATGCTGTATTCAAGTCTTTCTAAAAGCTGTCTTTTAAATTCTTTGTATTGAGAAGCATGAACGAGTAAATTATCAGACTTTTTCTTCAGCAGGTCGATAAGTGAAAGAAGATGCAGGTTGTCCACAAGAAATAACTCGTTATCTAAGCGGAGAAAATAAGTAAATTTCAAGTCCAGCTCCCTGAGGTCGTATTCGCGTTCTTCTATTCGAATAATTAAGGAGATCTCATAGAATTGATCCTTTCGGCTAACCCGCACTATTATGTTATTTGACAGGTTCCGCAATGTAACCGGAACCAATGAGGCTGCCGTTAAGTTTTCGGATACTGCACTGTCGTGATAATAGACGTGATAAGATAGCGGATTTTCTATTATTGCGAGTAAGGCGTTAATGTCGTGCTGGCTTCTTGCAGGATCCAAAGCATTCTGAAAAGCCGTAATTCCGGTATAAAATTTTAATTCCTTCTTGTCCTCGGACTGCCAGATCAAATCACGCGGCGATAAGAAGCTTAAGGGATTTTTTATTTTTTTCTCTTTGGTGATTTGTGCGTCAAAAAGTTCGACAAGCAGGTTTTTGTAGTATTTATGCTGTTTAAGTACCAAGCCTGTAATTTTTTCCTCATCAGGCCAGGGAGGAGGACTTAAATTAATTTCCAGACCCAGCTGTATTTGCAAATTGTTTAAGCCGGCTTTATTCGCAGGGAGTAAGCCGGGAGATCGTGGGGTGATCAGCACCTTTCTTTGCTGATATCCGATTTCAAAAAACCTTTCCAGGTCTGTTTCAGTTTGCAGGCCGAACTCTGCCGCGAAGCTTTTTAATCGTTTGAAGCGAAGTTTCTCATCAAAAAATATCCGCAGGTCATCGTTTTTCAGGATAGCAAGGAGTACATGAGACTGATGCTCGCAAAGCCGTTTTTCTTCTTCAGAACAGGCGCAGGAAATCTGGAGCTGTTCGGCAGTCTGTAATATGTTAACATCCGGGAAGCTTAGTGTGCCCGACTGATTGGTAAATGTTCCTGCGTTTAGAGCCAGCTTTTTAGGAAAGATGTGTTTGTAAAAATCTTGCGAATGGAGGGCAGCCGGACTATGCTCAAATATGAATTTTGCGGATAATGAACTGATGCCGTGACCTTCAATAACAATTGCGTGGTCGGGGGAGGAAAAGTCTTTTTGAATGGTGATAGGTGACAATTTATTCAGCTCAAATGCAGCGGCAAGATATCTCAAAGAAAATTAATTAGCTTTATAATTTGTTAATTTTGGTGGTGCTTAGTTAAGGTTGGTGACTGCTTATTAATTGTAGTATTTTATAATTTTTCAACTGCCGCTGCGCACTTTCAATAGTCCATTGTCAACTGTCATCTATTTATTATGCTAGATATCGTTATTGAAGCCAGAAAAGCGGCTCTTGCTCCTGGTATGGATGTAAAGCGGATCCTCCCGTTTAGGTTACATCGAATGGTTGGTCCTTTTATATTTATGGATCATGCAGGTCCGGTTAATATACAGCCTCAGATAAGTTCAAATATAGATGTTTTGCCGCATCCGCATATTGGCCTCTCTACGGTAAGTTATTTATTTGGCGGGCAGGTAATGCATCGCGATAGCCTGGGAGTGGAGCAAATAATCCTTCCCGGCGAGGTGAACTGGATGACTGCTGGCAGAGGAATATCACATTCTGAACGGTTTGAAGACCCTGCAGTTTTGGCCAGCGGTCAGCTTGAAATGATCCAGACCTGGGTAGCGCTGCCTGAAAAGGATGAGGAAGCGGACCCTGCATTTGATAATTACAAACCCGAAGAGCTTCCGATCTTCACAGACGCCGGGGTATGGATGAGGCTTATAGCTGGAAATGCTTACGGTCTTAAGAATTCTGTTAAAATTCACTCGCCATTATTCTACATGCATATTGTGCTCAATAAAGACGCACGATTTGGCCTTCCCACTGAACATGAAGAGCGGGGTTTTTATATTGTCAAAGGACGCATCGAATTATCAGGTGTTAGTTATCCTGCTGGTCAAATGCTGGTATTTACGAGAGGTGTAGATCCGGTGATTATCGCCAAAGAAGATTCAGTGCTGATGATGCTCGGGGGAGAGCAATTGGGTCCGCGCCATATTTGGTGGAACTTTGTTTCCTCGAGAAAAGAACGAATTGAACAGGCTAAAGCAGACTGGGCTGCGGGCAGGATTCTGCTGCCACCGACAGATAATCTGGAGTTTGTTCCATTGCCCCAGGATAAAAGGGCACAGGGCAACCCTCCACCCGAGGCTCTGTCGTGATGCCACAAAATAGCTTTAAAATTTAGAGATATCTACCCTTAAAATATTACCCGGAGCTTTGTTTCCTTCGTTCGAAATATAAAGCTCACCATCCGGACTAAAGCTTATGCCCTCTGGCTGGTTGAAGTCCTTGCTGTTGAGGTCTCTAACTGATTTTATTACACTTTTGTTATCCAGGATAAGCAACTTAGGCTTGGTGCCTTCAGTAATATAAAGATCACCTGTTGACGGGTGGATTGCTATTCCGGATGGTTGCATCTGGCTCCCCTGCTTCTTCGCTTTAAAGCTTGCCAGTGCCGGGTCTCCAAGGTTTATCTTATATGCCGGAGTTTTGTCCATTTTGAAATCAGAAAGGCTCATACTATAGATCCCTTTATAATTCGTGCCTGCCGGATCAGGACCTTTGATGGCGATCAATAATCGATTGTTCTTATTGTCGTAGCACAAGCCTTCAGTATCCTGTTTTACCGTCAAATGAGTTTTATGCTGAACCGTTGTGCTTCCAGATGCTGAATAACCTTTGACCTCAAAAACAACTCCATCAGCGCGAAGCACATAGGCATTCTTTCCAACGACTGCAAGGCCCTCATAATCGCCAGCAGCACCAAATTCTATTTCATTTTCTATTTTTTTGGTGCTTGTGTTATAAATAAAGATCGTACCTAATTCGTCCTGCACACATGCGAAACGATCTTTGTCGAGATAAACAACTGCCGAAATCTCTTTAAGCACTTCGGGAAGGTCATGTTTGGTAATAATTTGGACATCAGAACTGCCTGCAGTCATATTATCATCTTTGTCTTTATCCTTCTTTTTTTCTTTTTTACCTTTTTTATTTTCTACGATATCCTCAACATTTGTGAAGCGTATCGTAAAGGCTATTCCGATAGCGAGTACTATAAAAGCGATGATGAATATTGCGGTGCGCATGATCTGATGTTTTAGTGAACGTTTAGTTAATCCCAATAAGGTAGTGCAGAATTCTCTTTGCCATCTGCTGAAAAAACTATTTTTCTATCTGGTTTCCCTTTTCTTTCAAGTTCAACCTGATAGTAGGTTATCTCGGCTCTCATTACCTGTTGTACATCATCAATAAGATAGCTGCTAAACTGGTCTTTCAAGAGGGAACTGATGACTGCAGGTAGTGAGCCTTCCGGAATTTCTTTCTTGTGCATTAGTTTTCTCCCATCGGTGGCAAATTGTGCATGCTGTTCAATACCGTTAAGTTCAAATTCAACTTCATAATTGCCTTTGATTTTTTCCCATTCAAGTTTTTTTGCTGCAGGAAAATCCGTTTGAAAGGTGTTTAAAACGACAGACGGTACTTCGGCAATGGGGATGTCATTACTACATGCTCCCAATGTTGTTCCGAACAAGCAGATTATTAATGCTAAATTCTTCATAAGACAGATTGTATCACAAAGGTGCTATACAAATCTGGAAAGATTTGGGAACGAGCTTACACAGCGGGTGTTACCGTAAAAATATGTTTTCCCTCATACCGGTAATTAAGGCTCAGAAGGCTTACTTTGGCAATTGCCTTTGCGATGGCAAGCCCGAGGCCAGTAGAACTTTCTGACTTGCTAATCTTGTGAAAACGCTGGAATAGGAGTGACTCATCTAATGCTGCCGAACCTTCATTTTCAAAGCTAATTGACGAGCTTTTTATTTTGATACTAATAATGCCTCCCTGTGGTGTGTGTTTAATTGCATTCTTTATAAGATTGGAAAACATTATGTCTGCCAGGTCGGGATTCATTCTCCAAATACATTGTGATTGCTCGCTAAATGTGAAAACTAGTTTGTAAAAGTCAATTTGATCGCTAAAGTCATCTTTAAGCTTATTTATCAGCAAATTGACATTAACTTCCCTCACATCTTCGAATTGATCATTTTCTATTTTTGACAAAAGCAACAAAGATTGGTTAAGACGTTTTAGGCGCTCGAGATTGTCCAGCGCAGTTTCAAGTAATTCCGCCTGTGCATCACCCAGTGAATTGTGTTCTGCCAAGAGCTCAAGCTTATTTATTGCAATTGCAAGCGGAGTCTGGAGTTCATGAGATGCATTTTCAATGAATTGCTTTTGCTGATTATACACAGACACCGTATTGTCAAGGAAGAGTTGTACGGTGTTTTGCATCAGATTGAATTCGTCAACCCGGGTTTGCGACATTTTTATCTGCTGGATATTTGTAAGCTTAAATGTCTGCAATTGCCTGATTAGCCTGTAAAAGGGTTTCCAAATATTCTTCAGCAAAAAGTTATTAAGCACAAGAATCGTGGCTACAAGTCCAAAATATAGCCACATCAGAGAATAGCCCAGTTCAGAAACTAGATCATCTTCTTCGACCATCGAAGTTATCACCCGCATTTGATAATAATCCTCACCTTTACGGAATACTGTCTGCAGCATTCTGACTGGTTCAAAATCTTTCTCGTTTTGCATGTACATCATCGTGTCGATATACAAATCTGTATGTTTCCTGGCTGCATTAGGAGAAACCGGCATAACGGCATAATTACCTTCTTCAAAATCTTTATGAGTAAGAATTGCGGTGTCGAGTGCTGCTTTTGAGATAATAAGTTGCCGTTGATTGTCCAACCCGTCATCCATACTGTCATACACTTCATCCAACATCGCATAATAAAACAACCCAGCCCAAATAGGGATGATAACCATCAGAACAATCAAAAAATACCCTGAAGTGTAATTGAGAAGTTTCATTCTGCCTGAAGCTTATAACCCACTCCATAAATGGACTGGATATCTACCAGAGCTTTCGCGTCTTTAAGTTTTTTACGAATGTTTTTTATTTGTGAATAGATGAAATCGAAATTATCCGCGCTGTCAATATGATCACCCCATACATGCTCAGCAAGAGCGGCCCTGTTAACCAAACGATTCTTATTCGTTACAAGGTAGAGTAAAACTTCAAACTCCTTTCTGTTTGTAATAAACGGCTGTTCGCCTACATAAGCAGATTGCTGGCTGATGTCTATCTTTAAATTACCTGCATTGATGTGGTCATTGCCTGAGAAACTGCGACGCCTGATTACTGCCTTGACCCGAGCCAGTAATTCCGATAGATGAAATGGTTTAGCCAGGTAATCATCGGCACCCAAATCCAATCCCGCAACTTTATCGTCAAGGGAATTTTTTGCCGAAACGATGATGACTCCATCAGCTTTATTTAGCTTTTTGAGTTCGCGTAGAATATCTAACCCGTCTCGGGTATTTTGTAAAGAAATATCCAAAACGATACAATCATATTGATAGTCGGAAACTTTTTGAATAGCGCTATCATAGTTGTCGGCCGTTTCAACCAGATATTGTTCGCCTTTAAGCGCATCGACAATATTGTCTAACATAGCTGCTTCGTCTTCAATAACTAAGATCTTCATTTACCTTTAACGAATTAAGGTGCAGGTGGTTTGATTTTACCTCTTTAGGTTCAAAAGCTTTGGCGAGCTTTAAGTTCGAGGTATTTGTTTATTGTATTCACCGTTAGCTGCTGGGGTGTGCTCAGAATTGTCTGAATGCCGTGTCTTGCGAGTTCCTTGACAATTTGTTTCTTTTCATGCGCGAACTTAGCCGCGATAGTTTGAATATAGATTTCTTCGATATTTCTCGCCGGTTCTTCTTTTAACTTCTGAAGCTCTGTGTTTTCAAAAAATATCACAAAAAGCAGATGAAACTTTGCTATGCGCTTTAAAAATGGCAGCTGCCTTTCCATAGCCGACAAACTTTCGAAGTTCGTGAAGAAAAGTAGAAGACTTCGTTGCTTTGCTGTTGTACGAACGGTGCTGTACAGCAGTTCCATGTTTATCTCCAGATAGCGGGTTTTTTCTCTATATAACACCTCCAGGATCTTGTTGAGCTGGGCGGGGCGCCTGTCTGCCGGAACTATAGCGCCGATCTTTTCAGAGATGGTGATAAGTCCGGCTTTATCTTCTTTAATTAACGCAATGTTTGAAAGTACGAGGCTCGCATTGATAGCGTAATCCAGCAGACTTAAGCCTTCAAAAGGCATTTTCATGGACCTGGATTTGTCAACTATGCAATATACATGTTGCGACTTTTCATCAGTGTATGAATTAATCATCAGGTCACCTTTCCGGGCAGTAGCTTTCCAGTTCACACTTCGCTGGTCATCACCGCTTACGTACGTGCGGATGTGCTCGAATTCCATGCTATGCCCCAGTCTTCTGAGCTTTTTAATACCAGTTTCACTTAGACGGTTTGAAATTGCCATCAGCTCATACCTGCGCATTTGTAAAAACGACGGGTAAACAGGTAGTATTTCTGAATCATCAAATTGATATCGTCGTGATATCAGACCTATAGGAGATCTTACATAGAGAAGAATCCTGCCGAAATCATATTCTCCACGCTTTACAGGCCTTAACTGGTAGGAGATAACCTTAATTTCTCTGGGCTTTAGTTTTACATCGAACCAAATATTCCTTTGTTGAAACTGGAATGGTATCTCATCAATGATCCCCACATGAATACTGAATGGATAAAAGTTTTCGGTGTGGATACCGAAATCATTATCATCGCCATTACTCAAACGGTCTGGCGAATGACGCCTGGCGAAGATGCCATTTTGAATGCGGTACAATAATAGTAGGTCAATGGCAATGAGCCCCAGTAAAGTCACAAATGAAACGAGTGGAATAACTCCCAGCCAGGGAAAGAAGAAAGAGAATGTAAACAGCAACGAGACACCACCCAGTCCCGCGAACAAGCGGTTCTGCAAGAATAGATTTAAATAAAACTGGTTAAAAAGTGATCTCAAAGTTGTGTCGTTAATGCGAATTTATCTGGGTATTTCGATCTTCTGGATGATCTGGGCTACCACATCATCCGGACTGATCCCTTCCATTTCCTTCTCAGCAGTAAGCATAATTCGATGTCTTAAAACGGCCGGTGCAATTTTTACAATATCGTCAGGTGTGATAAAATCGCGTCCATTGATCGCGGCAATGGCTTTCGCTACATTGATTATTGCGATCGAGGCGCGCGGAGAGGCACCAAGAAATAATGATTTATTCGTGCGGCTTTCATGGATGATCTTAGCTACAAACTCAATCAGTTTTGGTTCAACATGAAAGGCACGAATCTGCTTCCTGTAACTTGTGATCTCATCGCCTGTTATCACTGGAACCACACGATCAAGCTGTTCTCTTGTAGTCTGAGAATGTTGCATGGTCAGAATATTGATCTCTTCCTCAAGGGTGGGATATTTCACTTCGATCTTTACGAGAAATCGATCCAGTTGAGCTTCGGGTAATCGGTATGTGCCTTCATGTTCAATTGGATTTTGTGTAGCAAGAACGATAAATGGTTCGTCCATTTTATAGGTCCGGCTGTCCATTGTGACTTGACGTTCTTCCATAACTTCAAATAATGCCGATTGGGTTTTGGCAGGTGCCCTGTTAATCTCATCCACAAGAATTATATTTCCAAATATGGGACCTGACTTAAATTCAAATGACGTTTCACGCGGATTAAAAATGGAAGTCCCCAGCACGTCAGAGGGCATAATATCTGGTGTAAACTGTATCCTTGAAAACTTCGCACTCAACGTTTTTGCAAGCAGTTTGGCGGTCAATGTTTTTGCAATTCCCGGCACACCTTCAATCAAAATATGGCCATCCGCAAGTATGCCGGCAATCAGCAGTTCAACCATTTCGGTCTGACCGACTATGATACTGCCCAGCGATTTTTTTATCTGCTCAACTGCCGAGCTTAACTGGCTTAAATCTGTTCTTTGTCCGGTAAATTCCTGGTCCATATTATGCTGATTTATTATAAAAATTTTCTATTTCCCTGTTGAATTCGATGAGTTGCTGATCGCTAATCTTTGTAAGTTCTGAATAGTGTTTAACTAAGGCCATCAGATTTTGGATGGCTTCTCTTGATATCTCCGTTTTATTGCTAAGTGTTGTAATAAATTCCTCGTCAATATTATTCGTGTTGAGGCGGTATCGCGAGCGGATGTTTTCAAACAAGTAAGCAATTTTTTTGTCAATCAGGTTTTTATGGTCCTTGCGTTCATAGTAAACCTGACCTACTACATTCACAAATTCTATGGTGTTATTTTGCAAAGGCTGAATTATGGGTATAATGCGCTGGCGTCGCTTTATTTCGAAAAACACGAACGCGATCAGGCTGAATAAAGCTATGTAATAAGCCCATTTTAATTCGGGAATATTTAAGAATACACTAAGTGGGGCATTGACTTGCCCGGGTCCTTTTGCTGAAAATTCATCCCAAATTAAATCTCCGCCCGGCGAAAGGTATGACATTGATTTGGCCGCAAAGTCAGCTCCATCGTACTTAATAAGATTATAATTGGTAAAGAATTGAGGGCTCGACATTAAGTACAGAGCACCTTTACCGAAGGGATATTTAATAAATGTGCTGTGTCCATTGTTGTTCACGGCTAAAACAATAGCTCTTGTAGTGTCTAATTTGCTGAAATACTGATTCCCTATATCCTTATCGAATAAGTATTTTTTTGCCGGATTCAAGGATGGATTGGTGAAGTGCTGCGAATATCCCTTATCATTCAGCTTTATTTCGCTGCTTATTGTTGTCTTGAGAGTGTCATTCAAGAAGTTACCGAGGTAATATGTCGCGATAAAAACATTGCTCCCCGCTTGCATATACTTGACTAGCTTTTTAAAATCATATATGTCAAGGTTAATCGAACCTGCAATAATCAAATAGTTGCCTGCTTGGACATTCTCTTCCTGAAAAACGTTGAATACAGGCTTCCGCCGAACTAATACCTTGCTTCCCGGTAGAATATCATTAATTTGACGGTGCAATAAGTAGGTGCCATACGGAATTTTGTCGTCCTTTGAATACGTCGGTGTCCAATCGACTGGCAGCGGTTTATTATGTTGGGCAATCAGATAAATCACTAAAAGAAGTGAACCTAAGGCAATATAGATCTTAAGGTCTCTCATGATAAACCCTGGTTAAAATCCTTAAAATCTTGCTTGATAGCTGTAAACACGGACTGGTCTATGTTAAATTCTCCATACCAGATAAATTCGAATTGTCGTGTTAGTGATGCAAACTGTTGTTTTCTGTCGTGATTTACTAGCTCAGAAATATAAGCGGAGTTTGTCTTGTCGATTTGCCATGAAATAAATCCGGCATCACTAAGTTTCTTAAGGCATTTAAGGTATAGCATACGTACAGCGAGCCGGTAATCACGATTTTGCGTTGCTTTCTCGATTTCAGGATCAAAGTCAATCTCATGAATATTGTCAAGAGATTCAGCGTACGCCAAAGGCACGACCCTGGCTTTTCCAGTAAATAGCTGCAGGACTCCCGCCCCGGAAAATTTTATTACAAGAAATATGATCAAACCCGCCAGGATAATTGCTGAAACATTTCGTGCGAGGTTACTCGATGTCGAATCGGAGACTGCGCTGCTGAACTGGTTCCAGAACCATTTCCAAAAACGGTCCCACCACGATAATGCAGTTTGGTACTTCTCTCCATACTGAAAGTCGGAATCCGAGCGATGCTTGTCCAATGCCGCCTGATTAAATGATTTTGCTACTACAAGACTGCTATCCAACTGGATGCGGTTTGGCTTTTTCACGTTGACCGCGCTGAATGATTGAGGGATAGTTCCCAGAGCAAGAAGTAGGAATAAAACAAGGATGAATTTCTGCATTCTGATCAATATTCCTCGGGCGCCAGCTCGGGATTACCCGTGTCTTTTTTTCCGAAACTCTTTATTCGATCCATGAGACCTGTACCATCCTTCTGTTCGCTCAAACTGTAGTAGGATAAGGCGATGGCAATATTTGGAAAGACGAAAAAGGCCATGTTAATATGGGCAATCACAACCTTTAGAACTACGTTGAGAGTATTCATTTTGGCGATGCCGGTGAAGAAGCCGCCCATACCAGCGACCATCATCGGAATATAAAATACGAACCCTGCCAGGGTAATAAGTATTAGCATAATTGCCTGTACCCCAAAGGTTGCCCACCAGTTGCCTTTGATCAATGTAAAGGCTTTACTAAATGCGAATCCCAGGTTAGTGCTTTCTATAAGCATTATCGGGAAAATAAGGGAGATAATAGGATATAGATAAATTCCGGGGACCAGGCAAAACATAAACCCCACAAAAAATAGAATAAACATTAGTATTCCGCTTCCCAGGAATTGGAAAAAGTAAAATTTAACAAAAGTCCAAACCTCTTCTACAGTAGGAACTTCATTTCCTTTTTCCCTGTATAAATGTATGAATGACAGCGTGGTTAGGGTGATCACCGTGTACGTCATAAATGAGAACAGCATGGCGACTATATATTCGAATCCCAACATGTTTGATAAAATGCCAAACGGATTTCGGGGAACATTTGCAAAGCCCTCCCGCATTCCTTTCATCATCCGAAACTGCTGTAACAGCGTGGCAAGCAAACTTCCAATCACAAAAAAGCCGCAGATCGTTGCATAAGCCTTCAGTAAAGGTTTCCAGGTTTTGAATATGAAGACGAAGGTGTCATTTATGATTTCTCCGAAATCGCGCACTTTCCTGGGTTCAAAGCTTTCTTCCATTGCTCGTTTTATAGCTTAATGATTTATGTAAATAGTTAGGGTATAATATGACATACCAGATGATAAATAACAGGGAGCTTCCAAGAATGAAAACGCTCATCCAAACGGGCATGTCTGTATGTCTGGTTATGAAGCCTTCCAGGAACGCTGCAAAAACCCAAATTGGCACAAGTCCAATGCAAATTTTCATACCATCCTTTGCGCCTCGTTTAAATGACTCCATCCGTTTATATGTTTTTGGAAATAGAATGCTGTTCCCGAGCACCAGACCAGCTCCGCCGGTTAAAATTATGGCTGAAATTTCGAGGGTGCCGTGGATCCAGATAACCAGGATAGACTCTATGCCCAAACCTTTACTAAAAAAGTAATATTCAAAAGAGCCCAGCATAATGCCATTTTTCAAAAGAGCAATTATGGTTCCTACGGATAGAAAAATCCCACTGGTGAATGTGTAAAATGCGGCATTCAGGTTGTTTTGTGCGATATAGTAAAACATTGGAAATTCAGGGGCTTGTTTATACACTCCGAACGGATCACCTTTGGCGATGTTTTCATTGGTCATGTTGACGTACTGGTGGCCCATAATCATTCTGACAAACTGATCATCGTATCGGGCGGAGAAAATGCCGATCAGAAGGGCGAACACGAAGAAAACAAACGAATAGAACAAAGGCTTTTGATATTGTTTGAAAAGCATTGGCAACTCGATTTTCCAAAATAATATAAACCGGTTGGACTTCTCCTTTTTGTTGCGATAAATAGTCTGATGAAATCGTGAGGCGAGTCCATTCAGATAGTCAGTGGTTTTAGATTTTGGATAAAACGTCTTTGCGTAGGCCAGATCATCCGTGATCTCCAGAAAAAATTGAGCAAGTTCATCCGGATTGTCGGATTTGAAGCTGTCGTACTTTTTCCATTTAGCAGAATTATGCTTTACAAACAAAGCTTCTCTCATTGGTAGATGATCCGAATATTGTGTTAAAATAATTACATTTTTTAATTTATTCTAACAATATTGTTGAACATTATTATTGTCGATGCAAACGGTAAAAATCCACACTTCTCAAAATATCACAATTGATTATCCCGTAGCTGGTTTGGGGGAGAGAATTCTGGCAAGGCTAATTGATTTAGGGATATTCATTATCCTGTATATTCTGCTAATGACAATTTCCTCCTATGCAACACCAAGTGGACTGGGCAAAAACCGGACAGTCGTACTCTGGACTTATGGCGCTATCTTCTGCTTTTATGACCTGGTCTGCGAAGTTTTTTTTAGGGGTCAGAGCATTGGTAAGGTGGCCATGAAGATTAGAGTAATAAGCTTGAATGGCGCAAGGCCAACACTGGGCCAGTATTTAATCAGATGGGTATTCAGGATGGTCGATTTTTCTCTTACTGCCCATTTAGCAGCGGTAATTTCAGTAGCTTCAACACCCAATAAGCAGAGAATTGGTGATCTCATTGCGGGGACCACGCTCATTAAGACGGAACCGCACACACAGTTGGATCATTTAGCTTTCATTCCTGAAGATGATAATTACCAGCCAGTTTATCAGGAAGTCATTCATTTAACCGACAAAGAAGTACTGCTAATTCAGGAAGTATTGAATACTTTCTCGGCCAGCGGCAACAAGAATTTATTGTACAACATGAAAATCCAGGTCGAGGAGCACCTTGGAATAAAAACTTCAGGGTATGTTAGTGAATTAGAGTTTTTAGAGACTATTGTCAAGGACTACAACCACCTTTCGGTTCGCAGCGATTCGATTTAACCTCCTGCATTTAGCAGCTTTAAAATGTAAGATATAAATACAGTTGCGACGGATAAAAAAAAGAGCCCTTGAGTAATCAAATTATGATTCTTGACCGGGTAACGTGT
This sequence comes from Daejeonella lutea, assembly GCF_900168015.1. Lineage (GTDB taxonomy): Bacteria > Bacteroidota > Bacteroidia > Sphingobacteriales > Sphingobacteriaceae > Daejeonella > Daejeonella lutea. The sequence continues at coordinate 1,670,147 of NZ_FUYR01000001.1, read as the reverse complement.
CCCAAGGATTGTCCATAAACCAAAAAGCAGAATAGGAATCAGGCCAGGGTAAATTGCAAAACTGCTAAGAAAATCTCCCCGTATCAAATAAATAAGCGATCGCTGAAATCCACATCCGGGACAATCCGCTCCGGTGATCGCTTTAAATACGCATCTTAATAAATTATTCTCAATCCATTCCATTTTTCTGATTGACAGTTGACACCCGATAGCTAAAGGTTGAAATGGACAATGTAAGTTTAGCTTTTGTAATCGCTAAGGATTCCAAAAGCGTCTAGACAACTGTCAACTCTCCACTGTCATCTAGTTAAGATTTTACACCCTGGAATTCAGCAGAAACATTATAAAGCTCATACCAATCCTGGTGATCAAGGTCTATTGAAAAACTATTAGCAATGTTTCTTATTCGCTGCTCATTAGTTGTGCCAATCAGGGGAATTGCTCCGAGTTTAACAAGCCAGGCTACAGCAAGTGCTTCGATGTCAGCATTGTACTTTCCGCTTAGTTCGTCAAGCTTTTCACGTACTCTGGTAGCTTGAATTCCAGTGCCATTCGCTATCTCTCCCTCTGCAAGAGGTGCTGACGCAAGTGCCTGCATATATTTTTGCTTGATATAATCGAGTTGACCGTTATCAAGCGCCTGAGTTTTCAATAGGTTGAACTCGATGTGATTTGTCACAATTGGTTTCCTTAAATACGAACTCAGTAGCTGATGCTGGAAGACTGAGAAATTTGCAATTCCAATATTTTTAATCTTTCCCGAATCTGCAAGCTTTTCAAGTGCGAGTGCCGTTTCCTCCAGGTTGGAGATCGGGTCAATCCGGTCCAGTAAGAAAATATCGATATAATCGGTTCTTAACTTTTTTAAAGACGCGTCAACACTTTTCGTAACATGTGAAGCGGATGTGTTATAATGCCTAGTGCGGATATCCGGGTTATGAGAGTTCGGAACCCGCAGGCCACATTTTGTAAAAAGTACAACGTCTTCTCTTTTGAACACTTTATCGGCGATAAGCTCTCCAAACAGCTCTTCGCATTGATAAGCACCATAACTGTCGGCATGATCAAAGGTGTTAATCCCTAGTTCGAGACAAAGGCCAACTATTTTCTTTAAGGTGGTCCTGGGATCTTTAACATCTTCCCACCTGTAAAATCCGTAAACCGCGGGCGAAACCTTCAACCCAGTATCGCCCATGTATATTTTCTGCATATTCATTTTATAGAAGTCGATGCAAGTTAATCAATCTGACAATTTACTTTTGAAAAATTCTGAAATACTAATCCACCTTAAGGGTGGACAAAAATGACGATATTCGCATATCCCACCCGCAAAACCTAAGCCTTCCAGTTCGTATCTTCGCTCAGATTTGCATATTTATGCTAATTAGGTAATTTTAGCTAGAACACCTGATAAATAGTCATTTTCCAATTATAATGTTTACGATTCTTAGTAAGATAATTTTCCGAAGTTTTATCGTTATGATTTCTCTGGTCTTGAACCAGCAAGTATACGGTCAGCGTTATAATTTTAAGAACTATGACATCGAAGATGGACTTATTCAGTCGCAGGCACAGAGGATTTTTCAGGATCGTGAACACAATTTATGGATTTCCACATTTGGGGGCATTTCCAGATTTAACGGCCGGGACTTCACCAATTTTATAAGCAGTGACGGTGCCGCTGGAACTGCAACCGCAATGGCAGAGGATGGTGCTGGAAGGGTGTGGTTTGCCAGCCGCACATTAAGTTATTTTGATGGCCAAAACATGCTGACGCTAAAAAAGCCGGCAAAATATGGTAAAGGGATTTTTCATCATTTGGTAAAAGCGAAGGATGGGAACTTGTGGGGAGCTGTTGGATATGAGATGTTCATGGTGAAGGATCTTCGAGTTCACGCTGTTGTTCTTCCATGGAAAGTGTCAGTAGACGCAATGGCTACTGATCCTGAGGGTAATATTCACGCATCGTTCCGACATAAGGGTTTGTATCGTTTACAAGGAAAAACATGGCATCGCGTCACGTCATACGGAAAAATATATGATCAGCTTGCAGTACGCAACATAATTTTCGATAAGATCCGCAAGCACACCATATATCTGCAGTCTTTCGGTGATTTTTTGTCCGTCGAAAATGGTAAGATCGCAGCCTATGCGAATCCTGAAATAAAGAAAATCCATGGGGCGATCCTCGCGGTTAAACAAGATGAATCGGGTTCTCTGTGGTTTTGCACAACTGCTGGTTTGTTTAACATTGGCTACGATACATTCAGAAGTTTCAATTCATCAAACGGCTTCACTGACAATGCCGTGAACGATGTTTGCCTGGATAATGCCGGGAATATATGGCTCGCCACTGAAGGATCAGGTATTTTTCGCTTTAATGGCGATATGTATGTAAGGTTTGATCAGACGCAGCGGCTACCAAATGAAGTTATCATGAGTCTTGCGGGCAATAAAAGGCAGGGAATCTGGATGGGTACCTTTGGAGGCGGACTGGTTAATTACAAAAACAATCAGTTAAGCTACTATAAAATCCCTGCCGATGGTCCTCGCTCGCAAAGTATTTTTAGCTTATATATTGACAGGGAGGAAGCATTATGGATCGGAACCTTAAGAGCTGGATTGTGGAAGTATAAAAACGGCAGATTTACGCAAACCCCGCAAAGTCCAACGGGGCCTTACCTGGTTAATGGGATTATTGGTGATCATAAAGGCCAGGTTTGGGTTAGTTCGCCGGAGGGCTGTTACTATTACGAGGGCAGTAAACCCGTGAAGTTAAGCGATTATAAAGGATCAGCCAGTTGTATCGCGGAAATAGGAAAAGATTCAATTCTCCTGGGTAGCGATAATGGGGTTACGTTAATTACCAACAAAAGAGTGGATCTCAGCTATAAAATACCTGGGATTGAAGGGAAAAATATACTCAGTGTTAAAAAATATGGCAGGTTTATAATGCTTGCGACAGCTATTGACGGGTTGTACATTTTGAACACCCATAATAAAAAGGTAAAAAATTACAGGCAGGCAGATGGACTTTACTCAAATGCGGTGTATAGCATCACTTCCGATAACCGAAATATTTGGCTTGGAACCGGCAGAGGAATTAATAAGCTAAGACTGGATCCTGCCACAATGAATATCACAATATTAAACGATCACCGTCCAATCAGACTTGTTGTAGAAGCAAATCAGAATGCCGCATTGTTTGATGGCTCAAAAATCTGGATTGGAACAGCTAAGGGAGCTTTTGTGTATGATCCATTGAAAACGATGAAGTTTACGCGACCTGAAGTTAAAATTCAAACAGTCAGGATTTCTCAGCCGGGAGTGGATACGGTTGTGAAAGGCACTCCTTCTGTTAAGCTTCTAGAACCAAATAAGACCCATAGTCTTCCGTATAAACAGAACAATTTAGTGATATCATATTCCGGCATTTATCTAAGCGATCAGGATGCGTTGAGATATCAGTACCGACTTGTTGGCCTCGCCGACAATTTCAGCATCCCGGTAAGAAATACAACGGTAAATTATCTATCCATCCCAGAAGGGTCTTATACCTTTGAGGTCAAAGCTGTATTAGAAAACGGCATGTCATCGTCCGTAAAGAGCTTTTCATTTGTAATTGTGCCACCTTTTTATCGTACAACTCCCTTTAGAATTCTGGTATTTTTGCTTATCGTACTTCTGATATTTTTGACTCAGTCTTATCTAATAACGAGAAAGGAAAAACGAAGGCTACTGATCCAAAGTATAACAAGGGAGGAGAAACGCAAGATCCGGGAGCAGACCGCCGAAGATTTTCATGACGATATGGGCAACAAACTTACCCGTATTTCCATCCTTTCCGATATTCTTGCCTCTAAAATTGATCCCGATAAAATCGAGGAACGAAAGCTGGTAACTCAAATAAAAGACACAGCTTCAGCGCTCTATAATGGAACAAAGGATATCCTTTGGGCTTTGGACCCGAAAGCTGACAATTTATATGAAATATTAAGCCACCTGTATTATTTTGGGAGTGATCTGTTTAGCAATACAGGAATCACTTTCCATTTTAACGAGCCCGAAAGCTCATTTAAAAAGATTAAGCTGCCGATGGAATACAGCAGGAATGTGACGATGATTTTCAAAGAGCTATTGAACAATGTTTTAAAACATTCTGACGCTAAAAATGCATGGTTGAATGTTAGCGTTACAAATGGAGAGATCAAAATTGAACTTTCTGATGACGGAAAAGGATTTGATACTAATAAGAGTCATTCAGGCAAAGGGATGATTAATATTCGAAATCGTAGTGCCCGCTTAAAAGGGGACGTTACTATGGTATCTGAAACAGGTAAGAGTACAATAACAACTTTGAAAATACAGCAGCCGGGTTAATCCATGACAGACAAAGAGAATATTCGAATTATATTAATTGAGGATGACGAAGTTATTCGGAATGGCTATTCTTTTTTGCTGGGCCAGGTAGATGGATATGAAATAGTTAGCACCTATGGTTCTTGCGAGGAGGCGGTGAAGAATTTGCGTATCGACAATCCTGATGTAATTTTGCTTGATGTTGAGTTGCCGGGAATTAACGGTGTAGAGGCAATTCCATTGCTGAAAAGTATCGTGCCATTTGCAAACATTCTTGTCCTTACAGTCCATGATTCGCAGAAAACGGTGTTTGAAGCGTTTTCAAACGGTGCAGCTGGCTATATTACCAAAAATACACCGCCGCCGAAAATACTCGAAGCAATCAAGGAGGTTTATGAAGGGGGATCTCCTATGAGCGTAAATATAGCGAGGTTGGTTGTTGAATCGTTTCAAAAGAGCAAAGAATCACCTTTGTCCAAACGCGAAACCGAGGTTCTCAAGCTGATTAGTTACGGGAAAAATCGTGCTCAAATTGCCGAGGAACTTTTTATCAACGTCAGTACTGTAAAAACACACATCAAAAATATCTATGTAAAACTAGATGTCGACACACGTGATAAGGCTCTTAAGAATGCTCGCCGCGACCGACTGATCTAGTCTGTTTACTGATTCAAAGCCTACGTGCAAAACCTTCTGCATAGGCTCGAATGATCTAAATTTTTGTTACATAAATATCACCCCTTCGGGTTGAAGACAATGGCATGCCACAGATCTAAATTTGTTAAAACGATCTGCTATGGAAGAAAGCTACATCCCCGTCATTGTAAACAAGCTCGATAGAGCCCTCCGGTTTTTTACCGGCAAACTGAATTTTATTGTTTCGCAGGAAGTGGAATTGCTTCCTGGTTTGAAAACCCAGGTGGTAAGCCCTCAAAATAGGACCCTTTCCCTTGTCCTAGTAGAGTCTCCAAGCAGTGATCACATCTACTCCAGAAACAAGATCATCATTAAAACTGACGATTGTATCAGGGATTACTGCACGTTCAAAAAGGCTGGGGTTAGATTTAAGAGCGAGCCTCAGTACAACTCCACCGGCTTAATGGCAAATTTTAGTGATCCTTTTGGAAATTTATATGCATTGCTGGAAGTAAGGAATTATAAAGTGTCTGATAACTATATCGAGAATGAGAATTACCAAATATCTGCGGGTTCTTGATAACCGGAATGAAATATTCTATGAAAAGGTAACTGAGGCTTCAGATCAGCATGTTCGAAGCAAGTTTTCCTTACGTGTGGTGTTTTCGGGTAATGAAACCTATATTCTGGGGAGCCGGCAAATAACACTTTATCCGGGAAGTTTTTTGGTAATAAACGAGGGAACGAGTTACACACGTATAATTCATTCAGAAGTCCCTGTAACTAGTTTTTCAATTTCCTTCGATCCTGAATATCTCGACAAATTTTCACGGTCGCTCAAATCAAAACGGGCGGGTGATCTCTTCATGCCATATCGAACCAGCGAGAACGAAGACCTAATATTGATAGATTCGATGTACACCTTAACGGGGGATATGGAATATAATATTATGCATTTGAAAAATCATGCTGATAAAGGCTTAACCGACCAGTTCATGATAAGCCAATATTTACAACATCTGTTGTTAAATTATTGCAAAATTTACAACGAGCAGCTTTATAGTAAAACCAGCAAGCTCCATCAGAATGCTAAAAATGGTGTGAGGATGGATATAATCAAGCGCATAGCTATGGCTAAAGATTTTATCATTAGCAACCACGAAAAGAATATTAAGCTTGAGGATATTTCCAATGTAGCGTGCCTGTCCGTTAGCCATCTTATCAGAATATTCAGACTTATCTACGATAAATCTCCGTATCAATACCTTATCCAGGTTAGGCTCGAACGTGCTAAATACTATTTGAGAAATAGCGGATCATCAATTCAGGAGATTGTGAATATGGTAGGTTTTGAAAACCCCAGTTCTTTTATACGTTCATTCCGAACAACCTACGATATCACACCAGGCGCGTTCAGGCAGGTCCAGCTTTAGGACCTTATCCAAATCTTATTTTCTCAGTGAGCGATGTGCCGGGGTAAGATACTTCCGGAGAAGCACTTTAGGTTGCTCTGTGACAAATGAATCGCTGAATTCGATGAGGATATTTATTTGGCCGAGACAGAAAAGCTCTGAGTGTATTATCCCGTAGGCAATCTGGCTAAAAGACAAATGATTGGGAAAGATCCGCTCAGTTACTTCGAGTGACAGCACTTTTTTAAGCTCCGCTATTAATAGGAAATGGACACTTTTGAGATCCGCAATTAGACTTGCCCATTCTTGATCCAGAATATTCTCGGGAGCGGTTATTTTCATTTTTTCAGCCTCTTTATTGAAATTTATGTCTTCCCCTTTTAGATATTCAATTAATAGTTTTTTCCATTCCACAATTTCCATAAGCATAATCCATAGATTCTTTTTGATAAAGTCGGGTTTACTTATAATATTCCTCGGAGAATTGCGCAAAAGAATGCTTTCGGTGGTGACCCCATGCCAGGGATGGCCATCGTAATTAGCTTTGAATATTTCGATAATCTTCAGAAGATCCTGTTCAAATGAATGTACCATAAATTCCTGCCAGAGCTGTTATTTAACGATTCAAAGATAGCACAAAGCTTAAGCTCACCTTTAGAGTATATCAACTATGGCGATTCTTGCATACTTTTTAAATGGTCCCATTCATTCCATCGATTATCAATTAAAAGCCACCTGTAAATTTCGACTCCTATGGCTCATTTTTGTTACCGGTGGGTCGGTTAGAAACGGCAAAAGAGTTTTGCGTTCGCCTGTTTCTTTTTTGAATGCGTGAATCCGCCTTTGCGTACTAGTTAATCTGCGAACTTTGGCACATAAAATCCATTCATCTTGTTGTTTTTTTAATAATGAATTTATAATGAAGTAGTTGTCTTGGAATTAAGTTTCTGGATTTTATACTAATTAAGCTGTTTTTTGATACGATGTTAAGTCTGTTACACACGAAAACACACTTCAGTATTCATGAGGATGCGAGTAAAATTGTAAATTACTGGTAATCAACGAAATGGCCTTTAATCTTATTTTGATTTCCATGTCTTAATTTTCGCTAAAGTGCGCTTTATCAGTATTTTTTGACCTATCTGCATTATTTCAACAAGGCAGCTATTGTGCGAAAATGATCATACATATCACGCCGCTTAATAAAATCACGTAAGGCGCGAAGCTTTATAGCCATTTCAATTAAACTTTCCAAAATGCCCTGATTACCCATTTGGGTGGAGATTTTAGGAAGTATTCTGACATAAATTCAATCTTTAGTTCCGGAAGGTAGACAAACGCCATCAAAACTAAGGTCTTCAAACATCATCATTCCCGCACATTTAAATTTAGGCGTCTTAGATATCATTGCGGTTAATTTACGTGTGAAGAGGTGCTTCCCACTGACTAACCAAATTCCATATTATTATGAAACAAAAATTACTAATGTTATTGTTATTGGGATTATCTGTAGCCCAAATAACTTTCGCCCAAACAAAAACCGTCAGGGGGACTGTGAAGGGCGCGGATGATGGTTTGCCAATACCTGGTGCTACGGTGAAAATCTCCGGCACAACCAGAGGTGTGCAAACCGGGGGTGATGGGACATATTCCATCGAAGTAGCCGGCCCAGCAGCCCAGCTGGAATTCAGCTTTATTGGATATTCTACTCAGCAAATTACTGTCGGGTCATCCACTACCATTAATGTATCCCTACGGGTTGACGCGAAACAACTTTCTGAAGTCGTAGTTACAGCCTTTGGAATCGAACGTCAGAAAAGGTCGGTTGGTTATTCTACCTCTACTGTTGGTGGTGATCAGCTATCTCAGAAGTCTGAAATAGATCCGTTGCGAGCTTTGTCGGGAAAAGTTGCAGGAGTGAACGTTACAGCAGCAAATGGCGTCCCGGGAAGTTCAACAAACTTTATTATCCGTGGAAATAACTCCTTCCTGGGTAATACTCAGGCCCTGATGGTTGTTGATGGAATTCCCTTTGATAATGGTTATGCACAGTCAGGTGCTTCAGCTTTAGTGAATAACAATGCCGTATCAAACCGTGCTGTCGATCTTGATCCGAATAACATAGAATCTATAACCGTTCTGAAGGGTGCAGCCGCTGCAGCACAGTATGGTTCCAGGGCTGCTAATGGTGTGGTATTAATTACTACCAAAACTGGCAGGACAGGCGCAGGTCGTAAAGGTTTTGAGGTGTCTTATGTCGGCGGTTACGCAATTGAGCAAATTACCGGCCTGCCAGACTATCAAAATAAGTATGGAGCGGGTACGGAGTTTAATTATGCAAACGCCAATGGAAGCTGGGGTCCTGCTTTTGATCAGCCTAGCATATTCCCTCAGGGTAACGGTATTACAAACGGTACTATTCCACATTGGTTCGCGGGTAATGCAGCATTACCACAATTCCCTGCCGGGACTACAACACCATACAAAGCTTTTGCAAGTAACGTTGAAGATTTCTTTGTAAACGGTGGTGTTATGGAGAACTCAGTTCAGATTTCCAGCGGCAATGATGTAAGTAATTTTACAGCCTCACTCGCCAGAAGCAAAAATGACGGTATTATCCGCAATTCAGATTTCACCCGTACTAACGTTAATATTGGTGGAAACTATAAACTGGCAAACAAAATAAATGTTTCCGGCTCTTTGTCATACGTTAATTCCAATCAGAATGGGCCGATCCTTGGAGCACAGAATGGTATTGGACAAGCCTCGGCATTTGCCCGGACTCTTTACCTTGGTCGTAACTGGAATACATCTGATTTTAGTGTAATGCCCTACCAAAATCCGGTAACTCTTGGGCAACTTTTCCCTGTGGCAGGAGTTGACAATCCATACTGGTCAGTAGAAAATAACACATACAAAAGTGATGTAGACCGCGCATACGGTAACGTTGGCTTTGATTACAGCATCAATAGCTGGCTTAAATTGAACTACAAAATTGGAGTTAATACGTATACTGACAGGCGTATTAGGACGATAAGAAGAGGATCAGTAGGGGCGAATGGAATCGGTGAAGTTACTGACGATGTCCTGGCGAATCAGGAGATCGAGTCTACTCTGCTTGCAACCGTCTCAAGAAAGCTTCTTCCGGATCTGAACTTTAGCGCAACCTTAGGACATAACGTCAATCAAAGAAAGTTTGAGAGACAAGCTGTTCAGGGAACTGGAATGGTCGTATTTAATATCGATGATATTGATAATACTGCTACCGTTGTTCCTTTTGGCGGTGGCTTTACTAAAAGAAGAATTATAGGAGCTTTTGGTGATGTTCAGTTTGATTATAAATCATATTTATTCCTGAACGTAACGGGACGTAACGATTGGTCATCTACCTTGCCTAAGGCTAACCGTAGTTTCTTCTATCCAGGTGCGAGTACGGCTTTCGTGTTCACTGAGCTTATCAACAATGAGAAGATCAAAAACATTATTTCTTATGGAAAGCTAAGAGCTGCTTATGGTAAAGTTGGTAATGATGCCGATCCTTACTCACTTGATGCTACATACCTTGTTAATCCGACATTCGGAAACAATGCAAGTAATATCGTATTTCCGTTCCTGGGCACCTCGGCAGGGACAGTTGGTAACGTATTAACGGATCCTAACTTAACACCGGAGTTTACTACCGAGTACGAACTTGGTGGTGAGCTGAGGTTCTTAGAAGATCGAATTGGTATTGATTTCACCTATTACAATAAATTATCTGAAAATCAGATTGCTGCTATTTCTATTCCAAGTTCAACCGGGTTTGTTTCGAAACTGACTAACTTCGGAAAGCTTAGCAATAAGGGAATCGAAATTGGGCTCGACCTGAATCCAATTAAAAATTTAGGCGGTTTCAGCTGGAATATCTATGGAACATTTGCGAGGAACCGCAACCGCGTTGAAGAGTTAACAGCAGGACTTAATGAGATTTCTGTAGTTCCTAGCTTCGGCGATCCAGCAGTTGTTTTGCGCCCGGGAAGGCCGTACGGTATCATGGTTGGAACCAAGGCAGCGAAAGATGACGATGGCAATTTTCTTATCAATCAGCAAACTGGGCTGATGCTTCGTGTTCCGCTTCAGGAAATAGGGGATCCAAATCCTAACTATACTTCTTCCCTTACAAACACTTTCAAATTCAAGGGTCTAAGCCTTTCTGCGCAGTTAGATTACCGTGATGGTGGGGATCTTTATTCAGGAACCGTAGCACAGTACTTAGGTCGTGGTGTAACTACCGACACAGAGGACAGGCTTACTCCGAAAATTATCAAAGGATTTTATGGAAACGCGACGACATTCAAACCAATTCTTGATGCCAGCGGGAACAAAATTCCTAATAATGTTCAGACGACGGCAAACGACCTTTACTTCAACGGTACTGGTGGTTTAACAGGTGTATCAGAATTGATGATTTACGATGCGACCGTTTTCAGAGTGAGAGAGGTGGCATTGGGTTATGACATTCCGAAAAAATGGTTAGGCGGAACGCCACTCGGATCATTAAACCTTTCTGTGACTGGCCGTAACCTTTATTTTAACGCCCCTAACTTCCCTAAAGGAACCAACTTCGACCCTGAAACCAGTACATATGGTGCCAGTGCAACCAGGAATGTTCAGGGTATTGAATATACAAATGCTCCTACCACCAAGAGATTTGGTTTTAACCTGAGGGCAACGTTTTAATTAACTAATTATAAGATAGGTAAGCCAAAACTCGGGCTCATCTTCTTTACAACTAAAAAGAATAGAATGAAAACTAGGTTTAAATATATAAGCAGTATAGTAGCTGTCGCAGCTGTGCTAATATTGCCAGCCTGTGAGAAGAATTTTTTGGATATCAACACTGACCCAAAAAATCCTACTGACTTGCCGCTGACGCAGATCCTTCCGGCGGGCGAAACTGGCCTTGCTTTTAACCTGAGCATGAATATTGCAGGTTTGAACGCAGCAGCTTCAACATTTGTGCACCAGTTAGTCAACTTCAGAGTTGAAGAATATGTGGTGGACGGAACAAACTTCGGTAATGCGTGGAGTGGTTCCGGTGCCACTTATGGTTTATATTCAGGCACACTTAAAGACCTGGAAACGGTAATTGAAAAAGGAAAAGCGGTTAATGCTCCGCATTTCGCAGGTGTAGCACAGGTTCAGAAGGCATACGTTTACAGCATCTTAGTCGATCTTTTTGGGGATATTCCCTACACGGAGGCACTTAAGGGGAACGAATTTCTGACCCCTAAATTTGATAAAGATTCTGATGTTTATGAGAGCCTACTCAAATTGCTTGATGAAGCTATAACGAACCTTAACGCTACAACATCATCCATTTCCCCTGACGCAAGCAACGAGTTTATATACAGTGGCGATCGCGTCAAATGGGTAAGGTTAGCAAAATCGCTTAAACTGAAGATGTTGAATCAGATTCGGTTAACGAGAGATGTCAAAGCTGAAATGAATACGTTGATCACTGAGGGAAATTTAATTCTAAATGCTGCGGATGACTTTCAAATTCGTTTTGGGACATCAAGTTCACCGGAGAATCGTAACCCCGGCTTCGTAGCAAATTATAATGCTGCAGGGCAGAGAGAAAGCTGGGTAAGCCCATTCTTCTATAATGTTATGAAGAATAGCACTGACCCGCGTTTGCCATATTACGTTTACAACCAATTGACTGCTACCAACAATCCAGCGAACCCAACAGACTATAGGGATGGCAGGTTCGTTTCAAGAAGATTCGCATCGCAGGGCCCTAATAAATCTTTTGACCAGAGGAATTTTCAGTCGCTTGTGGGATTGTTCCCGGTTGGTGGCAGGTATGATGATGGAGCTGGAGGCACAGGAACGTTAACAAATGGCCCTTCTGACGCGCCATTGCGTTTGCTCACTTCTTATACGATGAAGTTTATTCTTGCTGAAGCTGCCTTAACAGCCGGAACAAATGGTAATCCGCGTACGTTGCTCGAAGAAGGTATCAGGGCACATTTTACAAAGGTTAATGCTTATGCTGCCACCGTTCCGGGATCTGTACAGACTGTTCCTCAAATCCCGGCTGCAGCAATTAATACTTATGTTAATGCCATTCTGGCGAATTATGATGCAGCCACCGCAGCGGGAAAACTTGAAATTATTATAACTCAAAAATGGATAGCAGGTTTTGGTTTCGGAATCGACCTTTATACAGATTACAGGAGAACGGGTTATCCGGTAATTCCTGACCCGGTTACTGATGGTGACGCAGAAACTCAGGCACAGAGGACATTCCCGAACAGGTTCCCTTATCCGAATTCTGAGATTCAGGCAAATCCGAATGCACCGGCACAGCCTGATGTTTACACAACAAAAATATTCTGGGACAAATAAAAAAGACGTTATGAAACCATTATGATTTTCCCATAACCCTAGGGGTATAATTATTAAATCATGATAGCTTCATCACCGAATGAAACTTAAAAATTAAACAGATGAAATACCTTAAAATTATATTATCTCTTCTGGTTGTAGCAGGCCTTACTTCATGTGAGAAGGAAGATCGTTTTCCGGAAGTTGAAAATGGCGCTAATGCTCAGTTTACCCGGGCTCTTGGTGTGCCAGCAACTGTTGCAAGTTTTAATAATGCAACATTAAGCAAAGCTAATCCGACAGTAAAAGACAACTTTACATTGAAGATCGTCGAGTCAGGAAATGTAGCTTCTGTCCGCCTGATGGTGGATTATATCAAGGGAACAACCACCACAACAAAACAGCTTGAGGAGGTGAAAACCTGGCCGGCAAATTATAGTTTAAGTCTAAATGATTTGACGGCGCTAATGGGTATAACAACAGCATCCACCGCAGCGGGCGACAGATTTATATTGAGAACCGATTTTACTCTTAAATCAGGCACGGTAGTATCGAGTCAGGCAGCAGTACTTGCAGCGGCACCTTATGCGATCAGGCTGACTTATACTGTTGCTAATTAAACAATGGAATAGAATAAAACCAGTTGTAATTAAAAAGGCCCTGACAAACAGGGCCTTTTTTCACATCTGCAAAAAATGATTTGCGTTATTTTTTTCCAATCCAATACAATTTTCCTTGATCGGTGATTGCATACAGCGCACCATCTTTACCTTGTATTACAGCTCTGAATCGCTGGTTTTCTCCTGCAAGAAGTCTTTCTTCGCCGGTGACTTTGTTATTTTCAATAACGAGTCTGGCGATGTGCATCCCGCTTAAAGCTCCTACAAACAAATTGTTTTCCCACTCTGGAATACTAGTCCCTTTATAGAATGTCATTCCGCTGGGAGAAATAACCGGATCCCAGTAGTAAACTGGTTGTTCAAGACCGTCTTTCTGTGTAATGCCGGCACCTATTGTTTCGCCACTGTATTCGATACCATATGTGATAGTCGGCCATCCATAATTTTTTCCTGGTTGTACAAGATTGATTTCATCTCCACCGCGTGGACCGAATTCACCTTCCCAAATATCTCCGGTAGTGGGATGGATAGCAAGTCCCTGGACATTTCGGTGTCCATATGAATATATTTCCGGACGTGCAGCATCTATTGTCGGGTTCCCCGATGCAGGCTTGCCCTCAGTTGTCAATCTGATCACTTTACCCAGCCCTGACTTAGGATCCTGTGCCTGTGGGCGGGTAACCATATCCGACCGCTCACCGGTACTAAGAAGGAGATTTCCATTATTATCAAAAATCACCCGTCCGCCATAATGTTTATCGCCGTTATAGGCAGGCGTAGCCCGATAGATCACAGTTGCATTTTCAATGCTTTTTTCGTCTGCGGAAAGCTTACCCTTTGCCAGGCTTGTATGATTTCCCCCGGATACAGGTTCTGAAAACGCCCAATACACCATACGATTTTGATCAAATGCCGGATCAATCGTTACCCCCAGTAGTCCACCTTGTCCTTTAGAATCTACAACTGGAATTCCGGATAATGCTGCGCTCACCGTACCGGAAGTGGTCACGATTTTCATCGTTCCACCTTTCTCTGTTACCAGCAATTTTCCATCAGGCAGGCTGGCAATTCCCCATGGACTCTTCAAGCCGGATGTTAAAACTTTGCTTTGGTATGCGGTGGTAGTTTTCACCGAAGGAATGCGTGTTTGGCCTGCAAAAGCTGGTTTGTAGGTTGAATTTGGCGCCTTGGTTTCAACAGGAACGGATACTGAATCAGATGAAATGGAATCCGTTTTTGATGAGTTTACATCTGTTACGTTGTTACCGCAGGCATACAGGGCCAGGGTTGCCGCCGCCATTAAAATTGGAAATTTTTGTTGCATGATCAATATTTTAGGTTTGTCAGTTATTTAATTAATTAGCAAAAATTGTGCCTTAAGATTACAGAAGAAGGATAGGACCGAGTGGAGAAACTAATCCTTTCGCCTCTTCTTAAAGAGAAATTTAAGGAAAGGCTTTCTAGTGCGTGTTTCTCCTGTAGTTACCTCCTCATTATCTTCGGATGACCTGACAGGTCGGACCGTGGAGGCTCTCAGCGTTCTTTTTCTTAGCTCACTATCTTTAATACTGTCGAGATTCAAAACGACAGTAGCTGGGAACGCCCTCGATATATCATTTGAAACATCCCGGTCGCTGATTGGATTATTAGCTGTACTGTCAGCTACTCCCATAACAACTGCTGGTCGATCATTGCTGAAATAATTATACCCCGCGAAAAGTAAAAGGGCTGATAACAGGATAACTGATACAAAAAATACTGGTGCAGGAATGCGAATAGCTGATCTGCTGCTCCTTCTGTTTTCCCGAATTTGCTGGCGAAGAGCTGATATTTTAAGATCTTTTTCAGATATGATTCGCTGATATTTTTCGTCTCCTTTTGTTTGACTTAATTCGCTAATCTGCGCTTGTGAAATACTATTTTCGATAATGAATTCCTGTAGCTCTATGCCGCTTCCAAAGCGTTTTGAGGGCTTTTTCTGCAGACACTTATTTAAAATGGTCAGCAACCATAGTGGAACCTGCATTTCCCTCGCCTGTTTTTCTGGAGACCACGTGATCGGGAGATTTTTCCTGCGAAGTTCCAGAACATCGGGAATTGGCGTTTCTATATGTGAAACGCGAACATTATTACGCGCGGTCTCACCGTTGTCAAACAATGGGAAGGGAACTTGTCCAGCAAGAATTTCATATAATACAATCCCGAAACTATATATATCAGATTCTAAGAGCATTTGCCCTTCATATTGTTCAGGTGCCATGAACTCAATCGCGCCGGCGTGCCGCAGACTTGTTCTTCGTTGCTCATCAGACATGATAGCCAGTCCGAAGTCTAAAAGAACATAATTCCCCGTAAACGCATTGTATTTGACATTATTGCTCTTAATATCACCGTGCTTTACATTCACCGAATGGCAATGTGCGATGGCATTCGCCAGCTGCTCCGTTACTTTAATTGCTTCTTTTAATGTAAAGATTGGGTCATGAGGAGGTTTTAACAACTCTTCCAGGTCATGCCCTTCAATGTATTCCATTTCAATGAAAGGGAATGAACCACTATCAGATAGACCTGAACTGAGAATTTTAACTACATTAGGACTTGGATTCTCATTAACTTTCTTCAGCTTCTCAACTTCGTTGCTGAAATCACGATAGTTTTTATTCTCCATACTTTCTTCCAGAATAGGTGTTGGAAGAAGTTTTACAGCAGTAACAATCTTGCCCGTTCGCCTGCCCTTATAAACAGAACCCTGCCCTCCTGTTCGGAAGGCCCCGAGGTTTTCTAAACCATCCGTGATTGTGAATACTTTGCTCATTGATTTCTGGTCGCGGCGCTCCGCTATACTGTGTAGATATGTTTAGTAAACAATTCTCATACCAGTTCCTCCCAATGAGCATAAAATTCTGTATTGTTGAAAAATATCTGGAAGTCAAAAGCAATGGATTAGGAACCAGCGATCACTTTAACAACTGATAATGTCCGATCAATTTCGTCCTTTGTGTTGTATGGAGCGAGCCCGATCCGTACCAATCCTCCACTTTCGCTTAAGCCAAGCGCCCGCATAAGGCCAACAGCATAGAAGCCGCCCGCCCACACGAAAATTCCTTTTTCAGCCAGGCTTTTTGCAACGTCTAAAGGGTGCAAATCCTCGAGCCTGAAGGATATAGTAGAAGTGCACAAATGTCCCTTCGGAGGCGAAAAAAGTCCTAATCCCTTAATTTTTTTAAGCTCATCTTTGAAATATTCGGCAAGAGGGATTTCGTATGCCTCCAGCGCTCTCATCCCGCTGATAATATTATTTCTTCTTTGACTCGCAACCGAATCCGGAGTAAGAATATGTTCAGGATGCTTCCTTCCAATATCCGCTATGAATTCAATTGCTTCGGCCGCCCCGGCAATTGCTTCATGGTTTAGCGTGCCGGTTTCAAACTTGTCAGGTGCATAGTTCTTTTGTGCGCTTACTTTTAGAGTTTTGAGCACGTTCATCCGTTCGCTCTTACTATATAAAACTCCAATATGCGGACCGAAAAATTTATAAGCCGAACAGAATACAAAGTCGGCGTCGAGTTCTTTAACGTCTAACACACCATGTAACGCAAAGTGCACAGCGTCAACCACAGTAATGGCTTTTACAGTTTTTGCAAGATCAATGATTGTTTTTGCATCACTGATTGTCCCAACTGCATTAGACCCATAGTTAAAGGCAACAACTTTTGTTTTTTGAGTAAGCTTGCGTTTATAGTCTTCGAGGTCAATGGTTAGTGTTTCAGTGTTTACCCTAACACTTTGAACAATCACACCCCTTTCGGCAAGTATTTCCCATGGACTTCTATTAGCATCGTGATCAATATCCGTAATAATTATCTCGTCACCTGCCTTGAGGTCCCTTGCTATTGCCTGCGATAATTTAAAATTGAGTGTAGTAGAATTTTCTCCAAAAGATATCTCCTCCGGAGAACAATTGAAAAAATCAGCAAAAGATTTTCTTGTTTCTAAAATCATGCTGTCGGTTTCAACAGTAGTAGCGAAAACACCACCACTGTTAGCGTTGTGGTTTATCATATAGTCCACCATTTTGTCGATCACCCGTTGCGGAGTTTGGGTGCCGCCCGGGCTGTCTAGATAAATTGCCTGGTTTCCGTTGATATTTCTTTTCAGCGATGGAAATTGAGATCTTATACCTTCGATATCAAAACTATTTTTGATCATTTTATTTGAGTGTAATTCGTGTGGTGAAACTGAGCAATCCTAAAATCTAGGAATTCCAGTTCTTGTTATTAAAAGCATCTAGGGTATAATCAGAAATTCGGCTGTTAACCACTCCGAGTGCCCCGAGTATATCATAGCATCCGCTGATATCTGCAAGGAATTTTATATCAACATTTGGTCCTATTACTTCAGCGTAATGATATTTATCCAGAATCTCTTCCGGTACATCAGTTACATCAACTGTAGTTGCACCGGAGGAAATCTTGCCGATGACAGGGATTTTGTAACCGGCAATAAACATGTATACACCTTTTGGATTACTGTCAATCTCACTTAGGAGCCGGAGATAGCCATGCTTGTATCCGATATGAACCAAGGCAAGGCGGATATCCCTTTTCGTTTTATACGCCCCGCCGTATCCTATCGTTTCTCCCTGTTTTACCGTTTTAATCTGGGATATTTTCGCATAGACCTCCATGGTGTGCCGCGCGTCAGGCGAAATTGGACTGTTGGCGTTCGGGGCACCGCCAACAAGGCCTATACCCGGACGAATCATGTCAAAGTTGAAAATTTTGTTGTCCAGCAGGATTACGCTGTCTGTACAGGCAAACGAAACAGGCCTGAAAGGAAGTTTTGAGCGATAATCGTTAAGTACGTCAAGTTGTTTATAACAGTTCGACGGGTCTGATCCTTTGATGTCAAAGAAGTGGCTGATGTAAAATTCGATTTCGAGATGTGAGGTCAGGATTTCAAAGTTTTCACTTAATTCCAGAACTTCATCATCCAGAAAGCCAAGTCGATTCATGTGGGTGTCGAGATGAATAATTGCGGAACCTTTCCCATGATTTTTGCAGTAGGAATTCCATCGCTTTAGCTGCTCCAATGAATTCAGGCACGGAACAATGTCAAATCTTTTAAAATAGGCTTCTTCGTTATGGAGAAGTCCGCCCAGTGCATATATATGTATATTATCATAGGGGAGCAATCCTCTCAATTCGATTCCTTCACCGAGCTCCTCAATAAAAAAATATCGCGCACCTGCATTATAAAGTGCCGGCGCTACATCCTTAATCTGTAACCCGTAAACATCACCTTTTAAAACCGCTGCGCAAATCGTACCTGTCGCATCGGCTTTAGCTTTAAATAAATTATAATTATGTACTACAGCATCTATATCCCGTATTCGGACGATAGCTTTACTGCCAAATGCCTCGTCAGGAATATGCCTGAAATTTTGTGTCATGTTTACTTAACTGAAAACCGGCTCAAGATAGGAAATTTTGAACGGATGTTGATTTCGATGCTGTTTTTGCGGTAATGAAAAACTATCTTGTAACCCTAATGAAGGCTATGTTCAATAATTGTAAGTACTGCATTCCGGAGTTTTGCATCGTAATTAAAATACCTTAGATTTTCTCAAAATATTTCTCAACTATGAAACCATTTTTAGACGAAGACTTTCTTCTGCAAACCAATACGGCAAAAAAACTTTACCATGATTTCGCGGCTAAGATGCCCATCATCGATTACCATAATCATCTGCCACCGGAACAGATTTCATCCGATAAGATGTTCGATAATATTACCCAGGTATGGCTTTCGGGAGATCATTATAAATGGCGAGCAATGCGTGCTAATGGTGTAAATGAAAGGTTCTGTACTGGTGACGCTTCCGATCGTGAGAAGTTCGATCAGTGGGCGGCGACAGTTCCTTATACGCTAAGGAACCCTTTGTATCACTGGACGCATCTGGAGTTAAAAAGATATTTTGGTATTAAGGAAATCCTCTCTCCGGAAACATCTGCACGGATTTGGGATGAATGTAATGAGAAGTTGAAGTCGCCCGAATTTTCAGTTCGAGGCATGCTAACTATGATGAACGTTAAAGTGGTCTGTACAACAGATGATCCACTTGATAAGCTGGACCACCATCAGAAAATTTCAGCTGACGGCTTTAGTATAAAGGTTCTTCCTGCATTCCGTCCGGATAAAGCAATGAATGCTGATGACTTGCAGGGGTTAAATAATTATATAGATAAACTGCAAGAAATTGAAAATGTCAGTATTGCCGACGTTTCAAAGTACTTAGAGGCGCTAAAAAATCGTCATAACTATTTTGCTGCTAATGGCTGTACCATTTCAGATCACGGTATGGACAGGATTTATGCCGATGATTGGACTGAAGAAGAAGTTGATGTTATATTCAAGAAGATTCGTTCATCGCAACCAATCTCAGTGGCAGAAAGTTCTAAGTTTAAATCAGCAATGCTTGAACACTTTGCATTGTGGGATCATGAAAAAGGTTGGGTGCAGCAATATCATCTTGGTGCACTAAGGAACAATAATTCGAGGAAATTTAAAGAGCTTGGACCGGATACAGGATGGGATTCCATTGGTGAGTTTACTCAAGCTCAAACCTTATCTAAATTTCTGAGTAAACTTGATAATAATGATCAGTTAACCCGCACGATTCTATATAATCTCAATCCTTCTCACAACGAAGTTTTTGCGGCGATGATAGGAAACTTTAATGATGGCTCTGCAGCCGGAAAAATGCAATTCGGTTCAGGATGGTGGTTCCTGGATCAAAAGGATGGTATGACCAAGCAGCTTAATGCACTCTCCAATTTGGGCTTGCTAAGTAGGTTTGTTGGAATGTTAACTGATTCAAGAAGCTTTATGTCTTTCCCGCGGCACGAATATTTCAGGCGAATAGTATGTAACCTGTTTGGCTCAGAAGTAGAAGCGGGCGAGTTGCCGAATGATGTAGAATGGATTGGAAAAATCGTGCAGGATATATCATTCAATAATGCAAAATCATACTTCAATTTTTAATCGGGGGTTTACCACTAAGTTTGTTTCGGCGGCGTAGTGATTACCATAGCTTAGCAAGATGAAATTGGAATGTCGGCAGGCCATAAGTTGACTGCAGTTTTTGTAAAATTTTCCTTGAGTTTCAATTAGGTTTTATATAACTTGGTGTAAATAAACCTACTAGAAATCCTATGAAAAAGTTTTTTTACGTTTTTGTACTATCGCTATTCACATTTGTCGGCTGTCAGAAGCCGGAGCAAGGGCAATTTTTTGATGGAGATACTGGCAAAATGTTGGGAAAGAGTGACAAGGTCACAATTTGTCACTCGACCGGAAATGGAGCTTTCCAAACTGTCTCAGTTCCTCAATCAGCTTTGAAGGCCCATTTAAATCACGGAGATTATATTTTGGATGCTGACGGGGACGGTTATACAGCAGTCGGAGCCTGTGAAGGCACCAAAAATGATTGCAATGACAACGATGCATCTATTTCTCCAGCAGCATCTGAGGTGTGCGGTGATGGAATTGATAATAACTGCAATGGAATAATTGATGAGGAGTGCGGCCCGGATTTCAGCGTATTTTACATCAGAAATTCAAATTTAACCGCAAATAAAATTTCAGCACCCTGGGATACAGACATAATTCTCAGCGAAAATGCTGCTGGGGACGGTTTCACCTATGGCACACCCCGGGGAGGTCAAAAAGTAGGCTACGGAACGAAATTTTTTGACGGGTACAAAATTAATTCCATAAGCAGTACAAACTGGAATTTAGTCTATGGCAATCCGGGAGTAGGACCCTATTTGAATATTTGGGTGACTGACGGCCTGGGCAATTATGCTGTGATTGCTTCGGAAAACCAATACAAAGGAACTGACTTTGCGACCCGCAGGGAGTGGAAAATCTTTGAATATGGGACTTCCACCAGTAACTTCAACTGGCTGTTTGACGGTGGAACCGGCGGAAGGGATGCCAGCCAATATTTAACACATAATGGAACAAGAGTAACCTTGTCGCAGCTTAGTGACAGAATCATAATAGGAGATCCGGGCTCATATCCTTTGCCAAATGTTGGCACCGGGGCTCCGAGAGGTGGATATGGGTTTAATCTGATTTGGGGTGATACCCAGGCAAATTTCACCCAGAAGAATGGTCAGATAGCAGGTCTGACCGTAAGCAGTGGGGGTGTAACTCACGTAGCGGCCGATTAAGTACATCATTTTTTTCGAAAGGAATATCCCGGCAAGGTCGGGATATGCCTTTTTTTAAGCGGTTCCGTAGTCATTATTTAAAATGTTACTTGGATGAGTTTGCCTTTTGATGTAACTTAAGATGTTTAAGGACATATCATGGTTCTAACAATTAATGGCAAATCCGTAACTGTAAATGCCGGTCCTGATTCAGATCTGCTCACTGTTCTGCGCGAAGAGCTCGATCTTACTGGAACTAAATATGGATGTGGAGAAGCAGCATGCGGTGCATGTATGGTGCTTATCGACGGATCGGCGACACCTTCGTGCGTCACCCGCATTAACTCTCTTGAGGGGAAAAAGATCGAGACTATTGAAGGCCTGGAAAAAAATGATAAGCTTCATAAAGTCCAGGAGGCTTTTCTGAAAACTGATCCTTTTCAATGTTCCTATTGTGCTTCGGGAATGATCATTGCGACAGTATCGCTACTTTCCCGAAACCCTAAACCGACTGATGCTCAAATCGTCGATGTCATGAACCGTAATATCTGTCGTTGCGGTACATATGCAAATATTATAAAGGCCATTAAGCTGGCCGCATCGAGCTAAGGCTATGGAGAAGACCGAGAAACAAATGAGCATTCACAGCGATCCGGGTCAAAATTATCTAAACCGGAGGAAATTTTTCAAGCTTTTGGGAGGCGGCCTCGCGGTGGTATTTGTTTCCAATGATCTATTATCACTTGCCTCAAATCGAACTTTCATCCCAATCCCTGAGAACCAGATTGGTGCATGGGTTCATGTAGGTGAGGATGGAATAATCACCGTGTTCACTGGTAAAACAGAGGTGGGGCAGAACATTCGGACATCGCTTGCGCAGGTTGTTGCTGAGGAACTGCAAGTTTCATTAGATTCCGTCAGATTGGTCATGGCGGATACAGATCTGGTACCGAACGATTTCGGTACCGTAGGCAGTCGGTCAACTCCTCAGATGGGTGCTCAGTTACGCAAAGCCTCTGCAGCAGCCAGGCATGAACTTATCAGGGTGGCAGCAGCTGTATGGAAGACGGATCCTGACACATTAGTTGCCGACGGGGGATTTGTCAGCGATCCAACAAACAAGAATAAGATGTCATATGGGCAATTGTCCGGAGGAAAGCGGCTCCTTGTCCCGATATCCGATGCTACTAAAGTTATACCCATTGCTGAAAGAAAGATAAGCGGAACATCTGTTCCAAAAGTCAATATCAAGTCCTTTCTTACAGGTAAACACAAGTATGTTTCCGATATGAAAGTAACGGGAATGGTTTACGGTAAGATCCTGCGCCCCCCGGCATACAAATCCGAGTTAATTGATGCCGACACCTCGGCTGCAAAGGCAATTCCCGGCGTAATTATCGTGCAGGAAGGCGGCTTTATAGGTGTCACAGCTAATGACCCATGGACAGCGGCAAAGGCTATTAAAGTCATTCACGCAAACTGGAAAACATCCCCGCAGAAGGCGCGTTCAGAACTATTTGAGCACTTAAAAAACACGGGTGATCCGGGAAGGTCATCGGGTATTCAGGGAGATCTTAGTAAGGGACTCAGGGAAGCTGACCATAAACATAAGGCAAGTTACCAGGTTGACTATATCGCGCATGTGCCGCTCGAGCCCCGTGCAGCAATAGCGTTCTGGGAGCAGGGAAAACTAACTGTTTATACCGGCACTCAGCGTCCATTTGGTGTGCGTGATACACTTGCCGGATTGTTCAACATTCCAAAAGAAATGGTCAGGGTCATCGTCCCCGACACCGGATCAGCATATGGAGGTAAACACAGCGGTGAAGCCGCTGAAGAGGCCGCAAAACTATCTAAGGCTGTTGGCAAACCAGTTAAACTTGTTTGGACGCGCGAAGAAGAATTTACCTGGGCCTATTTCAGACCAGCCGGTGTCATAGAAATAAATAGCGGTGTCAGGAAAGATGGTACGATTACCGCATGGGATTTCCATAATTATAATTCCGGCCCCGCCGCTATCGCGACGCCATATACCGTTGCCAATCAGCAAAATCTATTTCACCCAGCCGATACTCCTCTCAAGCAAGGTTCTTATCGGGGCCTTGCATCAACTGCAAATGTATTCGCCCGCGAAAGCCATATGGGAGACCTGGCACGGATGCTGGAGATGGATCAGTTGGATTTCAGGCTTAAAAATCTGAAAGAACCACGGTTCAAAGCTGTGCTGGAAGCCGCCGCAAAAAGCTTTGGCTGGGGGGCACGAAAAAAGTCTCCAGGCAATGGATTTGGAATCGCTACCGGTTTCGACAAAGGCGGATATGTGGCCACCTGTGCAGAGGTATCCATAATTAATAATCGCGTTAAGGTTATTCGAATTACTGAAGCATTTGAGTGTGGGGCAATTGTTAACCCGGCTCATCTTCACAACCAGATTATGGGTTCGATCGTACAGGGCCTTGGCGGTGCTTTGTTCGAAGCAGTGGACTTTGCTGGGGGCAAAATCTTGAACCCTTCCATTTCATCATATCGTGTCCCAAGATTTAGTGATCTCCCGGAAATAGAAATAGTTATGATCGATCGTAAGGATCTTCCATCGGCAGGAGCTGGCGAAGCACCTATTATTGGTGTAGCACCGGCAATACGAAATGCAATTTTAGACGCAACAGGTATCGGATTGACAGCCCTGCCTCTCATCCCCGATGGTAAAGTAGCAGATAATGTGTCGGGATAGCTCCAAATAATTTGCAATCCTGAATTTATTTTTTAACTTTAAGTAAATAATTCCAGCCCTATTTATTGATTAATTTTCTGACTATTCTAAAAGCGTATATGCTTCGGGAAGGGTAGGTAGCTGTTAGGTACTTGCTACGTACCAGTTCCGGGACAGTTCCGGGACAGTTCCGAGACAGCTTCGGGAAATTACCGAAACCATCCCGAATCCTTGGCGGATCTTTCATCTATCGTTTACGAATTTGCCTACAAGAATTTCCGAGCAGCAATTGGACCTAATAGTAAGGAAAGTAAGGAGAGGATTGAAAATCAGGAGGGAGTATTTCGTTAAACGAAAATACTAAGAGCTGAGATTTATAACAATTTTTACTGAAAATTCTCTGCGCAATAGAACTGCAGAAATAACACATTGTAACACTGTAGTTTGAAAAGCCCTATTCTTTTATACTAATCTTTAATTTTTATATCTTGGGATCTTAAAACTAAAAACATGAACCTTAAAAAAATTATAAGCTTTTGTGCCATTCTTGGACTGACAGGGTCTTTGTTTGCTCAAGGCACTAAGTATCATTTGTTGATCGGTACCTACACATCTCCGGAAAAGAGTGAAGGGATTTACGTTTACGAGTTCGACACCAAAGATGCATCCACTACATATAAATCAAAGGTTGTTTTAGGCAGTCCATCATATTTTGCTGTAACAAACGACCGCAAGTTTGTATATACTGTGAGCGAGGACCGCAGCAAGAACATCAATGCCTTATCATTTGATTCAAAGACAGGTGATCTTAAGCTTTTAAATAGCGTTCCTTCCGGCAGCGGGGGTCCGACGTATATCTCAGTTGATGCGAAAGGGAAATATGTGTTTGCCGGTAACTACGGTGGTGGAACATTAACAGCTGTGCCGATCAATGCCGATGGAACATTAGGTTCTGATATACAGGATATCAAGCATGAAGGTAAAAGCATAGCAAAGAATAAACCGTTTGTTCACTCTGCAGTAGTTTCGCCGGACAATAAATATGTGATCACTGCGGATCTGGGAACAGATAAGATGAATGTATATGCTTTCGATGCCAGCAAACGGCCAAATCCACTTACTCCCACTGCTCAGGGTTTTGTCACTCTCGCACCGGGTGCTGGTCCCCGCCACTCTACTTTTCATCCTAACAAGAAATTTTATTATGCTGTAACGGAGCTTGATGGAACTGTGAATGCCTTTACCTACAAAAAAGGAAAGATCAATTTGATTCAAACCATCAAAATGGCTGCGGATAGTTATACTGGCAAACCAGATGGCGCTGATATCCATGTTTCGTCTGATGGCAAATTTTTGTATGCCTCAACGCGTAATGTACTCAATGAAATTGCGATCTATTCTGTGGACCAGAAGACCGGAAAGCTTACTGTAGTTGGCAGACAACCTATAGGAGGCAAGAGTTCAAGGACCTTTGACATTGATCCCTCAGGTAACTGGATGCTTGTTACCAGCCAGGGTACGAATGAAATCATTTTCTTTAAGAGGGATCAGCAAACCGGTTTGCTAACCCCAACAGGCCAGAAAATCCAGCACGACAAGCCTTCACTGGTGAAGTTTGTTAAAATGGACTAAGAAAAGAGGAATAGATTAAATATGAAGAGGGGCTCATTTGGGTCCCTCTTTTTTTATACAGTAATTTCTCAAACCTTAACATGTGGATGATGTTACTCAAACATGAATCTGCCAAAGAATTTCTATTCAGGAACAAGCGGGATGGCATTGCCCGTACCAAATAAGACTTTATACCCTAAAGAATTTCAAAGCGGATCGCGACTCAACTATTATTCTCACCTTTTCAACAGCATTGAAATTAACAGCTCATTCTACAAAATTCCTATGGCCAGAACTGTGGCCAATTGGGCTGCTGAGGTGCCAGATAATTTCCGCTTTACCTACAAATTATGGCGCGATATCACTCATGTGAAGGACTTGCTATTTAAAGATGATGATGTTCATAGGTTTATGCAGGTTATAAATACCGTTGCTGATAAAAAAGGATGTTTGCTTGTTCAGTTTCCTCCTAAACTCGACCTGTCTGCGGAAAAACGGGTCGAGCGCTTATTGGTTAAAATTCGTGAAGCAGATCCTAACTACGAGTGGAAGGTATTTCTGGAGTTTCGTAGAATGGATTGGTATAAAGAAGACGTTCATCAAATGCTGGACAGCTATAAGGCTGCCTTCGTACTGCATGACAAAGCAGGATCCCAATCAGAATTTATCGAACAGGACGGAAATGACGTTTATCTGCGGTTTCATGGCCCTGGTGGAAATTACAGGGGCTCGTATTCAGATGATTTCTTATTCGAGTATTCCCAGTACATAAGATCCTGGTTGACAGACGGGAAATGTGTATACACCTATTTCAACAATACCATGGGTGACGCGGTCAAAAATCTGTCCGTCCTTAATTCCTTTGTGGCGTCAGATGATGCAGTATGATTATGATTTCGATTATTCTTTTGCAGGTTCCATTCCCGGAAGTAATACCCCCGATTTCTTCATGTATGACATGATTTTTTCCTGCAGGGCGAGCCTTGCATCGTGATACCCGTGAGCATGCAGCCACACATTGACCATAACTTTATAGCCATCATCATCAAGTGCTGAGACACCTACTCTTCGCTCAGCTTTGTGGAGAAGATTGACAGAGTCGTCAATGGCATTTTCCAAATTCCGTTTGATCGTTTCATATTCAATACCGTAACTGAATTTTAATTCTAAATCCAGCCGACGGTTACCCTCTCTGCTCAAATTTATTATCACCTCATTCAGCAGCTTACCGTTGGGTACAATTACCGATCTGTTATCAAACGTCGTTACAATCGTGTAAAATATCTCGATCGTGGTGACTGTACCTTCCATGTTTTGAGTGATGATATTATCACCGACAACAAAAGGTTTTAAGAGTAGAATGAGCACACCACTGGCAAAATTTTGTAATGTCCCGGAAAGGGCAAGACCCGCAGCCACACCTACAGCTCCGATTACTGCAGCGAAAATGGTCATTTGGATGCCGACAATCTGCATAACGACCAACACAAGCAGCACGCGAAGGGCAATTCCGACCAGGCTCAGAAAGAACGGTTTCAGTGATGCGTCGACCTCTTTCCTACGCATATGCGCCTTGAACCAGTTCAGCGTTACGCGTATAAGCCAAAAGCCCACAAGGAGTATTATCAATCCGAGCAGTACACGTGGGCCGCTGGAAAGTACCCAATCGTAGGCTTTATCGTAGAATTTTTCGCTTTCCATGACTATCCAACGTGGAGCAGTCTTAATTGTTTAGGAAGAAGGATAGTAAAGGAAATTTTTACATTCACTAATTGAACTGTGATAAGAGGGCTTTGAGATTCTGCAGCGTATCTGCCTCATTAACTGTTTTGTCAGTTCGCCAGCGTAATATCCGGGGAAAGCGAACTGCGATGCCGGATTTATGCCGGGTTGATGCGTTGATACCTTCAAAGCCAATTTCAAACACCAGCTCTGCCTTTACCGTGCGCACAGGACCGAATTTTTCAAGAGTGTTCCTCTTTATAAAATAATCGACTTTTCCAATTTCCTTGTCGGTAAGCCCAGAATATGCTTTCGCAAAGGGTACCAGCTTGTCTTCATCCCACACAGCGAAGGTGTAGTCGGTGTAAAGTTCAGCTCGGCGGCCGCTTCCTTTTTGGGCGTAGACCAGAACGGCATCGATACTCAGGGGATCCGTTTTCCATTTCCACCAGTCGCCTTTTTTTCTTCCGGAAAGATAAGGTGCTTCCTTATGTTTTAGCATAAAGCCTTCAGCAGCAAATTCCCTTGCACGCAAGTGAAGATCTTTCAGCTCCTGCCATTCGCGGAAATCGATAAGGGGTGAAAGTTTGAACACCGCTTGAATGCCTGCATCATTGACTATCGTTTCGAGTACTTTTCGCCGTGCTTTCTGTTCTTCATTGCGGATATCTTTTCCTCCAAATTCCATGAGATCGTAGGCAATGAAAACTGCCGGTGCTTCCTCGAGGATTTTTTTGGTGAGATTTTTCCTGCCAATACGAGTTTGTAACACATTAAATGAAAGGGGCTTTGTTTCACCAAAACAGATGAGTTCGCCGTCGAGAACTGTTCCCTCGGGAAGGTGATCTTTCAGGATGTGGAGTTCTGGAAATTTATCGGTGATAAGTTCTTCACCCCGCGACCAGATGTAAATTTCGCCATCGCGATAGATGATTTGTGATCTGATCCCATCCCACTTCCATTCTGCAAACCAGTCTTCAGGACTGCCAAGATCGTCAACAGTGCCCTGAATTGCATATGAAAGATAAAAAGGATAGGGTTTGGAATACTCATCCCCAGCGTTTTCGGAATGAATCAGTTCCTTATAGGATGTCGAAGCCGGATCCCATGATCCCATCAACCGATGGGAAATAATAGCGGGTGTACTGTCAGTTATCTCTGAGATAGCTCTTGTTACCAGAGTTTGGGACACGCCAATCCTGAAGCTGCCCATAAGCAGTTTATTAAAAACAAAGATCTCGAAAGCCGAGAGTTGTCTCCATGCTTTAAGGATAAAGTCTTTCTTTTCTTCATCGCTGGCAGTTTTCAAGTCAGCAAGACCACTGAACCATTCTGCTAATGTTTTTTCCTCGCTAACTTCCGTGGGCTGTGGCAGGATCAGTGAAACCGTTTCCGCCAGGTCGCCAACACTGCCATAGCTTTCCCTGAATAGCCAATACGGTATACCAGCGAGCTCGAGTGCCCATTCTTGAACCTGCGATGATTTTATTTTTCGTGGTGGTCTTCTTCCGGTAAAAAGTGCGAGTGCCCAAATCTTATCCTCGTCAGGTGCCGAAAGAAAATAGCTTTTAAGCAATTCAACTTTCTCGTTCGTTTTGTTCGTTCGGTCGAGTTGAAGGAATAGTTCGGTAAATCGCTTCATGACTCCGCAATTATTTCTTCTTCAGCTGCCTCTTCTTCCTGCCCGTACATTGTTTTTACCTCAGCGGCTTCAATACCTTTTTCATTTAGCCAACGTGCATACGTGTCTGTATATCCGTGTGTAACGTACACCTTTTGTGCTCCTGTTTCCGCAATAGCCGATTCGAGGTCATTCCAGTCTGCGTGGTCCGACAGCACAAATCCCCGGTCAATCGCTTTCCTGTTTTTGGCACCCCGAACTGCCATCCAGCCTGAGCAATATCCAGTTGAATACGGTTCGAATTTCTTTATCCAGCTGGTATTTAACACCGATCCCGGGGCAAGTATCAGGGCTCCCCGAAACAGCTTCCGGTCTGTGTCTTTAGTTATCAAAGGAATAAATGGCAGGTCATGACCTACAGCTCTCAGCCGCTCATTGAGATTAAAAGTTGCCCCATGTGCAAATACAGCTCCATCAAATGGCTGCAGGTTTTTAATGAGACGCTGCATCTTCCCCAGGGAATAGCCCATTAGTATACTAGCTTTCCCTGTCATGCGGTTCTGACGCCACCATTCACTGATATCATTCATTATGTCAGCCTGAGCCGGCCACTTGTAGATTGGTAAGCCGAAGGTGGATTCTGTAATGAAAGCATTGCATTTGACGGGTTCAAAAGGTGCAGCAAAGCCATCGTCCTGTAGTTTGTAGTCCCCGCTTGCAACCCATACCTCGTCTTTATGCTCCACCCTGATCTGCGCAGATCCTATAATATGTCCTGCGGGATGAAGTGAGAATTTTACACCGTTTATGCTAAATTCCTCTCCATATTCGACCGTTTGAAGTGAAATGTCTTCTCCTAGTCGGAGACGTAAGATGCTCTCCGAATCCTTATGGGCTAGGTAATGCTTGCAGCCGAACTTCGCATGGTCGCTATGGGCGTGGGTGATAATTGCCCGGTCGACTGGTTTCCACGGATCAATATGAATGTCCGCGGCAGGGCAATAAATACTGGATGGTGTAAATTTTAACAGAGGTTTATTCATGTTCAGCACGTTGCTATTAACAACACCGGGAACCGGTATCAGTTTTGAATGCCCGGATTTTGTAACAAACTTTTGCGGTTTTAGTCTGATAAACAACTCAATTTCCTTGTTATGAAACTTTCAAAATTGTTCGCACGCAAGTCCAAATCTGAAGAAACTGAAGTAGCAGAGCGAAAAAGCAAAACCCGGGAATGGTTAGATGCCATGGTATTCGCAGTAATTGCTGCCACGGTGATCCGGGGCCTTTTGTTCTCGGCATACGCCATCCCAACAGGCTCTATGGAAGGAACCCTTTTAACAGGTGATTATCTATTCGTTAGCAAACTTTCTTACGGACCAAGAATGCCAATAACGCCTGTATCGATACCGTTTTTGGAATCCAGGCTAGGTGAATCAAAGATCAAAACTTATTGGGAAGGAATTAAATTACCATACTTCAGGCTTCCCGGATTGGGAGAGGTAAATAGGGGAGATGTGGTCGTGTTTAATTATCCCCCAGATTCAGACAATCCCGTAGATATGCGGGTACATTATATAAAGCGCTGCCTTGGTATTCCCGGCGATGTTGTTTCAATGAGAGATTCGAGAGTTTATATCAATAATCAATTATTCAAAAATGCTCCTGAAGCACAGAGTTCATTCCTGGTCAGCACCGACGGGAATGGAATTAATCCGGAATTACTTAAGGATCTTAACATTGAAATATTCCAGCAAGTCAATACCACAGATTATATTATGATCATCCCTCCGGCAAGTTTTGACGATTTTAAAAGCCGGAATAATATCAAGTCAATCACCGAGGTTATTACACCCCACGGTGTTTATGATGAAAACGTTTTCCCGCAGAGCAAGCTGTTCCGTTGGAATCAGGATAATTTCGGTCCTCTGACCATCCCCGCAAAGGGTTGGACGGTAAGGCTTAACGATACCACGATGGCTTTGTACAGAACTGCTATTGAGGTGTATGAAAATAACAAAGTCGAAAAATCTGCCGGGAAGTTTTTTATAAATGGTAAGACAGCGGAAACCTACACTTTTAAAATGAATTATTACTGGATGATGGGTGATAACCGGCATAATTCTGAAGATTCCCGATACTGGGGATTTGTACCCGAGGATCACATTGTTGGGAAAGCAATGGTTACATGGCTGAGTACGGATAAAGATGCATCTCCATTAGATAAGATCCGCTGGAGCAGGATTCTGCGTGGAATTAATTAAGGCGCAACGGACTTATTTTTCTATCGTATAATTGAAACCGAACCGGATACAACCTTTCGCCCGTTTTTCGGATTAATGATATAGTAATAAGTACCTACCGGTAACTCTGAGCTATTAAAGGTGCCATCCCAGGGTTTCAGATAATTTTCGATCTTAAAAAGCCTGTCACCGTATCGATTGAATATATCGACGGTTGCCCCGGGGTAAAATTCGAGATGTTTTACGTTCCAGGTATCGTTAACACCATCGCCATTAGGTGTGAATGAATTAGGGACCTCAGGCATTTTGAGAACCTTGACGAATACGCTGGCTGTGGCTATGCAGCCTTTATCCGTGGTAACAGTCAGGGTGTATGTTATATCATCAGTAGGTTTAGCTACAGGGACAAGAATATCATCGTTATCCAGATAAAGAGCCGGGCTCCATTTATATGATATGATATTACCAGTGACCACTGCAGGAAGCTTGATGTCTGCTCCATCCAGCACAAACAGCGGCGGACCAAGGCTTGCAGTAGGAATTGGATTAACAGTTATTGTTTGTGTTTTGGAATCAACACAGCCATTGTCTGCAACAAAAGTATAAGTTATGGTGTGTGTCCCTAAGCCTGCTATTGCCTGGCTAAATTGACCAGTTGCGGTTATGCCTTTGCCTGTATAGGTTCCCTTACCACTTAACACACCATGTATTTCTTTAGCCTGAGTGAGAGTAATCGGCTGCGAGTCAGAGCAGATGTCAGGGATTGGGTCAAATTGGACACGCGGTACGGCATGTAATGTCACCGAGACTAATTCTTCATCCACACAGGTTGCTCCAGAAAAAGCCAGCATTCTTACAATGACTGTTTTAGTCGCAGGACTGAAGAACATCGGGTACGAATGGGTATACTGCCGAGGAGAGTCAGTACGTTTTGCCGGGTTATCATCAGTAAATTTCAGGCTGGGATTGTTCCCATAATCATAGTACCATTCTATTTTCGTGACTTCCCCGAAAGCGATTTTTGTATGATCTTCGAAAATTACTGGTGCATCGCTGCACAGCTTATCCGGAGTAAGAACTGTGAATGCGGCATCAGGCACGCTGCCAGCAACTGTAAGGGTTTTGATTATGGTTGTTGAACATCCACTTGAAGAAGTAACCACTAACTTCACGATGTAATCCCCAGCTTTTGAATATTTATGCGCAGGGTCAGTTTCACTTGATATATTTGGATTCTGAGGTGTCGAGAGTGTGTCACCAAAATCCCACGCATAACTTAGCGTCAGACCTGTTCCGGCGATGCTCGACTTATTCTTGAATTCAGCCGTTCCGTTCGTCAAACAAGCCGGGGGCAGGTCAAATTCTGCCAACGGGACTGCCAAGACAGTCACGCTTTTAGTGATGATACTTACACAGGTTCCCCCTGTATACGCAAGTATCCTGACCTGGTAGGTCATTGAAGCAGGCGAGGTGAATGTTGGATATTTATGAGAATAAACACGGGTAGGTGCTGCCCGGATTGCAGGCTCATCATCAATTTCCTTAACCGTTGGATTGTTGGCGAAATCATAAATCCATTCGATCTTTGTGACTTCTTCATCGAGATCGACTACCACTTTGTCTTCGAATTCTACCAGCCCATTGCTGCAGGCGCCTGGATTTTTTATGTTGAAATCGGCTTTTGGAACGCTTCCATTTACAACGAACATTTTGGTGATCGTAACTTCGCAGCCATTAGCCGATTTAACGGTCAACCTGACAGTGTATCGGCCGGCCTTGGTGTAGCGGTGTGAAGCATCTTTAAGTGTGGAAGTATTTGGACGCTGTGCATTTGCCTGTGAATCACCGAAATCCCACAGATAGGTAAGTTGAGAGCCAGTGCCGTCAGCGATTGTCGTTTTGTTGGTGAATTGAGCGGCTCCGTCTGCAAGACAGAAGTCAGGAACTTCGAACGCAACTTCCGGTATTGCATTAACGACAACATTCTGTGTAGACTCGTTACTTAAACAGCCCTTATCGGTCTGCACTATGAGTTTTACAACATATGTTCCTGCTTTAGAGAACGAATGAACTGGATTTTGTTCCGTCGACGTGTTTCCATCCCCAAAATCCCAGTTCCATTTCGTGATCGATCCCTCATTGGCGACGGATTTATCTGTAAATTGAAAGGCCTGTGTTTCACACTTTAGAGCCGGAACGGAAAATAATGCATCCGGAGTTCTATTTATGTGAATTGCCAAGGGCGTTATAGGCGAGGATTGGCAGCCTCCATCGGTTTCGGTTACCAGGGAAACCTTATAATCTCCTGCAGCGGCATAGCTATGCTGCACAGGTTCACCTGTAGTTTTTATCTCTTTTATACCGTCACCAAAATCCCAATACCATTTTACGATTGTGGTTCCGTTTGAGACTGTTCCGTCTGTAAATGTGATGGGTGATGAAATGCAGGACTGTTGTATGTCTGAGGTGAATGAAGACTGGGGGACATTCTGCATGTCCAGATCAAGATTTACTTCATCGGCTGAGCCACATCCATCGGTTGTAGATTTTTCGACGATAAGCTTTATGGAATAACGTCGGGCTGTGGTAAATTTTACATCATTAATAACCTCATAAGTATAGTTTGTTACACCATTTATCACTTCAGTTTTGGTGAGCTTTATAGGCACCTGCACAGCCGGGTCTCCGTTGTCCAGATCAAGAGTGAGTTTAGTGGGTTCATATGGCAGTGTCACGTCGAAATTATATCCTTCATTAATGCAGCCCACTGTTTTTACTTGTTTCGTGGATGCTGATCGAGCCTGTAATCCCGCAGATTCCAGGCTTGCACCTGCGGCGTATCCATAAGACTCCGCTGAACCAAAACCATAAGCTATAGCGTTGAAACCAATATCTGCCTGAAGATTATGGGTTCCCGCATTCATATCAAGTTGAGCATAAGAAAAGCCGGGCGCACTGGCAACTGGTAAAAAGAGTGCTGATTTGGAAACCCCATCGACTTTAAATGATGAAACCCCGCTGGTTGGTATTACCACATTTATATAGTGCCGCAAGATCTGAAACAATGGTGTCGAATACATCGTTATCTTGCTTAAAGTCTGCGAAAGTGGATTCAGGAAAATCATTTCCGGATCACCAACATCCCCTGCAATAGGTGCGCAGTTAATCGATTTCCCCTGAGTAACTGCATATTGTATGACCTGGATAGGCTTATCTGATTCGACATAGTTAACCACCTGCGAAGGGAAGTCGTAATACAGCCCATTTGTGAAATCTGTGGACTGGATGATAGCTCCATTTACTTTCACTACCGCACTTGGGTCGCTTTTAAAAACTCTATAGATATCGTAATTCCGATTCTTTGAGGGTACTGTTACAAATGAATTTCCCCAGGTAGCGGTTGGATATACCTGTTGAAACAGATTGTCAGCAGATCCAGCCTGGCCGTTCGGGGCATTGTTAGCAAGGCAACCAATAGAGATCTTCCCGCTGCCGGAGAAAACGGCTATTTTTTTGCAGATTTCGTTACTTGTGGATATTGATTTGATTACTGATCCTGTCAGGTCTGTTCCGCGAAATGGGTTTGACGATGATGTTTTAGTGCCAAAAACCTGATATACTTCGCCTTTATTGAGTGAAATCGGAGCAGAAGTTACGCCAGCTTGCAATCCTCCTAAGGTGTTGACTGAAGGTTTGATAGTTATTTGGGTGTTATCTTCAATGGCAACGACAAAGAAGAATGAAAACGAATTATCATCGTTTGAAACTTGCTGATAATTAATTGAATAGTATTCCTTCCCAAGGGTATTTGTGGGTAAAACAAGCGTTGCACCTGACACTGATGTGTCATAGATATGTGAGTATACAACCACCGGTTTTAGTGACGTAATATGGATGCCTTTGTTAGTGATCTTTCCTTCCGAATTTCCTAAGTATGCAGCTTGAGGAACATTTACGTTGGTGATTGCATTAGCCGTGACGGTGAAGGGAATGTTCGTCCCCCCGACGCTTAGTATTCCTGAAGTGTTCACATCGGATGTGATGTAGACAATCATTTCCTGCCCAATCACCGGCGTATAGCCTCTTACATGGTTTCCATAAGCCAGCCAGAAGTCTGTACCCTTATTTGACAAGTTTTGGGCATAGCTCAAATTAAAATTAAGCAGCCACAAAAATGTGCTAAGTAAAACAACTTTAATTAGAGAGCGCAATGGTTATAAAGCTAAACGGAGTAAAGATAAAAGTAATAAAACATTTTATCAGCGCACCACTATTTGTAAAAATGATCACTCCCAGCGGCTCTAACTATAGGTTTACGAAAATTAATGTCGGGAATCAGATCAGACCTCTGACTTCAGACCTCAGTCTATTCCATCTGAAGTTTTCTTATTAGTTCTGCGCTCTGTTTTCTACCCTGATCGAGTCTTTCTGAGAAAAAGGATTTAACCTGTTCGAAATGTTGTTTGTAACCTTCCATGTCGCCATAAACAATTATAGACGACCATTCACGAACAGCAGAGTGAAACTCCAGATCATCGCCGCGTATAGTTTTGTCAAAAAGAGCAGCGTTGATAGATTCTTCCAGCAACTCTTCATTTTTGAAAAGATACTCTGCAATTCCAAGCCTCAAGCGAAACGGTGGGGTCTGGCAGATAAGGTTATCGTAAGGATTTACCTTAAGATGATGCCATGCATCAACCATGCTTAAAAGGCTCAAATGTGAATTGGGCTTCCTGCTTTCCGAACCGGCAGATAGTGAAAACTCCTGCATAACTTTTTCATCAAGCATCAGCGGTTTGTGATCTTTGCCGAATATAAAATCCCGCGCCTGATATAGTCGTTTTCTAAATGCTGCTTCTTCCTCCTTTATCATAAGCTTGAACAGCTCAGATTCTGATTCAGCATAACGTTTTATTTGGTGGCGTGCATAAGGATTCAGTATTGCCAGTCCGCCATAAATGTGGGCTTTGTAACTAAAGATGCGGAGAGTGATCAGGATCTTCACATTATCTATACCGCCGAGGTAAGAAGCATTTTCCCATGGAAAAAATCCCGCTTCCTTCCAGGCTGTCCCCATGCTTTCAAAACCCATATGGGTAACAGCCTGGGTATCGGCCACGATTTTATCGTGTTCATGATAATCGGGGATTTCGTTTATTACGGAACCCAGTCCGGATAGCAGATCTGTCATTCGCTGGTATGCTTCTTTACTTGTCCGGTGAGGAATGACAATCATTTTTTGCCCTTTAGGATCAAAACCGGGCCCATGCAGAGAGTGGCAGGTAATGATGTGAACGTCTTTGGGCAGGAATTTTTCAAATGCCTCAATTTCAGGGTGTTTAACGGACGTTTGTCCGGCGACAATGGCTCCGTGTTTCGTATAAGAACCATATAACTGCACTACCTCTGCAATTCGTTCTGCTTCCACCGAGTAAAAAATTACATCGGAAATTCTCGAAACTTCCTTTCCGTCAGCAAGTACTTCTATCCCCGCAGGTTCAAGTTCAGCCTTGAGCAGCTCAGTGCGATGAGGAAGATCACATCCGTACACGCGATGGCCGGCTGTAGCAAATGATTTTGCGTAAATGCAGCCCATATCACCAAGGCCGATAATTCCAATATTCATCTTATTTGCAGCAGTATTGGTAAGACAATTGAAGGATTGATTAGACGATTGTAACCTTCACACCCATACTTTCCAGTTGTTTCACTGTATGATCAGAAATGCCCTTATCAGTAATTACATGATCGATTTCATCAATATTGCAGATCTTGCCAAAGCCGCGTTTGCCGAATTTCGTCGAATCAGTAAGAACAATAGTCTTTTGGGAAACGCTAATCATCTGGCGATTCAGGTGTGCCTCCATCATATTCGTCGTAGTCAGGCCGAATTCAAGGTCGATTCCATCAACACCAAGAAATAGTTTATTGCA
Source organism: Daejeonella lutea (assembly GCF_900168015.1). GTDB lineage: Bacteria > Bacteroidota > Bacteroidia > Sphingobacteriales > Sphingobacteriaceae > Daejeonella > Daejeonella lutea. The sequence continues at coordinate 1,632,692 of NZ_FUYR01000001.1, read as the reverse complement.
GAAAAAGTCCTTTAGGATATTTTCAGAATAAGGGCCCATTACAGATGTTGAGCTTTTCCTCATCATTCCGCCAAGCTGAATAACCTCGGTGTTTGGATGCCGTGATAATTCCATGGCCACGTTTAATGCCGATGTGATTACGGTAAGGTTCAGGTTTACAGGAAGACAGCGGGCGAAGGCCAGCACAGATGTGCCAGAAGCAATAATGATAGAATCGTTCTCTTTGACCAGGTCCGCAGCTACCTGACCTATACTTGATTTTTCATTAGACTGAAGCTTCTCTTTTTCGTTTACTGAGCGGTCGACTGTATATGGATTGCTCAGGGTTGCTCCTCCGTGAATTTTGAATAGCAGATTCTTATCTTCCAAAAGTTTTAAATCCTTTCGAATCGTTACAGACGAAACCTTTAGTTCAGCGCAGAGGTCTACCACATTTATGTACTGTTCCTTTTGAAGCTTTTTAATAATATACTGGTGTCTTTCGGCTAAACTACTCATGTAATGACGTCTTTTGTGATAATGCAAAATAAGGAAAAATTATTAAAAATTGCTTATAAAACCGCTTGCCGGGCAAGGCTTATTTTTTTTTAAAGAATAAGCAAATGGTTTCGAAATGTTTATTATAATTGCGTATTATTTCGATTTATTATTTTTATGCAACCCGTGGCCGGCGCACAGCATATTTAAAACAATTGATAGTCATAGGATAGCATCAAGCGGGTTGTAGCCATAAAAGACAGATTATATACTAATGAAATATTGTAAACAGGAACGGGGAATTCTTGGATCAACAACTGAATGGGACCTCATCGTGATAGGGGGAGGTGCCACGGGCTTAGGCACGGCCCTGGATTCTGCTTCCCGCGGATTTAAAACACTTTTACTTGAGCAATCAGATTTTGCAAAGGGAACATCCAGCCGAAGCACCAAACTGGTTCATGGAGGGGTGCGGTATCTTGCGCAGGGAGATATTTCGCTGGTATACCAGGCTTTAAGAGAGCGGGGATTGCTCCAGGTAAATGCAGCACACCTGGTCTCAAAAGAAGAATTCATCATCCCTTGTTTTAGCTGGTTCTCAGTAGCGAAATATCTGGCAGGACTTAAGATGTATGACTGGCTGTCCGGAAAATACAGTTTTGGCCGGTCGAAATTTTTATCACGGAAGGAAGTTTGTGCAAAGATACCCGGACTTGATGACAAAGGTCTAATTGGAGGAATAAGTTATTTTGATGGGAAATTCGACGACGCGAGACTAGCCGTAAATATTGCCCAGACGTGTATGGAGCAAGGCGGGACTGTCCTTAATTATGTAAAAGTAACTGGTCTTTTAAAGGACGAAAATGGCAAAATTTCAGGTGTCAGTGCTTTTGATTCCATTACTGAAACAAAGCATAAATTATATGCAAAGGCTGTGGTGAATGCAACAGGGGTTTTTGTTGATGATATTCTTCAAATGAATATCCCTAATGCAGAAAAGCTGGTTCGACCAAGCCAGGGAGTTCACGTAGTTTTAAATAGCTCATTTCTGAACAGTGACTCGGCTTTAATGATTCCTGAAACTTCGGACAAGCGAGTTCTTTTTGCAGTGCCATGGCATTCCCGTTTATTAGTTGGTACTACAGATACACCAATTGAAAGCCACAGTCTGGAACCACGTGCTTTAGACCAGGAAATTGATTTTATTTTGAGCACAGCCTCCCAGTATTTTAAAACGGAAGTGACTAAAAAAGATGTCCTGAGCGTATTCGCTGGCTTGCGACCACTTGCTGCTCCGGGGAAAAATGATACGAACAGTACCAAGGAAATATCGCGCGACCATAAGCTGATCGTTTCTGATTCTGGCCTGGTTACCATTACAGGTGGTAAATGGACTACTTACAGAAAAATGTCCGAAGAAACAGTCAATCAGGTAATCCGTACCGCGAATCTTGAGGACAGGAAATGTGTGACTAAGGAGTTAAGAATTCATTCTTCAGAGGTCAGTTCTTCCAAAAGCCATTTAAAAATTTATGGGACCGACCGGCCGTTTATTGAAGAATTGGTTAACGAGAATCCCGAATGGAATGCTAAATTACATCCGCATTTTCCAAATATAAAAGCAGAGATTGTTTGGGCAGTGAGAAACGAAATGGCCTATACAGTCGAAGATGTTCTTGCACGCAGACTTAGAATATTATTTGTCGATGTAAGGGCAGCTATGGAAATGAGCAGGGACGTAGCAAAATTGATGGCCGCTGAATTGAATAAAGGAGCCGATTGGATTGAAGATCAGGTCCGAGAATTCAAGGCAATAGCAAATCAATATTTATTAGAACCACAAATTGAAACGGAAGAGATCTTATTAACCAAGTAATTTTATGGCAGATTATATTTTAGCGCTAGACCAGGGTACAACAAGTTCAAGGGCAATAGTTTTTGACCGGAAAGGTAATATTAAAGCCATTGCCCAAAAGGAGTTCGAACAAATTTATCCTCAGCCGGGGTGGGTGGAACATGATCCAATGGAAATATGGTCCAGTCAGCTTGCAGTAGCAGCTGAAGCAATTGTAAAAGCTGGAATTGGTGCAAGAGATATTCACGCGATAGGAATTACAAACCAGCGTGAAACAACGGTAGTTTGGGACAAGGAATCAGGCCTGCCTGTTTATAACGCTATTGTGTGGCAGGATCGCCGTACTTCAGACTATTGTGATTCTATTCGTAAAACTCATGGTGAAATGATCCGGAATAAAACCGGTTTGATCATCGACTCTTATTTTTCAGCTACTAAAGTCAGGTGGATTCTTGAGAACGTAGAAGGAGCAAGGCAAAAGGCAGATGAAGGGAAACTTCTTTTCGGGACAATTGACAGCTGGCTGATCTGGAAATTATCAGGCGGCACCACTCACGTTACCGATGTGAGCAATGCTTCCCGAACTATGATCTATGATATCAATACGTTGAAGTGGGACCAGGAATTGCTGGATACATTTGGTATTCCAAACTCCATGGTTCCTGATGTTCGTTCGTCGAGTGAAGTCTATTGTGAGACCGCAGGAAATATCCTTGCAGCGAAAATTCCAATCGCAGGAATTGCCGGAGATCAGCAGGCAGCCCTTTTTGGTCAAATGTGTACAGAAGTAGGAATGGTTAAGAATACCTACGGTACGGGTTGTTTTATGTTGATGAATATTGGTTCGAAGCCGACCATATCAAAAAACAACCTGCTAACTACTATAGCATGGCAGATCAATGGCAAGGTAAGTTACGCTTTGGAGGGTAGTATATTTATTGGAGGAGCTGTAGTACAATGGCTTAGAGATGAGCTGGGGATAATTAAAACTTCCGGAGATGTTGAAGATCTTGCTGCAAAAGTTAAGGACACTGGCGGCGTTTACATGGTTCCGGCTTTCGCGGGATTAGGTGCGCCGCATTGGGATCAGCATGCTCGCGGCACGATCACGGGGATAACAAGAGGCACGAATTCCGGGCACTTTGCCCGGGCTGCACTGGAAAGTATCGCTTACCAGACCAGGGACGTTTTGAAAGCTATGGAAGCCGATGCAGGCACTCCAATAGCTGAACTTAGAGTCGATGGCGGTGCGACTGCCAATAACCTCTTGATGCAATTTCAGGCTGATATTCTAAAAAGCAAAGTTATCCGACCAAAAGTGACCGAGGTAACGGCTTTAGGATCAGCTTATCTGGCCGGTCTTGCAACGGGATTCTGGGGTGGTGTGGATGAAATTGCTGAGCAGTGGCAGGTTGACAGAAATTTTGAGCCAGCTGAACTTGCGAATCACGATGAGTTGATTAACGGCTGGAACCGCGCAATAAAGGCAGCGAAAGCTAATGTAAGTTTGTAGTTTTAATCTTTAACCGTAAAAAAATATGACGCCATTTTTAGCCGAATTTCTCGGTACCGCATTATTGATATTATTGGGCAACGGGGTAGTTGCCAATGTAGTTTTAAATAAGACAAAGGGGAATGGGGGAGGATGGATCGTAATTACAACTGCCTGGGCGCTTGCTGTGTTTGTTGGAGTCGTTGTAGCAGGCCCTTATAGTGGGGCGCACTTGAATCCTGCTGTAACTATCGCTCTTGCGATTGCCGGGAAATTTGAATGGGCGATGGTCCCGTCATATATGCTTGCACAATTGCTGGGAGCTATGACGGGAGCTTTAGTCGTATGGTTAAAATACATCGATCATTTTAAAGTTACTGACGATAAAGGTCTTAAACTTGCTGCATTTAGCACAGGTCCGGCAATCAAAAATACTACTGCAAACCTGTTCAGCGAGATCATCGGATCATTCGTTCTTTTATTTGTGATCTTCTATATCACCAGTGCTGAAATTACCGACACCAAAACTCCAGTCGGCTTAGGGTCAATTGGTGCGATACCCGTAATGTTCCTGGTATGGGCGATTGGTTTATCGCTAGGTGGCACCACCGGGTACGCTATAAATCCTGTTCGTGACCTTGGGCCAAGAATCATGCATGCTATCCTTCCGGTTTGGGATAAAGGCTCAAGCGACTGGTCGTATTCCTGGATACCCGTTTTGGGACCAATAATAGGTGCAAGTCTTGCCGCGGTACTTTATAATGTTTTAAATCAATAAGAAGTTTGAATATTCAGTGAATTTGCAAATGGCTCATGGGGTTAAATTTGCAAATTCCCTGCTTATCCGCTGCTATTTCAAATATTTTCCATCCCGGAGTAATTTCACCCAATTCTTATATCCCGCTGCAGTTAAATGCAGCCCATCATGGGTGAATTCGGAAATTAGTCGTTTGTCCTTGTCCAAAAACGCGGGGTAGAGATCAATCACAAATACTTTTTCATTGTCGGCCAGCTTGCGTATAGCGTCATTCACAAAGAGGATGTGCTGATCTTTCCCATAATGATTCGGAAATTTGTTGAATGTATGATTTACAGGCATCAGCGTATGAATGTAAAGCCTGGTTCGCGGTGATTCGGTTCTAACTCTGCTCACAATGCGCTGCAGATTCCTAACAATTAGTTCATCAGGAATATTTCTCGAAATGTCATTAATTCCTATGAGCAGGAAAATTTTTGAGGGCATTCCTTTGGTCACATCCGATAGCCTTTCGAGTACACCAAAAGTAATATCTGCTGAAATGCCTCGATTTTTCGCCCTTTTTTCTGACAGTAGCTCAGCCCAGTCGGTATTGGCTGTAATGCTGTTGCCCAGGAAAACAAAATCACGCGGGGAGCTCTTGTACGAACGAAACTGGTCAACCTTTATATTGTAAGCTGGCGGACGAAATGTGCTGTCCCAGGCAGCGGTCTGCGCCTCTGCTGGCCTGTTATAAATTGTAAGTAATAGAGCAAAAATGTATACTAACTTTTTCATAGGTATTTTAGAGATTTAAGTTTGCTTTTTCCCTGTTCCAGGTGAATGCGGTAAAAATTATTGACAATACGCAAGCTAAAACGATCACGATAAATCCGCCAGTCCAACTCCATTTATCAACGACAAATCCCATGGCAATATTGGCAAACAAGGCTCCGCCAAGGTATCCGAATAAACCTGTGAGTCCAGCTGCAGTACCTGCGGCCTTTTTAGGTACAAGGTCTAAAGCCTGAACACCGATAAGCATCACCGGTCCATAGATCAAAAAGCCGATAGCAATCAGGGCCGCATTATCAACCCAGATGTTCCCCGGAGGATTTTGCCAGTAGATAATTACAGCTATTAATACCAGTATCATGTAAATGATAGTCGCAGGAGCGCGTCGGCCTTTAAATACCTTATCGCTTATCCAGCCGCAAAGAAGGGTGCCCGGGATGCCGGCATACTCATAGGCGAAGTAGGCCCATCCAGTCTCTTTAACACTAAAGCCCTTGGCTTCTTCAAGATAAGTTGGCGACCAGTCAAGTATGCCATATCTAACCAGGTAAACAAAGGCATTCGCAATGGCGATATACCAAAGCATACGATTATTGAAAACATAATTGAAGAAGATTTCCCTGGCAGACAGCTCCTCTTCGTGTTTTGCTGAATAATTAACCGGGTAGTCGTTCTTATATTCTTCGATGGGAGGAAGGCCCATTGACTGCGGCGTATCGCGGATCATTAAATATGCTATCAGTGCCACAAATAAAGCCACTATTCCCGGGAAATATAGTTTGCTTTCCCAATCTGAAAAAATAGCGATCGCTAAAATCGCAACAGGACCGATCAATCCTCCGCCGACATTATGCGCCACATTCCAGATCGACATTTTGGTTCCGCGTTCTTTTGTTGAGAACCAGTGCACCATCACTCTACCACTCGCGGGCCAGCCCATGCCCTGAAACCAGCCGTTTATAAATAGCAGAATAAACATCAGGGCGATAGATGATGTAGCAAAAGGTACTAATCCCATGAAAATCATCGTGAATGCTGATAAGACCAAACCTATCGTCAGAAAATTCCGGGCGTTACTGCGGTCTGATAAATTGCCCATTAAAAATTTGCTCAGTCCATAGGCTATAGAAACACCTGAAAGAGCAATTCCCAGCTGCGATTTGGTATATCCCTGATCTATCAGATCCGGCATTACCAGGGAGAAGTTTTTTCTGACAAGGTAGTATCCGGCGTAACCGATAAAAATTCCCAGGAATACCTGCAGCCTGAGTTTTTTATATTCCGGATCCTGACGATCGACAGGAAGTAGTTCTTTGTGAGGTGCTGGCTTGAAAATGTTGAACTTCATCTTACTTGGTTAAGAGATTTGGATAGTCTGAAATAATTCCGTCAACACCCAGGCTTTTTATCCTGGATATTTCGTCTGCTGTGTTTACAGTCCAGGGAATTACTTTCATGTTTTGCTGATGCGCCTGGCTAACAAATTCCTGGTTTACCATTCTCGCTATAGGACTGATGATGAATGGCTTGAATCCAAGAATGGCAATGTTTTCATTCAAAGTCTTATCGTTGTCAACCAGCAAAGAGGTCTTAATATGCGGGTATTTACGATTGATCACCTGCAAGGTTCTAACATCAAAGGATTGTATAACGGAGTATGGAGTAATTTTTTTCTGGTCGAGAACCTTTACAAGCAAGTCGACAAATTTTTCCGGAGCAGGATGAAGCTTATCATCTCCCGCAGGCTTACTCTTTGTTTCAATGTTATAAAATACCTGCTGTTTACCTTTTGATTTAATATAGTTCTGAACTGAATCGATTACGTCAGCCAGCAAAGGGATATAGGTCTTGATTTTTTTCTGCTGAGGAAATCCTGTATTACCTTTAGAACCTGCATCAAATTTTTTTATCTCAGCATAGGTCATTGTATACAGTGGATATTTCTTATTGTCCGTTTTTGCGATTTCCCTTCCCTCCGGATCCAGGGTGAAGAGTGGATTTATAAAATCATCATGTGACAACATTACCTTTTGGTCAGCACTGATGTGCGTATCCATTTCCAGTGTAGTGACACCAAGATCGATGGCATTTTTCATAGCTGGTATCGTATTTTCTGGCATGAGCCCCCGTCCTCCGCGATGGGCCTCGGTAGAAAATGAAGGAAATGCTACGGGCGTACTTGTTGGGCGTGTTTTGCAGCCCGCAGAAGCCAGAGTAAAAAAAGCAAGGGGTATGATGATATTTCTCATGTTAACTGTCAAATTTTATTGTCTTTTCGTATTTCTCGCCAAATCGATCTGTTGCAACCACTCTCACATGCTGAACTTCAGGGCCAAAATGTGCGGCAAACATATGCTCGTTCAGTCGCGGTTCAGGGAATCCTCTTCCAGCAGGCAGGTTTGGTCCTTTGTAAAGTTTTACGGCAAGCGGATCATAAGCCTTTTCATTTGGAAGCGCGCCCATTGCTTTTTTGTCGAGATAATACTCGACTTTCCACGCCGGATCCCAGTTCCATACATTGGCGATAAGTCGTTTTTGATTGGTTAATGTGTCAACTGTGAGGCTTATCTGATGGTCTTTCGGGAGGCCGGTTGGTTTATAGTACCACTTTAACTTTGTTCCATCCACTTCATATATCCCATATCCCCTTGGCGTTCCATCTTCGCATATAGGACCTGTCCACCAGGCTCCGCAAACGGTTCCATGATTATGTTCGTAAAGTCCATTTTTGACCACATTAACGTTGTAATGAGTGTGTCCTGACATGATATGGACGTTTTTGAAACCTGTTAGTATTGCATAGAGATCTTGCTTATTTTTAACGGCATTATGAACCGGGATATGGACGCATACGATCAGGAGGTGATCTTTAGGTACATGTTTTAGGTCATTTTTGAGCCAGTCGAGCTGATGCTGCGAGATAAACCCATCGTAAAGCCGGTCTTTGCCAAGATACCTAACATCGTCCATCACAACATAATGAGCCTTTCCACGATTAAAAGAGTAATAGGTAGGTCCGTAAAAATCCTGGAAAGTGCTGTCTGATGTTTCGTCACCGCCTTTGTTGTAATCCATGTCGTGATTACCGAGAGCCTGGAAGAATGGTATCCCCATGCGACCTACGGCCTTATTGTAATCATTGAAGAAACTAAGGTTATCCCAGGCAAGATCACCTACACCAATGCCATGGATCAGCGTACCGTATGGCAGCGTGCTGACATATTGCTGTACATCTGGAACCGAGGTTGCCATCATTTGCGCAACATCATTCGCATTTCTTACCTGAGGATCGGCCCATATGATGAACTGATGTTTAGAGTCTTTTTTTGAAAGCTTTCTAAGATTAAAGTCATACTCGCTTCTTACACCAATCCGGTGGTAGGACCGCGCAATATTATCTACTGTATTGAACTCATAACCAGAAGGAATGCTGATGTGTACAAACTTCGCATCAGCATGATTGTCAAATGCGTAATGGCCCTGTTTATCGGTGAGAACTACACTGTAGCCATCAGAAACTACAACATTTGGTACGCCGCGATTGCCATCCAGCACTTTTCCGTTTATCCGCTGAGCTTTTTTAAAAAACGGGTATGCGTCTACGCTTAAACCCAGGCTCCCGGTAAGTAATCCGAGGCGGGAAACGAACGATCTTCTATCCATAGATGTTTCAAAATATAACAAAGGATACCCAGAGAGTATCCTTGAGTACGAATCAACTCCGTACAACACAAAAAAAAGTACAATAGAACGGAAGCTCCGGGAAGCTTCCGTGTTTTTGGTTAGCAGTTATTATTTAATTTCAGTTGTTACGTTGGGTACGTTCTCAATTTCGGCGATCGTCGAGGTTGCAGTCATTAGAATTCCTGTTTGTGATCTGACCTTAGTCCACTTGCCGAGATTGGTATCAAATGCGCCACCGAAAGCCTGAAAAAATCCTGCGTCACCTGGTGTCAGGTAAGGGAACGCATTTAAGTTTGTACCGGCGCGGTAAAATTCCTGAGGAGCTCCCGTGCTAGGATCAGACTGGTCATACAGGTCGCTCGTGGTAATACGATATCCTGCTGCCGGCGGACCTGCACTATAGATCGTACCGCCTGTTCCAATAAAGATAACATCAACCGGCACGGTGTTTATATTGACAACAATACCCTTGAATATAGCAACCCCTGACGCGTTTCCGCTGTTAGCAAGCAAGTTCCCCGTTTTAGTTCCGCCGGCTGCTGTGGCACCGTTAAGGATATCACTGTCCAATCCATTGTAATCATATGACCTGATCCATTTTGCGGAAGCTATAGATGTTGAACCCGATCCGTTTATCGTTTTCTGTGTTCCGCCAACATAAAAGTATTCGCCTTTCACTACAGTCCCTGAAGTCATGTTGATCTTGTAGGTTCTCGCACCGCCAGTACCCCAGCCATAAGGCGGAGTTCCAGGGCTACCTGCGTTGTTCGTTGTTACGACTGAGTAGTTTTCCGTAGCAAAATTAATATTACGTGTAGCTCTGAACTGTATGTATTCGTAGTTTACATCAGAACCTTTAGGGTCAGCACAAATTCCGGTTATCACGAAAGGTGGAACTTCGGGGGCTGTAAGAACTTTCGCGTCAGCAGTAGTTCTCATCCTTAAGTGTGGTATCAATTTACCATCAGTATTTGCTGTCAATACGATCACGCCAGTGTAGTTGGCATAAACGTTTGGTTTATCGTTCGCGAATGTCGCACCTGCATCCGTTCTGAGGATGAGGTCACCAAAGGAATCATTTATAAGCTTATCTCCTGAATATGTTCCGGTGGGAGCCAGGGGAGGATTAAATGTCACCTTCGCTATAGTCACCTGAGAGCTTTCGTAACGCGCTGGATCTGCCAGAATTTGAGCTGTTGTTGCTTTATTCGTCGGGATGGTATTTCCGGATGACACCTTCGTAATATCCGATTCGGCAACACCTGTTACCTGAAGCATCCCATTTTTACGCGTCAGCGTTTTGCCTTCTATTTTTACCCGAACAAGATCCCCAAGTTTGTAGTTAGCTGCGGCCGGGCCGGCAGAGATTGCAATACTTCTAATGGAGTCAGCCGAAGAAATGTTGCGGGCATTTTGAACCATAAGGTAGCCGCTAAGCATGTTCTTCGAAGTATGATCAGAAACAACCACTCCCTCAATTGAATTTGCTCCGCCCATATTTTCGCTGGTAAGTACCACGTCCGCATTTTTATAGATTTTGAGCAGATCGAAAGCAAAAACGTATGGGCTGGGAATCCCGCCTTTATAAGTGGTTTCATCATCACATCCCGACCATGTTGCAGCCATTGTGAGGACAATTAAACAGTTATATAATATCTTCTTCATGTTTATAAGTTTATCCGTTAAAACTATGGTTTTTGCCACCATACCTGAGTGCTGATCAGATCCGGCCCTTGTATTGCTATTGTAGCATTATAATTATCCCGATTTGCAGTTTGAACGATCACCGGGTAATATAAACGTGCTGGCATAACGCCGCCATTGGCAAAGCTTGTCCCTGATACATTGACCGGCAGTATCGGGTGTCCGGTTCGGCGGTATTCAAACCATTGCTGTGAGTCAACAAGAAATAAGGCGTAATATTTTTGCAGTAGAAGTGCTTCCATTTTGTCCTTCATCGGCTGTGCATCTTCCCATTGGATGTCTGCTGCAGTCATGTAGCTGTTTAAGCTACTCGTCGGATAGGTAGGTATCCAGTATTGGATCATATCTAAAACGCCCTTATTATAGTATGTTGCAACTGAACCTGTGATCCAGCCCTTTAAAACTGCTTCTGCCAGAATAAAATCAACCTCTGCAACGTTCATAAAGATGCCTGTGTAAGGGTCAACCTGCAGACTGTAACCTGCTGATGCAGTACCGCTGCCCGGAACATTATCGAAAGAATAGAACTCTGATTGGGCACTGCTAATGCTGCCGGGACTGAACCCGCTCGGTACACCAATTAAGTTCCCATTAACCGGCCTGATACCCCAACGATTAACGTTATTTCTTCCATATGTAGCACTGTTCAGCACCGGGTGTCCCCAGTCGCGAAGATTATCGATAAAGAATTTTGAGATAGCACTCCTGAAATCAAGACCACGAATTGTTGTATAAGGAGATGAATATAATGCAGTACTCGTAGATGAGGTTGTCCACAATAGTTTAGCTGTATCGTTATTAGTAGTCATGATTGGGTACTTACCAGGATTACCAACGATTTCTTTGAATTTGGCTATAGTTGTAGCTGACACTTCCGATTTTCCCGAAATACGCAGCAATAAGCGGAGATAAAGTGAATTGCCAAATTTGCGCCATTTTGAAATATCTCCCGAGAAAACAGGGTCACTTGCTGCTGGAATAGCAACTCCGGATGTCAACAGGGTGTTTGCTTCTTCCAGATTTTTGAAAAGGTCAAGATAAATATCTTTCTGCCTGTCGAACTTAGGCTCTACTATCCCTAATTTTCCTTTGTTAGCCTCCGTATAGGGAATATCGCCGTATGTATCTGTCAAAATGGAGAATGCGTAGGCTTCGAGGATCCGTGCGATCCCCATAAACGAGGAATTCTGGTTATCCTTTTCACTTGCCAGGGTATAAATGTCGCGGACGTTTGTCAGCTCGGTGAATAATCCGTTCCATGTATAATCAGCCCAGTTTCGGCGGAAATCGTAACGATTTACAGTACCTTCAGCATCGCTGATTGATACGGAAACCTGCATCAGCTCGTTGTTAAAAGTCCTGCCTCTAAGCATATTTACTGACAGTAAATTAACCAGTGCTGGCGCCAAAAGCTGAGCAGGAGTGGTTGATTTATTCCCGATAGGATCGGTGTTAACTTCTGTGAAATCCTTGCATGATGGCAGCATGAAGCCGACGATTAATGCAGTACAGACAATTTTTATCTTAATATTCTTCATTTTCTTTTTGATTATATGCCCACAACTAAACGGAATCCATAACTGCGGGTTGATGGAAGCTGTCCAACTTCAAAACCAGTCACGATATCATTACCTGACAGGGAACCGAACTCAGGATCAAAAACAGGCCATGGTGACCAGATATACAAATTACGACCGAAACCGCCTATCGTTACTTTGTTTAAACCGAGCTTTTTGGTAAATGTTGCCGGAAGAGAATAGGTGATATTAGCTTCACGAAACTTTATGAAGTCTGTGCTGAACATAGCACCTTCAGCGTTATCATAATAAACGGTTCTATAATAAATTGGTATGTTCGTGGCAATAACATCGTTGGGAACAAAAGTGCCAGCTGATGTCATTTTAACTCCATTACCAATGATACCGTTATATCTTCCAGGAAGAGTAAGTACTGACTTTCCATTTTCAGCAATCCTTGCCAATGAGAAGGCATTGCCTACGGCACCAAACTGAGCGTCGAAGAGGGCAGAAAAACTAACTTTTTTGTAACTGAGGGTGGTTCCTAAACTGCTTTTAAATTTAGGGAGTGAATTACCAAGGTAAACAGGGTTAGCGTCTACTAAAGGCATTCCGTCCTTGTACACAATTTGTCCGTCCGGTGAACGCACAAACCCAAGTCCGTACATGTCTCCCATGCTGCCCCCAATGTTCGCTACTACCTGTGCATTACCGATTGGACTGTTACGAAGTACCACCGAACTATCCAGCAACTCTTTTATTTCATTCCGGTTAGCAGAGAATGTCGCGGTCATATTCCACTTAAATGATTTTGTTTGAATTGGTGTTCCATTTAAGCCAACTTCTATTCCTTTGTTGTCGATTCTACCAGCGTTAATTACCGCGCTTGCGTAACCAGATGAACGGTCGACCACACGACTAAGAATTTGATTTTTTGTATTACCCATGTACAACGCTACGTCAAGGTTCAAACGATTTCTGAACATTCGAACATCCGTTCCCACCTCGAAAGTTGTTGTCATTAATGGTTTAAGGTCTAAAGCAGGAAGTAATGTGGGGTTAGTCGTCGATCCATTTGGGTATAATCCGTTATTCGCTGGCAAGTAATTATATGCCGTGCGATAAGGTACTGTACTACCACTACCAACCTGTGAATATGAGGCTCTGAATTTAAGCATATCGAATACTTTAGGCATATCCCAAAGGTCAGATGGGACAAAGGCCATGTTTACAGATGGATAGAAGAATCCAACGTTGCTCGAACGCAATGGTGACGCGAGTACACTGCTCCAATCCTGACGCCCGGTAACATCCAAGAACAAGTAATCCTTATAGGAAGCAGAAATCAGTCCGTATGCACTCACAAATTGGTAACGCGCGGTATCAGGAACCGATATGATCGGGTTTATGTTATTCGAAAGATCAAAAACGGCAGGAACTCTCAATCCGTCTGCCCTGCTTTCGCCTTTGCGATATTCATTGTTTAGCGTACTTCCTCCGCCAGTTACACTAAGAGTTATATCCTTGTTAATCTGACGATCGTACTTAACCATGACGTCAGTATTCTGCTCATAGGTCGTAGCACGTTGGATACGATATGAACCCTGAGCAAATTTAGTTCCGGCCGCGTCATAAGGACGTAGTTGTTCGGTTACGTTCTTATTTAAATCGAGCGAGGTACGTACTTGTGCGACCAGCCCTTTTGCAATTTGGTATGAGGCCTGAACACTTCCGAGAATACCATTACGGCGTTGAGTATTTATATATTCGTTCGAAATCGCCCATGGTGATTCAAGGGTCGTTGTGGTGATGTTTGTGAACTGGCGATTCTCCAGTCCTCTAACCCAGTAATCCCGATAATAATTGGGATCTACGTTTGGCTGTGAAAAGTATACCCAGTACATGTACGATTGGTTACCAAAGCCGGTAGTTGGCAGGTTGTCGCTGTTTTTATTGTTATAAGTCGCTTTAGCATTCAGGGAAAGCTTCTTAGTGATTTTTGAATTCGCCGACAACGCTACAGATGTTCTGTCGAAACCGGTATTCGGTGCAATCCACTTGTTTTCACCATGATTAACCGCCAAACGAAGAGCAGTATTCTTTACGTTTCCATCGAGACTAAGAGAGTTGTTGATATCGCTGCCGGTTCTGAAGAATGCGTCAATCGGATTCTCTTTTGCAACCCAGGGTGTGCGGGTTGTTCCTGTATTTTGAAGTGCCGGATCCCATTGGAAGTAGGATTGACCGTCAAACTTTGGACCCCATGCAGAGCTTGTAGCATTCGTGTTCGGACCGTCTGCAGAAGCATTTCGGGAATAGTAAGCCGCTCCTCCAAGTCCCTGTCCGTATTCTCTCTGAAGTTCCGGCTGTCTGTTGATATCTTCAAAGGTCGTGTTTGATGTAAAGTTGATGCCTACCACTTTCCTTTTTGCATTTCCAGATTTGGTTGTGATCAAAATCGCACCATTTGCACCACGTTGTCCATAAAGTGCAGATGCACCAGGACCTTTCAGCACGGTTACACTTTCAATATCTTCAGGGTTGAGATCATTAATTGCGCTTCCATAATCCACAGGCATATTATCACCCGAAGTGCCATAAACACCTCCGGAAGGAGATCCACGACGGGAGCTGCTAGCGCTGGCTACCACTCCGTCGATAACTATAAGGGCTTCGTTGTCACCTGTAAGATTGTTTTCTCCACGGAGAATGATTTTGTTAGAACCACCCGGACCGCTGTTACGAACAAGATTTAAACCAGCAACTTTCCCTGATAAGGCATCAGTCCAGTTGTTTGAAACGGCATTTGTAAGAGCGGTACTATCGATCACGGAAGTTGCAAAACCCAGTGATTTCTGCTCACGTTTTATACCCAAAGCGGTAACAACTACTTCACTCATAGTATTAGAAGAAGCTGTCAGACGTATAGTAAGTCCTGTCTGATCAGCTGAATAGGTCGCTGTAGAAACCCCGTAACCCAAATAATTAAAACGGACCTCAGTACCCTTTGGGATGCGGATCGAAAAAGCACCGTTCACATCAGTTATGCCGAGCACCTTGCGCTGTGCGTCGGCAATGGATACTCCTGGCAATGGCAAGGCATCACCGCCATCAACTACAGTCCCTTTCACCGTAATAAGATCCTGTGCGAAGGATGTGTAGACCATAGGCGGTGCCATATGTACAGCAACCAGTAACAACACCTTAACATACATCAGCCTGCCTTGCGGTCTTTTTAGCAGGTTTAGTACGGATGTCTCAAGCCTGTTGCTTACCTGCAACACATTTTGAGACAGCACCTTACCCAAGTGTTCAGTAAATGTTTTGTTCATAATTTAATCATTTTAGGAGTAGAGGTTTTGTATTTCGTTTTATTTCATGTTGGTTCGAAAACTTACTGAAAATCTTTTTAAATGTTTCGAATTTAATCAATTAATAATAAAACGAAACTATAAACAAAAACTTACAAAAGGAAAAAAACTTTTAATTTTAATACTGGCGTAACATTAGATACGAGAATTACTTAAAAAGCTAGTTTCAAGCAAGTTTTATTAATAAATTGTTAACAAAAATTAAATATTAGTTTTTATTTCGATTGATCGGCGAACGTAACATTTTTGCCAGTTATCAATCCCGTAAGATTAAACTTGAACTCTTCGCACGGGAGTTCGGAATTTATTGCACACCAGTTTATAATTGCTCCAAGACAAATGGAAGACTGGTTCAAGACAAGTCCAAGACAAATTCGATCCACCGCCAGGTGGTTGACGGGATTGCCTCGAGGCTTCTCCGGCATTTGTTTCGGTGTTCTTCGGGGAATTATGTGCATTTGTAGCACCACGCTTCGGGAGTTGTTCGGGAAAACACCCCATTTGTTCGGGAACTCTTCGGGAAACGTTCGGGAAAAGGACGTTTTCTTCGGGATTCCTTCGGGAGCTGCAGAAGGGTTTCGCAATCTTTGCCGAAGCGCAGCGAGTAAACAAGAAGTGATGAGTCGAATCTGTCTCCTCTTTTTCTCCCCTTCTTCTGCTCTTTGTCTGCCATCATTCTGGATCAAATCTTCAGGCATCCTTCTTTGATCAGAGATTAATATCCGTCGCACCGGCAATTCACGGTAATTGGCGGCAATTGGCGGCAAAAAATTGTATCTGTTTTAAACATTAGCCATCTTCAATTTAAATAAATCGCTGGTGGAACGGCAGATTGTTCTTTGACATATCGAGCCCAAAGATTTGACGGTTGACGCAAACGAAAGCCGCTCCGGAACAGTTGAACTCCGGCCAACTCACATTAATCTACAAAGCGCTGATAATCTTTTTTAATTGATTGTTATGGCGCATGGTATGAAAATTTATAAAACTTAGCCATTCAAATCTTGTCAGACAGCCATTTGCAGGAAATGCGAAATCCAGGCATAACAGCGAAAGGTCATCATTTTCTGCGATCGCCATGAGCGCATTAGTGCGGGTGCGGAGGCCCTGAAGCATCTTTTCCTTTTCGATGGGCTCATTGGAAGGGATAATGAAATCCGGTGATTCCATCTTAGTCTCAAAATTTAAAAATATATCTTTCAACCCCTGCACGTTTTGGTCATACGGCCTGCTTGGAGCTTCGGTTCTGCCTTTCAGCACGTTTACAGCATCATAAGATTTGAATAAATGATCAGCTAATTGGCCTGGAGTCCAGCTTCCTTCAAATGGAACTGAGTTGAATTTCTTCTCGTCAATAGAGGACAACATTGAGATCAATTCTCTAAAAGTTTGTTCAACTTCCTGCTTTAATGAATTCGACATGGCATTATTTGATTTTACGACATAAAATTAAAGCTAATACTGATCGTAGGGCTTGTTCAAACAAGCCAAAAAAGAGGGGCAATTGCGACAAGCAAATGACTTAGGCCATCAATTGATCAAGCGTAATTGGGAGATTGTTGATTCTTTTTCCTGTGGCATGAAAGATAGCATTTGCTATGGCCGGAGCTACTCCGACGATGCCGATCTCACCAATTCCCTTTATCTGCAGATCATTCACGATTGTATCATTCTCCTCGACGAAGATGACTTCCAGTTTATTGATGTCTGCGTTGACCGGGATATGATATTCAGCCAAACTCGAATTCATGATCCTTCCAAAACGGTGATCCATAATAGTTTCCTCCCGGAGAGCCTTGCTGATTCCCCAGACCATTCCACCCAGAATCTGGCTTCGTGCAGTTTTGGGATTGATTATCTTACCTGCCGCAACAACATTGAGCATACGGGTTACTTTAACCAGGCCAAAGTCTTCGTCAACTTCTACCTCAACAAATACTGCGCTGTGCGCACAACGCACATATTTTCGCTGCTTCAAAACACGGGGAAAGCCAGTGTTCCTGCTTTTTATCTCTTTTTGCCCGGTTGCCGCTACGATGGCTGAGAGTGATAATACTTGATCTGTCGTGCCCTTGATCCTGATCGAATCATTTGCAAATTCAACGTCATCTGTTGTTGTTCCCTTAAACATCTCAGGCTTAAGCTTCTTAGCTTGTTTAAGTAATTTACCCTGCAAACCGAGGCAAGCCGCCTTTACAGCCATCCCAACGGAGGCTGCTGTAAAGGATCCGCCCTGAATAGGGGCGAAGGGCATTTTGGTATCCCCTAATTGAAATTCTACATTGTCGATACTCATCCCCATACCATCTGCTGCGATTTGAGCCATTACAGTATAGGTGCCCGTGCCGATATCGGCAGTAGCACTGCTCACGATCAATTTTCCATCAGCCCGAAGCAGGCATTCGGCGCGTGCCGGCAGATGATTAGCGTCCCATAATCCCACAGCCATTCCCCAACCGACAAGCTTCCCATCTCTTTTCATCGATCGGGGTTCCGGATTTCGCTTGTGCCAACCAAAACTTTCGGATCCTTGACGGAAGCATTCTTTAAGGTCTTTACTGGAATAGGGCTTGCCGCTACTGTCGTCGTGATCAGAATAATTTATCATCCTGAATTCGATAGGGTCGATTTTAGCTGCAAATGCCAGCTCATCTATGGTGCACTCAATCGCGTGGAGGCCAGTTACGCCTCCAGGGGCCCTCATATCCATAGGACTGGCAACGTCGAGGGGGACCAATTTATAATCCAGACTTACATTTGCAGACGGGTAGATCATATTAGCCCAGTTCACTACTGTTTCTGAATAATCTTCAAATCGTGATGTTTCGCCTATTGCCGTATGGTTCAGCGATTGGATCTTTCCGGCGCGATCTGCTCCGAAATGCGTGTCCTGTACCGTATAAGGTCTATGGCCAAAACTGAACATCTGATGCCGGTTCATGCTCACCCGAACAGATCGTTTTAAATCTAGGGACGCCATAACTGCCAGAAATAACTGGTGCTGGGGGCGGAGCGCTGATCCGAAGGCACCGCCAACGTATGGTGAAATAACCCGTACATTTTTGAAAGACTTTCCGAATACATTTGCAACATACAGCTGGGAATTTACGGCGCCTTGCGTTTTATCGTAAATAGTCAGCTTGCCGCCCTCTTCATACATTACTGTCGAAGAGAACATTTCCATGGGATTATGGTGCTCCATGCCGTGGATAAACTTGCCAGAAGCTTTGAAAGCCGAACTTTCGAATACTTCGTCAGCATTACCTTTAGGTTTAGGCGGACCAGGTTTAAAGAACGAAGCTAAACCCTTTTTGGGCTTCCTTGCCGCATCTAAATTTGCCATCAGGTCGGTATGATGATCTTCCGTATCATAATCGATCTCCACAAGCGTGGCGGCGTACCTCGCAAGTTCGAAACTTTCGGCGACAACCAATCCAATTGGCTGGCTGTTATACCTGATTTTTTTATCGTGCAGCGGTTTGAATGGAATCCCGGGGGGAGCATCCATATCCGCATACTTTAAGTCCAGCCATGCTGTATTCTTACGGTTCTTGTAGGTGAAAACTTTTACGACACCTGCAAGTGCAGTAGCTTTTTCCGTCCTGATGGTTTTAATCTCGCCCTTTGTAATTGTGCTGTTGATGATGTATCCATAAAGCAGATTGGGGGCATTGAATTCTGCCGCGTACTTAGCTTCTCCGGTGACTTTTGCATAGCCGTCTACGCGGTTTATTGGCTTACCAAAGTAATCGTTCTTCATGCTCATACCTGAGATTGATTTACGGCCTTCAGCCCATTACGAACGATTGCTCTTTTAGCGAGCTCTATCTTGAACGTATTGTGTTCATAGCCTTTTGCTTCTTTAAGAATAATATCAGCGGCTATCGCAAAGTTCTGTGCATTTGGCTGATTATCCTTGAGATATCCTTCCGCCTCACTATTCCTCCAGGGCTTATGGGCTACGCCACCAAGAGCTATCCTGGCATCTTTAATTAACCCGTTTTCTATTTTAAGAGCAGTGGCTACAGATACGAGGGCAAATGCGTAAGACGTGCGGTCCCTAAGTTTAAGGTAGGAGTAATGCGAATCAAACCTTTCAGGAGGAAGATCGATCGAAGTTATAAGTTCGCCAGGCTGTAAATTATTATCCAATTCTGGTGTGTCTCCGGGAAGCCGATGGAAGTCGGCAAAATCTAATGTGCGGTCGCCATTTATGCCGCTGATGTTGAGGCTAGCACTGAGAGCAGCCAATGCAACGCACATATCACTGGGAAAAACTGCTATACAATTATCGCTAGCCCCAAGTATGGCATGAATGCGATTATAACCACCAAGGGCGGAACATCCGCTCCCGGGATCTCGCTTGTTGCATGGGGTTGCAACGTCGTAAAAATAATAGCATCGCGTACGCTGCAACAGGTTGCCTCCATTTGAAGCCATATTTCTAAGCTGGGGTGAAGCACCGGCGAGAATTGCTTGCGAAAGCAAAGGGTATTTTTTTGCGACGATTGCATGGTAGGCAGTATCCGCATTTTTTGCGAGAGCTCCAATGCGGAGGCTGCCGTCCCTTAGTTCTTCGATCTGCCCAATACCCTGGATTTTGTTTACGTCTATTAGGGTATCCGGCCGGGATATATTCTCCTTCATCAGGTCGATGAGGTTGGTTCCTCCAGCGATAAATTTGCTCAGGATGTGGGACTGTGAAAGACTGGAAGCTTCAGCCGTGCCTTTCGCCACCAGATAATTAAAGGGGACCATTTTTACCCTCCTTTACTTCCATGATGGCATCAACAATATTCGTATATGCGCCGCAACGGCACAGATTACCACTCATTAGCTCCTTAACGTCCTCCCTGGTATTTGCATGCCCTTCATTTAACATCCCCACCGCCGAACATATTTGCCCGGGTGTGCAATAGCCGCACTGAAAAGCATCATGGTCTATAAAAGCCTGCTGAAGCGGATGAAGCTGAGTTTCAGCGAGCCCTTCAATGGTAGTGATCACAGCCCGATCATACATAACGGCAAATGTCAGGCAAGAGTTAATCCGCTTCCCGTCAACCAGAATAGTGCAGGCTCCACATTGCCCGTGATCACATCCCTTCTTAGTCCCTGTGAGATTTAAATGCTCGCGCAAGACGTCCAGCAAACTAGTCCAGGCCTGAACCTGAACCAGCGTTTCTTTGCCATTGATATTTAGAGTAATTGAATGGCTACTTAACTTCGTATGCAACTATCGTATTTTTAAAGAATGTTGGTACATAAACGGTCTTGGTTTCTTTATCAAAACCAATGTCTGCTGTATTTTTTTGGGCCGCCCTGGTGTCAAGCAGCATCTCTTTGGTTCCATCAGCGTTAATATACCAGATAAGGCCTTCCCAGCACGAAATGATATAATCACTGCCTATTACATTCTCTAGTCCGTCAGCGTTTCCATCCAGTCCGTCTGTAATTTTAGTTAAGGTCCTGTCAGCATTGACCTTGTGCATCGCCTGATTGTCCAGCACAAAAATATCGGTTCCATTGATGAACAATCCATTGGGGCCATTCAGATTGTCGAGAAACACTTCAGACTTGCCCTTTTCAAAACGAAAAACCCGTTTTCCTGGCGAATCAGAGATGTAAAGCACACCCTGACCGTCAACAGCAATATCATTCAGTCCTACTGCACCTGCAATAGGAACTTTTTGTTCAATTTTACCTGAAGCAATGTCGATGATGACAAGGTTTGTCAGATCGGCAGCATATAATTTCCCGTTAAACATCCCCAAGCCTTTGGGAGATTCCAGTCCGGTAACCCATTCGGCAGAAATTACTTTTCCATCGAGATCAACCTTACCGATCGACCCTTTCCCATCAGCTTTCCATGGGTCCTGGCCATCTATATTTGAAACGTACAAAACTTTGTTTTGCCTGTCGAGTAAAACGGACTCTGGGACCTTCAATGAACTATCAGTTTCCCATTTGAGTACAAGCTCGTGTTTTGTGCTGTCACCCGTTGAAGTGCTATCTGCTGCTGATTCACTTGTCTGTGATGAATTACAGGCCGAAAATAGAATTGGCGATGCAGCAAGAAAAAAGAAAGTTGTGATTTTCATGATGTTAGGATTAGGTTAATTACGCTAATTTATATTTAATTCCGCAAGATATTTACCCAACACAGAAGAAAGCTCAGAGTTTTAATCTGACTGAATAATCACGTATTTCATAAAGAACCCCCTGGTAATCGAGTTTACCCATACGAACTAATTCTTTCAAGCGCCAGTTAAGATAAGAGCCGCATGCCGTTTGCCATTGATCAAAAATGTCTGCAAGTGTTTCCCCAACTATCCAGGCTGATCCCCGAAAATCGCTGGTACATCGCATAATAAGTTTATCGTCCAAATAATCGTCTCCAACATGCTTGATATCACCAAATTCCATTCTCAATAAAGAATCTGAATTTGATATTTCCACCCAATCGTTTATGTAGGTGTTTCGCTCAGCTTGGCCCAGAGATTCGAACAGCACATCAAGCTCAGCGATCTGTCCGGGACGTAGCAGGCCTACGTGAAGAAACGGAAACTCACCGATCGGATATTGCACAGTCTTTGGGTATCGTAGAATGAAAATATTAAGGTTAAGGTCGGATAATTCAAACATTAATCTTAAAAAGCCGAGATGACTTTTGGTATCCGCTCCGCACCAGATATAAATCGGTTGAGATGAGGTGATGGCCTTAATTATTTCATAGGTCGCCAGATCTGAACTAAGCAGGTAGGGAAGTGATGAGGTATGAGCACCGATTTCTGAAAGCCAGGCTGTTCTCGCTGTACGCCCATCCTCCATATGGATATCCCGTAAAGGGCCGATTGATAAATCTTCGTTGAGTGCGATGATTTCACCCGCCAATGCCGGATTAAACTCGAAGCTTTGTTTTACATACGATTCGGCAAAAGTTCCAAAAGTTATATGAATGGGTGAGGTCATTGGTTATGATTTTCCGTTAGCTTTTTGAACCGCGAAGGTACGACCAATTAGCTGGGACAATTTCTCACACCCGCAAAAATACTTTCTTTCTATAGAGGAAATATAAAAATGCCCATTGAACTAGTACAAAGCAAATTGCCTTTACCACCGCATCATAAGGTTCGCCTGTGAGCTGGAAAAGCCATCTGAAGACACCGTTGCTTGCATAATCCCAATCGATAAACCTGCCTGATATATAGATCAGGATTGAATTCATACCGATAATTTTAAAGAAGAATGCCCATCTGGTAAAACCAAGGGTATCAATTATATAGTAGAAAAGAGACAGCAACAAAAGGCTCCAGCCGCCTACATACATCACAAAAGAGCTGGTCCATAGATTCTTGTTTATGGGAAAATCGAGGTTCCATACCTGCCCGATGATCAGACAGACAATTCCAGCAAGCGCCATGTAAAGCGCTTTCTTCTGCCGGGATTCCACACCATATTTGAGCAGTCCACCAGTCAGGATTCCGAGTAAAGCTGTTCCGATCGACGGGATCACTGACACTAACCCTTCAGGATCATGAATTTTTAGATACAGTCTTCCTGGCAGAATTGAGCGGTCAATGTAAGATGCGAAATTACCTTCCATTGTTAGATCGCCCGGTGCAAAGCCTGGAGCCGATGTAAACTTCAACAAGAGCCAGTAACCTATGAGCAGTCCACCAAACCAGATCATTTGTCCGGTTCTTTTGGTATATAAAAAAATAATATTAGCGAACATGTACGCAAGTCCAATTCGCCCCAATACGCTGCAGAACCGGAATGCATCAACACTGTCGCGCAGACGCAGGCCATTATTGTAAATTACGCCCAGCAGCACGAGTACCAGACCCCTTTTTATAACCCTTATGAGAAGTTCGTTGCGGCTTTTCCCATTTTCAAGTTCGCGTCCTACAGAGTAGGGGGTCGCAACACCCGCTAAAAACAGAAATAACGGAAAGATAAGGTCATAAAAAGCGAAGCCATGCCAGTCAGGATGAGTCAGTTGGTCGGCCATCGTTACCCAAAGAGGGAAGCCTGTAATCTTCGCCAGGCTGTGGAAGATTTCTTCGGCCCCCATAATCCAGAACATATCGAATCCGCGGAGAGCGTCTAATGAGTAAAGTCGTCCTGCGTGAGCTTCGACTGCAGCTGTTTCTGATCTTTTCATCCCCTGATAAGAAATAAATTAAAATGACTGTGTTTATTTTCTGTTATCGAAGGTGTAAAAAAATAACTTAAAAGAAAAGAGTGGGAGAAGTCTGTAAGTAAGAATCAATTACGGCGAATCTGCGGATCTCTTGAACTGCTAATCAACCAATTTCTCGGTTAGATGCTTCCAGTACCGTCGCGGTACATGCATTAGATGGAGTTTAGTGTTTTTTCGTTCGGTGATGTTAACGTGGGCAAAGTATTCCTGCCATAATTTTTGATACAAAGGCTCGTCGTCAGAAAAAATATTTTTGCCTTTTTTTTCTGCCCCGGTACGGTCAATAATTACTTCTGACACTACTTCGAGATCATAATAGATTCCATAATTTCTTTTAAGATCAAATATTAACCAGCGCTGATCAGCATACCGGTTCTTAAAGTGCTTAGCAATCAACGGAAGAACATTGAAATCCGGTTCGATTGTGGCGAAGTAAAGGTCATCCCGGGTTAGTTGAAACCGGATAAAAGCTTCCATTCTATGTTTTTCCCGATGGACCATCCGATCAACTTTACTAATCCGCAAAACTGATGGTATTGCATACGCTTGTTCGGGTGATTCCGGCATGTCAAATGCTAGTCGGATAAACGTGCAGATCGAACTTCCAATATCGGGCAATTCTGACAAATAGCAGGTGTAGAGTCGGTGCATTGCTTTTTTCGAGATTCGAGTAGCCAGCCCGTCCCAGACTCTTCTTGCGCGTAGCTCATCTGAAACAACTTTATTCACTTCGCTAAATGCATCAGGCATAAAGCGACTTTCAGATACAACGGCAATTTGATCTAGCTTTTTTGCATAAACCTCATAAACACAACAAAGAAGGCCTATCCATGTGCCATCATATACTAAAGTGTTCATCATTTTTAAAACTTCCTCGGTTTAAAATAGAGCAAGCTGTTCTGTATTGTTTCTTAGATATTTACTATGAGATTCTGCAAGGATAAATTGCCTGATTTTCATCTCTGTTAAATCTCGTCGCTCGAACTGATTGCTGCTGCAGATAATGAAATATTTAGCCCGGTTGAGAGCTACGCCAATCTTTTTAAGATTTTCCCAGGTTAGTTTTTGGAATCTGCGGGCCTGTGTAATTTTATGCGCAGACTGCATACCAACTCCGGGGATTCTAAGGATCTGTTTTATGTCTGCTTTATTGATGTCAACGGGAAAGCAGTTCAGGTTTCGCAAGGCCCAGCTCAGCTTAGGATCTATATCCAGATCGAGGGTGGGATTATTCTCATTCAGTAGCTCTCGAATATCAAACCCGTAAAAACGCATTAACCAATCGGTCTGGTAAAGGCGATTTTCTCTAACCATTGGAACTGCGGTGCCAATAACAGGCAAGCGTTGATCATTGCTAATCGGAACATAACCCGAATAATAAACGCGTTTAAGATTGAAACGCTTATATAATTTATTAGCGGTATACATAATGTCACGATCAGTTTCCGAACCTGCGCCAACTATCATCTGGCTGCTCTGGCCTGCAGGTACAAAAAGGGGAGCGCTTTTAAAGAGCTTTTTCTCATCTTTCTTGGAAATGATTTCGTTTTTTAGATACTCCATGGGCATGATCATGTCTTTTCGATCTTTGTCCGGAGCAAGCAATTTTAGTCCGCTTTCCGTTGGAATCTCGATATTAATACTTAAACGATCAGCATACAAGCCAGCTTCATGCATAATTTCGTCGCTTGCTCCAGGAATCGACTTTAAGTGAATATATCCGTTGAATTTGTGTTCTGTGCGCAATTTTTTTGCAACCTGAACCATTCGCTCCATGGTGTAATCTGCATCCTTGAAAATGCCGGAGCTTAAAAAAAGGCCTTCAATATAATTTCTGCGATAAAAATTAATGGTCAGGTCGACCACTTCCTGCACAGTAAATGATGCACGCTTGATATCGTTACTTTTCCTCGTTACGCAGTATGCACAATCGAAAATGCAGACATTGGTAAACAGGATCTTTAATAGCGACACACAGCGTCCGTCTTCTGTATAAGTATGACAGATTCCATTCCCAGTATCCCCAAGGCCCTTATTTTTATTTTTGCGTGTGCTTCCGCTGGATGAACATGAAACATCATATTTAGCAGCGTCCGAAAGGATACGAAGCTTCTCAACTATTCGGTCAGACATAAAGCAAAAATACTAATAATTTTAGTATTTTTGCTTTATGAAGTTGCAATATCAACTCCTTTTGGGAATAGCTAGTGAATAGAAATTTGACGAGTCTATTTGGGACACTCATGCCTGGAGAAAACGTCCACTTCATCCTCAAGTACCTCAGCGTGAAAGCCAGACTCGTTAAGGATGTCGATAATATGTTTTGGATCTACCTCTGTTTCACATTTTACTCGTAAGATGCGATCACGGTCTTCGAGATCAAAATTAACGCTGTAGTTTGAAAATGTCCTTTCCAATTTCTCAATTAGCCTGCCGGCATCATCAAAATCTTCAATATTTGTTTTAAAGACTTCTACCATGGAGGGTTTTCACGTTTCGATTTACCTTCGTTTAACTATGTGAATACGTTTTTTCCAATATCCTTTTCAATGTGGTAAGACTCGTATCCATATCCTTTACCAGCATTTTTTTCATAAAAAGGGTCATTAAATTCATTGGGTATTTCTGCGTGCCTTCCATCGACCAATTTACTTTGGTTTGATCAGAGCTAACACCTTCAGTGTTCAACCGAGTTTGTGCGACACCCTTGAAAGGCTTTTCAAAGCGGATTTCAATATCGACGTTTTTCCCTTCAACGATATCTACAATTTCCTGTTCTCCTTTCCCTGCGCTTTTATTTTCACTGTCCCAGGCATAAATAAATCCAATGGAACCATCAGTCCCACGAAAGTCTGTTTTTTTGTCAGGATCACTCATTACCCATTTACTGTAAAAGTCCTGATTTCTAAGGTATCTGACATAGTCAAACACTTCCTCCTTAGGTCTATTTATAATTATTTCACTTTCGACACGATAGGTTTTGCTGACAAATAAGGCTGCGACTAAAATTAACACCAGCAACGCAGCGATGATTAATAGAATGTTTACAATCATAAATAAGAAATTACATATATTTCATCGCTTCATAGCCAAGAAGCCTTCTCCATAAAGCTATCTGCCCGATGCAATTTGCTTCCCTGTAGGTTACAAAAGTGATCATATCGAAAAGGGGAAATTGCATCCCGGGCATTTCTATATTTTTATCAAGCTGTTCGTCGGTCGCTTTAATAAGTAGTTCCCTCAAAATCGGACTGATCTCTTGCCAATCGTTCTTGAATTGCTCAAGAGATGGGTATTGTAAACCATCCTTTATTCCCTGGTTATCTTTAAATAACTGATCTGCCTGTTGTTTATATGATGTCGATTTATCGATATCACAAGCAAGTTCGCATCGCTGCTGAACCAAGCTTCCCGCCAGCCAGGCAATGTGATTAGCCTTTGTCTCAAGGCGGGAATGCGCGTCTTTATCGGATATTCCTTCAAGAGCACTAATGAAGAATTTGGTTTGCATATCATAAAGGGCAGGAATTGTCGCCATTCTGATACTTTTCGTTTTTACGTCCATATAATACAGATTGTTTAAACAAATCTAATTAAAAGGACCGCCGTCAAATGGGGTTGAATAAGACATTCTAAAGGGTTAATTGCGACATGCACTATAAATTGTGAGAATTATTTGGGAACAGGTATCTAATGACTATTTTGCTTTTCAAAATAAAACCACATGAAAAATATCCTCGCAGGAATATTGATATTAATTTCCGCTTCGAACGTTACAGGACAAACACCTGTAGCGCCTTCAATTATGGCTCTAGCCACGCCAGCTTTTCCCGATGGGGGTATTATTCCGGTAAAATTTAGTCAGGCAGCGCCCGGAGCGGCACCAGGAGAGGGCACTTCGCCCGCATTAAGCTGGGCCGACGTCCCTGCAGGAACACAAAGTTTTGTACTTCATATGCATGATCTTGATTTCGTGAGAAATAAAACCACGGATGACCAGGTACATTGGCTGGTTTGGAATATTCCTGCTGATTCCAGGGGCTTTCCGGAGGGATTGCCTAAAGGGGCAACGTTGCCGGACGGTAGTTATCAGATCAGCGTAACAGGACTGGTTTATCGGGGACCCGGAGCAGCAGCAAATGGCCCGGTTCATCATTACGTTTTTGAGCTTTTTGCACTTGATAAAAAACTCGATGTAAAGCCTGCTGCCGATGCATTTGAATCACGGAAATTGGTTATGGAAGCCATGCAGGGACATATTTTGGGACGCGCAGCGTATGGGGGAAGATTTAAGAGGCCTTGATGGGTTGAGAGTTGAGAGTTGAGAGTTGAGAATTGAGGTTGAGAATGGAGAGAACTCCCAAGCTAGTGCAATAGGTGTGTGTCTTTAAAGCTCATAGCTTTCTTCGACCTAATAGTTAAAACAGATTACCCATAGCTATTTATTATTATTGTAATGCTGATTTCAACAGCCACGAGATGACAAAAAATAAATATTTCTTTCCGCTGGTAATGGTCACATCCCTTTTTTTTATGTGGGGATTTGTACATAATCTCGATCCGATCCTGATACCGCACTTAAAGAAATCGTTCAGTTTGACTAACCTTCAGTCGTCATTGGTCGATTCGTCGGTTTTCATTGCTTATTTGTTGATGGCCTTGCCAGCTGGTTACCTGATGAAAAGGTTCGGCTACAAGGCTGGAATCATTACAGGATTGCTATTATTTGCAGTAGGATCTTTCCTGTTTATTCCAGCGGCAAATACCCAGTTGTATGAATTTTTTCTGGCAGCATTATTTGTCATAGCATGCGGTCTTACAATTCTGGAGACAGCAGCAAATCCCTACGTTTCTCTGCTTGGGGATCCGGCGACCGCAACCCGCCGTCTGAATTTCGCACAATCTTTTAACGGGTTGGCGGCTACCCTGGCTCCCATTATCGGAGCGCGGATAATACTTACAAAGGGCTACCCTGATGCAGAGCTCAACGCGATGTCGGAATCTGCAAGACAAGCAGCGTTAGCATCCGAGGCATCAAGTGTTAAAGGACCTTATCTTATTTTAGGCAGTATCATCCTTATAGTCGCCATCATATTTTATTTCATTCGTTTACCTGAGATTGAAGAAAGCTCCGAGAAAACGGAAAGCAAAAATGTATTTCACGCGCTGCGCCATAAACATCTTAGCTGGGCAGTTGCAGCACAATTTTTTTATGTCGGAGCTCAAGTATGTGTTTTTAGCTTTTTTATTTTATATGCTGTTGATGTAGCAGGACTGGACAAAGTCATCGCGGCCAACTATCTTGGTTGGGGCTGCGGATTAGCTTTTATGATAGGACGCTTTTTTGGTGTTTTCCTGATGCGGTATATGCTCCCTGAACGTTTACTTGCCTTATATTCACTGATTTGTATTGCACTATCACTCATTGCTGTTTTTGTGTCAGGCATGCCAGCGGTATACGCTGTTGTCGGCATCGCATTTTTTATGTCTGTGATGTTTCCGACGATTTTTTCGCTTGGAATTAAAGGGTTGGGAAGGGACACTAAGTTTGGCAGTTCTTTAATAGTGATGTCGATAGTGGGAGGGGCAATTCTGCCACCATTATTTGGATATATCAGCGATATTACCGGCGATATCAGGTACGGACATCTGGTTAGCCTGTTATGCTTTGCTGTGGTTTTGGCTTTTGCCTTGACGGGCCATAAGATCGTTAAACCTAGGACGGTATGAACAGATATTGCCTTACGCTGGACTTAAAAGACGACGCAGACCTGATCCGTGAATATGAGCGATTTCATGCTAATGTTTGGCCTGAAATAAAGGATAGTATCCGTTCATCAGGGATTGAAAGTATGCAGATTTACCGATTTTTAAACCGGCTTTGTATGATCATGGATGTTAATGATAATTTTAGTTTTGAGCTAAAATCGGCTGCAGATGCAGATAATCCTAAAGTACAGGAATGGGAAAATCTAATGTGGAAATTCCAGCAACCTGTTCCAGGATCAAAAGCTGGTGAGAAGTGGGTGTTGATGAATAAAATTTTTGAATTGTAATGGACACAGAATTAAAAGGTAAGATAAAACATCAGTTTCTGCAGATCCATGAGAGGGATAACGTTCTCGTTGCTCTTCAGGATCTGTCGCAGGGGACTAATATTGCATTTAGAGGCGAATCGTTCTATCTCGTTACCCCGGTAGCATCCAAGCATAAGTTTGCTGTTCAATCGCTGGAAAGGGACGACAAGGTTTTTATGTATGGTGTTCTGGTTGGCAAAGCTTCTACTAAGATCGAACGTGGCGAAGCCCTGACTGTTAATAATGTTTACCACGCATCTGATGATTTTGTGCTTGGCGACCGTAAGCTTGATTGGAATCAACCCGACACGAGCAAATTTATTCAAAGAACGTTTCAAGGGTATCACCGAACTGATGGCTCGGTGGGCACATCAAATTACTGGCTCGTTATACCCCTTGTGTTCTGCGAAAACAGGAATATAAATGTCTTGAAGGAGGCTCTTGACGAAAAATTAGGATATAAACGAACCAAAAGTTACGAGAACGAAGTAGAGGGTTTGATCTCCCTATATAAAACCGGAAAGTCAACAGAGCAGATCCTTAATGCTGATATGCAAAGTACTCCAACAGGCGATCGTAAAACGCGACTTTTCCCTAATGTGGATGGCATTAAATTCCTTACACATGATATGGGTTGCGGAGGTACTCGTACGGATTCGGATGCCTTATGCGGATTAATTGCCGGATATATTACCCATCCAAATGTGGCTGGTGCTACCGTGCTAAGCCTGGGATGCCAGCACTCGCAAATAAGCATACTTCAGGATGAAATAAAAAAACGAGACCCTGAGTTCGCGAAACCCCTGGCAATCCTTGAACAGCAAAATCTGGGCACAGAAACCAGGCTGCTTCAGGAAGCTTTGAAGCAAACTTTTGCCGGGCTGATCGAAGCGAACAAAGTTACACGTCAGCCGGCGCCGCTTGCAAAGCTTTGTATAGGTCTTGAGTGCGGCGGCTCAGATGGCTTTTCAGGAATTTCCGCAAATCCGGCTTTAGGATATCTTTCTGATATTCTTGTAAGCCTCGGTGGTTCTGTTATCCTTTCCGAGTTTCCCGAGCTGTGCGGTGTTGAGCAGGAGCTGAGCGACCGGTGTGTAGATGAGATAACGGCTAATAAATTTATGCACCTGATGCGGACATACAACGCCAGGGCAGAAGCTGATGGTTCTGGGTTTTACGCTAATCCATCACCCGGAAATATCAGAGATGGCCTGATAACGGATGCCATAAAATCAGCCGGAGCTGCAAAAAAAGGCGGAACATCCCCCATCACCGCGGTTCTGGATTATCCCGAAAAGGTAAGCAAGCCCGGTTTGAACCTACTGTGCACACCGGGGAGTGATGTGGAAAGCACAACTGCCGAAGTTGCATCTGGAGCGAATATTGTCCTCTTCACTACCGGTCTCGGAACGCCAACAGGTAATCCCATCGCACCAGTTATCAAACTCAGCACCAACACAAGAACTTTTCTGAAAATGCCTGATATTATCGATATTGATTGCGGTCCAATCATCGACGGCCTTGAGACAATTGAAGAGTCGGGTATCCGTATCCTGGATTATGTGATCAGCGTGGCAAGCGGGGATGTTCAACCTAAAGCCGTACAGTTGGGGCAAGATGATTTTATTCCATGGAAAAGAGGAGTGTCACTTTAGTATTCAAATAATTAAATATGTTCAGTTTAAAGGGTAAATCGGCAATTATAACAGGTGGTGGCAGCGGCATTGGCAAAGCAATCTCCGTGCTTTTCGCTGCACAGGGAGCACATGTGCACATTGTTGAATTGAACTCTGAGTCGGGCGAAATAGTTGCAGGGGAAATCAGGTCGAACGGAGGACAGGCGTCTGTACATTCCTGCGATGTCTCTGACCAACAAAAGGTAGTAGCGCTTTTCAAGGGTATAGAAAAAATAGATATACTGGTAAATAATGCTGGCATAGCGCATGTCGGGAAAGCGGACACTACCTCTGCTGAAGATTTTGAGCGGGTTTATAATGTTAATGTCAAAGGCGCATATAACTGTTTGTTCGCCGCCATTCCCATCATGAAAAGCCTTGGTGGCGGAGCAATCGTCAACCTGGCTTCAATTGCGGCGATCGTGGGTCTTTCCGACCGGTTCGCGTACTCGATGAGTAAGGGAGCAATTTATGCGATGACCCTTTCTGTAGCCAAAGATTACCTTGGGCATAATATTCGATGCAATAGTATTTCCCCGGCTCGCGTGCATACTCCATTTGTAGATGGTTTTATCGCGAAAAATTATCCGGGGAAAGAGGATGAAATGTTTGATAAGCTCTCGAAAAGCCAACCCATTGGTCGGATGGCTAAACCTGATGAGGTGGCCAGCATGGCCTTATACTTATGCTCGGACGAGGCGAGTTTCCTGACCGGGTGCGATTACCCTGTGGATGGCGGCTTTATTAAATTGAATACCTGATAAGGGTCTAACATTTGTTTATACATAAATCTAATAGCGGCCTACCGCTTAATAGCATAAAAATCAACAACAATGAAGTTAATACGATGGGGCAATCCCGGTAATGAGAAAACGGGCGTCATTATCAATGATCTGAGGTACGATACATCGGGTTTTGGTGAAGATTATAATGAGGATTTTTTTGAGAATGATGGGCTGGAACGCCTGCGCGGGTACTTAAAAGCTAATGATGGGAAGCTACCTGTCGTTAGTTCTGACGAACGTTTGGCAGCTCCGTTTGGCAGACCCTCAAAAATTCTTTGTATTGGTCTTAATTATGCTAAGCACGCTGCGGAAACCGGCGCGGCAATTCCTGCAGAGCCGATATTATTCATGAAATCCACCACCTCTCTTGTTGGTCCAAATGATGACATCATTATCCCAAAAGATTCTCTGAAGACAGATTGGGAGGTGGAACTTGCTTTTGTAATTGGCAAAAGGGCGAGCTACGTATCAGAGGAGGAAGCTATGGATTATGTGGCCGGCTATTGTCTCCACAATGACGTGTCAGAGCGCGAATATCAGCTTGAGCGCGGAGGAACCTGGGATAAGGGCAAGGGTTGTGATACGTTTGCCCCTATGGGACCTTTCCTTGCTACAACTGATGAGGTTCCAGACCCTCATAATCTTAGACTGTGGCTTAAGCTAAACGGTGACATTCTACAGGATAGCAATACCGACGACCTGATTTTCAATATTCCTTTCCTGGTATCCTATGTAAGTCGGTTTATGACGCTGCTTCCAGGTGATGTAGTTTCAACGGGGACTCCAGCAGGCGTAGGATTGGGGCTTAAACCCCCGGTTTTTTTGAAAGAAGGCGATGTGGTTGAGTTAGGTATCGAGGGCCTGGGTGAAGCCAGACAGGTTGCAAGAGCCTATGTTAAAAGTTGATTCACATCAGCATTTTTGGATTTTTGATCCTCTGAGAGATAAGTGGATTACCCACGATATGGAAAATATTCGTCGAGATTTTCTTCCGGAGGATTTGAAACCTATACTTCAGGATAATGATATCTCAGGATGTATTGCAGTTCAGGCAGACCAGTCTGAGCAGGAAACGAAATTTTTGCTTGACCTGGCTGAATATAACGACTATGTGCTAGGGGTTGTAGGCTGGGTTGATTTACGCGCTGGCAATCTGAGGGAGAGGCTTGAATACTATAAAACGTTTTCAAAACTTAAGGGTTTCAGGCATATAGTGCAAGCAGAAGGCCCGGGTTACATGGTTGATCCGGTGTTTTTGAGGGGTATCCGTACTTTGACGGACTATGGTTTTGCATACGATATTCTGGTCCGCTCAGAACAGATTTCAGAGGCATCAAAGCTTGTTGAATTAAACCCCGATCAAAGGTTTGTGCTGGATCACATAGGGAAACCACTGATCAAAAAAGGTGAAATTAGAGACTGGGAGAAAGAAATCCGGCAATTTGCATCCTACGACAATGTTTCTTGTAAACTTTCAGGTTTGGTAACAGAGGCAGATATTGAACATTGGAAATACTCAGAAATACTTCCTTATATGGAGATCGTGCTGAATGCATTTGGCGCGAACCGAGTGATGTTCGGAAGTGACTGGCCCGTGTGCAAGTTGGCGGCAGAATACGGTGCAATATGTGATGTCATCTCGTCTTTTTTAGAACCGCTAAGCAGCTCTGAAAAGCAATTTATTTGGGGGCAAACGGCCCTGGAGTTTTATAGACTTGAATTGAATTAGTATTCATTAAATTTAGATTGCTTTACTTATTTACTATGAAGAAAATCCTATTTGTTCTAATGTGCTTGTTCCTTGCTGATGAAGTAGCAGCCCAAACTCCATATAATGTTGTATTTATCCTGGCAGATGATCACCGTTACGACGCAATGGGATTCATGAACAAATTCAAGGGGCTGAAAACGCCGAACATGGACATGATGGCAGCTCAGGGTGCACATATTAAGAATGCTTTCGTTGCAACCGCGCTTTGTTCGCCCTCAAGGGCAACAATACTTACGGGCTTATATCCACATGCACACGCGGTAGTTGACAACCAATCACCTGTTCCTGAGAGCCTGCGATTTTTTCCAGAATACCTTAAGCAAAGTGGTTATCAAACTGCATTCCTCGGCAAATGGCACATGGGGGTTGAGGGGGAAAAGAAACAGAAAGGTTTCGACTATTGGGTAAGCTTCAGAGGGCAGGGAGTTTATTATAATCCTACTCTATTTATTAACGGCGAAACAAAAACCTTCAGGGACAGTTCGTACGTTACCGATCTGTTAACTGATTACACCATAGAATTTCTGGAGAAACGTAACAAGGCCAAGCCTTTTTTTATTTACTTGTCGCACAAAGGCGTACATGATGGTTTTCAGGCCGCGAAGCGACACAAGGGAATGTACAAGAACTTGACTTTTGAAGCACCGCCGTCAATGTTTATTACCGCGACGGACTCTGCTAAGTATCTGGATCTTTGGAAGGAAAAAGGCAATATGAAATCTCAAGGGGGGTATCCGGTAAATCAAAACGATATTCCGAACTGGGTTAGGCATCAAAGATATTCCTGGCATGGCGTGGATTTCATGTATCACGGTGCGCGGACCTTTATGGATTTTTATCCTGCCTATCTGGAAACCCTTATGGGGGTTGATGAAAGCATTGGGACCGTTATTGGTTATCTAAAGAAGAACGATCTGATGAAAAATACAGTGGTTTTTTACATGGGTGATAACGGATTCAGTTTTGGAGAACATGGCCTGATCGATAAACGACATGCCTACGAAGAGTCCATGCGTGTGCCATTTCTAGTTTATTCACCCTCAATGATACAGCCGGCAACCCAAGTGGAACAAGTGGTTCAGAATGTTGATATAGCACCAACAATATTGGAGATGGCGGGTGTAAAGAAGCCTGCGAATTTCCAGGGAAGTTCATTTCTGCCTTTATTGAAAAAGCAAAACATTGCCTGGCGGGATCGCGCCTTTTATGAATATTATTGGGAATATGATTTTCCGCAAACTCCTTCTATGTTTGCTGTAAGGACAGATCAATATAAATACATTTACAACTACGGGATTTGGGATACGAATGAACTGTATGATCTCAAAGCAGATCCTTATGAAATGAACAACCTCATCAATAAACCGGAACACAAACAACGAGCTCTTGGTTTCAGGAAAGAAATTTTTGAATGGCTTGAAAAAACGGGCGGAATGCAAATACCTCTCCGGCCACTTGGAAATCAAAGCAGGTCAGATCATATTTTTAAAGGCAGATACTAATGGATCTTCAACTTAAAGATAAGGTCATTATCGTTACCGGTGGTGCAAAGGGAATTGGCGAAGGCATAGTAAGAGTTTTGGCCTCAGAAGGCGCAATACCTGTTGTAGTTGGGCGAAACTTATATGATAACCAGAAAGTTGTTTCAGAAGTCGAAACGACCGGCGGGAGAGCCTTTCAGGTCGTGGCCGAATTAAGCGACCCAAAACAATGTGAGGATGCTGTAAGGGCAGTAATCAAAGAATTTGCGAAAATAGATGGCCTGGTAAATAATGCAGGTGTAAACGACGGTGTTGGTCTTGAAAGTGGGAACTATGAAAAATTTGTTGAAAGCTTACACAGAAACCTCATTCATTATTATCTCATGGCTCACCATGCGCTGCCTGAACTGAAAAAATCAAAAGGTGCAATTGTTAATATCGGGTCTAAAACTGCTGAAACGGGGCAAGGAGGTACTTCTGCCTACGCTGCTTCCAATGGCGGCCGCAATGCGCTTACCCGCGAGTGGGCAGTAGAGCTTCTTCATGAAGGGGTCCGTGTAAATTCGGTCATTGTAGCTGAATGCTGGACACCTTTATATGAAAGCTGGATCAGGACAGTGCCAAATCCTGAGCAAAAGCTTCAGGAAATTGTTCAGAAAATTCCATTGGGGAATCGTATGACAACTACCAGGGAAATAGCAGATACTGTTGCGTTTTTACTTTCAGAAAGATCCAGTCATACCACCGGGCAATTGATCCATGTGGATGGAGGTTATGTGCACCTCGACCGGGCTTTGGGCTAGGGATCAAGAATCAAGAATCAAGAATAAAGAACCAGGAACCTAGAACAAGAATCAAGAAACAACAGCGAGTAATCAAGAGGCTATTCTCGTTTTGCTATCTTAAGCGCCTCAATCGTTGTGAAATATTTTGCTCTCATATTTGGAGCTTCCCATTCAGGCATCCTGCCCTCTTTGATGTAACTGATGGCTACTTCGGCTGAGTTGGTGCGTTGAAAAGCCCCTGGTTTTATCTGCCATTGATCACCAATCCGAATGAACTCAGTCCCCGGATATTTTGCCTGTAGTTGTTGCTCTGCGGTTTTAATATATTTAGCAAACTCATCAAGGTCAGTATATTTCCCAGGTTTGACAAACAGTGTGGCTTTATACTGTTCTGCTGCCCCCTGGCGGATTTCCAAATCTGCCTTTGTGCCGCGCATAAGGGAATAGTGGGTGTCACTGCTTCCAGGCGGCTCTTTGTAATTCCACAAGACGGTGACTTTTGAATGAATTCCCTTGATTGTATAATTA
Source organism: Daejeonella lutea (assembly GCF_900168015.1). Lineage (GTDB taxonomy): Bacteria > Bacteroidota > Bacteroidia > Sphingobacteriales > Sphingobacteriaceae > Daejeonella > Daejeonella lutea. The sequence goes on along the minus strand of NZ_FUYR01000001.1, from coordinate 1,595,755 downwards.
ATTTCTCCATTTGAATAGACAGAGAGAATGCTGTCTTTGAGATCTTTTTTGAGATATTCGGGGTACTTATTGAGCTTTGTTACCAATTTGAACTCCGAAGGCGTTAGCCTGGATGCCCACTCTCTGGACGAAATCACTTTGATATCAGTTTTATAATCCAATGATTTACCAGGAAAGCTGAGCCATTGATTAAGGTCAACAAGATGGGTACTTACATCTACGATTCCATGTCCCTGCTGGTTCACGTCGAAAAACCAACCTGGCCTGACTGCCGTTTGACCGGCTGGTCCCTTCAAATAATGGTGGAGGTTCGCCTGCACCAGGGCAGGGTTTTCCAACGTGCCCTTTTGGAGGCTTCCAAATAGTTCGGGAATTTGAGAAAGTTCCTTTTGCAGAATGTTGCTGATGTCATACCGCAGATCCATAGGATCAAACAGAACAACTTTTTTGCGCGCAGCTGTAGCAAATGATTTTTCCAGTGATTTAAAATCATTGATGGCCATTGGCTTATCTGCTATCACATGAAAGCCTGCGTCAATGGAGCGTGTTATATACTCGGATTTTTTGCTGTTATTCCCCGAAATTAGAACTGCATTACCTTTTTTATCAGCTATCATCCTTTCCAGGTAGTCAGAGTGGGTATACATTACCAGTTTCCAGTTGGTCGGATTTGATTTCCTGTTATTACCGCGTTCGATAGCATTTATATATTGCTGTACATCCGGGCCTGCAGGCGCATAAACGTGTACTTCCTGATCTATCGCAGGATTCATCGTTCCCTGCATAAAGGTTGCATGGCCGTGGCCCGGATCAAGGATAATCAATTTTACAACCGGGGAATCAACTGTGTTGATTAAAAAACTAACGTTAGTAGTCCATATTACCCCAATGCAAACAATTAACGCTAAGGATTTTCTAAAAAATTTCATTTTGAACATAATCTAGATGAAAATATGAAATACTAACTCAATAGAATAAAGATTCTCACCTTTAATCTTTCAGGCAATAAATTATCGTCAATATTGTGACATCAAAAGGCATTGAACTATTTGTATATTAGTCACCTACAGCATTCATCAGCAAGTTTTATTGAATATTAACACTTATAAAAATTATGATAGCAAAGTTTTTTCAAGCCTCGAAAATTGCATTAATAATCATCATGGCTATGTGGTCGGCCAGCTCATTTGCACAGGTCAAAAAGAAGAAATACATTGTTAATGGATATGTCGGCGGCTATAGGGGGCTTGTTAATGCAGATGAGATTGATGCTGCAAAGCTGACACACATCAATTATGCGTTCGTGAATGTAAAGGATAGCATGGCCTTTTTAACAAATCTTAAAACAGATTCAACAAATTTCCGCAAGCTCAACGAGCTGAAAAAGATCAACCCGGATCTTAAGATTATTCCATCGATTGGCGGCTGGTCATGGAGTGAGAACTTTTCGGATGCGGTGTTAACTCCATCATCAAGGAAGAAGTTTGCCAAAAGCAGTGTCGATATTGTTAGAGAGTATAAATTAGACGGAGTAGATATCGACTGGGAATACCCAGGAATGCGTGGCGAAGAAGGGAATGTCTACCGGCCTGAAGACAAACAGAACTTTACGATGATGTTCGAAGAGATTCGCGCGGAGCTAGATAAACTTTCAGCTGAAACAGGTAAAAAATACTTGCTTACTGCTGCTGTTGGGGGTTCGAAGTCTTTTGTCAATAATACGGAGATGGACAAGGTCGGCAAGATCCTTGATTACATCCTTATCATGACTTATGATTATGGTGGCCGAAATGTTTCCCATCACACGAATCTTTATCCTTCCAAAGGACAGGAGGGTGGAAGTTCAGCCCATCAGTCAGTCGTTGATTTCATGGCAGCTGGAGTCCCGTCCAATAAAATTGGTTTAGGTGCGGCATTTTATAGTCGTAGTCGCGAAGCAACAACGACTGATCAGAATGGTCTGTTGCAGGCGTCGGTTAGTGGATCTAAAGCCGTGGCCGGTCAGGGCGGCGGATATACGAAGATGAAGGACGAATTTATTGACCAGAAAGGTTACAAGAGATATTGGGATAAAGCTGCTCAGGCGCCTTATTTATTTAATCCTGAAAATAAGGTATTCCTTACATATGATGATGAGAGATCTATTCAGAAAAAAGCTAAATACATCAAGAAAAACAAACTAGCTGGAATCTTTTTCTGGGAATATTTTAATGATCCGAAAGAATACTTATTGACAGAAATTGACAGGGTCCTGCCGTAGTGAACAAAGAGCAAAGATTAAAGAACAAAGACAAGTGGAACAGATTTGAGTTTCTATTTGTCTTTTAATTAGAGGGAACTGTGGTAAAGTATGTGGTAACGAGTGGGGATCGAGGTTCCCACTCAATGAACAATGCCCTTTCATAGAGAAAGTCGGTTAGCTGAGGTTCCCGCTTTCGCGGGAAGGACAGGTTATTTCATTAAAGAGAGGGGAAGATGTGGGCTGCCCGCAGCAGCCCATATCTTCCCCTCTAAATTCCCAAATGCGCTTTGTCATCCCGGCGCAGGCCGGGACCTCAAATAGCTATTTGTATCTCCCAAACACAGCCTTCTATTCTTTAGCCTTTATTCCTCGCTCCTTTATCCTTACTAACTCCCGACAAAGTAATCATAAACCATCTTGCTCACATTTGCCATCGCAGCTACTCCAGCCTTATCATCCGTCATTTCTTTAGAAAGCAGCACCAATACATATTTCCTTCCATCCGGTAGATAAACGATTCCTGCATCATGGTTAATACCTTTGATCCAGCCGGTTTTATGTGCCACTTTTACGTTTTTTGGAAGCTGAGCAGGGATCTTATCATTAAACGCCTGGTCGAGCAGGATTTTAATCATAGCATCTGACGACTTTTTATTTACGATCTTTCCCGTTGCCATAGCTTCAAAAATGAGCATCTGATCATAAGCAGTAGTGGTGTTATTCATTCCTTTTTGAAACGCTTTGCTGTCTTCTACACCACGCAAAACCTGTATGTCGTGCGCTCCCAATTCACGCATGGTTTTGTTGGCGTTCTGGGCCCCGACCAGATCAATAATAATATTAGTCGCAAGATTACTGCTCTTAATGATCATCAGGTAGAGGAGATCATATATGGGAAGTTTAGTGCCGACTTTAGTGTAGAGTAATGAATCACTGTCGTCGCCAGCGTCAAGCGAGTACAAACTGCCGTCAACTATACTTTTAAATTCATTCTTGACTAGTATCGGCTGGTCGATGTTGAATTTTCCTGCTTCAGCTTGCTTATATGCTTCGATCAGTACCGGAGTTTTCATTGTGCTGGCCGCATGGAAGTTTATTCTTTCATTTATCAGTATTTCTTCGCCTGTTTGGATATTCTTGAAAGCAATACCAAAAGTCCCTTTTTGTTTCGCAAGTTCTGCCTTAATCTGTTCTTTGAGCTTTTCGGGGTTCATTTTCGGGTTCAGGGTAGGCAAGATCATCACTGAAAGAGTAAGTAGGATAGCTGATACGGTTGTGGTCATAATAATTTAATATAATTAAAGATACAATTGTATTTTTATCTGATAAAGCCACCAAACATTAAATTCTTGTATGATATTATTCAGAAACAAGTTTTAATCAGGAGCCATAAACATTAAAAACGTACAATCAGATGAAAATTAGATTATTGGTATTTTTTAACCTCATGCTTGTCACCTCTCATATTGCGATGTGCCAGAGTTCATCACAAAATAGTGTTGCGATAGAGAAGATCTGGGGACAATATGACAAGTATAAAGAGCCTGCAATTAAAAACAGGTTTATGAAACACGCGGAAATGATGCCTTTGATACAGAAACACGTCGATTCGAAGTTATTATCCAAAGAAGAAATTGGAAAATCTGTACGCGGAAGAAGCATCAACCACCTAACAGCCGGCCGCGGTAAAACTAAAGTTTTGCTTTGGTCCCAAATGCACGGAGACGAATCTACAGCGACTATGGCCTTATTCGATGTGTTCAATTTCCTGAGTTCGAACGATGACAATAACGAGTTAAAGAGGCTGATCCTGGATAATCTTGAGCTTCATTTTGTTCCAATGCTTAATCCGGATGGTGCTCAGGCATGGAAAAGAAGGAATGACCTCGAGATTGATATCAATCGCGACGCACGTATGCAGGTTACTCCAGAAGGACGTGCCCTGATGGGCCTGGCAAAGAAACTTCAGCCTCAAATCGGGTTTAATTTACACGACCAGAACTACCTTTACTCTTCAGGGCGATCAAAGAATTCAGCTACAATATCTTTCCTGGCGCCAGCTTACAATTATCCGAAAGATATGAACGCTGTCCGGAAGCGGGCAACTCAGATCATCCTGTCGATGAATAAAGCCTTGCAAAGTAAATCGCCGGGAAACGTAGCGAAGTACAATGATGATTTTGATCCGCGTTGTTTCGGGGATACTTTCCAAGGAATGGGAATATCAACAATTTTGATTGAGTCCGGTGGGTACTATCACGATCCGGAAAAGCAGTTCATCCGTAAACTTAATTTCCTGGCATTGCTTACGGCGTTCGAATCAATTGCCAAAGGCTCATTTGAAAAAGAAGATATCAAAGATTACGACGCGATCCCCGAGAATGATAACTCCTTGTATGACGTTTTCGTGAAAAATGTTATGATTACCAAGGAAGGGCAGGAATTTATAACTCATTTGGGTGTAAATAGATCGCAGATCCGGGCATCAGATAATTCCGCCATGACCTACAGCGGGCGCATTGCTGAAATTGGCGATCAGGAGCTTGTTTTTGGATATGATGAGATTGATGCTAGTGGTTTGAAATTTACTCCCGCAAAAGTCAAAACAATGACTAGAGCAGAATGGGATAGACTAACCCCTCAACAAGAACTTGATTTGATAAAAGAAGGGTATCTTTTTGTTAAATGGTCGGATGGCCAGTCTCCAACTGGAGCGATAAAAAATCGCTTGTTAAATCTTACAAACAATGCTGAAAACACAGTTCAGTCAGCAAGTATAGGTCAGAATGCGCAGTTCCTTCTTTCCAAGGATGGTAAACCGGTATTTGCTGTCGTGAATGGTTATAAGGTGGACTTAAGTCAGCCGGCAAAAGTGTTGGTTAATACGTACGGCTATTAGCTTTGAGCTTTGGAGTGAAGCATACAAAATGGGGCAGCGATAAATTCACTGCCCCATTTTTATTTAATATCAGTATAATTTGCCCGAAGCTCACAGCTCAATGCTCATTTCCCGTAACCAACATCGTTAATCAACTTCAGCAGCGACTGATCGCCGGGAGCATCGCCCAGAATTTGCCAGATCATTATTCCTGAAGCCTTTTCCTTTGCCAGTAGGACTTTCTTCCTCATTGTCTCCGTTCCGTTGTAATACATGATCTGCCCGGTAGGTGTAGTTACCTGATCTGAGTTTTCAGCACCAGGGAATGTTTTAATTATTTGACCATAGTTCATGCTGGATGCTTTAGATGTTAGCTCAGGTCCGAACCCGTACCCGTAAAAGCCAACTCCTAAAACAATCTTTTTTTTGGGGATCTTACGATCTACAGTAAAATAGTTAAGGTCCGCAACTGCATGTTCGTAAGTAGAATGCGGCCCGGGTTTCGAAGGGGTCCATGGTCCGGTATGATCGTAGCTCATCAGATTGACAAAGTCATATTGCTTAAGGGCGCGGTCGGTTAACTGATTTTTGTAGAATACAGCGATTGCGGAGGTCGTTAGTTTTTTCCTGGCTTTTAGCGCTTTTTTTAATTCAACAACGAATGCTTCGTAATTAGTGTCAATATCACTCCCTTCAATATCCACATCGATTCCATCAAAGTCGTACTTTTCTGCAATAGCTACCAGATCATTCACAAATTTACCACGCATGTCATCGCGAAGAAGTTTGTGATAATAGTCATGTCTGCCTCCGCCCGCAATTGATGGCAGGACTTTTACTCCTTGCTCATGAGCTGCCTTGATGAATGGAGCCAGGCCGGAGAGGTCCTGGGTGAAATTTCCCATTGTATCAGGGTTTAGAAACGAGAGATTAACATGCGTCATTTTGTCAAAGGGGACGGTTTTGAGATCAGCGTTCATTGCAGATCGTAGGGAGTAGTAACCTACAACTCTGAATTTCTTCTTGGCAGAAGCACTGGGCTTTGTTTGAGCCTCTGCCTGACTGAAAAAGAACAGAAATGCTGTAACTAAAAGTATTGATCTTTTCATTATTATGATTTTAGATGTTGGGATAGAATTCTCTTACGCGTGTTTCTTCCTGAATGGCTTGCTCCGTTTTACCTAGTTTGCGCAAAAGCACTGCGCGAAATTTGTGACACTTGCCAGCTACCGGTGAATCAGGGAAGGATTTTGCAGATTGCGAGAAAAGGTCGTATGCTTTTTGTAAGGAGGCTGAATCTTTATTTTTCATCAACTCACGTCCGTCAATATAATCCTGCATCCAGCGGCGGGCGATGGGGCTCATACGTTCTGCTTCCTGTAAAGTTTGGAACTGCGGTGGGAATTTAGAAAGAGTTTTTGGAAGGATAGCAGCAACAGGCTTCCTGAAAAAGGTCTCTATTGCATTTGCGAAGGCAATCGCTTCACCCAGATTATGTTCTTTTTCTTTTAGCCTGCTTTCCTCGGCTGGATTCGTAAAAAATGAAGCTTCTGCAAGTACACCTGGTATCCCGTAGGTGCCACGAAGCACGCTCGCTCCACTCCCCGAAAAGATCGTGAAGTCGGAAACAATACTAACATGGGTCTTCGTTTTGTACATATGCTTTCTGAGATTTTTCGCCAGGTGCTTGCTAAATTCCACGCTTGCAACATTTTCAGATGCAAGACCGTGATAATAAATAATAGGAAAGTTTACAGCTGGGTCTGCGGTCGCATTGTGGTGAATGGAAACAAAGAAGTCTGCTTTATTATCTACAGCCATTTTAGAACGTTCCGCCAGCGGAAACGTGACGTCTTCGCTTCTTGTTAGAAACACTTTAGCACCTTTCTCTTCAAGTAAGCCTTTTAAAAGTATTCCTACGCGTAGGTCAATCCACTCTTCCCGCTCCCCTGTAGGTCCCTGTCTATAGCTATCTGTAGCTGCAGAGCCCCCGTGACCAGGATCTATTACGATTACTTTTCCTGTTAGCGGAGTTGACTTCTGGGCGTTAGAAGTCAAAATGCCCGTCAGTAGTATACAGCATGAAAGAAAACCTATTCGTTTTATTTTATTTAACAGTAACATCTTGATTATATAATTTCCTAATTGACTAAACCTAATATTTCTCGTGGATCATAGTCATGATACGCACCATCTCATTGCTGATGTCAGCAGAAGGAATTAAGAAATTATTATTCATGAAAGAATAGATAAATTTTTTCCCTTTGCGTGTGACAATATAGCCACCCTGGATTCTTACGTTAGACAGCGTTCCTGTTTTCGCCCAAACAAATGGAACTCCATTATCAGTCTTAAACGCTGTGCGCAAAGTCCCGCTAACACCACCAACCGGGAACATATTAAGCAGTCGCTGCTCGTTGCCGACTTTATCACGTACCTTAATAAGCATTTTCACGATTGACCGCGGACTAAAGTAATTATTCCTTGACAGGCCGGAACCATCACGCCATTGAAAAAGATCCGGAAGATCGGTCAGATAGTTTTTTAAACTATGAGCAATTGCTGCCTCGACACTCAGTTTTCCCGGAAGGGTTGACGAGCAAAGGTAAAGGATTTGCTCGGCCAGGTAGTTATCGCTCGGAAGCATCATCCTTTTGTAGAGTGAATCGGAAGGGATACTGTAAAGAGTTTTAGCACTTTCAGGTAAGGCCATATTTGTAACATTAACAGGTTTTCCAAGCACTTCACTGAGAGTCTGCTGTGTCAATCCAGCTCCGGGAACAAGGTACACCGTTTGCTTAAAACCTGCCGGCACCGCCATAGAGGGATAGCTAAACGTGTTAGTACGCTCATCCCGTCGTACCGTAAATGATCGCGGATGATAGGAAGTGTCTTCCTTCAAGTAGTTATTTAGAAATTCTGGTTTCAATCTTACTTTTCCGTCGGGTCCGGCATACGCCTGTGCAGTGTTTTCTCCAATAGGTAATGAAACCATCGCAATTGTATAAATAGCCGAACCCACAAAATCAGTACTCGCATTACTATGGGAATAGAAAAGCTTTTTATTGGAGTTTTTTAAGAAGTCGTAGACTTTTGTAGATTTTAGATCGGGATGCATCATAGAAGGATCGCCAGTCCCCCAAAATATAAGTGAGTCACCCTTTGTAACGTAGCGCAGCCCGGGAATTGAATCACCGAGCATATTCAGTGCCGTGTATAACGTTATAATTTTGGTATTTGATGCGGGAATAGCAGGTTTATTAGCGTCCAGCTCATAAACCATTTTGTCTTTAACAGGATCGTAAAGTGCAAAACCTGTATAGTGATTGTTGACAATCTCAGAAGCTTTAAAGATCTTTTCAATCTTTCTCTTGCTTTGTGCTTTTGTTTGATCAAATGTTGCCAGGAATAAGATCAATGCCAGGAAGTAATTTAATTTTGTAGTTTTCAATTTTTTTGTTTTTGTAATGAGCGCTGGTTTTGAGAGAGCTTATTTTGGGTAAAATCTTTAATGCTTTAGGGCAGTTTGGTAATTTCAAATGCAATATAGTTCTCTGATTGATAAAATAAAATACCCCGGTTAATGGTCCAGATTGGCCATAGTAGAATTTCTTTGGACTCGGGATTATTGATTAATATTGTGCAAATGCAAAAACAATTTTTTCTAGCACTGCTTTTTCTAGCTCCTCTATGTGTTTGTTCGCAGGAAAGGCCACTTCCACGTAGCATAGGCTTAAAAATTGGGGTAATTAACCCTGGTAAGTTGAATGCCATCACCGATGTACCGGGGGTTAAAGTTGGGCATGAAACCATAATTAAGGGTGATTCTATAAGAACCGGTGTAACAGCTATAATACCTCAATCCGGCAATATTTTTCAACTGAAACTCGCGGCAGCTATTTTTAGCGGCAATGGTTTCGGGAAGCTAGCCGGCAGTACTCAGGTTGACGAACTTGGAAATTTGGAGACCCCAATTATATTAACCAATACTCTTGGTGTCGCTGCAGCGATGGAAGGCTTGATTGAACATACGTTGTCTCAGCCCGGAAACGAGGCAGTTCAGTCGGTTAACGCTCTTGTGGGTGAAACTAATGATAGCTATCTCAATGATATTCGTGGCCGGCATGTCAGCAGGCAAAATGTCCTAAATGCTATTGACAATGCAAAAGAAGGCCAGGTTGAACAGGGAGCAGTTGGTGCAGGGACAGGAACAGTATGTTTTGGCTTTAAGGGCGGAATTGGAACATCATCAAGAACCTTACCCCAAAGTTTGGGAGGATACACAGTGGGTGTTCTCGTACAAACTAATTTTGGCGGTGTGCTGCAAATTGACGGCGTGCCTGTAGGGGAAGAGCTTGGAAAGTTTTCCTTCAGTGATAAGTTGCTAAATAACGTTGATGGATCTTGTATGATGGTGGTGGCTACCGATGCCCCACTCGACGCACGCAACCTGGAAAGGCTGGCTAAAAGAGCTTTTATGGGCATGGCTAAAACTGGCGGTATTGCGTCCAATGGTAGTGGTGATTATGTGATTGCTTTTTCAACGGCTGCAGCGATTCGGATTCCGCACCAGCCACAAACTCCCGTTTCCACGACTGGCTATCTTCACAATGATTTTACTTCCCAGGTGTTTATGGCTGCAATTGAAGCGACAGAGGAAGCTATCATTAATTCCCTGTTTTCCGCTACAACGACACGAGGACGGTCGTCGCGCTTGGTAGAAGCATTACCACTCGATAAAGTTATCCCGATACTAAAAAAATATAATCGTTTATAAAATAGATATGTACGTTCTGCTTAATAACTCAATAATTGCCGAAGAAGAAGCGACTCTCAAAATCTCTGATCTTGCTATTCAACGCGGATATGGAATATTTGATTTTTTAAAAACTGTTGGAGGGAAACCTATATTTCTGGAGGACCATCTTGACCGCTTTTATAGCTCTGCGGAGCAAATGCGACTGCCGGTAAAACTTTCAAGAACAGAGTTGACAGAACTCCTCTACATGCTTATCGAAAAAAACCAATTGGCAGAATCGGGTGTAAGAATAACCTTAACCGGGGGATATTCGCCAGATGGATTTAACATAGCCGCGGCATCAAATATCATTGTAACACAGCAAGACTTTGTTATTAACAGAGATTTCGAAAAATCGATAGGATTGATGACATACGACTACCAGCGCCAATTCGCTTCAGCCAAAACACTGGATTATTTAAAGGCCATCTGGCTTCAGCCCGTTCTTAAAGAAAAAGGGGAAGACGATATTCTATACCACGATAATGGAGTTTTACGGGAATGTCCGCGAGCGAATTTCTTTCTTATAAATGAAAAAGATGAGATTCTTACTTCCAAGAGCAATATCCTCAAAGGTGTTACCAGGAAGCACATTCTTAAATTCAGCAATCAGAATTTCAAAATTGACGAGCGGGAACTGACTATGGACGATCTAAGGCACGCAAAAGAAGCCTTTATCAGCAGTACAACAAAGAATATTTTGCCGGTGACAAGGGTTGATGGTCGTGTTCTTGGCGATGGGACACCGGGCCCGGTTACAAGAGCGTTGATGAAACAGTTTGACAAATATGTCTACGGTTGATTCATGATCTAAGAACAAATAACAAAGAGCAAAGACAAAGTATTTAATACCTGATTTTTATCAAGTTGTCCTTGTTCTTTGCTCTTTGTTCCTTTATCCTATTAGGCTTTTACCTTGATAATCATTTTCTTAACTACGCCGTCAGCTATCATCGGAGCATGAACATCCTCAGGAAAGAAGATTGCAAATTGATTGTCGTTTAGTGTAAAATGCATATCCGGAGCATCGTTAAAAAACAGAACATCTTTTTCTGCATTATATTCTCCCTTTGGCGATGAACAGGTGCTCCTTGGGCGCCATCCAAATGTTTCAGGACCAGTTATAACTAACTGGATGTCAATGTTATTGTTATGACACTCGAATTTCGTTGCAGACTCTTCTGCTGTCATACCTTCTTTTTCCGCAATAGCTCCTTTTAATCCTTCACTAATATCGAATTTGCTTACTTCAAGCGACTTAAGATTTTGCTGACTGATATATTCAAATGCTTTTTGAAAAAGGGGGTGTACGCCGTAATATTTAGCAGCGTTGTCAAGAGTATCTATGATCATATTTCTTCAATTAAATATTAGGTTTAAAAAAACCCACCTATTTGAGTAGGTGGGCTCTTTATTTTTATGTTTTAATTATCGCTGCACACGGCCAGATCCGTCGCCACCAACTAATGCTTTTACATCAGATAATGTTGCGTGGTTAAGATCTCCAGGAATTGTGTGCTTAAGTGCCGATGCAGCAACACCAAACTCAGCAGCATCAGACATTTTCATTCCTGTTACCAAGCCGTAGATGAAACCGCTTGCAAACGAATCGCCACTACCAACACGGTCAACGATACGCACTTCGTATTGTTTAGTTCTGTAGAATTCGGTTCCATCGTAAACCAGAGCCGACCATCCGTTATCAGATGCGCTGTGGCTTTCTCTCAAACTCGAAGCAACATATTTGAAGCCAAATTTTTCTTTTAACTGCCTGCAAACATCTTTGTAACCATCCAGATTCAATTCTCCCTTGGTTACATCTGTTCCTTTGCTAGTAAAACCTAGGCTGTCGTGAGCGTCTTCCTCATTTCCGATACATACATCAACATGCTGACAAAGTCTGGTCATTACTTCCCTCGCTTTTTCTTTACTCCAAAGTTTTTTACGGTAGTTAAGGTCGATACTTGTCGTAATTCCTTTAGCTTTTGCAGCTTTTAACGCCGCTTCAGTCAACGCCGCAGCGGAATCACTTAGCGCGGGCGTAATACCGGTTGTATGGAACCAGTCCGCACCTTCAAAAATTGCATCGAAGTCGAATTCTGATGCGTCAGCTTCCGATATTGACGCATCGGCACGGTCATAAATTACCTGTGACGCGCGCATGGAAGCACCTGTTTCAAGGAAATAGATACCTAATCTTTTACCACCTCGAGCAACATGTTGTGTATCTACCCCATAACGGCGTAGATGGTTGATTGCAGACTGACCTATGGCATTGTCGGGAACTTTAGAAACAAATGATCCATTTAATCCATAATTGCAAAGTGCGGCAGCTACGTTTGCTTCACCGCCACCATAGGTTACATCAAAACTGTCGCTTTGTACGAATCTTTTGAAATCAGGAGTTGATAAGCGTAACATTATTTCTCCAAGGGTTACGACTTTTTTAGCCATTGTTGTGTGTTATTTAAGTTGAAAAGTAGGTTTGTTAATTAATCGCAAAGGATTAAACAAAAATACACTAATGACCCGTATTTGAAAGTTTTTCGCATCCAAACGTAAAAAAACTTGAAAATTGTTACGTATGAATTTCAGCACAGATAGGTGATAGAGATTTTACATAAAGAAATTTATAAAATCTTTACATTAGGCCTTCAAATAACACATCAAATGAGTAAGAAAGCAGAACTTTTAAAACTAATACCTGAACAGGGAATTTTACCTCTATATTTTTTTAAAGATGAGGAAACAAGTGTTGAAATATTAAGAGCATTATATAGCGCAGGCATCCGTACTGTTGAGTACACAAACCGGGGCGAAGCTGCATTAAATAATTTTAAAAAGCTGCGGTCAGTCGTTGATGCTGAAATGCCAGGAATGTACCTCGGAATCGGAACAATTAAGGATGGTGCAATGGCACAGACATTCATCGACGCTGGTGCAGACTATATTATTTGCCCGGGATTAGTTGAGAGTGTTGCTCAGGTTGCCGATAAACATGATGTGCTATGGGTACCTGGATGTATGACTCCAAGTGAGATCATTAAAGCCGAAACCTTAGGCGCAAAGATGGTGAAATTGTTTCCGGGAAATATCCTGGGCCCTGGTTTCATGTCTGCAATTAAAGAATTATTTCCTAATCTTTTATTTATGCCTACCGGTGGTGTAGAGCTTGACAGAGGTAATATTGAAGGTTGGTTTAAAGCAGGTGTTTGTGCCGTAGGAATGGGCAGTAAACTGGTAAGCAAAGATGTGATGGAGAATAAGAAATACGCTGAACTTACTGCATCAACACAAGAAGCGCTAGAAATTATCAAATCCCTGAGGAAATAGTCGTTCCATGATAGTATTACAAAGCCGGAAGATCAGTTCTTTCGGCTTTTTTGTTTTACAATAACTTTCATTAATACGAGTTTATTGTCGGTTATTGGTAAGCGTCTGAATTGAAGGCCATTGATTCAACAGTTAAAAGGGATTATCCAAGATATTTTTTAAATAGAACAACCGCGTTTTGCCTTGTTAACGTATCTTATATAAAACTTTGATATATTTTTGCAGGAACAATACAACGAGGAATGTGTAACAGGATAATTTACGGGCTTTCGGTCACCCTCATTTTGCTTTTTTATCTCTCCTCTGCAAAAGCTCAAAGTACTTCCAATGAAGGGACGGAGTTTTACGCGGCATTCCCATCTCACGTTGCTGCTAATATAAACGGTGTAAGGCCGCTCGCTAATTACTCGATTTTCATTACCGGTAAGGAAGCTTCAACAGGGACAGTAACCGTTGGCAGCTTTTCGCAAAGGTTCAACCTTGCACAACCCAATACGGTTATCGAGGTTAAAGTACCGCGTGCCGATGCCTACATAGATAATGCGGAATCTAACCGGGTGTTATCAAACCGGGCTATCAGAGTGCTTGTAGATGCAGGAAAGCCCAAGGTTGTGGTTTATGGTCACATCTTTGCCGGCGCGCGCTCAGCGGCTTCATTGATATTACCAAAAGATGCGTTAGGACAGCAGTATTTCAGTATGAACTATACAAGTGGGAATACAATGGATGGTGGATTGAATCATATAGTCGTCATTGCCAGCGAAGCCGATACTAAGATTTTTTTCAAACGAAATGGTGCTGATCTGATACCCGGGGGAGTTGTGCTTGCGAACAAGGGAGATGTGTATGAGTATCTTTCAGCAAATGATCTTACTGGGGTTAGTGTGTCGGTAGATCCGGCAACATCTGCGTGCAAGAAGTTTGCGATGTTTTCAGGTACCACGAACTCCAGCGTTACAGCTGCTACAGGATGCGCCGGGAATGTTTCATCAGATCCACTTTATCAGCAGAACTATCCAGTTGAAAGCTGGGGTAAAACATACGGCTTTGTTCCTTTTAGTTCTAAAAGCCCCAGCGGAACAAATGTCAGGACGCGTGGAAATTATATCAGGGTGGTGGCCAAGGAAAATAACACACCTGTAGAGTTTAATGGGGCGTTAGTGGCAACTCTTAATGCCGGTCAGTTTTATCAAACTATTTCGCCTACCAATACACCGACGTATATTTCGTCGACAAAAGCAATCGCTGTCGCTCAATATTCGCTGACGCAATCCTGTGCCGGAGGAGGCGTGAGTGATCCGGATATGGTGATCCTAAATCCGATTGAATATAATATTAAGAATATTACCGTTTACTCATCTAACAAAGAAGACATTAGCGAAAATTACGTGAATGTCCTTATTAAAACTTCTGCAGCCAGCAGTTTCCGGGTAAATGGCGCGGCGCCGAAAGGGACCTTTTCAGTACTCCCTGGTTCGCCAACCCTTTCATATTTGCAGCTCAATTTGAACCAATATGCAACTCAGATCTTTAATCTATCAGCTGCTGATGGATTCAATGCAATTGCGTATGGATTTGGTGATGTAGAGTCTTACGCGTACTCAGCAGGTACAAACCTTGCATCTAATCAGTCTGCTATCGCTGAAACCCCGGATACAAAAGAAGTAATTAATGACGCCTGCAGCAAGCAACCCTTCAATTTAAAGGTAACCCTTACTTCACCGGTTTCGAGTCTCTCCTGGCAATTTGAAGCTGGCGGTATTGTTGAGGAACAACTTATAACCACGTCTGTGCCCGTGATCAGGAATGGGACAACATATTACGATTATTACTTTCCCAAAACAGTTTCCTACCCGACTGCGGGGCAGAAAAATATCAAAGTGCTGGCAAAATATCCATCAATTGGGGGCTGTGCTTTGTCAGAGCAACAAATAGATTTGACTCTTAATGTCTACGATCCGCCAACATCGAAATTCAAAACATCAACAAATCTATGTGCTGTCAGTGAGATCCAATTTACAGACGAAAGCCTGGCGAATGGAAATCCTATTACTTCTTGGCTATGGGATTTCGGCGATGGTAAGACATCAACTGAGCAGAATCCAATTCATTCTTATTCAAGTGCAGGCACTTACACCGCCAAACTGTTGGTGAAAAATTCGACAAGTTGTGCAACGGTTGCATATGCCCAGACTATTACCATCAGTTCTATACCGACGCCCGCATTCAGCTTGTCTAAGCCAGGTTGTAATAACACAAATATCACTTTCACGGACAATTCAACTATACCCACTGGCTCTATTGTGAAGTGGAGTTGGGATTTTGGCGACGGGACAACAAGTGTAAAGTCCAATAATCTCGCCTTTGATCATACATATGCGAGCGGGGGTAATTATCAGGTTGTTTTGACAGTAACAAGTAATACCGGATGTGAATCTACACTAACACAGACCGCCAACGTCAGTACCCCTTCGCTTGAGGCAGGACCTGATTTTATCATGATACGGGGTGGCTCAGTAGCTTTTAATATTGCCGCAACTGGAACCAATTTGCAATACAAGTGGAGCCCTTCGATCGGCCTTGATCGGGATGATGTCAAAAATCCTATTGCTTCTCCAACTGAAGATACCCGGTACACTGTAACTATTACTTCGGAAGAAGGTTGTGTTGTAAGTGATGAGATTTTTGTGAAGATAGTCGACAAGCCCATAATTCCTAATACATTCACTCCCAACGGCGATGGGGTGAATGATGTTTGGGAAATAGAGTATCTTGATAGCTATCCGGAGGTAAGAGTGGATATATTCAATAGGTTTGGTGTTAAAGTGTATGCCTCTATCGGTTATATAAATCCCTGGAACGGAACATTAAATGGCAGTGATCTGCCCGTAGGGACATACTATTATGTCATTGATCCAAAGCTAGGAATTCCGGCTTATTCCGGTTGGGTAACTATTTTAAAATAGCGACAGTTTGTAAATCAATTTATTACGTATGTGTGTTATGCGATATGGAACAATAATTTCACAATTAGTAAGTTACATAAACGATAAAAAAATTGTATCTATGCTAGATGGAGTGTCTGGATCACTTTCAAATGCGTACTCTGGATATGTGTTGAACGCTCAATAACTGATAATGAAGAGAATTTTACTTTTAATAATGTGGCTGGGTTCAATTGAGTTGGCTTATTCGCAGCAGCGGCCACAGTACACCCAATATATATTTAACAACTTTATTCTTAACCCTGCTATCTCTGGTATCGAGAATTATATCGATGTTAAAGCCGGATACAGGAGTCAGTGGCAGGGATTAGACGGGGCCCCGGAAACTTCGTATATATCTATTCATGCGCCGTTAGGTAAGAACTTTCTTTACGGAACATCGACTTCTGTACCTCAATCGGGTGGAACCAATCCCAACAGCAGAAGTTATGTTCAAACATATATGGCTTCAGAACCTCATCATGGCATCGGATTTCACGCTGTTTCTGATAAAGCCGGCCCAATTTCAAGGACAGATGTCAATGCCACCTATGCTTATCATATGGGTTTAAGTGCAAATGTTAACCTATCGTTAGGAGTTGCGGCCGGAGTATCAAAGATCTACCTTGACCGTTCAAAAATCACTTTGGAAAATCCTATTGATCAAGCGATTGGTACCGGTGATTATGATCAGCTCAAACCTGATCTCAGCGCGGGCGTTTGGTTGTATGGTCCAAGATACTTCGCGGGTGTGGCGGCTCAACAACTTTTAGCCAGCCCGATAAGTTTCAGCGATGATGCAGCCTACGATCAAGGTAAAAAGGTGCCACATATGTTCATTTCTGCGGGATACAAGGTTTATTTGGGAGATGATTTTGCAGCAATGCCATCAGCAATGGTGAAGATAGTGTCACCAGTACCAGCATCTGTAGACGTGAACATGAAAGTAGCATACAGGGATAAATTCTGGATGGGAGCGAGTTACCGAAAAGATGATGCTTTTTCGGCAATGGCAGGGTTCAATGTGGGTTCGTTCATGAACTTGGGTTACTCTTACGATTTTACAACATCGGGCCTAAACACTGTTAGCAATGGTTCACACGAAATTGTACTGGGAGTATTTTTGAATAACCGCTATAAAGTTAGCTGCCCGCAAAAAAGTTGGTGAATAAGTTGACAGTTGAAAGTGGACAGTTGATAGCAGCAAAACCGATAGCCTAAACGCTGGATATAAAATACAAGAAGTTTTACGAGACAAATTTCCGTCCAGCCTGGTAACTGTCAACTCGAATAGGGCAAGCCATTACAACTCTTTCCTCAACCTCGCTACTGGAATATTCATCGCCTCACGATATTTAGCAACAGTGCGTCGGGCAATATTATATCCTTTTTCCTTTAAGATTTCAGTCAACTTTTCGTCTGCAAGTGGACGCCGTTTATCTTCTTTCCCGATACACTCTTCAAGGATCTTCTTAACTTCTTTGTTAGATACTTCCTCACCGCTATCCATCTGGATAGCTTCAGAAAAGAAAGATTTTAAAAGGAAAGTGCCGAATTCAGTTTGAACATATTTTGAGTTTGCCACCCTGGAAACCGTTGAAATATCCATTCCTATGCGGTCTGCGATATCCTTTAAAATCATTGGTCTCAGGTTCTTGTCATCGCCCGTCAGAAAGTACTCGTATTGATAGTTCATGATTGAATTCATGGTCTTCAATAATGTTTGCTGACGCTGTTTTATTGCATCGATAAACCACTTGGCTGAATCCAACTTTTGTTTCACAAACTGGACTGCTTCTTTGAGCTTTTTATCTTTTTGTGAGGTCTTATCATAATGCTCAAACATTTCCTGGTAGGAGCGGCTAACACGGAGTTCCGGAGCATTTTGCGAATTTAAGGTAAGAAACAATACGCCGTCATTGTTGCTGATGTGGAAATCAGGAATAATCTGTAATTGTTTTGTAGTGACTGCATTTGAATCACCCGGCTTTGGATTAAGCTTAAGAATTTCATTTACCACATCCTTAAGCTCCTCCGAATCCATATTGAGAGACCGTTCCAGCTTGTCATAATGCTTTTTTGTAAACTCGTCAAGATATTCCTCAACAACTATCATTGCCTTCTGAACAACAGGAGTATGATCACGTTTCCTCAGCTGAATAAGCAGGCATTCCTGCAAATCCCTTGCCCCAACCCCCGCTGGGTCAAACGACTGAATTACTTTTAGCATTTCAAGAACTTCATCTTCTTCAGCAAATACATTTTGTGAAAAAGCAAGATCATCTATGAGCGAGCCTATTGGCCGGCGCAGGTAGCCGTCATCGTCAAGGCTTCCTATAATCTGCTGACCGATTCGGAAATCTTTGTCAGACAAAGGAACAAGATCTAATTGTGCTTGCAGACTCTCAAAAAAAGAGCTTTGTATAGCGATTGGAATTTCCTTACGGTCATCATCATCATCGCCATTCTGGTCGTATTTTGAGCCGTAATCGTTTAAGTTGTCTTCCTGAAGGTAGTCGTCCACATTAAATTCGTCCATGGTTTCCTGAGTGTCTTCAGAGTTGAAGTTGTCGTCGTCCGGGTCACGGTCAGGATATTCCTCTGTGGGTTCATTCATGTTTGCAAGGCTCAGGTCTTCAAGAGCTGGATTGTCTTCCAATTCCTCTTTAATCCTGGTGTCCAGCGAGACAGTAGGCACCTGCAAGAGCTTGATAAACTGAATCTGTTGGGGAGAGAGTTTCTGAAGAAGCTTTTGTTGTAGGTTTTGTCTTAACATGGTACGGTATGAGGCGTAAAATTACATAATAATGGTGGGATGGAATAAAACTTGAATAAAAATATCTCTTTCATAAGGCCAGCGATAGCTTTAAAATTAATTATTTTGGTTATTAACGTTTTAAACTTAATTTAGATTGAACCATTTAATTTTAAATTATGTCAGTTGTTAAGGAATTCAAGGAATTTGTCTCCAAAGGAAATGTCGTTGATCTCGCAGTTGGTGTGATAATCGGAGCGGCATTTGGAAAGATCATAACTTCTCTTGTTGATGATATTATAATGCCTCCAATTGGATATATGACGGGAGGTGTGGACTTTGCGGATAAGAAAGTAATACTGGTTAGCGCTGATGCTGTAAACAAAGTTGAGGAGGTTGCAATTCGTTATGGCAATTTCATCAATACCCTAATCCAGTTTTTTATTGTAGCAATTTGTATTTTTGCTGTGGTAAAAGCTATTAATTCGCTTAAGAGGAAGGAAGAGGAATTGCCGGCAGCACCTGCTGCTCCGAGTCGGGAAGAGGCTCTTCTGGCGGATATACGCGATATTCTTAAAAGCCAAAAAAGTTAATTTTTTGGTAATATATCTCAGTCAGGGCTTATTTTGATTCTGTTGTTTGAATTGTGAAAAATCAATCTTATATTTGCACTCCTGTTTTTTAGAGCAATAATAGATTAAAAGTCATGAAAAGAACATTCCAGCCTTCTCAAAGAAAAAGAAGAAATAAGCACGGATTTAGAGAGCGTATGAGCAGTGCGAACGGAAGAAGAGTTTTAGCATCAAGAAGAGCTAAGGGTAGAAAGAGATTATCAGTATCTGACGAGCGTCGCCACAAAGCATAATTTGGGTGTTATTCGTAGCCTTTACGAATTTTGCAGATATAAATCTGCTTGTTGATCAGGCTAAGTAACAATCAAATGTATAGTTTTAGTAAGGAAGAACGGTTATGTAGTATAAAGCTTATTGATAAGCTTTTCCATAACGGTTCTTCTTTTTTGTTATACCCTTTTCGCATCATTTGGCTTCAGGAAGCTCTTCCAGCTGAAATGCCTGTTCAAGTGTTAATCAGTGTACCGAAAAAGAAATTTAAGCGCGCGATTGATAGAAATTTGCTCAAACGCCGGATCCGGGAGATTTATCGCCTCCAGAAAGCGGAACATTTTTATCCTTTTCTTACAGAGCACTCTCTGACAATACTTCTTGGTATTAACTATATTGGTAATGAGATCGGGGATTATGCTTTTCTCGAAAAAAAATTACATGCCGCAATTCTGAAGTTTAAAAAAACTTATTTAGAAAACCATGTGGAATAGGCTGATCAAACCATTTTTTACTGCTGTTTTTCTTTTAATTATAAAGATTTATCAAACGCTGATATCGCCAATTCTAGGCAAATCTTGTCGCTTCACGCCAACTTGTTCACATTACGGAGTTGAAGCGATAAAAAAGTATGGTCCTTTTGAAGGAGGCTGGCTTACTTTAAAGCGAATTGGCAGGTGCAATCCATGGGGCGGGCACGGCCACGATCCAGTTCCATGATCTTTAAAATATAATCCATGGGTGAAAAACTTATACTGCTTATCGAAACTGCGACCACCTCTTGTTCTGTTGCCTTAAGTGAAGGTGGCAAAGTGATAGCTGTAAAAGAAGCAAATGAGCGGAACATTCACGCGAGTCATATCACGCTTTTTATTGAAGAAGTTATGAAAACCGCAAATAAGCAATTTTCAGATTTGAATGCTGTGGCTATCAGTAAAGGACCAGGTTCCTACACCGGTTTGAGGATTGGAGTTTCTACAGCCAAAGGTTTATGTTATGCATTAGACATACCTATGCTAAGTGTTAATACACTGGAGGCAATGGCTTCAGGCCTGTTGAAAGCAAGAGAAATATCTAGATCTGCCTATCTGATTCCCATGATAGATGCGAGAAGGATGGAAGTTTACACTGGAATTTACAGTCCGAATCTTGAATTAATTGAAGACGTGAATGCAAAAATTATTGATGAGTTTTCATTTGATCAGTACCCTGATAAAGAATTAATCTTGTTTGGAGATGGAGCTGAAAAGTTCAAAGAATTGTTCTCAAAAAAGATAAATATTCAATTTCAACACTTTGAAAACTCGGCAGCACACCTAGGGTCATTTGCTGATGAAAAACTTCGGAAAGGTGAGGTCGAAAACACGGCTTATTTTGAGCCTTTCTACCTGAAGGAATTTGTTGCTACAAAGAAGGTCAACTGACTTTCACTTTTCCTTTTTTTTGAATATTCCCTTGAAAAAACGAGTTGCCCACGGTTCATTGAAACCCGGTATAAAGTTAGCATTTGCAGGATGCTCAAGAACGCGCCCAAACTTCATCCCAAATCCCATATAGAACGACATGCCAGCATATCCTGATGAATATGGCCCGGTATCCTTGCGTGATTCCTTTATCAATTGTAAGGTTTTAAAAAGTTGATCGCTGCCCAGGAAAAATTCCGCATTGGGTGATTTGACCATAAACTGACCGCCTACAGCCAGGTATTTACTCGTATTGTAGTCTGCAGATGCTGTAAATACAAAATTCCTGTAGTGATAATTGTTTGTCAATACAATATCAGCCCCCTCATAATACACACTTTTTGAAAGGATCAGGTTTGGTTGATAATTCCCGTAATTCTTATTTAGGAGTACTTCGGCTTTTCCATTAAGCAGGCTGAAATACGACCTGTTTGTGGAGCTATTGCTTATTCTTTTATCGAGGCTATCTGCAAGTCTGTTATCTGCAGAGGAATTCGATGCATTCAGGATGACAATGTTTGAAGCATCAAAATTATATTCGTATGATTCTTTATTCCACTTGATGAAGCCAAGGTCTTTGAGGTTCCCCATTAAAAACCATCCATTTCGGAATTTGTAACTCGCGCCAGCTGTAAATGAAAGGCCAGGGTTTTTGAATTTTGGTTTTATAGCCTGGGAGTCAAAATTATCAAATTTAAAACTGGAACGTAAGTTGCCGATTACGGATACCCCAATAATGTCTTCTTCCTGGTCGATGGCAACATCTGATTCAGTCACTTTGAAAGCGGTGTGAGTGATACCACTTAGCAAACTTCCTTTAGCTCCAATAGAAAATCTTTTTGTTAAATCCTGCCGGTATGATAAACTAAGCTGGTGATAAGATTGATTGTACCCTTTGTTATTAAAAAACCCTTTGGCGGATGTGGTATTATTGAACAAATCATAATCATCAAATATGGCCAGGGTCTCATTTGTCGCTTTAATCCGTCCATCGTCGCGTACCTGCCATGACAGGCCTATTTCCTGAGACTTTTTAACTGTATGCAACCAACGGAGCATTATTATATAAGTGTTTGTGTTAAAAGCTACAGTATTAAATTTATTTTCGCCGATGGGAATATTATCTGCGTTAATAACCCCATCGTAGATTAGTGGTCTGAATGCAGGGCTTGCCGAACCGCTGGCGGAGGCATTGATTGTTATTGTCGGGATAAAAAAGTTAAATGCCATACGGCGACTCGTGTCGATCTGGTAAGCACTTTGCGATGGATTTTCAAATACATCGTATAGCGTGCGGCTATTATATAAATTGAATTGTTGTCCTGCAGCCTGGCCAGCCGAAATCAAAAAAATAAGTAGCCAAAAGATCTTTTTCAAAAAAACGAGTTTAATCGTATTAAATATATTTCTCGGAAATTAAGGAATATTATCCTCATTATATACGAGTGAATCAGTAGAAAGTGCTGCTTTTTCTTCGTAGCCAAGGTAGAAATTTGTAAAGAAATGTTTTGTGTTGCTTGTTAGCTGGTAGGAGAATCCATAGAAATTCCTAAAACCATAATCTTTGCTATCAATAATTCGGGAATAATTCTTTTTTAGCAAGTTCCTAAAAAGAGCGTTTGAGTTCTTTGAAAGTAATATAAAGGATATGTTACTTTGATCTGCAACGAGTTGATCAAAGTGTGAGAAAGCTTCAGATTCATAGAGCAATCTGTCACTTCTGTAATCATTCAAAAATCTCTGAACTGTTCCGGGTGAGTTCGAAATTATGATAAGGTTGTCGGTTATTGCATAGTACGGTTTGCTGTATTTTTTTAACGGATCTCCGAAATAATAGTAAAAGAGATTCTCATAATTCAGTTTTTTTATATCATCTGAATAATTTGTGCTAAGCGGATCTAAATAGAATTGCAATTGGCGACCGTTGGATACCCTGATTACACCAAGATTTTCGAATGTTGAAAGCTGGATGTTAGTGAATTCGTTTCCCCATAGTTTTTTAATATCACGCTCCGTATTAATTCCAGTCTCGGCAGTTATTTGCTGGATCTGTGCATCCAAGCCTGGAAGTTCTTTTCTGATCCCGAAAAGGCGCTTTAGGTCTGTGCTATAATCACCGTAACTGGTTATGCCGTAGCATATGGCATTCGACATGTTATAAGGCAGGATTTTTTTGATGGTGTTCTTTACCGGTTGCTGATTCAGGAATAAATTAAGGTAGCCGTCATGTTTTTCTGTAATGCGAGTGATGCCATTGAACATCAGGGCATCGCTCTTGTAATTTAAGTTAAGATTTGAATATGCGGGAAAGCTGCTAAAGAGACCAAAGTTACCATTAGGTTTTTGTTTGAAAATGGGTTGCATAAACCCAGGTTCCCCATGATTAATAAAAAGACTGGCAAGTGCGTCATCATCCTTTAACAGTGCGTCATTAATCTCGTTAATATATTCTTTACTTATCTTTTTGCTATTTTTATCAAGACTAGACAGGAGCAAGGGCTTTGAGAAACTAGCCCTGGCGATTCTGCCGATTAATCCGATGTAAAAACTATCATTGGTCACATTGTTTTTTATTTCGATCAGCTCCTGTTGGGAATCAGTTATCGTCTTCACTTGATTCCCATTTTGATTGGCGATCACTTCGGCAATGTCAGCTAATTCAAGATCTTCCTTTAATGGCATTACCCATAAAAATTGCAGGCTATCGCTTGACATCGGGTGGAAGGACAAAAATATCCTTCGCCCTTGTGTAGAATTGTAGAAGTCACGGTTGTTTAGAAGAAGTGATTTGAGCCATGAAAGCTGTTCCTTTTTCTTCTTTCCTGTTAGAGCATCAAAAACGGTGTAATCTTTAAAGATCTCGTATAAACTCTGATCGTTTGAAAAATTAAATACCATCGATGCATCGGAAGGGATGGCTGCCAGGGTCTTATCATTGCTTCTGCTGTCACCTGTCAAATTGGAAAAGTACAAATACGCTACGGAAAATACAGCAAGTAGTAATACGGATGTAATTCCAAGAATTATTTTCATTTGGCTAAATTGCTTCCTAGGGTAATATCCCGGTATCATTTGGGTGCTTGTACAAAATTACAGTTTTAAGCTAAAGCGAAAGAACTGTAAGATGTAAGTTCATGCTTTCGCGATTGAAGGTACCTTTTTAACTCGTCTCGCGGCGAAAGTAATTCCAGTGGTTGTTCTTGAACTTCATGTTGAAGTTTTCTGCTCAAAAATTTAACTTTAAGAGATGAAGCATTGGGTTCTCGTTTTATTGATTCTAATTTCGGAGCAAAGTTTTGCGCAGGTAATTTCAGGTAGAATACTTGAAGCCAGCACAAATATTCCTATCCCCCGGGCTAGCATCTATATTGAAGGCTCCTTTCGTACAGCTATTTCCGACAGCAGCGGCTATTTTTCGTTGAATACAGGTGTGAGTAATCAGGTTCCGATTATTGTAAGTTGTGTTGGATATTCATCGTTAAGCGTTACTGGATATAGGCCTACATTAGAAGTAAAACTGGAACCCAAAACATATCGGTTGGGCGAAGTTATAATCACTGATGACGGAATGTCATATGCGGAGAAATTAAGTATATTCAAGATGGAGTTTTTAGGTACTTCACCGGCGGCATTAAATTGCACTATTGAGAATGAAGACGACCTGGTATTTCGATATGATCGAAATAAGAAGTCCCTCGAAGCCATTTCCGTACAGCCTCTGATCGTTTATAACCGCGATCTTGGTTACAGAGTGAATTATTTCCTCGACAAATTCGTAGTAGTAAAAGGGACAACGGCTTTGAATGGAAGAGGGAAATTTGAACAAAATGTAAAGGACAATGCAGATGATTCGCTATTCATTGGCAATAACAGAAGAGATACATACTTAGCATCCAGAATGTATTTCATAAGGTGTGTCTGGAATAATACACTCGAGAAAAATAATTTCCGAATTTATGAACCGAGCGGAAGAAGGATTTTCGCAAATGATTTGATAGTATCTAAAGACGGGGCAAAATATCTTCGCATCCCATTTAAAATAAGAATAGTGAGGAAGGGAATTGAATCCACTTTGTACGCTCAAAACCGGCTTGCTCTAAGTTACATCGATAAGAATGGATATTACGACGCTAATGAATTAGTCTGGAGTGGAGCAATGGCTTCACAGCGCGTCGGTGATCTGTTGCCTTTCGAGTATTAAGTGGTCAGAAGGTCCGCTTGATCAATAACCATGGTCCTTTCTTTGTCATATACCTTCAACTCAGTTAACAAATAAGGATGAGATTTGCATCCTAGATCAAGGAAGGGTAATTTTAACGATCTAAACCATCGATATGAACAAACGGATAATTGTTATTGCTACGGTTTTCGGAATTCTTGCTGTAATATTGGGAGCATTCGGTGCTCATGGTTTAAAAAAACTCATCAGTGCCGAGCAATTAGAAACCTGGCAGACTGCTGTTCAATATCAATTTTACCATACATTGGCAATGCTTTTCCTCTCTACTTTTTCAAGGTTTAAAAGCCGTGCGATCAACACTGCCTCCTGGTTCTTTACATTAGGCATATTGCTTTTTTCAGGATCACTCTATCTCATATCCGCAAAGGATGTATTAGGTATTGCTTCGGTTAACATTCTTGGTCCACTAACCCCGATTGGCGGTTTGTTTTTCATTATTGGTTGGGGATGTCTTCTTGTAGCTACTATTAAGAATAAATAATGCTTGAGTTTCATGAAACGCAAGATACCGCGCGGAAGACAATCTTCGTGGAAGTTATTCTACCGCTGGCTATTTCAAAAACCTATACTTATAGGGTGCCGTACGATATCGATAAATCGGTTGACATTGGAAAACGTGTCGTAGTTCAATTCGGGAAAAGCAAAATATACACGGCAATTATTTATAATATTTCTGATAAGCCGCCAGGTCTTTACGAAGCAAAGTATATTATTGATGTTCTGGATGAGGAACCGATAGTTAACCATTTTCAACTTTCCTTATGGAAATGGATGTCAGATTATTATCTCTGTCATCTCGGCGAGGTAATGCAGGCAGCATTGCCGGCGGCATTGAAGCTGGCGAGTGAGACTAAGATAACACTTAATCAATCAGCAGAATTCGAAAGGAGGAATTTGTCAGATAAGGAATTCCTTATCCTTGATGCCCTGGAAATACATTCAGAACTAAGAGTTAGCGACATTAGCAAGCTATTGGGTCAAAAGACTGTTTTCCCGTTACTTCGCGCGTTATTTGAAAAAGGAATCGTCTTAATTTCGGAGGAGATTAGTGAGAAATTTAAACCCCGTAGAAAGGCCTTCATTATCCTGAATCCTTTTTATAACGACTCAGCAAACCGCAAAGCTCTTTTTGAAGTTTTGGAAAGAGCCCCAAAACAGCTGGAGCTGTTGCTGGCATACTATAAGTTGGAAAAGTATCAGCAGGAAATTGCAAAATCTGATCTTATCGAAGCCAGCGGAAGCAGTGCCGCTGTGTTAAAAACGCTGCTTGAAAAGGAGATTTTCTTTCAGGAAAACAAAGTTATCAGCCGATTGAGTAGTGAGGAACTTGAAATCTTCATGAAGTTTGAACTTAATGAATCTCAGGAGAAGGCGTTAAGTCAGGTTAAAGAGGCGTTTTCGGAACGAGATGTAGTTTTGCTTTATGGAGAAACCTCATCAGGCAAGACGCAGATCTATATAAGGCTGATAGAGCAAATGCTTTCCGAGGATCGGCAGACCTTATACCTTTTACCGGAAATCGCTCTCACCACTCAGGTCATTGAACGGCTGCGTGAGTATTTTGGAAACCAGGTCGGTATTTACCATTCAAAATTCAATGACGCGGAACGAGCTGAAGTTTGGCAGAAAGTTTTGAAGGGGGAGTACAAAATGGTGTTGGGAGCCCGCTCATCGATTTTTCTTCCATTTCAAAACTTGGGATTAATAATAGTCGATGAAGAGCATGAGTCGTCTTACAAGCAGTATGATCCGGCACCCCGATATCATGCCCGGGATACCGCCATATACCTTGCCCACCTACACAAGGCTAAAATTGTTCTGGGATCGGCAACGCCAAGCCTGGAGAGTTTCTTCAATGCAAAGATTAAAAAATATGGCTTTGTAACTCTGAAGGGCCGATTTGGAGGAGTTCAATCCCCGCTTATCGAAGTCGTAAGTATCGGAGAAGAATCAAAGCGAAAGACTATGCAGTCTCATTTCACTTCGGTGCTGATAAACGAGATAACTGGCGCGCTGTCTCGAAAAGAGCAAGTAATATTATTTCAAAATAGGAGAGGTTACACACCTGTTTTGTTATGTACCACATGTGGTTATACCCCAAAATGTATTAATTGTGATGTGAGCCTGACGTTCCATAAAAGCAGCGCAAAACTACACTGCCATTACTGCGGCTATAAGCAGGAGCTTTTGAACGCATGTCCTGCCTGCGGATCCACTAAAATTGAACAAAAAGGGTTCGGAACTGAGAAAATCGAGGATGAACTTCAGCTGCTGTTTGAAAACGCCAGGATAGCGCGGATGGATCTTGATTCCACGCGTTCCAGGAACAGCTTTCAATTATTGCTTAATAACTTTGAAGAGGGGCGAATAGACATTCTGGTTGGTACACAAATGGTAGCTAAGGGACTTGATTTTGGCAATGTGACAACAATCGGTATTGTTAGTGCCGATAGTATGCTTAAATACCCCGATTTTAGGGCCTTTGAACGCAGCTTTCAAATGCTTTCACAAGTTTCAGGCCGAGCAGGCAGAAGGTCCAAGCAGGGAAAGGTAATCATACAGGCCTACGATACATCACATCGTGTGATTAGCCAGGTGGTTCGCAATGATTACGAAGAGATGTTTGATACAGAAATCCTGGAACGTAGAAATTTTCACTATCCGCCAATTTATAGGCTTATTCAGCTAGATGTGAAACACAAGGATTTCACTAAGCTTTTAAACATTGCAACTTCGCTGGCTGGAATATTACGTTTACAATTTGCAGATCGCATATTAGGCCCGGAAGCTCCTTTAATCGGGCGGATCAGAAATTACTATATACAGACCATTCTCATTAAAGTCGAAAAGGAAGGGGTTTCGATTCAAAAGATCAAAGATGCTTTGCGCGATATTCTTGCAACATTTGAAGCAGATCCGGCTAATAAGGGAGCATATATACAAATTGATGTGGACCCTTACTAAGTTTCAAGTGGATCTAATATAATTGAAACTTAAGACTATTTTTGGCTGGTAGAATGGCACATAAGTTAATAGATAATTATCGTGAAAGGGGAGCCCGAAAAAAGCTGGTTGAAAAACTGAAAGATAAGGGGATTAGTGATGAAAAGGTGTTAAAAGCGATCGGAAAAGTTCCGCGACACTATTTTTTTGACGAGACTTTCTGGGAACAAGCTTACAAAGATATTGCCTTTCCCATAGGTAACGGACAAACTATTTCACAACCTTATACTGTCGCCTATCAGACAGAACTCCTACACATACGGAAGGGGGATAAGGTGTTGGAAATCGGAACCGGTTCCGGCTACCAAACATGTATCTTGCTCGAGCTGGGTGCGAAAGTTTTCACAATTGAGCGTCAGGAAAATTTGTATAACCGCACAATTCAGGTTTTACCGCATATGGGTTATAAAGCTGAATTTTTCTTTGGTGACGGATCTAAAGGTATCGATGAGCATGCTCCTTACGATAAGATAATTGTCACCGCTGGCGCGCCGCTCGTGCCCCAGATATTACTAAAACAACTCACAGTGGGTGGTATTTTGGTTATACCGGTGGGAGATGAAAAATCTCAGAAGATGATCACTGTGTTAAGAGTCAGTGAAAACGACTATGAAAAGATTGTCTTAGATACGTTCAGGTTTGTGCCCCTGGTAGGAGAGCAAGCCTGGTAGAGAGATTTAACGCTTCATCGCCCTGGCCATTTCCACTTTAGCATCACGGTCCTTCAATGTTTCGCGTTTATCGTAGATTTTCTTGCCCTGGGCTAAGCCAATTTCAAGTTTTGCAAAACCGCGATCCGTGGTAAATATCTTTAATGGGATAATGGTAAATCCTTTTTCTTCGATCTTGGTACGTAGTTTTGAAATTTCTTTTTTGTTTAAAAGTAGGGCGCGATCCCGTTTAGCTTCGTGGTTGTAAAAAGATCCGTGGGAATATTCCGCTATCTGCATATTCCTCACATATAGATTGCCATCCAAAAAAGCACAAAATGCATCATTAATATCAGCTTTACCCTCCCGGATTGATTTAATCTCTGTCCCAAGAAGTTTCATACCCGCCGTATAAGTTTCGAGAATATGATACTCGAAATGTGCTCTTTTATTTTTAATATTTATTCCGCTTCCCATGGCTTTCTAAAACGCAAATATCAGAAAGAATTCTGATAAGCGAAATTCATTAAATTTTTAAAACCATAAATATTATTTTAGGTTAATCTAAAATAGTATTTTTGTAAATCTAATTTAATATTTTTGATTGTCTGATTCTTTGTTTACATGAGGCTCTATATTTATCTATTTTTATTCATAACGACCAGCAGTTTTGCGCAAACTGGATCTGTTCACGGACTTGTAAGCTCCCAAGAGCCAATTGCATTTGCTACCATTGCGGTGCAAAATTCTAAACATGGCACATCAACTGACTCAGATGGAAAATATAAAATAGAAGGATTAATGGCAGGAAAGCACGTAATTACGGTTTCTTACCTCGGATACAAAACTAATAGCACAACCGTAGTGGTCGAATCTGGTCAAAGCACAGAAGTGAATTTTACTCTGGTGCCATCAAATAATGCATCATTAAATGAAGTAGTTGTAACAGGTACGATGAAGGAAGTTAGCAGGTTAGCTAGTCCGGTGCCTGTTGAAGTTTATAGTCCGGCTTTTTTTAGAAAAAATCCTACTCCATCTGTTTTTGATGCCCTGCAAAATGTAAATGGGGTAAGACCTCAACTGAACTGCAATATTTGTAATACAGGCGACATCCATATCAACGGTCTTGAAGGACCATATACAATGATCCTTATTGACGGTATGCCCATTGTGAGCGGTCTGTCATCCGTTTACGGCCTCTCTGGAATACCAAATGCGTTAATTGAACGTGTCGAAATTGTAAAAGGGCCGGCTTCATCACTTTATGGCTCGGAGGCGGTAGGCGGCTTAATTAATATCATAACAAGGAAACCACAAAACGCTCCGGCATTTTCAGGGGATGTATTTAGCACCTCCTGGGGGGAAGTGAATTCCGACCTTGGCTTTAAATTCAAAGCAGGGGAAAAGGCGGAAGTGTTGACCGGGGTCAACTACTTTAAGTATGGTAATCGCATAGATAATAATAAAGATAATTTCACGGACGTGACTCAGCAGGACCGGATTTCGCTTTTTCAGAAGTGGAATTTTACAAGGAAGGAAAATCGCCAGTTTAGTCTCGCGGCGCGATATAATTATGAAGACCGATGGGGTGGGGACGTCACCTGGAACCCGTCCTTTCGTGGTGGGTCTGACCGATATGCTGAGAGCATTTACACGAATCGGTGGGAACTTTTGGGTTCCTATCAACTTCCAGTCAAGCAATCGATGACGTTCGCATTTTCGTTAAATGACCATGACCAGAATTCGGTTTATGGCAGTACACTATATAAAGCACGTCAGAAAATTGCGTTTGGTCAATTGGTTTGGGATAAGAAGATTAAAAGTCATGATCTTCTATTTGGAACCGCACTTCGATATACGCTGTATGATGATAATACTCCTGCTACTGCACAATTCAATGGGAGTAATGACGCAGATAAAGTATGGTTGCCTGGTGCGTTTGTTCAGGATGAAATTACTCTGAATGAAAACCATAAGGTTTTACTGGGGATGAGGTATGACTACAACTCGGCACACGGAAACATTTTTACCCCCCGATTTGCTTATAAATGGATTATTAATGAGAACAACATACTAAGATTTAATGCGGGCACAGGGTTTAGAGTTGTGAGTTTGTTTACAGAAGAACATGCGGCGCTTACTGGATCGCGGGAAGTGGTGGTTACAGAAGAGTTGAAGCCCGAACGGAGTTATAATGCCAATCTTAATTTCATTAAGAAAATTTATTTTTCTGGCGGTAGTTTTATAAATGTAGACGCTTCAGCATGGTATACACATTTTAATAATCAGATAATTCCAGATTATGTAAGCAACCCTGATCAAATAATTTACAGCAATCTGAACGGATATGCGGTTTCGCGCGGGTTGAGCGCAAACTTCGATATGGTTTTCACTAATGGGCTGAAAGTTATTGCGGGTGGATCACTGTTGGATGTTTTTTCAAAGAATGACATTAGTCAGCAGGGTATGAGGCCGATGTTAACGGAAAGATGGACAGGTACTTGGGGCATTTCATATCACATTATTAAGCTAAAGTTGGGGTTGGACTACACTGGCAATATTTACGGTCCGATGCGATTGCCTCGCTTGGGTAATTCGGATCCACGCAGTGGCGTATCTCCCGTGTGGAGCCTGCAAAATATTCAGTTTACATATGCGGGATCGAATAAGGTTGAGATCTATGGCGGGATAAAAAATTTGCTTAACTGGACGCCGGGAAGATCAGAACCCTTCCTTATAGCAAGAGGTGACGACCCTTTTGACAAAAATGTGCAAACCGACGCGTTCGGCAGCGTGATCAGAACACCTTCAAACCCCTACGCGTTGACCTTTGATCCGGGCTATGTTTATGCTCCAAATCAGGGGATACGCGGCTTCCTTGGCGTCAGACTTACCATCAAATAACATGTACAGAACACTTGCTATTACGTTAGTTTTTACGTTGCTTACATTCAAAAGTATAGGGCAGAGTAAAGCTCTGAAATTCGAAGAACTTGATGAACTGCAGGGTGCCGTACAAAAGCCCGTCATAGTGCTGATTATGACCGACTGGTGCAAGTTTTGTCACGCCATGCAGAATTCACTACTCCGGAATCAAAAGCTGCAACCTTTAGTCAGTTCAAAGTTCTATACGGTTTTCCTGGACGCGGAAGAGAGATCCGATATATTATTCGCAGGTAGGACTTTCAAATATAAATCGGGTATTAATCAGCTCGCCCGGGAGTTGGCCACCAAGAATGGGAAAATTTCCTACCCTACATTATGCATTCTAAACAGCAACAGTGAGATCATTTATCAGCATGAAGGATATTTGTCCCCTCAAGAACTGCTCTATACCCTGAAGAAGATTACGGAAATTTAGAAAAGTTGCAATTACAATTACTTAATGATCAAGATAGGGATGTTCACATTGTGTCTGACAGTATCAACCGTAGTCCCAAAAATAAGATCGCTGATGCCTTTATGACCATGAGCTCCCATAACGAGCAGATCAAGATCATTGGTTTTAACAATCTGTGATATTGCCTTTGCCGCGACACCATAGCCTATGACAATTTCAGCGTTATAGCCCAGTTCCTTGAGATTAAGTTTATATTTTTCCAGATTGTCAGTGTCGCTTTGTGTTTCATGATCCAATACTTTTTCCCCATGAAAGCGCGCGCCTGCCGTTTCTACAATATGAATAAGCTTATAATCTGTGCTTTTTCCACCCTGGATCAATGCATGCCTTATGGTGTTGAGGTCTTTCTTTGAAAAATCAACTGTAATCCCAATTTTGGCATAGTGAACGGAATCTATGTTCCCAATTTCCAAAGCATTTCCATGTGGGACGTTCGAAGCATGTTCCCGATTGTATCTCCTGAAAAACGGTACGAATATGACATACAGTAGTAGCATGCTGACGATTATTATGACAGGTACTACGAAAACATAAACAAGCCATACATCTTCACCACCGCTTATCCAACCTGTAACTTCCTGAAAAACCAGCTTCACGTTTAATCCTACAATGATGAGCGCACTTAACCATGCGAGAATTTTCACCCAGGGTTTGATCGCATACTCGTTCATTTTTCCACTGTCGGAATTGAAATGTATTAAAGGAATTATCGCAAAACCCAACTGCAAGCTTAAAACGACCTGGCTCAATACTAGTAGTCCGCCAAGAGCTTCTTCTCCGAAATAAAGGATTGTAAAGAACGCAGGGATGATAGCAAGCAATCTCGTTAGCAAACGCCTAATCCATGGCTGAATACGGAGGTTTAAATGGCCCTCCATGACTATTTGCCCTGCAAGTGTGCCTGTAATGGTTGAACTTTGCCCGGATGCAATCAAAGCAATCGCAAAAAGAGTGGGGGCGAGCGAACCGAAAATATTATCAAGTAGTTTATATGCATCCTGAATTTCTGCGACCTCATGCAACCCATTTTTGTAAAAGGCCGTTGCAGCGAGGATAAGTATTGCAGCATTTACGAAAAAGGCGAGATTTAGGGCTATTGTGGTGTCAATCAGGTTAAATTTCAAGGCTTCTCTGATTCCCTTGCTTGTACGATCAATTTTTCTTGTTTGAACCAGGGAAGAATGCAGATATAGATTATGAGGCATGACCGTCGCTCCGATGATACCAATAGCGATATATAATGCGTTGCCCGATAAAATGGAAGGTTTAAATCCCGATAAAACTTCCCCCAGGACGGGTTTGACAATGAACATTTCGGTCAAGAATGATATACCCACTATAAATACCATGGAAACGATGAAGACTTCCATCATCCTCATTCCTTTGTTCATCAAGAAAAGGAGTAGAAATGTATCAAGGATCGTAATTGAGATTCCCCAAATTAACGGTAATCCGAAAAGGAGATTTAAACCAATTGCCATACCAATAATTTCTGCAAGATCGCAAGCGATAATCGCGATTTGGGCTAAAACATATAATGGAAAATTGATATATTTCGGATAAGCATTTCGAGATGCCTGAGCCAGGTCTAATCCCCTTACGATACCCAGGCGGGCACTCAACGATTGTAATAAAAGTGCGATCAGATTTGACATCAACAAGACCCAGATCAGCTTGTAGCCAAACTGGCTACCTCCTGCGATATCAGTTGCCCAGTTGCCAGGATCCATGTATCCAACACTCACCAGATACGCCGGTCCGATGAATGCCATTAGTTTTCTCCATCCGGTTTTACCGGATGTTGCTACAGAACCGTGTACTTCGCTTAGTGACTCGTCGTTTTTGTTCATAAAATAACCAGGATATTTTTAGCCACCTCCCGGCTAATAGTTCTTTCTTTAGTTTTGTCAGCTATTAGCATGATGGAACCATCAAATTCGATGATGTCCGAAATTGTGATTTTAGTGCCAAGAGTTAAACCCAGTTTCTCCAAATGTTTAAGAAATAGTGAGGAATGTTCATTTACTCCGGAAATGGTTCCAGTCTGGCCTTCCTTCAGGTCGGAAACTTTCACAAGCTTTTTATGAACAAATGTCCCTGTTCTATCTGGTATAGGATCTCCATGTGGATCGGCGGCCGGGTTTCCGAGAAAGTCATCCAGCCTGTCAATCAGTGAAGCTGAGTTGATATGTTCTAGTTCTTCAGCGATATCATGCACTTCGTCCCATTTAAACCCAAGTTTTTCCACTAGGAAAACTTCCCATAACCTATGTTTGCGAACAATATTGACCGCGGCTTGAATACCAGTGTTTGACAAGGTCACACCTTGATATTTTATATAATTGATCAATTTTTTGTCTGCCAGTTTCTTCAGCATGTCAGTCACCGATGCTGCTTTTGTGTTGGTTACCTCGGCAATAGAGTTTGTGCTGACGACAGTGTTGTTGGCATCACTTAAATGATATATGGCTTTAAGGTAATTTTCTTCAGTAAATGAATGCATAGCTTTAGGATTAAACAAACCTAATTAAAAATTTAGATTAATCTAAATTTTTAATTAAAAATATATGCCAATTTCTGGAGGCTTTTTAAAAATAAAATTTGGTTGTACTGTTTAAAACTCTATTTTTGGTTGACTATGGCTATAGAACTTGATAAGATAGATTTTAAAATCCTGAAAATTCTTCAGGAAAATGGACGGATAACTAACCTGCAGTTATCTCATGAAGTTGGGTTGTCTCCAGCTCCCACATTAGAGCGGGTGAGAAAATTAGAACAAGCGCGCTATATAAAAAGCTATCACGCACTGGTTGATGAAGAGCTTTTAGGGCTGGGTATAAAGACTTTTATACAGATACAGCTCGACTTTCATAAGAACAATACGATACAGGTTTTTCTTGAAGAAATTGCCGCGATAAAGGAGATTACAGAATGTCACCATGTTACCGGGCAGTGTGATTTCCTTCTGAAAGTTTATGTGAAGGATATCAAATCTTATGAACGCGTTATAATGGATAAAATCAGCAAAATATCTGTGGTAAAGACCTTTCAAACGATGATGATCATGTCAACAAATAAGAAGGAGCCAGCGGTGCCGCTTGAATATTAGAATTTGCACGCAGCAATAGAAATTGCTTCAATTTTTACCATTGCCATTAAATTCGCCATTAAGTTATTTCCCAATTTATCCCAGTTTTCCCTTCTTTTTCAAGAATTTCATTTACTCTCTTAAAATGATTATTGCCAAAAAACCCATTGTGAGCAGAAAAAGGAGACGGATGGGCTGACTGTAATATATGGTGTTTACTATCGTTGATCAAATTTGCTTTCGCTTGTGCGAATTTCCCCCATAGCAGGAATATTATTCCAGATTTTTTTTCTGAAAGGTTCTCGATAACCTTATCGGTAAAATTTTCCCAACCTTGTTTTTGATGTGAGCCTGGTTTATGTGCTTCAACTGTTAAAGTGGCGTTCAAAAGTAATACACCCTGGTCGGCCCATTGTGAAAGGTCGCCGTGTGCAGGATATTTGAACTCTTTATATTCAGACATTAATTCTTTGAAGATATTTTGGAGCGATGGCGGGAACTGAACACCTTTTTGTACAGAAAACGATAGCCCGTGTGCCTGATTGGGACCATGGTAAGGGTCTTGCCCGAGTATCACTACTTTAACTTTATTAAAAGGAGTATGTTCAAAGGCATTAAAAATGAGTTTACCTGATGGATAAATGGTTCTGCCTTGTGTTTTGGCTAACTGAAGATAGCTGCGCAAGTTTTTCATATAGTCCTTTTGAAATTCTTCATTCAGAATTTCCATCCAGCTCGCTTCAAGTTTTACAGACATAATTTCTTAGATAGATATTGGTTAAACGCTTAAATAAACGGATATTTGCAGCAAAATTAATAGATAACAAGATAATGCCTAATTTCATAAGATTGATTATAGCAGCCATCGTATTTGGGGCCGCAGTAACATTGATGGTTTACGGATATTGGGGATGGGGAGTGCTTTTAGTCCTTGTAGCCATTCTAATCGGTGTAACGTTTCTTTTCAATGAAAAAATGCTTATTGCTCAATATTACTTGAGAAAAGATAAGATGGATGAGGCAGGTGTATGGCTTGGGAAAATTGGCAATTACGAAACAGAATTATTCAAGGGTCAGCATGGATATTATAACCTGTTACTTGGACTTATTGAATCAAGAAAAGCACCTCTGCAATCTGAAAAGTATTTTAAAAGGGCAATTAGTCTTGGAATGACTATGGATCATAACCTGGCACTTGCTAAGTTAAGCCTGGCAGGAATTGCGATGGCAAAACGTAATAAACGTGAAGCAACTCTTTACCTTCAGGAAGCTAAAAAAGCAGATAAGAATAAATTGTTAGCAGATCAAATCAAGATGATGAAAGATCAGATGGGGCAAATGGACAGAACGGTTGTGCAGCAGCGGGGGAACGCTCGTAGATTTTAGATCAACTGATTGCCAAGTATCATGATAGATGGTCTTCGTAGTTTTCACCTCAACTACCTTTTCAATTTATTTGTCTCTTAAATCGTCAAATCTAAATTCCCTATCCAGATTCCGACTGAGCAAATCTTCCGGTTCTTCTTCGGATTTATAGCGGAAAAAAAATTGTTCTGCTTGTATTCTTCTCAGCAGTTGATGGATAAATGAAATATTATATTCTTGTCTTGGAACCTTAATCAGATATTCCTGATCTGTGATCTCTATGGTTGAGTTTTTCATAACTAATGATTGTACT
Source organism: Daejeonella lutea (assembly GCF_900168015.1). Taxonomy (GTDB): domain Bacteria; phylum Bacteroidota; class Bacteroidia; order Sphingobacteriales; family Sphingobacteriaceae; genus Daejeonella; species Daejeonella lutea. The sequence continues at coordinate 1,558,401 of NZ_FUYR01000001.1, read as the reverse complement.
TTCCAAAAATACTAAAGGCCATTTTCATGGAAGTAAAGTGGCCTTTATCTATATGTTATGTTTACGTTAATTTATGCCTTATAGAAGTGTCCCTCCATTTAATTAAACCATTCTAAAACATTCTCCTTTGTGGGCATAACAATGTCGAGTTTCATTTTCTTTCGCATGCCACCGAGGTCATTAAAAACTTTGTTTGGATTTCCTGCTTTCAACTCATCTGGTGTTTTGAATCCCATCTTATTCAAAACTGGAACCCATTCTGCAGGAACGCCGATGGCCGTAAATTCATCCGCTGAAACTGTTTTGATTTTTTTCTCGGGCCTCATTTGCGGGAAGAATAACACCTCTTGTATAGTACTCTGATCGGTCATTAACATAACAAGACGGTCGATTCCAATTCCAAGCCCTGAAGTAGGAGGCATGCCATATTCCAGTGCGCGTAAGAAATCTTCATCCATCGCCATCGCCTCTTCGTCGCCGCGACCTGCAAGCAGCAGTTGTTCTTCCAAACGCTCGCGCTGATCGACAGGATCATTCAACTCCGTATAAGCGTTCCCAATTTCTTTCCCAAGGACGAAAAGTTCAAAACGTTCAACAAGGCCTTCCTCACTGCGGTGCTTTTTGGCGAGAGGGGTCATTTCAATTGGATAATCGGTAATGTATGTTGGCTGGATCAGGTTCGATTCTACTTTTTCTGAAAAGATTTCATCGATTAATTTACCACGACCCATAGTTGAATCAATTTCAATCTTCAACTCTTTGCAGGTGTTACGCAGAGCGTCTTCGTCCATTCTTGAAACATCTATCCCAGTATACTTTTTAATCGAATCATACATTGAGAGTTTCTCATATGGTCCAGCAAAGTCAATTTCATGATCCCCAACTTTCACGTTAGTTTTTCCATGGATTGCGATTGCAATTTTTTCGAGGCACTCTTCGACCATACCCATCATCCAGATATAGTCTTTGTAGGCTACATAGATTTCCATAGAAGTGAACTCAGGGTTGTGAGTACGGTCCATTCCTTCATTTCGAAACATTTTCCCGAATTCGTACACACCATCAAAGCCTGCAACTATAAGTCGTTTCAGATATAGCTCGTTGGCGATGCGTAGATACAGCGGCATGTCCAGAGCATTATGATGAGTGTTGAAAGGCCGTGCCGCGGCGCCGCCATGAATTGGCTGTAGGATAGGAGTTTCCACTTCCATCCAACCCTGGTCATCAAAATAACTGCGCATCGTGTTGATCACCTTGGATCGGTTTTGAAATATTTTTTTGTAATCAGGATTTACCGTGAGGTCGACATAACGTTGGCGGTACCTCAGTTCTGGATCGGTAAAGCCATCATAAATATGCCCTTCATCGTCCCGCTTTACGATAGGGAGCGGCTTCAGGGATTTAGCAAGGACTTTCATTTCATTGACGTGGATGGAAACCTCGCCGGTTTTTGTCGTGAAAACATAGCCTTTAACACCGATAAAGTCACCAATGTCCAGTAATTTCTTGAACACAGTGTTATATAGTGTTTTATCTTCCCCAGGGCATATTTCATCCCTGTTAAGATATACTTGAATACGACCGGTAGAGTCTTGTAGCTCCGCAAAAGATGCACTGCCCATAATACGCCGGCTCATAATCCGTCCAGCGAAACTGATACTTTTATAAGAAGTTTTATCGCGATCGTAATTATCCTTTATATCCCGTGCATTGACATTTACCTCAAATGCTTCGGGCGGGTAGGGATCAATACCAATTTTGCGAAGTTCAGCCATCGCCTCACGGCGAAAAATTTCCTGTTCAGATAATCCGATGCTCATTTTTGTATTAGAATTTGTGCAAAAGTAAAGATTTTGACCCGATTTATGAAGGAGTTAGGTGGATGGACGGCAATTTAAAACCATTAACTCAGTAATAGCTACCGTTCATTAATTGATCTCGTTGAAATATTTTAAATACACCATTTTCATCTGCTAAAGCGACTTATTATACGTCAGCCTATGATAAATTATAATCGGTTATAAGATGCGGTTGAAATGTGTGGGGCATTTCGCCGCTCTTTTTATTCACGGGAAATAGACTTAACTTGAGTTTTAGTATAGTAATACCGCGTCGTTTAAAAATCGCTCACTCATCTACCGTGAAAAAGAAATTTTATTCATACTTGGTATATTTCCTATTGTGCGGTTGTGTAATTATTTCGATTGCTCATTTTACGGGCGTTATACCGATTCGAAACATTTTTCTGTCCTCAAATAATTCAAGCCCAGACTTTTTAGCAGATTCAGTAAGGGTCAGAAGTCTGAATAAAATGGCTTTCAAAATCCGTCTAGCCGATCCTAAAAAAACCATACTGATCGCCACAAAGGCACTGAAATTAGCTAAAAAAATTAATTACATACCAGGTGTGGCTGAAGCAAACCGTGTGGCTGGCGTGGGGTTTTCCTACCTTGAAAATACCCCTATGGCGACAAAGCATTACATAGAAGCCCTCCGCTTTTATAAACAACTTGGTGATAAAAGGAATGTAGCAAGGATTTATAACAATGTCGGAAATTTATATAAATATAGTAACTACGATAAAGCCTTAAAGCATTATAATAACGGATTGAAAATCGCCAAAAATATAAACGATGAAGAACTGACTGCCGGGATGTATTTTAACACTGCATTGATTTATTCAAAAAGATTCCAATATGAAAAGTCGATGGACAACTTCGATAGAAGTTACGGTATTTTTAAAAAGCTAAAGGATACCACTTCAATAGCCATCTATTTTCAAAACACCGGTCATGTCTTCCATCGGATGGGAGAAATTGATTCTGCTAAAACGCGATTGTTTAAAGGAATTTCTACGGCAAAAGATTTGGGATTATATTCAACACTGGGTGGCTGTTATTTATCGCTCGGGTACATTTATTTGCAACAAGATCAATTTACCCTATGTGAACAAACCATAGGTGAAGGCATGAAATATGCCAGCAAAGTTAATAGTCTGACGCTCGACAACGATTTTACTCGCCTCTTCTACGAGTTGGAATTAAAGCGAAAAAATTATCGAAAAGCTTTGAAGTATTTGGCTTTAGTGTACCACAACGATAGTTTGCTGCTCAATGAAAATCAGTCCTCAAATATAGACTTTAACTCACAGCACTTTCTTCAGCAACAAAAAATTCAGGAGAAAGAACTAATTATAGCAGAGCAGAAGTACAGAGAGGCGAGGACCGGGTGGATAATCACACTAGGTATTTTGATATTACTATTAACAGTAGGTGTAGTCCTGGCCTGGTATTTTATAAGGGAGAAAAAGCGACGAAGGGAAGAAGTTCTAATTCAAAATAAGATCACAACTTTAGAACAAAAAGCTTTGCATGCAATGATGAACCCACATTTTGTATTCAATGTTATGAACTCTATTCAGCATTTTGTAAATCAGTCGGATCTTAAACAGGCCAATCAAGTTTTATCGGGATTCGCACGGCTGGCCAGAAAGCATTTGGAAATATGCATCAACAGTACAATTTCCGTTCAGGAAGAACTTGTGTATCTCGAACTTTATCTTTCAATGGAGAAAACCAGGTTTCCTGATAAAATGAACTATATAATTTCCTTTGACAAAGATATCGATACAGATGAAATAACTATTCCCTCAATGCTTATCCAACCCTTTCTCGAAAATGCAATTTGGCATGGCATTATGCCAAAGGAGGTGGGTGGTAATGTCTCCGTTCATTTTGACATGATTGATACAAATCTTCTTGTTAAAATTATTGATGATGGTATAGGCATATTGAACTCTGAGAAACTAAAAAAAACTCGACATGTTAGCCGGGGAATGACACTTATTCGCGAGCGTATTAGCCTTTTAAATAGGCTAAATAAACATGAGATTTCCATTGACCAGCGACAAACAGGAGAATCAGGAACTGAAATTTTGATAAAAATCCCGATATAAAAAAAAGGGAGCCAATTGGCTCCCTCTCTCATCCTAAAACTTAACACTAAACGATAAAAGGATCGACAATACTCAACACCTGAGCCATTGTAAGCGGTTCATCAAAAGACTCAGTGGCTGCATTAACGCTTATAGCCTGTCCATTGATTCCAGTGATCTTAACTCCTGCCTGTGTTTCTAAATCTTCACCGTCATAAGAAGGTTGAACTGCTGCAAGACCAATTCCATTATCTTTACCAGTGATCCATGGCTTAACATTAGCACCACGTGCTTTACGCATTTGGCGTATGTGGGATGCATGACGGGCCTCAACAGAGTGTATATTTAGGGCTGCCGTTAACACAGCCCCTTGTCTTAAAAGATTTGGCGCTTGTCCTTTGTATGCACGTACACCAGTGTCTTCGAATACTTGTGCAACGGCCAGGAAGGTGTCATAGTTAGTAAACACACTCGCAAATGGTCCAGTTCCTGATCCGTTACCTGCTGAAAAATCAAAAGTTGGCTTTGCTACAGGTGTTTTAGAAAGTGAAGTAATGGTATTTCTTAAAAAGGTCACATGCTGATTCTCATGGTCTCTAATTGTGGTGATGGCTCCTAGCGGAGCACCAGCAGGAATGAGTCCGGGAGCAGCAACAGCTTTAGTGTAAAATTCCGCTTCCAGGTACTCCAAAGTCAATGCATACTGAAGTACTTGTTCAACGGTGGCAGTCGACTGGCCGTATGCAGTTTTAAACATAGATCCCAGTGCCATTGGAACAGCTGCCAATGCGACCTTGCTTCCGAAGTTAAAGAATTGCTTCATTGCTCTTCTTCTCGGATTTAAACGCTCGTATACTTCAGCGTCTACTTTTTCGATTTCGTCTAATATATTTAATAAGTTCATGTCAGGTTGTTTTAAGTTGTTGGTAAATCGTTAGCGTTTAATTTAGTTTTTACAAATGCAGAAGCAATTCCAAGAACTTCGCTAGGCATACGTGATTTGTCGAGACCATTAGCGTCAACAACTTCACTGTTCGCAAATGAACCATTACTGATCAGATCGCGAATTAATGCTGCATGGCGTGCTTCCACAGAAACTATTTTCCCTGCAACTGTTAAATAGCCAGCGTCTTTGATTAAAAATCCGGCACCATTATAAGCTGACACTCCCAGATCTTCGAAAGCTTTTGCCGTTCCAAGCACGCTCGTCCTATCTGCAAAATTTATTGAACTAAAATTTACTTCAAGCCCGCCAATAGCATTTGACCCCAGAGCATTTTTGAAGAACTCACGGTGTGCAATTTCATGGTCACGGATATCGATAAGGAGATCTTTTTCTGCCTGAGTTGCGCCTGTGTAAAACGAAGCGGCTACCTGAGTATAAAATGCCGCTTCTAACTGCTCTAATGCGTACGCATAATTTAGGATACCAATGTCCCCGCTACCAAGATAGAACCCGGCTTCCATTTTGTCTTTTTTACATCCGGCTGCAACAAGTGCCATTCCTGCAGCTCCTGCACCGGCGAAGCGGAGAAAAGACCGGCGCTCTAGTTTGGAGGAAAAGAAATCCTGCTCTTTAATTAAAGCCTGATCCTCAGATTTTGTTGAGTTTCTCATATTCATAAGTTTTGGTTTTTGAACCCCCATGTTTTTCAGAACATTAGAGTTTCGATTGTAATGGGTTAATTTTGTTTATTTGTTGATTGCCTTTATGTACGACAATATTTTAAGCCCGGTTTTCAAGTTCTTACACCTTTTGGGAATAGCCTGCATATCCCCAATTATTATTAGGGAATTCTTTCTGATCGAATTGCTTTATATTATGTTTGTTTATGAGTTCGTATAAACTGGAGAATTTTATTGAAGCTTTAATATTTGCTTCCGAAAGAGGCATTAGTGTTGATGAGATTCAGCAGGTGATGGAAGAAGCTCAGATTAAAAAGCTTAATGCACCAATTATTATTGAGATGGTTGAAACAATCCGTAAGAAGTATGTTTCTTTGGACCTGGCACTCGAACTCGTATTCATAAATGGCGGGTATCAATTTTTGACACGAAAGGAGTATTATCCTGTAGTTAACCAACTTCAAATCCAGCGTTCAAAAAAGAGACTCAGTCAGGCCGCCCTCGAAACTCTCGCGATTGTCGCTTACAAACAGCCGATCACTAAGTTGGAAATTGAACAAATCCGTGGTGTCAATTGCGATTACACAGTCCATAAGCTTCTTGAGAAAGAATTAATTTCGATTATGGGAAAGGCTGACACAGTAGGGAAGCCTATTCTTTACGGAACGAGTAGTGTTTTTATGGATTATTTCGGAATAAACTCCACTGAAGATCTCCCTCAACTTACTGACCTACAAACGGAAAATAATTCTATCGGAGAGCAAGCCGACTAATTCAGATAAAAATTAAAAAAGAAGTTTATAAAAGTTAAAAACTTGCTAATTTTATATTCACAATTAAGATAAAAGAAAGTGTAATTCGCTAGAGATGATAATGTCAAATAATGCACCAATAGCCAGGGATACTTTTATGGGTTCCCTCGATCCGAGAAAGAGAATGAATGAAGATGACGAGGACGATGATGATGATCCGAAAGAGTCAAAACACGTCGCCGATGAGGAAGACGATGATGATTTCGATCTTCCTTTAGATGACGATATTAAAGGTTTTGATGAATATGATGACGATGACGACGACGATTATTAAATTAATATTAATGTAGAATTTAAGGCATTCGGTATTTACTGAATGCTTTTTTTATTTAATTCGGATGATTATAAAGGAAGTTTTGGATTCGACTGGTGCTCAAGATTTTTTGGATGTCGCTAGGCAATTATATAAAAACGACGAGAATTGGGTATGTCCATTGGATAAAGATGTTAGTGCAGTTTTTGATCCCAATAAAAATATCTTTCATAGTCATGGTACAGTTACGAGATGGGTTCTAAAATCAGATGATGGGAAATTGATTGGTAGGATTGCAGCTTTTATCAATGAACATAAAGCATATCAAAACGATCAGCCTACAGGCGGCATTGGTTTTTTTGAATGTATCAATGACCAGGAAGCCGCGAATCTCCTTTTTGATACTGCGCAGGCATGGCTTTTAGCGCGAAACATGAGGGCTATGGACGGCCCGATTAATTTTGGCGAAAATGATAGTTTTTGGGGTTTGTTAGTTGAAGGTTATACAACTCCGTCTTACGGCATGAACTATAATCATAAATACTATCAGAAGTTGTTTGAAAATTATGGGTTTACGACTTTATACGAGCAAATAACAAATCACTTGGATGTGAATAAACCTTTTCCTGAACGGTTTACTAAGATCGCAACTTGGGTAGCAAATAAACCAGGATATACTTTCAAGCATCTCGAAGCTGGCAAATTGGAGAAATACGCCGCTGATTTTGCTGAGATTTATAACGATGCGTGGAAGGATTTTAAGAATTTTGTGCCACTCAACGTCAAAAATGTTCTTGAGACCTTCAACAAAATGAAGACTGTTATGGACGAAAAATTAATTTGGTTTGCTTACATCAACGACGAGCCTGCATCAGTTGTGGTAATACTGCCGGATGCTAATCAAATGATCAAAGATTTTAATGGCAGGCTGGGTATCATGCAAAAAATCCAGTTTCTTTATAAACGCTGGAAGGGGGTAAATAGGATGCGTGCGGTCGTGATGGGTACTAAACAGGCTTATCAAAAACACGGACTCGAGTCAGCGTTATTTATAAAGCTCAAAGAATATGTCCTTCCGTTGAAGCAGTATGAAGAATTGGAGCTGTCCTGGGTCGGCGACTTCAATGACAAAATGCTTGCTCTTCATGAAGCTACCGGAGCATCCTTTGGAAAGCGACATGTCACTATGAGGAAGGTTTTTTCGTAATGTCATGAAAAGTAAAAGGCTTCAAATCGAAGCCTCTATATACTTTCTGGATGAAAAGGAATTCAATGTATAAAAATTAGTGTTTTGCTTTCCTCAGTTCTTCGTAAAGTTCAATAATTCTTTTTTGCAGATCTATCACTTCTTTTTCACGCTCTGTAACCTTCTTGTTTAGTTCTTCCACCTCTGAGGTGTATTTTTCCTGACTCTCTGCATCGTTGAATGTCAGCAGTTGAACCACACTCATATCGAATAATTTCGAGATCTGTTCCAGACGTGATAGATTTACATCAGTAATGCCTGTTTCTATCTTAGAAAATGCCGGGATAGAAATCTCCAGTCGTTTAGCAACATCTTCCTGACTCCAGCTTTTTTGATGCCTCAGTAATCTGATTTTTTTACCTAATGTCTTCATCGTAATTTTATTTAATCATTCTGAACGAAATTAATTCATAGCCTAATCAACCCACAAGTTGCGGGGTAACTAAATGTTATTACTTTATAATTAATGTAATTCAAAAACCTTTCCAGTATATGCTAATTTTCCTGACGAGTTAAATAAGTTATGAAAACCAGTAATTATACTGTTCAGAACGTTAATAAACCGTCATTTACCGCAATAATATTTATGAAAGGAAAACGCTCAAATAAAGAGTGTATTTTCGCTATTAGGGGATTTAAGCACGCCTCATTAGAAAATCAACTGTTAATTTAATATCCAATTTGGTTGAAAATATTATTTCGAGGCGATCATTATATAGTTAATGCCTTGTTGCCTAGTTTGTTTCAAACGAATAAATTTTTCGTCTACTATAATGTACAATCGTGTATCCCTATCCTTTAGATTGAAATTGTGCAGCTACCCATTGGGCATTTACCTTATGCGAAATATAACTCAGTCCATGCACATTTGATTTTTCTTTAATCAGTTGTAAGTCTGGTTCTTCGTAAAATCCGCTAAAAAAAATTAGCCCACCTGGTTGCAAAACCTCAGCATAGCGATCAATTTGATCGAGAAGGATGTTTCGATTAATATTAGCTAAGATAATATCAAATTTTTGCTCAGGAATAGCTTCTTTAGACCCGCAAAGTGTTTTAATATTAGCAACGTTATTCAGAAGGGAATTTTCTATAGTACTTTCAAAGCAAATGTGATCACAATCGATCGCTACAATTTGTGAAGCTCCCATCTTTGACGCTAGAATAGCCAAAATGCCAGTTCCGCAGCCCATATCCAAAACTTCTTTATCGGTAAAATCGGTCTCCATCATTAATTCCATCATCAAAGCGGTCGTTTGATGGTGGCCAGTGCCGAATGCCATTTTTGGATCGACTATAATCTCAAACTCAAATTCAGGATGCGGTTGATGAAAAGTTGCCCTGATATAACATCGATCATTAATTCGAAGTGGTTCAAAGTTACTTTCCCATACCTCATTCCAATTTTGATGAGGAATGCTCTTTGTTTCAAATGTAAACGTGAACATATTGGAATACTCCTTACCAATTTGATCGATAAGTTCTGTAATGCCTTCTCTATCTGAAATATATGCCTTAAAACCACTCTTCATGTCTTCAAACGTATCAAATCCGATCTCAGCAAGGGAGTTGATTAATAGATCCTGATGAAAATATTCGTTACCGGAGAGTATAAAAGTATATTCTATGTAATTCATTTTTGTTGAACTAGAATCGGAGAAGTTGATTTCAAGAAAATTGGAATTTGTTGAAGACTAGTTAAATTGAATTTTCTATGAATTAAAAACTTTTATGATATCAATAAAATCGAGGGCTTTTAACGAAGCTCCACCGATTAGGCCGCCATCAATATCTGCCTGGCTAAATAGATCTGCTGCATTTTTCGGGTTGCAGCTACCACCATATAGGATTGTTAAATCATTTGCAAGTTCTGCGCCGTAATGTTCAGAAACTTTGGAACGTATAAACGCGTGAACTTCCTGAGCTTGTTCCGGGGTGGCTGTCAAACCAGTTCCAATCGCCCAGACTGGCTCGTAGGCAAGTACTAGTTGTCTGAACTGACCATCATTTAGGTGAAACGAGGCTTCCTTAAGTTGACTTTCTATCACGTCGAAATGGGTTCCTGCATTACGTTGTTCCAAAGTCTCTCCGATACAGAAGATCGGAGTCAACTCGTTTTTTAATACGGAGTCAAGTTTTTGTGCTAAGACCAAATCATCTTCTGCAAAGAATGCTCGGCGCTCAGAATGGCCGATAATAACGTAAGTTGCTCCGCTTGATTTAAGCATTGATGCAGATATTTCACCGGTATATGCGCCAGAGTCAGCCTGATGGCAGTTTTGCGCTCCAACTGAAACATTCGAATCAGCCTTTAAAAGTTGGGCAAGGCTGCTAATGTGAACGAAGGGTGGGCAAATAACTACTTCCTGATTTCCTTTTATATCGGAATTGACAAGATTAAGGATTTCAGCGAAAAGTTGTAGACCCTCAGCGTGGTTGAGGTTCATTTTCCAATTGCCGGCAACAATGTTTTTTCTCATTTATTTTAGATTATAGGTTGATCAATTTTATATTACATTATGTTTTCCTGTTAGATTTGAAGTCGGGATGCCGGCCGTTACGCCCTTCTGTATTTTTCACTAAGTTCGAATACCCTAGTAAGTATCTTCTTGTCAATTTCACCAAATACCTGATCTTTCCTTTCATATACTCGTTCGGCTGTTTCAAACATTTTATTAAGTGTATAGGTCTCAAATCCCTGACTACCGCCCCATGCAAAATCGGGTATGAAATTACGTGGAAAACCGGATCCAAAAACATTTGCACTAACACCGACTACAGTCCCGGTGTTAAACATCGTATTTATACCGCATTTAGCATGATCGGCCATAATCAAACCACAAAATTGAAGTCCTGTTCGTCGAAAATTCTGTTTTTGATAATCCCAAAGCCTGACTTCGGCATAATTATTTTTCATGTTTGAATTATTGGTGTCAGCACCAATGTTGCACCATTCTCCTAGAACCGAGTTTCCCAAATATCCCTCGTGTCCTTTAGCTGAATTTCCAAAAATTACTGCATTATTTATCTCACCACCTGCTTTAGAATGGGGTCCAATAGTTGTCATCCCATAAATTTTAGCACCCATCTTGACTATCGATTCATCACACAAGGCAAATGACCCTCGGATTTGTGACCCTTCCCAAACCTGCGAGTTCCTGCCAAGGTAGATAGGACCTGAGTTAGTATTAAATGTTGCACATTCAGCAGTTGCTCCTTCTTCGACGAAGATATTTTCGCCAATTATTGTATTGGTTCCGCTTAGGGATGCTGACATACGGCCTTTGGTCAGAATGCCAAAATCCATTATAATTTCCTGATGATTGTTCGTGAATATGTCTTCCGGGTAAGAAATCCTCAAGAACGGGCTAGAATATTCTTTTTTTCTATTCCAGTCAGTTTTTCTACTGTCAAATTCCCTAACGTCACTTTCACTTAATTTTGCAGCAATCAATACATTGCCTGCAATAAGTGCATCCCCTTCTGTTAATTTGTCGATCGCTTCGACAAGCTCATGATTAGGACATATAGAACCGTTTATGAGCAAATTAGATTTGCCGGGTACGAATGGATATTTTTTCTGAAGATAATCTTCTGTAAGGTATTGTGTGCCAGTATTAAAGTGTAAATTCCATTTTTCAGCAATTGTTAGAATTCCTATCCTGATCTCAGATACCGGCCTGGTATAAGTAAGTGGGAGTAAATTGTTGCGAAACTGGTCGTCGAAAAGAATTACAGTCATGGACAAAAATAAAAAAAGTCCCGGCCTAACAAGGCGGGACTCTTATATAATATATAAAAATATTATTATTTCTTCTCGTAACGTGAACGGAATTTGTCAATACGACCTGCGGTATCAACAAGTTTCATTTTACCAGTGTAAAACGGGTGAGAAGTGTGTGATATCTCAAGTTTTACTAGTGGATATTCATTACCATCTTCCCATTTGATGCTTTCTTTTGTATCAATGCATGATTTTGTTAAGAAAGAATATTCGTTAGACATGTCTTTAAAAACAACTAACCTATAATTTTTGGGATGCAATTCAGCTTTCATCTTCAATACTTTTTAAGAGGTGCAAATATAGGGAAAATTATAATTAGTTAAAAGTAAATTGGAAATAAATTTCGTATTCAATGATATCCTTATTTAAATAGCTTGCGCGTGTAATCCAGTAATTCCAGACCCCCAATTTCACCATGTCCAGGAATCACAATCTGTGTGTTTGGGTACTTATCATACACTTTCCTGATTGTTTCAGGCCAAGCGTTGACATTTGCATCAGCTAAATTACCTTTTGATGCGTTAAGTTCTTTTACAAGACATCCTCCAAATAATATCTTATCATCCGGAAAATAAGCAACGACGTTATCGCGAGTATGACCTTCACCTAGAAATTCAACGTGAACGGACTTGTTGCCGACCTTAAACGAAAAATGATCCTTGAAAGATTTTTGGGGAATTGTTGCATTTACTGACTTTGCGAGCGCAATTGTTTTTACGTTTGCATAGCTTTTGACACCCATCGCATGAAAGGAATCCAGACCGCCGAGACAATCAGCATGGAAATGAGTTGCAACTATCGCCTTTACTTGTAATTTCAGATCATTAATCAAGAATCTGAGTAATTCTTCTGAATCAGAATTGGTGGATGGTGTGTCAAAAACCACAGCTTCCTGTTTGTTCGAAACAATCATCCCATTACAGGAAACCCGGCCGAAGGTATTTGTATTTAAGAATGAAGTGTGTTCGTAAACGTTTCGCGATAGCTTTCGAATAATTAGGTTATCTGATTTATAAACTGTTAGAATACTGTCGGCTGTATAATATCGTAGCCTTAAATGGTTCGTGATTGTTATACCGGCGGAAGTTGCGACTGTAATTGCCAACACTACACTCAATATCAAGAGACGTTTCATCAAATCGATTATCAAATTCTAATACATGGGTCTTTACTCCATCAGCCTTTGGTAAATTTTTACGACAACGAAAATGAACATAATAATTGCCGACCAATTATCCTTGGCCCCATAGTCAATATTATGATCACGTTGTGTTTGTCTGTATGAATAGATCGTTCCACCAATCCATACCGATCCGCATAATGCTATAATAATCTTATCAGTTGAGTTCCATAGTATTAAAAAAGCTACTACGGCAATGATCAAGCCTATTGTTTTTAAGGTAGAAGTGTGCGAACTTTTTTCTATTACTGGCCTAATCTTGTTTAGCAATTCATAAAGTTTACCGGTATCATCAATGTGTGCTGGAATTTCTATATAACTATCCCATGTTTCAGCTTTGATCCGGTAGAATCCCTTTTGATCCCGAGATATTTCTGTAATCTCGGCCAACGGGAAAGTTATGGTTGGTGTGTTGTATTGTTCCCGTGTTATGACGTTGTCCTCAAGTCTAAAAGTGTAGCTTTCAAGCATTCTCCTGTATTGGTTGGAACCCACGATAATTATGAAAATGAGAAGAATTACCATGACCCCAGTTCCGACCACGAGTGTTTGTGGGGCAATAGGTCTTTCGGATATTATGCGTGCAATGGCGGGACAAACTACCATGGCAACGATTAATGTCATCCCAAAAGTTAATCTTCTGTTCCGGATCAGCTTGTCGATCCCATCATGATCTAATGTGAACTGCTGCATTATTATTTGACTCTAGTCAGAATTTTCACATTCATTTTAGGTTAAAATTAAAATTCCAATTCGAACATTCAAATGTTAATTTCCTCAATTTCCTGGCACAACTCGACCAGAACCCCGCTGGTTGTTTTAGGATGTACAAAACAAACCAGTTTATTGTCCGCGCCCTTACGTGGTTGTTCGCTTAATAGCTGAAATCCCTGTTCTTTAAGCCTGGCCATTTCGTCAACAATGTTGTCTACGGCAAAGGCAATATGATGAATCCCTTCTCCTCGTTTTTCTATGAATTTTGCTATCGCACTTTCACCAGAAAGAGCCTGGAGTAATTCGATTTTACTGTTACCAATCTTAAAGAATTCAGTGATCACATTTTCAGATCCTACTTCTTCGGTTTTATAGCGTTTATAGCCCAAAAGCCTCGTGTAAAGATCTGACGAGTAACTGAGGTCTTTAACAGCTATACCGATGTGCTCTATCTTGTCCATGATTACCTTATTATGGCATAAAAATGACCATTTTATGTATATCTAGGTAATGATTTATAATAATTACTGCAAAAAATATTTCGTATCTTTGTGCTATTACAAGAACGGATAATAAATATAAAAAAATGAATTTGCCGATATACCTAGATAACAATGCGACGACCCCTATGGATCCCAGGGTTCTGGACGCTATGCTGCCATACTTCAACGCGAAATTTGGTAATGCTGCGAGCCGGAATCACGCTTTTGGATGGGCTGCTGAAGAAGGGGTTGATTATGCACGTGAACAGGTTGCAAAGCTTATAGGTGCCAGTGAGAAGGAAATTATTTTTACTTCCGGAGCTACAGAGTCTGACAACCTTGCGATCAAAGGTGTTTTCGAAATGTATAAAGACAAGGGTAATCATATCATTACCTGTGTGACGGAGCATAAAGCCGTAATTGATGCCTGCAAGCATGTGGAGAAGCTAGGCGGCGAGGTAACCTATCTTGGTGTTAAAGCCGATGGCTTAATCGATTTGTCAGAGCTTGAAGCTGCGATGACTGAAAAAACGATCCTTGTCGCTATTATGTATGGCAACAATGAGATTGGTGTAATCCAGCCAGTAAAAGAGATTTCAGCGATTGCTCATAAGCACGGTGCATTATTTATGACCGACGCGACACAGGCAGTTGGCAAAATTCCAGTAGATGTTAATGCCGATGGAATCGACCTTATGGCATTTTCAGCACATAAGATGTATGGACCAAAAGGTGTAGGGGCGCTGTATGTTCGTCGTAAAAATCCAAGGGTAAAAGTTACTGCTCAAATGGATGGTGGCGGCCATGAACGCGGGATGCGTTCGGGCACATTAAATGTTCCGGGTATCGTTGGATTAGGTAAAGCATGTGAACTTTGCCGTCTTGAAATGGATTCAGAGGCACAGAGATTATCTGCATTGCGTGATAAACTTCAGGCCTCACTAACAACCATGGAAGAAAGCTATGTGAATGGGAATACGGAATATCGTTTACCACATGTAGCAAATATTTCATTTAAATACGTTGAAGGTGAGGGATTAATGATGGCAATGAAGGACTTAGCTGTTTCGTCAGGATCTGCATGTACTTCAGCATCCCTTGAACCATCATATGTATTAAAAAGTCTTGGATTGTCTGATGATCTGGCTCATTCGTCTATACGTTTCGGTTTAGGCCGTTTTACCACCGAAGAAGAAGTTGACTTTGCAATCGAACAGACAAAAAAGGCAGTTAATCACCTACGGGACCTTTCACCTCTTTGGGAAATGTTTAAAGAGGGGGTTGATTTGGACAAAATCGAGTGGGCGGAGCATTAAAATATTTGAGAACAGACATTGATTCAGAGATATAAATCACCATCTGTAGCTGATCTCGAAAACGTCAATAGAATAAAGAACAAAAAATAGTTTACAAAAATACTCTTCCCTGAGGGAAGACTTAAACAAAATACAATGGCATATTCAGAAAAAGTAATCGATCATTACACCCATCCCCGGAATGTTGGAACATTAGATAAAGCCAGCAATACTGTTGGAACCGGACTGGTTGGAGCTCCTGAGTGCGGAGACGTAATGCGCCTGCAAATCCAGGTTGACGAAAATCATATGATCACCGATGCAAAATTCAAAACCTTTGGATGTGGATCGGCTATTGCTTCTTCTTCTCTCGCCACAGAGTGGCTCAAAGGAAAATCAATTGACGATGCAATGAAGATTGACAATATGGATATTGTTGAAGAGCTTGCTCTTCCGCCTGTAAAGATCCACTGCTCTGTATTAGCAGAAGACGCGATTAAAGCTGCGATCAATGACTATCGCATTAAAAATGGAATGGAAGCTCTTGAAGTAGAGAAATCTCATCACTAAGAGAGATCCTATTTATAAGAATAATAAAAATGGTAACAGTAACCGAAAAGGCTAAAGGCAAAGTCGAGCAGCTGATGAATGAAAATGGACTAGACAATAGCTATTTTCTTCGAGTCTCTGTTCAGGGAGGTGGATGCTCGGGGTTATCCTATAAAATGGATTTCGATAACGAAGAAAAACCTGGAGATCAGTTCTTTGAAGATCAGGGAGTTCGACTCGCACTAGACATGAAATCTTTCCTCTATCTTGCAGGTACAGAACTCGATTTTTCCGATGGGTTAAATGGAAAAGGTTTTAATTTTCACAATCCTAATGCAACACGGACTTGTGGTTGCGGAGAAAGCTTTTCCGTTTAATCTAAAAGTCCCGCCCGCCGAATTTAAATATTTTTGAAAACAAAGTCCCTGAAACGGGACTTTTGTTTTTTACAGGTATTCAGTATACTTGTCGGATATAAAAAGCGTTAAGATCCCAAACTCTCTCAAAATGAATCCAATAACCGATTCCACTACCATTCCAATGCTATTAAGGGATGTGGTCAGTTACGTTCACGATGAAAATACCACCTTTTTATTTCACAAGGTGAAAGATACTTGGGCCGAAGTAAGCTACAAACAGGTTTTAGATACTGCTGATGCCATTTCAAGTTATTTTCTGGAGATGGGAATTCAAAAGGGTGACAGGCTGGGTCTGATCATTGAAAATTCTGTCGACTGGGTATATTACGACCAGGCTCTACAGCAGATTGGGGGTATCAATGTGTCAATATATCCTACGTTATCTGAGAATGAAATTGAATATATACTCAAAGATTCAGAGGTAAAAACATTACTTGTTGGAAACCCATTCCTTTTTAAGAAGATATTAAAGATCGCCAATAGTTGTCCAGACCTGCAGCGAATTATCCCGGCGTTCGATGATTACGAAAAGCATATTTCCACTTCTGATATTAATGCTGGCGTGATTAGCTTCACCAATCTTATCGCAGAAGGTGAGAAATGTATTTCAAGGTACAAGGAGGAAATAAATTCACTGAGACGAGCAATACTTTCGTCTGACATCGCTTCCCTAATATACACCTCTGGAACAACCGGGACGCCAAAGGGAGTAATGCTCACACATTCAAATTTTGTTCAGAATGTAAAGGTCTGTTTAGATCAGATCCCTGTTATTGATGAGACCGATACATTCCTTTCATTCCTTCCGTTATCCCATGTCTTTGAACGCACTGCAACCTACCACGTCTGTTGCGCCGTAGGATCAAAAATTGCATTCGCTCAAAGCCTGGAGTTGCTGGCAAAGAACATGGCCGAAGTCAAACCATCGGTAATGAGCTGCGTACCCCGTTTGCTGGAAAGAATCCATGATAAGGCCATGAAAACTGGAACTTCAGCTGGAGGAACGAAGGCTAAGATTTTCCTTTGGGCGATTGAAGCAGGAAAGAAACATCGTGAAGTAAAGGAGTCAGGAAGAACTCCGGGAATATTTCTAAGCTTACAGCAAAACCTGGCGGAGAAACTTGTGTTTAGGAAAATAAAAGAAAAGACAGGTGGCCGTCTGAAATTTATGATTTCCGGAGGTGCTGCTTTGCCTAAGAATGTAGGCGAATTTTTCGGGAACCTTGGTATAAAAATCCTCGAGGGTTTTGGTTTAACTGAAACATCGCCGGTCATGTCGGTGACAGAATACCACCGTCAGGTTTATGGTACAGTCGGTCGGGTCATTCCAGGTATAGAGGTAGCTATTCAGGATGTGGAGAGTAAAGAAATGATAAGTGTTCAGACCCACGAAACTTTTGATGAGAGTTATGAATGCCCTGAAGGAGAAGTAATTGTCCGTGGACATTGCGTGATGAAAGGTTATTGGAAGAAACCTCAGGAAACTGCTGGTGTGATAGATAAGGATGGTTGGTTTCACACGGGTGACGTAGGTCGTTTTTTCAAGGGTAATCTCCAGATAACAGACCGGATAAAGAACATGCTGGTTAACGCATACGGGAAAAATATTTATCCAACTCCAGTTGAAAATACCTACCTGAAAAGCCCAAAAATAGAACAGATCTTTCTTATCGGCGACAAGCGCGAATATGTTACAGCTATAATTACGCCATCAAAGGAAACATTACAAGAAACCTTTAATCTGAAAGAAGATTTTTTCAATCAGAAAGAGCAGTTTATAGAAGATAGAAAGATTATCGATTGGCTTGACGAAGATATTAAGAAGTATTCAACTGAACTGGCTAAATTTGAACGACTTAAGTCATTCTTAGTGAAACGTACACCGTTCAGTATTGAAGAGGGTGAAATTACTCCAACAATGAAAGCTAAACGTAAATTCATCGAGAAAAAATACGCTGGTGAAATTGATGAAATGTATCTTCAAGAGACAGAATCTTAGAAGCTAGACTGCAAATGACTTTGATGAATTGGTAATTGGAGAAGTTTCCTACTTTTTAAACATATCCTTTACAGTATCCATGAAACCCGGAGAGCGCCGTCTTGACACAGAATGCTCAGTGCCGTCCGACATTTTTACAACTAATCCATTTTTGTTAGAATAACTCTGCAAGTGCGACAGATTTATCATAGTCGATTTATGAATCCGACAGAATTCACAATCCTCCAGAATGCTTTCATACTCTTTTAAATGTTTAGAAACGACAATTTTTTCTCCTTTGTCAATGTGAAATATTGAGTAGTTGCTATCGGCTTTTATATAAAGGATATTGCTAATATTGAGTACATGGAAGCCATTAGAATGAGGAAGATTTAATTTTTTGATCTTCTTAATCTCATTCAGATTTTCGTTCAGGCTGCTAAAAACAGTTTCATGGCTAGCGGCAAGTAGGTCGTTGTCTGAAGTTCTTGATTTCCAATCAGCTGCCTTCCCAATAGAGTCCTGCAACTCCTGTATATCGATGGGCTTTAAAAGGTAATCTACCGCGCTCGCGCGGATCGCCTTAATAGCATATTGGTTGTAAGCAGTTGTAAAAATTACCGACGTAATATTCCTTTGGAGATCTGGTAAAAGACTGAATCCATCTTCTACTGGCATAGCAATATCAAGGAAGACTACATCAATTTGTTCAGACTTCAGAAGTGATCTTGCTTCTGCTACAGAGCGGGCAATTCCTCTAACTTTCACGTCAGGACAATATCCGTTTATCAGAAAAAACAAAGATTGCCTAGAGTACTCTTCGTCGTCTACTATTATAGCATTCATAGGGGTAATGGTCATTTAAAACTACTAATACCAATGTAAAAGTATTTTATTGTTTAAATGAATCTGACTGAGGGAACGGTAAACGAGTGTATCCCGCTAGTAGGTAATTACTTGTTGTACAGTAGTTTCCGGCAAATCTCGGAACTCATACTGCTGCGTGCGCAGCTGCGGTTCGAAACCTGCTTCACGGATGGAATCCTGAATACCTTGTGAAGTAAACCGATGAGGGGCACCGGCAGCCGACACTACATTTTCTTCAATCATAATTGACCCAAA
This sequence comes from Daejeonella lutea, assembly GCF_900168015.1. Taxonomy (GTDB): domain Bacteria; phylum Bacteroidota; class Bacteroidia; order Sphingobacteriales; family Sphingobacteriaceae; genus Daejeonella; species Daejeonella lutea. Next base: position 1,539,010 of record NZ_FUYR01000001.1, on the reverse strand, counting down.
ATCATTTGCGCCAGCTTGCAAACATATTTGAGCCACTTGTTTACCAACCGTTAACCATGAAGCCTGGATATTCTTGACATTAGGAAGCATAATACGGCTTAAAGCGATCATGCGAATGTATTCATCAGCCGTAACTTGATTAGTTATTCCTCGAACTTTTTTCAAAAGAGTTCCATCATCCTGAAAAGGCCAGGGAATGAATGCAATAAAGCCTTTTGCGTGATCTGGTTTTTCAGATTGCACTTCACGAAGCCAGACAAGATGTTCAAAGCGTTCTTCCAATGTTTCTACATGACCGAACATCATTGTTGCTGATGTTGTTAGATCAAGCTTGTGAGCGGCGCGCATAACATCAAGCCATTCCTGTCCACCACATTTTCCTTTAGAGATAAGCCTTCTTACCCGGTCATTTAAAATCTCAGCTCCGGCTCCGGGAAGAGAATCCAGACCTGCATCCTTTAAGGCGAGTAATACGTCGAAATGGCTCATTCCTTCAAGCTTTGAGATATGAGCAATTTCGGGCGGACCAAGTGAGTGTAACTTTAAAGTAGGATAGAGTTCTTTTAATTCCTTAAAAAGATCAACATAGAACTTCAGACCAAGGTCAGGGTGATGTCCCCCCTGAAGCAGCAACTGCTCACCGCCATATCGAAAGGTTTCTTCGATTTTTTGTTTATAAGTTTCAATATCAGTGATATAACTCTCATCATGCCCAGGGCGTCTGAAGAAATTACAAAACTTGCAATTTGCAATACAAACGTTCGTAGTGTTTACGTTCCGGTCGATGATCCAGGTGACTTTTCCATGTGGCACCTGCTTCTTTCGAAGTTCATTTGCCACATACATTAGCTCCGGTGTGTTGGCATTTTTAAACAAATACAAACCTTCTTCAGCAGAAAGGAATTCGAAGTTAAGTGCGCGTAAAAGAAGGTCTGAAATTTTCACAAAACAAAGATACATCTCTCCCGCAAATTTGGTGCTGAGTAAATTGGAATATGGATAATTCTGACATCAAAATGAATCTCAGTTGGCGTAAAATCTATAATCATTCTGCCCTTGCACATTCTCTAAACAGTCCATTGCCTGAATTCTCTTTTAATCCCTAAATTAGCGACCCTAAAACGATCACAACTTTATGGTTTCTTTTGAACGCTTTACCCTTGATAACGGACTTAGAGTACTGGTCCATGAAGATCCGACAACGCCCATGGCAGTACTTAATATTCTGTACGACGTTGGGGCAAGGGACGAGAATCCGGACCAGACAGGCTTCGCACATCTTTTTGAACATTTGATGTTTGGAGGCTCTATAAATATTCCATCTTACGACGAACCTTTACAGCGAGTTGGAGGCGAGAATAATGCGTTTACCAGTAATGACATAACCAATTATTATATCACACTCCCAGCAGTGAATCTGGAAACAGCATTCTGGCTAGAAAGCGACCGGATGCTGAGTCTAGCATTTTCTGAAAAAAGTCTTGAGGTTCAGAGAAATGTAGTTAGCGAGGAATTCAAGCAGCGTTATCTGAACCAGCCTTACGGCGATGTATGGCTGAAACTTCGGCCCCTGGCTTACAAAGACCATCCTTATAAATGGGCAACGATCGGAAAATCGCTTAAACATATTGAAGATGCTACTATAGATGATGTAAAGGCTTTTTTTAAGAAACATTACAATCCGGCAAACGCAATTATGGTTGTGGGCGGCGACGTGCAATTGGAAGAAGTTAAGCGGCTTTCCGAAAAATGGTTCGGCAATATTCCTGCAATTGGAAAGTCGCAGCGTAATCTGCCTGCAGAACTTCCTCAAACGGAAGCGCGAATTGAGACAGTCAAGGCAAATGTGCCATTGGATGCCATTTATAAAGTTTTTCATATGCCTGCAAGAACAGATGCTGGTTATTATTCTGCAGATTTGATATCCGATATCCTGTCGAGAGGGAATTCCTCTCGTTTATTCCGGAATTTGCTGAAGGATCAAAAGCTTTTCAGTGATATAAATGCGTATTTAACGGGCAGTCTCGATGCCGGATTATTTGTTGTGGAAGGTAAGCCATTGCCTGGTATTTCTATGGAAACAGCCGAGGCGGCGATATGGGCAGAGCTTGATAGAGTGAAAAGCGAACTCGTATCTGAGCAGGAACTAACCAAGGTGAAAAATAAAATGGAGTCAACAATGGTTTTTTCTGAGATGAGTCTTTTAGATAAAGCAATGAACCTTGCTTATTTTGAGCTTCTTGGTGACGCCGACCAATTGAATTCTGAGACAGGGAAATATCTGGCAGTTAGTGCAGAGGAAATTCAAAAACAGGCACAATCCATCTTCCGCAAGGAGAATTCCTCTACCTTATATTACTTAGCAAATTAAAATGATCGATAGAACAGTAGCTCCGTCTTTCGGACAAGTTGAAAATATAGAACTGCTTAAAGCAAGACCAATTGTACTCGGTAACGGACTAAAAGTATTTAGTATAGCAGGGGGTGAGCAAGACCTTGTTCGAATTGAATTTATATTTGAGAATATCGCTTACACTGCGTTAAAACCTTTGCAGGCGTACGCCACAAATACTATGCTGAACGATGGCACAAGCGAGTTAAGTTCATCGGAGATTGCGGATAAAATAGATTATTATGGCGCATTTCTGCAAACCGATTTTAGCAACGATCAGTCTTCAGTTACTTTATATTCGCTCAACAAGCACCTGTCTGCAACACTACCTATTGTTAAGGCTGTCATTTCAGATTCCATATTCCCGCAAGTGGAACTTGACACATTCATTAGAAATCAGAAGCAGAAGCTTAGTGTGAATCTTGAAAAAAATGATTTTCTAAGCCGCAAGATCTTTAATTCAGTCTTATTTGGTAATACGTTATACGGTTATGATACCCGTGCAGAAGATTATGACAAACTTACCCGTGATCAATTGCAGGAGTATTTTAGCATGGCATACCAGCCTGAGAACTGTACAGTGGTAATTTCCGGTAAGGTTACTGATGCAGCACTTACCCTAATAGATCAATTGTTTGGAGCTAGCTGGAAGGGAGGAAAAGTTATAAGTCCGAATAGCTTTAATTTTTACAGAGGTTCCGGCCAGGAACACTATGTGGAAAAGCCTGAAGCCTTACAATCCGCAATTCGACTGGGGAAAGTTTCCATCAATCGCGCGCATTCTGATTTTCCTGGTTTTCAAGTGCTAAATACTATTCTTGGTGGCTATTTCGGATCACGCCTGATGGCTAATATCCGTGAAGACAAGGGTTACACATACGGCATCGGCTCTGCACTTGTGTCAATGAAAAATGCGGGTTATTTCTTCATTGCTTCCGAAGTGGGGGCGGAGGTTTGTAGTTCTGCTATAGATGAAATTCATAAAGAAATCGAAATTCTAAAAACTCAGGAAGTTAGCGGCCAGGAACTGGGTTTGGTCAGAAATTATATGCTTGGCTCTATGCTTGGGGGACTGGAAAACGCTATGTCGCACGCCGACAAGTTTAAAAATATTTATTTTTCGGGATTGGGGTATGATTATTACCAAAACTACATAAAGACCGTAAAAACAATTACCCCACAGGAGCTTTTGGCACTCGCTAAAAAGTATTTGGACTGGGCTGAATTGGAGAAGGTTATCGTCGGGAAAAAGAGCTGAAAGTATACACGTAGAAAAATTATATTGTAAAGAGACTGTCAATTGTTGTTAACGAAAAAGGATTCTTGGCAGAGCATGCTCAGTTCTCCCATTTTTTAGTAACTTTGCCCGGCAAGTAATAACCCACAATTATTTGCCATGCAACTCGATCCTACCAAATTCGTATCCGAAGGACTTACCTACGACGACGTACTTTTAATCCCCGCTTATTCCGAAGTTTTACCACGCGATGTGGATACAAGTACTTATTTCACAAGAAATATTAAGTTAAATGTTCCTATTGTTTCGGCTGCAATGGACACGGTCACTGAGTCGGGTTTGGCAATAGCCATTGCGCAGGCTGGTGGTATCGGGATGCTTCACAAGAATATGAGTATTGCGGCTCAGGCAGATGAGGTACGCAAAGTGAAACGTTCAGAAAGTGGAATGATTCAAGATCCGGTCACTTTAAATGAAGATGCGCTCCTTTCTGACGCCTTTATCATAATCAAAGAATATAAAATTGGCGGTATACCAGTTGTCGATACAGACAATAAGTTGGTTGGAATTATTACAAACAGGGACCTTCGCTTCCAGAAGGATGTCAAACGTCCTGTCAGGGATGTTATGACGAAGGAAAACCTGATAACAGCCCCTGAGGGAACAACCCTTTCCCAGGCTGAATTGATATTGCAGGATTACAAAATAGAAAAGCTGCCGGTAGTCGATAATAACGGCTGTTTAATCGGTTTAATAACCTTTAAGGACATCCAGAAGTTTAAAAATTATCCGAATGCCTGTAAGGATGCTCATGGCCGCCTTCGAGTTGGAGCAGCGGTTGGAGTAACTCCTGATACATTAGATCGCGTAGATGCCCTTGTCAAAGCTGGGGTGGACGTAATTACAATTGACACAGCTCACGGTCATTCGCGGGGTGTAATAGAAAAATTAAAAGAAGTCAAATCAAAATATCCAAACCTGCAAGTTGTTGTTGGCAACATTGCAACAGGCGAAGCAGCTATTGCTTTGGCAGATGCCGGTGCAGATGCAGTGAAAGTGGGTATCGGCCCAGGATCTATCTGCACTACACGGATCATTGCAGGGGTGGGTGTACCTCAACTTTATGCAGTATATGAATGCGCGAAAGCCTTGGAAGGACGTGGGGTACCAGTCATTGCTGATGGGGGTATTAAACAAACGGGTGACATAGCTAAAGCCATTGCAGCAGGTGCGAGTACCATTATGGCCGGTTCGTTATTTGCAGGTGTTGAAGAATCTCCTGGAGAGACGATTATTTACGAAGGTCGTAAGTTTAAATCGTACCGGGGCATGGGATCAATCGAGGCTATGGAGCAGGGTTCTAAAGATCGTTACTTCCAGGATGTTGAAGATGATATTAAGAAGTTGGTTCCAGAGGGTATTGTAGGTCGGGTTCCTTTCAAAGGCTCATTGTCTGAAGTGATGTACCAGCTTATCGGTGGCTTAAGGGCAAGTATGGGTTATTGCGGATCAGCAACTATCAAAGACCTTCAAAATGCCAAGTTTGTTAAGATAACTGCTGCAGGAATGCGTGAAAGTCATCCCCATGATATAACAATTACTAAAGAGGCTCCTAATTATAGTCGCTAACGAAAGGTGAACCGATTGATTAGTTTCACATCGGATTTTTAACTTAAAGGATTCAAATTTTAGGTAATTCTAAAACGATTCATGTAAATATCAATCTATGAATGCTATTTCCGTTTTCTGTGGTGCAAATTTCAATGGTGATCCGGCATTGCTTAAAGCAGTAGATGATCTTGCCGACGTATTCGCAGAAAAGGACATCTCTCTGATTTTCGGTGGAGGCAGGGTGGGTGTGATGGGCCTAATAGCAGATGCGGTTTTGAAACGTGGCGGTAAAGCTGTCGGCGTAATCCCGCAATTTCTAATGGATAAAGAGATTGGGCATACTGGCCTTACAGAACTGATTATTACCGAAAACATGCATGAAAGGAAGCAAAAAATGGCTGACCTTTCCGATGGTGTGATCACGTTACCAGGTGGATTTGGAACACTTGAAGAGTTTTTTGAAGTGTTAACATGGCTTCAGTTGGGGTTGCATAATCATCCGATAGGCTTACTTAATATTGATGGGTTTTACGATTCGTTACTTGAACAGATGGACCTGATGGTTGAGAAGAAGTTTCTTAAACCTGTTAATCGTGAACTTGTATTGAGCCACTCAATTCCCTCCCAACTGGTTGAGCAGATGGAAAGATTCAACGCAAAACCCGATCAAGTTTGGTTTGACGTGAGAAATTTGACGTAATCAAAGTTTCGGCTTATAAAATTTCATTCAAAAAAAATTGCTTTATTGCTTTTTCTGTGGCATTTAGTTCCCGCATGGGGAATCAGTTGCATTATAGTAATTACGTTTTTTTGATCCGAAGGCAATTTCCGAACTATTTTTTATGAGAAGTTTTGAATAAAAAGCTACACCTTAATGTTTTAAATTGAATTCTTTATACAAGACATTCTAATAATTTTCGTTAAGATAATTAGATGCCTGTTTTTGCGTTTTAATGGAATGATTTTTGTGCTGTAAAAATTAGATTTTTTTCCACGTAAATCCTTAAAAATCAGCTAAATTTTCTTTTAACTTGTCGTTAAAATGGCAGATTTGTTTAACTTTGCAGACTTTTAAAGGGAGTATTTATTCATAAATGAGACAACTCAAAATAACCCAATCCATTACCAATCGTGAATCTCAGTCGTTAGACAAGTATTTACATGAAATTGGTAAAGTAGATTTAATTACCGCCGAAGAAGAAGTAATTCTTGCACAGAAGATCAGAGAAGGCGATCAGGCGGCACTTGAGAGACTAACAAAAACCAATTTACGTTTCGTAGTTTCCGTAGCAAAACAATATCAAAATCAGGGACTAACACTTGGCGACCTTATCAATGAAGGTAACCTTGGTTTGATTAAAGCCGCAAAGCGTTTCGATGAAACTAAAGGTTTCAAATTCATTTCGTATGCAGTTTGGTGGATTCGTCAATCTATTCTTCAGGCTATTGCAGAACAATCCAGAATTGTTCGTTTGCCACTAAACCAGGTAGGTTCGTTAAGTAAAATAAGCAAGGCTTTTTCAAGATTGGAGCAAGAGTATGAGCGCGAGCCGTCTCCTGAAGAGCTGGCAGATAATCTTGAGACGACGGTTGAAAAGATATCAGATACCCTTAGTAATTCTGGTCGGCACGTTTCAATGGATGCGCCATTTGTTCAGGGCGAGGAGAATACACTTCTAGACGTTCTTGAAAATAGTGATCCGAATACAGACAGCAACCTTATCAACGAATCTCTTTCTGAAGAGATTAAGCGTTCTTTGTCTACATTGACTGAAAGGGAAAGAGAAATAATTGTTCTCTTCTTTGGTCTGAGTACAAATCATCCGCTTTCACTCGAAGAGATAGGGGAGAAGTTTAACCTCACTCGTGAACGTGTTCGCCAGATTAAAGATAAAGCGCTTCAACGTCTACGTCACACTTCTAGGAGCAAAATATTAAAGTCATACCTGGGATAACAGGCAGTTATTTAAAAAGGCATTGAGGCCGGGCAATTTGCCTGGCCTTTTATTTTAGTTACGTTCAAAAATCACTGTTTTTGCTGACGAATGGTTCAGCAATTTTGAACTGTGATCAATTTGATTTGACAAGTTTTAATCCGCAGCCTTCAATGCAAGGTGGATTTAACTCCAGTGTGTCCCCCGAAAACCTATAGTGGTAAGATGAAGTGGGTTGGGAAGAAAGGTCAATTTCCTATCAGCACCCACCCCGGACAATTACTATATTTGAAGAAAAACAGATATGATAATTCCTATTTATCAGGCTGACGCGTTCACGGAGGAATTGTATGGAGGAAATCCCGCTGCCATTTGTCCGCTAGCTGAATGGCTTCCTGCTCCACAAATGCAGAAAATTGCTGCAGAGAATAACCTTGCAGAAACGGCTTTCTTCATTCCTCAGGGAAATGATTTTGAATTAAGATGGTTCACTCCGGAGTTGGAGATAGATCTTTGTGGGCACGCGACGTTAGCAACTGCTCATATCCTATTTACCGAACTGGGCTACGATCGTGATGTGATTCACTTTCACACTCTGAAAGCGGGCACATTGAGTGTTCATAGAAATGGCGATAAATATATGCTGGATTTCCCGGCCCGAGCACCTGAAGCCGCACAAACGCCTACGGGACTTATCGAAGCTATAGGCGGTAATCCTGTTGCTGTGTTGAGATCGAGGGACTACTTTTTAGTTTATGAAAAGGAAGCCGATGTCGTAGCTTTGACGCCCGATTATAGCGCTTTGAGTAAAATAGATTCTATTGGTTTCATCGCAACTGCCCCTGGGGATAATAGTGATTTTGTGTCTCGATTTTTTGCTCCTTCAGCAGGCATTAATGAGGATCCGGTAACCGGTTCAGCGCACTGCAATCTGATACCGTACTGGGCTGATCGTCTAGGTAAAGAAAATATGCATGCCTACCAGGTGTCGGCGCGCCGTGGCGAGTTATGGTGCCAATTTAAAGGAGATCGGGTATTAATGTCAGGTAGGGCAGTTACATATCTGAAGGGGGAGATCTATGTATGATGGCCGAGAATTAAAAATTAACGGCCAATAGGCATTTTACTTACATAATATTAATTCCTTCTTAAAAAGAAAAGAGCAAGAATTAAGATATAATTTCCTTGCTCTTCATTTCTTTTCATCTAAAAATTCGGTTTCAAGACATACTTGTCATAGAACCTGAAAATGTGTTCCGTGGCTTCTTCGGCTGTATCAACAAGCCTGAATAGGTTCAAGTCGTCTTCGTTGATATTTTTTTCATCCTGTAGCATCGTATTGGTTACCCAGTCAATCAGTCCTGACCAGTATGACTTTCCAACCAGTACGATTGGAAACCGTGCAACTTTTCCAGTTTGAATTAAAGTTAGGGCTTCAAACATTTCATCCATTGTTCCGAACCCGCCAGGGAGAACAATGAAACCCTGCGAATACTTCATAAACATAACCTTCCTGATGAAGAAGTAGTCAAATTCAAGGATCTTGTCGCGATCGATATATTTATTGTGGAACTGCTCGAATGGCAATTCAATGTTTAAGCCAACCGACTTTCCGCCCGCTTCGAAAGCGCCTTTATTCGCCGCTTCCATAATACCAGGACCACCACCTGAAATAACACCATAACCTCGTTCTGTCAAGAGGCGTGCACAATCTTCCGCTAATTTGTAGTATTTATTTTCATTCGAAGTTCTCGCGGATCCGAAAATGGACACGCAAGGCCCAATTTTGGCAAGCTTTTCGAAGCCGTCAACAAACTCCGCCATAATCTTAAAAATCTGCCATGAATCAGTTACCTTGATTTCCTGCCAGTTCTTATTTTCGAAAGCACTTCTTATTTTATCATCACTTGTCATAACTCACTTTGTAATTCAATTAAAATTGGGTTTTAGCCGTTGTAGGCTTGCTGATCAAAAGCAAACCGATAAAGGTTATTAAACCGTTCACGACGATCAGTTCATTATCAAAAACGTAGCCACCCATTAGTGTTGCTGAATTTTTATTGAGGAAAAAGCAAACAGCAGGGGATAGTAAACAAATAAATGGAACCAGTTTATCATTTACACCGCGATTCTTCATAAACAAACCGAATCCATAGAGTCCTAAAAGTGGACCGTATGTGTACGACGCCACTGTGAATATTGCGCTTACTACTGCTGCATTATTTACCGCATTGAATAAGATGATTACCAGGAACATCAAGATTGAAAAGCACACATGGACGAAGTGCCTGGTTCTAACAACTGAAGGTGCATTCAAGTCTTTTTTCTTAGCAAAGGCCAGAAAATCCACACAGAAAGACGTTGTCAGCGCAGTTAATGCAGAGTCTGTTGTAGCGAATGTAGCCGCCGTAAGCCCTAGCATAAAGATCACACCCGGTATTATTGTAAGATGATTAAAAGCTATTTCAGGGAACAAAAAGTCCGTACGTGGTTTGCCGGTGACAGCATCAACAGGAATTTCAATGCCATTTTTGGTAGCATAGATATATAATAATGCCCCCACACTCAGGAAGAAAATGTTGATGACAACAAAAACAGCAGTGAATGTGAACATATTCTTTTGAGCCTCCCCAATATTTTTGCAGCTCAGGTTTTTCTGCATCAAATCCTGATCAAGACCGGTCATCGCGATAGTTACAAAGATTCCGCCCAACAGTTGTTTAGTGACGTGGAACTTGCTGGTTACAAAATCCTCGAAGAAGAATATTTTAGAATAACCGCTATTCTTTATGGTCTCGAAAGCTTCCGGAATGTTCAATCCCAGGCTTGAACAAATAAAATAAATGGTTAGAATCACCGAAGATACCAGAAATACAGTTTGAAGAGTATCAGTAATAATTATCGTTTTTAGGCCTCCTTTGAAAGTATAAGACCAGATCAAGCCCAAAGATATTAATACCGTAGCCCAAAAAGGAACGCCATAAGAATCAAAAATGAAGCGCTGCAGTACGATTACAACAAGATATAAGCGGAAGGCAGAACCTATAGTACGGCTCAACAAGAATATACTTGCGGCAGTTTTATAGCTGTGGGTTCCAAGTCGCTCTTCAATATATGTGTAAATAGAAGTAAGCTTCATTCGGTAGTAAAGAGGAAGCAGGACTGTCGCTATTATAATAAAACCGATAGCGTTCCCCAGAATGAACTGGAAATACTTAAATTCATTACCTGCTGGGTTACCGACTTCACCCGGAACAGAAATAAACGTTACCCCCGATAATGCGGTTCCAATCATTCCAAAAGCTACGAGGTACCACTTTGAGTTCCGGTTTGCAGTAAAGAATGTTGAGTTATCCGAGGATTCCTTTGAAGTTAAATAGGAAATACCAATTAGCATGAGGAAGTATGCTACAAGAAAGCTGAGTAATATTGATGGCTCCATGTTTGATTTTAGATAAGCGCCTAAATTAATAATTAAGTTCTTAATACGAATTAATTCATTTCGTATTGTTTCTGGCTATTTCGGTAGAACGTAATTAATCACCATATTACCTACTTAAAGATTATTTTTAGTTTAAATTTGCGAATGAATTTTTCTTCCAAACTGCTTGAAAATGCAGTTAATGAGTTTGCATCATTACCCGGTATTGGCCAGAAGACCGCATTGAGATTGGTACTTCATTTACTAAATCAACCTCAGGCCGATGTGGAGAAATTCAGCCATACACTTCTGCAGTTAAGAAACGAAATTCGATTCTGCGAAACTTGCCATAATATTTCGGATCAGAAAGTTTGCGAGATATGCAGCGCGGTAAAGCGTGATAAATCTCTCATATGCATTGTTGAGGATACGAGGGATGTAATGGCAATTGAAAACACTGGCCAATATCATGGCGTTTATCATGTGCTTGGTGGGCTCATTTCACCCATGGATGGGGTCGGTCCTTCAGATCTTAATATAGAAAGTCTAATTAACAGGATAGATAACAGCGGAGCAAATGAGGTTATCCTGGCACTAAGCGCAACCATGGAAGGAGATACCACAATATTTTACCTTTACAAAAAGCTTAAAGATAAAAATATACAAATTAGTGCAATTGCCAGGGGAATAGCGTTCGGCGGGGAACTTGAATATGTGGATGAAATAACCCTCGGTCGTTCAATTGCCACACGAATACCATATGAAAATACCCTCGCCAGATAGCTTGATTACTTTAGACTCAAATGGATCTGAGACATAAAACGATAATTATTACAGGTGCCTCTTCGGGCATTGGAAGGTCATGTGCTGAGGAGTTCGCTAAACGGGGTGCTAACCTAGTGCTTGGCGCACGTCAATACGTAACCTTATGTGAAATCGCCCAGGATCTGGAGGTTAAATATAAAATCAAAGCCATAGCATTTCAGTGTGATGTTTCAAAAGAGGAAGACTGCAAGGGCCTTATTGACCAGGCATTGATCACATTCAAACGCATTGATGTACTTATCAACAATGCCGGAATTTCTATGAGAGCTCTGTTTGCTGATGTTGATCTGAAAGTACTCCGTAACTTAATGGACGTAAATTTTTGGGGTGCTGTATATTGCACCAAATTTGCGTTGCCTGAATTGCTTCGAAATAAGGGTTCAGTAGTTGGCGTATCATCCATAGCAGGTTATAAAGGGCTCCCAGGTCGCACAGGCTACTCCTCCTCAAAGTTTGCCCTAAATGGATTTTTAGAATCTCTTCGTGTCGAAAATCTTAAAACCGGTCTGCATGTAATGGTTGCATCACCAGGATTTACAGCCTCTAATATCCGGTATTCTGCTTTAGTTAAGGACGGCAGTGCTCAAGGTGATACCAGTATGGAAGAAGGTAAAATGATGACCTCAGGTGAAGTAGCCGAGATCATCGTAAATGGTGTTGAAAATAGAAAACGCTCATTAGTAATGACTGGCCAGGGCAAGCTAACTGTTTTTCTAAACAAGGTTTTACCATCGTTCCTTGACGGACTTGTCTATAAGCATTTTACACAAGAGAAGGACCCACTAATAAAATGAGATTTGGGATAATCTGGCTATTTTTCTTTTGTTGCGGATATCAGTCGGCATTTTCCGGGGGAATCAAAATCGAACGAGACATTTCCTATTCAAAAGGCGTCCCGAATGTAAGGGAGAATCTCCTGGATATCTACTATCCAAAGGATAAATCAAAGCCAAAAGATGTTATTGTTTTTATTCATGGGGGTTCATGGAACAGCGGCAAGAAGGAAACGTATTGGTGGCTGGGAAGAAATATGGCCTCTAAAAATGTCGTTACCATCATTATTAACTATGGTCTAAGTCCAGCATATCAGTATGAAAAGATGGCGGCTGACTGTGCCAAAGCGTTGAAATGGGTTAGCGCAAACGTTTCAAGTTATGGCGGCGACAGAAACAATATTTATGTAATGGGCCATTCGGCAGGTGGACACCTGGCAACACTGTTGCATTCTGACCCGCGATATTTTGTGAATGAGGGGATAAGTGATCCTATCCGTGGACTTATACTAAACGATGCATTTGGACTGGATATGTACGAATATCTCACGAAAGCCGCGCCAGACCATTATACCACAAGCTTCCTCAATACTTTTTCACAAAATCCCGAAGTATGGAAAACAGCTTCACCTTTATATTATATCCGAAACTTCAAAGTGCCTGTATTGATGTTTGTGGGAGCGAACACATATCCGGCAATCAGGCTCCAATCTGAAAGGCTACGGACGGAACTTCTTACATTAAATACTAACACCGAGCTCAAAATTATTCCCAAGAAGAAGCACGTTCCTATGATTGCGCAGATGATTTTCAAAGGAAATATCCTTTATGACTACATTTTAGAATTTATGGGCAGGATTTAAATGTAGCCTCAACCGTTAATAAGTTCCCCGCCATTCACATGGATCACCTGCCCAGTTATATAGGATGCATCTTCACTTGCCAGGAATACATAGGCTGGTGCAATTTCTGACGGCTGCCCTGCTCGTCCCATCGGCACTTTCTTGCCAAATTGCTTAATCTCCTCTTTATCAAAACTTGATACGATGAGCGGAGTCCATACAGGTCCTGGAGCCACCGAATTGACGCGTATTTTTTGAGGCGCGAGATTTTCACTGAGCGAACGGGTGAAGCTAACAATGGCACCTTTGGTTGAAGAGTAGTCAATCAGATGCGGACTACCGCGATAGGCTGTGACAGAACTTGTATTAATTATACAATCGCCATCCTTCATATTTTTGACTGCGGCTTGCGATAAAAAGAAGTAAGGAAGAATATTAACATTGAACGTTTTCTCTAGTTGACCTTTACTAATCTTTAAAAAGTCGTCCTGTGGAAACTGCTGTGCAGCGTTGTTGACGAGAATGTTGAGGGTTCCAAGTTTGGATATTGTCTGGTTTACGATTTTATCACAGAATTCTTTCTTGCGGATATCTCCCCTTAAAAGGATACATTTTCTGCCGGCCTGTTCTACCAGTCTTTTTGTCTCCCTGGCGTCCTGGCTCTCATCAAGATAGGCAACCGCAATATCTGCGCCCTCCATGGCAAAATGGATTGCTACAGCCCGACCAATTCCGCTGTCGCCACCTGTGATGAGGGCAGTTTTGTTTGTCAGTTTCCCAGCGGCCTTGTAATTGGGATTGATATACTCCGGTCTTGGCGACATTTCTTGTTCTGTCCCAGGCTGACTGTCTTGTTTTTCGTTTTCAGAAAATGATTTAGGCTTTGCATTCATGTGTCACTAGATATAACAAGAAAACGGACACTGCATATTAATTGTTTGGCATAAATCCATGATCATTACTTTCCTGTGATGTTCAGCTTCTACGGAATTTCTATTTTTGCGCTGAATTTTATGTGTCAAGAATATGTTTAATACTCCGCTAAGCCGTTTCAGACTTATTGCTTTTCTTGAAGGCTGTTCTTTTTTACTTATCGGCCTGACAATGATTTTAAAATATAAATATGCGATGCCTGGCCCGAACTATGTTGTGGGCATGGCGCACGGTTTATTATTCATATTGTACATCGCGTTGTTATTACATGTCGCCTATGTGTATAAATGGAGCTATTGGAAAGTAGGTTTAAGTTTCCTCGCGTCACTGATTCCTTTCGGGACTTTTTATGCGGATAAGAAGCTTTTCAAAAACGAGGAGCGGGAAGTGGGACGCGATATTTAAGACTTTAGGAGTAGCTGCCTACATACCCAGCGTTTAGTTGGGTAAGGGATCGAAGCATCAGCTTTTTGCCAAAACACAGTATTCTCAGTTGCAACGAATTTTCCTGGCAAAAACTACTACGTAGAGCCCGGGCCTTTAGGCAACCCCATGAAAATTTTTACTATTATTAGAAGCGCTTGTAGTTCGTTGAAAATCTTGATGAAGATGTACTGATTATCAGTGCAACGGCCTTGGCTTTATGATGCCTCCTTTGGTATCGCTGATGGTACTCATCACAATAAAAGCTTTGTGATCTATCTGATCTATCTCCTGTTTTAATTTAGAAACTTCCAATCGTGTAACCACCGTAAAGATAATGTCGATGTCTTTACTTTTAAACTGAGCACTTTCAAAGCCTCGCTCACCTTTGTACACGGTAACGCCCCGTCCCAGGTTTTTAGTTATTGCCTCCCGGATCTGTGCACTTTTGGCGGAGACAATTGTAACTCCGGTATACTCTTCAATCCCTTGAATGATGAAATCTACTGTTTTTGATGCCGAGAGGTAAGTGAGTATTGAGTAAAGTGCATTTTCAATTCCTAAAACAAATGCAGCCAGAAGAAAGATGATCACGTTGATAAGTAAAATGATATCACCCATGCTTAAGATACTTTTTCTATTGAGGTATACTGCCAGGATTTCCGTCCCGTCGATTACACAACCCCCTCGAATGGCAAGACCGATACCGGCACCCAGAAAGAAACCTCCGAAAATTGCGGTCAGCACTTTATCATCAGTAATTTGAGGGAAGTCAACTAAAAAGATCATTGCAGCAAGTACAAGAATTGCTATTGATGTACCGATGGCAAATCGACGGCCTATCTGTTTAGCACCAAGAATGATAAATGGAATGTTAAATAATACGAGCCAAAAAGAAACTGGAATACCGGTGGATTTGTATGTCAGTTGGTAAGTCAACAGGGATATTCCGGTTATCCCGCCGTCGATAAAGTGATTTGGGAGGAGAAAGCCTTTTAATCCAAAACATGCAAGGCCAACTCCGATGAGTATTAATGCAGCCTTTCCCGCATCAATTTTACGTTTTAATCGTTGCCTGGATCGTCTTGTCGCTTTCATTTTCTAAAAATACTTAAAAGGTTTGCAGCTAAAGAAAAGATTATCCATATTTGCTTTACAAGATGAAAGCAAGCAATATATATACAAAGTGGTGGTGGCAGATGAATAATCAATCGGCGATCAGTAAGCGTATATAGTTATTCCATATAAAGAAACTAGATATGAAGGGTTGCCTAAAGGCAACCTTTTTTATTTATATATAGTTTGTTTTCAAATGCCGTGCTGCATGCCTGCCTTTAGGATGGGCAGAATTTAGCTTGATTCAAGTTATGATGTGAACAGTCGGGAATTGCAGAATTTTGTTAAGAACGAATTAAGAATATAATTGTGAAGAAAATATTAAATCACCTGTTTGAACAGAAAACGTTCGGCAGAGATGAAGCAAAAGAAATACTCACCAATATAGCACTGGGGAAATATAATCAATCTCAAATGGCTGCTTTTATGGCTGTCTATTGCATGAGGACGATCACCGTCGATGAACTTGAAGGTTTCCGGGACGGAATGCTTGACCTATGCCTTAAACCTAAACTTCAGGATTACGATTTAGTGGATCTGTGCGGAACAGGAGGAGATGGTAAAGATACGTTCAACATTTCTACTCTTGCTTCATTTGTGGTTGCCGGTGCAGGGTACCAGGTTGCTAAGCATGGTAATTATGGTGTTTCCTCAGGATGTGGGTCTTCAAACGTGATGGAATTTCTTGGCTACAAGTTTACGAATGATTCAGATGAGTTACGCAGGAGTCTTGATACGGCAGGAATTTGTTTTCTGCATGCGCCTCTTTTTCACCCGGCCATGAAGAACGTTGCACCAATACGCAGGGAGCTGGGAGTAAAGACATTTTTCAATATGCTGGGCCCTATGGTTAATCCAGCACGGCCTCAGAATCAGTTGGTGGGAGTTTTTAGTCTTGAACTGGCAAGACTATATGCCTACTTATATCAAAAATCGTCGTTGAAATATACCATTTTGCATGCTCTCGAAGGATATGACGAAATTTCTTTGACATGCGACTTCAAGACGTTTTCGGGCAGTGGTGAACATATTTATTCGATATCTCAATTAGGTTTCGAAAAGATTGATCCTTCCAAAATTGGCGGCGGTAGTACAGTAGAGGATTCCGCTACTATTTTCAAGGACGTTCTTGGCGGGAACGGAACTACTGAGCAGAATAACGTCGTAATCTGCAATGCCGCAATTGCGATTCGTACAATAAAGCCACATCTGTCTTTTGCTGATTGCTTTTATGAGGCAGAAGAATCGTTAATAAGTAAAAAGGCACTTGACTGTTTTAAGAAACTTGTAGCATGATACTGAAGGTTTGTGGAATGCGGGAACCAGATAATATCCGGGAATTGGTGGAATTGCAGCCCGACTATATTGGCTTCATATTCTATCCTCATTCAAGTAGATTCGCTGGCAAACTTGACTTGACTACCATCGGGCAAATTCCAGCTCATGTAAAAAAGACTGGTGTGTTTGTAGATGAAGCGATGGATACTATGGCGGATGAAGTGATACAATATAATCTCGATGCCATACAATTACATGGCAGCGAATCACCGGAATTCTGTAGATCATTCAAGAAATTCCTACATAATATGCAAACAGAAAAGCACGTGGAATTAATTAAAGCCTTCGGCATACATGAAGGTTTTGACTTCACAGCTCTCGATGCATATGAAGATTTTGTCGACTATTTCTTGTTTGATACCAGCACAGCAGGTCATGGAGGATCCGGGCAAACGTTCGACTGGAATATTCTTCAACATTATCATGGCACAAAGCAATACTTCCTAAGTGGAGGCTTAAGTCCCGATAACATCGATGCGGTAAGGTCTTTAAAGGATGTTCGTCTGCACGGACTGGATTTAAACAGTAAATATGAACACGAACCAGCTTTAAAGGACATTGATAAAATTCGAGAGACCTTTGACAAGATCAGGGCTTTGAGAATTAAGAAATAGGAATTAATAATCACGGAAAACCGACAGGGCGAGGCTAAGGTACTAAGCAATATGAATAGAGAATTTATTAAAAGTTCAGTGAACTGGGGAGTGAATGATAAGGGTTATTATGGTGATTTTGGGGGAGCCTACATCCCTGAAATGCTATATCCTAACGTAGAAGAGCTGCGAACAAAGTATTTGGATATCATTTATGACCCCTCATTTCAGGAGAGTTTTCACAAGTTACTCAAAGACTATGTAGGAAGGCCTTCACCATTGTTTCTGGCTGGGCGATTATCTGAAAAGTACGGTGCCAGGATTTTCCTCAAGAGAGAAGATCTCAATCATACGGGGGCTCATAAGATCAACAATACGGTCGGACAAATTCTGCTTGCTCAGCGATTGGGTAAGAAGCGCATCATTGCTGAAACCGGAGCAGGGCAGCACGGTGTAGCCACAGCAACGGTTTGTGCCTTAATGGGCCTCGAATGTGTAGTCTATATGGGGGAGATCGATATCCAACGCCAGGCACCAAATGTTGCCCGTATGAAGATGATGGGCGCTACAGTCGTGCCAGCCACTTCTGGCAGCAAAACCTTAAAGGATGCAACTAATGAAGCTATGCGCGATTGGATCAACAATCCCGTAGATACGCATTATATTATCGGGTCTGTTGTCGGTCCGCACCCTTATCCTGATATGGTTGCGAGGTTTCAGGCAATTATTTCCGAAGAGACAAAGGCCCAGCTTAAGGAGCAAACGGGTTCGGAGAATCCCAATATTGTTATGGCCTGCGTTGGCGGTGGCAGCAACGCCATAGGGATGTTCTATCACTTCCTTGATGATGAAGATGTCAGGCTAATTGCTATCGAGGCTGCCGGCTTAGGTGTCGAGAGTGGGGAATCAGCGGCGACAACTGCCCTTGGAAAAGAGGGTGTTTTACATGGCAGTCGGTCCATCCTGATGCAAACTAACGATGGTCAGGTCGTAGAGCCCTATTCTATTTCAGCAGGTCTCGATTATCCAGGTATCGGTCCGCAACATGCTCATTTATTCAAGACCGGTCGTGGCGAATATGTCAGTGCCACGGATGATGAAGCAATGGACGCCGGACGATTGCTAGCTGAATTGGAAGGGATTATTCCAGCCATAGAAAGTGCACATGCCCTGGCGCACCTGGATAAAATGAAATTTAAAGGAAATGAAACTGTGGTGATCTGCCTTTCGGGGCGCGGTGATAAGGACCTGGACAACTATATGAAACACTTTAACCTTTAATCGCCATTTTATTAATAATGAACAGACTAAACGAACTATTTAAGAATAAAAAAAGTCCGATACTTTCAATCTATTTTACCGCTGGCTATCCAGACCTAAACAGCACGCTGGATATCGCTGAAGCATTGGAAAACGGTGGTGCCGACTTTATTGAGATAGGCTTCCCGTACTCTGATCCGGTTGCTGATGGCCCCGTCATCCAAGCAAGTTCACAGGTTGCATTGAAGAACGGAATGACACTGCCAATTCTTTTCGAGCAATTGAAAGATCTTAGAAAACGTGTATCTATACCGGTTTTGCTCATGGGGTATGTTAATCCTGTTCTTCAATATGGTGTTGAGAATTTCTGCAATAAAGCTGCGGAAGTTGGTGTCGATGGAATTATCGTGCCCGATCTGCCGATGTATGAATATGAAAGCCTCTACAAGGATTGCTTCCTTGGAAATAAACTAAGCAATATATTCCTGGTAACCCCGCAAACGTCGGAGGAAAGGATAAGAAAGATCGACGGCTTAAGCAATGGATTCATTTATTTGCTTTCTTCATCTTCTACCACCGGCAAGGATCTAAAAGTGTCTAATGAAGCTGATTCATATTTTCAAAGAATTAGGGATATGAATTTGCAGAACCCTACGATGATTGGTTTCGGTATTTCTGATCAGAAGAGTTTTAATAAGGCTGCAGAATACACCCGCGGCGCAATTGTTGGAAGCGCTTTCGTGAAGCTCCTGGGCACTGAAAACGCGCTGGATCGGGTAGGGGAGTTTTTAAAAATGATACGAGGTTAGGTGAGAGGTGAAAGATGACGGTTGACAGTGGACAATTTGGAGTAGGGGCCTGTAAGAGTACAGGCCAAAGGAGAGGTTTAGATCAGATAGGTACGTTTGATAAACCTAACACCTAAATTCTACACCTCAGAGGAAAATGTCCAGATCACCTTTACCTTGCCTAAGGATTTCAAATTCTCCTTCGCTGCAATCCACCACAGTAGAAGGTTGATTATCCCCATAACCCCCATCAATTACCAGATCAACTAAGTCTTCATATTTTTCATGGATCAACTCGGGGTCTGTAGAGTACTCTACGATCTCATCATCATCATGTATCGAGGTTGACATGATTGGGTTTTCCAGCATCTTTACGATACAGCGGGCGATGCTGTTATCAGGAACCCGAATTCCCACAGTTTTCTTATTAGAGCTTAATAGCTTCGGTACGTTTTTACTCGCATTAAAGATGAAAGTGAATGGACCTGGCAATGCTTTCTTGAGAATACGGTACGTTTCGTTGTCAATGGGCTTTGTATAGTCTGAAATATGCCGTAGGTCGTAACAGATAAAAGAGAAGTTAGCCTTTTCTGGCTTGATGCCTCTGATCTTACAAATCCGCTCTATGGCACGCTGGTTTGTGATATCACAACCAAGACCGTATACCGTGTCGGTTGGATATATAATCACGCCGCCCTTTTTGAGTACATCAACTACCTGCTGTATCATTTTCTCATTGGGATTCTCTGGATAGATTTTGATAAGCATGTTTAAAAGTACTAAATTAAAGTTCTGCTAAGACAACATGAGATTCCCGGCCTTGTTCAAATAAATTTATAATTACATGAAGACATATAAAATTCCTGATTCTACACGTATTGGTCACGTCCATTTGAAAGTGGCTGACCTTGATAGGGCGCTTTCTTTTTACCAGGGACTATTAGGTTTTGAAATTACCCAACGTTATGGTGATCAGGCTGTCTTTATCTCAGCAGGGGGATACCATCATCACATTGGATTAAATACCTGGTATTCTAAGAATGGGCCACCTGCCCCACAAAACTCGCCGGGATTATTTCATACGGCCATCCTATACGAAGAACGCAGACAACTTGCTGTCATCCTTAAACGTCTGTTAGATGCTGGTTATCCATTAACGGGCGCATCCGATCATGGAGTTTCTGAAGCTTTGTATTTAGATGATCCTGATGGTAACGGCGTAGAGCTATATTGGGACCGGCCGCAGGACACGTGGCCAGTTGATCGAAATGGCAATTTGATAATGAAGACTGACAGGTTGGATTTGGAGGAGTTGCTGGCCTTAGCAAAGCAGTGAGGCCGTTAGGCATTAGGCGTTAGGTTGGATCCTAACGACTAACGCCTAATCCCTAATCCCTTATCACGTCCCCTTAAACGAAGTTCCAATCGCCAACAATACAAACCCAACCAACAGAAGTATAAAGCTATTTTCAGATATGTACGTTACGGAAGTAAGATGACCCACAATTCCTAGAATACCTGCAATAAGAGCAATTGCCCAAAGAATTTTGTTTGGTGCTGATGGTTTCATAATCCGTTTGTTTTGTGTTTATTGATATCCGGCCCTTCCATTATCTATGGACTAAACCGAAACTATAAGTAAGATAGACAAAAACCCGGAAGTAATTGTTTTAAAGAATTAAAACTCAGCGTTTTTCGGCGTTCTTGGGAAAGGGATGACATCTCTGATATTTGTCATACCCGTTACGAACAATACCAGTCGCTCGAAACCAAGTCCGAAGCCAGAGTGCGGAGCTGAACCAAAACGACGTGTATCCAGGAACCATGACATTTCTTCCGTAGGGATATTTAGCTCAGCCATACGTCCCTCAAGTTTCTCAAGTCGCTCTTCCCGCTGTGATCCGCCTACAATTTCACCAATGCCCGGAAAGAGAATGTCCATTGCACCAACGGTTCTTCTTCCTTCAGCATCAGGTTCATTTAAGCGCATGTAAAACGATTTAATCTCAGCTGGGTAATTAGTCAGGATAACTGGCTTCTTGAAGTGTTTCTCTACCAGGTAACGCTCGTGCTCAGATTGCAGATCAGCACCCCATTCATCAATGAGATATTTGAATTGCTTTTTTTGGTTTGGCTTTGAGTTTCTCAGAATACTAATGGCTTCTGTATAGGTGATTCTCTCAAAATCATTATCAAGACAGAAGTTTAATTTAGCAAGCAGATCAAGTTCAGAACGCTCGTTCTGTGGCTTCTGCTTTTCTTCTTCCAGCAACCTGGATTTAAGGAACTCCAGCTCGTCAGAGCAATTGTTGATCGCATACCGGATCAAGTATTTCAGCAGCTCTTCGGCCAGATCCATGTTGTCATTCAGATCATAGAATGCCATTTCCGGCTCGATCATCCAGAATTCTGCAAGATGGCGTGTTGTGTTAGAATTCTCTGCCCTAAATGTCGGACCGAAAGTATAGATATCACCAAAAGCCATCGCCGCAAGCTCGCCTTCCAATTGACCGGACACGGTAAGATTAGTTGCCTTGCCAAAGAAGTCTTCCTTGTAGTTAATTGTGCCGTCATCATTACGCGGAATGTTATCTGGATCAAAAGTAGATACCCGGAACATCTCACCCGCACCTTCAGCATCTGAAGCGGTGATGATAGGGGTATGCATGTAAACAAAGCCTTTATCATTAAAGAATTTGTGAACAGCGTAAGCGAGTGCATGTCTCACTTTGAAGACAGCATTGAAGGTATTGGTACGAAAACGCAGGTGCGCTATCTCACGTAAGAATTCAAGACTATGCTTCTTCGGCTGCAATGGGAACTTCTCTGCGTCACTGTCACCAAGAATTTCCAGCCTGCTAACTTTAACTTCCACACGTTGACCTTTGCCAAGGGATTCAATGATTTCACCTTCAATTGCAATTGCTGCGCCAGTCGTCAGTCTCTTTAAAAGGCTTTCATCAGTCGAATTAAAATCTACTACTGCCTGGATATTATTTATGCTGGATCCGTCATTAATAGAAATAAACTGGTTATTTCTAAATGTTTTAACCCATCCCATAACAGTTACCTGTTGTCCAAACTCAGTAGTGTTTAATAGATCTTTAATTCGTGTACGCTTAGCCATGATTTTTTGTTGAGCTGCAAAAATACGAATAGGATTGTATTAGGACGAATGAAGAATCAAGTATCAAGAATCAAGTAGCAAGTATCAAGAATCAAGTAGTAAGAATCAAGACACACGATACGTCGTTGGCGTTCACAGCGGCTATTCATGGGGCGAATACTCCTTCTTAGATGGTGAGGGTTCCTCCCTTTGGTCGGAATGACGAGTGATATCGTGTTGGAAGGGGGCGGGGGCAAAAGAAGCGACGCTTCTTAGCCCCCGCCTTCTAATAAAATGCGACCCGTCATTCCGAGCGAAGCGAGGAACCTCTAAGAACTTAGCCCCGAAACTTATAATAACCCTAACATTGAACCTTGGGCTCCCAGTTGCGATTGCTATCTGCAATTCTTTAGATCGTCCCCAACTTGCCCCTGATCGTAAAACCCCTGCTTATTTCCGAAAGAATTAGTCACGTAAACTATGATCTGAGCAATGTCGATATCCGCGAGGGCGGCATTTCCCGGCATTTGGGTTATAAGGGTAGTGTCGGCAGCCACTCCTTTTCCGGATATACCATGTTTTATAATACAGGCAAGAATCGACTTGTTTTTAGAAAGGCGCATGGTGTCGGTCAGTGCGGGATATAATTTACCAAGGCCCTCACCATTAGCACCATGGCAGTTCTGGCAGTTTTTTTCGTAGAGACCTTTGCCATTCACAAAGTATCTCTGATAATTAAGCTGCTGCTCGTTGCTGCACGATTGGAATATCACAATGCCAACAAACAGGCTGGATATTATATAAAGAAGCTTATTTCTCATCCAGCTTTTCTTCCGCCAAAAGCTTTTCCATATCCAGCATCATTTGCTTTACCTGGTCTTCTTTTGTTCCATCATATGCTCCGCGAAGCTGCTTTTTGGTATCCACCAATACAAACCAGCCCTGATGGACCAAGCCCTGCGGATCTGCTTTGTCTTCATAAGCCGCTACCAGGTAGTTTTTAGCAGCGATGTTGTAGATAGAATCCCTGGTCCCGTGAACAAATGCCCACTTGCTACTTTCCACGCCCAGCTTAGTGGCATATGCTTTTAATCGGGATGGGAGGTCATGTTTGATATCAATCGAATGTGAAAGGATCTTAACGTTTGGATTATCTTTGAACTTGTTGTAAACAGTCAGCATATTCCGGTGCATGATCGGACATATGGTATTGCAAGACGTGAAGAAGAAATCTGCGATATAGATCTTACTCTCAAAATCCTTTTCTGTTACTAACACACTGTCCTGATTCAAATAGCTGAACGCCGGTATAGTCTGGTAAACCGTATCAATCACGGTTTTGCCATCCACAGTTTTTTCAACTGGGGCACGTTCTCCTAAAATTGGAAGTTTGGTATCAGCAGGATTAGTACACGACTGAAAGATGCAAAGTGCAAAAGCAAGTAAGTACAGTGATTTCATACCGCAAATATACCTGCTTCAGTCAAATAAAATCGAGTCTAAGCAGTGAGATCTGCCATGATCTTTTCGATTTTATCATCCTGTTCTCTGCTTTTTGCTTCAAACTCAGATTTACTCTTGAGATCCGTCTTCACACTGCAATAGAATTTAATCTTCGGCTCGGTTCCTGAGGGCCTCGCTGATATAATACAGCCATCTTCTGTGATGAATTGCAGGACATCCGACTTCGGATAATCTAACTTCTGCGAGGTTCCGGAAACAACATCTGTCACCTTGCCGAGTTCATAGTCTTTAAGAGTTGCAACTTTAGATCCGCCAAGGCTCTGCGGTGTATTGGTTCGGAAGCGCTCCATCATCGCCTTTATCTCTTCAGCTCCGGTTTTACCTTTTTTAGTGATTGATACCAGCTTTTCCTTGTAGAACCCGTATTTCTGGTACATATCGAGCATAGCCTGGTAAAGACTGCTCCCCTTATCCTTATAATAGGCGGTCATCTCGGCGATGAATGCGCATGATATAACAGCATCCTTATCTCTAACTAGATCACCAACAAGATAACCGTAACTTTCTTCTCCACCCGCTATAAAGGTTTTCTGCCCTTCCAGCTTAGTCATTACTGCGCCGATCCATTTAAAGCCAGTCAGGGTTTCGTAGAAATCCACATTCTTTGCTTTCGCGATATCAATGATCAGCGGAGTGGTAACAATGGTGGAAACGATATATTCATTGCCCGTGAGTTTACCTTGATCTTCCCAGGCGCTCAGCATATAGTTGATCAGTAAGCTTCCGGTTTGGTTACCGTTTAACAGAATAAACTCACCATCATCATTTTTTACTGCAATACCCACACGGTCGGCATCCGGGTCTGTAGCAAGCACCAGGTCGGCATCTATTTCTGCGGCCTTCGCCAAAGCCAAGGTTAAAGCTTCTTTTTCTTCCGGGTTGGGATAAACAACTGTAGGGAAATTACCATCTGGAGTTGCCTGCTCATCTACAATCGTCACACTAGTAAAGCCAAACTGTTTCAGGGCCTTCGGGACTAAAGTTATACCAGTTCCATGAATTGGTGAGTAAACGATCTTTAGATCATTTTGACGCTTTATTGCATCCGGCGAAACCGAAAGCTCAGTTATTTTATCCAGATACAACTGGTCTATTTCTTCACCGATCAATTCAATATTTGAATCTATGCGATTGAATTTCACATTATCGATACTTCCCACAGCAGCAACTTCGTCCATTACCATCCGGTCATCGGGAGACGTGAATTGTCCGCCATCAGCACCGTACGCTTTGTAACCATTATATTCTTTCGGGTTGTGCGATGCAGTAATCATTACACCACTCCTGCATCCTAAATGACGAATGGCGAAAGAAAGCTCAGGAGTTGGGCGAAGCTCTTTAAAGAAGTAAACATGAATACCATTGGCTGAGAACACTTCAGCGGTAACATTCGCGAGGAAATCTGAAAGATTACGGCTATCGTGGGCAACAGCGACCTTGATTTTCTCGCCCGGATATTTCTTCAGGAGATAATTACACAAGCCCTGGGTAGCAGAGCCAATAGTATATTTATTTACTCGATTTGTTCCCGGACCCATTGTGCCACGAAGTCCACCTGTTCCAAACTCTAAATCACGGTAAAAAGAGTCTGTTAGCTCCGTATGGGATTGATTCTCCAGCAGATTTTGAATACTTGATTTAGTATCAGCATCATAGCTGCCTTCCAGCCATTGATTTATTCTATTTGAGACAGATGGTTCTAAGTTTTGCATGAAATCTTTATTCTTTTGTTGGTATATATCTGAATAACCCAAATTTAGCGTGTTTGTTCCCAATTAAATTCAACTAAAGGTGGAATTTTAGCGCCTTTTTCGTATTTTTAGCTGCGCATTGTGCAAGTATAATTATCCTTTGCTGCAATCTAAAATTCAACAATTAAATGAAGGTACTAAAGTTCGGAGGAACGTCAGTCGGCAGTCCCGATCGCATTAAAAAACTATTAGACATTATTCAACCGCAAGACAGGCAAATCGTTGTTCTGTCTGCTGTGTCAGGAACAACAAACAGCCTGCTCGAAATCGCTCAGGCTTATCTGGCAGGAGAAAAACAGAAAGCTACAGATCTTACAAAAGCGCTGAAGGATAAATATGAGACCTTCATTAAGGAGCTTTTCTCTACTGAAGAAGGTCTTGAAAACGGCAAGGAACTGATTGATTATCATTTCAACCTGATTTCATCTTTCGCAAACGAACATTTTACAACAATTGAGGAAAAGGTTATCCTGGCTCAGGGTGAACTTATCTCCACAACCTTATATCATATTTATCTTACCGAAATAGGCGTCAGATCAAGATTGCTTCCCGCTCTCGACTTCATGAAGATTGATGAGGACAATGAACCAGTTATTGACTACATCACCGAACACCTGCAGCCATTAATTGATGAAGATCCGTCTGAAACATTCTTTATTACTCAAGGATATATCTGCCGGAATTCGTTTGGCGAAGTCGATAACCTCAGAAGAGGCGGCAGCGACTATACGGCATCTCTGATTGGTGCGGCAATCCGTGCGGAAGAAGTACAGATCTGGACGGATATTGACGGCATGCACAATAACGACCCGCGGGTGGTGAAAGGAACCAAGCCTATTGCTCAACTATCATTCGATGAAGCTGCCGAGCTTGCGTATTTCGGTGCAAAGATCCTTCATCCGCAAAGTGTTTTCCCTGCACAGAAATACAAGGTTCCGGTACGTTTGCTCAATACCATGGAGCCTGAAGCTGGCGGTACGCTAATTACCAATGAGAGCGAACGTGGCCGAATTAAATCGATTGCTGCAAAGGATGGCATTACTGCGATTAAGATCCAGTCGAGCCGGATGTTGCTTGCCTATGGATTCTTACGTCGCGTATTCGAAGTGTTTGAGCGTTATAAAACTCCGATCGATATGATCACAACTTCAGAAGTTGCCGTGTCTGTAACCATCGACGAGACCCGTAACCTGGATGATATTATAAAAGAATTAAACAGCTTTGGTTCTGTGGAGGTTGACAGCAATCAAACGATTGTTTGTGTGGTAGGCGACTTCGGTGCGGATAAGCATGGCTATGCATCACGTGTTTTTGAAGCATTAAAGCATATCCCGATACGTATGATCTCTTATGGAGGAAGCAGTTATAATATTTCGCTTTTGCTTGATGATAAGCACAAGGTTGAAGCACTTCGCTCACTTCACAGTCGTTTATTTGAATAACCTGCATCAGCCTGGCTGATAGAAATTTAGATATGTTAGATCATAACACCGTAGCGCGTTTTGAAGCGTTAGATACCCCATTCTATTATTACGATCTGGAGCTATTACAGAAGACACTTGCTTCGTGTAAGGTGGCGTCAGACAAGTATGGCTTCCACGTACACTACGCTTTTAAAGCTAATTTTAATGAGCGGGTGCTGAAAGCTATTCAGCAAATAGGCTTTGGCGCTGATTGTGTTAGCGGCAACGAAGTAAAAAAGGCGATTGAGATCGGTTTCGATCCGGGTAAGGTTGTATTCGCGGGTGTAGGTAAATCAGACCGGGAAATTATTGAGGGCTTAGAGAATGATATCTACTGCTTTAATGTAGAATCAGTTCAGGAACTCGGTATCATCAATGATTTGGCTGCTAAACGCGGGAAAACTGCGCGGGTAGCTATTCGTATCAACCCCAATGTGGATGCTCACACGCACCACTACATTACAACAGGGCTGGAAGAGAATAAATTTGGGGTTAACCAATGGGAGCTCAAAACTTGTGTGGAAGAGTTAAGAAAATCGTCAAACCTGCAACTGATAGGAATACATTTCCATATTGGTTCACAGATCACTAATCTGGACATCTTCAAAAGCCTGTGTGTTAAAGCGAATGAGCTCAGCCAGTGGTTTGAGGAGCATGGCTTCCAGCTTCAAATATTAAATGTTGGAGGTGGTTTTGGAGTTGATTACTACAATCCTGATGAGTCGCCAGTAAACGATTTTGAAAGTTATTTCGAGATTTTTAATAAGTTTCTCGAGCGTAAACCCAACCAGGAAGTACATTTTGAGCTCGGCCGGGCGCTAGTTGCTCAATGCGGCAACCTTATTAGCCGTATCCTGTATGTGAAGAATGGTTTAAAGAAGAATTTCCTTATCCTGGACGCCGGCATGACTGAGTTAATGCGACCTGCACTTTACCAGGCTTACCATAAGATACAGAACCTTTCTGCTGATAAAAATGCGGAAACGGTAAAGTATGATGTGGTAGGACCTATCTGTGAAAGCACTGACTGGCTGGGCAAAGAAGTAGAGTTACCGTTATCAAAGCGGGGCGATCTTGTTGTGCTGAGAACTGCTGGTGCATACGGTCAGGTTATGGCCTCTGGTTATAATTTGCGTGATATTGTAAGATCAGAGTATTCTTCATAACGCCGCTGTAAATCAATTCGTTTACACCAAAACCTTTTTGAATTTTTTCCGTAAACTCTTATTTTAGGACAAAGGGCTTTGATTGCTATTGTACATGATGTGGTGGTGTATTGATAGGAGTAGGCAGGTGTAATCTAAGCACTTCGTTCAACGTAGGATAAACGTAGGATAAACGTAGGATAAACGTAGGATAAACGTAGGATAGAGCCTTCTCGGTGCTACCCTCTTAAATACAGAACAATACCAAGGATATTAAATCGTCAACCATGGCACGTTTTAAGAATAACTTATTAATGAAAGGAACCAGCGGTCAGTTGAACCAGCAAATGGTCCTGAAAACTTACGGAAACAAGACTTTTCTATCGAAGCTCCCAGATATGAGTAAGGTGGAGTTCAATGAAAATCAGAAAGCAGAACAGGGGTTATTTTCTGATGCTATAACTTACGCCCGCTCAATTATCAACGACCCCAAGAGGAAAGCTGAGTTTAAGGCAACTCTAGAGCCGGGTCGCAGAGTCTACAACGCAGCTATATCAGCTTATCTTAAAGAACACAAAAGCAAAAAGGACTAGAGCATACATTGCCCCAGTCCTTGTTCTTTGCTCTTTGTTCTTTTATCTGGTACTTATTCAAACGCCGCCATCCCCGTCACATCCATACCTGTAATCAAAAGATGGATATCATGCGTTCCTTCGTAAGTCACAACAGATTCTAAGTTCATCATGTGGCGCATTACCGGATACTCACCAGTTATTCCCATTCCACCCAGCATCTGACGAGCCTCGCGAGCTACATTCATTGCAGTTTCAACGCTGTTACGCTTAGCCATAGAGATCTGCGCAGGAGTTGCACGATTCTCGTTTCTCAGAACACCGAGTCTCCAAACAAGCAGTTGTCCTTTAGTGATCTCCGTGATCATCTCGGCCAGTTTCTTTTGCTGCAGTTGGAAACCGCCAATTGGTCGCCCAAACTGCTTGCGTTCTTTAGAATAACGAAGTGCCGTATCATAACAATCCATTGCCGCTCCAAGTGCACCCCAGGCAATGCCGTAACGTGCCTGGTTCAGGCATCCCAGCGGTCCTTTCAAACCGGATGCATTTGGCAGCAGGTTTTCCTTAGGCACTTTAACATTATCAAAAACAAGCTCACCGCTGGCAGAAGCCCTCAGGCTCCACTTGCCGTGGATCTCAGGAGCTGAGAACCCTTCCATGCCTTTTTCGACGATCAGGCCTTTGATGACCCCCTCTTCATTCTTAGCCCACACAATGGCAATGTCCGAAAAAGGGGAGTTGGAGATCCACATCTTAGCGCCGTTAAGCAGATAATGGTCGCCCTTATCCTTAATATTGGTGATCATGCTGCCCGGATCAGAACCGTGATCTGGTTCAGTGAGCCCAAAGCATCCAATGAATTCACCAGAAGCAAGCTTAGGTAAATATTTCTTTTTTTGTTCTTCAGAACCGTATGCATAGATCGGGTACATAACTAATGAACCCTGAACAGAGGCAGTTGAGCGTATCCCTGAATCACCACGCTCTATCTCCTGCATAATTAAACCATAGGAGATATAGTCGAGGCCGGCGCCGCCATATTCAGCAGGGATAGTTGGACCGAAGGCGCCAATGTCAGCCAGCCCAGGTATTAAATGTTTAGGGAATTGAGCTTTCTGAGCGAAATCTTCAATCACAGGACTTACTTCTTTCTTAACCCAGTTACGCACGCTATCGCGAACGAGCTTGTGCTCATCGCTTAGGAGTTCATCGATCAGATAATAGTCTGGAGCTTCATACAGATCTTTCTTGGACGACCTGTGTATATCTTGTTGCTTTTCAGTTTCGAATGACATAAGGAAATGATTTGTCCAAAACTAAGAAAAATGTGCTTGGGAAGAAGTAAGAAGTATCAAGTATCGGGTATCAAGTTTCAGGATTGATCGGGACAAACCGTTTACCGGGCAAAACACCACCATTTTGACGGTGAAAAACCTAAAGCATAATCCCTAAACCCTAAGACCTTCTTCTACCGATTTTTCCCCTGCTTTCACCGAGTTTAGTCCTGTTTCTGCCAATTAGAACTAGGCCAGCGTTCAATTCCGGGGTACTTTTGAATCAACAAATCAAACAAGAAATATTAAAATATATAATTATGAAAACTATATACACTCTGTCAACAATCGTTTTAATCGCACTATCATTAAACAGCAAAGCTGATGATAAAATTAAGAATCGGGATAAATCAGCCACAGTTTCGGTAGCACCATTTGTGTGGGGGGATCCTGAAGATGCCGTTCCTGCAGAATTAAAAGAAGTGAAAAAAGTTATGGTTCCAGTTGCGCCATTCGTTTGGGGCTCACCTGAAGATGCTGTAAATGTCACTGCAAATAACAACATGAATGTTCCGGTCGCTCCATTCATTTATGGAAACCCGAATGATGATGCACCAGAGGGTTTAGCATCCATCAAAGCAGTTGGTGCCCTGGTACCGGCAGCACCATTTGTACTTGGAGAGCCAGGAATCGATATTCCAATGGAACTTGAAAGGAATAAATAAAAGAATATCGGTATCGCATTACCTGAAATATCGCTCACACAAAGAGAGCTCCGATTGGAGCTCTCTTTGTTTTTATACTAATCCGTAATTTTAAATACCGACTTATCAGGTCCTTGCAGGCCTCCCCAACATCCATCCAGCAACAGTTCCAGCCGGAGCCATCATCAAAGCACAGCAGATTGCATCAATAAAAATATCTTGAATTGAATACATGTTCATTTGGCCGAAGGCAATGAATCCCGATCCAAGAGCGTACAAAAAAAAGGCGAGGGCGGCATAACTAGCGCCCCGTGAGGCAGTAATAACATTAGCTGAGTTTAAGAGCCAAGCTAATAAAATACCCCAGATTAGACTTCCAACACCAATAGCCCAAATTTCTCCCGGATCTTTGAGAAGCCCAGGATAGGAAGGCATCGCAGAAACAAAATAATCTGCCATTGCGAGTCCATAGATTAAAAATCCAGCGAAGAATGCAACAATTCCAGCTACAATCCCAGCAATTAATGTTTTTGTGTTCATGTCGATTGTGATTAAGAGTTTAGTTTAAAGAAAATTAATGTTTTAGAATGAGAACTGCAATAGCTTTAAACAGTTAAGAATAATCATTTACACTGGCAGACCGGAAGTTGGTAACAAATACGGAAGACTTCGACTAAAAGGGGTCCGAGCGCCTTGCTCAATGCAACGCTAACGATGTCTTTCGTCTTTGTTCTTTGCTCTTTGTTCATATGTTCCTATCTTTACTTTATGGTTTGGAAATTAGTAAAAGACGAGTTGCCGGAACAAGCAAAGGATGTGCTCTTGTTTGACGGCGGACAGATTTATTTTGGATATTACAGTGAGAAATATCACAAGTTTGTGGTTGCAAATGACAAAGTTTCCCTCGAGGACTTTACTCACTGGATGACCCTGCCACCATTCCCTCCCAAATCTTAAACATAGCGTTCGGCATTCCTTGCCAAACTCAGCTTTATAGTAAGTTTCACTTGCCCGGCATTGTTTTTGCATAACAGGCCAAACAACGCGTTGACCTGTATGAACATATACTTCGCAGGTCATAACTGAAATATATCTATTATTATGAAGTTTAAAATATTGTTAGCGTTCCTGGCCCCTATATGCTTTATATTACCGTCAATGGCCCAAAGTGGAGACGCCGTTCTTGGTGTTTGGCAAAGCGGAGGCGGAAATGTTAGAGTGCAAATATTTAAGTCAGGCCAAACGTACAACGGCAAGATTTCCTGGCTACGAGAAGAAAACGATGAATCAGGAAATCCCAAAACTGATAAACATAACCCATCAGAATCTCGCCGAGGACAACCGCTTTTAGGCCTTGAAGCATTGAGCGATTTTAATTATAGTGGAAATGGAGTTTGGGAAGGTGGTACCGTATATGACCCACGTTCGGGGAAAAAGTACAGTTGTAAATTATCAATCAGCAATGGAGGTGCTTTGGAAATCAGAGCTTTCATGGGAATCAGTCTGATAGGCAAAACACAGGTTTGGACTAGGGTGAAATAAATTTAGTTGTAGAACATACACATAATAGAACCAAAATAATGGTAGACAAGACCCCTATTAAAATTATCGCCCTGATCGTAATCCCCCTCGTGCTAGCAGTTGTCTTCCGTTTCGTAAAAGGCAGTAAAGACGACAAAACTGGAAAAGGAGCCGATAAAACCGAAATCAAAGACCTCCTTGATGCGAAGAATGACCAGGATGCAAAAATTTTAATCACCTGGCTTCTGCCGAAAGAGCTGCATGAAGTGTCTGGTATATCCTGGTTGGATGCAAACCATTTTGCCTGTGTACAAGATGAGGTAGGCACCGTGTTTTTATTTAATATTCGGGATAATAAGATTGACAAAGAAATACCTTTTGGTCCGCAGGGAGATTATGAGGGGATTTCAATCGTTGGTAATACCATCTATGTTCTACGTGCCGATGGAGTAATATTTGGGATTGAAAACTATACGAGTAAACAGCGAGCTGTGAAAATGTATAAGACTCACTTAGGGAAAAAGCAGGATAGCGAAAGCATGGCTTACGATAAGAAAAACAATCGCTTACTTATTGCCGTGAAAGGTGCAGATCCTAATAGCCAGGATTACAAGGGAATCTATGCGTTTAATCTTGCAACCAAAAAGATGTCAGAAACTCCAGTCTATAAGATTGATCTTAACCATGAAATCTTCAAGGACACCAACAAAGGCAAGTCGAAAAATTCCATCAGTCCATCAGACATAGAGATCCATCCGGTGACAGGCGAAATTTATGTTCTCGAGGGTACAAAACCAAAGCTCATTATTATGAATACTCAGGGCGCTATCCGTTCATTATATAAACTTAAAGGCCCTGATTTCCCACAACCTGAAGGTTTGACGTTTGGTCCAGACGGAAAGATGTATATATCGAATGAAGGTGCGGACGGTGAAGGAAATATTCTTCAGGTAGAGCTTGTTGATAATTAGTTGCCGGCTTGATCCCGACAAGAAGGTACATTCAAGTTTAGGAACGCGGCATTGTTATATAAAAGGTTGTTCCTTTTCCGGTCTCACTTTCGAACCATAACTGCCCATTTTGGAGTTCAGAAAATTCTTTGCACAGACTTAGCCCCAGTCCAACACCTTTTTCATTTTTAGTGCCATAGGAAGACTTTCCCTGTAGGCTAAAAATGCTGGATTTGGTTGCGTCATCCATTCCAATACCCGAGTCTTTTATTATAATCTCACACATCTCACCTTGATAATTGGCAGTTAAGTCTATTTTGCCTCCGGGGTGTGTAAATTTTATAGCATTGCTTAGAATATTTCTGATAACCAATTGCAGCATATTCTTATCGGCTATTACTTGCAGATCAGGTGCAATTGTGTAAGTCAGTTCAACCTCTTTACGGCTTGCTATAGGTTGAAAAACCTCAATTACAGGGGAAATAACTTCGACCAGGTCAAGAAGCTTCTTATCCATATTAATCCCTTCCATTTGTGATTGCGACCACATTAACAGATTTGAAAGCATCATATCAGTGTTTTGAGTCATCAGCATCAGGTCGGCCTTTATTTGGCGCCTGTCTTGATGGTCGATGTCCATCACAGAAAGTATTTCCAAATAGCTTTGTATTGACGCAATTGGTGCCTTGAGATCATGAGATACTATCGAAAACATCTTGTTTTTAGCGTGATTAATTCGCTCGAGGTCTTCGGCTTTGGCCTTCAACATGTTTTGTGATATGTAGTAGTTTTTCTTGATGTAGCTTAAGCCTATTAATATAATCACGGCACACAAGCAATAACTGGTGCCCAGGTCGGCGAATTTTGAAATCTGACTTACATAATTGCTTTGAATGCTATTGGGGAAAAAGTATTCAATCAGTGCCAGCCCTGAGGCAATCAAAATATTGAAGCTAAGCCAATATTTGTATGAACTCCGGGGAGAAATTGCGCTTACCAGAAAGAAGACTGCCAGCAATAGTAATAGACTTGGACCTGCAATTCCTGAATTATAAAAATAATTGGCGATCAGGATTATGTGAATTATAATGATCGACAACACCAGGCTCAATTGTGTTTTCTTGAGAAACCTGGAAAGGTAATACAAGAAAGACTGTATCAGCATTGCAACTAGCGACAGCCATGCTGAAGATGGTAAATCGAGGAAAAAATTAAGAGGTACGCAATAAGCAAGCGTGACTATCGCAACTATACAGATGGAGTGGAATATTCTTGATTCTAGCGTAAATTCAGAATAGTCACCCGTTAAATAATGTAACGTTTTTTTGAGAGGCATTAAGAAGGTAAATATATATGTTTAAATGCATTTAAACATATATATTAAAAAAATTTAGTAAATAGAAAAGCTCTCACAGAAACTTTTTTTGAATACAGATGTTCAGGTATAAACTAATTATTCACTAAACCAAACATTCAATGGAAAGCCTTAAAACAATTAACTTAAAAAGCTTGTCTGCAATCTTTTTCCTGACTCTAACAACCTTAATGGTTAATGCACAGGATAGCACAAGTACATCTACAACGACTAGATCAAGCAGTTCTGTTACAACAGAAACAACAACGGTTGAGCCGTGGGTATGGATAGTTGGAGCAGCGGTTCTTATAATTATTATCGTTGCTTTGGTACGTGGTAACAGCGGTCCTAGTACCACTACTTCAGGAAGCACTGATCGCGTGACTGTTACAAAGAAGGTTGAGCGTGAGAAAGACGTATAAGTCTTAGTTGTGTAAACCGAATCTAACTTCAAAAAGAAAGCCCCGTATCAGATATGATATCGGGGCTTTCCTTTGACATTTTTGGCCTATTGGGCGATCACCTTAATAAGAGAACCCTGTGTTACCCGGTCGGTTAAGTTCATGCCATTCAAAATAGAAACTTCTTCAAGCTTATTTTGTGGTACACTGTAACTAACAAGGGCTTGCTGTAATGTGCCAGTCTGCTTCACAGATTTGATTCTAACCCTATCAGCCAGCTTGTTAATCTTTTGCGCGTCAGTAAGCTGACGGAAGCTTTTCATGCTTTGTGAAAAGTATTGAGCATAGTTATTAAAGTCGTTAGGTGATGAAGCACCCAATATCATATAGATATTTCCTCCATATTCAATTAGGTAAGTCATTGTTCTTGCTGTTGAAGCCTGACCTTGCTGCTGAGGTTTAACGTCTGCCACCATGTAAATTGCATTCAAACCATTAACACTTACTCTGTTTGATTCGAGTACTTGTAAATTGTTTTGCTGAACAACCCCGTTTGCAGCCTCTTCAAGGGTTTTCCCAGGAGAAAGAGTCATCATCATTAATGCCTTTCCATCTTTTGGAGCCATTTGAACCCGCTGAGGTGTGTTTTCATAATTCCAGTTCTGTGGCACAGCAAATTGGAACTTTAATACAGGATGGTAAAATGCATTATTTTCCAAATAGCCGCCTTTAGGATCTTCTCCATAAATTATCCCATCAATCTTTCGGAGATAGCTATCACGGTTGACTTGAGGATTAGTTAAGTTTAGTTTTTTCTTCCATTCCACTGACAAATTATTTACAGCAACGTTTCGGTCTGCAGGATTAGGATGGGTTGATAAAAAGTCAGGTAGTTCTGAGCTGCCCGTTCCGGCACTTTTTCTTTCAAGAGTATTGAAGAAACCAGCCATTTCCTGTGCATCATAACCAATTTTTGATGAGTACTCAACTCCAAGGTCGTCCGATTGCCGCTCAGCATCCCGGCCAAATTTCAGGAACAGGACACCCAAGCCCTGCGAAAGTGGTTCTGCAAATTCACCAAGTTGAGGGACGAGGATCATGCTACCAATCAATCCTACCTGCCCGAGAACGGCCTTTGTTTGTTGCGATACAGTATGACGTGCTGTAATATGGCCTATTTCATGCCCAAGTACACCGGCAAATTCTGCTTCATTATTAAAGTGGGCCATAATACCCCTGGTGAAATAAACATATCCTCCGGGTACAGCAAATGCGTTAACCACATCTGAATCAACTATCTTGAATTCATATTGGAGATTTGGGCGATGGGAGACCGCGGCCATTGCTTTGCCCTTCTCAGTTATAAATGCCTGCAGGTTCTTGTCGTCATATAAGCCGTATTGTGCAATAATTTGAGGGTCAGCCTCCTTACCCATCGCAATTTCCTGCGCTTCTGACATCAGCACAATTTGTTTTTTGCCTGTTACGGGGTTTACTGCACAAGCATTTACCAGGAATAGCGAACTGGATATGAGCCCAAATAAAATATATCTTTTCATGATGATTTTGTATTGTAGTTTATAATTGGTTAGTTTTTAATTAGGCTCCTTTTCTTGAGCTTAGGCTCTCCATTAATTGAGAGTATAAATCGTCGCTTGATGCTTTTTCAGGCTTGAGTTTTTTGATAGAAGGGCGTTTTCCTTTTGCCTTCGCTTTAATGATTTTTAGGAGGTCACTTGTGTATTCGTCCTTAAACTGGTCGATCTTGAATTTCGAAGTATATTGGTCTATAAGAGCCAAGCCAACATCGAGTTCTTTTTTATTGATGTTAATATCCGTGGGGGTAAGGATCTCTTCTGTAGACCTAATCTCCTCAGCAAAGCGGATCTTGCTTATCACGATTACTTTATCAAGCGCATGTAGAACGCAGAGGTTTTCAGTGCTTCGTAACACAAAGCGGCCAATCCCGGCTTTCTTTGATTTTAAAAGTGCCTGCAGCAGTAAGGCATATGCTTTTCTACCCTGTGTTTCCGGTTCGGAGTAGTAAGATGTTTCGTAATAGATTGGGTTTATTTCGTCTATTCCCACGAAGTTTTCTAGTTCTATCATCTTAGTTTTCTTAGGACTTGCATCTTCGAAATCCTGATCGTCTAGAATAACATAATCGTCGTTTATCGCATAACCCTTGACGATTTTTTCGTAAGGAACTTCTTTGCGGGTCTTCTCGTTTATGCGTTGGAATTTAATTCTTGAATGATCTCTTCCGTCCAGCATATCCATGTCCAGACTGCTGTTTTGCACTGCTGAGTATAGTTTTATGGGGATGTTTACAAGGCCAAAACCTATTGAACCTTTCCAAATTGCTCTCATA
Source organism: Daejeonella lutea (assembly GCF_900168015.1). Lineage (GTDB taxonomy): Bacteria > Bacteroidota > Bacteroidia > Sphingobacteriales > Sphingobacteriaceae > Daejeonella > Daejeonella lutea. The sequence continues at coordinate 1,501,388 of NZ_FUYR01000001.1, read as the reverse complement.
ATATAGGTCCTTTAGACCTTATCAACATTCTAGTAATGAAATGGTTTTGGTATTAATCCGTTGATCAAAAATAACTTTGCCGGTTTAATCATGTGTTTTACCGAGTAACCGACCAGCTTAACCTAATTTGCATTCGCCTGCCCATCAAGTTGATATATTTTTGATCAACCAAACAACATATCATGAAACACATCATCACCTTAGTCTCAGCATTAGTCCTTCTTTCTTCTGCAATACACGCAGATGAAATCAAAAATAATAGAAATAATAAAACTCAGAATGTAGCAGTTGCCCCCTTCGTATGGGGTAATCCCGGGGAGAATGTTACTATTGAAGTAACTACTCCTTTAAAGAAAAATATGAAAGTTGCGGTCGCACCCTTTGTGTGGGGCGATGCCATTGATGCTCCGCGGGTATTCGAAGCCGCTCAGGTCAAAGTACCGGTTGCACCTTTTGTATTTGGAAATCCCGACGAGAAAATCACACTTGAATTGCAGGTGCTGTGAGCTGTCCGGGCAAACAATAATTTGCCTGTACATGTGAGCTGGTCTAAAGCTCTCTTACCCAAATATTCCTGAAACTTATCGCAGGACTAGGATCTCCATGGTCCTGTAATTTAATCGGTGAAGGTCCATGTTTTTTATATACTGGCGGCCCGATGTAAGCAGTCTCACCTTTAAGCTCAATATTGTTTTGTATAAGAACGCCATTATGCAGAACAGTAACTCTGGCTGGAGTTTTAATGGACCCGTCTTCATTAAACACGGGTGCCATCCAAACTACGTCGTACGTCTGCCATTCCCCAGGCTTTCTGGATGCGTTCACCAGAGGGATATATTGTTTGTAGATACTTCCAGCTTGCCCGTTACTATACGTGACATTATTGTAAGAATCTAGAACTTGCAATTCATACCCGCCATCGCCTGTCCCGGTTGATGCAAGAAATACACCGCTGTTCCCCCGAGCCTGTCCTTCCCCCGTAATATTTGCAGGTATCTTCCACTCAATATGAAGTTGATAATTATTAAAGGATCTTTTAGTTTGAATATTCCCTGTTCCCTTTTTAACGGTGAAAATATTGTCCGCGACCGTCCACTTTGCAGCCGACTTATCTTTAACGGTTACCCATTCATCCAGGTTTTTGCCGTCAAACAAAACGATCGCATCTGCTGGTGCTACCTGCAAATCCACCGGAGTTGATATTATCTTAGGTACTGGACTCCATACTTCCGTGTCTTTTGGATTTCCGCCTTGAGCGCTAACTAGTTGAGCCGCTAACAGGAAGGATGCGGTAAAACAGAAGGTTTTTTTCATGTTTAAGATTTTGGTGAAACCAATATAATGAAAGGAAACACTATGCTCAAAATACTTTATTTTTGTTTATGGGAATGATAAAGCAAAAAGTTAGTCTGGAGGAGGTTCGTTTTTTTGCTTACCATGGATTTTATCCTGAAGAACAAGTGTTAGGCACCGAATTTATCGTTGATATAGATACCGAGCTCGAAGTTTTTTCATCTGGAGAGGACGAGATTTCCAATACTGTGAATTATGAAAAGTTGTTCAAGATTGTTGCTGACGAAATGAAAATTCCACGAAAGCTCCTTGAAACAGTTGCACATAGCATTCTGGAACAAATCCGACATGAGTATTTAGCGGTTAAAGCCATACGTGTCCGTATTCGTAAGATGCATCCTCTCTTAGGTGGCGAAGTGAAGAACTCGACCATTGAACTAACCTATAGTCGCTAAAATGGCCTTTAATAAGATTTCAAATTACTTGCTGGAGCGATTCACCGAAATAGTTGGACCTGAAAATATATTCACCACTCCGGAGCAGCTTCAAAAATATGCTCATGACGAAACCGAAGACCTTGTCTTTTTTCCTCAGGTCGCAGTGAGCCCCGTCAGTGCTGCTCAGATATCTGATCTATTAAAGTTGTGCAGCGAACATTTGATTCCCGTTACGCCCAGAGGTGCCGGCACTGGCCTCAGCGGCGGTGCGTTGCCTGTTTTACAGGGATTGGTTATTTCAACTGAGAAACTAAATAAGATCATCGAAATTGATCAGCGGAACTTGCAGGCTACTCTCGAGTCAGGTGTAATTACTGAAGTTTTTATGAACGCAGCAGTCGAACACGGACTCTTCTATCCCGTAGATCCATCCAGCAAAGGTTCTTGTTTTATAGGAGGAAATGTTTCGCATGGAAGTGGTGGGCCCAGGGCCGTTAAATATGGCACAATAAAGGAATATGTGTTGAATTTGGAAGTCGTGTTGCCTAACGGTGAGATCATCTGGACCGGCGCAAATACACTCAAATATGCATCCGGATATAATTTAACTCAACTGATGATCGGGTCGGAAGGTACACTCGGTATTATTACCAAAGTTGTTTTGAAATTACTTCCGATCCCCACCCAAAATCTAGTGATGCTCGCTTCTTTCCCAAATAGTGAGTCAGCTTGTGCTGCAGTTTCATCAATATTCAGGACGGGTATAACTCCATCATGCCTGGAGTTTATGGAGCGGCGGGGAGTGGAATGGGTGATAGAATACGACCATTTTCAATTTGATTTGAAGCCTGAAGTAGATGCATTCCTTATGATTGAGGTAGATGGCCATGATTCGAATTTATTATTAACTGAGGCCGAGAAGATTAACACCGTGCTTGAATCTCACGGTTGTTCTGATGTTCTACTGGCAGATACTTCAGCGCAAAAGGAAGCAATTTGGAGATTGAGGAGGAATATGCCCCTTTCGGTGAAATCAAATTCAATTTACAAAGAGGAAGATACAGTTGTCCCCCGGGCCGAACTGCCGAAGCTAATTTCTGGAATAAAACTTATAGGTTTGCAATTTGGTTTTGATTCTGTATGTTATGGTCATGCTGGCGATGGAAATTTGCATGTTAATATCATAAAAGGAAACATGACCGATTTCGATTGGAATAACAAGCTAAAAGATGGCATCCGTGAAATATTCGAGCTTACTGTTTCGCTCGGTGGAACCATTTCAGGGGAACATGGGATAGGGCTGGTGCAACGGGAGTTTATGGATATTAAATATTCAACGGTTAATTTAAACCTTATGCGCGGCATTAAAAATGTATTTGACCCGAAAGGAATACTCAACCCTGGTAAAATATTTTAAAGATGGAAGTACATTCGAACGATCTAACCACAATGCTTGCTTCCGTTCTATGCGGTGCCCTACTAGGTGTTGAGCGCGAGTACCAGAACAAGTCTGCTGGATTACGAACAATAGTTTTAATCTGTCTGGGTTCGACAATCTTCACTATGATTTCTCAACGTATTGGGGGGAGTGATGATCGCGTGGCTGCGAATATTATTACCGGAATTGGTTTCATCGGAGCAGGTGTTATTTTCAAAGAGAACTTTAATGTCAAGGGATTAACAACGGCGGCAGTTATTTGGATTTCTGCGGCCATTGGAATGGTTATCGGTGTAGAAGAATACAAAATGGGATTTCTTCTTTCGTTTATAGTTCTGGTGGTGCTCGGCGGTTTTGCCAAATTGGAGGCTTTGATCGATTTTGTAAACCACAAACGGACCTATCGTATCACTTTTGTGGATGATAAACTAGAAAATATAGATTGGATCAAAGACTTGGTTGAGGAAGAGAAGCTCAATGCAACTGTTGGCCACTTATCTAAATCTCATAATCGTTTGATGGTTAATTTCGAAGTCAGGGGAAATAAAAGGCACTTCCACGCCCTTACTGAAAGACTCGTTTCTAAGCCTGAAATTCTGGGGATAGAACATTAATCGCCTCGAATTCCTTCATTTTATTTCTCTGGTATGCAGGAATAGCGACTGTTTTACTTTGATTGTAATCATAAGTAACGCAACTGGTTAAGCCAGTTGTGCAAATCTCCTCTTTCCCATTTACCTTTTTCACAAGGATATATTCAACGTCGAAACTACTATTACCAATTCGTGAAGTTCTGACGTAAGCATAGATCTCATCATGAAGTGTTATTGGTTTTAAATATTCTATTTCAGATTTTCTGACGATAATTCCAACCTGTTTCCAGTCCCACCGAATAATTTCTTTCCAATAAATAGAACGTGCAATCTCAAAATAAGTTAAATAGGTTGCATTATTCACATGGCCGAATGCGTCAATATCAGCAAATCGAATTGGAATTGATGTCTTATAATTGTAGCCGTCTATAGTGCACATGCCGTTCTGTCGTATATATTTTTTAAATAATGCCAATTTGGCATCAAATACCCTCGTATTCTTTAGTGATAACACGATGGTATATCTATTGTTCTCCCATCTCGAAAATAATTACTAACAATTTGGAGGATATAAAAATGACTTTAGTAAAATTCACAAACGGACAAAAAAATAACGCTTTAAAAACACCTTATTCAGATATTTTTGGATCACTGTTCAATCCTGAACCCTATCTGTCTAAAAGTTTAATTTCCCGTGTTCCTGCAGTTAACATAGGGGAAACGGATAATGAGTTTCAAATTGAACTTGCTACACCAGGCCTGAAAAAAGATGATTTCAAAATTAACGTTGAAAAGGATCAGTTGACGATATCTACTGATAAAAAGGTAGAAACTACTGAAGAAGCGGTGATAAGAAAATATAATAGGAAAGAGTTTAACTACAATTCATTCACCAGAACATTTACTCTTCCAGAGGCGGCTGATCAAGCCAATATTCAGGCCGAATATACGGACGGTGTTTTATTTGTAACAATTGCCAAAAAGGAAGAAGCTAAAATTCAGGCAAGAGAAATTTCAGTTAAATAAGTTTAGGTTTAGGTTTGTTGATTAGATAGGCGGTCTGTTTTCAGGCCGCCTTTTCTTTTTTATTTATCCTGTCAAATCAAAAATTGTAGATTTGCGCCATGCCGAGAGAAATTTTAGAAAATAAAAGGAAAGCACTCAAAATAAACCTCGACGAGGCCATTTACGGAACGTTTGCCGAAATTGGAGCAGGGCAGGAAGTTGCTAGAAATTTCTTTACGGCTGGAGCAGCGTCAGGTACAATTGCGAAAACAATGTCGGCATACGACATGGTTTTTAGTAACTCAATATACGGCTCTGAAGAATCTGGAAGGTACGTTTCAGAATCCAGGCTTGATAAAATGATTCGTCATGAATTCGGGTTACTATCTGAGCGCTTGCATGGACCTCAGTATGAAAATAAAACTTTTTTCGCTTTCGCAGATACAGTAACTACGTTAAATTTCAATAAAACAAATGATCCTCACGGATGGCTTGGAATACGCTTTCAACTGACGCCCGGAGGTGAGCCTCATGAAATCGTGTTTCACGTTAGACTACTTGACAGCGATTCAAACCTGCAACAGAACGTTCTTGGAGTACTTGGTGTGAATCTTGTATATGCCGCCTACTTTTATAACGATGACCTGCAAACGATGATTGAATCGCTTGTAGACAACCTCTCAGTCGGCTCTGTGGAGATTGACCTGATTAGTATCAATGGCCCGAAATTTAAAAACGCAAATGATAGGCTGGTCAATTTATACCTGATTGCCAAAGGCTTTTCCGGCGCAGCCATCTTCGACCCTAATGGCGAAGCAAGACAATCCAAAGACGTCCTTTACAAAAAGGATGTAATGATCCTTCGCACGAAGTTCGGCCAGAAGTCTACTCCTAATTTCGACCTTTTCAACCGCGCGGTTGAACAGTTTAAAAGATCCCAGAAAGTTGACGATAAAAACATCGTTGTGCTCATTGAGATTCTTATGACAAATTTCTTAGATGACACTGCGGAAATTGGCAGCGACGAACTTGAGAAATTTGCAAAACGAGCAGAGGAATTATGCGCTACCGGAAATCATGTGATTGTGTCTGATTTTGCACGTAATCATAAACTTGCTCAGTATCTTTCCAGATGTAATCCCAAAAGTGTAGGCATTTCGACAAACATTGCCAACTTGAGGAATATTTTTAACTCAGAAAATTATAACGATAATTATACCGATGAGTTGCTCGCATACATAAGTGACCTCTTCAGTAAAAAAGCGAAATTATACGCTTACCCTTATCTCGATAAAACCAACAATCAGATCATAACCACTAAAAATATGCCCGTTTCAAAAGAAGCCAAACACCTGTTTGAGTTCCTCGTTCAGAACGGGTACATTACTGATATAGATGACTATGATACAAAAGACGTTAAGACAGTCTAGGAACTAAGTGGTGATTACCTATAACGATCCCTAATTCCTCATATTAATATACTGTAAAGGCTGGCCAAAATCTTCCTTCCTGCAGAGTGCAATAACGGCCTGCAGATCGTCGATCTTCTTCCCCTGTACCCGCACCTGGTCGTCCATGATGGAGGCCTGGACTTTTAACCCACTGTCCTTAATACTTTTCACAATCTTCTTAGCAGTCTCTTTGTCTATCCCTTCTCTGATCTTGATCTCTTTGCGAAGCATATTTCCCGAGGCATATTCGTCTTTTCCAAGATCCATACTTCCCGGATCAAGGTTGTGCTTCACCATTCTCGATATTATTGCATCCTGAATAGCCTTCAATCGCATATCATTTTCCGTAATGACTGTTATTTCGTTAGTTTTTTTATCCAGTTCGACACTACTTTTCGAATCGTTAAAATCATACCGGTTGAGTATCTCTTTTTTTGCTGTGTTTATTGCGTTATCGAGGGTTTGCCCATCAATTTTACTAACGATATCAAATGTTGGCATAATTATTATTCTATTGGTTAATAAAACTTTTGTTAATATATTTAACTTGACACCTTTAAGTTAAGTCTTTAAATAGAATCCTTAAATCATGAAAGCAAATAAAGCAAAAACATCTAAGAAAGCTGTAAAAAAAGTTTCTAAACGGGCTGTTAAAAAGCAATTAGAAACTTCGATATCTGATAAGTTCCTGGAAGCATTAAAGGGACTTGGCCACGATGCCGAAAAGCTGTCTAAAGAAATAAAAAAGGCGAGTAGGGTGGTTGCAAAAAAGCTTTCAGAGAAATATCAAGAAGTTAAAATAGCGGTTGAAGAAAAACTGGAAAGTAGTAAGAAAGCCAAGGCAAAGAAACCAAAAAAGCAGATTACTTCACCTAAAAGAGCAGTGACGTCAGCTGTCGTGAAGGCAGAGAAGGTGGTAGCAAAGGCAACCACTGCAGCAGCTAAGGGAAAGAGTACTGTTGCTAAGCCTGCAAGCTCTGTAAGTTCGCCAAAAACTAATCAGGCAAAAGCTGCAACACAAAAATCTAAAACTGCAAGTACCCTAAAGGCTCCTGCAAAAGCGAGTACAGCATCGGTTAGACCAGCACCTGCGAAGTCAACATCGGTGACTAAAAAGCCGGTGGCAGCAAAACCAGCGGCAAAGAAGCCAGCAACTAGTAAAGCAGTAACTCCAGCGGCGGCGAAAGCTCCTGCCTCTAAAAACACTTCAGTTAGGGTTGCCAAAAACTAATGTGTAAACTAATTGTTTAATTGCAAGAGACTTGATGTGCTTTTAACATTAAATTAATATATAATTAAGATTTTCACAGTCCCGTCCCTAAGGTTCGGGACTGTTTATTTATACAAAATGCCTAAGAATATTCCGCTTATCAATCGTGAGATTAGCTGGTTGTCATTTAACGACCGTGTGTTGCAGGAGGCCGCGGATAAGACAGTTCCGCTTGTTGAGCGAATTCGTTTTCTTGCTATATTTTCTTCAAACCTCGATGAATTTTATCGCGTAAGGGTGGCGACATTAAGCAGGCTTTCGAATTTAAATACAAAGTCAAAGGAAATTTTCGGCTACAATCCCCGCAAAACACTGAATCAGATTAAGACGATTGTGGTTCGCCAGGAAAGAAAGTTCAATCATCTTTATGAGGATGATATTGTAAAAGAGCTTGAACGTCAGAAGATATTCATTATCAACGAAAAGCAAATGAACGTTTCCAGGGGGCAATTTGTACGGGAATACTTCCGAAATAAGGTGTTGTCCACCCTGGTGCCGGTTATGATTGATAAAGACGCACCCTTTCCGCAGCTGAAAGACCGGGCAATTTATTTCTTCGTTAAAATGACGAAAAATAAAAACAAAGAGAAGCATAAATTTGCCCTAATAGAGATTCCGACTGACGGTTCGAACAGGTTTATCGTTTTACCGGAGACAAACAACCTTAAATTTATTACGCTGATCGATGACATTGTCAGGTATTGCCTTGACGATATATTTTTCATTTTTGACTATGATAGTATTGAGGCGTATTCCATTCAGCTCACACGAGACGCAGAATTAGATCTGGACCGGCATGTAAGTGAAAAATTTATAGATGCTCTGTCAAAGAGTCTCCAAAAGCGGGGTAAGGGTAAGCCGATGCGTTTGCTATACGATACAGACATGCCTTTGGACATGTTAACGCATTTGGTCGCTGAGCTCGATTTATCAGCCGACGGCCTGATCCCAGGGAACCGGTATCACAATTTCAAAGACTTTATCAGTTTCCCGAATGTTCGCGGACCTGAACTGGAATTTCCGAAGATCGCACCGTTACCCGTTAGTAACTTATCGAGCGTCACCAGCCTTTTCGCACAGATCGCAAAGCGTGATTTCCTGATCAATTTACCTTACCAGTCCTTCGACTATATAATCCATTTTTTAAGAGAAGCAGCCATTGACCCGAAGGTTAAGGAAATAAATATCACACTTTACCGTCTTGCCGAGAATTCGCGGGTTATCCACGCCCTAATAAACGCTGCCAAGAATGGTAAAAAGGTAAACTGTTTGCTGGAATTGAAAGCACGGTTTGACGAGCAGGCAAATATTTACTGGACTAACAGGCTGGAAGACGAAGGTATAGAGGTTAATTATGGGATGCTAGATTATAAAGTGCACTCGAAAATCTGCCTCGTAGGCAGAATGGAAAAGGGCAAAATGGTTTATTATGCAAACCTTGCAACTGGTAATTTCAATGAAAAAACGGCATCACTCTATTGCGACCACAGCCTGTTTACTTCAAATCCATTAATTACTAAAGAATTGGTCAAATTATTTGACGGCCTACAAAAAAAGGTCTTCTACAGGGGTTTTCAGAATCTGATTGTATCGCCGCTTGAAAGCCGGCAAAAGATTTATGACCTGATCGATGCCGAGATTAAGATAGCTAAGTCTGGCACCCCCGCCTACATCATATTAAAAATGAATAGCCTTACCGATGAGGATATGGTTTCAAAATTATATGATGCGAACAATGCCGGGGTTAAAATTAATCTCATAATTCGTGGAATGTGTTGCCTTGTGCCGGGGGTTCAAGGTTATAGCGAGAACATTGAAGCTATAAGTATAGTCGATCGTTTTCTGGAGCATGCCCGAGTATGGATCTTTGGTAACAAAGGGGATGAAAAGGTTTTCCTATCTTCGGCCGATCTGATGGCCAGAAATCTGGATCATCGTGTCGAGGTTGGATTTCCCATTTTGGATCCGGCAGTTAAATCGGAGATTCGGGATATTATCGACATCCAGCTAAAGGATAATTCAAAAGCCCGGGAAATAAACCAATTAAATAATAACCGTTACAAGAAAAACAAGCTCAAAACTGAAAATCGGGCTCAGATCGATACATATACATACCTTAAATATAAGAAATAAGCCATTGAGATACGCTGCTATAGATATTGGTTCAAATGCTGTAAGACTGCTTATTGCGGATATTATAGAAAATGGTAAAGAGGTTTCCTTTAAAAAAAACACATTAATACGGGTACCTCTTCGTCTTGGTGATGATGCGTTTCTGGACAAAAATATTTCCGATAAGAAAACAGAGGAGCTTATTAAAACCATGATCGCCTTTCGGAATCTGATGGATGTCTATAAGGTGACAGACTATATGGCTTGTGCAACCTCAGCGATGAGAGAAGCCGGGAATGGCCAGCGTATCGTGCGCCAGATTAAGAAGGATGCATCAATTGACCTGGAAATTGTTGAAGGGCAGCGCGAAGCGAATATTATATATGCCAGCCATATAGAGCAAAGTCTCGAGCGTAAGAAAAATTATCTCTATATCGATGTGGGTGGAGGAAGCACGGAACTTTCGGTATTCAGCGAGGGCGAACTCATTGTTTCTCGCTCATTTGATCTTGGCGGCATCCGTATACTTGACAACCAGGATAAAGCCGAAACCTGGGCGGAAATGAAAGAGTGGGTTAGAAGTAACGTTCACCAGTATAAAAATCTTTCAGGAATTGGTACAGGAGGGAATATAAACAAGTTATTCAGAATGGCAGATGGTAAGGATAACGATCCAATCACCTATGCAAAACTTCAGTCCTTGTACAACTACCTAAATTCATATTCCCTTAAGGATCGGATCAATGTTTTAGGCCTTAATTCCGATCGGGCTGATGTAATTATTCCTGCTGCTGAAATATACCTTACTGTTATGAAATGGGCAGGGGTAAAGCAGATCTACGTGCCGCGTGTCGGGCTGGTAGATGGGGTAATTCAGTTACTTATTGAGAAAAATTTTAAATCCTGAATTCAGGCCTCGACAATTTTCTTAGCAGCAACCCACAAAAAATAGGTAATTATTGGAGCCATAAATACGTCCATCGTATAGTGAACGTGCTGTATGAGTACTGCAATGCCTATAACGATGGTCGCAATAAAAGTGAGAATCTTATCAGACCTCTTTTTAAGGCATAAGAACATCAGGAACATGGCAGCGGTATGACCTGAGAAGAATAGGTCCTTGGTGATAAATTTAGGTCCGTAAAAGTAATTGCTTATCGGGTCGTGAATAGCGACAAGACTATCTGGTGCATTGAGAGGCACCAAGCCAATGGAAACAAACCTTGATAAGTTTATCAGAATGAATCCCCATAAAAAGGTAAGAAATATTTGCGGGTCTTGTTTGAAACGGTGGAAGGTTAACAAGGCCATCGACCAGATGGTCACAAATATGAACAATGATAAATCATAGGCCGGAAGCCACTGAAGTAAATAATCGTTGAATTTAATCCCATTCCTTTGCTCAATAGCCTGGTAAAAAAAAGGCAAGGTGATAAGAATTAAAGAAATGATAATTAGCCCAGAGATTAATTTTCTTCTGTAGTCAGTAGATTGCCAGTTGTTTTTCCATAAACTTACAACGGCTGTTTGTTCTTGTATCGGCATCCTCGTTTGTTAAAAATCCTGCAAAAATACATTTTTATACATAGACTTTAAATTAATTTAAAAGTTACGATAAATTAACAGGAAAGAGCGTTAAAGACGAGGCTACGGGTTTTTCATCGAACCCATCCCGATGGGTCCACAGGCTTGGTGCCTTTCCATATCTGAAATTGCATTTCACTAATTCCATCGGAAGGATCATTGGCAACTGTACCAATTGCTTGTCTCGTGCTCACCTTTTGGCCCGCCGACACGCTTACGCTTCTCAGCTTCGAATAGATGGTGAAATATTCGCCATGCCTCACCATAACTGCGTAATTATTCAGTACCATAAAAACCTGACTTACCTGACCTTCGAAAATTGCATAAACTGTAGCACCTGCTGCGGTTTTTATATTTATGCCAGGGTTGAATAGCGTTACATTCGATTTATATTTATACTGACCAAAACCTTGTGTCACAATTCCCTGCGCGGGTTTTTGTAATCTACCCCTATTCCCCATAAAGCTGGATGATAACTTTGCGTCCTCAGGGCTCGAGGCCAGTACTGATGAACCACTTGCCGGTTTTACGGCAGGTTTGGTGGCCGCTGCGGGTGTCGGAGTTTTCGCAGTTGTAGTAGCCTTTGCTTTAGCGGCAGCTGCCAGTTTCGCCTGGCGGGCCTGCTCAGCCAAACGTGCTTTCTCAGCTGCCCGACGTTGTGCAGCAAGAATTTCTTTTCGAATAGCCGCCTGAATGGCATTATTAAGACTGGAAGCTTCTTTTTGTTTTTTTGCAAGTTGCGCCTGTAATGTTTTTTCTTGCTTAGTTAGGTTATTGAGAATTTTGGACTGCTCATTTTTGTCTTTGCCCAGAGTCTGTTTTTCATTCAGCTGATCGCTTAAAAGGTCGCTTTTCTGCCTCTTATTTTCATCTAGTATAGAGATCTGCTTCTTAAGAGTAACTTGTGTAGTTTCTATATATTTCGCCTGAGATTTTCTGAATTTTCCGACTTGCTGGATATACTTCAATCGCATATACGCTTGATTGAAGTCTTTCGCAGCGAAGACAAACATCATTTTATTATAGGCACCCTGGTTCCGGAAAGCAAAAAGGATCATCTTCGCGTACTCTTTTTTGAGCCTGCTCAGGTCTGATTGTAAGGCTTTCACCTCGGAAGTATTAGTTGAGATCTTATTATCAAGCATTTTAATTTCGGAATTAATCGTTCCGATTTTTTCCTCTCGTAGCTTAATTTGTGCGTTTAATAAGGTGATCTGAGATAGTGATAGCTTTTTATTCTTGTCGATTTTACTGCGGGTCTTTTTCAGCGATTCGATTTCCCGGTTTATCGCATCCTTTCTTTTCTTGAGTTCAGCACTGCTCTGGCCGTACGATGTTTGAACCGATAGAATGAGCAAAAGAAATGTTATAAACCTAAGTAGCGGCATAGTGTTGTTGTGCGCGGCAAAACTATCAACAATAGATGAATACGCGGCCATGTTTTTAATCTTTTTTCTACTTTTGCTGCACACCGCAGCTCCCTCATGCCCTATCAACGCCATCCTATCTACAATCTCCAATTTGGGTTGTTGTGTATGAGCTCTTTTCTTTTTTCGGCAAGCTTTAACATGCTTATTCCTGAGCTTCCTGCCTATCTTGCAAGCCTTGGCGGTGCAGAATATAAGGGCTATATAATTGCTCTATTTACCTTAACTGCTGGAATATCCAGGCCTTTCAGTGGTAAATTAACAGATAAGATCGGGCGTGTACCGGTTATGGCCGTTGGGTCCCTAGTGTGTGTTATTTGCGGCTTGTTGTATCCGCTCCTAACCTCCATCGCCGGATTTCTGTGGCTCAGGTTGTTTCATGGTTTCTCAACAGGATTCAAACCAACTGCTACGGCGGCCTACGTCGCCGACATTGTTCCCGGCAACAGATGGGGCGAAGCAATGGGGATTCATGGATTATGCTTCAGCACGGGTCTGGCTATCGGTCCGGCCATAGGAAGCGAGCTGTCAGGAAGATTCTCGATTAATGCACTATTTTATTGTTCTTCTTTATTCGCCTTGCTTTCTATCGTAATTCTGATGAACATGAAAGAAACTTTGGTAAAAAAAGAACGGTTTAAGCTATCTCTCCTTAAAATAAATAGTAGGGAGATCATTGAGAAGAGGGTGATAGGTGGCGCATTTATAACATTTTTATCGTATCTCAGTTATGGGGCAATCCTCACAGTCGTTTCAGATTGGGGAACACATTTGGGAGTGGCTAATAAAGGGTTGTTTTATATGGTCTTCACGGTGTCTTCGCTTATAATTAGATTTGCATCAGGGAAGATGTCTGATCGCCTTGGAAGGGTCAGCATAATTAAGTTTTCACTCTTATTGCTTGTTGTTGCTCTGGTACTGATAGGGAGTGCAAATTCGCCACTTTTTCTTATGTGTGCTGCCGGACTTTATGGAATCGCAACGGGCATGCTATCGCCAGCACTTACCGCTTTTATTATCGATATGAGTCACCCGGACCATCGGGGAAAGGCTGTCGCTACGATGTATATCGCACTTGAAGCAGGCATTGGATTGGGGGCGTTCTTCGCCGGGGCCTTGTATATCAGCGATGTGAAGATGATCCCCCCAACGTTTTACATTGTAGCAGTATTAACTTTTTTTGCGTTCATTTACCTACAGTTTATATTTAAGCGCAAAGCAAAGTTCAATGAATCCCCAAATACTTAAAGACCTGGTCAGCGTCTACATGCCCTATGGCAAATACAAGGGGAGGCTTATATGCGATATTCCTGAGTATTACCTTGTCTGGTATGAGAATAATGGATTTCCGGATGGTAAAATCGGTGTTCTCTTGTCTACCATGTATGAGATTAGGCTGAACGGACTTGAATACCTCCTCAAACCTCTCAAAAAGTAGAAATAACATTCCTGCTAAAATTATTAGTTTTAAATCCTTTGCCTTATATTTGAGATCTCATCTAAAAATCAAATATGTACGCCATTGTCGATATTGAAACTACCGGAGGTCATGCCAGCGCAAATGGTATTACTGAGGTGGCTATTTTAATCCACGATGGAAAAGAAATAATCAGAAAGTACAGTACACTCATTAATCCGTTGATGCCGATTCCGGTTTATATTCAGGCGCTGACCGGAATAGACGAGGAAATGGTAAGTCGAGCTCCCACTTTTAATCAAGTTGCGAATGAAATCTATTCTTTGCTCCAGGATAAAGTCTTCGTTGCCCACAATGTAAACTTTGACTTTTCATTTCTTCGCTATCACCTGGCGGCTGCAGGGTATGTTCTGCAAACGAAGAAGGTTTGTACCGTAAGATTAAGTCGTAAGATTATGCCGGGGTTTAGTTCATACAGCCTCGGAAAGCTCTGCAAACAGGTAGGCATTGATCTAATTGATCGCCACCGCGCAATGGGCGATGCATCGGCGACAGCATGTCTTTTCACAATGCTTCTCGAAAGAGATACCGAAGGGCATATTCAAAAAGCCCTTAACCAGCGTTCTAAGGAGCAGTCACTACCTCCGCATTTGCCTAAGGACGACATCGATAAGCTGCCATCAGTTCCCGGGATATACTATTTTCACAACAGTAAAGCGAAGGTGGTTTATGTGGGTAAGGCGATAGACATCCGTAAAAGAGTTAACAGCCATTTTGCCAACAACAAACCCGGTCGTCAGAAACAGGATTTTCTTCGAGACATCCACCATATTACATTTGCCGAATGTGCGACAGAATTGATGGCATTTATTCTGGAGGCAGTGGAGATCAAGCGTCTTTGGCCAGCACACAACCGGGCGCTTAAACGTTTTGAGCATGCCTTTGGGCTTTACGTATTTGAAGATCAAAATGGCTACCTCAGGCTGGCAGTCGATAAGAGACGAAAATTTTCGCAACCGGTATACACCTTCAATTCAATCTTTGAAGGTTATGCTTTAATTAAGCAATTGGTTAAAGAATTTAACCTGTGTCCCAAATTGTGTTTTATTCAGCGCAATAATGACCAGTGTTTAGGAATGCACGATCATTCTTGTTTTGGTGCATGCGAACAACATGAAATAAAAGAGGACTATAATTCACGGGTTCTTGGGTCGATCGATCATCTTAATAGCGTGCTGCCGAGTTTCGCTATCGTAGATAAAGGGAGAACTCTTTCCGAAAAAAGCTGTATATTGATGGAAAAGGGTATTTTTTATGGAATGGGATTCATTCCGGAAGATCAGCACATTGATAATATATCGAGCCTTAAAGACCAGTTAACTATACATCCTTCAACTGACTATATCAGGAACATGATTCAAAATCATGCGCTTAAGCATCCTCAAAAACTAATTTACTTTGATAGTCAGACCTACGAAATCCAACCCCGAACCAACGGAAATTAACTTGCTTTTTGATTAAATTAAGTCTGTGGAACAATATTTGTATCATACAGTTAAATAATTCCTAAACATTTTATAGTACTTACTGTTTAATCAAAAAACCCCTAAAACAATCGAAATGAAAAAGAAAATTTACTTCCTGGCAACAGCATTAATGTTAATGTTTTCTGCCCCTGCAGTTATGGCTAAAGATGCTAAATCTAAACCAGATATGACTGAAACTCAAAAAGTACGTTTAGCTGAAATCAGCAAAAGGGCAGAAGAAATCAGGAGCATGGACAAATCAGAATTGAGCCGTGCAGAACGTAAAGCACTTCGTAACGAAGTTCTTGAAATGAAGAAAGAAGCAAAAGCAATGAGCGGTGGTGTTTATCTTTCAGTAGGAGCAATCATTATCATTCTTTTAATTTTGATTCTTATTCTTTAAGATATTCAAAACAATAAAAAGGCCGCCCGAAAAGGCGGCCTTTTTTATTCCTCAAAACTACTTCAGCTATTTGTATTTACATAAGTAGGATACCTGGGCATCAGCCTGAACATCAAATGTGCAGTCCGCATCTATCTCGAACGACTCTCCGGCATTAATTAATTTCCAGTCGATCTCTCCTGGTAAACGTGCTTTCAGCGATCCCTCAATCACCCTCATAGTTTCGTGCTTGGTCGTCCCGAACTGATATACTCCCTTTTCAATTATTCCAATTGTTGATTTTCCATCAGCGGATTGGTAAGCAAGGGACTTCACATTCCCTTCAAAATATTCATTAACTGTGATCATTTCTATTGTTTAGGTCGTAAAAATAGAAATATTCTTAGGTAAACGGGAAGCCTTATTCGGGGTAATTATTTACATGCCGTACAATTCGCCTGATCCGTTCATCCAATTGATTTACAGATTTGTCAAGCAGCTCTAGGTATTCAGGTTCCTCCTTAATTGAGTTTTCTTTTAGTAAGATCATCAGACCCATTATGGACGCTACCGGTTGTCTGAGCTCATGCGATTCAATTCTGGCGACTTCTCTCAGCACATTATTCTGTTTCTTTAATTGCCTTAAGCTACGATCGAGTTCCATAATATGGCTTACCTGGTTAGCCAGTGCGGCCAGGCAATCCAGCTGCTGCTGACTAAGATCCTTGGGCTGTGTATCGTATACGCATAATGTCCCAACGTTATATCCATCGTGCGACTTCAGATTAGCACTTGCATAAAACCGAATATGCGGATCATTTGCAACAACAGGTGCATGAGCAAATCGCTCGTCTTTGCTCGCATCTTGAACAACCATTACTTCCTCCCTCTCAATCGCATGAGTGCAAAAGGATGTACTTCTGGGCATTATTTTTTGCTGGGTACCGATTGCAGCTTTGATTAACTGAATATCATAATCCATTAGAGTGATTAGCGCAATAGGAGTATTGCAAATGACCGACGCAAGCATTACAATTTCCTGCAGATCTTTTTGCCTTTCTTCGCTAAATTTTATGTACCGCTGAACGGCTTTTACTCTTTTGTTTTCAATTAAAATATCCATAGTGTTAGCGTTGACGTAATAGCACCTACGCAGATGACGTGGTATTGGATTTATCGAAGATTAAATATTAGTTCCAAAGTCTATCGACATTCTAAAACCGGCATTCATTTTTCGTCGTATATGAACAAATAAATTAAAAGAAAGAATTATGGGATTAGGTGCTCCGGAATTGATTATGATAGGGGTAGTTGTTTTACTCCTTTTTGGGGGTAAGAAATTGCCTGAATTAATGCGAGGTCTTGGAAAAGGCATTAATGAATTCAAAAACGCAAAAGATGGTACAATAGAAGAAACCGCAAAGCCAGCACCAGTTAGCGAGCCTGCAGGCAATAATTCTTAGTCCGCAGATATACGTCTGAGTTAATAAAGTTTCATTGCTGTAAACATCTTCTTCGTTGAATGGTTATATACGTGATGATATTTATAACTTAGCATGGAATATCGATGAAGATCTTATATGCTATTCAGGGAACGGGCAATGGCCATTTAAGCAGAGCTATGGACGTTGTTCCTTGTCTTATGCAACATGGTGAAGTTGATATAGTGGTTAGTGGAATTCAAAGTGACCTAACTCTTCCTTTCCCAATTAAGTATAAGCTGCGTGGGCTAAGCTTTATCTTCGGCAGGAATGGAGGTGTTGACTTATGGAATACCTTGATTCGTTCAAATGGCCGTAAGCTCATCAAGGAGGTCCGGGAACTACCTGTCGAGAAATATGATCTCGTTATCAACGATTTTGAACCTATTTCGGCATGGGCATGCTACACCCGAAATGTTCCATGTATTGGACTGAGCCATCAGGCTGCTGTATTGGCTGAAGGAGCTCCGGTACCCGATGTTACGGATATGATGGGCAGATTTATCCTCAAACACTACGCCCCGAACACTGTTCAATATGGTTTTCATTTCAAGCCTTATGGAGATGATATTTATACACCCGTTATCCGTAAGCAAGTTAGAGATCAGGTGATTGAAAATGGTGAACACTACGCTGTTTATCTGCCATCTTATGATGATAAGCGGCTGTTATTAAAGCTCAATCAGTTCAGAAACGTGAAGTGGGACGTATTTTCTAAGCACAACCGCAAACCATTCAAAAGCAAGAACGTATCAATTCAGCCAATCCATAACGACAAGTTCGTTAAAAGTATGGCTGGCTCCGCGGGAGTATTATGCGGTGCAGGCTTTGAAACGCCTGCCGAAGCGTTATTCATGAAAAAGAAACTTCTCGTTATCCCGATGAGGAATCAATACGAGCAACAATTGAATGCCGCTGCCCTCAAGGAAATGGGTGTTCCCGTAATAAAAAGCTTGAAAAGCAAATATGATATGGTAATCGCAAGCTGGTTAGCCAACGATCGAATTGTGGATGTTAATTACCCGGATATCACCGCTTCGATTATCAATCGAATTATTGATAATCATATTCCAAGTGAACAAATAGCAGGTCTAAAGAAAATTAGCTAAGTCAACCTACGATTTCTTCTCGTCTTGTTCCAGGTTCTTATGTCAACTTACTCACACAACATCATATAGGCACCTGCCGGATCCTGGATCAGACTGTAATATCCTTCACCCATTTTGCGTTTGTCGCCGAGCACTTTACCACCTAGTTCAACGCATTTTGCCAAACTCTCATCCAGATTAACCACCTTCACGTACATGAGCCACTGGGGCGGGAGCGCTTTATTAACTCCGCGTGCATGGCAGACACCGGCTACAACATCGCCATCTTTTGAACTTTTGATCATGAAGTCGTCGTAGTCATCCATGCTAAGTCCTTCTTTTTCCCAACCGAGTACCCCATGATAAAAATCGCTTACTTCTTCTGCATTTTCTACGGTTAGGTCATGCCATAGAATCTGGCCCGGTTTTGATTCTTCCATTGCTTTGTTTTTGTGAAACACAAGGTACAAAAGTTTTTAATCACCTTGACAGGGAGATTGCTTCGCTATGCAAGCAACGGCAGGTTGTTCGTGATAATTGAGGGTAGATCGGGAAAAAAGAGCTCTTCTTCTTTTTTTCTAATCACCATGAGTACGAGGACCCACGGAGAACAACCTGGCAAATACATAAACGTTAACTCGTTATCAAAATTCTGCGATCTCTTCGCTAAAATTTCGGTTGCTTATCCGAATAGCTCGCTAGACAAATACCTGTCCCCACGATCGCAGACAATAAACACAATGACACCGCTTTCGAGTTCATGTGCCAGTCTTATTGCTGCCGACGCTGCTCCACCGCTGCTCATCCCTGCAAATATGGCTTCGGTCCGTGCAAGTTCTCTGGTTGTTGCAACGGCATCCTGCTCTGAAATGTCCATAATACGATCTACTCGACTTGGATCAAATATCTTTGGAAGATAGGCTTCCGGCCAACGACGTATGCCCGGGATTGATGAATCCTCTGTAGGTTGGCATCCTACAATTGTAATATCTGAGTTTTGCTCTTTGAAGTATTTGGAACAGCCCATTATTGTTCCGGTAGTTCCCATGGAGCTAACAAAATGGGTGATTTTGCCGTCAGTATCTTTCCAGATCTCCGGTGCAGTTGTTTTGTAGTGTGCCAGGTAATTATCAGGGTTGGCAAACTGATTTAGCATAAAACTTTTACCTGAGGCCGCTTTCTCGTCGGCGTAATCGCGGCACGCCTCAATACCTTCAAGCAGGGTCACCTTCGCCCCATAAGCTTCCATGGTCAGCGTACGTTCTTTTGTAGAATTCGAAGGCATTACCAGCTCAATTTCTAAATCGTAAAGTCTAGCCATCATTGCCAGGGCAATTCCAGTGTTTCCGCTGGTTGCTTCAATCAGGGGAATCCCTTTTTTTATATCGCCCCGCTCGAGCGCACTTTGGATCATGTTCAATGCCGCTCGGTCCTTGACACTCCCGCCTGGGTTGGTACCTTCCAGCTTTGCATAGATCTTGACATTTGGATTCGGGTTAAGACGTTTAATCTCAACCTGAGGGGTATTGCCCACAAAATCAATTATACCAGCCATTATATATTTAGTTTCCTGCCTGTGGAGATAACCACATCAGCGGTATTATAAACTGAGGAACCGGGAGGGACACTTTTCGTAAGCCACACATTTCCGCCAATAATACTATGGTGACCAATTATAGTCTCTCCACCGAGAATAGTAGCGCCTGAATAAATCACTACATGATCTTCAACCGTTGGATGCCTCTTTGTATTGGCCATGCTTTTATCCACACTTAAGGCTCCCATGGTAACTCCCTGGTAAAGCTTCACATGCTTGCCGATTTTACAAGTTTCACCAATCACAACGCCGGTGCCATGATCGATATGGAAATATTCATCAATGTCTGCCCCCGGGTGAATGTCTATTCCAGTTTTGGAGTGCGCATACTCAGTCAGGATCCTCGGCAGGAGGGGGATGTCTAGAAGAGAGAGGGTGTGGGCCAGGCGGTAAAAAGAGATCGCATAAAAACCGGGATAAGCTCTGATGACTTCAAACTCGCTTTTTGCAGCTGGGTCACCTTCAAAAATAGCCTGGATATCAGTATTTAAAACCCGGTATACTTCGGGAATCTGCGCAAAGAATTCTTTAGACAATTGTGCATGACTGCAATGGTCGCAAGCCTTAGTAGCAGCCATGATTTTGGTCAACTCAACTTCAAGCTGGCCGAACTGGATCTTAAGCTCATCTACCGAACCAACTGGACGTTTAGATTGCTCTGGAAAGATCAGCCGGATTAGATCTGTCGCCCATCTTGCAATCTCTTTATTTGAAGGCACCTCATCTGCATCTTGCTGCTTCTGGAAAATATGCCTGAAAAAATCCTCGTTCATTGTTAGTACAGTAGCGTCAATGGTAATTTACAATGCAAGTTTAACTAAAAGAATGTTTGCGATTTGTAAAAAGTTATTGAGTTGACAGTTGAAAGTTGAGAGTTGACAGTGCACACAATGTGGAGTCAAACCGTTACTTCCCACGTTCCACGAGCAACTGCAAATTATCTTGTTAATTCATGAAGTTGAAACACTTGCGCGGGGTTCGCTATTCCTTCACTCGCTAAAATTTCCAGGATCTTTTTCCATGGAGCCGAATTATTAGCAATGTTGGAATAATAAACAATTGATGTTTTTTGCCCCGGAATGTTGATAGAGAAGGTGCTAAACCCGCAGGTACTTCCCGAATGGAATAGCGAGGGCTGATCTTTATCGAAATAAAACCATCCGGGACCGTAGTAACTTCCGGTTACTTGCTTTATGGGGAAATTCAATCGCTTTAAAACCGCCGGAAGATCTACTAACTTACCCTCCCATAAAGCATGTGTCCATTTGCTATAATCGTTTAGTGACGTGTAAACCCCTCCATCTCCTTTAACAGCACTGGTTGAACTTTGGTCGTTCGCATAGAGCATTTTGTTCCTGTCCCTCGCAAATCCCATAGCCCGATTTGGGATAGGGGTAGAGCCCTCATACATCAGCGAATTTTTCATTTTAAGCGGCTTGAAGATGCGGTCTTTCATAAATTGAGGAAACGACTTGCCCGATACCCTTTCCGTTATTAGCGCGAGCAAAGCATAGGCGGAGTTACTGTAGCGAAACTTGCTTCCCGGGGTAAAATAGGTCGTGTCCTGCTTTGAAAGGAGCGTAAGTACATCAGCATCCAGAAGCTGGGTAGTTTTCGAATTATCCATGATGTTCTCATAGTCGATAATTCCTGATGAATGGGTTAATAAATGCCGTAAAAGGATTTTATTCCCTACAACTGCCGGAATTTCAGGAAAGAAACGTGATATTGGATCATCAAAAGAAACCTTCCCGTCCTTTTCAAGCAGCAGGATGCACATTGCAGTAAATTGCTTGGATACCGATGCCATTCTGAAGTTTGTAGTTGCAGAAAGTTTTTTGCCATTCGTATTATCTAAGCCAAAGGCATTTTTATAAATCACCTTTCCATTGTTTTCAACGTACAATGCAATCCCCGGCTCACCTGATTGGACGGAGCTTGCAATTGCCGAATCGAGTCGTTTTTCCAGCTGGGCAAGTGTGGTTTGGCTAAGCATGATTAGAGAAAGAGATATAGTGAGTATTTTCATTGCCAAAGTGTTGCTGTGTCAGATTTGGGGTATCAGGTATCAGGGCTTAGGAGAGCAAGGACTTTTTGTAGGTCTTCGGGTGTGTCGATCGCCTGACTCTCTTTCTCCGTGATAGCGACTTTTATTTTATAACCATTCTCCACCCATCTTAGCTGCTCAAGCGACTCGGCTTTTTCAAGACCCGACATTTCGAGCTGGGTAATCTCGGAAAGGATAGTGGTACGATAACCATAAATCCCAATGTGTTTATAATACGTATGATCGTTCAGCCAATTCTCTTGTTTTGAATTTCTAAGAAATGGAATGGTGTTGCGACTGAAATAAACGGCTTCCATGTTTTTGTTGAAAATAACCTTCGGAGTATTGGGATTGAACAGTTCGTCTGTTGCTATTACCTTCTTAACAAGAGTAGCCAGCCCTACGGCCGCATCTTTAAAACATCCGGATACCAGATCAATCTGTTCCGGGTCGATCATTGGCTCATCGCCCTGGATGTTAATGCAGATGTCAAAGTCAGGAAACATGCCCGCAACTTCATTACAGCGGTCAGTTCCGCTTGAATGTTTTTCGGAGGTCATAACAGCCTCACCGCCAAAATTAAGAACATGGTCATGAATGCGTTTATCATCAGTAGCAACAACAACCTTATCAAGCTGTGTTGATTTTAGGCATTGCACATAAACCCGCTGGATCATGCTTTTTCCAGCAACATCTATCAAAGGCTTTCCGGGAAAGCGGGTGGATGCGAAACGTGCAGGTATTATTCCCAGTATCTTCATCCTTGTGATTTAGTCGCGACTAAAAAAGTCCATTTATTTCCCGCTCGATGCTGTTGATCACAAATCCGAGGTCTTCCGGGTTATTAGCAAAGTCGAGCTTATCCTTATCAAGAATAAGCAGTTTCCCTGCCGTGTACGAGTCAATCCATTTTTTGTACTTCTCATTCAATTTGGAAAGATAATCCAGTCTGATTCCCGCTTCATATTCACGGCCCCTTCTCTGGATATTATTTACCAGGGTAGGGACAGAAGCTTTGAGGAAGATTAAAAGGTCAGGTGGTTTGATGAATGATGTGATGTTTTCGAAAATGGAAGTATAGTTATCATAATCACGGGAGGTCATCAAACCCATGTCATGTAAGTTCTCCGCGAAAATATAAGCGTCTTCGTAGATAGTACGGTCCTGGATAATATTTTTGTTTGTTCGCTGCAGTTCAAGGATCTGCTGGAACCTGCTATTTAAGAAGTAAATCTGGAGATTAAAGCTCCATCTTTTCATATCACTGTAGAAATCCTCTAGGTAAGGGTTATTATCAACAGCCTCAAACTGGGCTTCGTACCCCAAATGCTTTGCAAGCAATTCTGTAAGGGTAGTTTTGCCCGCCCCAATGTTTCCAACGATAGCAATATGCATGATATAAATAAGGTAAATGCCAAGCGGCAGGCGCAAAGCGAGTTTGAAAATACTAATTGTTTTTTTATTCCGGCAAAATCGTTAAAAACTTTTGAAGCCGATGATTTCGCGTACTTCCCTGATCGTTTTCGCAGCACTTTCGCGGGCTTTGATTGCCCCAAACCGAGCTACTTCCCGTAAGTAAGTGTCATCTGCATCGATCTCCTTGATTTTTTTCCGGATCGGTGCAGTTGCCAGGATCATGTCTTCTGCTAGCTGTTTTTTAAAGTCGCCGTAACGGATCTGACACTTGTTATAAAGCTCGTCAAAATGAGCATACGTATCTGGTGCTGAGACCACCTTTAGCAGGTCAAACAGGTTCTGAATGGGTTCAGCTTTTGGCTGGTTTTCTTCTGTAGGCCCGGCGTCACTCACTGCGCGCATAACCTTTTTACGGATAACTTCGGGCTCATCTGAAAGGTATACGGCATTACCTTCTCCTTCAGATTTTCCCATTTTACCCTTTCCATCCAAGCCTGGCACCTTAACCAGTTTGTCGGTAAAACTGAACGCATAGGGCTCCGGGAAGTAATCGTTGTTATAAAGTCTATTAAATCGGTTTCCAAATGTTCTTGCCATTTCCAGATGCTGCTCCTGGTCTTTACCGACAGGAACTTTGGTAGCCCGGTGGATCAGGATATCAGCAGCCATCAGCACCGGATAGGTGAGCAGGCCAGCATTAACATTGTCAGGATTTGCACGTACTTTATCTTTGAAGGAAGCGCTTCTTTCGAGCTCCCCTTTATACGCATTCATATTCAGGTATAGGTAAAGCTCAGCAATCTCGGGAACATCCGACTGTACATATATGGTAGCCTTTTCAGGATCGATGCCAGCGGCGAGATATTCCACAAGTACCTGCCTGACATTTCCATGCAAGTCAGCTGGAGTAGGGTGAGTGGTTAGCGAGTGATAGTCAGCTATGAAAAAATAACAATTATATTCGTGCTGCATCTGCACAAAGTTTTTAACCGCCCCGTAAAAATTCCCCAAATGCAGTTTTCCGGTGCTCCGGATGCCACTTACAACAGTTTCCATATAGGGGCGAAAGTAAGGTTTTTTCTCTAACGGATCAACGGAACCAGCCATTAATGTCCCTGTCAATTGTTTGGGAATTTCCTATTTTTGATAAGAATGAAAAGATTTCTGAAGAAGCTGCACCTTTATTATTTTCTGATACTGCTTGCGTTTGCTTTTATTATTCTGTATCCGCTCATCTACCTGTTTTCACGCAAACCTGTAAATTTCAAAGGTATGAACGCCGTTCGGTGGGTCTTCAGTTTCGTGAGCTCCACGCTTTCAGGCATCTTCTACCGCTTTACTTTTGAGCAGGAAGTCGACTGGAGCAAAAACTACATTATATGCGGCAATCATACTTCCAATCTTGATATCACCGCCGTGATGCTGCTGGTTAAAAAGAATATGGTATTCATGGGAAAGGAAGAGCTACTTAAGAACTTTGTGACAGGCATCTATTTCCGCACAATTGATATTCCCTTAAACCGCGAAAGTAAGATGTCGGCCTTCAGAGCATTTAAAAAAGCTGAAGAAAGCATAAAGGAAGGTAAGCATGTCATTATATTCCCCGAGGGGATGATCAGCGAGCATTATCCGCCGATCCTTCAGCCCTTTAAAAATGGTCCCTTTAAGCTGGCAATTGATCAGGGGGTGCCCCTCTTGCCCATAACGATTCATAATAACTGGGAATTAATGTGGGATGATGGGGCGCGGTATGGAAGTAAGCCCGGGATTTGCGATATTTACATCCATGCTCCGATAGTAACGACAGGAATGCTGCCAGCAGACGCAGAAAGCCTGAGAGATGAAGTTTTTAATATGATGGAAGCTCGATTCAACAATTATCGCTCAGACAAAAATTAGAATTACCCAATAAGATGAAGATAGATCTGGATACGATTGAAAAAGTTGCCCACCTGGCGCGACTAGAGGTGAAAGACGAAGATAAGCAGGGCCTGCTGGACGATATGAACAACATTCTCACGTTTATGGATAAGCTGAATGAAGTCAACACCGACAATGTTGAGCCCCTTATCTATATGAGTGATGAAGTGAACGTAGTGAGAGATGATGAGGTGATCCAGGTGATCAGCCATGAACAGGCATTACAGAATGCGCCAAAGCATGACGGCAAATATTTCCGTGTCGCGAAAGTCATCAATAAACAGTAATTTCATCTCGCCCCTGTAACAATGCAGGTAGGACGGCAGTCAAACAACAAAAAACAAATGGCGAAAGAGTCTCTCATTACCTTAACAGATATCGGTAGAAAATATGTCATTGGCGCCGAGACCATCCACGCATTAAAGTCGGTTTCCCTAACTATTAATAAAGGCGAGTTTGTAGCACTTATGGGACCTTCGGGCTCTGGGAAGTCAACACTAATGAATATTCTTGGCTGCTTAGATACACCAACTAAGGGTATCTATATTCTTAATGGGAATCAGGTGAGCGAAATGACAGATAGTGATCTGGCAGAGGTAAGGAACAAAGAAATTGGGTTTGTTTTCCAGACATTTAACTTACTACCGCGTTCTTCTTCCCTTGAAAACGTTGCCCTACCCTTAGTATATGCGGGAATTGGTCGCAGTGAAAGAGAATCAAGAGCTCAGCAGACCCTTGAAAATGTAGGCCTCGGAAATCGTGTTCATCACAAACCGAATGAATTATCCGGAGGTCAGCGCCAGCGTGTGGCTGTAGCGCGTGCGCTGGTTAATAATCCTTCGATTATACTTGCCGATGAGCCTACCGGTAACCTGGATACAAAAACTTCCGTGGAGATCATGGGCTTGCTCGAAGAGATCCACTCCAAAGGAAATACAATTATCCTGGTAACTCACGAGGAGGACATCGCACAGCATGCCCACCGTATTGTACGTATGCGTGATGGCCTGATTGAAAATGATTACCAGAACGAAAATATTAAAACCGTTTCCCCACGCCTCGAGAAGATGAAGGGTTCGGATTTTGAGAAGATTGAATGAAGTCGGAGGTCTGATGTCAGAGTACCGAAAGTAACCGTTGATGTATCCCACCCTAACAATATTAACCTGATAATCTCAGACCTCTGACCTCAGACTTCTGACTTCTGCTACATGAAAATTTACACCAAAACCGGAGATACTGGCCTCACATCCCTGATAGGAGGTACGCGGGTTCCAAAGTATGATCTCAGGATTGAGAGCTATGGAACTGTCGATGAGTTGAATTCCTATATCGGAATGATTCGAGATCAGAACATTTCGGCCGACCAGAATGAATTTCTGAAGGAAGTTCAGGACAGGCTGTTCACAATCGGCGCGGCCCTCGCATCCGATCCTGAAAAGTCTAAAATGAAGATACCCGACCTGAAGCTATCAGATATTGAAGTGCTGGAAAGGCAGATGGACGAAATGAATGAAGTATTGCCGGAATTGAAACATTTTGTGCTTCCAGGTGGCGACCAGGCAATTTCATTTTGCCATATCGCTCGATGTGTATGCAGGCGCGCCGAGCGTATCACGGTGCATCTTAAACAGGACAGTTTCGTTGACGAAAAGGTAATTATATATTTAAACCGCTTGAGCGATTTCCTTTTCGTGCTTGCCCGTAAGCTATGTTTCGACAGAAACTTGCCGGAAAATAAATGGCTTCCGAGGGTTTAAGTAACATGTTAAAAATTAATTAATAATCTTATTTAAATTATTATACTTTTGCACAAAAAGTATAAATCAAATTCTAAGAATATGTATTGGACATTAGAATTAGCGTCGCATTTAGAGGACGCGCCATGGCCGGCTACAAAGGATGAACTTATAGATTACGCGATCCGTTCAGGTGCCCCTGTAGAAGTTATTGAAAATCTTCAGGCGCTTGAAGATGACGGTGAGCCGTATGAAAACATCGAAGAAATATGGCCTGATTATCCTACTAAGGACGATTTCTTCTTTAACGAAGACGAATATTAGACATTTATCCCGCTCATGCGGGATTTTTTTTTGGTATACCTGCACCATTTTTTTACACAAGTAAAACAATCGGTACGATTTTAGCATTAATGGTATGAAACTTAATCAGCTATTAATTAACTAAACACTAAAACTATGGGTAATCTACTTTATTTGATCGCAGTTATTTTAATCATTTTCTGGATCTTTGGAGCCTTCATTTCACCGATGGGTGGTAATTTAATCCACATTCTTCTTGTAATCGCTATCATCGCGATCTTACTTCGCGTCATCAGAGGCGGTACCGTCTAAGAAATAAAATTAAAGCACCCGTTTATTTATTTAAGCGGGTGCTTTTTTATGATAGGTAGGCTTGCGCCACCTGAATATCCTCCGGATAGGTTATCTTCAAATTCTTTGTGTCGCCTTCAATCAGGCGGATCTCCACCCCGGAACGTTCAACAACGGATGCATCATCAGTAAACTCACTCCGATATTCCTGCTCATAAGCTTTACTTAATATTTCACTTCTAAAGACCTGTGGTGTCTGGATCAGATAGATTTCCTCACGGTTGAGACTAACGGTGCCGGTATCGGTTACTTGTCGTACAGAATCTCTGCTTTTTACCGCAACAACCGCATTTCCAACTTCTTCAGCCTGTTTATATGCCGATGCTATTACCTTCTGGGATATGCACGGACGGACAGCGTCGTGGACCGCCACGATACCTGGTTCGGTTATAGCCTGCAGTCCATTTTTTACTGAATGAAAGCGCTGCTGACCTCCGCTGATCAATAAATGCGGGATAGTGAATTTATGTACTGAACAGAGATCTTTCCAGTATTGATGGAAATCCTTACTCAAAACCAGGATGATCGCCGGGCTTACAGCCGAAGAATGAAAAGCTTCGATAGTATGCATAAGTACCGGTCGGTTATTCAATAGCAAGAATTGCTTTGGTATATCCGATTGCATTCGGCTTCCCGAGCCGCCGCCAACAATTATTGCATAATATTTCACACCAGGCATTTTTTAGATCTTCTGGTTATAAGTATATTAAAAACCGGTTTAAGAAGGTTTGCTTAGATGATCAGCATGGCATCGCCATAACTGTAGAAGCGGTATTTCTCTTTTACAGCAACTTCATAAGCCTTCATCACATGATCATAACCACCAAACGCAGCAACCATCATCAACAGAGTAGATTCCGGGGTGTGGAAATTAGTGATCATCGAATTTGCAATGCTGAATTCGTATGGAGGAAAAATGAATTTACTGGTCCAGTCGTTAGCAGCCTTTAATTCTCTGCCAGCCGAAACAGCCGATTCAATTGCACGCATAGAAGTTGTCCCAACGGCACAAACTTTCTGCTTGTTCTCAATAGCTTTGTTCACAATATTCACAGATTTCTGCTCAATAATAAATTGCTCAGAATCCATTTTGTGCTTGGTAAGATCTTCAACCTCCACCGCACGGAAAGTTCCTAATCCTACGTGAAGGGTAACCTCTGCAAAATCAACGCCTTTAAGTTCAAGCCGCTTCATTAGCTCCCGGCTAAAGTGTAAGCCTGCAGTTGGCGCGGCAACAGCGCCTTCCTTCTTTGCAAATATGGTTTGATACCGTTCTTTGTCTTCTGCAGTTGCTTTGCGCTTGATATACTTAGGTAGTGGAGTTTCGCCAAGGATCTCAATATTACGGCGGAATTCCTCATCCGTTCCATCAAAAAGGAAACGTATTGTACGACCGCGTGAAGTAGTATTATCAACAACCTCTGCAACCAGCAGGTCATCATCACCGAAATAAAGTTTATTTCCAACACGGATCTTACGAGCCGGATCAACAAGCACATCCCAAAGGCGAAGCTCGCGGTTCAATTCACGAAGTAGAAAAACCTCGATAGTAGCACCGGTTTTTTCTTTGTTACCGTACAAACGCGCAGGAAAAACCTTTGTGTTGTTAAGGATCATCACATCTTTATCACCAAAATATCCCAAAACATCCTTAAATATTTTATGCTCGATAGCACCGGTCTTTCTGTCTAAAACCATCAAACGGGCTTCGTCGCGTTGTTCTGATGGATTATGAGCTATTAGCGACTCGGGTAAATCAAATTTGAACTGGGATAATTTCATATTTTATATTATGTGATTTCAGGGCGCAAATTTAGGAAAATAAATCGGGAAAAGGGAAACGGCAAACGAGAATCGAGAAACGAGAATCGAGATAGATTAAGGGGTAATGACCTTTAGATTACTGATTCGATCTTCTCAAATTCCTTTCCCGCGGCTTGATAGGCGTTGTTTCTGAAAATTAGGCAGTTTGTCCGGAGCTCGTTTCTCGCTTCTCGTTTCTCGTACCTAAATATAATTCCCAAATCCTGTTCCCCGTGTAACCTTTTTAATTAAATTTGGTCTAAACGCAATATGATATTTCTTAAACTTCTTAAAGAAAGCTTTCTTTTCGCTTTTGAGGCTCTCAGGCAAAATAAGCTACGCACCATTTTATCCTTGTTAGGTATAACAATCGGTATCATGACCATCGTCAGCGTTTTTTCTGCAGTAGATACCCTGCGGAATAATATCCAAAGCAGCGTGGAGAAATTAGGAAGCAATACCATATATATCCAGAAATGGCCATGGACCGGCGGTCCGGATTTTCCCTGGTGGAAATACATCAGCAGACCGCAGCCATCATTGCGTGATTATGCAAAACTGAGCGATCGCTTGCAGGGAGCGGAAGGAATCTCATACGAACTGGGTATTGGCAATCGCACCATAAAATTCAAAAATAACAGTATTGAAGGTGCGCAAATATCCGCAGCGGCGCACGACTACTATAAAGTTTGGAAATTTGATTTCGAGGGAGGCCGTTATTTTACTGAAAGTGAATCTAAAGCAGGCAGGCCATTGGCGATCATTGGATTTCAGATTGCAGAAGGCCTGTTTCCAAATATTGATCCCATCGGGAAAGTAATTACAGTCCTGGGACGAAAAGTCACTATTGTAGGTGTATTCAAAGAAGAAGGTGAAGATATGCTTGGCGTATCCGCTGATAAAACCGTCCTTGTACCGCTAAATTTCGCAAAAGGAGTTATAAAGGTGGAAGACGAACGATATGGCCCCCAAATCACGGTAAAAGGGCGTGAAAACGTAAGCGTAGAAGAATTGGAAGCTGAACTGAAGGGCACTTTGAGGTCTATTCACAGACTCGGCCCGCGTGATGATGACGATTTCTCACTGAATAAAACTACCATTCTTACCGCCCAGCTCGATCAGCTTTTTGGTATCATTGATTTCGCCGGAGCATTCATTGGAGGCTTTTCCATCCTCGTGGGAGGCTTTGGTATCGCCAACATTATGTTCGTATCTGTAAAGGAGCGAACAAATATTATTGGAATCCAGAAATCGCTTGGCGCGAAGAATTACTTCATCATGCTGCAGTTCTTGATCGAATCGGTCTTGTTATGCCTTATGGGCGGGGCTATCGGACTTGGAATTGTATTCCTGCTGGCTTTCGTCGCCAAAACCGTCGCTGATGTGACCATTGTCGTCGATATCAGTAAGGTCATACTTACCATTATTCTTTCCACAGCAATCGGTTTGATCTCAGGATTTATTCCGGCCTTCATGGCATCAAGGCTTGATCCGGTGGAAGCGATTAGGAGTAAATAGTATTCGGTTGACGGTTGACTGTGGACAGTTGAGAGTTGAGAGTTGAGAGTTGAGAGTTGAAAGTTGAGAGTGACCTGCAACCGTACCATAAGACAAAATTTGCCCACTTCGATCCGTTAGCTATCGGATCCAGTAGGCTGGAACCTCTTAGCTTTTCAAAGTTTTCCAGCCCCTAAAAAGGATCACGTATTTATTGAAAACCATGTTGTGATTTCCCGACCCCGAAGGTGGTCGCATATGTATTGATTGGAAATTAATTTCGGTGTTACTTCAACAATAACACTTCCTTCAACAACACCTCTTTATCAATAGGAACTACTCCCACATGCTCACACACAAGTCCGCCAGCAAGGTTGGCAATCGCCGCACTTTGATATTCGTCAAGGCCGGAAGCCATACAGAGCGCGGCGGTAGCGACGACTGTATCTCCTGCACCTGAAACATCTGTAACATTTCTCGGATGCGCCTGCATCATTTTCTGATCTTTTGCCGTGCTGATGAAAACTCCGTGCTCTGATAAGGTCAGCATCACACTTTTTGCATTTAACTGCTCTTTAATCTGATCAACAGCAGCTTCGATCTGGGTTACACTTACGGGATCTATTTCCGTTTTAAGCCCTTCTTTAAGCTCCTTCAGATTAGGTTTGAACATGCTTACATTCTTATAGAAATGGAAATTCCTCTTCTTCGGATCAACGATAGTCAGAATCCCTTTTTGATTCGCAAGGCTGACAGTAAAGGTGATCAGCTCTTCAGAAATGAGCCCTTTATCGTAATCTTCAAAGATGATGGCGTCGATATTTTGAGAAGCGATAATCTCCGCGATTCGTTCCTGCACCTCACGGCTTGAATCGTCCGGAATATCCGTATCTGTCTCTGCATCTACACGAACAATATGCTGATTATGGGCAATAATGCGCGTCTTGACGGTCGTTTGCCGGTTTTTAACTGTAATTATGCCCTCCCTCGAAAGCTTAGCTCCATCCATAAGGCTCAGCAAATCTGTTCCTTCCTGGTCATCGCCGATAACGGCGCAGATAATCGGTTTGGCGCCCAGCGACTGAATATTCAAAGCTACGTTTGCTGCACCACCCAGGCGGTTCTCCTTTTTCGTCACCTGCACCACCGGCACCGGAGCTTCAGGTGATACGCGATCGATTCTGCCCCAAACATAACTGTCCATCATTACATCCCCGATGACGAGGATGTTGAGGGTGTTGAATTTTTCGAAGATGCCAGTCATTTGAGTTATACGTTATACGTTGTACGTTATACGTGCAAACCGCATAACCTCACGTACAAAACTTATTGTTTACTACTTTTAGGTTGCCTATTGCTTATTAATCTACCTTATCCGCCCAGGCCACGTTATAAGATATACGTGCAAAACGCATAACCTCTCGTACTAAACTTTAGTTTAATACTTATGTTACCTATTGCTCATTAATCAAACTTATCCGCCTAGACGTACAACGTACAACGTACAACGTATAACTATTTTAGCGCTCCCAATGCCTCCTTAATCCGCTTCATCGCTTCGATCAGCTTTTCATTCGCTGCTGCGTATGAGAGACGTATAGAGTTTGGATCGCCGAAAGAATCACCACTTACTGTAGCCACATGGCCGGTGTTCAGCAGATATAAAGAAACATCTTCTGCATTCTTAATCGTTGAACCATCCGGAGCAGTTTTACCGAAGAAAGAACTTACATCAGGGAAGAAATAAAACGCCCCGCCCGGTAAATTTACTTTTAGCCCCGGGATGTCTTTTAGCAAGCCGTAAACCAGGTCGCGGCGTTCTTTGAAAACCGCCTTCATTTCCTTGATGGTATCTAATCCACCTTCGTAAGCAGCAATTCCCGCTTTTTGAGTGATAGAGGAAGTACCGGAAGTGATCTGGCTTTGAAGCTTATCGCATGCGGCAGCAAGTTCTTTGCTGGTAGCAGAATAACCAATTCTCCAGCCAGTCATCGCGTAAGCTTTAGAGAGCCCGTTGATAATGATCACACGGTCTTTAACACTTTCGAACTGTGCAATAGATTCGTGCTCATTCAGGAAATTGATGTGCTCATAGATCTCATCCGAAATGATATAGATCTGCGGATATTTCTCAAACACTTTAACCAATGCAGCAAGTTCATCACGCGTATAAACCGTTCCTGTAGGATTGTTTGGCGATGAGAACATGAAAAGCTTTGTCTTCGGTGTAATAGCCGCTTCAAGCTGTTCCGGGGTGATCTTGAAATCACTCTCCAGGGTAGTATTGATGAATACAGACTCGCCGTCTGCTAATTTAACAAGTTCAGAATAGGAAACCCAATAAGGTGTAGGTATCACAACCTCATCACCCGGGTTAACGACACACAGAATTGCATTGGCCAGTGATTGTTTTGCCCCTGTTGATACCACTATCTGATCGAAATCATAGTCAAGGTTATTCTCGCGCTTTAACTTAGCGGCAATCGCCTTTCGCAGTTCAGGATATCCCGGAACAGGAGTGTAGTAGGAAAAATTCTGGTCAATAGCTTCTTTAGCTGCCTGTTTGACAAAGTCAGGAGTGTAAAAATCTGTTTCTCCTAGACTGAGGCTGATAACATCAACGCCTTTTGCAGCTAATTCCCGGCCCATTTTTGCCATTTTAATGGTGGCTGACTCGGATAAATAGTTAATTCTGTTTGATAATGTGTTCATAATTAAGGCAAATATAGAAACCTGATAAGGCAATGCAAAAATTAAAGAGAAATGAGCCTATAATTTCCATTTTGTTAAAAAACTCCCTCTTGTATTGTCTAAATTTGCCCTAAATAAGCCCCCGGTTTGCAAAGTCAAAAAAAAGTAATCCTGATTTCACTTGGTACCGGTATCTTATTGATGCTGGCCAAGTTCACAGCGTATTTCATCACAAGCTCAAATTCAATTCTTACAGATGCTGCTGAAAGTATCGTCAACGTTCTGGCGAGTGCCTTTGCATTTTATAGTATTTATGTTGCCGCACAGCCCCGTGATACCAATCATCCTTATGGTCATGGTAAGGTAGAGTTCTTTTCTGTGTTTATTGAAGGCAGCCTGATCATTATTGCAGGTATCCTCATCATCTTTAAATCAGCTTACAACCTGGTCTATCCGCACGAGATTGATGAGCTTATAGCCGGTTCCATCATTATAGCTGGAACAGGATTGATCAACTTCATACTTGGTTACTATCTCATCAGCCAGAGCAAAACGCTTAACTCTATTACGCTTTTCGCGGATGGTAAGCACCTGCAGACCGATGCCTATACAAGTGCCGGGCTTGTCGCCGGACTCCTCCTCATTTACCTGACGGGATTGAACTATCTCGATAGCGTACTCTCAATCGCCATTGGATTTTTTATAATTTACAGCGGCTACAAGCTGGTCAGGCGCTCGGTTTCGGGCCTGATGGATGAGTCTGATATTGACACGGCCGAGGAAGTTATAACCTTGCTAAACTCATGCCGTAAAGATAGCTGGATTGACATGCACAATCTCAGGACTCAGCGCTATGGCGCAGATATCCACATAGACTGTCACCTCACCCTGCCATATTATTTCGATCTCAATAAGGTCCACGAAGAGGTGTCCGAAGTGGATGCAATGATGAACAGTCAGGTTAGTTCATCCATCGAGTTTTTTATTCATGCCGATCCCTGTGTGCCCGAATGCTGCCACTATTGCAGGATGGATTCCTGCCCTGTAAGATCGGAACCGAAAAGCAAGGATGTGATCTGGACGATTGAGAATGTTACCCGTAATATGAAACATTTTTCTGGCGATGTATAAATTTAATGTCAGGGTTTATGGCCTGCTCATCAACGAGAACAATCAGGTACTGCTCAGCGATGAGGAGGAGTATGGCTTCCGCTTTTCTAAATTCCCGGGTGGAGGGCTCGAATACGGTGAAGGACTGATCGATGCGCTGAAGCGGGAATTCGTGGAAGAATGCAATACCGAAGTTGAAGTCCTGGAGCACTTTTATACGACCGATTTTTTCATACAGTCTGCTTTCAACGACAGCCAGATCATAAGTGTGTACTATATCGTCAGACCGCTGGCTGACCTTCAGCTGTGCTTTAAAGACAAGATCTTTGATTTCGATGGAGAAGGCGATATTCTGCAGGCATTCCGATGGAAAAATATTAACGAACTCCGTATCGAAGACGTCACATTTCCAACAGATCAACGGGTTATAGAACTATTAAAGGAGAGATGGCTACAAGATCACTAGCAGAGCGCGACCAGGCTGTTATCTGGCATCCTTATACCCAGATGCAAACGGCTGCTGCACCCATTCCCATAGTTAGGGGGGATGGCGTTCATCTTATTGCTGAAGATGGTACCAAATATATCGATGCCGTATCTTCCTGGTGGGTTAACATCCATGGACATGCGCACCCTTACATTGCAGAGAAGGTCGCTGAACAACTGCGTACACTCGAGCACGTTATATTTGCCGGCTTCACACACCCGACAGCTGTAGAGCTGGCTGAGCGTTTACTGGACATCCTGCCGGATAATCAAAAGCGTGTCTTTTATTCAGACAATGGATCCACTGCCGTTGAAGTCGCCCTCAAAATGTGCTTCCAGTACTGGAGCAATAAAGGGCAGCCCCGCACAAAAGTCCTCGCCTTTCACAATTCATACCATGGTGATACCTTTGGCGCAATGGCCGTAAGCGCCCGCAGTGCATTCACCAAACCATTCGATCAGCTGTTGTTCGATGTGGAGTTCATAGACCTTCCTAACGCGGATAACATTTCCCGCCTTAGGGAGCATATTTCAACTTTCAGTTTTCAGTTTTCAGCTTTCATCTTCGAACCACTTGTTCAGGGAGCCGGAGGAATGAATATGTATGAGGCGAAATACCTGGACGATCTGCTGGCCCATTGTAAAACAGAGGGGATTCTCACCATTGCTGATGAGGTGATGACGGGTTTTGGCCGGACAGGAAGGCTGTTTGCCTCAGAACATTTAACCGAACAGCCCGACCTGATGTGCTTCTCAAAAGGAATAACGGGCGGTACGATGGCTCTTGGCCTTACAACCTGCACCGCTAAGATCTACGATGCTTTTTTATCAGATGATAAACTGAAAACCCTGTTCCATGGCCATTCTTTTACTGCCAATCCGGTAACCTGCTCAGCGGCACTCGCTAGTCTCGACCTCCTGTTGATGCCAGAAACCCTAGCCAATATCAGCCGTATTGAAGAGCAGCACAAGCAGTTTGCCGCACGCGTATCAGCGCACCGCAAGGTCAGGACTATCCGGCAAACGGGCACTATCCTGGCGATGGAGTGGGAGACAGGCGACAGTACATCGTACTTCAATACACTCCGCGACCAGCTATATAACTTCTTCCTCGGCGAGGGTATACTTTTACGCCCGCTGGGTAACATCATTTACATAATGGCTCCATATTGCATCACAAATGATGAGCTGGAGTATATTTACAAAAAAATAGAGCAAGCCTTAGATCAATTTTAAAATGGACTTCCAGCATCTCCTTAACGCAATAGTAGCCGATCACGAAAAACACGCCAAATGGCTTAATACCTTATCCCTGATGGAGAATACCGGCGCACGCAAGATCTCCGCCAGCGAACACAAAACTGATGTCACCCTTATTATATTAAAGCATGCTGCAGAAGAGCACCGTCACGCTTTTTATCTCAAAAAACAGATCTCCAAGCTGGGCGCTAGCTTATGCCCGGACTATTCCGATCAGTATCTCTTAGCTACCCACGATAGTCGATACTACCTCAACATGCTTGATGTACACGTATGCAAGTACCTCAAATCAGAACTGAACCTGTCCGGCAACGAACTCAAATTCGCGGCGTACCTCCTGGTAACATACGCCATTGAAGTCCGCGCAGATGAACTTTATCCTGTTTACCAGGACGTATTAGATACCAACAGGAGCAAGGTTAATGTCAAATCCATTATTCTTGAAGAAGAAGGCCACCTCGAAGAAATGCTTGTCCAGCTGAAAAACTTCTCAGCCGACTGGCAGCGGCACGCGGATAAGGCGGTTGAGTTTGAGACGGATTTGTTTGGGAAGTGGTTGGTGGGGTTGGAGAGGGAAGTTTTATAGGGAACAAGGAGCAAGGAACAAAGAGTTAGGAACAAGGAACAAAGAATAAAGAGTAAGGACCTGGGCTGGGTGATTTGGGAATTTGATTTTTAGTGAAAGAGATCGGTTTGTACGCTAGTGCCCAAAATAGCTAAGAACCAACCTGCCTGCCCGCAGGCAGGGGGTCAGGAACCAAGTGTGGATTGGTAATTTGGGAATTGGTTTAGTGGTGGAAGCTGCCGGTGTGTATGTTAGAGCCCAAAGAGCCAAGAACTATCGGATGACAGTGTAGGGTTAAAAGAGAGGGCATCGGAGGTTCCTGCTTTCGCAGGAATGACAGGTCCTCTTTTTAAAAAAGAGAGGGAAGAATTGGGCTGCCCGCAGCAGCCCAATTCTTCCCTCAATCCCCACAACACACCATGTCATCCCGGCGAAGGCCGGGAACTTCTCGACGGCCCAAAATTCCCATCTTTCAAGCTAATGCTGCAACCACCTTAATTGTTTCAATTCCCAATTCCCTTATCATTCTTACTAAACGTATGCACCCTCTTCTTCCCAAATAAGCTCTTCCGTAGCCGCATAAAGAATGTCTGCTTCTTTAATTCAGTAGGTACATAACTTGCAATACTTTCTTCGCCTCGCCTAGTATGAAATGCCTTTGGGCGTTTAAGCTTCTCAAAAACCACGATACTGTCGTAAAAGGCAACCGAATTGATATGCCGGGTTCTTTCGTCCCTTACAATAGAATCCTTATATTGTACATGATCCTCATACAGGGAATCTACGAGGTCTTTGGAGTACTCAATAAACGAACCCGGTTTCTTTAGTCCGCCATGAAACTCGTACCAATAGGAGGTGTGGGTATCCTCCACAATAAATAATCCGCCTTCCTTAACTTTCGGATAGAGCATTTCGAAGGACACGATCTGTTGCTCCATGGTATGTCCGCCATCGTCAAGCACAATATCCAGATCAGGCAGTTGGGCGATTACATCCGATAGAAATTGCTTGTCGCTTTGTGAGCCGATAAAGATCTTTGTCTTTGGGTCTTCAAACTGCTTGCAGAGCGGATTTATGTCGATGGCATAGAGGTTTATCTCATCCCCGAAGTAATTCTTCCACAGGTCAAGCGAGCCACCCTGAGAAATACCGATCTCCAGCATGTTCAGCTTCCTGCCTTTGTATTTTGAGAAAAACTTTTCATAAATCTCAAAATAGTGATCCCATTTGTGGATAAGCCTTCCATCATGATTATAGAAGATTTCGCGTAAGGTTTTGTCTTGCATAGGTAATAGTCCCTACGCGCACTTAAGTCTTTGTGTTACATGACACATACAATTCCCTGTTGTGTTACAGACCACATCTTTCAAATAGTCTGAAATCAGAGGTCGGAAATTCATCAGACTTCCGACCTCCGACATCAGACTTTACTTTTAGCAGAGTCTTCATACTTACCGCCTCTTTCGCGTTCAGTGTACTTCCGCCGGTTCGGACCTCACCATACTAACGGCACCATTCGGGATTAGAACCCAATAACTGTAATGCACCAGTGTTTGTGTTTAAAGCAACAGTAAGCTATTGACCGTAAGGCAGGTCTTTCTTTGCCGTTTTAATGGTAGTCAATAATCAGTAATCGGCCTGCCTGACGGCAGGCGGCTAATTGGATCTGGTCTGGGTAGAGAGCCCATCCGCTCTTACCCTTTCCCGAAAACCCGCCTCAAGCCCAGGAAGATTTCCAAACAGTACGTGGCCACATACTCCAGTCGCCCCTCTCAGACTTCTGACCTCAGACTTCCGACTTCAGACTTCCTTCTTCATACCTTATGTTTCATTCTTCCTTTCCCATACGCAATAATTTAAATGGTTTATATTTAATACTCATACCGGTACAATCCTCTCAGGCCCCATCATACGTTCATCTCACGCCAATCCCTGCCTGACTCTACGTTCATCTTATGCCTCTCCCATAGCTACCCATCCAGCTCAGACTTCTGACCTCCGACCTCCGCCTTCCGACTTCAGCCCTCCGACTTCAAACCTCGTTTCACTTCCCGCTAAAACCCGCAACCCTGTCCGTCATGCCCTCCAAAACCGCACATCCACGCACCAATTCCTGTCGTTTTATCTAAGGGTGATCTCAGTGCTTAGACAGTGTGATCTCAGTGCTTAAACAGGGTGAAGCCCTAATCATCAAAATGGAGTCAATTTGAGTCAAAAGCTGCAGGTTTCTGCATCGCATCCCAATCCGTCCCAGCTCTCCAACTTATTTCAGCTTTTCCACTTTCAGCTTTCAACTAATTTTCCTGCTCCAGTGTCCTTTTTCCTGCTTCATTCCTCGTACCTGCTGCTTCGACTCCAAACCTTCCTCATAAAACTACCTGCCACGTCCGGCCTCCGACTTCAGGCCTCTGACCTCAAACCTCCGTCCTTCCCCTTAATTTACGCACAAAATCCGCTCCTGAACCCCGTCAAGTCACTTTTGCGAGATTCATAATGCCGGTTAACTCGCAATTATGAAATCCGCAACGTCGGAACTTGACGAATTATGAAATTCGCAAGCCCGGCACTTGAGGAATTATGAAATTCGTAATGAAGAATTCGCTTTATTTTGAGATTTGTAAAGAAAATGGGTAGAAATTCTGCGTGATTTTTGTTTTCGAGCGAACTTATCGGGAAGGGATGATCATCATTCTCTTCGTTAACAAAAGCAAGTCATCGGCAATGCGTTGACGAACCGCCACAAGGTAAGGTCCAATAAAATTGAAGTGGTAGGTTAGAAATTAAATACAGAATCGATGTAGAACCTACAGGATATTTTTAAGACGATTTAACCCGTCGATCAGGGTTTGTCGTGGGCACGCAATGTTTATCCGTAAAAAGCCCTCACCAGCTGCTCCATACATATCTCCGGGATTAACCCACAAATTTTCGTTTTTTATTAGGTGGTCTGCGAGTTCTTTCGACTTCATTCCAGTTTGCTTACAGTCCAGCCAAACAAGGTAAGTTGCTTCAAGCGTCAAAACCTTGATATTGTTCATATTTGTGCTGATAAATTCTTTAAGAAACTGGTAGTTTCCGTGGAGATAATTATTAAGTTCATTTAGCCATTCATCCCCCTTTGTGTAAGCGACTTTTAACGCTTCGCAGGCCAACAGGCTTGGTGCCGCGGCTCCCTGGGCCCAAAGTTGTACTTCAATTTCTTTCCTGATGGCCTCGTTATCAACAAATAGATATGCTGCATGCAAGCCTGAAAGATTGAAAGTCTTACTGGCGGCGCTGCAGACTATTGCCTGGTGCTGAGCGGCTGTAACTGACAGGAAGGAAACATGTTGTTTTCCAGGAGCAAGGAGGTCAGAATGGATCTCATCGGATACCACGTAAACGTCATGCCGTGTGCAAATGGACGCTATCGATTGCAGCTCATGTTCGTTCCATGCGCGGCCCACAGGGTTATGAGGATTGCAGAGCAACAGAATTTTGGCCTTGCCAGACCTTGCTTTAGTTTCAAGATCGTCGAAATCAACCTTGTATACACCATCTTCATAAAACAGCTCATTTTCCACTGGTGTGCAGCCTGCACCCTTTATAACATTGTAGAAATGATTGTAAGCAGGTGTCTGAATAATAACCTCGTCTCCAGGTTTAGTCAGGACTGAAAAGATGGCTGATATGCCAGCTACGACACCTGTTGAAGGGAGTATTGAGTCTTTTTTTATCTTATATCCATGGCGTTTCTGCCACCAAAGCATAATTGCCTCATAATATTCACTGGGGACTATATTATAACCGTAATGTCCTTGCGCGGTAGTTCTTGTCAGCGCATCAACAATGGGAGGAAATGTCCTGAAGTCCATATCCGCAATCCACATTGGTAAGATTTCATCCGCGTCAGCAGTATCCCATTTTATGGAATGCGTGCCTCTTCTGGCCTGTACTTCATCAAAATTGTACTTCATTCTTCGCTTTTTTCATCTGCTTATGCCATCAGCCAGCCTGATTCCCGTGAGCTGCCATTGGTGATGTGCATGAAAGAAATTACGATATGTATTTCTGCTATGTCCCTTGGGGGTGGCCTCTGACGCACCCCTTAATACCATTTGGTTTACCATAAATTTGCCATTGTATTCGCCGACTGCGCCCGGTTCCTTTTTGAAGCCTGGATAGGGCAGGTACGCACTTCCAGTCCATTCCCAACGCTGTCCCCAATTGAATTGATTCGAGGCAACTTCCCATTCGGCCTCTGTTGGTAATCGTTTTCCCTTCCATGATGCATAGGCCGAAGCTTCATAAAAGTTAATGTGGCAAACTGGAGCATCAAGGTCGAGCACCTGTAGACCCTCAAAGGTATAATTCATCCACCTCCCATCTATCTGGTGCCAGTAAAGCGGAGCTTTAGCACTTTCTTTAGCCCAGTCCCAACCTTCGGCGTGCCAGTGACGGAAATCTGTATAGCCACCGCTCGTAATAAAATCAAGATATTCCCCGTTGGTGACCAGCTGATTTGAAATTTCATAAGCATCAAGGTAAACCCGGTGCCGGCCCAGTTCATTGTCAAATGAAAAACCATCACCAGTGTGCCCGATTTCATAAACCCCTTCAGGAATTCTGACTATTTTGCGTTCTTCAGAATTATTAATCAGAGTTTTATAATCGCCACTATATAGCGGAAAAAGTGGGTTATGGCCCAGGATATATTTAATGTCGGTGTAGAGTAGCTCCTGGTGCTGCTGCTCGTGGTTGAGTCCCAGTTCCAGCAAGGTTGCAATTGGCCCGGCAACTAGGCCGCTAGTTAAAAACTCCTGCATTTTCTGATCAACATATTCGCGGTAACGGTAAACATCGTCGACAGAAGGCCGGCTGAGGTTTCCACGGTCTGTTCGGATTACCCTCGCTCCAACAGTCTCATAGTAGCTGTTAAATACAAAATTGTATTGTGAATCGAATACCGTGTAGCCAGGGAAATTAGGCAGCAAAATAAAAGTTTCGAAAAACCAGGTGGTATGGCCTAAATGCCATTTTGGGGGACTTACATCCGCAATC
This sequence comes from Daejeonella lutea, assembly GCF_900168015.1. Taxonomy (GTDB): domain Bacteria; phylum Bacteroidota; class Bacteroidia; order Sphingobacteriales; family Sphingobacteriaceae; genus Daejeonella; species Daejeonella lutea. The sequence continues at coordinate 1,459,059 of NZ_FUYR01000001.1, read as the reverse complement.
GGCTGCACGACATAATCCTCTGTCTGCAATGGAGCGCAGATGTCTTCTGAATGTTTTCTAACCTCCAAATATCGTGTCAATAATTCTGGTTTAAGTTCGGAGATGCTAATAGTCTCTATCATTGCAGTTGAATTTACTTTTTCCAAGCCGAATCCACGAACCAGCCTCTAGAATCCTGTATGTTCTTTAATAGTTTAAAACCAGAACGTTCTGCTAAGTCAGCGATTTCCGTTAGGGAAAACTTTTGGGATACTTCAATATTGATAAATTCATTTTGTAGAAAAGGGATGGTAGTACCACCGATCGCCACATTTTGATCTTTCAAGCTCACCAGATAGCTGCGGCATGCTCCACTAACCGGATCGTATGTTTGGTAGTGCTGAAACTGTTCAGTGTCGAAATCTGCTCCAAGTTCCCGGTTTAACCGCGTGAGCATATTTAGGTTGAATGCTGCCGTAATGCCTGCTTTGTCATTGTAGGCATTCAGAATGGTATGAGGATTTTTTCGAAGATCGAAACCGATTAGCACCATGTCCCCTTGTGAAAGACTTTGGTTTAACTCCAGGCAAAATTTCTCAATCTCCTTCCATTCCATATTGCCGATATTACCGCCCAGGAACAATACGACCTTCCGCCGGGCTGATAATGATGTAGCTTCTCCAAGCATTTCAAAATATTCCCCCGCTAAAGGATCAATTTTAAGTTCTGGGATTTCCTTCCCTAATCTATCTTCCAGTTCATTTAAAATATGACCGGAAATATCAATCGGGCGATAAGTAAATTTTATACCTTCATTCACGAGGTGTTTTAAAAGGAAGGACGATTTCATAGCGTCACCCGCACCCAGTTCGATTAAATCAAATGGCTGACCATCCTGAATAATAATGTCCGAGAGTTCGGCAGTTCGATTTTTAAATATATCGAGCTCGCAGTCAGTGAGGTAGTACTCAGGCATTTTCATGATGTCCTGGAAGAGGCGATCACCGGCCTCATCATAAAGATATTTGGACGGCAGGGTTTTGCTGATTCCCAAAAGGCCATCAACAGCTTCCTGTTTCAATTTCTCAAGTAGGGAAGAATCAGTTTGTATGTTTGAATTTGTGTGTAATTCTGTATTCATTTTATGGATAGGTAGGTCAGGTAAGTATTACTATTTTGCCAGTGCCTGAATCAGTCTCCATCAATTCATGCGCCAATATGATTTGGTCCATAGTGGATGTTTGTTTACTATTTGGGTATCAACCATCAGCCTGTTTTTCGGAATAAATTCCGCCGTCCGACCAATCTGTCCGCTTATTAACCTTAGATATAGGATCTATGTTTTAATTAATTCTGTGATTATCACTAAACATTAAAGTAGCTGAATTGTATTTCTATCATAAAGCGATAACGTATGCTCAGAGAATCAAATGTATTCAGCAGCTTTTCTGTAAATGACATTGAAGCCGCGGAGAAATTTTATGGTGAAACTTTACAGTTGGATGTTGATAAACAACCAGAAGGACTCGCATTGAAGCTGACTGGTGGCCATGATGTATTCATATATCCAAAATCGGATCATCAGCCCGCCACGTTTACTGTACTTAATTTTATCGTAAAGGACCTTGAAAAAACTGTTGATCTCCTCACTTCTAAAGGAATTTCTTTTGAGCAGTATAATTATGACGAGTTTAAAACAGATGAAAAAGGAATTCTAAGAGGCGATAGGGGCCCGAAGATGATCGCGTGGTTCAAGGATCCAGACGGTAATTTTCTATCGGTTCTTCAAAAGGAATAAAGGTTCACACAAGTCTGCCCAAGCAGCCTACCATGTTATACCTTTAATCCATGTCCTTGATGAAGCAGGGTAACCGATCTCACATAAGCCAAGCCTATAGCTCCTAGTTAACAGCCCAAATCCCAATGCTCATTACCCTTTACACCTTCAATGTCCCCATATCAATCACAAACCGATACCGCACATCACTTTTCAGCATCCATGCATAAGCTTCGTTAATCCCCTGCATCCTAATTACCTCAAATTCCAAAACGATATTATGCTCACCGCAGAAATCCAGCATTTCCTGTGTTTGAGGAATACCATCGATCACCGAACCGGCAACAAATTTTCCGCTTGTAGTCGTTGACTATCTTCCCGTGAACCCTCCGATGAGCATGATTTTGCATTCTTAAAAACTGCTATTGTCAAAAAAAACCAACAAAATACTTTCTTAACTGTCACTTATATGTATAGTTCAGATTGATTTATTTAACAATTCTTAGTATGAAAATAAGCACTATAAAGATGGCAGCTTTTGCGACGGCACTAGTTTTTTCCTCTTGTCAAAACAATACATCGACGTCTGATACACATGATTCTACAATAGATACCCATGACATGGAAGTGGGGGCAATGCCTATGAATTCAGGTATGCAGCAGGCTATGGACAAAATGATGACTGATATGCATCAAATGAAAATGACTGGAAATGTAGATTATGATTTTGCCATGATGATGAAAAGTCATCACCAAGCTGCTGTTGATATGTCACAGGCCGAACTTGAGTCAGGTAAAGATGAGGAGGTAAAGAAAATGGCGCAAAATATTATAGATGCGCAAAAAAAGGAAATTAATGATTTACAGGCTTTCCTTGATAAGCATAAAAATCCTGAAAAGAATTATGATCCTGCCATGAAAGATCAGGGGTTTGCCAAGATGATGGATCAGAACATGACGATGATGATGGATATGCCTAAAATGGATAGTACCTCGTCTACAGACAAACACTATGTACAAATGATGATTCCTCACCACGAGGGTGCTGTGCAGATGGCAGAAGGATTTGTACAGTTTGGAAAAGACGCTGTTTTGATTTCAATGGCTAAAAAAATGATAGCCGATCAGAAAAAGGAAATTGAGCAGTTTAAAAATTGGACTGAATAAAGTTATACACTTCAATCAATAAAATTATGTCACATCAAAAATTTCAGGACTGTATAGATGTTTGTGTAGCATGTGCAATAGCGTGTAGTCATTGTGCCACGGAATGTTTAAAAGAAGAAGAGGTTAAAATGATGCGTCGATGCATTCAGCTAGACATGGAATGTGCTGCTATTTGCCGCTCCGCTGCGGAAGTCATGAGCCTTGGTAGTGAGTACAGCTCTCAACTGTGCAAAATATGTGCGGACGCATGTAATGCCTGTGCGGAGGAATGCGAAAAACACGCGTCGATGGGTATGGATCATTGCAGAGAATGTGCTGAAGCATGCCGCAGATGTGCTGAAGCGTGTGTGCAAATGGCAAGGGCTGCTTAGTATCCCCTCAATAGCTTGCACTAAAATATTCTAGCGACCATAATTTGATCATAGAGAATATAAGTTGCTGGTCGGGCTGCTCAGATACGCAGAGCAACAAACCTTAGCATAGATAAGAAGGTGGTTTTCCGTTTGGTATACGGCGATTGGCAGCAGATCTAATGCATGACTTTGAGCAACATTATGATAATGAGCCATTGCAAAAAAGGGGGTAAGCATAGGGCTGACCGCAGCTGCCAAATGCTTACCCCTATTTCCCCCAACATTGTTTGTCATCAAAGCGGAAGCTGGGATTTCACAGACATAATCGAATTAACAAATACGTATCACTAAAGCCAAACACCCGCTAACCTTTCAAAGTTCCCATATCAATCACAAACCGATACCGCACATCACTCTTCAGCATTCGCTCATATGCTTCGTTGATTTCCTGCATCTTGATGATTTCAATTTCTGAAACAATACCATGCTTGCCACAGAAATCCAGCATTTCCTGGGTTTCTGCAATACCGCCGATCACAGAACCGGCAACAGACTTTCTGCCGAGGATCATGGGCACCGTGTTGAGCATGGGTTCAAGCGGCCCAAGGTAACCTACCAGAACAATTGTTCCGCTGATGGTAAGTGTTGGGATATATTCATTCACATCATGAACATAAGGGACTGTATCAATGATCAGGTCAAATTTATTTTTTGCACCTGCCATTTGCTGCTTATCGGTCGAAATAACTATGGCGTCAGCGCCCAGTTCTTTAGCGTCTTTTTCTTTTTCAGGAGATCTGGAGAACAGCGTTACATTAGCACCCATTGCTTTTGCAAGTTTTATCGCCATGTGACCCAAGCCACCTAGGCCAACCACCGCAACATTATCGCCTTCTTTTACATTCCAATGCCTAAGCGGCGACCAGGTTGTTATACCAGCACACAATAGGGGAGCAGCAGCTGCCGGATCAAGGTTTTCTGGTACACGCAGAACAAAGCTTTCTTTAACTACCACCTTCTCTGAATACCCACCGAAAGTATGACCTCCAAGGTGCTTATCCTTGCCATTATAAGTGCCGGTAAATCCTGGTTCACAGTATTGTTCCAGGTCTTTTTTACAGCTTGGGCAAATACCACATGAATCGACCATACAGCCAACACCAGCAAGATCACCGACCTTGAATTTGCTAACGGCACTGCCAACCTTAGTCACCCGGCCTATTATTTCATGCCCAGGAACTGAAGGGTAGATACTTCCGCCCCAGTCATTCCGTACAGTATGCAGATCGGAGTGACACACCCCGCAAAACAGGATGTCAATTTCCACATCTTCATCAGTAGCCTGTCTGCGGCTTATATTTATTTCTTTCAGATCAGCCGTTGTTGATGCGGCTCCATATGCTTTTACTTCGAATTTTTCCATGATATAAGTACCTTAAATGTGCTAATAAAGTTTGACATAAATTTCGTCATATTTTAGATTAATGCTGCAACGACTCGAGCTTCCAGGGTGTATGCCCAGCAGACGGGCTTTGTCGAAATCCGATAGCAATAGGATGGCAAATTGCTTCCTTCCAGCCCCCACAATGAACCCTGTCATCCCGACGAAAGCCGCGACCTCCATTGGCAGTGTCTAAATTTAAATCTATTTGACTTTAATCGCTACAATCCCAATGGCTACAGCCCACGTGAGCATAAATGGTATCAGAAGTAAGACAGCCACAGGCATCAAAAGCGCGAAAAAAGTCATGTAAGCAAGCGGCAGAAAAAACAATAAATGCTCAAAATATCTGTATTTGGTCAGTAATATCAGCGATAAAACACCTATGTGCGATAGTATAACTAACAAGGACAATATGACGGTTCTAACCAATATACTGCCTTCTAGATCACTCATGTAAGCGAGGGACTCAAATTCCCACCTGAACAAAGACCAATAGCCCTTATTGGTCTGAATACCCGTAAAAAAAGACAATAATGCCATGATTACGAGTGATATTATCATGAGTTCCGGGTACTTTAATGCCGCTCTATCCTTGCCCATTTCAATCACTTAAAAATTGAGCCTGAACGCACGCAGCAATCGACAACAGAATAAAGAAAATAGTGATTTTTTTCATGCCTCCGCCAGCTTTGGCTTTTCCAATATCCCAAATAAAAACGGTAAACCCCAATCGTGTTATAACCGAAGGTATCCACTTAATCGTTAACACCCGTTTCACATTAACTGCGCTAATCTTGATTCCTGATACTTGATTCTTGATACTCAAATCAATAATCCAAATACTCCTGAAACACCTTCTGCATATACGCCTTACCATACCGTGTCAACTCAGCATCATGCTTCACATTTGTTGAGTCGCTGCGCAGGATAATGCTTTTCCCGACATTGTCGAAGGAGATTACCTGATCCTTATTGGCAAACCCAAACCCATTATCCCAGTTAAAAAACGCGAATTCTTTTGTTCCCGGGTTCAGCAGGTCTTTGCTCCAGGTATAACGTGAAGCACCAATTCTAAGCTGGCTGAGCAGGGTAGCAGCAAGGTCGGTCTGGCTGCCTGTGCGGTCGATAGTTTTTCCGCGTACTTCAGGTTTCAGCACATCCCCGAAAAACAGCAAAGGTATATGGTAGCGTTTGGCTTCGTATTCTGAAATCGTTCCCGGTAGCCTGTGACTGTGATCAGCTATCACAATGAATAGCGTGTTCTTATACCACGCTTTAGTTTTAGCCTCCTTAACGTACGCGCCAATGCATGAATCCGTATAAAAGAAAGTGCTCCGGTACTTATTATCGACATCATCACCCTTAAACTTCGGTGTGCCCGGCACTTCGAAAGGCTCGTGGTTCGTCAAGGTTAAGATCGTCGAAAAGAAGGGCTGTTTTTCCTTGTCGAGATCCGCAGCATTCTTCCTGAATACCATATGATCATAGGTACCCCACTTCGAATTCATGTCTTTTTTATCGAAAGAGTGCTCATCCACCAGCCGCTCATAATCGTGCCCCAGGATATAAGATTTCATGTTGAAGAACTCGCTTTCGCCGCCATAGTAGAATGAAGTAGCATAGCCATTCTTCCGCAGGTCCTGCGCAATTGCCGGCAGCTTTTCCTGCTTATCATTCTGTTTCATTATGGTGCGGATCGCCTGCGAGGGGAATGCACTCAGTGTCGCAACCACGCCTTTGTCAGTGCGCCCGCCGGCAGCGTAAATATCAGTAAACAACAGTCCTTGTTTACTCAGTTCAGCCATATTAGGAGCAATACCTTTTTCACCGCCCAGATTTTCGATCAGGGCAGCGGTAAAACTTTCCACGATGATCAGGACGACGTTTGGTTTTGGTGTAGTGAGTATTAGATCGGTTTCTGTTACCGGCTTGGGAAATAACTCGGCGACGATCTTTGCAGATTCCTCTGCCGAATAGTATTTATAGGGGTTTTTAGTCGCGAACTTATTATTGATGATATCTTGCAATAGATTCCATTCTGTATTAACTGCGGCATGGTTGAGTATAGTTTTGTTCGAGAAATATGCCATGCTCTGATTTACCGGCGTCAACTGCCAGCCACCTCTGGCCATCAGTACCAGCACGACAATAGCTGTAAAACTCCCCGCTATCTTGTAAAATATTGGTTTCCCCCTATCGGCAACCCTGAAGTCAATCAGCAGCCATGCCAGCAGAAGCCCCGTCACGAAAAGTACGAAAACTACGCAGGCCGAAAGGAAGATCGGTTGTGAAGCGCTGGATGCCATGGCTTCTTTCGTTGAATTGAAAGCCATATCCACTGCACGGTAATTGATCTTCGATCCCCATTCGCGGTACAGGTTCCAGTTAAATCCACCCACAAAAACAAACACCACCAACAGGAATATGACATAAGCTTTCCCTGCCCATTGGGGTAGAAAGCTTCTTTTGAGAAAGAGTTGGATAGTATAAAATATCAGCGGAATTGCTGAAATATAAGCCACCATTGCTGAATCCAGCCGTAGTGCATACCAGAAAGTTGCTGCCTTTTCGCCGAAACTTACATTCCCTAATTGATCAGTAAAAAAAAGTAGAAAAACTAACCTGTCGAGTGCAAAGAACAGGATCCAGAAGAGGTAAAACCGGAAAAAAACGAAGAAGCTTTTTAACATAGGGCAAGTTATGAATTTCGCCGAATGTTAAAAAGCTTTAAAGATTGTGTTAAGGGAAGCGTACCCATAGGTTTTACCGCGGAGAACGCAGAGTTTTACGCAGAGAGCGCAAAGATGAAAATAATTCGCTGTGCAACTCTGCGCACTCTGCGAAACCTTTTCGGTCTCTGCGGTTAAAATGATTATTGTTCAGTTTACCTGCCCCCTTGCATTTGCATCAGCTGATCAAAAGTGATCTCTTCGAAATCTTTGCTCGCACCAAAAGTTCCTGCAGGCACAGATTCTGCTTTAACATCTTTCAATGTAGCTTTAACGCTTAGCCCGTTCATATACGAGGTAAATTCAACCGGAAAGCCAAGACCTTTGTCAAAATAGCGGGTTAATGGGTTTTGAGTGCTCACCTCAACATCTTTGGTAAACCATGCGGTAGAAGTGGCATTGCTTTTCTTTTCAGTCACATCATATTTTGTAGCATTATAACCGGCAACTGTTTTTGTTTCAGTGCTGGCTTTGATTGCCAGATCAGGGGCATTCGCAGCAATTTTATCCTGATCGGCAGGGGTAAAGATCACCGAATATTTCTTGTTCATCATAGGTATTTCCAGCAATAAACGCTCATATTCCTTGCTCAAATTCGTGATGTTCGTGCTGCTGTACATCTGCGAGCCAGTCTTCAGGCTGGAAGAATCTCCTTTGAAATGTACCTTTATCTCAGTAGGGAAATTGCTTGCCATAGCTTTCATCTGCTCAGGCAAATTCCATTCTACTCCATAAGTCAGTGTTCCTTCTGTTACCTTTTTCGGCCCTTGTGCAAATGCTCCTGCTCCCAAAAGCAGTACAGCGGCGGTAAAAATCAATCTTTTCATTAGTTTTTTAGTTTTTGTTTGGTTAGGGCCATAAACTTAATCCCGGCCTTTATAAATGTAATATAGTAAAACTTACAAAACAGACTTATATTATCCGCTATTGTTACGCTTGCCGTTAAATAATTCCATTTTCCTACTCTGAAGTGCTTCAATAATTTCAGGTATGAAGTTTCTTCTTTTTTTATTCATGCTATTATGTGCCGACGTAAAGGCGCAAAACCCGGGACCAATACTTTCCGCAATGGGATCAGGTGGCACAGCGGTGTCCGGTATCTGGTCTCTACAGCAAAACCCTGCGGGTATTGCCAGACTGAGGCGGGCGCATCTCACGATGGCGTATGAGCAGCGCTTTTTGGATGAAGAGTTAAGTACTCAGACTGCTTTGTTTGCTGCTCCCTTTTCACAAGGCGTGATCGGAGCTAGCTTCGATTCGTATGGCTTTAGTGAGTACAAGGAAATACAGACCGGCTTATTCTACGCTAAAGGTTTTGGCGATTCATTTACTATGGCGGTCGGTGCCAGATTTCACCAGCTAAATATCAAAAATTATGGTTCCGCCAAGGCTTACACTGTAGAGCTGGGCTTTCAGCTAAAACTTACCGATAATCTCACAATTGCAAGTCATCTTTCTAACCCGAACCGAAGCCGGTATACTATTGAAACAGATCCCGGGTTACCGGTTAAGCTCTCTTTTGGCGCCTCATACATAATTAGTGATAGAATATTGATGTCCCTGGATGTTCGCAAGGTCTTAACTGATCCCCTGGATGGGATGGCAGGAATACAATACAATTTGGTGGATTGGTTTTCATTACGGGGCGGGGTCTCAGCCAATCCCTTCAAGCAATACACAGGCTTCGGTATAAATCACAAAAGAATTCATGTGGATGTCGCAGTGACATCCCACCAAAACCTTGGCTATACGCCTCAAATTGCTTTGGGATATGAGTTTTAGGTTCCCGTCCGTGATATTACTAATGTTCATACCTCTCCTGTGTATCGCTCAAGCTGATCATGAGGATCCGGTCCAGGAGGTGATTGAGTATATAGCAGATAATTCACCCGAGGATCGGGACTACTCCGAAATTACTGAACGATTAAACTATTATAAAAAGCATCCATTGAACATCAACCTGCTTACGAGTTCGCAACTTCAGGAATTGATATTTCTATCGCCTCTTCAGATTGAAAAGTTTATTCAGCACCGCGATGAAAGCGGCACATTTCATGATATTCTGGAATTACAGAGTATCGATGGATTTAGTGTTGAAATTGCGCGCTGGCTTGCAAATTTTTTGGTCTTAAATCCTCCTGAATTATTCTCTGGCATCTCCCTTAATCGGGCAATTTCTCGTGGCGAACATGACCTTATCCTCAGGGTAGGAACAGTGATGGAAAAACAGATCGGTTTCGTTTCTTCAGACTCATCGAACGCGAAATATTCTGGATCTCCCGAAAGGATTTTTGCACGATACAGATTTAATTATTCAAGCAAAATTGCTGTCTCCTTAAATATGGAAAAAGATGCTGGGGAACGTTTTTTGGGAAACGGGGGCAGGGGGTTTGATTTTTATTCGGCAAACATCTTTTTCAGGGGTAAGCGCCTGGTGAAGAAATTGGTAGTTGGGGATTATTCCCTGCAGTTCGGGCAGGGACTGGCTTTGTGGTCGGGTTTGGGGTTTGGTAAAGGTGCTGGGCTAACAACTGTCGTAAAACAGGGCCACGGGCTCAGCCCGTATAGTTCCGTAAACGAATCTTCTTTCTTACGAGGTACTGCATTAACTATTGGTTCGAAGTCGTTGTCAATAACACCATTCATCTCTTATAATAGGGTAGATGCCGTGTTAACGGGGAGTAATGCGATTAGTTCGATCAGCATTAGCGGATTACACAGAACACCTTCTGAGCTGCAGAATAAAAATTTGATATCCCAACTTGTTTACGGTGCAAATGCTCAATACTTGCGTCAGGGCTTGCTTTTTGGGCTTTCCGGTTATAGAAGCCATTTTAGCAAGCCATTCGGCAATAGCGATATTTTATACAAGAAGTACGATTTCACGGGTCGCTCGCTTACTAATGTCGGCTTGTATTATGCATACAGTTTTAAAAATGCATACTTTTTTGGTGAAGCGGCCAAAGGTCTCTTATCCGGATCGGCATTTCTGACTGGAGTTCTGGCAAGTTTGTCGGGCAAGGTTTCCGGGCTATTACTTTATCGCAACTATGCAAGAGACTACCATTCCCTGTTCAACCAGGGATTGTCTGAATCTACCAAAGCCACAAATGAACGTGGTATATATGCTGGCTTAACTATAAAATTTAATCCTAAAACCGAATTTGTAAGCTATTTCGATCTCTTTAGGTTTCCCTGGCTTAAGTTTCAAGTAGATGCTCCTTCACAGGGACATGAGATGCTCGCTCAGCTAAGCCATAATATAAGTAAGAAGTTCAAAATTTCCGGGAGATTTAAGTTCCAGCAAAAGGAAGAAAATGCCGACGAGGCCAGCGTTTTTGGCGGCCTCGAAAATGTTGAGAAGCAAAGCTATCGGATCGAACTGGCTTACAAGCTGAATGACCGCTTCTCGGCTAGAAGTCGCCTAGAGATATCATCATTTAAAAAGGGAATCACCAGGCGAGAGTTTGGGGTTCTAAGTTACCAGGACATTATTTACAAACCATTAAGCTCAAAGTTTGCCGGTAATATTCGGTTCGCAATGTTCGAAACTGGAAGTTTCAATTCGCGAATTTACGCTTATGAAAATGATGTGTTGTACGGCTATTCTGTTCCTGCCTATCAGGGGAAGGGTTTAAGAACCTACTTTAATGGAAGGTATTCAATAAACCGTGGTGTGGACGTTTGGATCAGATATGCTATCTCAAGTTTTCTGGGTCAGGATGAGGTTGGCTCAGGAAACGATAAGATTTCTGGTAACAGCAAATCAGACCTTAAGTTGCAACTGAGGCTTCAATTTTGATATGTTTTATAAGGGTGAAATACCGTTCGTCAGGCTTATCATACCCTTGATCATCGGTATACTAATAGCATACCGCTTTACCGGCGCCCTTACTTTCTATGTTTCTCCCATTCTGGCTCTTGCTGTGTTTTTGCTGTTGCTCATACTCATAGTTTATTACAAGATGCTGGCATTGTACCGTTACAAGTGGCTATTGGGCTTAACCGTCCACATTTTGATCATAATCGCGGCTTACTGGCTAACAGTCCGGGCGTCCGAAAAGTATTCTGCAAATTATTTTACTCTTCATTCTGCGGATGCATACGTGGTTGAAGTGAAAAATGAACCTAAGATAACTGGCGCGGTATCGAGGTTTGAAGCGCGTGTGCTCTTCAGCTTAGGTCAAAATGAATACCGTGCCGCAACTGGAAAAGTGATGGTGTCAATAAAGGCCGGCAATAAGCAGGAAAGAACCCTCAAGTATGGCGACCTGCTGTTGATTCCTGCTGCTTTAGACAGCATTGATCCGCCTTACAATCCGGGTGAATTTGATTACAGAGGGTACCTCGCTGACAGGCAAATTCATCAACAGTTGTTTCTTCAGGGGGATGAATATTATTTAGTTAATCATAGCCAGGGCAATCCATTGATATCATTTGCACTTGACTTGCGAAAACATCTGGTAGACAAATTCTATAGGTATTTGCCCGATCAAAATGCAGCTGCTTTTGCTTCGACGTTGATTCTAGGTTACCGGGCAGAACTTAGCAGTGAAATAATAGAAGCATATTCTAAAACCGGAACCATGCATGTATTGTCGGTTTCCGGGATGCACGTTGGAATTGTTTTTATGGTGTTGTCGGTCGCCCTCCGGTTTATGAGTAAAACACAAACCACCCGTTTGATTCGTGCGTTTTTGATTATAACCGTTATTTGGTTTTATGCTCTTATCACTGGTTTTTCGGCGCCGGCTTCCCGTGCAGCTGTAATGCTAAGTTTCGTCGTCATTGGTAAAGCCCTGAATAAGAGTCAAAACACCTATAATCTTATTGCGATCTCTGCATTTTTCTTGCTGATTTATAATCCTTTTTATTTAGTGGATGCAGGTTTCCAGCTCTCATACCTGGCGGTGGCAGGAATCGTGTACTTTCACCCCAAAATCTATCAGCTGTTTGAGATAAAAACAAAAGCCCTAGACTATATCTGGAGTTACAGCGCCTTGTCGTTAGCAGCTCAAATAGCTACGTTCCCGATTAGTGTATATTACTTTCATCAATTCCCGGTTTATTTTCTGCTAAGCAATCTGTTGATCGTTTTGCCGATAGCCATTATCATGTATTCGGGTATACTTTTCATGTTCATCCCCAACTCTGTAGTATTAATTTATGCTGGAAAAATTCTCAGTTTACTCATAAATTTTACCAACGAGATCCTTTATTATATTGAGAATCTTCCATTTTCGAGTCTTGATGGAATTTGGATAACGGCAACAGAATGTTTTCTGATTTGCCTTTTACTTATCTTGATCAGCATTCGATTATCGCTTAACGTTCGAAATATGAATCTGCCAATAGCTCTGTTATTGCTCGTTCTCACTTTAAACATCTGCAGGGAATCGATCAGCAATTTCACTCAGCAACGCATTATCTTCTATAATCTTAAGAAGAAAAGTGGTATCGCATTTGTCACACGAAGTCGAAGCATAATAATAAGTGATATAAATCCGGGCGAGAAGCTTCTGAACTTTTCATTGTTGCCTGCGGTAAAAAGTTTTGGCTCCGGCCAGGAAAGATTTTATAACGAATCAGAATCCTTTTCAACTCACGACTATTTCGGCACTTCAAACTTTTACCAGTTCGGTCGTATCAGGATTATTAAATGGGATAAGAATTTTGATGGTAGAAGTTTTTCACATGGCCTGGCTGCCGATATTGTGCTGATAAGCAATAATCCGAATATTAGTTTAAATCAAATCGCTTCATATCTGACTTTTAAGAAGATCGTAATTGATGCGACTAATCCGGATTATAAAATAAAGCGTTGGATCGCTGAGGCGAATAAGCATGGTTATAAATATTACGTATTGAAGAAAAACCCGGCATTAGTCCTGAACCTTTAAATTTTTCAGGTATTTTTGATTACAACACGACAAGCTTTGACAGAACTAACAAAATATTCAACAGAAAACCGCGTAGCATACATTACTATAAACCGTCCTGAAAAGCGCAACGCTCTAAATCCGGCGCTCGTTGAAGAACTTACCGACCAGTTTTTGCGGGCCGGGCACGACAATGATGCAAAAGTAGTAGTGCTTAAGGCAGCCGGTGAGGTTTTCAGCGCCGGTGCGGATCTCGAATACCTCCAGCAGCTGCAGAATAATTCCTCGCAGGATGATCTTGAAGACACTATTGCAATTAAAGAGTTACTCTGGAATATTTACACTTTGCCAAAACTGGTTGTCGCCCAGGTGGAAGGCCACGCTATTGCTGGCGGATGCGGATTGGCGGCGGTATGTGATGTTGTTTATGCTGTCCCTGAAAGTAAGTTCGGTTATACCGAGGTCCGTATTGGTTTTATACCAGCATTGGTTTCCTGTTTCCTGGTGCGTAAGCTGGGGGAGGGCCGTGCGAAAGAATTATTATTAAGCGGCGATCTGATTGATGCAGCTACGGCATCGTCGTACGGACTGATAAATTTTGTCACCGAAAAAAGTGAGATTGCTTCCTCAGTTCGAAATTATGCTGAACGTATGGCAGTCAGTGCTTCAGGTCAGTCAGTAGCACTTACCAAACAACTCCTTCATACTGCCCAGAACCTGAACCTTGAAGAGAGTCTCGAAGCCGCTATTAAATTGAATGTCCAGACCCGCTCTTCAGAAGACTGTAAAAAAGGCATTGCTTCCTTTTTAAATAAGGAGAAATTGGGTTGGTAATAAAAACAGGATCGCATTTACAGGGTTAGATATAGGGATGCGAGCCAAAAAAAGCGAAAATAAGCCATACGAAGTGTTCCTGATCGGGGATACCGGGAACATCAACAGGCATAAGCCAGACCCGGTGATGGAAACGCTGAAATGCCATTTTGATAAAAACCAGCATTCGGCGGTGGTTTTCCTGGGCGACAATATTTACCCTCGCGGCCTACCCCCTAAATCCAATATTCTTTACAAAGACGCCGAAGATGCTCTAAAAGCTCATTATGAAGCAATAAAGGATTATCATGGCAAGGTTCTTTTTATTTCAGGGAACCACGATTGGAACAAGGGCCGCAAGGATGGGTATGAATATATCCTGCGCCAGGAGAAGTATCTGGAGAAGCTCTTTGGTAGTAATGTTATGCTCCCGTCAGGCGGTTGTCCGGGCCCTACAGAAATTAATGTAAACCCTAATGTCACCATGGTCCTGATCAATACGCAGTGGTGGCTTCAATCTGGATTTCGGCCGATAGGGCAAAGCTGCGGCTGCCGTGTGAATTCAGAAAATGAATTTTTTGAACACCTGCAAAAGATCCTTGACAATAATAAGGGCAAGCGGATTATCATTGCTGGTCATGCCCCAGTTTATAGTTATGCTATTCATGGAGGGCGTTATAAGTTGCGTCATCATCTTTTTCCTTTTACAGTTTACCATAAAAAAGCATACGTTCCACTCCCTTTTATTGGTTCCCTGCTGCCGATTTACCGCAAGTACTTTGGGGCAAAGGAAGATATTGCGCATCCGCGTTATCGCTTAATGCGAAAGCGCCTCATCCAGATCTTTAAATCACATAAGGGCCTCATCTACGCTGCCGGGCATGAGCATAATTTGCAGCATATAACCAAGGATGATAATCACTATGTGGTAAGCGGAGCGGGCTCAAAGCTGAAGTATGTGCTGCAGGAAGGCAAGAACCTTAAATTTGGAATGAAAGCTAAAGGCTTCTTTAAGATCCGGTTCGATACTGACGGAACAGCTGTCCTCTCGGCCTGGGTTGTTGATCCGGTATCAGATAAGGGAACTATGGTTTACGAACAGCCTCTGTCTTAAAATCCTTTGGTACAAGTACACTGAGCGCTTTTGGCATGATAGAAAGCTTGATCTCCTTCACCTTTCCTATGACTTCGCCGTCAACTTGCAGGGTCGTCTTCCGGCTGCTAATGATCGTAGCTTCCTCGCAGGAAATGATCTCAACATAATCGGATGTATGCAATTTCCCTCTGAACATTTTCCAGGCAATGGACATCAACTGTACACGTGGGAATGGCTTTACGATCACTAATTCAAATTTGCCGTCGTCCAATATGCCGTGGGGGTTTATTATGGCTCCGGTACCATATCGCATGGCATTGGCGAAGGTGATAGAAACTCCTTTGCGGGAGATCTCCTCATCATCATGCTTGATTTGGAAGCGGTAGCTTTTCAAAAAGAACATCTCGCCGAAAAGGTGCTTAGCATAGATTAACTTGCCGCGCTTAGGGTCTTTTTCAAAGCGTTTAACTACCCTTGCATTCAATCCAACATCCGCCAGGTGTATACAGATCTCCTTATTGATATTAATAAGATCAATCGGCTTAACTTTTCCTGCTGACAGGAGCTCGAGCGCAAAATCGATATCGCTGATATAAAGCTCTTTTGCCATGCCATTAGCTGAACCATAGGGGATGATAGCGAGGGTAATTTTGGTATTAGCCAGGATGCCTGCAACCATCTTCACCGTACCATCGCCGCCTGCTGCGGCAACAATTGAGGGGCGGAACCTTTTAATTTCTGTGCTGATCCGTGCCTCGTCATTCCCGGTCATATTATAGATCTGGAAATCGAAGTTTTGTGTTTCGGCTTGTTCCGATATAAGGTCTTTAAGGGTATCATCCTGTGCTGACCCGGATTTGGGGTTGATTACAAATAAGACTTTGGTACGGCTTTTTGCAGTTTTTAGTGCTTGCTTCATGGTTTAAAGCTGCTCTTTGACTTCAAGGAGAAACTGCTTCAGCTTCTCTAACGAATCAATCACCTTTTGGTTTTCCTTAACCTCGCCTTTATTATTCCGGATATAATCTTTAGCACCCTGAAGGGTAAAGCCTTTCTCCTTAACAAGATTAAAAATGATCTTTAGGTTCTCAACATCGTCTGGCGTGAATAGCCGGTTCCCTTTTTTATTCTTCTTGGGTTGAAGGATCTCAAACTCCCGCTCATAGAACCTGATCTGCGACGCATTTACGTCAAACATCTCCGTTACTTCACCCATGGTGTAGTAGAGTTTGTTTATGTCGCGTTCTTTGTATGGCATGGTGGTGGTTTGCGGTATAAAAGTAAGGTTTATTTGGGAAATGGAAATGAGAAACAAGAATCGAAAAACGAGAATCCAGATACGAGTTGGGAGATGGGTTAAATCTCGCATCTCGCTTCTCGTATCTCGCCTCATCTCCTTATATTTGCCGCCATGACCACCAAAGAAATACGCCAGTCATTTTTAGACTTCTTCAAATCAAAAGGCCACCAGATCGTTCCTTCCGCACCTATTGTAGTAAAGAATGATCCGACATTGATGTTTACCAATGCGGGCATGAACCAGTTTAAGGACTTATTTCTTGGTGAAGCGCCAATAAAACATCCTCGTGTAGCCGATACTCAGCGATGCCTGCGCGTGTCGGGTAAGCATAATGATCTTGAAGAAGTGGGAATAGATACTTACCACCATACCATGTTCGAAATGCTGGGCAATTGGAGCTTTGGCGATTACTTTAAAAAAGAAGCAATTGCCTGGAGCTGGGAACTGCTCACCGAAGTATACCAGATACCTAAAGATCAGCTGTATGTTTCTGTCTTTGAAGGGGATGAAAAAGAAGGTCTGGCGAAAGACCAGGAAGCATATGATATCTGGAAACAGTATATAGCCGAAGAACGGATCATTCTGGGAAACAAGAAAGATAATTTCTGGGAAATGGGCGAGACAGGTCCATGCGGTCCATGTTCAGAAATCCACGTTGATATGCGCCCTGAAGCCGAACGCCGGCGAATTGATGGCAAAACCCTCGTGAATAACGATGATCCCCAGGTTATTGAGATCTGGAATAATGTATTCATGCAGTTTAATCGTCTAAAGAATGGCTCCCTCGAGAAGCTTCCTAACCAGCATGTTGATACAGGGATGGGATTGGAACGTCTTGTGCGTGTGATACAGCAAAAGGCTTCTAATTACGACACGGATGTATTCCAGCCTTTGATCCAGTATATTGCCCAAAAGTCGGGTATTGCTTATGGTAAGGAAGAGAAGACGGATATTGCCATGCGGGTTATGGCAGACCATATTCGCGCGATCTGTTTCTGTATCGCGGATGGCACTTTGCCCTCGAATAATAAGGCTGGTTATGTGATCCGCAGGATCCTTCGACGTGCCGTTCGTTACTCCTTTACATTCCTCAATTTTAAAGAGCCATTCCTGAACCAGCTGGTTCCGATCCTGGCTGATCAGTTTGATGGCGTCTTCCCCGAGTTGAAACAGCAGCAGGATTTTGTACAGAAGGTAGTGTTGGAAGAAGAAAATTCCTTCCTGAGAACCCTGGCAACTGGCATCCAGCGATTCGAACGATTTGATACATCTGATAAAATGATAAAAGGCGACTTTGCCTTTGAATTATATGATACGTTCGGCTTCCCGATTGACTTGACCGAGCTTATGGCCCGCGAAAAAGGCTGGACGGTGGATATGCAGGCTTTCGAGCTGGAGCTGCAGCAGCAAAAAGACCGCTCGCGTGCCGCTACTGCTATTGATACCAGCGACTGGATTGTGGTAAATCCTGGTGATAATGTCGAATTTGTTGGCTACGATGAGCTGGAAACTGAATGCCGAATTCTGCGCTACCGTAGGGTTACCGCTAAAGGGAAAGAACAATACCAGGTAGTTCTTAACATCACTCCATTCTATGCCGAGAGCGGCGGGCAGGCCGGTGATGTGGGAAAATTGGAAGATGCATCGCGCTTATTTGAATATCCTGTAATCGATACAAAAAAAGAAAACGGGCTGATTGTCCACTACCTCGAGACGGTGCCCCCTGAATTGACCGGTCCTTTTTGGGCAGTGGTTGATCCTTCAAAGCGAACCAATACCGAGAACAATCACTCGGCAACTCACCTGCTTCACGCTGCTTTAAAGCAGGTTCTTGGAACTCATGTTAATCAGAAAGGTTCCTTGGTCAACAACGATTACCTGCGATTTGATTTTTCCCATTTTTCAAAGGTGACCGCTGAAGAGCTTGGTCAAATTGAAAAGATAGTAAACGCCAAAGTGCGTGAAAATATTCAGTTGAAAGAAGAGCGCTCGGTTCCATATAATGATGCGATCAAGTCAGGTGTCACCGCATTGTTTGGTGAGAAGTATGGCGATTTTGTAAGGGTCATCACCTTTGATGATCATTTTTCAAAAGAGCTGTGTGGAGGTACACATGTCAAGGCAAGCGGACAGATCGGTTACTTTAAGATCATTTCTGAAAGCGCAGTTGCGGCTGGCGTTCGTAGGATAGAGGCTATAACTGGTGAGCGTTCTGAGCAATACCTTAATGAGCAAATTAGCCAGGTGTCGGGATTAAAGGAATTGCTTAAGAATCCAAAAGATCTTCAGAAAGCGGTGGAAACCTTGATGGAAGAGAATGCCAGACTAAAAAAGGAAATCGATAAGAATACACTCGAACGTTCTGCCGGATTAAAGCATGAACTGGTAAAGCTGGCTGAGCATGTAAATGGGGTGAATTTCCTGGCTCAGAAAGTAGAATTGCCGAATGCGGATGCGATTAAAAATCTGGCCTATTCAATTAAGGATCTTCTGGATAATGTATTCTTGGTGCTCGCAGCCGATACCGATGGCAAGCCTAGTCTTACTGTTATGATCTCTGAAAATCTGGTAAAGGAAAAAAACCTCAATGCCGGAAATATCGTACGTGAACTGGCGAAAGAGATCCAGGGGGGCGGCGGCGGACAGCCCTTCTTTGCTACGGCAGGAGGGAAGGACGCCTCGGGGATAGACGCCGCTTTAGTTAAGGCGAGAACTTTTATAAACTGAAAAGGGAAAGCTGAAAACTGAAGCAGGCGTACTGGGCGAATGCGAAAAAAGTAAGTAAGGGTGTAGTCATACTTCCACTTTCAGTTTTCAGTTTTCAGTTCTCAAATCTCAATTCACTACCTTTGCATCAATGACGGTAATTCCCGATAGTATAAAAGATAAGTACGAACTGGTTGTTGGCCTTGAGGTCCACGTGCAGCTGTCAACGGCGAGCAAAATATTTTCTACAGACTCAGCGGGTTTTGGTGCAGGACCGAATGAGAACATCAGTCCCATTAGCCTAGGATTGCCGGGAACGCTGCCACGACTAAATAAAAAAGTGGTTGAGTATGCTATCAAGTTGGGGTTGGCTACAAATTGCGGCATCAACATGCATAACCATTTTGATCGTAAGCATTACTTCTACGCCGATCTTCCCAAGGGCTTCCAGACCACGCAGGACAGTGAGCCGATTTGCAAAGAAGGATATCTGGATATCCAGACCGCTAACCAGGCTAAATCCAGGATCAGGATCCATCGCATTCACATGGAAGATGATGCGGGCAAGAGTATGCATGATCAGGACGACAGCGATTCGCTGATTGACTTGAATCGTGCGGGCGTGCCTTTGCTGGAAGTGGTATCCGAACCCGATATCCGCTCTGCGGCAGAAGCTGCGGCCTATCTCAACGAAATCAGAAAGCTGGTGAAATACCTGGATATCTGCGATGGCAACATGGAGGAAGGCAGTATCCGTTGTGATGCTAATATCTCAGTCCGTCTCAAAGGTGCGAAAGAGTACGGTAACCGATGTGAAGTGAAGAACCTCAATTCTATGAGAAACCTGCAGCGAGCAATTGAGCATGAATTTGTACGCCAGGTCGGTATTCTTGAAGCTGGAGGGCATGTCGAACAGAATACGCTCAATTTTGACGCCGAAACGGGTACCACAAGTCCTTTGCGTAGAAAGGAAATGGCAAATGATTACCGTTATTTCCCCGAACCGGATCTGCAGCCACTGGTACTTAATGAAGAATATATAAATGAGATAGCCGCTTCCATTCCGGAATTGCCGGCACAGAAAATAAACCGTTATACCGCAGAGTTTGGACTGTCAGAGTACGACGCAGATTCAATAGCGTCAGATAAAGACACAGCTGCATATTTCGAAACCTTTGCCACTTATAACACAAACTTTAAATCAGGGGTGAACTGGATAAATGGCGCTGTTAGGTCCTGGTTGAATGACAATGGAAAGAGCATTGCTGACTTTAGTGTGAAGCCCGCAGCACTTTCAGATTTAATTACCCTTATCGATAACGGATCGATTAATAACTCGGTCGCTGCTCAAAAGGTGTTCCCTGAAATGATCGCCAATCCGGAACTGCCGGCTATGTATACTGCGAAAGCATTGGGTGTTTTAATTGATACGTCAAGTGACGAATTAAGCAGTATTATTGACGAGGTTTTGGGTTCGTATCCCGATAAGGTAAAGGAATACCAAAACGGTAAAAAAGGTGTGCTGGGGCTTTTCATGGGTGATATCATGAAGAAGTCGAAGGGTAAGATCAATCCCCAGGTTGCAAATAAATTAGTAGTAGAGAAATTAGAGAACAGATCGTGAAAAAATTAATCATAGGCGCCTTTGCGGCAATCGTTTTTGCAGCATCCTGCAAAAACAGTAATGAGTTGAATATCTCCGGAAAAGTAGAAAATCCGGGTGAAGTGAAAAAGATCCTCCTTTATGAAGCCGACTCACTGGTTGATTCTGCATTTCTTAATGAAGACAGCGAGTTCAAATTCAGACGTGTAGCACCAGATCCGAATTTCTATACGCTGGTGATCGGTGAAAAGAATTTCCTGGTTATTGGTAAGAATGGCGAAGAAATAGAGCTTAATACTAATTACTCTGATACCACAAACACCTACACAATTAAAGGTTCTGATGAATCTGCAAAGGTTCAGGAGGTAAATATGATGCAAAGCGATTTTGGAAAGATTTACCAGAAACTTCAGGCCGAATATGCTGCCAAGGTTTCCGCAGATACATCAAAAAGGGATTCCATATACAAAGTTATAATGCCTGAATTTCAGGCGAACATGGATAAATATGCCGAGACAGTCTTAAAGTTTGTCGAGGAGAACAAGGATAACCTCGCTGCTTTTTATGCGGCCGGTACCATCGATCAAAACAAATATGAGCAGCAACTCATCAAATATGCTGAAGAGATTAAGCCTAAATTCCCTAAAAACAAGGCGGTGACGATGTTCGTCAAAAAGATGGAAGGCATCAAAACGGTGTCGGTCGGCCAAATGGCGCCTGACTTTGCGCTAAATAATCCTGAAGGGATCCCAATAAAACTATCTGAATACAAAGGGAAATATGTATTACTGGATTTCTGGGCATCTTGGTGTGGTCCTTGCCGTGAAGAGAACCCGAATATCGTAAAACAGCATCAGGCTTTTGCTGCGAAAGGGTTCGACGTGCTGGGAGTATCACTGGACGACGACAAAGGTGACTGGATGCGTGCAATTCGATACGATAACCTCCGCTGGAATCATGTATCTGATCTGAAGCGCTGGGACAGCGAAATTGCGGCCCTATATAAGGTGGAGGGCATTCCAGCTTCATTTATGATCGACCGTACCGGCAAGATAGTAGCTAAGAATTTAAGGGGTCCGGAACTGGAGAAATTCCTGTCTGAGACATTAAAATAAGAACATCAGAGTGTTAACAGGCAGCATGTCTTTACAATTTCTTAATGCTGGCTTAACGATTTAGTGTAATTAACAGCTTACTTTTATAAAAAATAATCCATCTATGAGTACAGCTAAGCATAAGGTCCTTATTGTTGATGATGAGCCGGATATCCGTGAACTTATAGAATACAACTTGAAAAAGGAAGGTTATCAGGTGTATACCGCTACCAATGGCCAGGAAGCTGTAACTGAGGCAAAGCGCGTACTCCCAGATCTGATCATTCTTGACATCATGATGCCTAAGATGGATGGTATCGAAGCGTGCAGGATCCTGCGGTCGATGAATGAGTTCAAAAACACGTTCATGGTTTTTCTTACCGCGAGGAGCGAGGAATATTCTGAAATAGCCGGGTTTAACGTTGGTGCGGATGATTATATCGCAAAACCCATTAAGCCAAGGGCGCTTACCAGCCGCGTAAATGCTATTCTTCGACGGAATGTGCAGGCAGAATCTGAAGAAGAGAATAAGCTTGAAATTGCCGATCTGATCATTGATCGCGAGGCATTTCTTGTTTTCAGGAATGGTGAACGGATTACCCTTGCGAAAAAAGAATTTGAATTGTTATACCTGCTTGCTTCTAAACCAGGCAAAGTTTATACCCGCGACGTAATCCTCAATAACATCTGGGAGGAATCTGTAGTAGTCACCAATCGTACAATCGACGTCCACATCCGCAAACTACGCGAGAAGCTGGGCGACCGTTACGTAACAACGGTTAAGGGGGTGGGGTATAAGTTTGAGGAGAAATAGGGGTTAGGTGTGAGGCTTTAGGCTTTAGGTCTTAGGTGCTGGGTCCCTATCCATTTTGAAATTTTTCAGAATTAAACATCTTTGGCAAGTCCCTAATACCTAAGTCCTAAAGCCTATTCTCAGTCCTTTCCCGAAAAATCCCTACCTTTGCGGAAATCCATTAGCTGTGAAATTCCCTGCATTTAAAGACCTCATCCTCTTCGAAAACCCCAATCTCATTGTCGTTAACAAACCCGCGTTCCTAAGCTCGCTTGACGATCGTGAAGGCGGAGAGATCAACCTGCTGCGGTTGGCAAAGCAGTATTCGGATGATGCGCAGATTTGTCATAGACTCGACCGGGAGACATCTGGGGCTTTGATAATTGCCAAGAATCCAGAAACCTACCGCTTTATTTCCATGCAATTTGAGCATCGTAAAGTGAACAAGGTTTACCATGCGGTAATAAACGGCACGCAGGTTTTTGAGGACTTGCATGTAGATCTGCCAATTCTAAACCTGGGTGGTAAAAACGTTGCAATTAACCGCCAGGAGGGTAAACCGGCCGAGACGATCTTCAATTCACTTAAATACTATAAACATTATACCCTGGTAGAATGCCGGCCAATTACCGGCCGCATGCACCAGATCAGGATCCATCTGGCTTCACAGCGGGCTAATATTGCCGGTGATGAAATGTATGGAGGCTTGCCAGTGTATTTGTCTCAGATAAAGCGTGGATATCGTTTAGGTAAGGATCAGGAAGAGCTGCCTATCATGAAACGTTTCGCACTGCATGCACGGCAGGTGACTTTTAAAATTGACGAAAACACTGAAATGTCTTTCGAAGCTCCCTACCCAAAGGATTTTGCAACGCTGATCAAATTACTTGATAAGTTTGACGCTTAATTGGGTACAGCCTCGTAAAATGGAGCCACCGCTTCCCATTCAGGATCAGGTTCAAACGTATAAGAGCTGAACCGCTCATTTTCTTCTTTAATCTTATTCAGTATCGCTGTCGCCTTATCCTGATTTTCAGGGTTAATGTATAGCAGGATATCACGATAGCCGTTCATTGTTGTTGTTCCAACATGGCAGTACACGAAAGCATTACTCAGTTCTCGAATAATTCGGGATTGCAGCTCGTGGAAAATTACAGCTTCTTTTTCTGTAGGATGCCCGTTCTGATCTTTATCCGTGGTGTTTACCGTCAGGAATAACGACAGCGGGAATGTCGCTTTATTCTTATAGTTCTTGTATTGCTTATTAATAACAGCAACCGCGGGCTTACTGTCCATCTCGAACTTCAGGGTAGTGAAAACATCTTCTGGTTTGGAAGGGGCTGCTTTTTCGGTACCAGCAGTTTCTTTTTTGCTATTGCTTTGTGAGCAAGAGACAAGTGGCAGTATGCAGAATAGTAGGATGTAGAGTTTTTTCATTTTATAGTGCAAAATTGAAACGCAAAGAACGTAGAGCACAACGTAAGAGCGCAAAGATTGCACTTAGCATGATAAGTTTTTGGTTAGGCTCGGTACACTATTTTGCGGCCATCGCGAAAACCATTGCGACCTTTGCGTTAAAAATCTCCGTCCGGTTAGTAACCCAATATCTTCAGAACCTGCTTACTATTCTGCTCCTCACCAAATACCTCGAAGTTAAACGTCTCATCCCGGTTTCTTCTGATGATTACGTGCTTTGGTGAAGGTAACAGGCAATGATGGATACCGCCATAACCGCTGAGGACTTCCTGGTACGCTCCTGTATGGAAAAATCCAAGATATTGCACCTTTCGCGTTTTAGGCATGAAGACGTTATTCATATGGGCTTCCTGGCTGTAATAATCCTGCCCGTCGCAGGTTATGCCCCCAAGGTTAACCCGCTCATATTCAGAATCCCAGTTATTCACAGGTGCCAGGATGTATTTTTGGTTAAGTGCCCAGACATCCGGAAGGTTAGTAATAAATGAGCCGTCAAGCATCAGCCATTTTTCCCGGTCGTTCTGCTGTTTCCGTCCTAATACTTTATATAATATGCCTGAAGCTTCTGCCACAGTGTATTTACCGAATTCAGTGATTATATCCGGCTCAATTACGTCATGCTCAGCACAGATCTCTTTAATTCGTTTGACAATCTCGTTTACCATGTACTCATAGTCGAAATCGAAAACCAGGGAGTCTTTGAAAGGCATCCCGCCGCCGATATCCAGCGTATCCAGATCAGGATTCACTTTCTTGAACTTACAGTATAGCGTTACATATTTTTCAAGCTCATTCCAGTAATACGGAGTATCAGAAATTCCGGAGTTGATAAAGAAGTGGAGCAGCTTAACTTTGAAGTTAGGGTTCTGGGCAATCTTATGATTGTAAAAGTCGATTACATCCTCAAGACGAATTCCAAGCCGCGAAGTGTAAAATTGTGAGTCTGGTTGTTCCTCTGCCGCAATACGTATACCAAGGCTGCAGGGGATGTCCAGCTCATCATCATAAATATTGAATTCTTCTTTGTTATCAAGTACCGGCACGATGTTTTTAAACCCGTCATGCAGCATATCAATGATATACTGTTTGTACTGGAAGGTTTTAAATCCATTGCAGATAACTGTGATATCCTTATTTAACGATCCTTTTTTCTCAAGAGCGTCAATCATCGGCATATCGAATGCGGATGATGTTTCCAGGTGGATGTCGTTCTTTAGCGCTTCTTCGACAATATGCCTGAAATGCGAGCTTTTTGTGCAGTAGCAATATTTATAACTACCCCGGTAGTTATTCTTTACAATTGCTCCCTGAAATAGAAGTTTTGCCTGCTGGATCTTCTTGCTGATGATCGGAAGGTAGGTGAACCTTAACGGCGAACCGTAGGTTTCTATCATTTCCATGAGGTTTAGATCATGGAAGTACAGCTCATCATCGATGATATCAAAACCTTCCTGTGGGAAGCCAACGCTTAAATCAAGAAACTCCGCGTAACTCTGCATTTTTTTATAATTTTGGCAAAGATATAAAAAGCATATAGCATAGAACATACACCAGCGTGTAAAAGTTTAAGTCTGCCTTTATGCTATCACAACAGATAATGCGGGAATTAAGAATCATAGAGGTCAAGTCTGAAATCGGTGCAGGGACGCGTGGTTCCAGCCTGGGCAGTGATGCTATAAAAATTGCAGCGCTCGACTTTGGCAGCCGCTTTTTCAAACAGCATAAGCTTACCGAGATTCCTAATGAGAACCACCTGCTGCTTGAGTCCTCAGGCAATGCACATGCGAAGCGGATTTCAGGTGTGCTTACCATGACGGAACGCATCTCCGATGAAGTATGTAAAACACTTCAGAATAAAGAATTCCCTGTAGTGCTCTCGGGCGATCATAGCTGTTCAGCTGGAACGGTATCCGGCATAAGAAAGGCATTTCCGAAATTGAAGGTCGGCGTGATCTGGGTGGATGCCCATTCGGATATTCATTCGCCTTACACAACTCCGTCGGGTAATATGCATGGAATGCCAATTGCAGTACTCCTGGATGAAGATAATTTAGATTGCCGGGTAAATACCCCGGATCAGGAAACGCTTAATTACTGGTATCAGTTAAAAAATATAGGGAATATCGCCCCGAAGATCACCTATTCTGATCTGGTTTACATCGCTCTAAGGGATTTTGAGAAGGAAGAAAAGTATCTGCTTGATAAGAATAAGGTAAAGATCTTTCCGATATCAGCTATCCGCAAGGACGGTGTGGAAAAGATTGCAGATGCGACGTTAAAATACCTGGATCATTGTGATCTCATTTATGTCTCTTTCGACGTGGATTCGCTGGACCCATCGCATCTCAAAGGGACCGGAACACCAGTCCCGGGTGGCATGACAAAAAAAGAAGCTGAGGAGCTTGTAGTGAGGCTCGTGAGCGATAAAAAGGTTTGCTGTTTTGAGATCGCGGAAGTTAATCCGACTCTCGACAAGGATAACCTGATGTCGGAAAATGCATTTGAGATCTTGCGGCATGCCAGCGACACAATACTTACTGTTTAGAATAGGATAGGGCATCGCCCGGACAATATGGACATAGAAAATAAAATAGTTCAGAATATTATTGAAGCTGTACAAAAGCTTTACGGTACAGCTGTAGAAGCCGATAAGATCGTAATTCAGGAAACCCGCAAGGAGTTTGAAGGACAGATTACCGTGGTCACCTTTCCGTTCACAAGATTATCAAAAAAGACTCCTGAGCAAACTGGCGCCGATATTGGCGAGTATCTGAAAGCCAACGTTGAGGATGTTACGGATTTTAATGTGATAAAAGGATTTCTGAATCTGACTATATCCGAACAGTACTGGACAAATTGTCTGATATCAAATGTCCTTAGTGCAGACTATGGCCAGTTCAAGCCCAACGGAGAAAAGGTAATGGTCGAGTACTCTTCGCCAAATACAAATAAGCCGCTGCACCTGGGGCATGTCAGGAATAATCTGTTGGGTTATTCTGTGGCTCAAATCTTATCCGCAAATGGTTACGATGTGATCAAGGCGAACCTGGTTAACGACAGAGGTATTCATATCTGTAAATCGATGCTGGCATGGCAGCAGTTTGGAAATAACGAAACTCCTGCAAGCACCGGATTGAAAGGCGATCATCTGGTGGGGAAATACTATGTAATTTTCGACAAGGAATATAAGAAGCAGATCTCTGAATTGGTTGCTGGCGGTCAAACTGAAGACGAGGCGAAGAAGAATGCCCCGGTTATAAAGCAAGCTCAGGAAATGCTTCTTAAATGGGAATCGGATGATCCCGCTGTTAAAGAACTCTGGTCAAAAATGAACGGCTGGGTTTACGAGGGTTTTGGAGAAACCTATAAGAAGCTGGGCGTTGATTTTAAAAAATACTATTACGAGTCGGACACCTACTTGCTGGGTAAAGACACGATTGAAGAAGGTTTGCAGAAAGGTGTTTTCTTTAAAAAAGAGGATGGCTCTGTATGGATCGATCTTACCGAAGACGGACTCGACCAAAAGCTGGTCCTCCGTGCCGACGGCACCTCGGTATATATAACCCAGGATCTGGGAACTGCCCAGCTTAAATACGACGATTTCAAAATGGATAAGTCTATTTACGTAGTTGGAAATGAACAGGATTATCACTTCAAGGTTCTTTTCCTGATTCTCGAGAAGCTCGGCAAGACCTGGGCAAAGGGGCTGTTCCATCTTTCGTATGGCATGGTTGACCTACCATCTGGTAAAATGAAATCGCGGGAGGGTACTGTTGTAGATGCCGACGACCTGATGGATGAGATGATCCGTACTGCGAAGGAGAGGACCGAAGAGCTTGGAAAGGTTGAAGGATTTACCGAAGAGGAAAAGAATAAGCTCTACGAAATAATCGGCATGGGTGCCCTTAAGTTCTTCCTTTTGAAAGTAGAACCTAAAAAGCGTTTGTTATTTGATCCGAATGAATCCATAGACTTTCAAGGGCATACCGGTCCATTTATTCAATATACCCACGCACGAATCCGTTCGGTGCTCGCGAAGGCAGGGTATTCCGGTAAATTGACTGAGAGCTATTCACTGGTGCTTACCCCTTTGGAGAAAGACCTTATTGTTAACCTTTCCAAATATCCCGATGTTATCGCAGCCTCGGCCAGCGAGTACAGTCCCGCACAAATCGCAAATTATGTATTTGAGCTCGCCAAACTGTTTAACAAGTTCTACCACGAAGAAAGCATTCTGAAAGCCGAAGATGCGGATGTAAGAAACTTCCGGCTTGACCTTGCATCAGCTACAGCATCCGTCATCAACAAAGGCATGGGACTTCTTGGTATTTCAGTGCCTGATCGGATGTAGGGAAGTGGTGATTGGTAATCAGTAATCAGTGATCAGTAATCAGCAATCAGTGATCAGTAATCAGTAAGCAGTAATAAATAAGGGCATTCACAGGTACAAGCTTTCCGATCAGGTACGGCTCCAACTGTCAACCGTCAACTGTCAACTGTCAACCGTCAACCGTCAACCCCATCTCTTTGAAACCACCAGTTCCTTTGTGCCTCCGGTGTAATCATAAAATCCCGATCCCGATTTAACCCCTAACTGCCCCGATGCCACCATATTAACCAGCAAGGGAGAAGGTGCGTACTTGGGATTGCCGAAGCCCTGGTAGAGTACATTCAGAATAGCCAGACATACGTCGAGACCAATAAAGTCTGCAAGTTGCAGGGGCCCCATCGGATGGGACATACCTAACTTCATTACCGTATCGATTTCATGCACCCCTGCTACACTCTCATGCAGGCACTGGATAGCTTCATTGATCATCGGCATCAATATTCTGTTTGCGACAAATCCGGGGTAGTCGTGCACTTCAACAGGCACTTTGTTTATCTGTGCAGAAAGATTCATGATCGTCTTGGTTGTCTCATCGGAAGTGCTAAACCCCCTGATGACTTCAACAAGCTTCATCACCGGCACTGGGTTCATGAAGTGCATGCCTATTATTTTGTCCGGCCGACGTGTCACCCCGGCAATTTTAGTTATCGAGATAGAGGATGTATTAGAGGCGAGGATGGTATCTGCCTTGCAAAACTTATCCAGGTCTTCGAATATCTTTAGTTTAATGGCCACGTCCTCAGTAGCTGCTTCAATAACCAGCTCGGCATCGCTGACCCCTTCGTTCAATTGCGTGAAACTTTGAATATTCTGCAACACATCGCTTTTTTGATCAGCAAGGATTAGTCCTTTCGATATCTGCCGGTCAAGATTTTTTTCTATGGTAAGCAATGCAGCGTTTAACCGCTCCTGATTGAGGTCTATCAGGTTTACTCTGTATCCTGCCTGAGCAAAGGTATGCGCAATGCCGTTTCCCATCGTACCTGAGCCAATTACTGCAATAAGTTTCATATAAATGTTTTTGAGTATCCAGGGGTCAAACACATCTCCCGATTATGCTCAAAGGTAGCAATTAGCAAATTACTAACCGTGATCATGTAGGCTTGTTAAATTCGACTTCTGGGTACTTTTGTCATCGGATATTTGTGCAACAACTTTGTTTCGATGACTAGGGGGTGATTTAAGGCTTCTAATCGGGGAAGGCTCTAACTACTTAAAAGTCACTAATTTGGAAAAACAAGTAATATACATAGAAGTGTATTTGTTTTTTAAAATATCTCTATTTGCAACACTTTTGTTACGCTATTGTTACACGTCAAATACACAATTATGTGCGAAAACAGCTATTCTTGCAAATTAATACCCTATTTGCGGGGTGTCATAACCAATTAATTAATTAAACTATATTCAAATGAAAAGAAAATTACTAGCTTTCTTATTGTTAGGGTTGTTTGCAATTACTAGTGCAATGGCTCAGAATAAGACAATCACTGGTAGAGTAGTGGGCGCGGACGATGGCCTTCCTTTACCTGGTGTATCTGTACGTGTGAAAGGCGGAACTGCCGGTACTAGTACAGGTGCAGATGGAAATTATTCCCTTACTGCACCATCGAACGCTTCTGCACTTACCTTTACTTACATAGGTTTTGTTACTCAGGAAGTAAGTATTGGTTCTTCTAATCGTGTTGACGTGCGTTTAGCAACTGATGCTAAGCAACTTTCAGAGGTTGTTGTTGTTGGTTACGGTGCTCAGAGCCGTGCATTGAGTACTCAGGCGGTTTCAACTGTAACTGCTGAGTCTTTCAAGAATCAGGTTATCCAAAGTCCTCAGCAAGTTCTTCAGGGACAGGCTGCAGGTGTTAACATGGTGAATTCATCAGGTTTGCTTGGAGCAGCTTCCAGTATCACTGTTCGTGGTGGTTCTTCTCTTAGTGCTGGTGGTCAGCCATTGTACGTTGTTGATGGTGTTCCTTTGAACACTGGAGATTATACTCAGGCTCAAGGTGGTTCATCTGGTTTGAATCCATTATTGAATATCAATGCTAACGATATCGAAAGCATGACAGTTCTTAAAGATGCTGCTGCTGTTTCTATCTACGGTTCACGGGGTTCTAACGGTGTTGTTTTGATCAAAACTAAATCTGGTGCTAACAATACAGCAACTAAGATCAATGTTGATTATTT
Organism: Daejeonella lutea; assembly: GCF_900168015.1. Classification (GTDB taxonomy): domain Bacteria; phylum Bacteroidota; class Bacteroidia; order Sphingobacteriales; family Sphingobacteriaceae; genus Daejeonella; species Daejeonella lutea. Next base: position 1,428,276 of record NZ_FUYR01000001.1, on the reverse strand, counting down.
CACTGGTACTTCAAAACCAACCGACATCTTAAAGTACATGACTGCTGATCAGTGGCGTAATTTCCGTAAGGAATATTTAACTGCTAATGGTACAGCTGTTCCTGCTTATCCAACTACAAGTTTTGATTGGGCTGACGCTGTTATCAGAACTGGTATCGTTAATAACTTCAATGCAAATGCTTCAGGTGGTGATGACAAAACTAAATATTTCGTAGGTGGTACATTCTCTGATGAGTCTGGTTACACTATCGGAAATGATTTAGAGCGTCTTTCTGGTCGTTTTAACTTCCAGCACAACGTAAGCAATAAGTTACGTTTCGGCCTTAACTACAATATTGCTCGTGTTAACTCTGACCGTGTAGGAGCTGAAAACAGCACCTATGCACCATTAACTGCTGCGTACCTTCAATTGCCATATGTAATGCCGTATGATGCAGCAGGTAATTTTGTAAATACTGGTTTCGTTCAAAACGTGTTAGGTCTTGAAGCTACTGGTTTCAACAAACTTAACTCTAACCGTAATACAGGTAATGCATTTGCTGAGCTTGATATCACTAGCGGTTTAACCTTCAAAACTGACTGGGGTATTGATAATGTTCTTTTCGATGAGAAATATCGTGAAGTTGACGTGTTCACACCAGGTGGCTACGGTTACATCTCAAGAAGTGGTGATAACAAATGGTTAACTCAAAATACATTAAACTACAACAAAATCTTCGGACAGAAACATTCTGTTAGCGCATTAGCTGGTTACTCTTTTGAGACTGCTAAAGCAACTTCTGGATTATTTGAAGGACAAGGTTTTGCAAGTGATGATCTTCCTAACCTTGCTTCTGCTTCAACTCCTCTTACTGCTTCTGAAACTGTTGCAGAATGGGCTCTTGAATCACAGTTTGCTCGTTTAGGTTACACTTACAATGATAAATACCTTTTTGAAGGAACAGTAAGAAGAGATGGTTCTTCACGTTTTGGTCAGAATAAGAAATATGGTGTATTCTATGCTGCATCTGCAGGCTGGATCCTTTCTAACGAAAGTTTCTTCAACAAAGACAGCAAGATTGCTCAGTTCCTGAAATTAACAGCTAGTTACGGTACTGCTGGTAACGACCAGATCGGTTACTTCAACTACCTGGGTACTTTCGCAGCTGGTGGTGCATACAATGATGCTTCTGCATCTGCTCCAAACCGTGTTGCTAATCCAAACTTAAGCTGGGAAGAAACTGCACAATTGGATTTAGGTGTTACAACCAGATTGTTCAATGCGATCGACCTTCAGGTTAACTACTACAACAAACTTACTACTGGTTTATTAGCTGGTGTGCCTTATCCATACACAACTGGTTTCGCAAGTGCAACTCAGAACGTTGGTGAAATGCGTAACAGAGGTGTTGATTTAACTATCGGCAGCGAGAACGTTAAAACAACAAACTTCTCTTGGAGCACTAGCTTCAATGTAGGTTTCAACAAGAACACTGTATTGTCATTACCTGAGAATAAAGATCCTGAAGGAAGAAACTTCCTTTCTGGCTCAACGGCTCAGAGAGCGATTGTTGGTGAGTCTAGAAATAGCTTCTACCTGATCCGCTACAAAGGTATCAACCCTGCAACGGGTGATGCTGAATGGTTGAAGAAAGACGGTACAGCTACTACAGCTCCAACTGCTGCTGATCGGGTTGTTGTTGGTCATGCTAATCCTGATTTCCAGGGTGGTTTCACTAACAATTTCAGATACAAAGCTTTTGACTTAAGTGCATTCTTTAACTTCGCATACGGAGGTAAAGTACTGATCGATGGTCTTCGTTTTACTGAGAACTTCGCTACTGGTTCATACAACAAGAGTACAGATCTACTTGATTACTGGAAAACAGCTGGTCAGGAAGCTTTTGCACCTCGTTTGAACAGTCCTACTCGTACTACTTTTAACCAATTGTCTACTAGTCAATTGCAAGATGGATCATATGCCAGACTTAAAGCTGTGACTTTAGGATATAACCTGCCGGCCTCATTATTGGCTAAAAGCAAAGTTATCAAGTCAGCAAGGATCTACGGTTTGGGTCAGAATCTATTTATCATAACGGCTAAAGATTTCAGAGGACCAGATCCGGAAGTATCTGCTAACGGAGCAAGTAACCTGGTAATGGGAGAGTCTTTCTTCGCTGCACCTCAATCTAAATCGTTCACATTCGGTGTTAACTTAGGATTTTAATAAAAGAAATAATGAAGATTAAATATATATTGGCAATCTCAGCGCTTACGCTTTCACTAAATTCTTGTGAAGATAAGCTAGCGCTGACACCAGAGCAGGATTTGACCGAAGAGGTTATTTTCAATAACGCTGCGACCACTAAAAGCGCGGTGTTAGGATTATACAATACAGCTCAGACACTTGAGTTTTCAGGAAGTCTTCCAGCTGTTATCGACGAGTACATGGGTGATAACGTGGATTGGGTAGGTTCATTCCCTACACTGACCGAGATCTATCTTTTCTCAACGATTTCAACTAATTCTAATGTTTCGGGATTATGGCAGGTTCACTATCAGGTTATCACCAGAGCAAACAAAATTATTGCAAAGGTTCCTGGTGTCCCAGGTTTATCACAGGCAGATAAAGATCTTTACTTAGGTGAAGCGAAATTTATGCGTGCCCTTGCATACTTCCAGTTGGTTAATATGTTTGCACAGCCTTTCCAGGTTAGTGGTGGTACAAATCTTGGTGTTCCATTGGTTCTGGAAGATTTTACTGGGAATATTACATACCCGGCTAGAGCTACAGTGAATGATGTTCATGCACAAATCAAGAAGGATTTGACAGAATCTGCAGCTGCGCTTGGTGCCACGCATCCTGATGGTGTTGGCCGTGCAACTAAAGGCGCTGCAAACGCACTTTTAGCGAGATTAAACCTTTATCGTGAAGATTGGGCTGGTGCAATTACTGCTGCAAGAGCTGCAATAGCTGGTCCGTACGCTCGTGCAACTGATTATACGTTCTGGGATAAGAATACTGCGGAAGATGTTTTCACAATCCAAAACTCTGCAACAGATAACGGACGGACAGGTTCAGGTGGCTGGGCTGCTTACTATAGCCCAACAGCCGTTGGTGGTCGTGGTGATGCTCCTTTCTCTGTTAATCTGACTGCTGCTTATAATGCAGAGCCAGCTGACAAGCGTTTTGCTTTGAAGAGAACGGGTACCGCTGCTGATGGTTTATCTAAAACTTTTACAACTAAGTTTCCGGATGCGGTTACCAATGCTGATAACTCACCAGTTATCCGTATCACTGAAGTTTACCTGACTTTAGCAGAGGCATTAGCACAATCAAGTGCTACTCCAAGTGCTGAAGCCATCACTATTGTGAACTACTTCAGAAACCGTGCTGGTTTGCTTCCAGTTGCTCCGTTGACAAAACAAGCAACAATTGACGCAGTTCTTCTTGAAAGAAGAAAAGAGCTTGCTTTTGAAGGTTTCAGAAGAATGGATATGCTTAGATACAAGCAAAATCTTAGACCAGGTGTTGCTGCGGCAGCCTTTGGAGCTCCTAAGACAATCCTGCCAATTCCACAACGTGAAATTGATCAGAACCCAAGCTTAGTTCCTAATCCAGGATTTTAAGTCATTAGGTTATAAACAAAAAAGTCCCGCAATATGCGGGACTTTTTTTGTTTATAGAGATTACGGCAACGTTTTTAAAATATTAATGTAGAAGCAAAGTCTTGAATAGCTGCTGTATTCATCTCGGCAACATGGGGTATGTGGATTAAGTTTTGTTTTGTATGCTTGGAAATTATCGCCTCGGAACTTTCGTTTGGTACACCAGAAACAATCAACTTATTTAATTTAATTCCACGGTGTTCTAAGATCTCAGCAGACATTAGGGTGTGATTTATACTTCCCAGATAATTTTGAGAGACAAGCACGACCTCTGCATCAAATTTCTCGATTAGGTCGATCATCAGATCATTATCATTTAATGGGACCATTAAGCCACCCGCACCTTCTATTATTAGCCGGTTTTCAGTAACAGGAAGTGTTATAGAATTTAAATCGATCACTATATTATCTATTGCTGCAGATTTATGGGGTGAGAAAGGCTGTGTTAGCCGATATATCTCAGGATGAAAGATGCTATTGTTATTAGCGACAAGGCTCCTCACGCGATCGGTGTCGGTATTATCGAGATCACCGGACTGGATCGGTTTCCAATAGTCGGCCTTTAGATTCTCCACTAAAATGGCAGAAATAATAGTTTTTCCAACTCCGGTACCAATGCCGGTGACAAAAATTGGTTTATGCTTCACAATGATGTTTTAAAGAATCACAAAGGGCATTTATTTGTTCAAACGAGTTATGGTTATGTATGCATATTCGGAGTCTTTCCAAGCCAGTAGGTACAGTTGGACTAAGAATTGCGCGCACATCAAAGCCAGAATTTTGGAGTTTAGAGGCAATGCCTTTTACTTTTGCATTTCCTGGAACTAATAGAATTTGAATGCCCGAGCGACTATTCGCCAGACCTGGGATATTGTTTAAATTGTTCCTGAATTTTTGAATTTTCTCATGGAGTTCCAACTGATGATTTCTTGATTTCAGGTAATCATGGGATACTTTTATTGCAACGTTAGAAACAAAGGGCTGAGCGGTTGTATATATAAATGGACGCGCAAAATTGATCAGGTAGGCTTTTAATTCATTATTGCCAAGCACTGCAGCTCCATGAACTCCAAGCGCTTTTCCAAAGGTTACTACCCGGGCAAACACCCGGTTAATGAGTTTTAATTCGCTTACTATTCCTCGTCCCATCTCACCAAACACGCCGATTGCATGGGCCTCGTCAACTATCACAGCTGCATTATATGTTTCTGCAAGTGAGCAGATTTGCTCCAGCGGTCCTTCGTCTCCATCCATAGAATACACGCTTTCTACTCCAATAAATATTCGCCCTTGCGCAGCCTTTAATTTCTGTTCAAGGCTCTCCATATCATTGTGTTTGAAAATAAACCGTGCAGCATGGCTAAGGCGGGCACCATCGATAATCGAGGCATGGATGTTTTCGTCACAGATAATTGTATCTCCCCGCTGAGGAAGGCTGGAGAATATGCCAACATTAGCGTCGTATCCGGAATTAAAAAGGAGTGAGGATTCACAATTATGAAACTCAGCTATTATTGCCTCCAGATCTTCAGTATATTGATCATTACCCGCAAGCAGACGAGATCCACCTGAGCCTAATTTATATTCAGGATACTTCTCAAGTTCGTCCTCAAAAAGTCTTTTCAAATCTGCTGATCTGGAAAACCCAAGGTAGTCATTGGAGCAGAAGTCTTCCAGGTTTGATTCAGTTTTCAAGATCCGCAGGGCATTATCTTTTTCGCGGGTATCTAATTTTTCTGAAATGAAATTCCTGATTGCTTTCAAGTTTTTTTTGCTAAAAATAACAAAAGCGACCCAAAAGGCCGCTTTTTAAATTATTTCAGGCAGACTACTATTTAACCCTGTTGCGAGGTCCTGCTTGAGGACGACGGGCCTTCATTCTATCACGGGATTGTTTTTTCATATCCTCGTAAGATTTGCGCTGCTCGTCAGTTAGAATTTTACTTAACTTTTTATCAGATTCTTCCATTAGAGATTTGTGTTTCTCCATCTGATCTTTACGAAATTCGCGTTCAGACTTCATAGTCTTTTCCATTTTCTCAGCACGCTCGAGGTTCAAAGCATAAACCTTTGTCTTTTGCTCAGCAGTTAAGCCCAACTTCTTTTCTAAAGCATCGGTTGCCATTTGCGCCCGCTGTTCAGGTGTGCGAGGCTGACGTTGCTGGCCCTCAACTCGTGCTTTTCTGTCTCCTTCACCGCGAGGTCTTTCCGGACGCTCCTGCGAATATCCCAGGCTTGCGATAGTTACTACCAGGGCCGCTGTTATCATTAATTTTTTCATATTCATATCTATATGGTTATTTATAATGATAGATGGTAATACCTGGCTAAAGTTTAATCGTCTTATGTTAAAATTTGTTAATTTTTATCTCTGTCCAGTTTGGAGATGGATTTCTGCATTTGCGAAACCATACTTGTTAATGTTTCTAAGGTTGGCTCAGGAGTTGGCTCTGGGAATTGGGTGCTTATAAAAGCTTTTGCTTTCCAGATCTCCAAAACATCTTCTCCAGGTATTGTATATGGCTCATAAACCGGATTGTCTGAAATAAGCTTAAGCGATTTATTTTCTTTGAAGCGATTTCCAATACGTTTGTACACGATGCCATCATCTTTACTTATTACTACATAAGTTTCTCCCGGTTTAAGATCGTTCCAGTTGCTGAGATATTCTCCTACAACTACCGTCCCGGATTGGAGTGGTAACATGGAATCACCTTTGATCTCAAACGCACGGTAAGTTCCTTGTTTGAACATGGGTAAATGAAATTTTGGAAGTTCACTTATATATTCCGGATCTCCATATCCATTTAAATAACCTGCGCTGGCTTTTACAGGTACCAATTCAATATTTTCCCGATCCTGACTATCTACAGAAATACTAAGTACCCGTATGTTCGCAGGATCTCCCTTTGGTTTTGGCTTCCACTTATCGTCGATTCTGTCGTTAATTAATTCGTCCATTGATAACTCGTAAAATTCGGCGAATTTTTTTAGCAATTCATATTTAGGTTCGGCACGATCTTCTTCATAAGCACCCACAAGGGAACGCTTAATATCTAATGTGTCTGCGAATTGCTGTTGTGTAAGACCCTTTTTCTTTCTCAGGTACTTAAGGTTGGAAGAAATATTTGCCATTTTAAAAATAAATTTGGAATTACTAATATTGTTAGTAAATTTATGCTCATAAAATTAGCAATTAATTTCAAAACACACAATTTAATTTTAAATATATATGCCGATCCTTAACACACCACTAGCTAAAACTAAAAAGTACGTTTACTTAGTTACAGACCGTAATCGCAGTTGTCTTCACGTTGGAATGAGCACTGATCTCATGAAAACGATGACTTTTTATCGTCAAATGCCTAATTTGTTTTTTGATTCAGGCCACCAGTTAACTCGTCTGGTTTATTTCGAAGAGTTGAGTTCTGAGAACAGCGCGGTTCAACGTTTTAATCTGATCAGTAAGTTTACACGGATACAGAAAGACAGGATGATCAGATCAGTCAATCCTGATTGGATAGATCTTACGGTAGGTTTAGATTTTGAACAAATCCTTAGATCAGGAATACAGCCAGTTAATAAAATGGCTCCAACTTACTCCTGATTATTTTTTAACGAACTTTAATGCTGCAGAATTCATGCAGTACCTTTTACCACCTCTATTTTTAGGACCATCATTAAAAACATGACCTAGATGGAGACCGGTTTTTGCTTCTACAACTTCGCTGCGTACCATTCCATGGCTCGTATCGGTAACAATTGCAATAACACCAGCTTTGATCGGCTTGGTAAAACTGGGCCAACCAGTCCCTGACTCAAACTTATCGTCGGAACTGAATAAAGGCTCGCCCGTTGCTGCGCTTACGTAAATTCCTTTTTCATGATTATCGTGGTAAGCATTATTGAAAGGAGCTTCTGTTGACCCTTTAACCATGACCTGGAACGAAACAGGACTAAGTATTTTTTTCCACTCGCTCTCTGATTTTTGAACAGGGTAGACCTTGCCGTTTTTTCCTGCTTGCGGATTTTTACGAGTCTGAGCATTTGCGGTACATGCAAGGGCAATTAGTGCGAGGGTCATTAGCCTTAAATATTTCATGATGAATTTGCTGTTGTTTTGAATATTTACGGAAACTTATCCTGTTTAGTTTTTAAAAACTTGTTTGTGCATGTTTATGATTCTTAAATGACCTTAACTCTTATAAACAAAAAAAGCGACACGAAGGTCGCTCTATATTTCTTTAAACGTATTACCAGCCTGGTGCAAATACTAAACCAAATACTCCCGCATTCACGTCAGTTCTTTGGAATGGAATGGCGTAATATGGTTCAAGAACAAAATATCCAAATACATTTACACGCAGTGAGATACCTGCACTCATTGCAGGTACACGTTCAGGATAGGCACCCGCTCCGGTTCCTACCATGCCTGGCTTCTTTTTGAAGGCAACTTTTGAATCACTATCGTAAGCCATACCCATATCGAAGAATAAATTCAGATCCGAAAACAGGAATTTAGACTCAATCTGGGCTAATTTTGCTGGCCCTGTAAATGGTAGCCTTACTTCAAAGTTTGCTACAGCAACCCGGGAGCCAACTAATTGATTGATATCATATCCACCGGTAGTAGCAGTACCATTTTTGTAAAACGAATTGGCTTCATATCCTCTGATCAGGTAGCCGTACCCAGCATACATCTGGTAAAGACGGTTCTCGTCGCGACCAAACCTTGAATAGCTGTATAATCTTGCAGCAAAAGTTACCGGCTTCATTCTCACATATTTCCTTCCGTCGGCGGTTAGAGCTCCTAGTTTATAGTCTCCCATGTAGTTTTCAATACCCAGGCGGTAACGGAAACCGTCAAGAGGTGAAGTAACTCCTGAAAAAGAATTGTCCCCCACGAAGGCAGCATTTAAGGTTACCGTAGTGAACGGATCAAACGGCACTCCATAGGTTGCCTGAGCTTGTTCTTTAGACAACTTATTTTTATCTGTTCCGATAGGATAGAAGCCATTAGGGTCATAGTAATTACTATAGCGGTCAATCCTGTAACTGTACCTGGATAAACCAGACCCGGCTTCGAAACGGTGGTTTTTAGAGAATGGATAAGATCCGAATACCTGAAGCTGATCCTCAAAGGTTCGGATGATATCATAACTTTCATTGTAAACAGGACCGTAGCCATCGAGATTTTCAAATCCTTGTGAAACCTGACCGGATACGTATGGAATATGAGATACTACTACGCCCCAGTTAATACGGCTTTCCTGGTTTACATACGCAACCTGACCTCCAAAGTCATAGATCTCCCCGTTAACCGCGGCTGTTGCATAAATTTGGTTCCTTCCTAAGATATCACTGAATACTCCTTGTATACCACTCGATAAACCGGTTCCGAAACGGCCTACAGAAGCACCCACGCCATTACTTGACAAATAATCAAGTTTGAATTTAGGCTTATATCCAATTGTACGAATGGAGTCGTTTGGAATTTCTTCGAACCGCTCAAAGTTATTGAGGTTTGCATTGATAATATTCACACCCACAGATTTCGCCGGCGGCAGCAGTGCAGCATCAAAATTCAGGGCATTAGGCTCAACTTTTTCAGGTGTAAAATCGCTTACCTTGGCATTGTATATAGTATACTTTTGAGCCCGGTAATAGGAGTAAAGAACATCATCCTTATTCGAAAGACTCAATGCAGGAGAAAACTCTGTAATTCCGCTAATTCCCGTAAAATAGCTCGTGAGTTTTTCAGTTGTATTTCCGGCAATAGAATATCGGTACATATTCCTAAAACCATCTCTATTTGACAGAAAGTATATGCTCTTATTGTCGGCTGAGTATTGAGGGTTAAGGTTATTCGCACCGTCAAAAACTGGGATGTCCGTAACGGATTTAGTAGCTAGATCGAGAATCGCCATGTTCATGGTGATGTCTACATTAACTGATGATCTGTCGAGAGTGCTTCTATCGGTACTGAAAACCATCGTTTTCCCATCTTTCGAATAACTTGGGTGATACTCGGAGTACCGGTCGTTAGTTAGCTGAGTGAGTACTTTGGTATTCAGATTAAACTGGAAAAGATCACTCTGACCTTCCTTCAATCCTGAGAATGCCACATCAACGCCATTTGGAGCCCAGGTTATGTTGCTGAATTCCTCAACCGCACCCATGGCCTCTGTGGAAAGTGTTTTTCCTGTAGCAATATCCACGATGATCAATTTTGTAACACCCCCACTAAATGCACTGAAAGCGAATTTCCTGCTATCCGGCGACCAGGCTCCCGCGGATTCTATAAAGTTGAACTCATCAATATGTGAGTTCTTCGCCTTACTGGTAAGCTTTCGAATAATCTTCCCCGTTTTCGCATCTGCCAGGAATAAGTCTATACTTAATAGATCCTTCTCAGAAAGAAAGGCAACATAATTTCCATCAGGGGAGATTGCAGGAGCGACATTATAGCTTTCTCCACCATTCTTCTCATTGATGATCAGCTTTCCAATTGGAACCTGAGAAGTGTCTTGAAGGTATGGTTTATAAGCGTTTTCTATGCTCGTCTTCCAAAGGCTTGATAAAGTCCGTTCGTCATATCCGAAAGTTCTTCTAATAGCCATTTGATAGCCATACTTAGCAGTTTCTTTGAAAAACGGAACTATTACTGTATCGCCGTAAGTAGATCCGATATACGACCAGAATGCCTGTCCATAACGATAAGGAAAGTATTTATTAGATTCTGTCAGGTCCTTTAAAGATGGAATGTCTTTATTTAAAAATGCGTCACGCATCCACATTGCAGTGTATGCATCTTGTTTACCGACAGAGAGATATTCCGCCATACCTTCAACCATCCATAAAGGCAAGTTGCCAATGTTCTCCAAATTTGTAGAATCTCCCTCTATCAGAGAATGATATTGGAAAGCGTGAACAAGCTCATGCCCTAATACGTGCCTTGTTTGATGATTTAGCTGCGAAATTGGCATAATAACCCGGTTTTTCATACCCTCAGTTACACCGCCGGTTCCAACTCCGATCTCACCATCCAGGGCTGTAGTTTGCTGAAAATCCGGATGATTTGAATAAAGAATAAAAGGATTCTTTTTAGTAAAGGTATCTCTGAACACCTGCTGATGCAGATCATACCATACCTCTGCCTCCTTCGCAAATCTTTTTACCAGGCTATCATTCTTTAGATAGTAGTAAAGTTCAAAATGGGGGGTTTCATAAACCTTGAATTTAAGGTTTTTGTATCTCACCTTGTTTTGACCAAAGTACTGAGCCTGTACCTCGGTGACCGAACTGAAAAAAACAATTAGAAATAGGGAAGAAATAAGCCAAAATAAAGGCTTCTTCGGTGTGGTCTTATCTTCTATCATTAGCTATATGGAAATGTCTTATCCTAAACTACGTAAAATTTATCATTTCGATTTTTTTTACCAGCAGCTTTTTCTTGTATAAGAAGAAAGATAGGCTAATTGTTTTGTTTAGCCTTATTTTCTCTGCGTTCTTCGCGAAGCTCTTTTCTGGTCTTTTTCTCCGGAGCTGCGGGTTCAACTTTAACGGGAGCAGGGGGACGGTTAGCGGGCTGTTGAGTAGATCTGTTATCCTGTGGCTGTGGTGCAGGATTGACAGGATCAGGCGTAGTACTAATTGCAGTATCCGAACTGATGTCTGGAACAGTTAAAGAATCCATAAATGTACTGTCTACTGCAAAGGTGTCTACCTCATATCGTGGAGTAGGACATTGATATACCCTTGAAATTTCGACCGTCGGTTTTGGGAACGGGCCGAGTGTAATTCCCAGGCTTGGGTCGCGGTAGACCTTCTCCATAAATTTAGCGAAGATGGGCAGTGCGGTTCTGGAGCCTTCCCCAGTCTCAGAAGTTTTGAAATGCACACTGCGTTCATCACAGCCCACCCAAACACCAGTCACAAGGTCTTTTGTAACACCCATATACCATCCATCGACATAATCAGACGATGTTCCGGTTTTTCCACCTATCTGATTATTTTTCTTGAAGAGATCCCATTCCCATAATGCCTGAGACGTTCCGCCGGGTTCTTCCATTCCACCACGCAACATATAAATCATCAGCCACGCTATTTCCTCGCTCAGCGTGCGCTTTTGCTCAGACTTGAATTCCTCGATAACCTTTCCATCCTGATCAGTAATCTTCTCTACAAGGATTGGCTCAGACCTTACACCCTTATTTAAAAATGTCCCGTAGGCTCTAACCATTTCAAAAACACTGACATCGTTCGGTCCAAGGCTTACTGAAGGCACTGCTTTCAGATCGCTTTCGATCCCGCTGAGATGCGCATACTTGACCACATTTTCGGCGCCTACCTGTTCTGTTATTTGCGCAGTTATTGAATTTACTGACTTACCCATCGCCCAACGCAGCGTCATCTCCCGGCCGGAAAAATTCCAGTCTGCATTCTTTGGCTCCCAATATTCTGTTTTGCCTTTATCCTCGTAAGGAATGCGCACAGGTTTATCGACTAACTTATCGCAAGGATTCATGCCAGACTCCAATGCTGCGAGATAGGCAAATGGCTTAAAGGTTGACCCCGCTTGCCTCTTAGCCTGGTTTACGTGGTCGTAATTGAAATAATTATGGTCTACCCCACCAATCCAAACCTTGATGTGGCCGTTGAATGGATCCATCGTCATCATTCCTGTGTTCAGGATCTTTGCATAGTATTTTATTGAATCTATCGTCGAGTAAACAACTTCTTTCTCTCCAGCCCAGTTAAAAACCTTCATTTTCTTTGGCTTGTTGAGATAATAATCAATAGAGTCCTGGTTATTATTATACTTCTTTTTTAAAGCATCATAATAAGGCAGACGCTGAGCGGCTTTCTCCGGAAAGTCAAGAATTTCTTTGCCATCGGCAGTTCTCCAGGGATTTTCATTACCCCATACATTTTCCAGCCGCCGCTGTAAGATCTTCATTTGGCTATTAACCGCTTCCTGTGCATATTGCTGCATCCTGGAATCAATCGTAGTATAAATCTTTAGTCCGTCGGTGTCGAGATTGTAGCCGTTATCCTTGCACCACTTTTCGAGATAGCGTGAGACTGCAGATCTCAGGTATGAACCTCCTTCACTGCCCTCGTCAAGGGTGCCTGGATTCAGTTTCAAAGGCTTCTGACTATACTTTTTAAATTCTGCGGCTGTGAGGTACTCATACTTTTCCATCTGCGAAAGCACGGTGTTTCTGCGTTCCAGTGATTTTTCAGGATTGCGGATGGGGTTATACGTAGTGGTTGCTTTTAACATTCCCACAAGCAAGGCCGCCTCGTCAACCTGCAGCCTACTCGCCTCTTTGTTAAAATATCGTTTTGATGCTGTCTTTATCCCAAACGTATTGCTGCTGAAGGGTACCGTGTTCAGGTACATCGTAAGAATTTCATTCTTGGTGTAATTGCCTTCGAGCTTGTAAGCAGTTATCCATTCTTTGAATTTATAGACTGCAGTTCTTACCAGGGGGATATATTTCACCGCACCCTGAGATTTCCTGTTTCTGGTGCTGTAAAGATTCTTTGCGAGCTGTTGCGTGATAGTACTTGCACCGCGCTTGTCACCGGTTGCTGTCGAGACCATGCTGGAAATGAATGACCGGAAATCAACCCCGCCATGCTTGTAAAAGCGAATATCTTCTGTAGCTACCAGTGCATCGATAACAGCAGGCGAAATGCTGTCAAATTCCACAGGGGTACGATTTTCTTTATAGTATTTCCCGATAAGTTTCCCATCTGAAGTGTAGACTTCAGAAACAATGTTCAGTACCGGTGTTTTAATATCCTTAATTGTCGGGGAGTATCCAAAAAGCCACAGGAAGTTAAGCTCAAGGGCACAAAAAAACAAAATGATGAAGTATAAGGTAATAACGGAGTAGCGAAGCGGTTTATTCGTAATTCTTCTGAACATATAGTAAAGGTCGGGAAATCGTCAGTAATATGGTGTAAAATTAATGAATTTTAGAATTTCAGGAATTTAACGTAATCAGGAGTAAAAAAATTTTACATTGTCTGTTACCTAATTATTTTATGATGGAAAATACTACAAAGAAGTTTAAGGTTGTTAATCCCACAGGATTTAAAATAAAGGACCATGATCCAGCCTTTACGGACAAATTAAAAAAGGATCAGTCACAGGGAATTCTGGAAGGTTTAAAGACCGAGATGGAATCGCTGCAGGAACAATTATATGTTGCCAACAAACACTCTTTGCTCATTATTTTCCAGGCGATGGATGCCGCGGGGAAAGACAGTGCCATCAAGCATACGATGAGCGGATTAAATCCTCAGGGATGTCAGGTGTTTAGTTTCAAGCAGCCCAGTTCCGAAGAGCTCGATCATGATTTTCTGTGGCGCCATGCTAAGGCATTGCCAGAGCGCGGCAGAATAGGTATCCACAACCGCTCACACTACGAGAATGTCCTGGTGTGTAAGGTCCACCCGGAATACATTCTAAACGAACGAATTGCTTCTATTTCATCGGTCGCGGATATCAATAAATCATTCTGGGAATCAAGGTATGAAAGCATCCGTACCTTTGAAAAGCATTTGAGCGACAATGGGACAGTCATTATCAAAATATTTTTGAATGTCTCAAAAGAGGAGCAAAAGAAGAGGTTTATGGAGCGCATAGAAGACCCGCTCAAGCACTGGAAATTTTCTTCGGCTGACCTGGACGAACGTGAACTCTGGGATGATTATATGAAAGCATATGAAGAAATGATCAGGGAAACATCTTTTGACCAATCCCCATGGTACGTTATCCCGGCTGATAAAAAATGGTTTACCAGAATTGCAATAAGCCAGATTATAATTGACGCCTTGAAAACCATGAAACTTCAGCCACCGCAATTGACAGAAAAGGAGGTAGCCCGACTTGCTGAATGTAAAGCGCGTTTGGATGCTGAAAAATGATGGTTACGATTGTTATTTTAGTAAAACATCATCGTAAGCAGGCATTTTGTTAAATACAGACCTGGCGAATGGACATAGTGGGATAATTTTGAAGCTTTTATCCCTTGAATATGAAACGGCTGCGTCCAGAAGCAGATTTCCAACGCCCTGTCCCCTTAATTGATCAGAAACGGATGTGTGATCAATGATCATTTTGCCGGGCCCGGCCAGGCTATATGTCATTTCGGCGATAAGAGCACCATTTTCTTCAACATAAAATGACCCTTTATGCGCGTTTTCTAAATGATTTATTTCCATACAACACCAATCGTTAGCTTGTCCGCTCGCCGGACTATAAATTAAAACTATGAATTACTCTCAGTCAATAAGCTTGAATTTGTCTGCGTCTTTTAAGAACGGAAACGCAGTTCTTGCATTGCCAACTTCCTCTTTATTGATACTAAACGTGTAAAGATCTTCATCATTAGGCTTGTAATAAACAACTTTTCCGCTTGGATCTATACACATTGAGTCGCCGGAATGATAAACTTCATTTCCATCATGACCAACCCGGTTTACAGCAACAATAAACGCTTGATTTTCTACAGCCCGGGCGGGTATTAGGGTCCTCCAATGCAATGATCTTTTTTCCGGCCAGTTAGCAACCACTAAAAGCATGTCGTAGTCGTCACTGACGTTCCGGAGCCATACCGGAAAACGTAAATCATAACAGATAACCGGACATATTTTCCAACCGTGGAGTTCAACAAAAAGCTTTTTGTTTCCCGCAGTATAGTGCTGATCTTCCTCCCCTAATCCGAATAAATGCCTCTTGTCATAATATTCGTAGCTTCCGTCTGGACGCATCCAGATCAGTCGATTATAATACTTCTTTCCGTCTTTGATGATCAAACTACCCGTTACGACACTTTCGAATTTCTTTGCCTGATCGAGCATCCAGGTCATTGTCCGCCCGTCCATTTCCTCTGCTAGTTTTTCAACATTCATGGAAAAACCCGTGCTGAACATTTCCGGCAGAACAATCAGATCAGTTTTTTCCCGAATGGAGGACAATCTCAAACCAAGGTTTTGAAGATTTTTATCAATATTCTCCCAGAACAGGTAGGCCTGGAAGGTGGTAATTTTAAGTGTATTCATTTAGTAATACTCATACGTTTAGCAGTGGTAAAAGTTGCTGTTACACCTTAGTTAATCTAACAACGGCTTTTTCTAGTGTTTCTTGCTTTTTAGCGAAACAAAAACGTAATACATGGTGATCCGTACCTTTACTATAAAATGCCGACACAGGTATGCTTGCTACACCAAATTCTACTGTGAGCCTCCTCGCCAAGTCGGTGTCTTTCTCGTCACTAATACGGCTGTATTGCACTGACTGAAAGTAAGATCCGTAACATGGAAGCAGATCGAACCGGGTATCTCTCAGCAAGTTAGAGAAAATATTCTTCTTTACCTGAAAAAAATTACGGAGTTCAAGGTAATTCTGTGGATCCTTAAGAAAATCTGCAATTGCGTATTGTACGGGGGTATTAACACTGAAGACCAGGAACTGGTGGACTTTCCTGAATTCCGACATCAGCCATTCAGGGGCGAGGCAATAACCAACTTTCCAGCCGGTTGTGTGTAGGAGTTTTCCAAATGATGCGGTTATAAAACTACGTTCCTTCAATTCAGGATACCTGGAGACACTTAAGTGTTTAGCTCCGTCGTAAATGAGATGCTCATAAACTTCGTCGCTAAGTATCAGGATGTTGGTATTATCGGTTATGTTGATCAGTTCCTGAATGTCAGCCTCATTCAGCGTAATGCCAGTTGGGTTATTTGGGGAATTGACGATGATCATTCTTGTCCTGGAGCTAATAGCTTCCTTCACTTCCTGCCAGTTTATTCTATAGGTCGGGGGACTTAACTCTATCGTTTTCACCATTCCGCCGAGCAGGGTAACAGTCGGTGCATAGCAATCGTAAGCGGGATCAAAAATGATCACCTCGTCACCGGCCTGGATCACACAAGCAAGGGCGGTAAAAATTGCCTGAGTGCCGCCTGCAGTGATCGTTATTTCTGTATCCGGATTGTATCCGGTTTTGTGCAGGAGTTGTTGTTTTTCAGCTATCCGTTCTCGCAAAGAGATGAGCCCGGCCATCGGCGCATATTGATTGTGGCCTGCATTCATATATTTGCTGACCAGGTTAATGAGCTCTGGAGAGCATTCATAATCCGGAAATCCTTGTGAAAGATTTATTGCATGATGCTGGGCTGCTAATTGGGACATCACGGTGAATATGGTGGTCCCCACATCCGGAAGCTTCGACTTTAATAACATAGTGGGGCTAAAATAAGGATTAGGATTGATTAAGATTGTCTAGAATAGGATTGTCTGGAGTAGAATTATAGGATGACTGGATGTAAAATTAAGATTGTCTGGAATAGGATTGTAGGATTAAGATTGTCTTGAATAGGATTCATAGGATGATAGGATTCATAGGATGCTGGGAGGAGATTTTTTGGGTCAACCGATAGCTATTTGATGTGAGCCTGCCTGCCGGCGGGCAGGCATAGCGCGGCAAAATATAATTAGGATGATCCGATTCCAGGATTACAAGCCCCGTGTCTTGTACCTCAAACCTGAAACCTGATACCTAATACCTGCTTCCTGATACCTGCTTCATGATATCTGCTCCCTGAACCTTGGTTCCTGATACTATTTTTGCGTATTTTCAACCAACCAAACCACACAACGTGACGTTTAAAACCAAAGAGAGCCGGCTTTTTATAATCCTCGGATCTTTTTTAATCTCTAATGCGATCCTTGCCGAATTTATTGGCGTAAAGATATTTACTGTGGAGGGTTCGCTGGGCATCCCGAAATTTGATATTAACATGTTTGGAGTAAAAGATTTGTCGTTCAACATGTCCGCGGGCGTGGTTACCTGGCCAATCATTTTTATCATGACCGATATTATTAACGAATACTTCGGGGTAAAGCAGGTGCGGTTTTTATCCATCCTGGCTTCGATAATTATCTGCTACGCTTTTTTGGTGGTTGGATTCGCTATGGGGCTGGTGCCTTCAGATTTTTGGATTAACCAGAATGTGAGTGGCGAAGCATTAAACATGAACGTAGCATTCAACGGTATTTTCGGACAGGGGATGTGGATAATTGTGGGCTCGATTACTGCGTTCCTGATCGGGCAGATGGTCGACGTAGTTATTTTTCACAAGATCAAAAAAGCCACCGGAGAGAGGTTTCTCTGGCTACGAGCAACCGGATCTACACTGGTTTCTCAATTCATCGATAGTTTTGTAGTGATCTTTATCGCTTTTTATATTAATCCTCAGTATAGCTGGAGCTGGCAAATGGTTGCCGCAATAGGCCTGGTGAATTATACATATAAATTCCTGGTGGCTATTCTCATGACACCCTTGCTGTACATAATACATTCTATCATAGACAGATATCTTGGAAAAGATCTTGCTTTAAGATTGGTAAAAGAAGCTTCCGGAAAGTAATTACTTAGCCTGCACGCTGATCAACTCCACTTCAAAAATCAGGGTGCTGTACGGTGTTATGTCCGGTCCAGCTGCTCTTTCCCCGTATGC
This sequence comes from Daejeonella lutea, assembly GCF_900168015.1. Lineage (GTDB taxonomy): Bacteria > Bacteroidota > Bacteroidia > Sphingobacteriales > Sphingobacteriaceae > Daejeonella > Daejeonella lutea. The sequence continues at coordinate 1,410,090 of NZ_FUYR01000001.1, read as the reverse complement.
CAAAGCGTAAGGAATAAAGAATCGGTATTTAGACCCTGCCGTCATTTGCTGCAGACCTTCTGTCCAGCCTGGAATTACCTGATTTAACATGAATGTCGCAGGTTCTCCGCGATCATAGGAGCTATCGAATTGTTTACCATTTAGCAGCGTGCCTTTATAATTCACCGTCACTTCGTCTGTCGCCTTAGGCTTTACACCTGTTCCCTGGGTAATTACTTCGTACTGTAGCCCGCTTGGAAGCGTAACTACTCCCTGCTTTTTAGCATTTTCACTAAGAAACTTTGTGCCTTCATTAATGTTGCCCTCAAACTTTTTCTTTTCAACTGACCCCAGGAAGCTCATAATAAGATCCTGGCATTTTTCCGGACTTAAGAGGGTAGATCCGCCACCAAACACATCAGTCATCGCTTTCGCCAGCACTGCGGAGTTTAAATTACCTACCCCACGTGATTTAATATCGTTTGCAATGCTCACACCAAAGGCATAGCTGGCTGAGTCGACGGAGGTTTTTAGCAAAGGTGCATTGACTGCCTTGGGAGGCGTTTTTACCGCCGGCTTAGCTTGTGTTGAAGGGGCTTTAGGTTTTGGTGGTGCGGGTTTGGTCTGAGCCGAACTATATGTATAAACTGCTACTAATGCAAATGCAAAAAAGATCTTTTTCATCGATGAATCTATTGTGAAGGCGCTAATATATAGAGAGCCTGTTAAATAAGAACTATATCATTGAGTTTTTTGTTTCGGATTTTAATCCTAAATTGAAACCTGCATATGTATATGGGTCCGGCAATTGCCGATGTCTCTGAATAGTTAAAACAAACGGTTTACTATGCACTTGATATGTTGATTGAAAACTATGCCGGTTAATTACATTGCTTTGTCCATTCCTTTCTTCTTTGTTTTGATAGGCATTGAACTTGCCTACACCATTTACAAGAAGCTGGGTTATTACAGATTAAACGATTCTCTTTCTAATCTCAGCCAGGGAATTGGATCACAGCTGGTTGGCATTTTCCTCAAGACGATTACCTTCTTTTCCTACCTCTATATTTACAATCACTGGAGATTTTATGAATTCCCAAATACCATTTGGACCTGGCTTATATTATTTCTCGGGGTCGACTTTTTCTACTATTGGTTTCACAGAATGAGCCATGAGGTTAATGCCCTCTGGGCAGCTCATATTGTACATCACCAGTCGGAAGAATATAATTTGACGGTAGCTTTGCGGCAATCCTGGTTTCAGGGAGGTTTCTCCTGGGTCTTTTATCTGCCTCTGGCCTTTGCAGGATTTGAACCGATCATGTTCCTGACAGTTAGTTCATTTAACACAATTTACCAGTTCTGGATACACACCCGCGCAATTGGTAATATGGGTCCGCTGGAATGGATAATCAACACCCCCTCGCATCACCGGGTACATCATGGCTCAAATCCCAAATACATTGACAAAAATCATGCTGGGACATTAATTATTTGGGACAGATTATTTGGTACTTTTCAAAAAGAAGAGGATGAAGTGGTTTATGGAATTACCAAGCCACTCGCAAGCTGGAACCCGGTATGGGCGAATTTACATTACTGGTCTGATCTTACTCAAACCGCACGCAAAAGCAAAGGATTTCGCGACAAAGTGAATGTGTTTATTAAGCAGCCTGGATGGTTTCCGGAGTCACTTGGAGGAATGCAGCACCCACAGGAAATCGATAAAGAACAGTATAAGAAATATAGTCCCCAATACAGTTCTGCGCTAAACCCTTACATACTGGTACAGTTCCTGATATTTTTAGCCGTAAGCAATTTTCTTATCCTTCAATATCGCAGTCTTACAGCATTTCAATTATGTGTTAGTGTTGCCCTGGTCATCGCAACACTTACCTTGTGCGGGGCTCTTTTAGAACAGAGGAAATGGGTAAAGAAGTTTGAGTATACACGCTTGCTGATCTGGATTCTGGCTCCATTAGTATTTTACAGCCATCATTATTTTTCCTACCTGATCCTCATAAACAGCCTTTTAGCGATCATCTCAGCCGTCTGGTTCTATCGCATGCAGAAATTAAATCTATGTTAAAACGCCATTTTATTTTCACGACTATTTTCCTGATCATCACAATTGCAAACTTATATGCTGATATTCATCTGCTCAGAGATGTCAGGTTATTTGTTAAACCTTTGATCTGTATATCCCTCGGGATTTATTTCATCCAAAAAGTGAAGCTTGACATCGGTTTTAACCGACTGATCCTGGCTGCACTCATTTTCTCTTTGTTCGGCGACTGCTTCCTGATGTTTGCACTCGAAGGTAATCCATTCTTCATCTGTGGGCTCATTTCTTTCTTAGTAGCGCACATCCTTTATTCACTAGCGTTTTTCCGTGATTTTAAGAATGACCCCCAGGCCTCAAAGATCTACGGTCATTTAATGCTATTCCTGATGGGTGTATTTTCATTGAGTTATTACTCCTGGCTTCGTGACTCCCTCGGTGATATGAGAATCCCTGTGATGGCCTATATGTTTGTAATCTCAATTATGGCAATATTAGCCGGTTACCGCCATAAGCGGGTTAATGGGCTAAGCTTTCGTATGATATTTACCGGAGCCATCTTTTTTGTCATTTCCGACTCCATACTTGCATATAATAAGTTTGTTATGCCCTTTCCGTACTCAGGTGTAGCAATTATGGGAACGTATATGCTGGCACAGTATCTAATTACTATTGGAGGGATAGAGCGAGTGGTCAGCCTTCGCTCGAATCGATAGGCACAGGATGAGAATATAATGGAGAAATTCCCTGGGAGCGTACGGCTTGTCCGGTAGCTCCCAAGGAACGGTATTTATTTAAAGGTATTCACCACATCTTCCACATGATCCCACAAAGCAGGTTTGTGCTCATAGGTCTTATATTCTTCCCCTTCGATATAGTGCTTAAAGTTTGTCACGTCTTCTCGGACAGCTTTCTCAAAGACTCCGTTTAATAGTCGCGCGATTCCCTGTCCAAGGCTTCCTGCCGGAGGGAAATAACTGATGTCGACAGTGAGTTCTGTTCCGGAGCCGTTAATTGCGTCATGGAAAGTCACTTTACCAGCATTTTCGACCATCGATCCTTCTACGGACTGCCAGCCGATATAATTATTTTCGTCCTCACGGGTAATCTCCGCATTCCAGTTCAGCTTCAGGATCTCACCAGGAAGATTTGCCCGCCAATGGGAATTTTTTCGATCATATTCATCCACTGAAGCAAGGTGCTTCATGAAGCGGGGCAGGTTTTCAAGGCGGCGCCAGAATTTGTATACTTCTTCACGCGGACGGTCAACTATAAAAGTTTCAGTAATATTCACTGCTGCCGGATCGGTACCATCCTGATCCAATGCATTGTAAACAGGGCAGAAGCCAGTGGCCCCCCTGTATATTAGCAAACCGCCTGCAATCGCCTCCTGCACACCAATAAACGGGTGATTCTTTAAAGTTTTCAGACTTTTATAGGTTAAGAAAACCCCGCCCATAACGGATAAAATTCTTTCGGTCAGATCCACATTAGGCTTTTCAGACTGAATTGAACCAATGTTTTCGCGCAGGGAAGACATATTTAAATTGTCTTTCAGCCTATCTGTTATATTTTCCAAGTTCATAGCTGTTTTTTTTATTCGGTAACACGGAGTCTGCACGAAGTGTTTCAAAATGTTAGTTCTTTTATTAAAAAATAGCGACAAATTTAGTTTTGCAATGTCTTCATTCATTGCAAATTATGTACATTTATGGTTAGAACTTTTTGACTTTCTTACCTAGATATTAATAATTAATGAACCATCGTTGTTCCCTGGTTTTAACTCTCACATTCACTTTCTTTCTTGTAAATACAGCTTTTAGCCAGCAAGGCAGGAATAGTAACGAAGACCTGGCATTGCTGCATGCACGGGAAATATATGCTGCAAGTCTCGCAGATCAGGCTGCCATATATAGTGGCGTCGATTACATTGGATATCCCCATCCCATAAAAAAAGGCCAGCAGTTCTTCATTTCTGGTGATGTCCGGCGCGGTGAGATCCGGTACGACGGCATGGTGTACAGGAATGTTCCCATGTGGTTCGATATAGCCAAACAGGAAGTTGTTGTTCAATACATTGATAATTATTCACGTATTAGCCTTCACCCCGAAAAAATCAGCGATTTTACTATTGAAGGCCACCATTTTATCAGAATTGCTGGTGAGTCTGCCAGGCAGTACGACCTAGGTGAAGGTTTCTACGATCAGATCTACAAAGGGAAATCCGAGATCTTAGTTAAACGGGCTAAAGACTTCCTGATAAGTACAGATACGGATGGTGTGTGGATCTCTTTTTCAGGGGATAAGAGCGATATCTATGTCCGTACCGGGGATAAATTTCACCCGGTTTCAAGCCAGAAATCTGTCCTGGATGTACTGGGGAAATATCAGAAAGAGGTTCTCGCACATCTCAAGCAAAACAAGATTAAGTTCCGTAAGGAACGTGAAAAAGCTATAGTCATGATGCTGGCGTATTTTGATCAGCTAAACAGTGAAAGATGAAACTGATCCGCAATTTTATCTTGTTTATTAGTCTACTTCCCTGCGCAGACGTTTATGCTCAGCAGGAGCCAGGCGTTTTAAGTGTTGATTTAAAAAACGCTACAATCAAACAGTTAGTAAGTGACATCGAATCAAAAGCTGATTTTCACTTTTTCTATGATGCCAGGCAGCTGGACAGTGTCCGCATCACCGTTAAGATCGTATCCGAACCTCTGGCATTTATCCTTAAAAAGGCTTTTGAAAATACACCGGTTAAATTTACAATCGATCCCGACAGAAACGTGTTCCTCACCCGTGATAAAGAAATCTACGCCTCTCTGCCTTATGGATTATTTGAAAGTGAAAAAGATTCAAGCCGAATAGTCAACCAAAAAGAACCATCAACGCTCGCAACAGTATATAATCAGAATGAACAGGGAAGCGTAACATCGACACAGGAAAACAAGCTGGTTGAGATTGGAATAAAAACCAGCGAGATACAGGGCGGTAACGTAGCTCTGGCTGGTTACGTGCGGGATGCGGCAAATGGTGCACCTGTCATCAGGGCTGCAGTTTTTACTGACGCACCACGAATCGGAACGTATACAGACCAGTTTGGCTACTATTCACTTATTCTGCCGCGTGGTGCCCACACCCTGAATATAAAGGCTCTCGGTATATCCGATACCAAACGCCGGATCATGCTTTACTCAGAAGGAAAGCTTGACATCGAAATCAAAACCCAGGTTTTATCACTGCGCGAGGTAGTGGTATCCGCAGAAAATTCAGCCAATGTGCGCAATGTACAGATGGGGGTAGAGAAGCTGAGCATCGCTACCATAAAGCAGGTGCCGGTAGTTTTTGGCGAAGCCGACGTAGTACGCGTCATGTTAACCCTTCCCGGTGTGAAAACAGTAGGCGAAGCTGCTAACGGCTTTAACGTTCGGGGTGGAGCAGTAGATCAGAACCTGATACTTTTTGACGACCTGACCATTTATAACCCTTCTCACTTTTTCGGCTTCTTCTCCGCATTTAATCCCGACGTGGTAAAGGACGTGGAGCTGTATAAAAGCAGTATCCCCGCACGTTACGGCGGCCGGCTTTCATCGGTGCTCGACGTGAGCAGCAAGGATGGTAACTCCAGGAAACTTGCGGGCACGGCAGGGATCGGCCTTCTGACCAGCCGCCTGAATGTGGAAGGACCACTGATAAAGGATAAAACGTCATTTATTGTAGGAGGGAGGACAACCTATTCGAACTGGTTATTGCGGCTGCTTCCCGAAGATTCTAACTATAAAGACAGCAAAGCATCGTTTTACGACGCCAACGTCAGGCTCAGTCACAAGATCAATGATAAGAATAATCTGTACCTGACCGGCTACCTAAGTAGTGATGATTCAAATCTGAATAGTGATACATCGTACGCGTACAGTAATAAAAACGTGTCAATGAAATGGAAGCATGTATTCAGTAATAAGTTTACCGGCGTACTTGTGGGTGGATTTAGCAGTTACGATTACAATACCCGCAGCAATATCAACCCAGTGAATGCCTACAAGCTTGGATTTGACATCAAGCAGGTCAATGTTAAAACAGACTTCACCTATTATCTTAGCCCGAAGCATACCCTTGATTTTGGTGTCAGTACCATTCAGTACAAACTTAATCCCGGTTCGTTTACACCCTACGCCAAGGAATCCCTGATTGTCCGCGATATCATTGCACCCGAACAAGCTTATGAAAGTGCTGTTTACTTCGGCGATCGGTTTGATCTCACTTCAAATCTTTCCCTTGATCTGGGGCTAAGGTATTCGATGTTTAATTACATGGGTCCGCAGTCCATTAATAATTATGCTCCTGGCTTACCCCGATCAGAGCCAAATTTGCTTGGAAGTACTGATTTTAAGAAAGGCGATATTGTGAAGACTTACCACGGACCGGAAATGCGCTTTTCAGCCCGCTATCAGATCACGGAAGACCTGTCCGTGAAATCCGGGTATAATACACTGAGGCAATATATCCACGTTCTGTCGAACACTGCTGCTATGGCACCAACCGACATATGGAAGCTGAGTGATCCCAATATAAAACCGCAGTTTGGCGACCAGGTATCTCTCGGGCTTTATAAGAACTTTAAATCCAATACAATTGAGACTTCTGTTGAGGGATATTATAAGCGCCTGAAGGATTACCTCGATTACCGCAACGGAGCAGTCCTGGTGATGAATCATGATATTGAGCGGGATGTCATTAATACACAGGGCAAAGCATATGGTGTTGAGCTGCTGGTCAAAAAGCTGACCGGCAAGTTAAATGGCTGGCTGGGTTACACATATTCGCGCACTTTGCTCCGTATGGATGATCCCACGGCTGCACAGCTCATCAATAACGGCGAATACTATCCTTCCAATTTTGATAAGCCCCACGATCTTACCCTGGTTGGAAATTACCGCTTTTCGCACCGGTTCAGCATGTCTTTGAATACCACTTACAGTACTGGCAGGCCAATAACAGTGCCGGTTGGCAAGTACTTTTATGCCGGTTCACTGAGAGCCCGGTATTCAGGCCGAAACCAGCTGCGGATCCCTGATTATTTCCGCACTGACGTTTCCATGAACATTGAAGGTAATCACAAGATCCATCAGTTAACGCATAGCTCATGGACCGTTGGAATATATAACCTAACCGGCCGCGATAATCCATACTCAACTTATTTTACTTCTGAGAAAGGTGTAATAAAGGGTTACCGCTTGTCGGTTTTTGGCAACGCTATCCCGTATGTGAATTATAATATTAGGTTTTAGTGGCGAGCGGGATAAGAGACGGAAGATTCGGGATTTGAGATATGTGATGTTAGAAATAAGATGAGGGAGAAGGAATCAAGTTAATGGATAAACGATAAAGAAGGGTGAGTTTGCTATAACGTAGGCATCGCCAAGCTTCAAACGTAAGATAAACGTAGGATAAACGTAGGATGGTGCTGCTACAGCTACAAGATAACATCGCAGTAAAGAAGGCTTTATCTGCTTAGGAATTAAGAATTAGTAAACCAATGACGAATTGCCATTCATTATTTAGAATTGGGCGGAGTCTTGAACAGGGAAAAACAATGAGGAAACTATTTACGATAGGAATTTTTGCTCTTCTCACCGTGGTCGGATGTAAGAAGCCTTTCAACCCGGAAGCAATCAACGGGTTCAGTAGCGCCTTAATTGTAGAGGGAGTGATCAATCCGTCGGGCGTTACGAATATCTATCTCAGTCGTACACTGGACCTGGATGATAAGGTGGTGATAAAGCCAGAGCCAAAGGCCGTTGTTCAGGTTCTCTCTGAAAATAATACAGCGGTTACTCTGGCCGAGAAGACCGGTGGGCTCTATTCAATACCGGCGCTCAGCTTGAACAGTACACAGAAATACCGTCTCCGGATCCGAACAAGCGCGGGTGTGGAGTATATGTCGGATGCCCTGGCTGTTAAAAATACCCCTCCCATTGATAAGTTTTACTGGGAAAGGTCGCCGGAAGGTGTTGGCATTTATGTTGATGCCCAGGACAGTCAGAATAATACAAAATATTACCAGTGGGATTTTGAAGAAGACTGGGAAATACGTTCCATTGATTCCGCAAAATACTCCGGTGTACCCGGACCAATGGGGGGAATAGCCGTTGTGGCGCGCGATTCAAAGGAGTCTGCCTTGATGTTTACCTGCTATAAGTCGCAGCGGTCTACTAATATTGATATTTTCTCAACGGCAAAGCTTAGTGCGGATGTGGTTTCCCGTCACCGCGTAGCCTTTATCCCGAATATTTCTGACAAATTAAGCGTGCGGTACAGCATACTTGTCAGACAATATGCCCTCAACTTTGAAGCTTTTGAATACCTGAGCATGATGAAAAGGAACACAGAGCAATTGGGCTCCTTTTTTGACGCACAGCCTTCAGAGTTAGTTGGCAATATCAGGAATGTGAGCGATAAGAATGATGTTGCTATTGGCTATATCGTGATTGCTCCGGTGCTTGAAAAGAGATTGTTTATTACGATCAGCGATGTTCCCGGCTGGGGCTTCCGCCTGAATTGTAATACATTTCCAGTTAAAAACGACCGTGATAGTCTTGCTGTGCATTTCGGACCAGGCGCTGCATATACTCCGCAATATCCAGTGCAAAACAGTGCTGGTGGCATAACACACTGGACTGCAACTCCTGCTTCATGCCTCGACTGCCGGCTGCGCAGCGGTACTAATGTTAAACCCGCATTTTGGTAGGATATGACGATGCGAGAACTCACACAAGGAATCAAGGGAATGTTTTGCCGGCAAAGATTGCTGTGCCTGCTGGGCTTCTTGCTATTGGTTAGCGATACCTTTGCCCAATCGGTGAGCCTGGACAGTATCAGCTCCCGATTTAACCGCTTCAGCAAGAGCAATCTGCAGGAAAAAGTTTACCTGCACACCGATAAGGACCTGTATCTGGCCGGCGAGATCGTATGGTTCAAGGTTTATAATGTGGGCTCGGAATCCAACAGCCTGCTTGACTTCAGCAAAATAGCTTATACAGAGATCCTGGATCAGGATCATAAGCCGGTCATGCAGGCTAAGATTGCGCTCGATAAAGGAACAGGAAATGGCTCTCTTCATTTGCCTGGCGATCTCAGTTCCGGTACCTATCGGATAAGATCCTACACCAGCTGGATGAAAAACTTCAGCGCTGACTATTTCTTTGAAAAGCCACTGCATATCGTGAATACACTCGCTAAGCCTGTCAGGCTACCTACAGCAAGCGTCAGGAATTACGACATTCAGTTTTTCCCGGAAGGAGGCAGTCTCGTGGAAGGGCTTGCTTCGAAGGTTGGGTTCAGAGTGGTTGATGATAGCGGCCGGGGTGTAGACTTTAGGGGCAGTATTGTTGATGAAAGAAATGACACTATTACCCGCTTCAGGCCATTAAAATTCGGTATCGGCAATTTTATAATGGAAACCGGAAGCAACAAGTCATACAAAGCAGTTCTGAACCTGCCTGGCGGACAAACCCGTACTGTCGACTTACCACAGCCTAATAAATCGGGCTTTGTCATGTCCTTAAGCGAGACTTCAGGCAAGTTAAATGTGAGTATTGCAGGAAATACATCAGATGCCAGGGAAATTTTATTGCTCGTGCATACCCGCCAGCAGACCAGGCTTGCTGAGAAACTAAGGCTAAACGAGGGTAAGGCAGTTTATCAGATCGATAAGTCTATCCTGGGCGATGGGATTTCACATTTCACAGTCTTCAGCAGTTCCGGTCAACCTGTAGCCGAGCGTCTTTATTTCAAACGTCCTTCCTCCAAACTAACGTTTACGGTAAAACCGGATCAGCTGCAATATGGTAAACGGAAGAAAGTTACCCTGGATCTTGCAGCAATCACTGAAAATGGTGCAGCAACTCTAGCTGAGGCGTCAGTGGGTGTATATGCATCAAATGGGCTCTCATCAAATAGCACAGACATATTAAACTATTTATGGCTGAAATCAGATCTCAGGGGCAACATCGAAGACCCTGGATATTATCTTAAGAATACTGACCCACAAGCCAACGAAGCCCTTGATAACTTAATGCTTACTCACGGCTGGAGAAGATTTGTATGGGAGGAGGCTATGGGCGGCAAGCCTGCAGCAATAACTTTCCTGCCAGAAATCGAGGGTCATATTATAAGCGCTAAGTTAACAGACTCGCGCACGAACTCACCTGCAGGTGGAATCGTATCGTATCTGTCAGTTCCCGGAAAGAATGTCCGGCTCTACACCGCACGGAGCAATACTTCTGGCGACCTTAAATTCTATACAAAAGATATTTATGGCCCGTCTGAGCTCGTTGCCCAGACCAATTACAAGCAGGATTCGACTTATCACATCGAACTTCTAAGTCCTTTCTCAGCTAAAACCACTAATTATTCGCTATTGAGCGATCCTCTTACCGAGAATTTTAAAGATGAACTTCTGACTCTGAGCGTTGGAAACCAGGTGCAGAATGTCTACCTTAACGAAAAATTGCGGACCTTTTATGCGAAGCCGCAGGATAGTGTGTCCTTCTATCTAAAGCCCGACAAGAGTTATCTTCTGGATAACTTTGTGAGATTTAATACCATGGAAGAAGTGCTGAGAGAGTATGTATTAGAAGTGCCCGTCACAAGGCAGAGAGACGAGTTTTCCGTTTGGGTTTCATTCAAACCCCATTACAATGATACCTATAAAAATGTTGAGCCCTTAGTATTATACGATGGAGTGCCCGTATTCGATCGCGGAACCAAGATGGTTAAGTATGATCCGAAGAAGGTGAAAACTATTGATGTTCTTACTAAGAAATACTACCAGGGGCCTGTCACATTTAACAGCATAATTAATTTCAAGTCTTATAAAAACAACCTTCCTGACTTTCAATTGGACAGCAGGGCGACAGTTGTCGATTATGAAGGCACTCAGCTGAGAAGAGAATTCTATTCCCCGGTTTATGAAACCGAGGCACAAGCAGCAGACCGTTTACCTGATTTTCGTAATTTGTTATTTTGGTTGCCCGATGCGGCCATCGATGCTAGCGGTAAGAGAAAAATGACCTTTTATACCTCTGATCAAAAAGGAAAATACACTATCGTTGTTCAGGGAATCACACCGTCAGGTCAGCCAGGTGTCGCATCTTCAACCTTTGAAGTAAAATAGCCATGCTGACGAGGGCTCTCATATTCCTAACTTGCTTTTTTAGCACAATACATAGTTACCCTCAGAGCATTAACGATTGCCCTCAAAATATTGGCTTTGAAACCGGGACCTTCGCAAACTGGAGAGCGTATAGCGGCTTTGTCAATGTGGTGAATAATAACAATGTCCGGACAACAAATTATGATCTTAGTGAAACAGGTCCTCAATATGGCCAGCATACCATCATTCCCAAGGGAATCGACAAGGATGAGTACGGTGGATTCCCTCTCAATTCTCCGAATGGCAGTGAGTACATCGTTAAGCTGGGAAATAATGTAGGCGGGCATGGTGCCGAACGTGTTAGCTACTCGTTTGAAGTCCCTGCAAATGTCGCGGCGTATTCAGTTATATTCAATTATGCGGTGGTCCTTCAGGCTCCCAATCACCAGCCCTATGAACAACCGAAGTTTACCGTTCAGATCATCGATGAAACTAATAGTGCCTCAACCAGCTGTGGTTCTTTTGAATTTGTAGCAGGTGGCGCTTTGCCTGGTTTTAAGCGGTCGGAAACTCAAAATGATGTAGTTTATAAACCATGGTCGCCGGTATTGCTTAATCTGACAGATTATATTGGGCATCGTATCAGGCTTGAGTTTACGAGCAACGATTGCACCTTTAATGCCCACTTTGGATATGTATACCTCGATGTTACCGAGAATTGTTCGTTCCCGGTTACCGGAAATATCATCTGCCCTGGGGCTGAGCCAATCGTACTGAAATCATTACCCGGGTTTAACGAATATGAATGGAGAAATACTCAAACCGGCGATTTACTCGGAACTGCCGATAGCCTGGTACTGCCGGCTGATACACCGGTAGGCACTAATATTGCGTTGAAACTTATACCCTTCCCTGGGCTTGGCTGTATACAAACTCTTTATACAACACTACAGGGACTCACCATTCGTGTGAAGCAGCCTCCTCCCGAATGTGTATCGGTTGACATGACTTTGCCGACGCATGTTTCGGGGAATTATCCGGATCTGACTTATACTTACTGGGAGGATGCAAATGCTACAATTCCGCATCCCAACCCAAAGAAGATTACGAAGAGCGGCACCTATTACATCAAGGGGCAAAACAAGCGCGGCTGTTTCGCTATCGCCGAGTTTAAAGCCATAATTGCCGAAAAACCTACCATTACGATAACAGATCCTGACCCGGTTGATTACCCCGCAACAGTCGACCTGACCCGGAGCTTTATACCGGATCCGACGATGAAATACTCTTATTGGCGGGATCCAAAGGCTACTGTGCCTGTGGCCGATGCAAAGGCCGTTAACAGGGATGCAACCTTTTACATTAAAGTAACCAATGCAGCCGGATGCAGCATCGTCGAGCCGGTAGTAGCAAATATTATCTACGAGGGCATCGTCATTCCGAATACCTTCACACCTAATGGCGACGGCATAAATGACCTGCTTACTGTACTTATTGACAACGCAATCACAGTCAAAAGTTTCAAAATATTCAATAAGTGGGGTGATGTTGTATTTACCACCACCGATATCTATAATTATTGGGATGGAAACAAAAACGGAACATCGCTTCCGGTTGGGGTGTACTATTGGTTTGTAGATGGCGTTGATGATAAGAACGGGAAGGTTAAGAAGTCGGGGTCTGTTGCGGTGTTGAGGTAATCCTATCATCCTATAAATCCTATCCCAGACAATCTTAATCCTATCACCCTATGAATCCTAGTTAAGGCAATTTTAATCCCACCATCCTATGAATCCTAGTCCAGACAATCTTAATCCTATCACCCTATGAATCCTAGTTAAGACAATCTTAATCCTATCATCCTATGAATCCTAGTCCAGACAATCTTATTCCTTTTTCGTAATTTTCCCCAAATTTAAAACCATCTCCCTATGATCAGGACTTTCATATCACAGACCAAAGCCCTTAACCTCTTCATTCTACTACTAGTTGCACTTGCAGTACCTGCATTTTCACAAGTCAAAACTACGCCAGCTAAAGCCACGCCAGCTAAAACTACGCCAGCTAAAACTACGCCAGCTAAAACTACCCCGGCGAAAGCTGCGCCGGCGAAGACTACACCAGCCAAGACTACACCGGCAAAAACAACACCAGCTAAAACAACTACCACAACAAGCGCGGCAAAACCAGCTCCGGCCTATAAGCTGCGGGTGGAATGGAAGCCAGTCCAGAATAACTATGAAGGGAAGAGCCAATCCTTGGCGAATTTGATAATCTTTAACGATTCTGATATCGATCTTCCACCGAATGGATGGACATTATATTTCAATTATAGCGGAAGTTTTCCTAAGCCGGAAAGCCGCGGCCTGACTATCTCCTATATAAATGGCGATTTATATAAAATTGAACCCAATCCGGCATCTGATGGTATTGCTGCCGGGGCAAGCATCAACTACCCAATGGTCCGCTCAGGATCAATAGACAACATCACAATGAACCCGCAGGGCTTTTATCTGGTAATGGACAGCGCACCAACGAAAGCTATTCCGGTGCCGGCAACTTATCCTGATCCAGACAACACATTTTTAAAAAGCCTCGCTGCGGCATCAAATAGCTGGATGAATCCGGCTAACGTTTTTGCCAGAAACCTGGTGGTTAAGGATGTTGATGAAGAACAGCTTGTTAAGATATTTCCGACACCCGCTTTATATAATACTGCAACAGGACAATTTTCACTCTATGCCGGAACGCGGATTTATGCTGAGCCGGCATTTGCGAAAGAGGCCAACTATCTTGCCAGCGAGTTGGAGAAAGTATTATTGTTAAAACCTGGGATCGTTCCAGAACTACCGACGGGAAATTCAATCATACTTCAGAAGAATACGCGGATGGCCCCAGAGAACTATTCACTAAAAGTTACCTCGGCTGGTGTGGTAATCTCGGCCTCTAGTCCCTCAGGCGCATTTTATGGCATCCAGTCCCTGAAAACTCTGATGCCGGCATCAAGCTGGAAGGGGAAACAGCAAACCATCCTGATCCCGGGTGTGGAAGTGATGGACGGTCCCCGTTTCGGCTACCGCAGTCTGATGCTTGATATTTCTAGAAACTTCCAGCCTAAGGAAGAGATTCTGAAGGTTCTCGATGTAATGAGCCTGTATAAATTAAATGCCCTGCACCTGCACTTTTCTGACGATGAAGGATGGCGTGTTGAAATCCCTTCACTCCCTGAATTAACGACAGTGGGTAGTGTGCGTGGCCATACGGTCGACAACAAAAATAATATTCAACCTTCATTCGGCTCGGGCGGCGCAGTAAATGTGCTTCCTGGCAGCGGCCATTATTCAAAAAAGGATTTCATAGAAATCTTGAAATACGCGGCCGTAAGGCATATCAGTGTGATACCTGAAATTGAGTCGCCCGGACATGCCCGCGCGGCAATCAAGTCTATGGAGAACCGTTATGCCAAGCTCATGAAGGCTGGTAAAGCTGCGGAAGCGAACCGGTATCGCCTTGCCGAACCCGCTGATTCGTCCGAATATCGCTCTGTCCAGGGCTGGAGCGATAATGTCATCAATGTGGCATTACCATCTGCCTATAATTTTATGGAAAGGGTTACCGACGACCTGATTGCTATGTACAAGGAAGCAGGAGCACCTTTGAAAACAATTCATTTCGGCGGCGATGAAGTTCCGGCGGGTGTTTGGGAGAAGTCACCAGCCTATTTAGCGCTTCAAAAGACAAATCCTAAGATCAAAACCACAGATGATTTGTGGTATTACTACTTTGGCAAACTAAATGATATGGTGAAGAAACGTGGACTGTATGTTTCCGGTTGGGAGGAAGCAGGCATGCGCAAAACCACCCTCGATGGCAAGTCTCATTATATTGCAAACCCGGATTTCGCGGATGACAACTTCCATCTGAATGTCTGGAATAATACGATTGGCTCGGGTGCTGAAGATCTTGCTTACCGCCTGGCAAATGGCGGCTACAAAGTGGTACTGTCACCAGTTTCTAATCAATATTTTGACTTGGCATACAACAACTCGTATTTCGAGCCGGGTTATAAGTGGGGCGGACTGGTTGATGCTGACAAGCCATTTTATTTTATTCCCTTCGACATGCTAAAGAATGTAAAAGAGAACGGTCAGGGAAACCCGATCGGTAAGCTTGACCAGACTGGCAAGATTCGTTTAACAGACTACGGAAAGTCAAATATCGTGGGTGTTCAGGGGCTCCTTTGGTCGGAGAACAATATAAGTACAGGCCGACTGGAATACATGTTACTTCCAAAACTACTGGGCCTGGCTGAACGTGCCTGGTCAAAAGACCCGGATTGGGCTACAATTAGCGATGCTGCTCAGGCAGATGTGCTCTATAATCAATCATGGATCGAGTTTGCGAATCGGTTGGGCAAACGTGAGCTACCACGATTAACTTATTATAACGGCGGATATTCATATCGCATTCCGGAACCTGGCCTTAAACAGGAGGGCCGCCGTGTTGTCGCTAATATCCAGTATCCTGGCCTCGAGGTTCGGTATACCACGGACGGCTCCGATCCTGCGGTTCTGAGTAAATTGTATACCGGTCCGATCACGGAGCGAAGCACCATAAAAGCAGCTGCATTTGATGCGAGTGGCAGGAGAAGCAGAATAGTGGAATTGGAGAACAGGTAGAAATATCGAGTATCAAGTATCGAGTATCAAGTATCAAGTATCAAGATACGGGGAATGTGAATTGGTTTAGGGTGGCATGGTGGATAATCGTAATTCTTAATTCAAACAACCCATGAGCGAAAGCAACCAGATTGCGGTTCATATAAGAGAAAGCAGGCCTGAGGATTGCGAAGAGGTTGTTGCATTGCTGCAGCAGCTATGGCCCGACCGTGAACTGAATCAAACGGCACTAAAAGAAGCATTTCTTAGATCCTTCAAGCTCGAGGGGCATATAATTCGTGTAGCGGTGCAGGGGAACCGACTGGTCGGACTATGCTCAATAAGTATCCGGAACAATTTAAAGGCAGAAGGGAACCTGGCTAATATTGATGAGCTGGTTGTGGATGAGAGCATGCGAAGCCAGCGCATCGGAAAGCAGCTACTGGACGACGCTGAGGAGATTGTCAAAATGCACGGCTGCCAGGTATTAGGATTAGAATCTTCATTTCATAGAGTGGATGCGCACCGGTTTTATGAGGAGAATGGGTACTGGAAGCAGGGGTATTATATATTAAGAGACCTGGATTAGGATTGTCTGGAATAGAATTAGTAGGATGATAGGATTAGAGGATTAAAATGGTGGAATAGGATTGATAGGAAAGGATTCATAGGATCAAGGTATTCTGCATTTGTATAACGCTATTCACCAATTTGGAGCATAATTAGCCCTTTCAATGTACCCAACAATTATTGCCCTTCATTCTCTCATTCGCTGGTTCGTATTGATCAGCCTGCTCTATTCTATCTCCCGCGCGTACATTGGCTGGCTCAGAACGAAACCTTTTGCAAAGCATGATAATCTGTCGCGTGCCCTCACCGCAAGATTTGCTGAGATACAATTCCTCCTTGGCGTGATCCTTTATTTTCTCAGCCCGATTGTCGATTACTTTTTACATAATTTCAAAGATGCCATTCACCTTCGGGAGATCCGTTTCTTCGGCATGGAGCACATCACGATGATGATCATCGCGGTAGGAGTGATCACCACCGGATCAGGCAAAGTAAAAGGCATGCCAACTGATCAAGAGAAGTTTAAAACAATGGCAATCTGGTTCAGTATCGGACTTTTGATCATACTTACCTCCATTCCATGGCCATTTTCACCACTGGTAAGCCGGCCATGGATACGAACGTTTTAAGTAGGGAATAGGAATTAAGAATTAAGAATTACGGCAGGCTGTCAACTGTCAACTGTCAACCGTCCACCGTCAACTGTCAACTGTCCACCCTCAACTGTCCACCGTCCACCGTCAACCCACCTTCAGGCTCTTCACCGGATTTGCTCCCGCTGCCTTTACAGCCTGGAAACTTATTGTTGCCAGCGCCACGATCATCGCAGCCAGGCCACCTGCAGCGAAAAGCCACCAGCTGATATTAATCCGATAAACGTAATCCTGCAGCCAGTTATTCATGAAGTACCAGGTGAGTGGGCTTGCAATTAGAAATGCCACTGCAATAAGGACAATAAATTCTTTCGAGAAAAGGAGAACGATATTTCCTGCTGATGCACCCAGCACTTTCCTGATGCCAACTTCCTGTATCCGCTGCACTGCCATGAATGAGGCTAAGCCGTACAAACCGAGACAGCTGAGGAAAATCGCTATAGAAGCAAAGATCTTATATAATTGTGCTAGCTGATCTTCCTGTTTGTAAAAGCTTTCAATCTTCTCATCCAGAAACTTGTATTCGTATACATAATCCGGGAAGCTTTGTTCCCAGACCTTTTGAATTGCACCAAGCGTAGCATTTATATTCGTAGTTGAAAGTTTGATGGCCGTCTGACGATACATGGTACTGTTAGTGGTGATCACCAAAGGGGCAAGGCCATGGCGTAATGAGCGGTCATTAAAATCTTTAAGCACTCCTACAACAGGTAATTTAATTAAGCCGCCCATGATGCTGAGTTCTTTATTAAGAATATCCTCCGGCCG
Source organism: Daejeonella lutea (assembly GCF_900168015.1). Lineage (GTDB taxonomy): Bacteria > Bacteroidota > Bacteroidia > Sphingobacteriales > Sphingobacteriaceae > Daejeonella > Daejeonella lutea. The sequence continues at coordinate 1,392,249 of NZ_FUYR01000001.1, read as the reverse complement.
TTTAAACCCAAGGCTTTTTACAAGTGACTCATTCACCAGAAATTCAGAGGTATGACCGGAAGGTTGAAGGTTCTTGCCGGCGACCAGCTGCAATTTATATGTGTCAACATAGCCCTCATCTGCGAACTTGGTGATCACCTGGAAATCAGATTCTTTACTATCATTCACCAACTGTACCTTGCTCCACATCTCATTATCATCTTCAGCAGGAGTGTTTGAGCTGAAGCTTAAAGACTGAACACCATTTACCTTCATAAGCTGCTGCCTTAAATAATCCGTGCCGCGTGTGCCGGTACTGTCAGGGCGAAAGGGAACATTCACGATAGCCTCTTTATCGAAGCCGAGCGGCTGATCCATAAAGAAGTTTATTTGTTTTGCGATGATCAGCGTTCCAATGATTAGTCCCTGTGCAATAATAAACTGAAATACCACCAGTCCGCGACGTAATGAAATGCCTTTTCCTGTAGCTTCATTCAGCTTGCTCTTTAAGGCGTTAACCGGGTTGAAACGCGAAAGCACCACCGCTGGATAGAAGCCGGCGAGGGCAGTTACGAGTAGTGTAAGTCCGATAAGAAATGCGATTAAGTCAGGCTTGATTAAGGCATTAAAGGAAAGCGATAGCTCCAGAAGACTTGCAACCGAAGGGAGGACGAAAATAGTAAGCAGAACAGCAAGCAAAACGGCCCCGCTTACAATTAGGAATGTTTCAACAATGAACTGGATCTGTAGCTGATACTGGTTAGAGCCCAGCACTTTCCTTACTCCAACTTCCTTCGCCCGTGTGGCTGCCTGAGCAGTGGCAAGGTTTATAAAATTGACACAGGCTATCAGGATAATAAAAGCAGCAATCAGCCACAGCACACGGATCAGGTCGCGGCTAATGGTTTTACTGCTGTAATTGCCAATTTCTGTGTCATAATGTACCTCACTCAAGGATTGTATGGTGTAAGTATCGCTGTTTCCAGCCGATTGCAACTTGGCTGTATGCGTCTTCAACTGCCGGTCGAATCGATCAGCAGTCATGCCCGGAGGCAGCAGTACATAGCTCCCAAATTCCGGGGAACTGTGGCCCCATTCGGGCTGCTGTAAACCATAGATATTATCTCCCGTGAAATCAGTTCCCCAGGCTATTACCAACTTGAGCTGGAAGTCAGTATTGGCGGGAATGGTTTGCAGAATCCCGGTTATATTCAGCACAATTGGTGGAAACTGAAATAAAGCTGATCCGATGCGATAATATCCTGTTAGACGGATGTTTCTACCCAGCGCACTTTTCCAGTCCCCGAAATATTTTTCCGCAATCTCTTTCGTCAGGAACACATTGTTCGGATCGTTCAACGAAGCGTATGAGCCTGCCAGCAGCGGAAAGTCAAACATCTTAAAAAAGGAGGGATCAGTGTAAAATACCCCGGTTTGTTCCTTGAAGTTCTTTACCGGACGTCCACTTGCATCTAGCACTTGAAGCTGATCGTTCCGGCTGGCATAAATGGGAGCAACCTGCACTTCAGGGAAGGCTGATTTCAAGCTGCGGGGCATTGGGAAAGGAATACTCGTGCTGGCAGAAGCACTGACTCCTTCCGCCTGATGTTCAGTCAGCAGCCGGTAAACCCCTTCTTTCTTTGCATGGAAGGAGTCGAAACTGTTGTGAAATTGTATAATAAAGAAAATCACCATGCAAACGGCAATTCCTACCGCCAGCCCGACAATATTTATTACCGCATAATTCCTGTTACGGATCAAATTTCTGAATGCGATCTTGAAGTAGTTCTTTATCATGGTGAGATATCTTCAGCTTAAGACTGCCTGAAGTAAAATCCGTACCACGAATATAATACTCTGTTAATCAATATTTTGTATGGTATACTATGCATCGTAATTGTTCGGATTCGGACGCTTGGTGTACGTTTTGTTATTTGTGGGGTCTAATTAGCCGCCATTGCATGGTGGCCTACTAAAATCTTTTCAACTCCTAATAATTCCAATCCTTCCCAACACAAAACACCATTCAGCGGGTTATACTGTATTCTATCGGTAGCGATATACATTAAGATCTTATGCCAAAAAACATCATCACCCGTAATATGAAACCTATTGCCCGTGCCGGGTTGTCAGCGAAAGGGATCGTTTACGTGCTACTTGGAGCCCTGGCTTTTATGGCGGCATTCGGGATAAGCGGAAAATCCTCACAGAATACCAGTAAATCAGGGGTATTCGACTTCATATACGACCAGCCGGCTGGAGCGGTCCTGCTATGGATTGTAATTGCCGGACTAATCTGCTACGTGATATGGAGAATGATCCAGGCATTCGGTGATTCCGAGGAAAAGGGTGATGACACAAAAGGACTTGCAGTTAGGGGACGATATCTCTTTAGCGGCCTTGTATATGCGTCTGTTGCATTTAGTGCCTTCAAGATGGCAGTTTATCACAAAAAGGATTCAGGTAGCAGGTCGCAGGACGCAGCCCAGGAAATGCTTTCCCAACCTATGGGACAATGGCTGGTCGGTTTCGCGGCTGTGATCCTGCTTGCAGTAGGCGTGTACCAGATCTATTATGGGCTTTCCGAAAAATATCGCAAACACGTTAATAAGCATGTGCCTGCAGCTGCAAAACAATATCTGCTCACTGCCGGTAAGCTGGGTTATATAGCACGCGGAGTAGTCTGGCTGTTGTTTTCGTATTTATTTATTCAGGCGGCGTTAAGTTCAAATTCCAATGAGGCTGGTGATACGTCAAAAGCTTTCGGTATGCTGAGTCATAGTGATTACGGTCCGTATTTCCTGGCGCTTATCGGCATCGGATTGATGCTGTACGGACTTTTTAATTTCATCCGGGCGAGGTATGAGGAGTTTGGAAAGTAATCTTTAATTGCAATTAATTGCAGACCTGTTAATGTACACATGTGGTTGCAATTGAATGAATCGGGTAATGTGTTGACGGGCGAGGAATTACCTGGTTATTTCGGGATCCTGTTGGTGCTTTTTTTACTGGCAACCTGGGCTATTTGAAAATGTACCGCGTTACAATGGAAGCGTAAAATAGAAGGTTGAACCCTTTCCTTTCTGACTTTCAACCCAGATCCTGCCATTGTGCTGACGGATTATTTCAGAACTTAAATACAATCCAATTCCAAAACCTGAGATATGGCTATAGTTCGGATTATCTACCCGGTAAAACCGATCGAACAGGAATTTGATATCGGCCGGTTCAATTCCCATCCCATGATCAGTCACGCTCACTTCAATTTCCCCCGATCTCGTATGACACTGCAATTCAATCGCGGTTCCTTTCTCCGAATATTTAACCGCATTGCTTAACAAGTTGGAAATGACAGATCCGATCTTATCATGGTCGGCATAAACTACGGTCGATTCACAAGGGGAAAGGTTAATTACATGGGTGTCTGAAATGACTTTAGTTTCACTGATCACATTTTCGATAAGCTCTTTTAGGTTGAACTTACTTTTCTCCATTTGGATCTTTCCCGATTCCAGCCTGGAAATATTCAAGAACCCATTGATCAGGGAGCTCATTTTTTTAACCTGGACCTTAGCTTTGTCGAGCGCACCGGCAACAAATGAATCATCACTTGACTTTAGTTTGGAATGCAGCACCTGTACAATTGCCGTCAGGGTAGTGAGGGGTGTTTTAAGCTCGTGACTCACCATTCCAATGAAGTCGTTTTTACGCTGCTCATCCTGGGCCTGTTCCGTCACGTCCTGTAACACACCACTCAGGCGGACGGCCTGCTTGTTTTCGTCAAACTGTGTTTTGCCTTTGGCACGCACGATCCGGGGAATCGGATTTATTGAATTATAAATCGAATATTGAACATCATAATCCCCGCCGGATTCGAATGAAAGGGCATGATTTATGGCCGCCACAACTCGATTGCGATCCTTTTCATCAATTTGATCAGTAGCTTCGTTTAGAATAATTTCATCCGTTGATTTTAATCCAAACCATGATTTCAACAGGTTATTCCCAATAAAGCGACCAGTCCTGGGGTTTAAATCAAAAGTTGCCAGGGAAGCGGCATCGATTGCCAGCTGCAGTTCATCCTGGGCAACTTTATACTTTTCATTTAAGTCCGATAACTCATTATTGATCTGAGTCTGCTCTTCGTTCGATGCCGTGAGCTCTTCATTGATACTCGCTAGCTCTTCATTCAGAGCCGCCAAGGCATCCGATATTTCCTGCACTTCCTGCTTTGCCAGAACATTGTCCGTAACATCGGCAGCCGTGTTCATGACACCGTAGATTTCACCAGCGTCGTTTATTAAGGGAGTGAAGTTGTAATTGAAGTAAAAAATTTTAGGCTCACCATTCACCACAAGATCGATCCGCTGACTGCGGGCTTCAAAAGGTATACCCGTGGTAAAAACTGCGTCAAGCTGTGGGTAAACACCCTGTTCTTCCAGTTCCGGCAAGACCTCTCGATACAACTTCCCTACAACATCAGGCCCTTTTCCCCACACGTCGGTGATCGATTTATTCACAAACATGATCCTCATTTCCCGGCCGATATAGACACCAATAGGGAAAGGTGCTGCCTCCACGATACTCCGGGCCCGCCCTTCACTTTCCGAAAGGCGGAATAAGGTTCTTCTAAGCTCGTCCCGGCTCGCAGACAGTTCCGTGTTTGAGGCCTGCAGCTTTTGGTTGATTTCAATAGAATCCTTGATCACATCTTCCATTCCCTGCTTGGAGGCGTCAAGTTCAGAGTTTATAGCCACAATTTTCTGACGGGCTGCCACCTGCAAAGTATTTTCCATCACCCATATGGTCACCTTCTCAACCTGGCCATTGTTTTTAATGGGCGAGTACACAAAATTGACGAAAATCGATTCTTCCTTACCGTGGCGGATCAGCTGCAGCTCAACTTCATTCGCATGAAAAGCCTCACCCGTCCTGATTACCGTATTCAAAGCATCTTCATAAATGTCCCGTACTTCAGCAAATGCATCCCAATAAAACTTTCCGTAAATCTCCTCATAAGGTTTCCCTGCCACCTCCAGAAATTTTTCGTTTACCTTCTCTGCAACAAGGGTCTTTGCATCAAGGATACAGATGCCGATAGGAGCGTGGTCAAAGGTGTAGAGTAATTGAGATTCTTGAAGTGGCGACATTCTCTGGCAGTAGATGTGTAATATCTGCTAAACTAAAATTTTTTTGAGACAAAGTGGATATTTAGAGGAAAAGGGAATGGGTATTCTCCTTCATGGTACCCTGAGAGTCCACATTTTTCAAAAGTAATCTTCCTCTCGTAGCCGTGGGAGATTACCCTGCCAGTGCCATTCATGGGTATCATCATCTCGTCCGTTACCTGAACCGTACTGGAAGGGTTTATATTTTGACTGAGTTAAACGAAGGTAAGCTGTTCTGAGGGGGCCTTATGAGCAGGTCGAAGATTTAATAACACGTATTGGTATGTTTTATCCGGACAGAAATAGGCAACAGGTTTCCTTTAACAATTCTGAAATTTTTCGTTTCTTTGCAACCTAATCAAACGACTCCTTAGCTCAGCTGGTTAGAGCTACTGACTCTTAATCAGTAGGTCCTGGGTTCGAGTCCCAGAGGGGTCACAGATAAGTGGATAGTTGACGGTTGACAGTTGACAGTTGACAGTTGATTTCGCCTCGGAATATAACGGTGGGGTATAACAATTAACGCAGGTACGCTGAAAGTTGGGGACTGAAAACTGAAACTTGATGGTGAACTATTCACACAGGGAATAAAAAATGCCTTCATGATGCAGATCGTGAAGGCTTTTTCTATTTCGGGAAAAGTTAGGCGCGGGTTAAGAATGAAAAATTAATTTCTCGCAGCGTTTAGTCTCAGACCTCAGACCTCAGACCTCAGACTTCCGACCTCCCACCTCACTTTTGTACTCTTCGATCTGCTTAAGGAATTCCATGGCCTTTATTAGTTTTTTACCCCCATAGCCCTCTATAAAACCTCTGACCCACTTACGGTGTATATTCTCATGGGTCAATGTGTTGAACAGGTAGATAGAGCCAGCCACGAAGACTGTTACGATACTAAGATTGATCGCCCAGAAGGTAAAGCCTGCGTGGTCTACAAGTTCCTGGTTGTACCAAAAGGTGCAATAGAACGGGGCTTGCAGAACGAGGATCCGGCCTACGTTGTTTAGCGACACTTGTATCACTGCCAGTTTCTGCTGGGAATCGGTAATGCTATCGGAAATATCTACCTGATCTAGCAGGACAAGGTGCCGGATGTAAGCTGCTACGGCGAAAACATTAAATAACGCGATCATTCCTACAGAGGCAACGAAGTACAGATTGTGCAGAGTGTTAACCACTAAGAAAACAAGGATCATAATCCAAATCACTCCGGCTACTACGGCCGCTACCTGGTTTCTTTTAAAAGAGCCGATCTGGTCCTCGTACTTTTGCGTCTGCATCTCTTTGATGATCCGGTAATTCAGCTGCAAGCTCTGTTCCAGCTTCTTGTCGTACTCATGCCAGAGTGCTTTGATGGCTAATTCTTCCATTACTTATTGATTGATATGTGAAAACTTCTTCTTTAACTGTTCTTTAATGCGGCTGATCTTGGTGCGGATGTTCAGTTCCGAAAGCCCCAGGATCTCTGCCATTTCCTTCCCGCTCTTTTCTTCAAGGTATAGGATCATCAGCGCCCGGTCCAGCTCCTTCAATTCCCTGATAAATTGCTGGAGCAGGTTCAGGCTTGTTTCATCGTATCGATCGGTATCCGCAAATTCGAGCATGCTGTCGCCCAGTGGCACGAATACCTCTGTTTTCTTCTTGTCTTTTCGGTAGGAAGTGATGGCTACATTAAGGGCCACCCGGTACATCCAGGTAGATAGTTTGCTGCTGCGGTCGTACGTATTGAAAGAGCGCCAAAGCTGGAAGATGATTTCCTGAACCAGGTCTTTTTTATCGTCTTCATCTTTTTTGAAAGAGTTGGCGATCTTATAGATGATGCCCTTGTTCTCTTCGATTACCGATATAAATAATTCCTGCTGCGGATTGCTCTCCATTAATTCCTGCTATTTTAACAATGATTCGCCCGGATGGGGGAAATGTTACGGATTAAGAATTAAAAATTACGAACTATGAAAGAAGAATTAAAAATTAAGAGTTAAGAATTAAGAATAGCCAATTTCCATAGGGTTTAAGAAGCCTTCTTGTTGTATTAGTCAACGCTGTTTCCTTGTTCCGGTAGATGGGGCCAGTTAGCAATTACAAATCACCATCTCACAGCGTTTAGCCTCGGACCTCAGACTTCAGACTTCCGACCTCATACCTCAGAATATAACCACCTGACCAGTTAATGTCATTGTTTCTTACATACCACCTTCCAGCAGCAGCACATTGAACATGTGGCCGTCGGGATCAGCGAAAGCAAAAACATAATAGTTGTTTTCATCCCTGCCAGCTTCGCGCAGAATCCTCCCGCCGGCTGCCTTGACTTTATCCGACCAATCGTTTACTTCGGCTTCTGTTTCTGCTGAAAGAGTAAATATAATCTCACCCGATTTCGGTCCGGCAGGAAGGTACTCGTCAATCTGCGAGCCTGCTTCAAAGAAATGGATGATAAAGTTGTCATCACCAAAAAGGAAGCTGGCCAACTGTGGGTAATTGCCAGAGCCATTAACCTTAAATCCCAGTTGTTTGTAGAAATTGCTTGTGCGGGAAGCGTCTTTTACGCTGAAATTAGCCCAGATTTTTTTTGCGTTCATAGGTATTAGGTATTAGGTATGAGATATGAGGTATGAGGTATGAGGTATGAGGTATGAGGTATGAGGTATAAGGTATGAGGTATGAGGTCCGACAAGTTACAAATAATAGTATTTGCAGCGTCTAGTTTCCGACTTCAGACCTCAGTCCTTTCTCACAGCGTTTAGTCTCCGACCTCCGACTTCCGCCTTCAGACTTCTTTCCTATCCCTGATTTCGCACATCCTCCTCGTAAGTTGGCCCGTACATACCAGGAACCTTATTCCCCGTAGCACGCAGATATACGATCATCTCACCGCGATGGTGGTAAATGTGATTGAAGAGGAAACCGCGAATCACACCGATTCTGGCCATAGGTCCCAAGACCACTTTGTCGCCCACCTTCATTGTCCAGTTTTCCTTTAAATTTTCTTCGGTCAGGGATTTGAGGGCTTCCCGGGCTTTTTCAACATTGGTTTCGAAAAGCTCCAGAGTAGCCTTTATGTCGCCAGGCGATCCGCGCTCGAGCTGATCCGCCGCCATATCATATTCGTCCATTGTACAGGTGCCTACGTACCAATAGTAAATGGTAGCGATGTGCTGAGCGAGTTCGCCCATGGTCCAGGAAATATCGGAGGGTTTGAAGGCCAGGTCCTTTTCAGGGACGGCTTGTAAAAGTCTGCGGGTGCTGGTTACTTCGTGTTCGAATTCGTTAGAAAGAGATTTTAGGATCATAGCAGGGTTTTTTGGTTATTGGAATTGGCGGCAATAATAGTACCATTGTTGCAAATTTATTTCTGCCTCATGCCGGCAGACTGGCACCTACTTTTCCATCAGCTGAAAAGTAGGCAAAAAGCTGTCGCTCCGCCTGATGCTACACTGCTCCGTATCAATTACTATTAAAACTTTTATCTCTAATTCAGGTTTACCAAATAGTTTCATAGCCACAATTAATTTCTCTCTATTCATATTGTATCAACATAAATGGGCAAAATCTTTTCAATAACTGAAGGCCTCGAAAACCTTGGTGCTCTCCGTACTGGCGGGCAGGGTTCTGTATACAAAGCCCGCCGGGGGGAGGAGATCACTGCAGTGAAGATCCTTCCTACACCGCTGCACTCGGAAGACCTCGCGGATAAGAGCTACCGGGATTTTCAGAACGAGGTGACTAAGCTCAAAATGGTGAACGAATCGCCAAGCCCGCATGTGGTCAAGATCCTCAGCTCGGGGATTACTGACAGCGGCTCTTTGCCCTTCATTGAAATGGAATTTATTGAAGGCCCTGACCTTCAGGATATGCTGCTTGTACCCGGTACGAAGGCCTTTACGGTCGACGAGTCGATACGCGTAGCCGAACAGCTTTCCAATGCTCTAGCTCATTGCCATAAGGTGCAGGTCAAGCATGGCGATATTAAAAGTAATAACGTCAAGCTGAACGTAAAAACCGATAAATATATGCTACTGGATTTCGGACTGTCTATTATGTCGGATGAGCAGCGCCGTACCAGTTTAAGACATGCCGGAGCAATAGAGTTTATGGCTCCTGAGCAGAATGATGGGGAAATGCTCATGGAATCCGATGTCTACAGCTTTGGCATTATCATGTTCGAGCTCCTCGCCGGCCAGGTGCCATTCCCTTTAAACAGTAACAGCGAAACCTCGAGGAATGCCGTGATGGTATCTCACATGGAAAAACCAGTGCCCGATCTCCTGGAAATCCGTCGGTCAAATATGCCGGAAAACTGGGATGAAAGTAAACGCGAGGCAGAAATGCAGATCCCCGCGTGGCTGCAGGCGGTGATCGCTAAATGCCTCGAGAAGCTCCCGGTTAATCGTTTCCGGGATGGAGTGGAATTGAACCAGGCAATTGTTGAGAGTATCGCCGGCCGAAACGCATTTGCGTATACACCCCTGGCTGCTGCGATACCGCTGGTTGTTCCCACTCCAGAGCCCGTAGTCGCAGTTCCAGCCCATAAACCCGGAATCGATGCTATCCCCGATAATCCGGCATTAAATTTGGATTCACCCACATCCTCCAGGGATTACAAAAAGCCACTTATTCTGGCAGCAGTTTTCCTGCTGATCTGCCTGGCACTATTCGCCGGGTATCGTAGTTTAAAATCCCCTGCAGTCGACACCGTCGACAGTACCGCTATCAATGCCGAAAATCAAAGGCTTTTAGATTCTCTTGCTGACGCCGAGAGGATACAGGATTCGCTGGATAACTTACCAAAATACACAGAACCAGCGCCGGTGGCACAAGTTAACAGGGGCAATGGTAAAGGTAATGGGAAAGGAAAGGGAAGAGGGAAGGGGAAAAAGAAAAAATAGGTGTATGTATTACCGCCTGGTGCTGGCAGAAAAAACCATTTAGTGATGTTGTGCCCGCCTCGTGCCGGCGAAAGAGCACATACTTTTTTTCATTTCTTGCTTAATGTTCTTTAAAGGCATTCAAGCTTCCTTCGGAGGTTGCTTTAGGTCAAAAAGTATGCAATGCCGAACGGAGGGAGACCACGAATTCCATTAAAAACAAATTAAAGTGTTGAGTAAACCCCACCGCTGCGTCTGCTGCTTCGGAAGTTACTGCTTGGGCTTGGCCTGAAGTTACCGCACCAGCCAATGCGGAATGACGGTGAACGGAGAGTCAGTGGTTTGGCTTAAGAAGCGTACACATCGCTTAGCTGGTGTAAAAATGCTGGCCTGCGGCCCGCGGTGTGTACGCTAATGTCCCCCGCTGGCGGGGGGTGGGGGTGGATTCTTTGTGCGGTGTGTACGCTGGGTAGCTAACATAAACACAACGTCTGGCCCTGCAAGTTGCAGAACTCGCCCTCCTGAGACGCGATTAATATTGTTTTTCCGTGTCATTTCGTCGGCACGAGGCACAAAAACATTTTACTCCCTCAAAATCTTTTCCATCTTCCTCCCTTTCGCGACCTCATCCACCAACTTATCCAGATACCTTACCTTTTGCATAAGCGGATCTTCAATATCTTCTATCCGGTATCCGCAGATCATGCCTGTTATCTTTGAAGAGTTTGGATTTAGTGCGGGTGCTTCAGCGAAAAAGGTTTCGAAGGTGGTCTTCCTGTCGATCTGATCCTGCAGCGATTTTGCATCATAACCGGTCAGCCAGAAGATCACCTGATCCAACTCGGCCTTTGTGCGGCCTTTTCGCTCCACTTTCTGTACATACATCGGGTATACCCCCGCAAAGATCATTTTGTATACGCGTTCGGTGTTGTCTTTCATGCTAACGTAATGAGTTAATGGATACTAAATTCGAGCTGTCAGATATACCTTAGGACAGCGGAGATTCCGCTCAACACGGTACAGATTATCAATTATCGCATCTAATTAATATCTCTGCAAATCTCGTATTTCTGAGGATGAAGTCCTATTATAATTGCCAATAATTATCTGAGAATTGTGATACTGCCTTTCAATGGTATACAACCTCTGCGAAGTTCAATCAGATAGAAGTATGACCCAAGTGGAAGATCTGAACCATTTCGCTTCCCATCAAAGGGGGTTTTGTAACCGATGCTTTCGAAAATGACCGTTCCATTACGGTTGAATATCTTGATTCTTGCTTCCGGATAATGAAACATATTGTCAAGTTTCCAGTGATCATTTACGCCATCGTTATTTGGAGTAAACACATTGCTAATATTTAGCTCATCAGTGCCAATATAAACCGTAATTTCAGTTCGGGGACTTTCACAATCACCATCAGCAAAGCTTAAATAAAACGTTTTCTCACTATCGACATCCACCTTGAAGATTCCTTCCTGGCTTGATGCAAGTATTGCATTTGAAGTCAGCGTCTCATAAAGACGATAGATTCCCCGCTGATTATTATTGACTTTAATTACGGCATCTCCTGGTGCACAAATCCAAACATTATCACTTTGAGGGGCTTTAAGAATGACTTCATCGTTCTTTATTACAAATGCTTCACTGATAAATTTGCACGTGCTTTGATCAGAAAGCTCAAGGACATAGTTTCCAGCGCTGATATTGATTAGATCCGCGGTGGTCGCAACGATATTACCAGTATCATCAAACCATCTATAATTATAGGTGCCTATGCCACCAGATCCGGTGAGAAACTTTATCGATCCCGTTTTCTTGCCGCAATACGCATTTGTCATTGAAGCAGCAGAAGTGTTTAAGGTAAGGGCGGGGGTTTTTGTAAGTTCATATGTCCTGTATAAACTTTTGCAATCATTCGCATCCGTTAGAAACAATCGATACGTGCCAGCGGGGGTTGAGGTAATAGATCCGGTCGTGCCAACAACTTTTCCGCTGGCATCCCTCCATTCAATAGCTTTGGGTAAAACGGTGCTATTAAACGAGACGACGATACTTCCGTTTTGCATATCACAAGGACGTGTAATGCTGGCCGGATAGTCTGGAAAAGGTAACATTGCAGGCTGAAGGACTGTAATTAACTTGCTCTCCAATACACAAGGCCCATTATTGATTACTCTTAGCCGATAATTGCCCCCAGGCACATTAAGCAAATCCGGGCCTGTTGTAGTTTCATATAAAGTTCCGTCTTGATTTAGCCACTCATAACGGCTTGCCCCGGATACAGTAATTCCTTTTATAGATCCAGTTGACGATCCGCATGCGGAAGGCGAAACATTCACCGTATTGTCGTTTAATGAAATAGGGTTGGTAGCCTTCAATTCAAATACGCGAGATACCGCGGGACACGAAGCACCATCTGTTATCTGCAAAGTGTAATTCCCTTGCGGAACATCAGTTAGATCTTGCGTGTTCCCAACAATTGTAGACGAGCTGTTTCTCCAAGTGTACGTAACAGTTCCATTAGTTCCCCGGATGAGTAGACCCTTAATTGAGCCATTCGGGCGTCCGCAGCTCGGATTTACAAGTTTTACCTGGCCGTCATCTACTGATTTTCCGTTACTTATTTTTATAGCGAAGGGACCGATAACTGCGCTGCACGCTGTGCCGTTTAGGACCGTAAGCGTGTAAACACCGGACTGCACGTTTGTAAGGTTTAAAGAAGATCCGTGGATAAGCCCCGTTTGATCGCGCCATTCATATGTTAGCCCATTTGCCTGAATACCAGTAATTGACCCGTTTGATTGCCCACATCCGGCATCATTTATTTTTATCGCTGTGATATCAGCGGCTATAGTATTATCTTTTATCTCATAAAATGGAGTGGTTTGTGAGCAAAAGCCATCCGTGATTACTAATTTGTATTTTCCAGTTGGCACGTCTTTCAGATCCGCCCCCGTCCCTACAACCGAACCGGCTTCATTATACCAGGTAGCCGAACTTGCATTTTTATATGCGATGCCAGTGATAGAGCCTTTCTCACCATTACAAACCATTCTTAACTTGACATCGGCCGGCTGATTATCGAATCTAACTAAAGTGAAAAGAGATGATTGTCCGTCAAGGGTGCCGGCAACAATTATATTATCAGGTTGTAATGATCCTTTATATTCCCAATTTCCGCTATTGTCTGCTGTAACTGAAGCGAAGTATTTCTCAGGCTCACAAAAGTTACAATTGAGAGAATAATAGAGGTCGACTCTTGATCCAGGTGAAGCAGTTCCATTTATTTGGTTTGCCGATCGGGACGAGATGGCTGCCACAGGTGCAACAAACTTATTTTGGGTATTGATGCTGTAAGGCACAGGAGTTTTGTTGCAATAGAAGCTATTGTTTATCAGTTCAAATTTTGGTGAACCTATGTTGATGACTTCACCAATTTCACCGTTCAGCGCACGAGTTGCCCAGCCGCCGGCAAAAATATTTTTATCAGCTAGAGCTGTGCCACCGATAATTCCTCCGCCACGGCAATACCCAATAATTATAGCACAATAATCTGTACCCAGAACTTTTGTACCTGTAATGTCCAACCCAAATTTATTGCCAGTGACTTTTATGAACGAGTTGGTTTCCGCTAGATGCAGGTAACTGCTGCCGCTAAAAAGATTTGCGCGAACCTCAACACTTTCAGTATGTGTCCCCCAAAAATTTATATTGCTTCCCGAAACACCATTTGGTATCGTCTTTGTGCCTGTGAAATTTACACCTACCCGATTGTTTATAAACTTGTAATAACCAGTAGGGAGATCCGTCGCAACATAGTCGATATAACCTGATGCATAACTAATACAATTTCCTTCGGCAGGAGTCTCGCCTCCGATAGTTAGATTCTTAATAGTGCGAAGAAACATTGAAGTTGGGGTAAACAGCTTTGCTAATGTCTCACCATCTTCATCCAACCCGAAAATGTTGGCGCTTATTTTGACATTTTCCGAAAAATTCGTAGCCTCTGTTTTGGGAAATGAAATATCCATGACAGAAATCCCGATCTTGAACAGATTACCTTTTCCAGGGGCGCCTAATATCAGCCCCTTTACTGCCGTAAATTCAAAAGCATAGTATCCCGTTGTAAAATCAGGCGATTTTTCAAACATCAACCCATACAATTCGATATCTGATTCTTTGTAACACTCCAATACACCGATGTACTCGCCCTGGATGCGGGCAAGTAGTATAACCCTGGCATCAGATACACCGAATGGAGTGCCCGGCTGGGTTGAACCATCGATTACAAGGTTTGAGCTAAGTTTGGGAAGTGCGGTAGAGATAGTGATGGTCCTACTGCCCCGCGTTGTTCCTGTAAGATTAAAATGTATGTAATCTTTTAGAGCACTTCCGTTTCCAGCAGCAAGAGTTAGAGCTTCGCGAAATGTGCCTGGGCCGCTGTCAGCATTGCTGGTAACTGTAAATATGGCTGCATTCGAATTTAGTGTAATGACGAGCAGTATACAACAGATATAAATTAGTCTTCGCATTATAAATGCTTTATTTTGTTGTATTGCAATAATACAAAAACTACTGACTCCTGCATTACAGTTGTGAAGCAACGGAGAGAATTTTGATAAACTTCCACCGTCCACCGTCAATTGTCAACCGTCAACTAACCTTAAGTTTTCGTATTTTAGTTCAAATGTCACTGAAGTCGAGTTTCTTAACATTGTTTTGTCTGCTCTTATTCCATCTGAATGCGGATGCTCAGGTTATCATGGTGACGAGCAATGCCAACTCCGGGGCTGGAACCTTGCGGGAAGCGCTGACTAAAGCGGCGGCCAATGGTACGGCTACAGTAGATCAGATCCATTTTAACATTCCCGGGACAACGGAGGCAGAGAGAACGATTACGCTGTTGTGGGAGCTGCCGCATGTTGGGTCGAAGACGATCATTGACGCAACTACCCAGCCGGGAGCAAAGTTCGGAAGGAGTGATGCAAAGATTGGCATAAAGGCAGACAGGACGGTATATGCCAATCCGCTTCTGTATACAGGTGCATTTTTTATTGATAAGGCCCAGGATGTGGAGATCTACGGTTTTTACATCCACGAGTTCTACGACCTTATCAACAGCTTTCCAAAAGATACCCATCTGAAAGATGCGGGGATCTATATCCAGTCTTCTGTGAATGTAACCATCGGCGCACCGGGTAAAGGAAATGTGCTCGACATCAATGAGCACGGTATCTATGCGGACGGAGATGAGAGCCTGCCAAAATCGGAGCGTATCACTATGCAGTCGAACTGGATCGGTTTGAATCTCGATGGAACGATCCCGGATATCACCACAAACCGGGAGGGCATATATGTCTACGCTAAGAATTCGGTGTTTGGGGGCGACACTCCGGACAAAGGGAATTATGTTGCTGCACACCAGGCAAGCACACCGGGTGTGGGCGGTACAGCAATTAAGTTCGGCGGGTCGGGCACTGTACTCCGTTATAATAAATTAGGGATTGATATAGACGGAAAGCCATCAACAAAGATCGTTCAGATCACCAGTCAAAATGTCAACAGGGTCACGAGTTTTCTGATCGCAGATAACGTAGCCAATGTTATTTCATTCTCAATAACTCAGGTGACCGGCTTGAATGTTTTGAGGAACAGGGGAGTGGTTCAGGGCGACGGACTTCTGGGTATTTACAATTGCAGCGAGGGAACCATTGGCACAGATCGCGAAGAAGACATGAACATTTTGTTCGGGACACCAATATATATTAATGCCGGTGAGCGCATCCAGGTAAGGCGGAACAGTATATGGTGCACAGTACTACCCCTGCGCATTGTTAATTCGACAATTCCAGACATCCAGGTGCTGGTAAATTCAGACTCGGAATATTCCGGCACGGCTAGTGCAGGAGCAGAAATTTATATCTATTCCGACAACTCGGGCTGTGTATCCTGCAATCCCAAAGACCTCTATGGAAAAGTGACGGCTGATGCAGCCGGCGCCTGGAAGATCACAGGCAATCTTGCCGGCAAAAAGCTGACCGCCAATGCTACGCTGGCCAGTTCCTCTTCGGAGTTTACAGTACCGTTTTTTTTATATGACGTAAGTGTAAGGCAAACTGCCGTAGTGCAACCTACCTGTGAAGTCGATGTTGGATCTATCCGCTTGCTCAGTGTGAAGCATGCAATGAATATAGAGTGGTTTGAAAGCAGCGGTAAAAAGGTTGGCGACGGAATGGAAGTAAAGAACCTGCCCCCCGGACGATACTACGCCAGGCTCTACAACGGAACCTGTTATACTCAGGCGCTAGACGTAGTCCTGGCGCTGCCCAGACTGGAGGTTCTCAGTACTGATGTGGAGATCCGGCAGCCGAGTTGCGGATTAAATAATGGCCATATCAAGCGGCTTTCCATATTTTCTGATGCGAGCAGTACGCCTCTGCTTGAATGGCGCGACAAAACCGGGAAGGTTGTGGCAATGGGCAATACTGATGTCACGGACCTCGGGCCGGGAGAGTATACCTTATTTGTCACTACGAACGGTAAGTGTGCAGCAAGCTACGGGCCGGTGATCCTTGCCAATGTCCAAAGTCCGGTAAGTACATTTCCTGTTTACGAGACTGTGATCGGGTCAGCTTCCTGCGGGGCAAGTAACGGCTCGGTACGAGTAGACGTGACTGGCTTTGTCGTGCCGAATTCATTTAAGTGGTTCAATGCAGCCGGCGAACTGGTGGGGAATAAAGACGACCTTGGCGGGATGCCGGCGGGGGTATACCGTCTTTTTGTCGGCGACGATAAAGGCTGCGAGGGGCTTTATAAAACATTCACCATTCCGGCTGTTACTAGCCTCGGGGTTGATCAAGCAGCGGTGAAGATCATGCCTGACCGATGCTCTGGCAGTAACGGCAGCATCAGCGGGATCCTCGTTTTAGGGGGTGGCGGGCCATATCAGTATTCATGGACCGATGCGGCGAATAACATTGTTGGCACTACAGCCGACGTCAGCGGATTAAAGTCTGGGAAGTATACGTTGCGGGTGAGTTCTACAACAAGCAGCTGCTCCGGCACTATACAATTCGACGTCGGGGAAGAAGGTGAGACTCTGGTGCCGCCGGTCGTGCCAGACGTCGTTGTCTGCGCTGCTGGCCCGGCAACCTTGATCGTCAGTAAGCCAAAAGCAGGGACCTATCGCCTATATCCTAATCTGGAAACTCTGACGCCTATCGCCGAAAGCACGAGCGGTGTGCTTAGCGTGACTGTCGATGCCAGCAAAACCTTTTACATCACTTATTACAATGGCAGTTGTGAAAGCAAAGCAACACCCGTACGAATAATAGTTCCTTCAAATAGTATTATCATCCCCAATACCATCTCCCCGAATGGCGATGCGGTTAATGATACCTGGGAAATTAAAGGGCTGGATGATTACAAGCCCGTCATCACGGTGTACAACAGGTACGGTCAGGCAGTGTTCCGGTCTAAGGGTTATCAAATACCTTTTCGGGGAGAGCGAAATGGTAAGGAATTGCCCATGGGAACATATTATTATGTGATTGATTTAGGGACGGGGTGTCGGGGCGTGAAGGGAAGTTTACTCTTAGTAAGGTAACCCGCCTTCGCTGAAGCTACGGCGGGCGAAGTCCGAAGTCAGAGCTCTGAAGCTGGGTGGATACGAGCCTCGGCTCGCATCTCGCATCGCGGTTCTCGCATCTCGCATCCACTTCTCTGCGTCCTTAGCGGAAAACTTTGCGTCCTTTGCGTTAAATCCTTGTCGGAAATCCACTTGCCGGAAATCACTTGTCGGAAATCACTTGTCGGAAATCCAGTCAGACCTCTGTCTTCCGACCTCCGACCTCAGTTCAACCCCAATCCTAACACCTTCTCCCCATTTTCCCTAACTTTACCCGCCAAACCAAAACCCCACCGTATGAAACTCCTCCTTCAATGGACCATCATCATCCCCGTAATCGCCTGGCTGCTTTTCTTCTCCGGACTGATATACGACAGCACCATGTTCCAGATCGTTGCGAGTGTGCTGCTGATTCTGTGTGTGATGGCGGCGGTGCATCATTCAGAGATCATCGCCGAAAGGGTTGGAGAACCCTATGGTACGATCATTCTGGCGATCTCGATTACGGTAATCGAAGTGTCGATCATCGTTTCGCTAATGTTGTCGGAAGGACCGGCGGCCGCTTCATTGGCACGGGATACGGTATTCGCGGCAACTATGCTGATACTGAATGGAATTATCGGGCTGTGTTTGTTTATCGGGGGACTAAAACATTACGAGCAGAACTTTTCAGCCTCCTCGGTGACGATAGCGCTGGTGTCGCTGGTCTCCATTTTAGTCTTCACCCTGGTATTCCCAACCTTTACCGAAAGTGTTAAAGGCTCCTACTATTCTATGCCGCAGCTGGTATTTGCATCCGTAGCGTGTTTGGTTATTTACGCATCTTTTCTTTTCGCGCAGACCAGCCGATATCGCCAGTATTTTCTTACCATAGGTCCGGAAGAAAATGAGGATTCCGCGCAACCTATTGCGATCAGCAACAAGGTGTTTACGAGCAGCCTGATCGCGCTTCTTGTGAGTCTGGGCATTGTGGTGATGCTTGCTAAAACTCTCACTCCAACCATTGAAAGCATAATTGTAGGTTACTCACTTCCCAAGTCGTTGGTGGGGGTTATCATCGCAGCTATCATCCTGCTGCCGGAAGCCACTGCGGCTGTCATGGCTGCCCGTCAAAACCGCCTGCAAACGAGTATAAATCTCTCCCTGGGATCAGCACTGGCGAGTATCGGGCTGACTATCCCCGCTGTGGCTGTAGTTTGTATCATGCTGAATATGCCCGTCATCCTGGGACTGGATATTAAATCAATCGTGCTGTTGGGATTATCGGTGTTGACGGTAATGCTCTCGCTCAGCAGCGGTAAATCGAATATTGTGTACGGGGTGGTGCTGCTGATGAATTTGTTTGCGTTTGTGTTTTTGATGATATACCCTTGACGGTTGACAGTTGACGGTTGACAGTTGACAGTTCACGTGTTAACGGATTGTTCCCCGACTAGATCGGGGATCTTGTCACGGCACGCGGCCACAGCCGCACGTGCCAGTCAGTCTTTACGGCCGCCAGTGTCTGTCGATTTAGCTCCGCTGTGGATTTAAACCCAGGTAGTCGAAATTCCCAGAGGACGCGAGCCGCGCGTCTGCGGGAGATCCCGATCAAGTCGGGGAACAACTCTGTGCCCTCTGTCTGTACTCAGCGGTTAAACCTTGTCGGAAATCCACTTGTCGGAAATCCAACCTTTGCATCCTTTGTGTCCTCTGCGGTTAAACCTTGTCGGAAATCCACTTGTCGGAAATCCATCATACCTCATACCTCATACCTCATACCTCATACCTCCTACCTCATACCTCCTCCACCAAACCCCTCTCCACACCTCTTTCAATATTTCCCTATAAACAATACCTTTACAGTATAACTCTTTTGAATTTTGTCGCCCGAAAATATCTACCAGAACATTGTTGAATTGTCGCCTTTCCCGGTATACGTAACTACCGGCGAGGATATGATCATTACTGTAGCCAATGATGCTACGCTAAAGGCCTGGGGCCGCGATAAATCAGTGCTCGGTAAGAAGTTTTCCGAAGCCTTGCCGGAATTAAAGGACCAGCCATTTGCGGGTCTGATCCAGCATGTTTTACGAACAGGAGAAGTATATCATACTGAAAACGACCGCGCGGATTTAATGGTGGACGGCCGCCTGCAAACCTACTATTACAAATTTACATACCAGCCCATGTCTGACGCGAGCGGCAATATTTCCAGTGTGCTTTGTTTTGCTTCGGACGTAACCGAACTGGAGCTGGCACGGCAGGAAGTGGCCCGCACAAACCAGCGACTATACAACATGGTGCGCCAGGCGCCAGTGGGGATCTGTATTGTTACCGGGGACGACCGGATCGTAGAGGTTGCCAATGATTCCTACCTGGAAATCGTTGGCAAGCAGCGGTCGGAGCTTGAGAGCCGTTCCATCTGGGAAGGTGTGCCCGAAGCGGCAGAATCTTACCGGCCGGTGCTGGATGAGGTTTTCCGAACAGGAAAGCCCTTCTATGCGAACGAGCATCCTATTCTGCTTGTTCGTAATGGGATGGAAGAATTGGTTTATGTCGACTTCGTCTATGAGCCGGTAAAAAATACAGTGGGTGAGGTTTCGTCAGTCATGGTAGTTGCTATTGAAATCACCGATAAGGTTTTATCGCGCAAGGCCGTAGAAGATTCGGAGCAGCGTGCATTGCTCGCTATTGAAGCCACTGATATGGGAACCTTTGAGGTCGACCTTGATACCGGCATCCTGCGAACTTCGGAACGCCTGGATGTGATCTTCGGTGTTGAGGGCTCGCTGAGCAGGAAAGACTTTGTGGACCGTATCCATCCCGACGATATAGAGGTGAGGGCTGAAGCTTACCGGGAGATGGACCGTACCGGGCGTTTGTTTTATGAAGCGCGGGTAGTCTGGCCGGATGGCTCGGTACACTGGATCAGCGTTCATGGCAAGGTAGAGAAGAACGGACAGGGGCAAGGCGTGCGCATGCTGGGAACGGTACTTGATATCACAGATTACATTCATCTGCAGCAGCAGAAAGACGATTTTATCAGTGTGGCGAGTCATGAGCTCAAAACACCTATGACCAGTGTCAGGGCTTCCATGCAGGTCGTCGACCGCCTGTTAAAATCCGACCCTTCCTCACCCCGCTTATCAGAGTTTGTCGATAAGGTGAACTCCAACCTGGCTAAAATGCAGCAGCTGGTAGAAAGCCTGCTGAATGTGTCCAAGATATCTTCGGGACAGCTGGCCCTGCACAAGACTGATTTTGTTGTGGCCGAAATGGTGGAGGAGTGCTGTGACCATATCCGCATGGCAGGGGAGTATGAGCTTAAAACTACCGGCGATACCAGCCTGAGGGTGTATGCCGACAAACATCAGATCGATCAGGTGCTCGTAAACCTCGTGAACAATGCGGTGAAATATGCGCCGCTGTCAAAGATCATCGAGATCAACATCTCCAAACCTCACGAGAACTACATAAAAGTTTCGGTCATCGACTTTGGTCCCGGCATTCCCGAAGCTAAAATCCCACACATCTTTGACCGCTATTACCGCGCCGATACAAGCGGAATACAATATTCCGGCCTGGGCTTAGGGCTCTATATCTCGGCAGATATCATTAAACGTCATGGCGGGGATATTGGAGTGGTAAGTAAGGAGGGGGAAGGAAGTGAGTTTTGGTTTACGCTGCCGGTGGGGTAGGGTGACGGAGGACTGAAGTCGGAGGGCTGAAGTCGGAGGTATGAGGTCTGAAGTCTGAAGTCGGTGGTCAGAAGTCGGAGGTCGGAGGTCGGAGGTCAGAAGTCGGAGGTCAGAAGTCCGAGGAGGGCGTATAACCCTGACTACCCGTGTATCGTTTCTCATACATCTTGACACGCGTTTAGCCCGCCCAGACTGATTACTGATCACTGATTACCGATTACTGATTACCGATCACCGATTACCTGCTTGCCCGATGTCATTATGAATGAAACATCATACATTAAGCTAAGGTACGTGCCCCAATGAACGGTAAATCATTCATTAACCTTGCAAATTATAAAAACATTTCCTATATTTGTATGGTTAATCATGCATTAAAACTCTAAAGATAGGATTATGAATGAGTTGTCATTCAACGAATGGACTTCTATGAGTGATCAGGCTATTGCAGCCCAAATCGGGAAATTTGCCAGGCATCATCGCATGGAACAAAACAGGACACAGAATGAACTGGCCACTGCAGCCGGGATCAGCCGTTCGACGCTGAGTTTACTGGAAAGGGGAGAAACAGTTACTGTCACCACCCTGATCCAGGTATTGCGGGTCCTGGATCAATTGCCGGTATTAATGGCATTTGAAGTGAAGGAGACGATCAGTCCGCTGGCCCTGGCTAAATTACAGAAAGAAAAGCGCCAGCGCGCACGTGGGAAGGCGAACAGGAGCGAAGGCCGCGGGGAATCAGACTGGTAAGCCATGGAAGTAGCTGAAGTCAAAATATGGGGAACCTTGGCCGGCGCCGTAGCATGGGATCCGGCAACAGGATATGCTGTGTTTGAATACGACCCTAAATTCAAGCGATCGGGCTGGGATCTGGCGCCGCTTAAGATGCCGCTTGCTGATAACCGCAGCCAATTCTCATTTCCTGAGTTAAGAAAGGAAAGAGATTCTGAGCACGACACCTTCAAAGGCCTGCCGGGATTACTTGCAGATGCTTTGCCCGACAAATACGGGAACCAGTTAATCAATTTATGGCTGGCGCAGCAAGGCCGGCCGCAGGATAGAATGAACCCGATTGAAATGCTCTGTTTCATCGGAAGCCGCGGGATGGGGGCACTCGAATTCGAGCCTGCTGTGCTCAAAGAAAACAAACGCACCTTCTCCATAGAAATAGAAAGCCTGGTGGCCACAGCGCAGAGAATGCTCGACCAGCGTGAAGCATTTGCTACTAACCTCAATAAGTACGAAGAGCATGCCGTGCTGGACATCTTAAAGATCGGTACCTCTGCCGGCGGCGCCCGCCCTAAAGCGGTGATCGCATGGAATGAAAAAACCGGCGAAGTTAAATCTGGCCAGACCAAAGTACCTATAGGTTTTGAACACTGGCTGATCAAGCTGGATGGGGTCAGCGATGTACAGCTGGGCAGCAGTTCTGGCTACGGCCGTGTGGAAATGGCTTATTACCATATGGCCCAAGACTGCGGGATCAACATGATGCCTTCCAGGCTGCTGGAAGAAAACGGCAGGGCACACTTCATGACTAAGCGCTTTGACCGGGAAGCTAATGGAACGAAACATCACGTTCAGACTTTCTGCGCGCTAAAGCATTACGACTATAACCTGGTGAACAGCTTCAGTTATGAGCAGCTTTTCCAGTGTATGCGTGAATTGAAACTGACCTATGCCGAAGCGGAACAGATGTTCCGGCGCATGGTATTCAATGTCCTCGCACGGAACTGTGACGACCACACGAAGAACTTCTCTTTCTTATTAAAACAAGGCGGGCACTGGGAGCTCTCCCCGGCCTATGACCTGTGCCATGCCTACCGCCCCGGAAGCGAATGGGTGAGTCAGCATGCATTGAGCATTAATGGAAAACGGAATGGAATTACCAAAGCGGATCTATTGGTGATCGGCGAATCAATCCGATGTAAAAAGGCTGCAGATATTTTCGAAGAGATTAAGGGCGTAGTCGGAAACTGGAAAAAGTATGCGGATGAGGTAGGAGTGAAAAAGGGCTTGAGGGATGAAATTGGGGGGACGTTGTTAAGTTGAGAGTTATTTAGTTGAGAGTTGAGAGCCGATAGCTATCGGGTGGAAAGTGGAAAGTGGAAAGTGGAAAGTTGAGAGGTGAAAGTTGAGAGTTGAGAGTGGAAAGTTGAAAGGGGAAAGTTGAGAGTGGAGAGTTGAAAGGGGAAAACTGAAAGCTGAAAGTTGAAGCGTGATGGGCTAAACGCTGTGTTAATTTTTAATCTAAAGACGCAAAGATTGCTTCGCGTTGCAATGACAATCTTCATAGTGGTTGGGTTGGAATAATGTCGACCTTTTTACCTACAACTGCCTGAAAAAAATGCCGCTTCTGTCATTGCGAGGAGGTACGACGAAGCAATCAAATCTCTTAATAATTTAATGTGTGAGGTTCCCTGCCTACCGGCCAGGCAGGCAGCATACGCTGGATCCGATAGCTATCGGATCGCAGTGTGACTAGTGCCCTTTGTGAAAAACTTTGTGTGCTTTGTGGTTAATCTTTGTCGGAAATCCAATGCCGGAAATCCATCCGACCTCCGACCTCAGACCTCATACCTCCGACTTCAGTCTTCAGACCCCCCTCACTTCGTCCTCCCAAGCACCCACTCCGTCACATCCTTTAACACCTCCGGAGCAAACGTCTCCTCCAAAGCTTCAAAAGGATAGCACGTCGTACACGTCTGGAACATGTGATTCAGTCCGGGGTATTCTTTTACCGTGAAATTCTTATTACCCGATTCGGTAAGGATATTTTTAATACCAGCAAGATTTTCTGCGGGGAGGACCTGCACATCCTTTTCGCCAGTCAATGCCAGGACCGGAATTTTAACTCTGCTTAATACCGGAACAGGGTCGTACTTCAGGAAGCTGACCATCCAGGGATTGGTGATACTTGACACCACACCGTTTGCCGCACCCTCTGGAGCCTGGATACCCATTTGGAAAGTCACGTACTTGCCGACCCTGGTTTTCAAGCTTGGGTCATTTTCGGGAGACTCCCAAATCATCTGGTAAGCTTCTCCGTAAAATTTAGCGCTCTCCTGAACCATTTTATCGGGCACTCCCATAGCCCTTTGCATTTTCTCCATTTGCAGCAATAGCAACTTATATCCCGGCAGGCCGGGACCGGCTAACATGACGATAAACTTCACATCAGGCGATTTTGCTGCCAGCATCGGGGCAATGATCCCGCCCTCACTGTGGCCTACCAAGCCTATTTTTTGCTTGTTTATCTCTTTGCGGGTTTTCAGGTAAGCCAAAGCACTTTCCACGTCCGACGTAAAATCAGGGATGGAAGCTGTCTGGAAATTTCCCTCTGATTTTCCCACACCCCGGTCGTCGAAACGGAATACAGCAATTCCGTTTTTAGTCAGGTGATCAGCAAGTACAAGCAATGGCTTGTGCCCTGCAATTTCCCCGTCCCTGTTTTGCGGACCGCTGCCCCCGATAAGAATTACAGCCGGATAGTTGCCGTCTTTTGCAGGCAGAGTTAATGTTCCGGCCAGAGAGATATTCGCCGCACTGTTTCTAAATGTAAGGTCTTCTGTATAATAGGAAAAGGGAGGTTTAGGTTCCTGCGGTCGTTTAGAAGCTGGGATCAGTGTTTTGGTCAGGGTCAAAGGGATCGGCATTCCCGACTGAATGAAAGTCCCCGAAAGAGTATCGTTTTTTAATACTCCCTTGTATTCTATCTGTAATTTTGAAATCTCCAGTTTCAAATTCGGTGCTTCGAAGGTCGTTGCCGTTACGGGTATTTTCATCGCACCCTGGTCCGGACTGTCCATCGTGGAGCTATAGCCGGACTCTGTTTTGGTGATGTGGAACACGACCTTTAGTTTCATTGCCCCGGCGTTTAAGGTACCACTCCATTGACCGCTGATGGGCTGGGCAAGGGTGGTGAAAGTGACTACTAGTAGGATGAAGATGGAGGCGGATGTTTTCATACGAGGAAGATACTTAGAATTGTGGCGGCTCCAGTGTGCCATTGTAGGCAGCTTCGCCGGCATCGAACGTTGGACTTTGTTGCATTGGTGAAAAATTTTATATGCCTTATATTTAATCTATGCCGGAAATCCACTCCTCTGTTTCCTCCGTGTTTCCTCCGTGTCCTCCGTGGTAAATTCGTCGGAAATCCAATTCTTTGCGCCCTTTGCGTAAAACTCTGCGCTCTCTGCGGTTAACCCTTGTCGGAAATCCAATGCCGGAAATCCACTCCTTTGCGCCCTTTGCGTGAACTCTGCGCTCTCTGCGGTTAAATCTTGTCGGAAATCCACTTGTCGGAAATCCATCAGACCTCCGACCTCCGACTTCAGTTTTCCGACCTCCGACTTCCTTTGCCAGCCGTAGCTTAAACGAAGGATGGTGACCTCCGATCTACCTAAAACTATACCCAAAAGAAACCCCCAACCCCGATCTGAACCCCCGGTTGTCATAGGCCGGACTGTACGTTGCCCGAACAATCAAGCCTTCCCGCAGCGGCTGCAGCCGGTAACCCAGGTTGGCTACGACCGCCAGCGAAGGATTTGATATGCCATTTCCTGTTGCGAAGCTGGGTGTAACACCCAGGCCAGTTTCAATGCCGCTCCGCTCATTGCGGAAGATATAATTGTAAGAAAGCGGGATCGCTAATCCAAAGTACCTATAATCGTCTTCATAAAGCACTGCACCATAACCCACACCAGCCCTGAACCCCGGCCCGTCATTACGACCCGGCCTCAAGCGCATATCGAAATTTGCTGAGAGCCCGAAAACGTTGCCGCCGCCTTCCACAAAAATGGCTTTCCTGTACCGTCCGGGTGCTGGCTCATCAAGAACTTTCTCAGTCGTTAGTTTTGGCAACCGGGGAGGTAATTTAGGTGTGTTGAATGTATACCCAAAAGAAAGTCCTTCCCAAAGCGGAGTATAAAAATAACCCTTCCCGGTATACATAAATGAATTGGTAGCTCTAAGCAGCAATTTTGGGCTTACCTGGTATCGGTATCCAATAGTGAATAGTTCTGCCGAGGTTATTTTGGGGTGCGGTTCATCATCATACAGGTCAATGAAGTAATTTGCCCCAGAAGCATTGTGAAAAAAGGTAACTCCTAAACCCATTTCAAAACCATGCTTTCTCTTACCCAAAACATAGTTAATTCCCAAAGGCAGGGTTGTCCAGTTGCCAGAGTACTCGTCCGGTTCCCAGCCGAGCCCGGCGCGGAAGCCGAAACCGTCTTTCCGGTCGGGTTTGAGGCGCATATCATAATTCAGGCTATATCCCATACCGGCACCCTGCAACTCTCCATACACAACCCGCTGATATTTTCCCGTGGCGGGCACCATTTGCAATTGCTTCACCGATTCGGGTTTCTTCTGAAAGCTATACTTATAGGCCAGGTCTACTCCAAAAAATCCAGCACGCGTGTTGAATTTGCCGGTATATAGTTTATCGTTCATCTGCACCTGCAGTATCCCGGCACCAATAGGTCTCAGTCCGAAGCTTTTCCGAACACCAATCACAAAACTGCTCGATGGGGAAAGTTTTCTTTCTATACCCAAGCCCGCTGCCAGATAAAGGTCGAGCCGATGCCCTGTTCCCGGTATATCGACGAGCAGGTCGGCAGGAAGGGTTGCCGGATTTTCCGGATCGTAGGGTACCGCGCGGTTAAAACCATCCGTGAACCCATCAAAATTGTCTTCACTATAGCTGTAATACATCAGTGAGGGCTCGGCGAGGATTCTGAGCGAAGTGCGTTTGTTCAGGGCGAAATTCCGTAAGCCGCGTGCAGTTATACCCTGATACTTATAGGGATAAAAGTAATAGCCGATATCTAAATTTCCCTTATCCTGTTTGGTGCCAAAGGCTGAACTGGGTGCACTGAAATCCATCCGATAGACGGTGCTTCCCAAGGTGATTCCTCCACCAACACCCCATTTTTGATTCAGCATATGGGTAAAGGTCACACCCATATCATAAGCAATTTGCGTAGGAGCGGTGATCCTTGCCGGCGAAGGGTTTTCAATTTCGGGCTTCTGACTTATCTTGGGTGTAAATCGAAACTCCAGGGATTTCTGGCCACGAACCAGCTGGGCTGTTAACAGTATCAGGACCAGCGTTAAAATCTTAAGCTTGCTCATCGTCTGTATGGTTGAGGTTCCTGATATTTTCTCACGAAGGAGAATCCAAACTGCAAAGCGATATAGCTGCCGGTATCGCTGAAAGTGCCAGTTTGTTGTCCGCTCTCTGGGTAATAGGCGTAATCCCCCTGATTATATATTACCGGCGAATAGTTAAAATTGAACCCAAAGAAGATCTGATTACCCCTCCGTAATGTTTTTGATGCCCTGGCATTCAGGGTATACGTTAACCAGGGATGGAGTTCGCTATAATAGACGGAAATTTCTTGTACCGGGTGCCTAACATTTGCGTTATCCCAATAGTACGATCCGCTGCTCAGATGTGAACTTTGCACGCTGCTTATGCTAACGCCTCCCAGAACTGATGGTGCCCAATTACCGATCTTCTTGCTAAAGGCATAGCCGGCCTGGATCGGAAAGTAGAAGTGGCCATTGATTAAATTCGAATTTTTCGACCCGAAATTTGAAGTAGAGGGTCCGCCGGAGGCCAATTCGTTGTAATTCACGTCGAACTTGTACGCAACCGGAATCATGCGAAAGTGTATTCCTCCGGCGAAGGTTAATCCGCTCAGGCTTACCCTTTGATAATCTACCCCGACAGCAAAGCCGGGAGTATTTAATTTCTTCATCACATCCCTGTCTGTGGCCCGGACGATTGTCGTCCCGGTTCTAAACAAGGGCTGCGCGTCAAAGGAAATATATTCCCGGCTTTTATGTGCTGCCTGTCGGGCTAAGAGCAGGCTGTCCTGCGCGCTGGCATAACCGATGTTCGCCAGGAGAAGGACAATGAGCGATGTCTTTATCGCTGCGGATTGGATGTTTCGCATGTACAATCGGGTAGAATGTAACGGGAATGTATACATTTAATAGGAAAATCGGAAATTATTTGATGGAGAGGGTTGGAGGACTGGAGTCTCCATCCTTCGTTGAAGTTACAGCTGGCAAAGGAGGTTAGAGGTCTGAGGTTTGAACTCGGCGGACTAAACGCAGCGAATAGCAATAAGTGGCGATCCGGGCAGGGACCGATCTGATGCAGATCCTGCGAGGCTCGCCTACCCAGGATATTCGAGTTGAGCGTGATCGGTCCTGAAACAGCCATAAATCCATGAAGAATTATTTTTTCGATAATTTGATAACTGAATAATCTGAGTACGACACGCCGTTGGCAGCATCAGTTGATCCTTCAATGCCATTCAGAAGCGTAAAGCTGGCGTCTTTATCGAATTTATAATAACCAATAATTTGTGGTTCCTTCACTGGCATAGGGTTAGAAATCCGGATTGTTTTTGAACCGCCCTCTTTGCGGGTATAATACTGGAAGTTAACACGGCCGGATCCATTTACATCATACCAGCCTGTGCAATTCCCTCCAACTCCATCCTTCATGGTACAGTCGTCGAAAAAAATGGTTCCGGCAGTGATGGTTAAATTCGTTGACTGGCCATTATCATAATTAATAATGCTTTCAACTTTGTATTCCCCTGCAATTTCCGAAACAAGCTTTTGATCCTTGTCACATCCCAGGCCTGCCAGACAGCACACCAGGATAAATAATTTGTTAATGTTTTTCATAAGATTTGTTTTTCAGGTTTAGTGTTGTTCAGTTACATCATAAAATCCAAATTGATGAACTAAAAATGTACAATAATAAATACGCTAACACTGCAAGCAAATGCCTGGTCAGGGATACAAACGGTTTTTGAATAGATGAATATGAGTATTCGATAGATCAATATGAAGGAATTGTGATCACGCCCTGCAAACTTTACCGTATACATACTGGCCACCGATCATCCATGTACCCAATCACCAATAACCCTTAACATTTGAATCCTTCCAATAATCCTCAACCGTTATCGTCTCATCCGTAATCTTCTTTACAATTTCATCCATCTTTGTTGCTGCTTTCTCCATCAGTGAGAAAAATTCCAGGTCGTCGGGGTTGGTCAAGTTTGTACGGTCGAAGAGCGGTAAAAGGCCAAGAATGTTTGCCACGGGTGCTCTCAATTCGTGCGATTGGATCCAGGCAATCTTTCTGAGCTGCTCGTTCTGTTTTTCGATCATTTGGGTATAGAGGTGCTGTTTTGTGATATCACGAGCAAAGGTGCTGACACCAACAACCTGGCGATTTTTGTCGAGAATTGGATTGAAGCTGATTTCCTCGAATATGATCCGCCCTTCCATTTTATCCTCACGGATGATCTTGAAAGCCTCGCCTGCAAAGCAGCGGTTATAGTATTCGCTGAACTCCTCCATTGTTTCCCTCTCGAAATCTCCTTCAATGAGTTGTGATACCTTCCGCCCGGTCTTTTGCTCCAGGCGCTCCCAGAACGCATTATTTGCCGAAATGAATTCATAATCAAGGCCTATCGACCAGATCAGGTCGGACGTATTGTTGATGATCGCACGAAGGTTCTCTTCATCTCGCAGGATCTTTTCCTGGATCTTTTTCTGCTCGGTGATGTCTACAAAATAAACTGCTATGCCATCCCGTGTCGGATAAACATGCATAGAACCCCATACGCCAAGCGGGGCATAGCATTCCTCAAAATGTACGCTAATGCCCTCGTTCATTGCCCGGGAATATTCGGTGTAGAACCGGCCATTTTTTGACTCAGGAAAGAATTCCCAAAGATTTTTACCTATAATTTCTTTTCGCGTGCAGCCCAGGACCCTCTCAGCGGTTTTATTAAAGTAAGTGACCTCCCAATTCCTGTTCAGCGCATAGAATCCATCGGTGATACTTTCCAGGATATTGGCTATATCCGATTCCGTTCTCACTGTGTCCTCGATATTGATGGCTAAAACCACCCGCACTTTTTTTCCTTCAAACTCGGTAGTATGCGCGTAAACCTGGACATTGAATATCTCGCCGGTCTTTTTTAAATGCCGCCACCTTCCAAAATCAATGTACCTCTCGGGAGCGCCTTTGGTCGCATGATAAAAAGAGGCGACCTCCTCCTGCGGCCTGATATCCGTAGCCTTCAACTGAAGGAATTCGGCTTGTGTATAGCCGTATTGTTGAAGTGCAGCTTCATTAACCGAATAGAAGTCAAACGTCTCGGCGTCGAAGACGTACATCGGGACGGGACTATTATAGAACAACTGCTTATAAGTGGCCTCGGTCATTAAGTAAGTTACATAAAATAGTCCAGCGTTTTAGAAATAAGAATGATCGGCAAACTTTAATAGATTTAATAGGGCTTCAGTGCAATCAGGAGCGCCGATTTTAACCATGAGCAGGTAAAACCTTATAAAACCAAACAGGAGTGGGTGCAACCGTTCAAGAAAACATTTCGCTTTACAGGTGGAGAAATTGTCAATGAAGTTTTAAAGAGTAATGGTTATCTGCGGGGGCGCATTTTGAAGATGGCGTAGTACATGCAGCGGTTTTAAAGCAGGATCCGATGTGGGCAGCGAGTAAATGAATGTGGTTGAGGCTGATCGGGAATCAAGTCCGAAATTCACGTAGGAAAAACCTTATAACCCCATTGGAGAAGGTGCTGCTAATTACATGAATCTTCTTTTTTTAGAATCGTTGGTTCGGACATTGAGCCGCTGAAAATTTCCGAGCGTAATTACAAAGTCAGCTGTCAACGGCTTCAGAAAAGCTCCCTTCACAAAATTATATCGCTTAAGTGAGGTCTTTGCTTTATGATCAGCAGATGATGAAATGATCACCACCGCTATGTCCTTTTTGATGTAGGGTTTTAATCTGCTGAAAAGGTGCAAGAAACCCCAACCACTAAGCTGGGGCATATCAAGATCCAACAATATCAGGTCGGGGAGGTATTCGATTTCAAGGTAGAATTCGCTAAGGTATTCTATGGCAACAGAGGCATTTGTGAATGAAGTGCATTTAGTTAGGGGCTGATGCTTACCGATCAGAAATTCACCAAGTCGCAGTTGGATCGGATCATCATCAATCAGAAATATATAAGTGTTCATATGACCCGGCTTGTAAATCAAACACCGGCTCGCAGTTTCGGCGGGCCAGTGAATTGATTAGTGAATATTCCATTAGCATTTTTAGGTAGATGCAGGGCCGACTGTTCGGCTCCCCTTTCTGGATTTCATCAAAAGATAGTCAGTACACTCGTTGAGCAGAAGTTTATTACACGAACAAAGCTTTTCTATATAGGAACGTAGCGATTGTCTATAAAAGTAATCCCAGAAACTAACACCGGAAAACGGCACATTAATGAAATTACAAATCCAGTAGACCAAAAACACCTATTCACCATTCAAGTTTATAATCAAACCACCAATGGTTATCTTAGAAAAATGCTGCCTTATGTTTTTTCACCCGTTCTGTTTGTACGTTGCCCTGCCTTACCTGTTCCTGATTTCAAAAATGCTTACGATTTCCATTTTCTAAGGAACGAGTCCTTCAGGAGGGCTTTATATTTTGCAAGCCCGGATCTCTACCATCAAGTAAAACTCCAGAACTTCGACCCGAAACTGATTAAGCCAGGTGCCCGCGATAGTCTGCTGAAATATTATAACCGGATGTGCTATCGGGCGACACCGTTCGGGTTGTTTTCTTCGTTCTCCTCAATCGCCTGGGGAAATGAACCCGAGCCGCTGACTTTTACTGGCAAAAACACCGAGCACATCGATCTTGATTTTAAGCTAGCTAAAGAGATTATCGATGAATGTTTCGGAGAGGAACTTGTAGAACCCTTCCATTTTAACGCAAGCAGTTACCGGGTAGGTAAGGAATTAAGGTATTTAAAAACTTTACCGCAGACTAGCAAGGATTCCGGCTCTTATGGAATAGCTGCCGTAGGGTACAATAAATTGCTGAAGGAGCTTAAAACACTTACGCGGTATGGGACAAGCCTTTCAGAATTGCGGGATTTTTTTTTGCGAAAATTTCCTGAAGATGAACCTGATGAGATCTTGCTGGAGTTTACCGCAGAAGAGCTTATACTGAGTAGCACGCTACCAAATGTGACCGGGGAGAAATACCTCGGGCGAATTAGCACCCAGACTGGGAATTTACGAATCAGGGATATTGTCAATTCACTAAGATTACTAAACGCCCCACATACCGATTGCTTTTATAAAGCAGCGGACACGCTTAAATCCGCGCTCGGCGATATCAAAACGACAGACAGGTTTTATGTAAATTATACGCGTTCGGTTAACGGTACTCTAAACGAGAGTTTCCAGGTTAAGCTGCTTGATGCAATCGCTTGTTTATACCGATTGCATGACAATAATGAATCCAGCTTTCTTAGCAAGTTCAGAATTCGTTTTTCTGAGAAATTCGAAAAACAGGAAATCCCGTTGATGTCTGCCCTTGATCCTGAGATTGGGATATCGTATGCAGGACTGGAAGGCAACTCTGGAGAAGAAGAATTGCTTGGCGACATTAATTTTAATAAACCACCCGGCCCGGATCGCATCACCTGGGGGGCCGTGCAGAGTATGCTCGTCACCAAAATGACGAAACCAAGAAATGACCCGACTATCATTATTACCGATGACGATTTAAGAAAACTTCCAGAGAACACCACGGCATTTGCTTCCGGGATATCTGTCATGTTCAGGATACATGACGACAAGGTATTTATTGAAGCTGCAGGCGGGGCTGGTGCAACAAGCCTGATTGGAAGGTTCACTGCTTTCGACGAAAAGATATTAAAGGAAGCGAAGCAGATCAATAAGATAGAGCAGGAAGCAAATGACAGTGTCATTTTTGCAGAGATAGCCTATTTTACTGATGAGCATGCGGCGAATATCAATGTTCGGGGGCATGTATGCGACTATGAAATACCCGTGATGGTGAATTCAACCCTGGATTCCGCTCATGTAATTCGTCTCGATGAGCTAATGATTTCTGTTAGGGGAAATGAATTGATCCTGCGATCCTCGAGATTAAATAAGCGGGTTATACCAAGGATGAGCTCGGCATACAACCATGGCCGAAGTGAGCTTCCTGTTTTCAGGTTTCTCAGCGATCTTCAGCATCAGACGGTGGGTAAAAGCCTGACATTAAATCCCGAAGAGGTCATTCCCGGGCTAAGTTATTATCCCCGAATTGAATACAAGGACACAATTCTTTCACAGGCGACCTGGATCTTTACAGATGCCGAACTTTCCCGTTTAACAGACGGGCAATCTTTTATAAAAATAGCTTTGGAGCGGTCTTTCCCCCGTTACTTCGCTCTAAGTGAGGGCGACAAGCAGCTGGTTTTTGATCTCCAATCTACCGAAAGCATTCAACTCCTGCTAAGAGATATTAAGAAAAGAGATAAGGTAACATTTAAAGAATTTTTCATGCCGTCTAATTCGGATGCAGGTATAAAAGATGGTGAAAATGAGATCCATATCAGCCAGTATATTGCCTGCCTGACAAATCCTCAAAAGGTTTACGCAGGGCTTGCAGCCTCAAAACCTCTTAAGTCAACACAGGATCGTGTTTTTTTTCCTGGCAGTAAGTGGATCTATCTTAAAATCTATTGCAGCGACCAGGCGACTAATCACATCATATCCCGAAAAATTTATCCATTTATAAAAAGGAACGCTGCAGATATTCATAAATGGTTCTTTATCCGGTATAATGATCCGGATCACCATTTGCGTGTGCGCATACTAGGGAAACTGGAATTTGTCAAGAACGTTTCGGAACAGTTTAATACAATCCTGCGACCACTGGGTATTTCCACGGTGATCAGTAATATGCAGATTGATTCTTATAAGCCTGAAATTGAACGTTATGGCGTAAAAACGATCGGTCAGGTTGAGAAAGTCTTCCAGGCTAGCAGCCTGCTTATTGCCGAACGCCTGTCAAGACAACCCGATGCAGAGATGCTAATTGAATTCGGGGTGATCGGACTACGGGAGATCTTTAATGCCTTTAAAATGGACCTCGATCGCCGGATAACCCTGCTGGAGGCAGCTTCGAAAAGTCTGATGGCCGAAAATGGTGATGAAAAGACCTTGCGTGCCGACCTAAATAAGAAATATCGGGTATTCCAGAGGCATGTGAACATGGCTTTTAATAACAATCCTACGGTCGGGAAGGAAAAAAGGGCTTTGAACCAATTCAAGATGGAGCTAGAGCTCCTTTATGAGCAGGTCCGGGGGCATGCAATTCTAATACAGGATCAGCTTGCCCTGGATATCTTTCATATGCATATGAACAGACTCTTTAATACCGAGCAGCGAAAAAATGAAATGGTAATATACTATCTCTGCTTACGTCATTACATGTCAGTTAAAGCAAGATTTAACGTGAAGAGGCAATAAGCTTTTCAGAAATATAATTCTGCAAAATGTCCTTGTAGGTTTGCCCTACAGGTATTTTTGTATTGTTTGATAATTGAATAGAAGCGCCGTCAATCGCCTTGATATAGTTTTTATTAACGATGAAAGACTTGTGAACTCGTAGAAATAGATTTTCAGGTAAAACCTTTTCTAGTTCTTTCATGGTCAGATAGGTAACATATTTATTGTCGCCCGTGTAGATCGAGAGGTAGTTTTTGATAGATTCGACATGTACAATATCGTTAAAGGCCAGTTTAATTACTTTCCCTTTTATATTCGATTTAATATAAAAATGATCATCCGCTGCATTTGCTTTGCTGGCCGGCAGATTATCCGTCACCTTTTTAATCGACGAAAGGAAGCGTTCAAAGGAGACCGGTTTCAGCATATAGTCACTGGCATTTTTCTCAAATGCTGCCACTGCATAATCTGAAAAGGCAGTGGTAAAAATAACCTTTGTCCGATCATTTATAAGACCGGCCAGCTCTATCCCTGAAAGTTGGGGCATATCGACATCCAGGAAGGTAATATCAGGGTGTACAGATTTTGTAATTTCTTCAAGTGCGACCAGCGGATTTGTGGCAGATCCGATAAGGACTAAGCCGGGGACTTTTTCAACGTAAGCTGTGAGGGTTTCAATCGCATGACTTTCGTCGTCAACTATATAGCACGTTATCATAGGGTCAGGTTAGAATAACTGTTAATTTGAGTTTATATTGAGTATCTGTGTCTTCTATTTCCAGCCCATACGCATCCGCATAATATATGTCCAGGCGTTCCCGCAAATTTTTTAATCCAGTACCATGCCCGGGCACTATTCGACCCGCCCTCTTTTTGTTTGAAGCCTCTACCTCCAGTTCATTTTCGTGCAATGTTATCACTAGTGATGCCGGGTATTCAGGATCGAGCAAATCGCCGTATTTGAACATATTCTCGACAATAGTAATCAATGAAAGCGGTATTATCCGGCTGTCGCCAACACGTCCATTAACCCGAAAGTCGATAGAAAGCTGCTGATCAAACCTAACCTGGTTAAGATCAATGAAGTTTTTGATATGTTCAATCTCATTTCTTAGCAGCACCTTTTGATCCTCATCTATCCGGGTTAAGGCATACCTCATGATGTCAGAAAGGGTAAGTATGGAAGTCGACAGCTTTTCGGACACCTTCATCGACGAATTGTACATGAAATTCAATGTATTGAAAAGAAAGTGGGGGTTTACCTGTGATTGGAGATAGGCATTTCGTGCAGATAACAAGTCTTTCTGCAACCTTATCTTATCATTTTCCTGGACAAGCCGCAGGCTTTCAAGTTCAATGATTTTCTTGTTACGCTGTACGGTGATGATTGAAAACCAATACGCTGTACTAAAGAGGACGTAATAAAACGACCTCAGTATGTTACTCATCGCATAAGCGCGGTATTCTACACTTGTATTCAGACGGATGCGGTCACCAATGATCAATAAATTGAGAGGGTATTTGATCAAAACGAATACAAATATCTCAAGAAGAACTATACCCCCGATTAAAAGCCACGAGATTTTTAGTCTTTCCCCGAAATAGTCCAATATGATATAAGCATTAAAATAGAAAAGGGAAATGTTTAGAACATAATTGACAGTTAATCCATCAACGTTCTGAATGCTGCCTGTCATTACAAAAATGTAAGTCAGTTCATAGGCAATAAAGATGCTCCAACACAATAAATGCTTGTAAAATACCGGCCAAAAAGCAATCCGCTTACTCTCCATTATTAACCTGAAATCACGGCAATATACATGTTTGGATACGGCAAAACCAGATTGGTGTAATAAATTTTTTACTAATAGGCGGGACCAATAACTTTTTGAAAAACAAAATAAAGAAGTTATGAAAAACAACCTCAAAACCCGTGGGTTTATCAAGTCCAAAATTGTGTTCAAATTCAAAAAGCGTTCAGCAAATTTACTTTGTAGTGGAGGAACAGTTGATCCTACGACTATCACCAATACAGTTTCATTAGGGTGCTAGCGGTATAAATGCCCCTTGATAGGGGCATTTATTATACTTTCAATTTATCGAATTTAAAACCGGATTTGGTCTAGAGATCAGAGCTATTTGGTTTTCAGTTAAAATCATTAACTAAATCTCGGTAAAAACTTTCACCTAAGTACACCCGGATCTACTCACTAGTAATGTATTAGCAAACTAAGTACTTTATTCGTCATGAGAGGAAAATAACGGCTTCTCATCACAATAAAAGGTGAGAATATTTCTAATAAGATCGCTATTGTTTTCCTGATGACGAATCCAATGACCTTCATTTTCGTAGCTTATAATTTTGTTATCATTGTTTTGGGCCAAAATCGTGTGTTTACGACTTTCAATGTCAATAATCGGGTCATTCTGCCCGAGGACGTATAAACCACGTTTATCAGTAAATTTCAATTCATCGGACGCTATACCAAATAGAGAGGAAAAAGCGGTAACATCCTTCCCATTTTCTTTCAAAGATTTCTCCATTAATATATTTCCTGAACTTGATGAAAGGTAGTACAGAGGATAGCCCGAGAGGTTTGCTTTTACGTATTCTTTCCAGTGGTTAATATCATTTACTGCAGCTTGTAAGTCAGACTGATAAAATGTTTGCCCATAGCCGGAAGACATTGGATAATTTGGTGCGAGAATTATATAACCGTTCATAATAAGATTAACAATCACTGGATCCCAGCGGGGAGAGAAGTCGCTATGCAGGCCAGGATGAAAGTATAGTATTACGCCTTTGTAACTCTTGTCTTTGGCTTTAATCAAATATGCATTAGATCCGTCTTTATTTTTTATTGCTCTATGGGTAAAAGAAAGTTGCCGTCTCGATCCCGTTTTTATGGAAAATTTTTCATTGTCTCTGTTATAATCTGCAATACATTTGGGGTTTTCAAAGTCTGAATAAGATAGAATTATATTATTTTTTGCTCCAAACTCATACATATATATCACGCCCTTACTTGTAATCCGCTTAACTGTTTTGTCTCGCAGATTCATCTCAGAAAGTAAGTATTCGCTGTTAACCAGTTCTAAAAAATATAAAAGATCCCCCCTTCGTTTTGGCATACGAACATCGTATCCTTCCTTCTTGTGCATTACCCGGCTTTCTAAAGGATTTACCTTAAGATTAACCTCAAAAATTTTATAGTGATTCTCGTTGCCCTGGTTAGCGTAATACAAAAATAAGTCATCAGTTATGAATGCATTCATACTATCACCATTTACATTTTTAGCAATAAGTCGCTCGGATTTTGTTTTAAGATCGTAATGGGACAAATACCCATCGTAGTTTATTATGAAGGAATTAGTATTAAGTTTCAAAATATTGTGGACTTTTTGAACACCGTAAAAAATGGCTGTTTTTGTTTCATTAGATAAATCCAGAAGGTAGACTGTATTATCATTGTTTAGCTGAACTACTACTTCATCAGTACCTGGAAATACATGGAGGTATGTGATAAACCGCCCTCCAATTAGTTTTTTTATGATACCATGGTCTGTTGTATAATTCTGATCTCCATTCTTGTCAATTAGGCCATATACTTTGTTATCAATTAAAAATGGACTTAAATACCCATCTCGGTGATCTTCTTTTTTCAAGCCTGAACTGGTATATTTATATATCGAGTATGTCCCTTGATCAACTGCGCTAAAAACAACATCACCATTTGATGCAAGGACAAATTTGGGCTCTATTTCGAATGCCGGGGAAATTATTGAAATCGGATGGCTGCAAGTTGTTGTTCTTATAAAAACAAACAAAAATATAATCGAAGCTGAAACAGTAGCAGCAATTGGGATAAACTTTTTAAGGATCAAAGTTTTTCTTTTAAAACGTCTGTATTAATTGGTTTAAGCCGCCTTTTTTTGTGCCAAAATCTCTAATGTTATAGGTGAAAGTTAACAGAGTATATCTATTCAACACTGAGCTTTGTCGATCCTCAATTAAGTTTTCCCGGATCGTACGCACTGTATTTATATTCTGATCCAGTAGATCGTACACAGATAATTTCATCAATGCGCGGTTTTTCATGAAAGAATATCCTACCGCGCCATTTAGTCTGGATGAGGTTTTTTGAAATCCTGGGGGTACATCCGAATTATAGCGGAAAGTAACGGAAGATTCCCAAACAATATTTTTTGGGTATCGTAGTATAAAATCGCTTTTCCAATCTTTTCTGTTGAGCCTGATGTCGTTTATATCTGGGGATTGATATTTACTATTTTGATTTGTAAATCCAATTGTTTGGTTTAACTCAAGTAGGTCGCGTAAGTTAATCCGAAGTTGCAAATTAGGGTTAATCTCGCCAATTCTGACTTTGCTCTTTTCACTATTAAGTATGACATAGGTATCCCGATTACGGACGGATAAATTATTACCGATTGAGATTTTATTTTTTCCGAAAGTGAAATGTTTAAAAAAGCTATACTGGCCGTACCATGATTGCACCCCGTTGGTATTAACGGGACGTACAGTTTGTATGCCCTCGTTTGAAATAGTTCTGTCACGGATGATGGAGTTCTGTTCAACATTATGGGAAAGTGACAAGGAATAATTTAGTGTGATCTTTTGTAAATATTTACCGTGATAAGCACTGAACGAATGGTTTAATGTAGGCTTCAAGTTGGGATTTCCCGTGATGATAAAAAGGGGGTTTGTGTTATCACTTACTGGTTGCAAATCCAGTATCTGGGGCTCCAGGACACTTGTCGAATATGCAACTTCAAGTGTTTTGTAAGATCCGTATAAACTAGGGTTGAAATAGAAAAAATTCTGATTAATCGGCATAGATTTCAGAAACGAGTTCTTCAGAATTATTGATGTTAATTGTAATCCGGGGGTTATTATAAAGTTTTTGCCCTTAAACTTGACTGTATTTGTTAATCTATTTCTATATCCTATCCGGGTCAGCTTTTCAGATAAGGAGCTAATTTTAAAAATGTATTCTCCGCTTATCGGATCATACTCCCATGTGTCGACAGCATCATTAAAACCAAAATAGTCGTTAAACAACCGTGTTGTTGTACTGACAGTTTTTGAAATTGGTTCCGTATAAAGAAGGGTATTTCGGAGAGAATAGCTTTGTCTGTCATTATCCCTAAGTTGGTCAAGTTTTGTCGGCAGTTGCCCCGCAAAAGTATTGTTGGCTGCGTTAAATTGATCGAATCCCCCTGAGTTATAACCGTAACTGGTATTGATAGAAACCACCCGCCCAGGTTTCTTGAACAGCTTGTTAATGAACAATTGTGCGCTAAACGTTAAATCATCATCGTCTAAATCCTGTTCGTTGCCGCTGGAGTTAATAGCAGTCGTGAAATTTCTAAACGTGTTCAGAGTTGTCGACTGATTATTTTGCAGGCTTTTAAACGCAAAGCTCGGCTTAAAATCGACACTTGTGAGTGAATCTAACTGCCACTTGAGTCTACCACCCAGCCGATGTGTGGAATTCAAATTAGTTTTATCGCTGCTGGAGCTAGTACGTAGCTGCCCATCTTTGGTCGTCTGATCTGTATTTATTAGCTGTTGTATGTCTGATTTTACACTTGCATAAAAA
This sequence comes from Daejeonella lutea, assembly GCF_900168015.1. Taxonomy (GTDB): domain Bacteria; phylum Bacteroidota; class Bacteroidia; order Sphingobacteriales; family Sphingobacteriaceae; genus Daejeonella; species Daejeonella lutea. The sequence goes on along the minus strand of NZ_FUYR01000001.1, from coordinate 1,351,932 downwards.
TATTGGGAATTGATTGCAAGTTTTTTTGATAGTATGGTATTAAAATTTACTCCTGCACCAGTCGACTTTTGCCGCCCTTCCCCGGTTCCCCCGAACGACAGATCATCCAGAGAAAACCCCCCATCGTTATATGACGTAACCATATCGTAGCCACTTCTGTCAAAGCCTCCGATCCGGTTTATATCTGCAAAGCCAAAGCCCGGGCGATTCAAGTTGTTGGTATACCCGAGAACGCTTATCTGTGTCGTATCGCGGAAAATATTAAGGATACCGCCACCCTCATATTTAGAGAGCACCCCTCCGCCACCATATATTTTCCCAAATAATCCTTTTTTAATTCCTTTTTTCAAAGTCAGGTTAATTACTTGTGGTACTCTGCTATCCGGAATATCCGGGTTCCTTTCAAGCACTTCGGAGTCTTTCGTAACTTTAACTTTGTCAATCATATCAGCTGGTAAATTCCGAGTAGCAACTTTATAATCTCCACCAAAAAACTCCTTACCATCAACCAGAATCCTGTTGACCTTTTTACCATTTACGGTAATATTTCCGTTCACATCAACTTGCACACCGGGGAGTTTCATAAGTAAATCCTCCACCAATGCGGCCGGAAGGGTTTTGAATGACGAAGCATTAAATTCCAGCGTGTCTTTGCGGATTATTAGTGGCGGTATTTCGGCAGTAACAATGACCTCGTTTAAATTTAGAGGTTGCAGAATCATCTCAATCGAACCAAGATGTAAAGGCACTTTACCGTCAACTTTGAATTCTTTTCTAAAAATAGAGAACCCGGTTTTTGTCACAAGTAATCTTAACTGTACGTTCGACGGTAATCCACTAAATTTAAAATTACCATTGTCGTCGCTGATCTTAAATGAAATTAGCGAAGTGTCTTGAGCATGATATACTGCTACTGTAGAGTAAGATAAAGGTTTTTTTGTTTCCCCATCGACAATAACACCTTGCACATCCTGAGCCGATGTGGAATATATTCTCAGGAAAAACACTAAAAAAACTATTGAATATCTCATCTATCTGTTATTTTTTAAAAATTCTTTCATTTCCATTTTAATCCCGCTTACAGTTTCAGATGGGATTTTTACAGGCATGTTAATTATCTGTTTTGCTATGATTTTAGCTTGTAATGTGTCATTTTTCAACAAGGCAATTTTCATCAGTTGATGACGTGGAACGAATCTGTTCGGAAGCATGGAACTTAAATTACCAAATGTTCGTTGAGCCTGACCGTATAATTTAAGTTTTAGATATGCCTGTCCCAGCAGTACACAGTTTTTTTCAGTAATATAATTAGCCTGCGATTCATTGAAAATTACCACCGCTTTGGAGTAATTTTGATAATAATAAAGTGTTTCTCCATAGTTAGATAAAAAAACGCTATTGGTTTTTAAGTGTGAATATAGCGACTCATATTGTTTTAATACACCGCTATCACTCTGTAAAGCTTTCAACTTTACCGTATGCCAATCTAAAATTTCCAGGTAATATCTGCCTAAATACGTGGTCATGAATAAACACCCAGCAACTACTACGACTTTCGTAAGATGTTGGAAAGCTCTTGGAAATGAAAAGACAAAACCTTTGGATTGAAAAGCTGAAACCAACCCTGAATTGATTGCAAGCAGAACCATAATTGGCGCAGTATGTAGGGGATATGAAAAAAATCCGGAGGTTATAATCGCAAGTACCGATCCTCTGATTGCTGTAAGCAGCTTATGATTTGAGTTGTCGCCATTTGTATTCGTTCTGAATATTGAGAAAAAAAAGTAGCACCAACTAATGATGCCTAGTATCCCGGATTCCAAAAGTATTTGTAGAAATTCGTTAAAGGCAACATAAGAGACGTCTGCGACAACCTTAAAATGGCCAATATCATCCGGGTATTGTTGAAAGTAGGTTGCTTGCCAGGTTGGATAGAGTTTAGCGAAAGATCCATACCCATACCCAAGTATAGGGTTTGCAAGGAAATTTATAATGCTAACCTTCCAGATTAGCAGCCTCCCTATTGAGGAGTCCAATTTTAAAAAGGTAAGAGATGTAATACCTAATATAACAATGGTTACAGTAGACAGGATAACCCACCTTTTTGTTATTAGAGATTTTGCTTTTGAATTTATACTTATCAGCATGTATAGTCCAACCGCTACTAAACAAACAATTGATGTCCGGGACTGAGTCAACAGGATTACGCAAAAAGTTACGGTGAATAGTGTCCCTATACCCAAATATTTTAAATATCGCGACTTTTGCTCATTGAGTATATAGATGGGGAATGGGAGTAGCGCTATAGTGAAAATGCTAAATGGCCCGGAGTTATAAAACAAACCGACAACGCCCATCCCGTCATCAATCAAAAAGTTATTTCCGGACCAGTTAATATAAGCACAAGTGATTTGGAATATATAAGTCGAAGCAAGGCCCCATACTAAAACTCTTGAGCTGTTCTTTCCATAATCGGCTCCTCGTGTGAATATATAAACGAGACTAATGGAAATAAATAGTAATAGAGCTTCATTATAGACTGACACATGCTTTGATGAGAGTATCGATAGGAGTGTTGTAAATAACACCGCTATCGCCGTCATATCAATCCAAGTCAACGAGATTTTGTCAGAGCTGCTTTTATTGAACGTTATAAGATTCGCCAGCCCATATATTGCATATATGAGGATCAGGAAGAAGAACGATTCTTTTTCATCCAGGAAAAAGTTGGTAGAAGCTTTAAAAAACAACGAAGAAAAAAAAACGACTAGAATTCCAATAACGGGAAACATGTTTTCTTCAATTTAACAGCTTTCTCATATCATTCGACTCCACATCTAGTTCCTTAATATCAGACACGTTACCTTCCTCTAAACTAACTATTTGAGGGTAAACAGACATGGCTTTTAGCTCCAGGAAGTGGTTTAGGGAATCGATGTGAACATTTTTCTTTTTAAGAAAGTCTTCGCCGACAATAAGTTTCAAAAGTTTTTTATCGGATATGCCTGTAAAGATTATTTCAACTTGCTGAAGACTGTCAATTCTGGGTTTTAAATAGCCAATTGCATTGTCAATACATCCTCCGCAACCTGCCCTCGGAATAAGGATGATATTTTTAGTGTTACTTAACTGGGCAGTACTAAGTGTTTTTTTTAGACCGTCGTCGACACTTTTGAATCTTGGATTTGGCTCCCCTTTGCATGCTGCAAGAAGGAGAATAAAATAAAATATCTTTCTCATTTTTTAGCAATTTTTAATATATCATATTTAATACTGTCACCATTACCTTGTAATTCTGGAATTTTAGCGAGATGTAGTCCTTCGTTCGCTATGAAAAACATATTTGTATTGTAGGTTTTATATGGTAAAACAATCTCACCTATTTTTCGAAAGTTGGAATCAGCAATTATTACAGATTCCTTCCTAAAACGCTTATTGGGATCTTGATACTCTTCATCAGTTAATGGTAAATAGGCAAATCGATAGTACATGTTTCTGTATTTGTCGAACAAGATCTTACCATACTGGGGTGTGACCATATCATGTTTCTCAAACATCTTTAGGTCAACTTTGTCATTGGCTACTTTTTCTTCGGAAAACGGAATAACTTTCTCAAAATATTTACTCCCGATATAATGCTTTTTAGGTGAACCTGAGTGGTCTGTTTCATATAAAAAAGGGTCACCCCCATATCCGTAAATAAACATTTTAGTGTTGTCATTATAGGTATTGAACAACTCGTAAGATGATGCGCCCCAGGAGCCCTTGTTAAACAGTTCCGTTCGCGGAAAAACCCGGCCAGGTTGGAAATTAGTCATATCAACAGTGAGCACATTTTTAACCGAAGTATGATCTGGTATGTTTAGATCAGTTAAGTTTCCGGTTACATATAGTGTATTGCCAACTCGTTTCATTTCTCGAGATGGTTTCGCAGTAGGCCCGGTTAGAAATTTGCCTGATCCAGGCTCCGGGAATTCAACTTTTCCAATAACTTTAGCCGAATCGTTTACGATGTAAAAGCGACAAAACCATTCGTTATTGATATAAATGGTATCGATACTTTTCATATAATGATTCAGGTACTCGGCTTTACCCACACCGTTTATTCCCTCATGAGCCAGTTTCACCGATTTAACAAGTTTACGGCTGTCGTAATTATAAATGTTTAGTTGTTCGTCGAATAGACTCAGGCTGGTGTAATATCTGCCTGACTCATCAGTGAAAAAATGAATAGACTTAGACAATAGGGGCACGTTGGCAGACAAAGGGAACGATACGCTCCCGTTGGCCTGCAGCGTAACACTGTCTTTATATTCCAAAGAATTTTTTTTATTGTAATATGGATCGCTGCTTTTAACAGCTACTTTTTCTTTGCAGGAGATTAAAAATATGAGCAAGTACAAGGTACTTGCTAAAGAGATATTTTTCATAAACGATTAGGTAGTTGAGTAAATAAGTGCATGTATAAACATGCACTTACGCAAAAAAAAAACTAGATAGGGTTTCCGCAACAGGCTTCACCCACTTCATTTGTGGATGCGCACCATTGTGATGAACATTTACCCTTGTTCTCAACAGTACTGCATTCTAAACAATTTGCATAAAGTGTAGTGCCAGCTCCTGTGAGTAGTACAGCAAAAAGAATTGCTCTTTTGATTTTTTTCATGGTTTTTGATTTAAAGTTTAATTACTAGAATTCTTGCGAAATAATCAGGTGCATCCTGCACAAGTATTACCGTTACAAGCTGTTCCGGTTTCGTTTGTTCTTTCACAACCTCCACCGTTGCATTTACCTGGATTGTCAGTAGCACTTTCAGTACAAGTTGCATACACACCGATACTGCCGATGCTTAGCAAAAGTGCCAATGAAAGGATCTTTAATTTTCTTTTCATACTTTTTTCGTTTTTAATTATTGAATAAATCATCTAGATGTTGACCAAACTTAGACCCCGAAAATGCAATTACACTGCACTCTGTTTTTTTTTCAAAAAATTATTCCAAGGGCTCAGAGGAATCCTTTTTCGAAAATTTAAAGCAAAAATTGCCGTTTTCCCGATAGTAATAGCAGTTACGTTGCTTGCAGTACGAGATGGGCGCACCAAGGCCTTTTAGAAGGTTAAGGTAATCATGAAGTGAACGTAGGGAGATCCCAATTTTTCTGGCAAATTGGTGTGATGAGCCGGTCGATTTTGTCCTAATGCAATAGTCCATCCGTTCTAACCGCTCAATGAAGCTTGTAAACATAGTCGTCTCAATTAATAATTTACCATCGCCAAGTGTTTTGTAGGATATCCAAAAACCAGGTTGAGAGCGGCATTTGTAGTAATCTGGAATAAGGTTCCACATCAGTTGGCGTGGTAATACGGATTGAATCTATCTAGAATTTTCCGATCGTCCAAAAAAAATTTCACATAAACTTCTGATTTAAAGATAGTTATGTGTTGACAATATTGTTGTTGGTGTATATTAGGATATACTTCATCTACGGAATCCACAGCTTGGTGTAAAAACCGAGCGCCTGATTATCGAAACTAATTAGTGGATTTAGTTGCAAGGTTTGATAAAATAGATTTTTCGTATGGAGATAACCGAGTCGAATCATTGGAGGGGATAAAATGCCTTTTGAATGCTACGATTGCACCGTTTAGGTCGCGGGTGTCATATCCAATTGCTTTCAAATGCAATTTGGAATTGAAGTCAGCGCTGACCTCTTTAAGTGTCGGATCGTACCACAGACCAAGGCCTTTGCTGGCAAGATGAGCCCAGGGAAACTTTGTGTGAGGGTCGTATTTGCGATAAGTTATATCGGAGTGTGCCAGGATATTGTAAGAGGGTATGTTATATTTTTGGGTAATAAAATTCAACAAGTCTATCAAAGCAGCAACTTGTTTGGGAGGGAAGTCTTCTTCACCATCGTTGTCAAGCTCAACGCCGAGCGAGCATGAATTCATATCAGTGATTGAGCCCCACCTGCTTTCTCCGGCATGCCACAGTCGTAAATAGTCACTCCCCATTTGTACAATCTCACCGTTTTTCTTTACAACATAATGAGCACTTACTTCGCGCTTGCTGGTTAACAAGTATTTTAAAGCCTCGTTTATTTCTTTTTCTCCCGTGTGGTGAAGGATGATGTAATTAGGTTTTCTTAAGTTGAGGTTAATCGTTCCCATAAACTCAATATTTAAAACATTTTTACGTTCACTTGCATGTTCAAAAAGATACTTAACATGATCCTGCACTACTTTTTTGTGCTTGTAATTGGCCCGATCGACTTCGTTCGTACAGGACAAGTGGAAGAGGATGATAAATAGTACCGAAATGTTTAGTTTAAGTTTTTTCATATCAAAGCATTTACTCGTTGTCCCGATGATAGTTGTAATTTTCTAAATATAAACCTTTGCAGGGGGTGAATTGACCGCTAAACTCCATTTCTAAGACCGCTTGCCTGTCAACTACGTCACCCGCCAGCTCTGTACTTTTTTTTAATAGTTGTCATCGTAAGACCTGCTGCCGGCTGATAGTGAACCGGCTGGCATTTAACTTCGAAACTAACAAAGTAGTTCGAATTTTTTTATCGATTAGACAAACAGCAATATTCGATAGTCTAATCAACCAAAAGCTATGCGAGGTGAAGAAATAGTTAGAAAGAGCGTGGAGGAATTTTTAAGATATTTAAGGCAAATTCTGAAGCCTTAATAAAGAGTTAGTTGTGTTTACGGGGCGAGGTCGGAAGTTAAATGCTCTTTTCGGTTTTTGTATTTCTATGTGCACTCTGAAATTTATGAGCCGATTATATTATTTATTCGGCTCATGGACTTGCTTAAGATTTAATATCATTAGCCATTTCAAATATTGGGTAGGGCATATCTTGCACGGATAGGATCAAGACCTTTACCTTTGTCAATATTCCACGGATCTCATAAATTTTATTATGCTGAATCACCCCGACAAGCCAAGCAACCGCGGCCGGCAGGCTATGTACAGCCTTTCCGCCCGAGCTAATCTCATAGTGCGGTATTTGCCAGACGATCCGGAGTGGCCCCTAACTAAACTCGAAGCCTTTGAAAACAGACAGCTGGCAAAAGAACTGCTCATCCGGATCAGGGAAATGCTTGTTAAACTATCAAAACTCACAGCAGCCAGATCCAGAAGTACTCACAAGCTTTTGAGGACTGCCGTAGACGGAAAAGTGATCGATACCTATCCAGGCCAGCAGGTTTCTCTGTCTGATTTGATCCTGGCCACCGGCAAGTGGCCGGTTTCCGATGTCTACAATATGACGATGGGGGTAGATAAATTCATGGAGATTCAATGGGATCCGAAGCCAGGAGCAGGCGAAAGTGAAGATGATGAGCTGGTAATACTGTTCGCTGATTTTTTCGATGGTCAGGTGTGGGTCTGGGCTCAACGAGGGATACCACGGGGTGCGGGATCATTTGCAGTAAATTGTGCAGCGGTGGATCGGGCAGGAGAAATCAATTGCTGGATGACGTTCAAATCCGCCACACGTATCGGAGAATATTCTGAACTTCGATATGCTGGCTGGGTATCGTTTTCGGATTAGGGCTCGGAGGCATGAGGGATGAAGGAGGAGGGATGACCGGATTTCCGATGTTGGATTTCCGACAAGGATTAACCCTGCCTGCCGGCAGGCAGGCGCAAAGAGCGCAAAGTTTTACGCAAAGGGCGCAAAGATTGCTGGGCGGAGATTCAAATTCGGATACTGGGCGGAGATTCAAATTCGGATTTCCGACAAGGTTTAAACCTGCCTGCCGGCAGGCGCAGAGAGCGCAAAGTTATAAAGCCAATTCCTTGTAATTAGAGCCTGCCTAAGTAAATTTCATACGACGTACTTCTGCCACTCATACCCGCTACGGCAACGAAAATACCTTGTTCAACCAAATCTTGTAAGTCTCTGGTCGCCGTTGCTTTCGATACCTGAGTAATGGAACCGTATTTTCTAGCATTCATTCCACCTTGAAAACCTTCCGGCCCTTCTTCAAGCATCCTCCGTATAACTTTAAGCTGCCTTTCAGATAAGTGATCTTTGAACTTGTCGAAAAACTTTGTCTTTCTCAATGCAAATTCAATTTGTTGCTCTGCGTCAGTTTGCGCAGCGATAACCATTTCTACAAACCAGGCGATCCATGCTGTGATCTCGTTCGACCGCTGGGCGGTTTTCAATGCTTCATAATATGCCGCTTTGTTTGCCTCGATTATTTTGGAAAGTGCAAGCAAAGCGGGACGGCCTATTCCCTGAGAGATCGCCTTTTCAGAAATAGCCCTGCCAATCCTGCCATTGCCATCTTCAAAGGGGTGGATAGTTTCAAAATACAGGTGTGCAATAGCTGACCGTACGGGTGCCTGGATGATCTGATACTTTCCACCGGGAGTCGTTTCATTAAACCAATTGATAAACCGCTCCATTTCTTTCGGAACGCGATCGGAAGGGGGAGCTTCAAAATGGATCTGCTCTTTTCCATACGTACCCGAGACAACCTGCATTGGCTCCGCAGAAGCTCTCCATTGTCCGGCATTAATCCTCCGGTCATTTCCTAAGAGCATTCGGTGCCATGAGAATAATGTTTCCTGATCCAAAGGGATTGAAAATGTATTCCGAACATCAACCATTAATTGCCCGATCCCTTTTGCTCTTTTGTCCGGCACCGGATCAGGATGCTCATTCAGGCCCAGATTGTTCCTGATGGAAGACACCACATCATTCCGGTCCAGGAATTCACCTTCGATCGCAGAAGTCTTGATCGCTTCGGCTACCATTGTATCGATAATTGCCGACAACTGTGTATCCTCCGGAAGCGACTTTAACACGCCGCTTACCGTTCCTGTCTTCTCCGAAAACAGATACAATTTCTGTTCTATCTCTGCGAGGTCGTACGTAAAGTCAGGCCAGGTTTCTTGTTCCCAATTATAGGTCATGAGCCGATTAATAATTTTATTCGGCTCAAATATAGTGAATTTGTGAGCCGATTGTATTATTTATTCGGCTCATGGGACTTGCTTAAGATTTAATATCATTAGCGATTTCAAAAATTGGATAGGGCCATATCTTGCAGGGATAAGATCAAGACCTTTACCTTTGTTCCTATGCCAAGAATATTCATTACCGGCTCCGCCGACGGTCTCGGACAGCTCGCAGCGAATGCACTTATAAAACAGGGACACCAGGTTGTTTTACATGCCCGGAATGCGGAACGTGGTCGGGATGCCCTAAGAAGTTGCCCCGGAGCGGAAGCTGTATTAACAGCTGATCTCACCGATCTCAACGAAACAAAAAAACTCGCTCAGGAAGTAAACAGCCTGGGGTTATTTGATGCTGTGATTCATAATGCGGGTCTTTACCAGGCTCCTGCAAAGGACGTCTTTGCGGTCAACGTGCTGGCACCATATATTTTGACCTGCCTTATAAACAAACCGATAAGACTGATCTACCTGAGTTCAGGGATGCATTTACACGGGCATGCAAAGCTTGAGTTCTTCAAGACTGACATCGGTCGTATCAACTATTCAGATTCCAAGTTACACGTATTGATGCTTTGCCTGGCGACTGCACGGAAATGGCCGGATGTGTATGCCAATGCCGTAGATCCGGGATGGGTGCCTACTAAAATGGGAGGCCGCGGCGCGCCGGACAATCTGGAAAAGGGTTATGCTACGCAAACCTGGCTGGCTGCAAGCGATGATATAGATGCGAAAGTTAGCGGCCGTTATTTTTTTCATCAGAAGGTTCAATCGCACAATCCGGAAGCGGATGATGTTTTACTGCAGGAGAGGTTCCTGGATCTGTGTGAGGAAATGACGGGGTGGTGTTTCCGAACTATCAGAATTAACACAAATAGGTTCTCCAAAGCTTGAAGCTTGTTCCGATCTTGACCAAACCAAATCACTCAATATGAACGAACCCTTTGACAAAATCTTAAAGACTTTCGGTAATCAATTGCAAAAGCTCAGGCTTGAGAAAGCCTTAAGCCTGCACGAAATGTCCAGGAAAAGTACCATAAGTATTGCACGATTACGCAGAATGGAGAATGGCGAAATCAATATCAGGGTGAACACAATGCGTCTACTAGCCAGGGCCTTAGGCGTGCAATTGTCCGATTTTTTTATTGATGACTCAGGCTAATCTGCACTCGATTTTAGAACACCAAAATTCAATTCGTTTATCTAAAAATGAGCGAGATAGTTTTACCTGTTGATTTACCGGGAAAGGACGTCCTAACAAATTTAATTTGCTAATATTATTAGTATTTACTTATGTTTGTATCATGAGCACCGTTCAAAAACTTAAAGGCAAAGACCTGGATTATCTCCGCAGAAGAAAGCTGGCTGCTGACGCGTATCAGAAAGGATACTGGATATATCAATCGCGGGAGCAAAAGTGGTATACACCGGAAGAGTTCATGGCAATTCCTTATGCTATTGACGCGGATGTTCAGAATGGATATTATCAGATCCATAATCCCCGGGTAGAGGTGATGGCCAGACTGAAGGATATCGAAAAAATGCAGGCCAAATTGGTGGAGTTCATTGGACGCATAAATACGTATTATAATTACGTGCCTAAGCGGGAGAAGAAGTAATTGCACCCTTAATTTCGATTCATTTACTGCTATTGTTAAAAGATGATAGCAGTATTTTTATACAGGATTGTCTTCGACCCATACAATAAATGGACATAATTATTCGCTAGTTTTGTACAGATATTGATGAGAACGATAATCTTTCCTTTTATCCTATTACTGCTATACTCTGCACCTGTTTTGTCGCAGTCTGCTACCCCAAACCGCCTCTCACATAGGTTCTCCGTTGTAGGAGCCGGATTGTATGGTACCGGAAGAAATGTTGGTGAAATCACAACCGGTTCTGTAAGTAGAAATACGATCCCCGGAGCTACTGCCGCTTTTGAATATTCTTTGCAATTTAAAGGTATAACAGGAACATTAGGCGTTGGTATGCAAATACTTCCGGCTGGGGGAAAATACCATTTGCCGCAAGAATTTTTCCTTACGTCTGAGGAATGGGATGATTTTGAAGGCCGGCTTGCTCAATATAGTGTACCTCTCACTTTTGTACCGGCAAAGCTTGGCTATACATTTAAAAGACATAATAAATGGCAGGCTTCTCTTTCAGCCGGGATGAATTTTTACAGGCAGTACTCATATTCGGTTTCATACAATCGATCGTATAATGATGCCGGCTATGGGAGACTGCCAGTATCCCGTTTCGTGGTTAGATCGCCAAGCAGTGGGCCAAGACAAGTAATGAAGACTTATAACGCGACATTCCGGTTGGCGAGAGTGCTGCCCAATAGCAGTGAGTTACTCGTCGGGATAGTTTCTAATTTTTCTAACGAAACCTTGTATACCGGGAGTTTTTCTGCGGCTTACGCTAATGGAACCCAAACAGCGGATTACCACGATAATGGAAGTTTCTTGGGGCTGCAGTTCGGCTATACTTTTCCCGTTAGGAAGGAAGGGCGTAACCAGTAATTCATTTAAAAAGGCGCTGTCTTTTAAGACAGTGCCTTAATTCGTTTGAAGGTCGAACTCTGAAAGGTTTGAATGAAGACTTACTTGTAGTCTGCTCAAGGCGCGGAAGTCAGGATACAAAGTATCTGTGAAATACAAAGGGCTTGCTATAGGCAAATAGGATAAGCCAGAAGAAAATAATACATTTTCATCTTTACACCAACACCATTTTTATATATATAAACACCAATTTAAGCCTATACCAACTCCCGTATTATATTATTAACTTACTCATAACCAATTGAGTAATCGGTATTTTTATTTGTATTAACGGTTTCTTTCATTTAAGTTTATTAAACCTAAACGCTCTCACGTTTGAAAAATTTAACGGTCCAATATTTCAGGGATCTGAATATCAGTAATCCTTTATTGCCAAAGAAATCTTTGCTGGCTAATTCGCGAACATCTAACTCGGTTGATTCAAGTAGTATTCGGGTGCTGTATGCCGATAAGTTAATATCACCACTTGACTTATAGATTAAATTTCAACCGAAATGACAGAAATTAACAACGATGATAAAAAGATATATAATCTCAGTATTTACTTACTAAAGGAGTCGGTTGAAAATTTCGAGGACGCGCTGAAATATAAACCAAAGTACATATTCGAAATAAAGGAGGATTTAGAAATTGACGGAATAATATGTTTGGGAGACGAGAAGACAAGCGTCCCACATTGGCTAGAGTTGCTTCAAGAGGGAATAGATCAAACACTTCCAGACTTTTCCAATACTTCTAATCGGGCCCTTATATTGATCAGTTTTGAAGCGAGAATTTTCGCTATTCCATTTGGGTACGGTAAATCAATGCTGAAAGATGACGTGATTGATAGGGATGTGGCCCTGAAAACCGCACTAAACATGATCAATTCCGATAGTTTAAGGAGTTTAGATCGGGCAAATCTAGATAATTTGGGGGTGATGACTAAAACTCAATCTAGCGCGAAAGGAAAACAGGAAAATTTCAATGTCGATCCCGTCAGAGATCTACTGAAAGGAGTTACAGGCGGAACTGACGCGGACAAAATGGTGTTAGGCCCAAATGTTACAGGAAGCGAAGGAATTTCAATAAACCCAAGTATAGAATTTGCTGATATAATTTCTATTATTGAAAAGATTAACGAATCTGCTGCAAGCCTAAAGTACAAGGCTAAATTTGGTTGGATAGACAATCTTAAACAGGCGAAGGATCCGCTTGTTATCGATGCGCTACAAGTAGAGTTGCTTAAGGATCTAAAAGCGAAGGATTCAGATAAAATTGTTTTAACACCTAATGCATTCATTGAATGGGAGGTTTTTGAAGGTGTGAGCTTCACCCCAAAAGGAAGCCTTTATCAGGATTTTAATATTGAAACTTTCTATGAGGTTAGTGAACGTGAAATAACTGAAGACTGGGAGCATTTCCAAAATTTCAGAATCTATTTCAAATACTCGAACTCAGAAGTCCGCGAGAATATGCCCATATGGCGGTGTATAAACTACGAAACCACCTATAATGGGTTTTTATTCGTTTTCATGGGTGGAAACTGGTATAGAATCAATAAAGATTATGTTGCCGAAATAAAATCATTTGCGGAAACATTTTTGGAGTCTGAACTGAATTTTATTGATTGTGAATCCGGTTGGACTGAAGAGGTGTTTAATGTTCGCCTTAGTGAATCCAATGCAGATTACCATTTGCTTGATAGAAAGCTTATTAGAACCGATTTGATAAGATCTGAAATTGAGCTTTGTGATGTTTTCACTCAGAGTAAAGAATTGGTTCATGTGAAGTTTTATAAAGGCTCATCTTCATTAAGTCATTTGTTTTCCCAAGGAAGGATTTCCTCTAATTTGTTAATGAAGGACGAGTCATTTAGAAGAAATGCGAGAAAGAAAATTGGAAGCTTGGGTGTAGACCGAAATTTGATTCCCATTAATAGAAATGATTTCAAAAGGCATGAATACACTATCACTTTTGCTATCATCGATAAAAAGGAAAGGAGCTTTGTAAATAGTCTGCCTTTCTTTAGTTTACTCAATTTCAGATTATCGGCGGAGGAATTATCAAACTGGGGATATAATGTTCGTGTCAAAAAGATAAATATGGTTGAGGACTTACTTCTAGGCCCTAAAACACCCTGAGTGATGATTAAATTAGAAAAAGATGTATTAGACTTTCATATGAACCTTTCGATATTGGATCTTAGGATGGAAATATCAAAGAATGAGAGATTTATTAACAATCATCCTAGGATATTTAGGTATCCGAAGGATGAGACAGACTTTTATTTATTGAAAGATCGAATAGTAATCTTGAAGGGAATATTTGATTTTCGAACAAATCAGATTTCGGAAAAGGAATTCAACGCCCAATTCGATTTTGTACGGTAGTATATCAACTAAGTTTCAGTTTTGAACTTGAACTAGTTTTTAGTTCTAAGAGCTTTGTAAAACGGTGCTAATCTTCTGAGACTGAAAACTTATGGATTTCAAGGTTTACAAATAACATAATTTAATGAAAAATTTTACGTCCAGATGATTAGTGCACTTTTAGCGCCATTTCGCAACCTTCGTGTTAATGTAGAAATAGATCCGTTACTGTTACCATTTTTGAAATGTCCCGATAAGTTGTCCCTAACTCGCCCGATTACGGTCAATTTATTTAAGTTGATTTACACTATAGGTACAATTCAAACACGTCGGTTTGCTCCATCACGCAGGCAAAAATTCACAGATAAATCCGATTTATTGGAAGCGGTCGATACAGCAGGAGGAGATTTTAAGGTTCGGATTTCTAATGTGCAGATAACTTTAGGAAGTGAAATTTTAAAAACACTGTCCGAAGATTTTGGTGTTGGCTTATCTGTTATTATTGCCGCAAACCTTTTTCATATTAAAGATTCCACTATTCAACGGATCTATTCACATGACAAACGACCTGACTGGCAATGTCAGACAAAAGGGAATGACTTGCTAGTAGTAGAGAGCAAGGGAGCATCCAGCGACACTACTTCGGAGCGGCAACGGTTAAATGCTGTTCGTCAGAAAGGAACTCGAGTGGCAGACATCAGGGTCGCGTCGTTAACTGTCATCCGTGAACATGCTCCAAGTAGCACGAAATTTGTTGATCCACCCGTTAATGAACCGAATATGAACGTCGAATTGCAACGGCAGATCCTGCGGGCAGGACATTATGCTTCCGTGTTCAGTTTTTTAGGACATAGTGAGTTTAGTAGATATTATTCAAAGATGCGCAAGAGAATCATCTCGACTATCTCGAAACGTGAACAATTACAAAAAGATCAGATGTTTTTTAAGATTAGGGACGACTACAGCCATGTTAATTTTAAAGATAATGAGTATTTAGGAAAATTTAGTGAAATTATTAGTGGGCAATACCTTTTCGTCGGCGTGGATGAAAATCTCATTTCTTACCAGGGATTTTTAACTTTTGAAGATCATAAGGAAGATCTTGAGGAAGAAAGAGATAACAATCATTACATGAGATTTAAAGACGGGATACTTGTAATTGAGATTAAGAATATTCAGCGATTTTCTAACGATGTAATTGTACCCCTAATTTCAAATTACCAGATGCAGACAACCATTACAGACATCGACGCGATGACCGAAATTTCTTTCATGAAATACTGGACATATGTACTTGCTCAAAATAATTTTCAGATTATGACCGAAGTCGCGAACTCTCAAGGACGGGCGGATTTTGTCGCTTTTTTCGAAGATCAATTTTATGTATTTGAATTGAAATTATTAAAAAACCGCAAGCTGAACCGTTCCCAAGCGGAAAAGATTGTCAATACTGTAGTTAATATAGAAGCAGATTACCGGGTACTTGTAACTAATGCAAATATCCCGATTGAAAATATTTATGATTTAGGGGTTATTATTATTGGCCGGGATCAACTTAAAGCTATCGTCCAAAACGAAAAGCATTTAAGCGTACTGCTGAACATTTAAATATTTATTTGATGCTACTGGGATGCACTACTTTCCGAGTTCAGATTATCAAAGTCCAAAAGAAAAATATACATTTAAGGCTGTAACCAGCATAGTTAACTTCTATTTAAATGTCTAATCAAACTTCCCGAAATCTTCAAAACTGTCATAATCGAACAGTTAAAAAAAATCTTAGCGAAAATATAAGGGGATTTTGTAATGGCATTTAATGAAGACTCCCGTGTTAAAATCCCGGCTTTACTACATTTGGTTCGATTGGGTTATACTTATATTCCTAGAAAAGAACAGCTTCGGCAAGAAGAAAGTAATATTTTTCCAGAATTATTTAAGCAGAGCATCAGTAGAATTAATAAAGGCATTGAAATAGAAGAGATTGGCCGATTATTAGACGAGCTTACTTTAAAACTCGATTTTGATGATTTAGGTAAAGAGTTTTATAAAAGACTTACCGCAACTTCAGGAATCAAGCTGATAGATTTCGAAAATTTCAACGTGAACAGCTTTCATGTCACTACAGAATTAACCTGTAAAAACGGAGAAGAAGAATTCAGACCTGATATTACCGTGTTAATAAACGGAATGCCCCTGGTATTTATTGAGGTAAAGAAACCTAATAATAAAGATGGCGTTTTAGCAGAGCGTAAACGAATTAACGACCGCTATAAAAACAAAAAGTTTAAGCGTTTTGCCAACATCACCCAGATGATGTTGTTTTCTAATAACATGCCTTATGAAGATGGGGTAATAGAGCCGTTGCAAGGTGCTTATTATGCCACATCGGCCTATTCTGATTTGCAATTCAACTATTTTAGAGAAGAAGAAAATCTAAACCTCACACATTTGCTGGCGTCTGAAAGCGATGAGCAAGAAAATCTTATTTTAAAGGACAACAACATCACAGCCATTAAGCATTCGCCGGAGTTTATTACCAATAAACATTATAATACCCCAACCAATACCATCCTAACTTCATTATTGAGCAAAGATAGGCTCGCCTTCATCCTGAAATATGCACTCACTTATGTGGATGAAGAAATAAAGGGTAAGATTGTTACGCTTAAGCATATCATGCGTTACCCGCAATTGTTTGCCACAAAGGCCATTGAGCGTAAATTGAATGAAGGTGTAAAAAAAGGAATTATCTGGCATACACAGGGCAGCGGCAAAACGGCTTTGGCCTATTATAACGTAAAGTTTTTAACCGACTATTTCCAAAAGCGTAATGTCATAGCCAAGTTCTACTTTATCGTAGACCGAATTGATTTGGCGAATCAGGCCAGTACAGAGTTTGCTAATAGAGGGTTAGTGGTCAACCGGGTAAATTCACGGACAGAATTTCTAGAAGACATTAAAAAAGTAAGTGTTGTCCACAATAGCTCGGGTGATCGCGAAATTTCGGTAGTTAACATCCAAAAGTTTACCGAGGAAACCGTTGCGATAAAAGATTTAGCTTACGATATCAATATCCAGCGGATTTATTTCGTGGACGAAGCACACCGGGGTTATAATCCGAAAGGAACGGCATTGGTTAATCTGCTACGTTCAGATGAAAGCGCTATAAAGATTGCCCTTACCGGGACCCCTTTATTACGCGAGGTAGCCAAAGACTTTGATAGCAAGGTTCTATTTGGCAATTATATTCACAAGTATTATTACAATATGTCCATCGCCGATGGCTATACCCTGCGTTTGATTCGCGAAGGGATCGATACCACCTATAAAATGCAGATGAAGGAGGTGCTGGATCAAATTAAATTAGTACAGGGTGATATTCCGAAGAGCAAAGTCTTTGCACATCCCAAGTTTGTGCGACCCATGCTGGATTATATTGTAAAGGATCTCATTCAGTTTAGAAAAACCGAAAGTGATAATAGCCTTGGCGGCATGGTGGTTTGCGATACCAGCGAGCAGGCCAAAACCCTGTTCGACTATTTCGACGAACTGTACGGGGTACAGGAAGTTCAATCTTTAGGGATGACTGCAGAACCTTCAGAAAAGTATGGTAAGGAGAATCAAGTACTTAAAGGAGCACTGATTTTACACGATACCAATTCTAAAGATGATCGTAAAGAACAGGTCAAAGCTTTTAAAGCTGGAGACATTGATATCTTGTTCGTTTTCAATATGTTATTAACAGGTTTTGATGCCAAACGTTTAAAGAAGTTATACTTAGCACGTGTGGTAAAAGACCATAATCTATTACAAACTTTAACCCGTGTAAACCGGCCCTATAAAAAATACAAATACGGCTATGTGGTTGATTTTGCCGATATCACCAGTGCTTTTAGAGACACCAACGATAATTATTTTAAAGAACTGCAGGGAGAGCTGGGCGATGAAATGCTCAACTATACCAATCTCTTCAAATCGGCAGAAGAAATTGATGCCGAAATTCATGAAATTAAAGAGAAGCTTTTCCATTACGATGCCATTAATGCCGAAATATTTAGTCAGCAGGTAAGCCAGATTAAGGAGAAGAAGGAATTACTGGAGCTGATCAAAGTATTGAGCAATGCCAAAGAACTCAAAAATATTATCCGCTTAAAAGGTCTGGATGAGCAGTTAGACAAATTAGACTTCTTCAAGCTGAACCAACTCTTAAATGTAGCACAGGCACAACTGGATAAGCTGAACCTAATTGATAGTATCAACAGCGATGCCGAGACCAGCAATTTATTAAATGCGGCTTTGGAAGATGTGATATTCTTGTTTACCAAAGTATCTGAAGAAGAATTGATTCTAGCTGATCAACTCCGCGGACAACTGAAACGTACCCGAGAAGCCCTTCTTTTTAACTTCGACCAAAAAGACCCTGAATTTGTGTCATTAAGGGAGGAGTTGGAACGTATCTTTAAAAAGAAAAACCTGGGAGAGGTGGATCAGGAGGATATGCGGGATAATATCCTGCTCCTGCAATCGATATATGATAGGGTTACAGAGCTGAACCGGAAAAATAACCTGCTCAAAGCGAAATACGAACAGGACGAAAAATACGCCCGATTGCACAAACGTTTGGTAGAAAACAAGGGGATTTCCGCCAAAGAAATTCAGTTGCACCAGGCTTTAATGAATGTAAAGTACCAAACAGACGAACAATTAATCAATAATAAGAACATCTTAGATAACGAAGCTTTTTTTAACCGGTATCTGCTTAATTTAGTCGCTAATGAGTTTGTAAAGAACCAGAGCATCAAATTAGATTATCATACCACAAAAAGCATCAACACCCTTATTGCAGGCGAATACTTGCATGAGTATAACAGTTACTTATAAAATAAATGACCGATTTAACTTTTATCAATAAAACCAAACAGCTGATTGATAGCTTAAAAAGCGTTTGTGCCAATTATGGATTAGGTAATGATGGCAATGAGTTCAAAATTATTACACAGGTATTTCTGTATAAGTTTATGAACGATAAGTTTGCCTACGAAGCCAAAACCATCGAACAATTTAAATTAGCACAGGCAGATAACTTTCAGGAAGCATTAGAAGCGCTGGACGACGAACAATACAACTTTCTTTTAGCTTTTATTAATGCCAATACGCCACAATTATATCCGCATCAAACCATTACTTATTTACACAATAAGCAAAACAGCAGCGATTTTGCTAAGCTGTTTGATGATACATTACGAGAAATCAGCATCAACAATGCAGAGATTTATTCTGTAAAATCAGCAAGTGGCGCAAAAGATAAAATGTTTGATGAGCTGAGTCAGTTTATCAGCGATTCTTCTCAGCGTGATGCTTTTTGCAAGGCTCTCATTAGTAAGTTATTTGAGTTTAGTTTTGAAGGAATGTTTGGCGAGAAATACGATTTCTTTGCCACCATTTTTGAATACCTGATTAAAGATTACAATACCGATAGCGGCGGTAAATATGCCGAATACTATACGCCCCATGCCGTTGCTCGGATTATGGCTTCGATCATGGTAAACGATAAGCCAAAAGGTGTAAAAGTTTATGACCCCAGTGCCGGTTCGGGAACTCTGCTTATGAATATCGCTCATGCCATTGGTGAAGATAATTGCAGTATTTACAGTGAAGATATCTCGCAAAAATCCAGCAATATGTTGCGCTTAAATTTGGTGCTGAATAATTTAAGCCATAGCATTCCGCATATTATTAAGAGCAATACAATTTTAGAACCTTATTACCGGGAAGATAAATTTGATTATATCGTCTCCAACCCACCCTTTAAGCTCGATTTTTCTGATTTTAGTGTTGCTCTTGATAAGGACATTAACAAAACCCGATTCTTTGCCGGCATACCCAATATCCCGAAAGCCAAAAAAGAGAGCATGTCCATTTATCTGCTATTTATCCAGCATATTATGTACAGCTTAAGTGCAAAAGGTAAAGGGGCGATTGTAGTACCCACCGGTTTTATTACTGCTCAAAGCGGCATTGAACGTAAAATACGCGAAGCCATGGTCGAGCGTAAACTGCTACGCGGTGTGGTAAGTATGCCCAGTAATATTTTTGCCAGTACCGGTACCAATGTAAGCGTGTTATTTTTAGATAACCGGGCCGATGCCGAGCATATCGTGTTAGTTGATGCCAGTAAACTGGGCGATACCATTAAAGAAGGCAAAAACCAACGAACCGTACTAAGTCCCCTAGAAGAGCAACGAATTATTGATGCGATGAATCAGAAAGTAGCGGAGGATAATTTTAGCGTGGTAGTTTCAGTTGAAGAAATTAAAGCGAGAAACTATTCTTTCTCGGCCGGGCAGTACTTTGAGGTGAAGATTGATTATGTAGATATTACCGCGGTGGAGTTTAAAGAGAAGATGGAGGGTTTTGAGAATGGATTGAGCGCTCTTTTTGATGAGGGAAATGCTTTGGATGTTGAAATTCAGAAGCAATTGAAAGGGTTGAGATATGGCTAGCGAAATGAATTTAAAGTCGTTCATTGATGAACAAATATCTGGAGATTGGGGTAAGCCGGAAGAAATATTATATAATAATAATCTGGTTTATTGCATTAGAGGTGCAGATATCAACGATGTTAACTTAGGTGTATATCATAAATTGCCAAAGAGATTCATTCATGAAAGTAAATTAAAAGGTTTATTGAGGAACGGTGATTTAGTTATTGAAATATCGGGAGGAAGTCCTAGTCAGTCAACTGGTCGTGTTGCTTTTATATCTAACGACGACAAGCGTTTAATTTGTTCAAATTTTTGCAGGGGTTTAAGGATTAAAGTCGACCAAAACTCAAAATATTATTATTACTTACTAAAGAACATTTACAATTCAAACATATTCTTCAATTTTGAAAGTAAAACATCAGGAATAAAAAATTTGCTATTTGATACAGCCTTTGAGAACATCAAAGTAAAAAAACGAGATTTACTTTCCCAACAAAAAATCGCATCCGTTCTCTCCGCATTAGACGATAAAATAGAGCTAAACAGTAAAATAAATGCCGAGTTAGAGGCCATGGCCAAAACGCTTTATGATTATTGGTTTGTTCAGTTTGATTTCCCCGATGTAGATAACAAACCTTATAAATCATCTGGTGGCGAAATGATTTATAACGAGGTTTTGAAGAGGGATATACCGAAGGGTTGGGAGGTTTCAGTATTTAATGATTGGGTAGCAAAAACAAAAACCGGAGATTGGGGGAGAGAAGAAATTGAAGGAAATTACACTGAGCGTGTTTATTGTGTTCGCGGTGCTGATATTAACGGCTTGAATGGTAAAGGAGAAGTAAAAGCACCTGAAAGATATATCCTTAAAAGTAATTTGTCAAAAACTTTACGACCAAACGATTTTATAATTGAGATTTCTGGTGGTAGTCCAGTACAATCTACCGGCAGAATTGCCCTATTGACAGAAGCTACATTTGAGAGATTTGAATCAAATGTTATTTGTTCAAATTTTTGCAAAGCCATTTCTTTGAAAGACGAAAAATACGTGTTCAATTTTCTACAAGAATGGAAAAGGCTTTACAATGCTAATGTTTTTTTCAGTTTTGAAGGTAAAACAAGTGGTATCAAAAATTTCCTTTACGACTCTTTTATGGATACATATCGTATTGTGAAACCAGCTAAAGATATTGCAGAAAATTACTATAGTTATGTTCAATCATTAGAAAATAAGAAACAATCTAATTTAAAACAAAACCAACAATTAGCCTCCTTAAGAGATTGGTTATTGCCCATGTTAATGAATGGGCAAGTTAAGGTTGCTGGGGCGGATGAAGAAGTTGTGAGGGAATTGGGGATGGTTGCGGAAGATCCTGTATCGTATAATGTCTGTAATGATGAAATATAAAAAAACACAACCTGTAATTTCTTATCAAGACTTCTACAATTTAGCTGAATCGGCAACCAGCTTCAAAAGCTTAACAGGTGAGTTTTATGATGTGATAAGCATCGATGACTCAACAATGAACTTTGTTCGCAAGTCTTCGGGAGAGCAATGGAAAATGGACCTAAAAGGCGTACATCAAGCTTATTTGGAACTGAATGATTTTCAAACAGCGAATTTCAACCCCTATGTTCCTCGGACGCATTCTCCAGCGTTGGGCTTGTTGTTGTATTTGGGTTTGTTGACAAATGTAGATTGAGGATTATGGAAGAATTCTACGACAGTCGTGACGATGCAATCTCATCGGTCTCTGAGCAATATGGTATCAGAAACTTAATATCAACTCAAAATTTTTATGATGAAAAAGATTATTGGCCTCGGTTAGCAAATTCCAGTTTTTTTCCTAAACTATTTGATGAACACCGGTATCACTTTCTTTATGAAATACAAGGCTTGAGTAGCCAATTGCATTTCGGTTTAGCGAATTGCTTTTTACTTAGAGAAAAAATAAGTCACAAAAGAGGACGACCAAATATCTATAATCACAGATATACCTTTATGATTGAATCTACTATCCATAGTATCTATGCGTATTGGAACAGGGTAGGTTTAGTTTTAAACACATATTTAAAAAATCCGAAAGACCTTAAGCGTGTATATTTCCAGGCAGTTGTTGACCAACTTTTTATTGATTACCCTGAATTGTTACAAAATCAATATTACGTTTGGATAAAAGACGTAAAACTAGAATTGGATAAATTAAATAGAAATGAGTTTACTCACAATAATTCTTTGATTATGCAGGATTTTTTCCGAGAAGCTTACGAAGGTGAAAATCAAATAGATTTATTAGCATTCCCTGAATTGCTCTTATCGCATAACAAATATATAGTTGGAGAAATAGATAATTTGGTGAACCTGATAGAAGTATTGGAAGGGAAACTGGCGATGATTAAGGAGGTGGGGAATGGAATCGCTTAAAAAAATTATAAATAACATTCAGGTCTGGGATGGATGGTTGAACTCTTACAAGAAGTTTGTTCCAATGTTTATAAAGGAAGCAAGTACAGGTCAAGCATGGGATAAGTGGGATAAGGAGGCTTTTTTTGAATATTTTGAAAAGTCGAACGGTCAATGTGTTTCTTCACTCAAACAGGGCTATTTCACGAAATCAGAAAGGGATGAAATAAAAAAAAATTGGGATACTATAGCACCACATATTGAAAGAATCGCAAAAAGCCAGGATGTTCCATTATTTGTTGAATATGAATTATTAAAAAAAGAGATTAGAAAATATACAAATCAAGATAGGAGAGCTGCAACTTATAGAATGATTGCAGGCCTGCAACCAAATCTGTTGTGTACGATTGTAAAAGAAGAAGATCTAAGAAACTTGTATCATAGCTTAATAAAAGAAGATGATAACAAACTTCCTCGTTATCAATATAACTGGTTTAAAGACAGTGTTGAAATATGTAATCTTTTTAAAACTAGTTCGGGAAGTGCAAACCCAATTGATTTAATCACCTTACCTTGGCAGGTAAAGGAGTATCTAGAGAACGAACATGAAATTAAAGCGATACCAGCATCAAAAAGTATGATTTTAAAAGAGACTTTGAATTTACTGAAATACAAAAAACAAATCATTTTGCAAGGACCTCCTGGAACGGGTAAAACTAGGTTAGCTAAAATGATTGCGCAAGACATTTTACTCGATGAAATGCCTCCGTTCACTCTAACAAAGGAAATTATAAAGAATTATATGGTACCTGGTCTTAAATTTCCAAGCGCCAAAGATCGTATCGAATATGAAGTTGAAAAAGTCGGAAGTTCAGGAATTAGCATTATAGCCTCATCTAAAAATAGTTATGTCCCCTTATATAACGAGATAATTACAGCTTACAATGATCAGGTTTGGGATAAGGAAGGAGCAATTACTAAGGGCAATGATTCATACAGTGCTGCCATCGCAAAATACATTTATATTAAACAACAAGAAGATCGCACAAAAATAGAGGATTCACCTCAATTTAGATTAATTCAATTTCATCCGTCGTATACTTATGAAGATTTTGTAAGAGGTATCGTAGCTGAAACTAAAGGTGAACGAATTGAATATAAAAATGTAAATAAAATCTTAGGAAAGTTTGCCGATGAAGCCTTCAATAATTTAGAACTTAGTAAAACCGATAATTCAAAAGTTCAGAAAAGTCTATGGGTTGATTCAAATTTTGAGGATTTTAAGGAAGAAATTAGAATACATGTAGAAAATCAACCAATTACATTGTCAAATAATATTACGGTTTTTGACGTTGAGCCGAATTGTTTCAGATATGCAAAAGATTGGAGTGTTCCGTCCAGAATAAATTTCAAAGATTTCAAAATCCTTTTGGCTGCGGTATTAAACGGAACACTCCAGATTGATGACAACAGAATTCCAAAGGAACTATCTGTTCATGCACATTATAGGTTTACTTATTATTTGGCCCTTTTAAGATTGTTTTTTGAGAAGCATAATTTCAATCAAACACAAGATAAACAGCCACTTAAAAACTATGTGCTTATAATCGACGAAATAAATAGAGCGAATCTATCCTCTGTGCTTGGGGAGTTGATTTACGCCTTGGAATATCGGGGTGATAAAGTAGAGAGTATGTATGAAGTAGAAAATGAAAATTCCCTAGTGCTCCCATCCAACTTATATATTATTGGTACCATGAATACCGCTGACAGAAGCGTGGGCCATATCGATTATGCGGTACGTCGGCGATTTGCTTTTGTAGATATACTTCCAGAAAAGCTAGAGGATACGGACGAGATGATCTTTTTTCCTGATTTATTTAAGCAAGTTGCAGAATTGTTTATCAAAAACCACGATGAATACCTGGGCGATAAGTCTTTACCTTTAATAAGGGCTGACTATTTGTCGCCGGAATTTGAAGCCAAAGATGTATGGTTAGGGCATTCTTATTTTATTCAGAAGAAAGTTAAGGGGACTGGAGAGCTTGTACCAAAAGATTTCGGTATCAGAGTTAAATACGAGATTATCCCAATTCTTAGAGAATATGTTAAGGATGGCGTTCTTAATGAAAAGGCCATTGCCAAAATTGATGAGATCGAAAAAGCACATTCGGTTTAGTAAACCACAATGGGAATTATTTTAACAGAACATTCTGAACAGATTATTCAGTTTGAAGTAGCTGATGCCGAGCGCTATTCTTTAATAAAAGCCACAATATTCCCGACAAAAAGAGGCGGAAATAATTGTTTCCACAGTAGAATAGAGAATAATTCCTTGTTTTTAAAAGCTGATTATTATGTGGGCGTTGATTGGTTGATTAAGGGAAAGCGATCTATTCAGGTCAATCCAAAGTTAAACACCAAGATCCTCGAGAGGTTTGAGAATGAATTAGGAAAAGAAGAGAATGTTTTACCGGGCGAGGAAAATGAATCAAATCTCGAGGAATTCGATGAAGATAATGATTTCAAGCAGCTAAATTACCTTAAGCTTTTGATGGATGCGTTTCAGCATCCTGTTATTGTAAGGGAAACCAATAATCTGGTTTTGATTGATTGGGAATCACCGCAAATAGAAATTAATCAGGAAGATGACGTTTTAACTCCATTCTTAGTGGTTCAATATCTAAATATCTTAAAGCACATCGTTAGAAAAGGTTTAAAGAAATCGTATTATAATGTTCAGGAAAATTTAAATAACCGGATGAAAGGGAAAATTTTAGTGGGTGCCAACATTAAACAAAATATTCTAAAAAATCGGATTACCAAAACCATTTGCGAATACCAGCAATTCGGAATAGACCATCTGGAAAATCGTTTCTTGAAAAAAGTACTTTACTATTGTAGCAATTACGTCCACCAAAACGCTGCTTTTTTTGCCGGTAATCAAAAAAGCTTAGGGCAACTTATTAGCTATTGCAAACCAGCATTTGAATTAGTAGGTGAAGAAGCTGAAGCTAGCACCCTAAAAAACATCAAACAAAACCCCTTTTTTAAAGAATACAAAGATGCCATAAAAATTGGTCAATATATCTTAAAGCGATTTTCCTATAACATCAGTAATACTGCAAGCAGTAAACAGATAAAAACACCGCCTTTTTGGATAGACATGCCCAAATTATTTGAGCTGTATGTTTATCACCACTTGTTGACTGCATTCAATTACAACGAGATTAAATGCCAGTTCTCGACTTATGGCAATGCGTTAGATTTCCTAATAACTAAAAAGGAAAGTCAGATGGTGGTAGATGCCAAATACAAAATGCGATATCGTTCAAGTCATATCCATCAGGATATTCGGCAGGTCGCTGGTTATGCCCGACTAACTAAGGTTTATGATGAGTTGAAACGAAATGGTAATGAAAATATTGACTGCTTAATTGTTTATCCCACCAAAGAAGACGCGGCTTTAGACTCTCATTATTCCTTTGCAAAACCTATGATAGAAAAGCAATTGCTTACTGCCTATAAGGGAGTTTATAAGTTAGGTATTCCCATGCCGTATATAAGTTGAAAAGGAAATAGTGCTTCCATTCATTCGCCTTTATGTGGCAAGCTACCTGTTTCGTAAGTAATTGGCTTAAAAAATGCTCCCAGGAACTGTTTAAGGGTTAAATCCCTTCGCAATCAGTGTGCCGAGGTCTACGAGCGGAAAGACCGTTCGCACAGAACAGCCAAATCAAAAAAGCTCTGTCAGCTTTACTTTTTTATATTTAAATATTAGTTTACCGGATCGAGCTACATCATCATATCCATAATATGCTAAAAATTATTACAAATGATCGGCAGCCTTCACACCTGTCACTACTAAATGAACTGTTGAAAGATGCAGACGATGTTTCAATCGCGGTTGCTTTTCTAAAAGTCGAGGGATTAAAAGTCCTTCTTCCGTATTTTCAGACAAAAACCAGATTCAGGATTATTACAGGCCCTAATTTTGGCATAACTGATCCTGCAGCTCTGGAGGTTTTGCTAGAGAAATCATCGTCGAGTAATGTATTTGGATATCTAAATAGTTTGTCTTCAAAAACTACGTTTCACCCCAAAATGTATTTAATCAGGCATAAAAAGATTGGACATATCATTATAGGTTCGACAAACCTTACAGCTGGAGGGCTGTCAAAAAACAACGAATGCTCTTTATATTACACCTGTAATGTTTCCGAAAAAATTTGGCAGGAAGCACAAACGGAGTTTGATAATTTTATTGCTCCAAGTAATGCTGAATTGCTTAACGATCGAATCATCTCCATTTACAAAACCTATTATAAGCGCCAGAAACCTCTAAACGAAAAAATTGAACCATATCCGGATGTCGATAGCAACCCATTCTATAACTTGGAAAAGTTGCGATCAAAATTTGACAAGTTGGATCATAAAAAACTTCGCAAGGAATTTGCGGAGAAAATGAAGCATTATGGCGTTGCCAGGAAAGTGCTTGATGAAATTATAGAAAGCAAACATTCATCTAAGAAGTTTAGTGATCTTGTCAATGATCTTGTTGGAAAGAAGGGAACGCGCGGCTTCTGGTATTCTAACGGCATGTTCCGGCATAAAACCAAAATCTTTAAACAGCAGTCTAAGTTTCAACAATTGATAAGATCGATTAAAAATGATATTGGACAACCGGCAGCTCTCGTGTATTCAAACGCAAGAGCGATTGAAAAGAAAATTAATGGTGTGGGCCCAAATTTCATTGGAGAAATCATGATGACTTATGATTATAAAAACTATGCGAACATAAACAGGAACCCCATCACGGTCCTGATAGAAGAGGGCAGTGTGGATTTGAAAAACCATTCACAAAGGTTCAAAGGGCGTGATTATGAACACTATGTGAATATAGTCAAAGAGATCAGTGTTAAGCTTGGGCTAAAAAACATGCTTGAAGCCGACCATTTTTTTAATGGGATCTATCAAGATTTAAAGGGATCCCGAAAATATGGGGTTAAATAAATACTCATGCCGTCTATTTTAAAAGCAACGCCTTATCAAACCATTAGTAGCATAGAGCCTGGGCAGGCTATACTACCGATCAAAAACGATGACTTCCGTCTGGTAAGGTTCAAGGAGGGCACAACTACCCTGAATTACTCACGGTGCAGATTCAATCACCTTACTATAGACAATGTCGAGGATATAGTGTTTGGTACTGTCCACGTGGCATTCTTCAATTGCATTATCGACAACCTCGTAATTGAAAAGATCATATCGAAAAATCTTACCTTTTCATTTTTTAGTTGTGTGGTGAATGCGCGAATAGATGGAGAAAATCTATTAGATATCACCTTCAATAATTGTGTAACCACTAGTGGTATTTACATTAACAGAGGACAGAAAGTAAATATAAAATTCACAAAAGAGAACTTTAATGAAGGAGATTGGAAAAGCTTATTTATTCAATACTACATTACAGATATCAAGGATATCCTTGAAAGCAATCAACGGTATTCCATAGATAAGGCGACAGAGATCATTTGTAGTTCAAACTTTAAACCCGAAAAACACCCCTGGGAGCTGAGCGTCATACTTAGCATTTCTTATGATTCTGAATTAGAAGATAGGTTAACGCATATAAGCGATATGACGTTAAGATCGCTTTCGCTTCGAGGCTCGGCTAACGGGAAAATCTTAGTGGAAAACACCACGATTGACGAATGGTATATCAGTGATTTTGAGCCAAAAGGGGAGGTAGCATTTTATGATATCGAGCCTGTTGATGGTGGTACCTCTAAAAAAATAGGTATTCACAGTAGCAACCTTGACTTTGTAAAGTTTGATCGGGTTATTTTTGCAAGCTATAATGCCATTTCATTTTTTAGGACCAGGTTTTCGAAAGCGGTCTTTACATCATGCGATTTTCCTGATAATTATAATGCTTTTTCAAGATTCATGAACATTCCAAATGTTCATTATGCTGAAGAAAAGCCAAAGAACTATGAAAAAAGACAGTACGAGATGTTTTTGCAATTGAAGATAGCGCTTGAAGAAACTGGTAATATATATGAAGCGCACAAACTGCATGCAATATCACATGAAGCTTTAAAGAATATTCAAGGGCTACCCGGTTGGGATAGGGCAATATTGTCGATTAATAGCTTTTCAAATGATCATGGGCTATCAATAAAAAAAGCAATCAGGGGTTTTTGTTGGTTTTCAATTCCTTTGTATTTAATGTACCTATTCAGCATCGGCAGACTATTGAACGGTAATCCTATTGATTGGAACCTGATTGGTTACTATTTCAGTTTTGTTGATTTGACCCACAAGAATGATTTTTTAACAAATAAAAATGAACTGAATGGATGGTCTTCATTTTTTGATTGGGGAGGAAAAATCGTTGTAGGGTTCTTTATTTATCAATTCATTGCTGCGTTCAGGAAGTACGGCAAGAAATAATCCTTGAAGCCTGGAGATGTTATCTAAGTCACAAAAAGCACATAATGGTCACCAATGGGACTCTAAAATTCTGTTGTTTGGGATCAGGTAGGACTACTCCAATTCCTATTCAATGCACATTGCATCTAAAAAGTCGATGCTAACTAACTTTAAGCAGGTTTTGCCGATTTAAAAATTTCACTTGATATTCGAGTAGTTCATCATATGTCATTAAGTGGATGTGATGCTGATTAAACTTGCGAATGTTCTTTTGAATGAAGTGCTCGTTTTCATCCTTATCAGGCTGCCGTCCTATTAATATGTTATAATCCACCTTGCGAGGAACAAATCCGAACTTGGAGTTGATGCAAGGATTATTTGATGATTCTTCCAGGTATTCCTTGTAATCATTAACCTGACTTAAATGTTTAAACACCTTGGCTAAAAATGTCTTGTGAAAATTCGAAATCTGGACAAAACCTTCATTTGGTAATTTTACTTCCACTAAGCTAAGATCAGTTTGATAATTGAAATTAGGTTTCATCATAAAATCAGGATCGTAATGCTTTCTGTCTTCAAGCTTTAATTTTGCTTCATGCCAAGTACGGGAATAACGGTCCCGTTCCAGAAATGCCGGGTTATCTTCGAAAAAACGATGATAAAGCAATTCTTCAGCTTTCTTTTTACGATAATCTGAGCGGTTTAACATTCCAATAAATTTGTCAATTGCCCTTTCTATTTGGCGCGTGTTATTTCCAAGCCAGTGGTATCTCAGCTTTCTGGGAAACAACTGAAAATTCTGAGACAATATTTCGGTGGAGAGAATAGTGTCACGCCGTGTATTGAAATAAAGCGAATAGTCTATATAGCCTGAGTTAAACTCAATTCCCAGGTTATCCAGTTCATCAATAACTTGCCGACGCCAGTTCCGAATACTGCTGGCGAGTTCAGCAGTGTGAAGAGCAAGCTTTTCCGCTCCCTCGTCTGAGAGAACAGTTGTATAACGGTGTTTCTGATAAAAACTTTTGCTCTCATTTTCATCAAGTAGTAGCACAACAGGAATCTTGTATAGGTTAAAATTCCGCATTGAATACGTTTGCGTAGGATCTTTATTGATAAATCTTCAAACTACTCAGTTCGGGAAAAATACCGTCTCTGTTTGACAATGATAAGATCCAACTGTTCTTGACTCTTAACGATCCTATTGTTTATAAAGTCAACCGCATCATCGTATGAGTCCACAAAGTAGACGGAATCTCTTTCTGCAATATTTGATAAGACGTTCTTATAAACGTCTTCATCATTTACATTGTTAGCTATAAAAAGAATTCGCATTTAACTTACATTATGAATCTGCAAAGGCACCTTCTATAATCTTGGCATCCTTTTCATTACTAGGACGCTCGACGATGCAATCTAATATAATAGCCGGAAGACTTAGGATAATTTCAACAATTAGTTTGCTAATAATATTAGTATTTACCTATGTTTGTATCATGGGTATTGTTCAAAAACTTAAAGGCAGAGACCTGGATTATCTCCGCAGAAGAAAGCTGGCTGCTGACGCGTATCAGAAAGGAAACTGAATATATCAATCGCGGGAGCAAAAGTGGTATACGCCGGAAGAGTTCATGGCTATTCCCTATGCTATTGATACAGACGTTCAGAATGGATATTATCAGATTCACAATCCGCGGGTAGAGGTGATGGCCAGACTGAAGGATATCGAAAAAATGCAGGCCAAATTAGTGGAGTTTATCGGACGCATTAATACGTATTATAATTACGTGCCTAAGCGGGAGAAGAAATAAAACACACCATTTATTTCGCCTCATTGCTAAACGTGTCTCAGTCTCACGGCTTACGGCAGGCATTTGATTTTTATTGAATTATTGCGATCTTCCAATCAGATGCTTAATATGTTAAAGGACAGCAATGAAACTTGAACTCGTGCAACCGCGAATCGAATTAAGGGCTTTTATCGCTAAGATATGGGTTTTTGAAAATACCGGCCGCTTGCCTGAGGAAGCTATGAAACTTATCGTACCGAATGGGATGGCAAAGCTTGTTATCCCATTCCGGAATGGACTGCTGGGAAAATACAAGGACTGGTACCATCATTCTAAAGAAGCATCGATTACCTTAATTGGTATAGCCGACAGCCCAGCCATTGTCGATATCGAGCATGATGCGCCCCACGGAAATATCGGCATCGAGTTCTCTCCCATAGGGGCATATCGACTGTTCCAGGTTCGGCAGGTAGAACTTACAAATAAGATTTTTCAACTGACCGATGTATTGGGGAAAACAGCTCATGAAATAAACGAGCGCATAACGAATGCCGAAGCCATCAGCGAAAAAATCCAGATCATTCAAACTTACCTGCTTAGCTTGCTTTCAAAATCTGAACCCGATCTTGTTCTTGATTATTGTCTTCGCCAGATTGAACATTCTAATGGTTTGGTTACAGTAAATGAATTAGAAAAAAAGACCGGCTATACCAGTCGCTGGATCCATGAGAAATTTATTGAAAAGGTTGGTCTGAGTCCTAAAAACCTATGCTCGGTAACCCGATTTATGCACTTCTATGAAGCTGGGGCGAAAAATCCCGATGTAGATTTTTTCAAAAGGGATGTCTACAGGTATTACTATGATCAGGCTCATTTCACAAAAGACTTTAAGCGCTTCACCGGCCTTTCGCCAGTAAAATTCATAAAGAGCGATAACGAGTTCGGGCAAATTTTCTATAAAGATTGAAACTTCCGATTCTTACAATTATTCTAGAATAGCGCCAGCTACCTTAGATTAATAAACTGAAAGAACATGGAACATTTAATCAATTGGGTTGAAATACCCGCAACAAACATTAACAGAGCTAAAACTTTCTACTCCACTATTTTTGGCAGCCTTGAATTTCACGACATGGACATTGAGGGCGTAAAATATGCTTTATTCCCTTCCGAGGATAAGTTCAATTGCGGGGCTCTCGTGGAAGGCGAGTATTACAAGCCCTCATATGATGGGGTCACGGTATATCTGGATGGCGGTAAGGATATGGCTAACATTTTAAAGCATGTTGAAGATGCGGGAGGTGAAATTGTGATGCCGAAAACCTTTATGGGGAAGGAAGCAGGCTACATTGGAATGCTCATTGATAGCGAGGGAAATAAAATCGGGTTGCAACATTTATAACAGAGAAAAATTATGACCTTGAAGGCAATTTTACGAACCGCATCCCTGGTGATGCTGCTTCACGACGCTGGGCACCTGTTCGGCGCTTTAACATGGAAACAATCTGAAGACCCGTTGATGCAGCGTGTAATAAGAGAAATGACGCAAAACGAATTTCCATTTATGGGAGCCGTCCACAGCATCGGAGATTATTATGATGGCTATGGATTGCTTTCTGCACTAGCCATGCTCCTGATCGCAGGTATCTTGTGGATTGCATCGAACGTTTCCCCGGAAAATAAGGATATCGTGAAAAGTCTGCTTATTTTAACGACTACCATTCTGTCGCTCTGGGCTGTTTGCGAGTTAATTTTCTTTTTCCCTTTCGCTGCGGCGTTTAGTCTGGTAGCATCTGCACTGACTTTTATTGCAATTATGAAACTCAACAAAACTTCCTGAATGCAATACAAATGAGGTGTTTAATGCCCATGGGTTAGAAGAGTAAGAGAACAGGATTTGCCTCCAATCTTTTACATAATGATATAAAAGCAATAGCCATTTTTAAAAAAATGGATAGGGCATATATTGCAGGGATAAGTTCAAAACCTTTATCGTGGTGAAATGCCAAGAATATTTCATTATCGGATCCGCCAACGGGCTCGGACAGCTCGCAGCGAATGAAATTATCAAGCAGGGAGTGTTTAGGAACTTATTTTCTTGCATATCGATTTTTTGTCGCTGCAAAGTTATCCATAGCATCTTTCAATATGCCGTTTAGGACGTTCTTTCACACGATCACCGAATCTCCCGACTAAAAACCTTCCTAAACACATTCCCAAATTCATCTATCCCTTCTATTACAAATCTGTACCGACCTGGCTTATTTCCGGTATAGAAACTAAATTCCTGGCTAAGTCCCTCGCGCGTTAGTAGATTAGGATTCCAGTAAATGGTTTTACGGTAATCAATCGCTTCGATTTGCACAGGCTTGTCAAATCGCGGTGAATAGAATTCGCGGTTAAAGCTATATCCATTGACCATAATGCTTGCCTGGCCCATTGAGCTTGAGGACTTGGTCATTCCGGTTTTGAGCGTTACGAACAGTATAGCTTTTCGGCCATAAAGAGCAGACTGGGCTCCTGTGAGCACCTCCAGGCCAGCAACATCCGCTGTATTGATATCCCGTACCCGAAAATCTGCGTCCATGGGGACACCGTCAACGAATATCGAGATGCTATCATTCCGGAATTTCATCAAATTGCCGTTAAAGACCAGCGACGGGATTTTTGATTCCAGGGCATCTCTCATATTGGAATATTGCTCAAAATGCTTTTCCGGTAAGGTATATATTGCAGGTGTCGTATTGATGTTTTTTGAGTCGTTAATTTCATTTACTCTTTGGGCGCTAACCTTCACTTCATCCAGTAACTGCATCTTTTCGATCTGCGCAACGCGAAGCAGGCGATTCACTTCAGCTTCGTCAGTGAGTGCTAATATTGCGCTGTCAGGTATCTGCTGTAATGCATATTCTTTTTGTACCTGGGGCGCAAAAACGCGTTGATGGCTTGTTGTGTCAGGCACTATGTTTACGTTAGATTTGCCCTATTATTCGAAGCTGTTAGTCTGAGAGTATTCGGCCCTTCGAAATAAAGGCTGTCAAATACAAATCCACCTTTCTCATTGGTCTTACTGGTAAAAATTCCATGTGAGCCATCACCGACAATCAGATTTACTATAGAGGATGGGGCAGGGGAGTTTAAGGGTGTGAGGACTTTTCCGCTGACGCGTAAGCCTTTCTCAGCTTCATAAGGTGCCGGTATGGCCTTTGCTATCATGTTAAATCTCCGCCAGCCTTGTGTCAGTAGTAAATTATCTAACTCCCGCCTTTTATTACCATCCACGTTAATGAAATAATAGTTGGGATTTTCGATGTTTCCTTTTATCTCAGATGTTAACAAAAGGTTTGAAAGTATGGTCACTTCCGACTCTTCCTGATGCATAACACGATCCTCGTCCGTTATTGCCAATGAAAAGCTGCCAAGCGCAGGTTTGCCACTCGCATCGTTTGCTTTCAAGGTGCTTTTAATCTCGTTTTTAATCGGGAAGCTCTCACGATCCTCGCCCAGCGCGGCCGACAGACTTTTAAGTTGATCCACGAATATCAATCGTTCAGCCACCGGCAGAGATTCTGAAGCCATCAAAGTAACTCTGTTGACCCCTGCCGGAAGTTCAGCTTTGAGAATTCTGATAACCAGTTGGGGTAATACTGCCTTTTCGCGAATATTAATTATCTCCCTACCGCCAGCACTAACTTGCAAAGTTACTGCTGAACCAACTTTGTCCGGACTGCTTTTAATTCGGGCAATGAAGTTTAATGAGTCTGACGAAATTGTCATCACATAGCCGCTGGAAGCAGCAGCTGGAATAGTGAATTTTTGGGTCTGATTGCCTTTTGTTTGTACGACTGCTGTGTATTGTTCCCCAGCCTGCGGATTAAGCCCAAAAACACCCATCCCGCCAAATTCGGTATTGAAGGAAGCAATGTGAGATTGTTGTTGGTTGATAATATATCCGGTAGCCTCCCTCGGTAAACCATCAGCGCCCGTGACTTTCACACCAATACGGCTAGCTAGGCCTGTTACCAGGCCGCCACCCTCGGGAAAAAATTGGGCATCAAAGACATCATCATTCACCGGTAAATGAAAATTCCTTACTACCGGTCCAGTTTCCATATCCAAAGTCAGATCCAGATCAGCCGAATTGTCGTTTAGAGGAATTTGCAGCTTACCTTGAGAATCGGTTCTCGAATCACCTTTTACTAATTTGCCATCCCTAAGTGTGATAGTATACTTAACGGTTGTTTGTGCAAGAGGGCTTCCATCAATATTCTGTACCGTTACGTTAGCGCTTTTCTTGTTGTCACTATTCAAAACCCTATTCGTTACTACGACTCGCTTGCCGGTGAGATCGCTGACATTAATCGTCTTGGTGAAAAAACTTTCCTCGCCATAATTTTTCATCCAGTTAGTATAAGCAAGGATTCGGTAAACCCCGCCCGGAAGCCCCGCGTCAAGAGCTATATGTCCCCATCCTAAACCTGCCTCGACCGGGATTTTCGTCGACTGAATGGTCTTACCGCTTGAGTTAATAAGGTCGATATACATAACCCTGCTATTCTCTGTCAATTGGTTCGATCGCTGTACGAGATAGCTTTTGAACCACATGGTATCGCCGGCTGAATAGTGCGCGCGGTCAAAATGAACGTGGATTTTTTCGACCGGGTTAGGCGATTGAAGG
This sequence comes from Daejeonella lutea, assembly GCF_900168015.1. Classification (GTDB taxonomy): domain Bacteria; phylum Bacteroidota; class Bacteroidia; order Sphingobacteriales; family Sphingobacteriaceae; genus Daejeonella; species Daejeonella lutea. The sequence continues at coordinate 1,316,242 of NZ_FUYR01000001.1, read as the reverse complement.
GTGTCCAGATTAAATTCCAAATCTCCCGATATTTCCGCCATCCCCCACAAGGAATTGGGTGATCCAATTATGCAGAAAATAACAAGAATAAATAACATGGAAATTCTCATAGGTCGATTCGTTGTTTAAACTTTCGCTCGAACGGACAAAGGGTGTATTGCTTTTATGTCACTAGTAAACTTAATTGTTTTTTTCATTTATACGGTTTCTTCAGCCTCCAATCTTGAAGCTAAACCCCAAGTTACGCAAACAACGCTTTCAGATAGAACAAATGGCTTAATACCTATACGAACTCTGGAATTGTCGAATGAAAATTTTTCTTAAATCAATTAAATATCTGTAAATCAATCAAATAAGATTTATTTTTTTTGCTTTGCTCAATTGTTCTAGTTACATTCATCTAACTAACACTCTCACATATGGATACTCTTCCCGTAAGATGTTCAGCCAATCACGGCTCAACTTAGTCTTTAGCTAGACCTCGGTCTATCACGAAGCATTTGTCTTCATATCAAGTTTCTCAACATAAAATCCTATATGGCAAATTTTACAAAAGAAGACCTGGCTTATCCGGGTTATAAACACACAGCTTGGCCGGACGATGACCCGAGGCTAACTGGTAAACCTGACAGCACTATGCTGAACAGGAACGAATCTTATGAGATGGTTTATTTTATTAATAGGTATATGAGTGCTAATAATTGGAAACTCAAAAAGACATTTCAAAGGTTAGAAGCTTACTTAAAGGACCATAAAGAAAAAGGTAAATCGCACGCTTTCTGGAGGAAAGATCTTGCTCAAAATTTTAAGATATAACATTTGTTTTTTACGATGGCATCCAAAGATACAATAAAGCAAAAGAGAGACGAGGCAGTACGGCTGGTTGAGGATATTTTACGAATTACCCAAGTCGCAGAAGAAAATGTTGTAAAATCAAGAGAGCTTTTAAAAGAAAACTTGGCTACCTATAATGCCGGCAAAGAATCAAATCAAAATCTTACCAGGCTCATTGGCACTACTAATCGAACTATCGAGAAATTTCGTAAAGACCGCGACTCAGTTACGCGAATACTAAAACAGGTTAACGAATTTCACGACAAAAAATACTTGCCAATATTTAATCAAATTACAGATAAGTCAACAGGACTAAGTTCTGTTGTAAAATTTGCAACTAGTTCCAAAACTGAGATTCTCAACCTCCAGGAGGCTGCTAAGAAACAATATGGGGAAGTTCGAGACTACGCAATTGAACTGAGGCGGAAAAGTAAGGAATTGAATGCTATAGACGTGGGGTTACGTAAGTTATCGGAGAGTCTTACTACAAATCAAGGAAAAGTAGATAGTTCGCAAAAAAACATCCTGGCGGTAGAAAAAGAGGTTACTAAAACCGTTGAGAAAATTGAAAGCCTTCAATCAAAGAGCCACGAAAGAGAGAAGAGAATTGCAGGTCTGTTGATAAGCTCTGAGGCTGCGCTACAAGATATCTCAAAATACAGGGCAGAAGGCACAACTCTTTTAGCAGATATAAGGGAGATTTATGGACTGGCAGCCGAGACAGGAATGAGCGGTGATTTTGATCGTGGAAGGGCTAATTTTAAACTCCTTTTAAACAAATGGGAGTCAAGGATATTCATTACGTCACTCGTGCTTTTGATTTTTATCGTGGCTATGTTCGTGCTGCAGCTTTGGGCATACAAATGGGATCTGGAAAATCATACGTTTGATGTAAACTTTTACATTCGCTTCTTAATCACGTCGCCAATTATATTCTATTTATACTTCTGTTCCACACAATATTCACAAACCAGGGCATTGTATGATAAATACACTTTCAAAACCACCCTGGCTATGTCCATTAAACATCACCTGGAACTTTTAGCCAACCACGATAAATTCAATACTCCGGAAAGAACAAATCAAATCCTCGAGTTTATTCTCGAAGGATTTCAGAAAATCTATTCGGAGCCGTATTCAGCAGATGATTACCGAGTAAAATTGAAATTGGCGAAGCTTCAATTTGAAATGGAAAAGAGAGTGACTGATACTATTTCTAAAGCAGTGACGGCGGCAACAAGTAGTGTAAGTTGACGAGCCGATAATACTCGTTAAACGAATAGCTGATAATCTCAACCCTCCAATCCAATTTCTCACAGAAGATGATGTTGGGGCGAGTAATTTCAATAGCACCAAACATACAAATTATTTAAAAATTACTGAATGAAACTAAATAGCCTTTATATTGAAAACGTCAAAAGCTTTCGCGACAAAACAGAATTAGATTTCAATACAGATTTCAATATCTTAATTGGCCCAAATGGAAGTGGCAAAAGCAATTTGCTGGATATTATAACACTTTGTTTGAAGACTTACTTTCTAAAGCCGGCAAGCATTTCTGATAACATGCCCGGCAATGCAATTGGACGCAAAAGTATTAGTCAAAATCACAACATCGACCAAGTTCGGACTGAACTTGAAAAAAATATCCAGCGTCCGGGCGATCCGATGAAGCTCGTTTTTAAATTTATTATAAGTGAAGACGATCTTAAAAACATTCAATTACTGAAGGATAATTCCCCTCTAGTAACTGAAATTCTAGATGAGTTTGAAAATTCTTCTCATTTCTCGCACGTTTATGACACATCGAGCTGGAATATAGATAACTTAAAAGCAGGTTCCTCCGTTTCATACACTATCGAAGATTATGTGCTGCTAGGTGATTCTACCCACCAGCATCCCTTTCCCGGAGCGCCAATAGGAGTAGCAAACGATCATGCATTGTCAGTCGAAGAGGAGATTATCCTGAACTATCTGCAATTCTTTGAGATGGCCCTTATACTTTTTAAAGATCATGACTCCATCGCTCTAAAGCCAAACTTTTTGTTTTTTAGTCCTTACCGCGGAATGTCATCACCGGAGAGCTTGCAAGCAAACTTGTCTCAACGATCATTTAATCAAGCCTTGCAAGAGGTACACACATGGAATTCGAAAAGCAACACATCTTTAATTTCCATTGCATCTATATATTTCGCTGCAAAAAGACGCAGATATGAAAGCCAATCAGCGTCGACAGCATTTGATGAAGCCTGGAAAAAGGACGATGAAGTACTGCTGATGACTGAATTTCTTAACAGATTGGGCTATGACTGGAAGTTAGAATTAAAGGACCCCAATCGCAATATTTATGAAATAACTTTATTGAAAGATGGCCAGAGGCTATTGCTATCACAAGCTAGTTCAGGAGAGAAAGAAATTTTAAATTACTTATTTGGGATATTTGCCCTCAATATAAAAAACGGTCTGATTATGATCGATGAACCGGAGTTGCATCTTCATCCTCGTTGGCAGAACCTCCTGTTAGATTTGTTTTTTGAGATTTCTAAGTTAACAGGTAACCAATTTATAATTTCGACCCATTCATCGATTTTTATTCAGGAAAGATCTTTAAAACATTTAGTGAGGTTGTTCAAGGAGGATGGAACAAGCAAAGCCTTATTATTACGAGATAAATCGTCATTAAAAATAAAAGACCTGCTTCATATCGTAAATAGTACAAACAACGAGAAAATATTCTTTGCAGATCTTGTTATACTAGTAGAAGGCGTGACCGACAGGATAGTTTTTCAGAAAATTGTTTTGGAAGTCGTGAATGAAAGGAAACTTTTGCAAGTCGTTGAAATAGTAGATATTGGAGGAAAAAATAACCATGGAAAATATTCTGAATTTTTATCTTCACTCAAAGTACCGCACTTTTTTATTGCTGACTTAGATTATATTAATCAGGTCGGCACTCCTGAAATCAAGGGGCTGTTTCTGGTTGACAAAAGTAAGGTGGATAGATTTGCTATGAAAAATCCGGATAGCAAGGACGCTCCAAAATTGATTGATCTCCTTGATGAGGCTATCCTCTCAGGATCAACTGAAGAGCTGAAGCTTTTCGTTGATTATATCAAAAGCTTTAGGACGAAATTGAAACCGTCGCTAACACCAGAGGAGGAAGCGTTGTTGTTGAAATTTGCTTTGGAACAGAAAAAAAGTAATGTTTTCCTGTTGATACAAGGGGACATAGAAAACTATTTTCCTGAGGGGTATCGAAAAAAGGATTTAGATAATGTTATAGTCCTTTTAAACGAGGTCAACTATGACAGTTGGCAGAAGACTGAGGGATTCAAAGAGTTAAAAAATTTAGCTAGTGAAATCTTGTTAATCGCGTTCCCTGCATAAGAATCTATAGCATACAATTCACCAGCCATCGCTACGGTATAATACTGGACAAGGGAACATGCCAGGGGTCATCTCTTGCAAGGATTATATTTAAACCCCTGTGGCGAGCTCCTGGTTGACCGTTATCCAGGCTCTGCTATATCTTCTGGCTACTCATTACCAATAGTAGATGATGGAGGTCATGAACGTGACTTTGTGCGATAAAAAGGGGTGAACTTAGTCTAGCTGATTAACCTATAGCGAGCGCGTTCACTGTCATCTTCAAGATCCTCTAAGAAAAAGTCAAAAGTTTCCGCACGGATTGCTACCAATGCGCGGGATATGGAATCGGTATGGGTCGTCGTCACCCAGATGTTATCAATTCTATTATCGGGCGACAAATAGCCTTCACATCTGTAACTATTGCAATTGGCTACTAAATTTAATATAACAGGGTTATTCGTCCTTAATGTGTTAACCTCGGGAAGCAAATCCTCAAATAATAATAGAAGTCGATTTTCAACCTGATAGGATACAAGCCCATCTTCATTTGCGCCATGTCCAAGAAACGTTAACATTAAAGATTCGTTGTCCGTGTTAACTTGATTAAGAGTCTCAAAAATTACTTCAGTAGAATCACATTTGATAACTTCATAGGGTATTAGCAAATCTTTGATGGATTCATATGAAGATAAGTCCAAATCGGAATCACCTAAGAAGTTAAAAATTATTTTCCTCATAATAGTTGATTGAAGACCGAGATAATAGTGGTATTCGTGATGGCATTGTCGTGACTAATGAATCTATTCATTCTCGACGTATATTATAAAAATAACTTAACGGCCCTACATGCCTAGTTGTAAATGTGTTAGCATCCGAGCTACCTATCTTAAAAAGGACTAAGTTGTTCCCCAATTTCTTTGTTTTAGGATCATAATTCTTAAAAATTAGATCATCCCCGTATTTTCTCAAAAGGATAAAGTTTTTTCTCTCTACTGATACTTCGTAAACTGTTTTGGAATAAGCCTCTCGTCTGCCTAGCAAATAGCTAAAGCTCACTAGCCCGATTAAAATAATAATAAAATATTTTTGCCTCTCAGTTATTCCAGTGAAAATAGATCTAAAATTCAAGACGTCAGGAAGATCCAAAACAGGAAATGGAACGTTAACATCCTTATTCCAATGGAGGGCAATATCATCATAATCTCGAGTTTCTACCTCCTTCTTAATATATGAGTACTGCATGAATGCTAATAAGTTAATGACCACTGCGATTTCTATGGTCTATGCAAGTGTTATTTCACAATTTTTCTGATATAGTTTATTATTTCTAACACATGCGAATACTCGCCATATAAGTTTGTTTCTAACAGCATTAATGACTGACATTTTGCTTTTCCTTTCTTCTACCTTTCTTTGATAATACGCTTTGAGATCAGTATTATAAATAATCGCTGTTAAGGCAGCCATGTGCAGCAGACTTTTCATCGTTTTGTTAGCCTTATGCGACACTCTGGGCCGGCCTCTCAAGCTGGTTCCTGATGAATGTTCAAATGGAGCTACACCAGAATAGCAAGCAAACTTGGAAGGTTCAGAAATGTCTTTGAATTCATTAGTTGTAATGATCATCTCTGTTGCCGTTACCTTACCGATACCATCCACAGAAGTGACAACCTTAAACAGTCGTTGTAACTCCGGATCTGATTGAATCACACTATCCAGTTTCTCGGCTACCTGATTAATATCTGCATCTAATGCTTTTAGAGACAGCTTGCAAAGTTTCTTCATTTCTCCTGCAGCTGCTTTTTCAAAAGGCACAATTTCTTTAATTGCTACAGCCAATTGTTTTCTTGCGTTGATTAATCTGGAACGTAAAGCTGATAAATGTTTAAGTTGCTGGATGACTTCCCTTTTAGGATGCCACAGTTTAAGAGTTTCCTTGTTTTTGCAGGCGTACTCTGCTATTCTAACAGCGTCTATTCTGTCATTCTTGCCTCGCTGTAAGCCACCGGACAGTTTGATATGAACAGATGCTTCCATGGATATATTTGCTTTTTTGCCATACAGGAAGCTTAATATATGCTGACTGTAAACACCAGTATGCTCCAAACAGAAGATAGTCTTCTCCAGGCGAAATGCCTTGATGGATTTCAGCTGGTTCCAGAACTCCCTGATTCCTGAAAGCTCATTACAAATGGTGGTTTGTAAGAGCAGCTCCTTTCCTTCAGATACTGCAAAGTCAAGTGTGTTTTTGGACACATCAATACCGATAAAAAAAGTGTAATTCATAAATTTGCCCTTGAATGGTTAAACAATGGTTAACGACGTTTAAACACAATCAAACCCTTACTAATGAGTCTGCAAACTCTAATTTCTATTTGATGCTTGTTTAAACAACTGACAGAGGACTAAATCGCGGAATAAAGCTTGAATTTTGGCTATGAGATAGTGCTCCTCTGTCAGTGTTAACCTTTCCACAAAATTCACAGCTTATTAACAAAAGAAAAAGAAGCAAAAAGAAAATCTTACAATAATAACAATTGTAATTACCTGTGATTATTTGCTGACACAAACCTAAAGGGCTATTAGGAACATTATCAAACTGCCTACCCAATCTAAATTATAAGTTGCAGTATATACAACACCTAGACAAGCTATGAAAAGAATAAGATTTGCACGAAAAAACGGATATAGCTCAGGCTTCATCGCAAGTCTCTCGCCAATAGATAAAAAGGCAAGGTGATGTGGGAGGTAGTAAATTAAATAGACACTGAAAAATAGTGAGATAGAGTAATACAAGTTGCTTGTTAAATCTGGTCGAATAAACTCGCTCGGAATTCCATAGAAGCTACAAATGCCTTTCTCATACGAGTATGAGCATAAGTAGACGTAAGCAGGTATTACAAAAATCATCATTGAGACCGTAAATATTGACTCAGTAGATTTAGACTTTCTTTTCTCTTTCATGGTTGCCTTGTAAATTTTGAAGACTTTAGACAGGTGAATTCTGACTGTATCCGGTTTTAAATATGAATAACTAACTTATCAAAAATTAAATTCTCGTGTAAATAAATCACTATGCTCAACCAACTTTCGGTAAAGAATCTTAATTACATATATATCGTGCCTTACATAACCATATGTGGCGCACTATTTCATGTAACCTTTTGGGATAAATTTGATGTTAATGGTCTTGCGTTCATAAGTATCTCAGATATTATAAAGTCGTCAGTGTATCCAATATTTTCAGTCTTACTGGTCGTAGTATATAATCTGGCCGTCCAGAACCTGATTCTTCCCTCTTCTGCCGATGGTTCGATACAAGCTTCTGTAGAGAAAAAACCGAACAATTTAACTCTATTGATATTATACTTTTCGGGTAAGCTTGTTGCTTTGTTTTTATTTTACCTCACAAACACCACGAAGGATCCGACTAACTTTATAATCTATGGTGCGCTAGACGCAATTTTCGTTTCTATCTTTTTAGTGAATAATAACTTTCTACGAGACCAGTTCATGTCTGAACGTTTAAGAAGATTTGCTATTGATCTGATAGTGTTTATTCCTATTGTTTCCTATTATTCCGGAAAGTACAGTAGTGAAATAATATATCAGAACATAAAATATAGATATTCAGTAAATCAAAATAAATCATCTGCTGATAGCACACACATAACAAACGACACCCTGAAGTTCATAGGAAAAGCTGAGAATCATTTGGTATTTACCGATCTAAAGAATACTAAAATTGTGATGGTCAGAACAGAAGGAGTGGACACTATAACTTTTTTTATCAAAAAATGAGACGCAACTTTTAATAGATCAGGAACTTCCCGAACTTAAACCTTTTCCTTCAGCTTAAAGATCGTAACAAGATTCTTAAATATTGCTTTTTGATCCCTTCTGTAAATCCCTTCCTTCCCGATCGACAATTGATCGAAGCCAACCATTGCTTTCACATAATTCTCAGTTGATGGAAACTTCTTGTAACTCAATTTTCTGTTTTGAATAGCGGAATGATAACTCATTATCAGACGTTTGAACAGGCTTCTGTCGTTTTGTAAAAGTTCAATATTCTCTAGAAAGAAATCACAACTGATCATTGTCAATGGCCGTATAGATTTAAAGTTATGTCTCAATGCTTCAAATTTCTCCTCTGCAATGCCCGACACGTAATCATTAACTCCGTGGACACCTGCCTGCGGGTCTACAAAGACTATTATTGGAAAAACATTCAGCTTAGACGAGGGCTTTTTTAGGGACAACAACTTAAAACGATCATTCGTCAGGTAAGAAATGTTTCTTACAAGTTGTTGCACCCCTTTTTTACCACTAAAATTATCATCGAGGTATGTCTTGAAGCCTACTAAATCTTGTTGATCAAAAACCCGGTAGTGAACCGAAACCGCCTTGACTTCAATAATGAACACGTCAGTCTCATTGACGATTAAAGTAAAATCCGAAAGGTTATTATCATCGGAGGCAATCATTCTTACCCCAGGTCTTTCCATGGTTGTGAAAAGTCCATTCAAAAGATATCGCTCATAGTAATGCAGTCCGAAATGCCCGAGCATACCATTGTAATTTGTTATGGCCAATAATTCACAGATATTGCTTTTATGGTATAGAACGTACATAAAAACCCGCTCAATCATAAGCGAAAAATCCCGATGATCTAGGATATATGTTTTGCCATCCGAAGTTTGAAAAAAAGGGTGGGTTAAAAGCGTGCCTACATCAAAATTTTCAGTTTCTACACTTTCACGGTCTAATACTAATCCCATTAATTTTAGGTAGGAATAGTTTGGGTCTTCTAGGTCAATCTGGGGTAGAAGTGAGTTCGGGACATCTCTTTTAGTCAAGAATGAAAAGATACTTAGAAATATCGCCAAGAATTGGTTAATATTTCCCATTCCTGTACTGTCTTTTAGACTTTGCTCGAACCGCATAAAATGCTTTCCAACAGTTGTTCGCAGGTATCGCAAAAATATTAGATGCTTGATCGGTCCCGTCCTGGCATAATGGATCTCGTTTACACCACTGAGGTTCTGCATCATCATTAGCCCCCAGACCAGTTCGTGACTATCCTGCGCTCTTTCACCCAACATATTATCGTAATGTTGTTCATTATAGATTAAAATGAGATCAAGTATTCTTTCCTCATAATGGCCTTTTTCAAAATCAAGTATGGGTTTATTTGAAGATAATTGCCGGAAAAGGTCAACCAAAACCTTAGAAATTACCACAGAATGTATTAGTGTAAATTGAGGATTTCCAAATAGGAAACTTCTCAACCTTGTCGATTTTTCAGTAGGTAGCTCACTAATCAAAGCACTCACCATGTTGTCATGTTGCAAATCATATCGATTTCTCTCCAATGAATTTCTGAGTGCAACCAGCATTAATATAACCTCTTCAATGTTAAAGTCGCCTACGAGGTCAAGGGGCCTGGCAGGAATTTCCCAATTGGGATAAAATGTACTATAGTTTAAAATTGGGACTGCTGTGGCCACTAATAGGTGATTTAAATGCGGTATAAGCCAACCGGACTTCCGGATTCAATTCTCATAAATACTTATAAAACTTTCAAATGCCGGCTGAGGCGTTTTTTTTTCGGGCTCACCACGTTTAAATAAAGCGATTTACGACTAGAGGCTGAAAAATTTCATCAGTGTTCTCTTCTAGTTGACTACCCACACGGCAATCAATGTGCACCACAAAAGCATCATTTGCAAAAGAAACAGCCTTCCTAGGCCCGTTCTCTCGTTTACTTAAGTCGTTGAAAGCAGTATCTGGTATTTTTCCTTTTAATTGTTGAAATGTAAGAGCATCAAAGTCGAAGGTAACAACAAATCGTTCACCATCATTGATGATGGCGCCTGAAGTGCTGTACATATCAGGATCTAACTGTCCAATGTTAGTTAAAGGTACTGATGGGAAAAACATACTTTCAAACTGGTCAAAGCCCAATCGTTTCAAATGCAATCCGAGATCTTTCGCCAGTTTTGCCTGGGCATTGTTAAAAATTGTTTGAGGGCTTAATATTCGTTGCAAATCTCCCCAATACAACGATATTGCTGGTAAAGGGAATCTTAATACCGGCTCAATCTTGCTAACATCATATAACACAAATTCGTATCCATTGCAAAGCGCGAAATAGTTTACACGGATTTCATTGTGCATAGCGTAAGAGTACGCTTGTTCCACATGTTTTGATTTAACAAGAGCTTCTCTAGGGCCTTTAGCATCCATGATCCAGGCAGGTCGGTCATTAACTTCAAAAAGATAATCCGGAATTATATAAATTTTCTCCCTTTTTGAACCTATCGAAACAAACGGGTGTAATAGCTTCCGACTTCTAATTATTTGATTAGGTTTACTAATACGATATCCTAAGCCTTTTATTATTGGAACTACTAACTCCTCCCGCACAGCATCCTCCTTAAATTCTGGGTTGTCCAGATTAGAGAAATCGAATCCCTCAAGGATGTTAAAAATAGGTTGTGTTTTCATAAAGTATCGATTCGAATTTTCCGGTGGAATGGTGCTTGCACGTTTGAATTTCGGATTTTAACACGTGATATAAAAATTATAGATATCTTTGTTTTTAAGTGGAAGTAAATTTAAAAGAATACCCAATTACCCGCTATCAGGGTAGCAAAAGGAAAATTATACGCTGGATGAGTCAGGTCCTAACCGGATTAGACTTAAAATACGAAACGGTATTGGATGGCTTTGGCGGCACTGGTACCGTCAGCTATCTATTCAAGAAACTAGGCAAAACGGTTACTTATAACGATCTATTAAAGTTCAATCATATTATTGGCAAAGGATTAATAGAAAATGATTATGACCTACTAAGCGAGAATGACCTTGTAAATCTAACTAACTACATTTCGGAGAGAAAAATTGTTGAAAGAAACTTTCAAGGGATATTTTACCTGGACGATGAAAATCAATGGATCGACAATCTAACAGAGGGGATCACGGAATTGTTTGGGGATCAACAACACAAACAGGCTTTGGCATACTATGCCCTTTTCCAAGCCTGCCTTATAAAGCGTCCATTCAACCTGTTTCATAGAAAGAATCTTTCCTTAAGAACAAATGACGTTGTCCGAAATTTTGGTAATAAAACAAGTTGGGAAAAACCGTTTGATTCATTATTTAAACAGTTTTCCGATGAAGCAAACTCTTTGGTATTTTCAAACAATAAGATGTGTAACTCTCTAAATAGTCATATATTAGACCTTGATGAGTATGGTTACGACCTGGTGTACCTAGACCCGCCATATTTTAATTTAAAAAGCGGACACGAAACCTCAAACTACCATAAGTGCTATCACTTTTTAGAAGGGTTGTCTAAGTATTCCGAATGGGAAGGCTTAATTAATCAAGATACTCTTATTAAACGACTGGATGATCACAACGATATAAATCAACTTACAAAGGCTAACATTTCCGAAAAAATGGAAGAATTGCTTTATAAGTTTAGGAATTCGATTGTAGTTGTCTCGTACAAAGAGGGCGGGGTGCCATCTATTGAAGAGATAGTAGCAATGTTTGAAAAACTTGGTAAAAAAGTTTTTTCCGAAAGTATTCATTATAAATACGCTTTAAATCACCAAAATGGTGATGCTGCAAACAATCGAGAAGTTTTAATTATCGGAGTTTAATGTTGGACGAAAATAATGACATCTGGCCAAAAAGTATTACGGTAGATAAAAATATCGTTAGCGTACTCAGCCAGTCAACCTATCAGAATTTTCCAAGAGCTCTTAAGGAGCTTATAACTAATAGTTACGATGCAGATGCTAAATCTGTAACTATAGACATCGATCTTGATACTGAAACAGTCGTTATCGAAGATACTGGGAGAGGTATGAGTGATAAGGATTTTGAATTCTATCTGAGAATCGCTGGCAAAACAAGGCGTAAGGAAGACAATCTTACACCACTGGGTAGACCTATTATCGGACAATTCGGAGTTGGATTCCTTTCGGTATTTCCGTTTTTCAGAAACTATAGTATTGAATCTAAACGTGCCGGGACAAGTACTAAACTACATGCTACAATCCCGCTTTTTAAATATTTTTCAGACCAAAGCAAATTTGTTGATGTCAGTAGCATTTTGATTAACGGAGGTAGGGTGCAGGACTTTTCTCAAAGTACTCGAAGCTTCACTAAAATCACTCTTACAGGCTTTAATGATCTCACCAAATCTTTTTTTTATCCCAGAAAGCAAAAAACGAATAGGGTTGACAATAGTTCGGTTGACAATTTTGATGCTATTAGAAAATTACAGTGGATTTTATCCGATGATTTGCCTATAAAGTTTGAAGACGACCGTTTCAATACGATGTTCGATCTTCATAGCAACATCCCATTTGAAGTTCATGTCAACGGCGAACAATTATTTCGAAAAGTATATGGAAATGAGATTCTTGAAACACACAAGGAACCATACAATCAAATTGGCAAAATCAAATTTAAATACGCTATTCTCACGTCAAGGAAAAGTGTCAAACCTTACGAAGCTCGCTATCTAAAAGTTAGGAACCTAAATGTTGGTGTTGGGGATAAAAGAGAGAACTTTTCCTCTAGTCATGGCGCAACAAGATCAAGGTTCCACTGGCTAACCGGGGAGGTTCATATTATTGAGGGAATGAATGAATTAATAAAGGTTTCTAGGGATGATTTCAACTTTAGTACCGATTATGAAGAGCTAAAAGATTTTCTAAGCAGGCGACTGAACTACTTTTCAAACCGCTTGGAAGATGAAGCTGATATTATTCGCGAAATTAAACAAACAGGTAAAGAATTCAGGGTCAACAACTTAAGTTTATTAAACCCAGTAAATATTCAAAAAAAACTGCAAAAACTTGAAGAAGAAGGCTTTGATCTCAAGACAGAAAGTGATAATTCAAAAGGAGTAGTTATTAACGAGGAAAATAAAGAAGTTATCGTATCTGAGAATCTTAGTAGCCTGGAAAAGCATATAATCATTAAAAACAAAAAATATTTGGTTAAGTCTGAACACTGGGATTTCAAAACCTCTTTATTTCCGGCCTGCAAATTACAAGACGATACAATTATTATAAACTCATCATATCCTTTGTTTACAAGTAAAAAATTCACTGATGTCTTCGTGAAGATGCATTTAATGCTGTTGTTTAACCATCGGGAAAATAAAATTACAGAAGATGTGTATCTTTTATTAATAAATGAGATCTTGGAGTATTATTCTGACTATAAATAAACCTATGAAAGTAACAGAATTTTCTATCGCTAATTTCAAAAGTTTTAGCAACTATCAAGCCCCACCTACAGGCGTTGCCAGTGGCCTGAGAACCATAAACATGATTTATGGCGAAAATAATAGTGGAAAGTCTAACATTCTTAAGTTTATAGATATTGTATTTAGCGGAAAAATATCCCGCGAGGCTCCTGTTATTGTGGAGGGGGCGCTTACCCAAAGAGATCAGTTTATTGGTGGGTTCTGGCAAGGTGTCATCATGGATCAACCGTTCATTTATCATAAAAATGAGAGGACACGAGTAATAGAGATATTTTTTAAAGTGGAGATATTGAATGACGAAATTGAAGACTCGGGATTTGAGAAATTAGAAGTTTTGTTGAAAGAATTTCCTACAGGTTCAAACGTCTCAACTATAGAATTCAAAGCGGAAATCAAAAATTTCAAAGATCCGTACACTTCTCTTTTTGAACTAAAAGAAGCGAAACTTAATGGTCTGGAAATATATGCTGACATAACCGGAAGCAAAAAAAGATATTTCAATAATGGAGCTACTGGCCATGCTCTTTATGAGGATTCTGTCTCTTTTGAAAGCTTAATAAGTATTCTCAATAATAAAGTTCTGTTTTTAGACAACGATCGCTATTATTCCAAAGAGATTGACACAAACAGCTTAATACTCACTACGAAAAACTTCAAAAACTGGCTTTATAAGTTGTCGTTGGATCCGATCAATTACAAGAAATACGAAAAATTCAAGAAGTTCGTCCGAGATCAAAGCTTCCGTGGAGTAGCCGGTAGAATTTTTAAAGACTTCGACCCTACATACTCTAACGTAAATGGTGAAATCGAATTAAATTTAAGTAATGGGTCGGATCGATTGCCTATTAGCAGCTTCGGTACTGGCATACATCAAATACTGTTTTTATTAACTCTAATTTTTGAGACCAAGGCCAAAATACTATTGATTGAAGAGTTAGAATTAAATTTATCTCCTCAATCACAAAGAGAATTATTACAGATATTCCGACGGCTAATAGGCAGCAAAGTTGTTGATCAGGTAATATTTACTACCCATAGCCCTTACTTACGCTCGACAACAGATTTTTCGATTTATGAAGTTTCTATGAATTCTGTCGGTGTTTCGCAAATAGAGAATAAAGCAGCAGTACGGCCATCCTTTTTTAACTACAAAAGGCACTAATGGAAGAACTGGAAGTTGGCGATTTACCGTTAATTATAGATGCTTTAATTCAATTAAAGAGGAAAGTTGTAGATACTCCTATTGGTGATGTAAGCGGCTATCCAGACTATGCCTTTAAAAATGCTCAGATACAGCGTATTGAATCCGTTTTAGCAAAGGTACAGCGATTGAAAGCAGAGTTATAAATAGAAAAGTGATACTACGCGTGTTCAAGGTTGGTTTCGTTACTCATTATCTTCGTTGACGTACAGTGAGTTATTACCGAATTAGAACTAGGGGCGCATTTTTTCAGGTTTCAATCTAACTCTGAAAAATCGATAAGTTCATCTAGCGAAACAGATAAAGCCTCAGCAATTTGAATTAGCAGAAAAGCTGTAGGATTTGCTCCTTGCTTTTCATACGGTTAATAAACGGTTTGTCTTTTCCGTTAAGAATTGCAGCAAGTTCAGTTTGATCAAGATTTTGTCGCTTTCGCAATAGCGCAATTCGCTTTCCCAGCTTAATCCTGAACCTCCAAACAACTTCTTCCGTACCGTTCCCTCATCCCTTTCTCCCTTTTCCCACCCCAATCCTTATAATTGAAAAAAAATTATAACTCAACTCACCATGACAACAGATCAAGCCGAACTCAACTTAAACAATTTTCTATCTTCCTATAATATTCAGGAAAGTACAGAATTGTTAAACCAGGTATTCGACCAAGTTAATAACTCAATAAATGCTGACCAGGTGGACGGTAAGGCAGAAGGGATGCTGGATTTTCTAGAAGCATTGGAGGAGTTAATCCCCTGTATTTATACCCCAACAGGTGGTCAAAAAAGCGAGCGAGATTAATATCAGGCCACTGATTCTTTATAGTGGTTTAGTGGGGAGGAAATCTTTAGGAGACAAGTTGAAGTAATCAGCCAGCAAGTTGACATGGCTTAGATTGTATTTGGCTGGATGCTTTGTGCTTTCGACGTTTGTTATATACGTTCTTGTTACTCCAATAATGTTTGCAATCTCTTCTTGGCTCAAATTACTTGTATCTCGTAGCTTTCTTACGAAATCAATCACATATTGATCGATTAGAGATATTCCTTTTTGCGCCTCCATTTTCTTCACCTAAGTAAGGGAAGAAATGCATTTATTTTGGACACACTATTGTGACATATTATTTTTTATTCTTATCTTCGGATTGGAAAAAATAATTAATGAGCATGATATAAATTATTTTAGCGGACTTCATAAATATTGAAGCATTCGCACTTAGAGTCTCGTCTAGGAAACTGGTAATTTCAATGGGAACGAGAGGATAGGTGAAATGCTCACGCTATAGGCGTGGGCTCACTTATTTGTTCCCGGGTATACCAGTACCTCTAGACAGTAGGTGGGTTCCACGCCTTATTTTTGGTGCCCTCTTAAGACTCATAGTACTAATTGATAAACTATGAGTGCAAAACCAAATCATTCTAATCTTGAAGCTGCGATCAGGAAGCTCGGTGGTTTCTTTTCCTCTCAATTCCGCTTAAAAAGCAGTGAGGACCTTCGCGATTCGTTTGACTGTTTTCTTACGGACGAGCCAGTCAGTCTGGAAAGTGCTGAAGAACTCAAAGTCACAAATTACTTCACAATCCTAGAAGAAATTATTGGCGTGTTACATGAGCTGGAAGAACAACTTATCTCCGAAGGGGTCAAAAGTCAGGCGGAAGAAACCTCTCAGGTCGATTCCAGCAATCGCCTCTATGCTTCGCTGAAACGCCACCCGGAATAATCCATGTGCCTTTAGACGGCAGCCAAATTTTTACTTGGTTAATTGCCTGCCTGCCGGCAGGCAGGGTTAGATCAGTTTAGGGCTGCCGTTCTTTCTTAATTTTTCTTCATCATCAAATTTTTATATATGAAAAAAACGATAAAATATATCGCTGTGGCTATGCTTTGCTTTTTTTGGGCAAAGCCCGCCCTGGCACAAATAGCGCTCAGAATAGGGGATAAACTCCCTGAAACTTTCCTTAAGAACATTATGAGCCCGACCCAGCATGAATTTAAGACAACAGATTATGAAGGAAAGTTGCTAATACTCAGTTTTTGGAGTACGAATTGTCGGGCCAGTACCGAGTTTCTTTCAGAAACAGCCAAACTGGAAAAAAGCTTTGATGGCAATCTGAAGATAATTTCTGTTGGAAAGGGCTCTTTAGATCGAATGAAAGCTATTGCTCTTGAAAGGGGATTATCCAATCAGACATTGATTTCCGAAGACCTTACATTAAACAAAATATTCCCCCATTACCTATATCCGCACATGGTATGGATCGGTCGGGATCAGAGAATCCTGGGGATTACGAGCTCTGAGGATGTTAATGTAAACGTCATTAGCCGGATAATGGAAGGCAAGCCATATGTATTCAGCTCCCCAAAATCGGATAATATGCAATATAACTCTAGGGAGCCTCTTTTTTCAGTGTCGAGTGCAGCTCACACCAGCAGCTTATATTATTCGGTGCTATCTGGCTATTCAGAAGGTGTACCCGGAGGGATGTCGATCCGCAAGGATAGCAGTGTAGTGCAGATGAAAGCTATAAACCAGGGAGAATTGAATTTGTTCTTTTTAGCCCTGAAGCTGCCAGGGTACAGATGGCCTATGAACCGGATCGCCTACCAAAATGCTGTTCCCCCAATGACCATTGATCGAACAATCGCTATTGACAAAGGGGCAAATAAGTACTGCTATGAGCTAAGCCTGCCAGCGTCCTTGGGCGATCGGATCCACAACTTTATGCTGGACGATCTCGAAAAGCTATTCGGTAGATCTGCACGCGTGGAAAATAGAATATCAACCTGTTATGTCCTGCGCACGATACCGGGAAAGGTGAAACTCGAGACAGGCGGAGCACTGGCTTCTAGTAACCTGAAAAAAAATGGCCAGGATAAAAAGGCGATGGTGAATTCCACTCTCAATGTATTGACCGACTATATAGCAGATCTTGCTGGTGGCCTGCCCGTTCTTGATGAAACGAATTTTTCAGGCAGGGCAGATATATCCTTCAGAGGAGATATTAATAGTGTCGCTGGCTTAAATGCTGAGCTCGCTAAATATGGACTAATGATCGAGCAGGCTGACCGGCCGATCGATATACTGGTCTTTTACTCTACAGACAACCAACATTCATCTCGTTCTCACCTCATAAACCACAATTAATATGAAGACAATAGCTATCATAATGGTTTTGATACTCTCCGCGCTCTATTGTTTAGGGCAGGAAGATATAAAAGGCAGGGTACTTACGCAATCGGGAGAGCCTCTGCCGGGAGCTTCTGTAATACTGAAAAAAGCTGGGACAAGTACTTCCGCCGATGCTAATGGTGATTTTATCTTGCGTTCCACTTATGCATCAGACTCGCTATACATAACTTTTGTTGGTTATAAGCCGCTAACCTTGGCCGTTACCTCATTACGGTCGGAAAAAATCGTGGCAGTGCTGCTCCCGATAAGCCGGCAGCTTGAAGAGGTTAGTGTGAGTACAGGCTACTATCAGGTTCCAGCGGAACGGAGCACGGGTTCATTCGTGTTCATTGATCAGAACACCATTAACCGTACTAACACAACCGATATTCTTGGCCGCCTAAAGGGTGTAACGAACAGCGTTCTTTTTGATGAGAGAAATCAGGGGGAGCCGAAGGTAAGCGTCAGGGGGCTTAGCACAATCTTCGCTGGCCAGGCACCGCTGGTTGTATTGAACAACTTTCCATATGAGGGAAATATAAAGGATATCAATCCCAATGACGTGGAGAGTATTTCCATTTTAAAAGATGCCGCTGCGGCATCTATCTGGGGCGTACGAGCCGCAAATGGTGTAATTGTGATTACCACAAAAAAGGGCCGCGCAAATAAAAAGCCCGAAGTTGGATTCAATTCGACCTTCAGTATAGGGAACCAACCAGACCTTGGCTATAACCGCACGATTTCATCAGCCGAATTAATCAATGAAGAAAAAACTCTGTTTGATAAAGGTTTTTATAGCGCATTAGAAAAAGATCCTTCACGACCAGGATTGTCGCCAGTAGTGGAAATCCTGATAGCGCGTCGTGATGGTAAGTTGTCTCCCGCGGCTGCCGATGAACAGTTGGCAAGACTAGCATCCAATAATGTCATGGATGATTTTGAGAAATACATCTATAAGAACAGCTTTAACCAGCAGTATGCGGTCAATGTCCATGGCGGGTCTGAATGGAATAGCTATTACGTATCAGCCGGTTTTGATAAGAACACTAACTTTACTTCAGGGCAGTACGATCGGCTTACACTGCGCGCGGATGAGGTGATTTCACTAGGCAAAAAAGTGAAGATCAGGCCGAATATCGCCTACAGCAGCGGAAAAGAGATAGCTGGAATGCCGGGTATAGGAGAGATTTTTCCCGGGCAGAACACAACCCTATATCCTTATGCGCGCCTGGCTGATGACCAGGGTAATCCAGCGATATTAACCAAGGATTACCGCACTTCCTTTGTAACCAACATTGAAGATAAAGGCCTACTCAACTGGCAGTACAGGCCCCTGGAAGACTATAAATACCAGGAATTAAGGACGGACCAAAAATCACTGATTTTAAATATGGGGGTGGATTATCAGATTCTTTCAGGCCTGACTGCAAAGGTTCAGTACCAGTTTGAGAATAGCAGGACTGATTACCGGGACTGGAAAGGAGTGGAGAGCTATTTTGCCCGCGATCTCATAAACCGCTTTACGCAAGCTAATAGTGCTGGCGCCTTAAGGTTCGAGGTCCCACGCGGCGATATCCTGAATCTGAACTCAACCGCAATTGCCAGTCATACCGGGCGAGGGCAACTAGAATATCAAAAGGCATGGGCTAAACACCGTGTAGATGTACTTGGTGGAGCGGAAATCCGTGATGTGGGCGTCAAAGGAAATGCCTACCTCACGTATGGTTATTCAGATGATGGGCTCTCAAATGTCCCCGTGAATTTGATTGATCAGTTCCCGATGTACCAAAATCCCCTGAGCAATCAGGCTATACCTAAAGGGAATGATTTTACAGACCAGCTTAACCGGTATACAGCCTGGTTCGCGAATGCGGCCTGGACTTATGATAATCGCTATATCATTTCAGCCAGCGGAAGGAGAGATGCTTCTAATTTGTTTGGCGTTAAAAGCAACCAGAAAGGAGTGCCATTATGGTCTGCCGGTTTTGCCTGGAATTTGCACAACGAAGATTTCTATCACTTCAATTCCCTGGACCATTTGAAATTACGACTGACCTATGGTTATAACGGTAACCTTGATAGAAATCTTTCAGCAATAGCCACTATTACCCAGTTCAGCGGGAATTTCAACAGCAGCCCATATGCCCAGATCCGCTCCTATCCCAATCCGGAACTTAGCTGGGAAACCGTGGGTGTGCTCAATGCGGGGGTCGATTTTGGAATCAAAAACAGCAGGGTAAACGGCAGCATAGAATACTATATCAAAAACGGGAATAATCTTATTGGGGATCAGCCAATCGATCCAACCAACGGTTTAGTGTCAGGAACTATCCGCCGCAATGTAGCGGATATGGTAACACGCGGTGTAGATTTACAGATCAATTCATTAAACATTGACAGAAAGGTTAAATGGAATTCTAATTTCATATTTAGCTACAATGCCAACGAGCTTAAATCATATTATAATGAAGGCGCGTTTTCAGCGGAATCCTATATAAATAGCGGCCGGGGTGTTGTCCCACTTAAAGGAAAGCCTGTTTATAGTCTTTATAGTTATCCCTGGGCTGGTCTGAATCCGAATACCGGCGATCCCATGGGATACGTGAATGGCCAGGCGGTATCGAATTATCAGGCTATAGCCTCCACCACTACTGTAGATAACCTTGTCTTTCACGGTCCTGCTCTGCCGCCTGTCTTTGGTGCATTGGGGAATACAGTTTCTTATAAGGGCTTTTCTGCCTACTTCAACCTTACCTACAAATTTGGATATTACTTCCGACGCCAATCCATTTCCTATTCGCAATTATATAGCAGGGGCGGGGGCCATGGCGACTATTCGCAGAGGTGGCAAAAGCCCGGTGACGAACAGCATACTATTGTGCCCTCAAGGGTTTATCCCGCGGTTGCGGCCAGAGATAATTTCTATCTAAACTCGGCCGTTCTCGTCGAAAAGGGCGACCATATCCGGCTGCAGGACGTGAATTTCTCTTACCAGTTCCAGGGAGAACGTGTTAAGGTGCCGCTAAAAGGTATGATCCTGTTTGCTAACGTCAGAAACCCTGGCTTTCTCTGGAGATCTAATCAATCAGGCCTCGACCCCGATTATCCGGGCTCTCCGCTGACCCCGTCTTATAGCTTATCGTTCGGACTACGTACGAGTTTTTAATTTAATCTCAAGTCATTAAACCAAAGAATCATGAAAATAAAATATAGCCTGATCATATTATTGAGCTGTCTCAGCATATCCTGCGAGAAATATCTGGAAGTGAAACCTGATAAAAAGCTTGCGGTGCCTTCTGACAATCTAAGCAATTTGAAGCTCTTGCTCGATGATACGAATACAATGAACCAGCAGGTGCCGGCATTGGGTGAAGCAGCCTCTGATAATATTTTTATACGGGATACACAGTTCGATCCGGTCGCGCAGGTATCGATAACATCCGTAAATTCTTATTTATGGCAAAGTGATGTCTTTAACGATAAGGCGAGGAATGATTGGGCCTTGCCTTATGCTGTTATAATTAACACAAACCTTGTGCTTGAGGGAACGGATAAGATTCAGCCCAGAGCTTCAGAACAGCAGTTATGGAATACTGTTAAAGGCTCGGCACTATTATTTCGGTCTTTCGCCTTTTATACGCTC
Organism: Daejeonella lutea; assembly: GCF_900168015.1. GTDB lineage: Bacteria > Bacteroidota > Bacteroidia > Sphingobacteriales > Sphingobacteriaceae > Daejeonella > Daejeonella lutea. The sequence continues at coordinate 1,294,737 of NZ_FUYR01000001.1, read as the reverse complement.
CTCCAGGAATTTGCCAGACCCTATAATGTTACTACTGCTTCACAGGATCCTGGCATTGTCCTTAAATTGAATTCCGATATCAACGAGGTTTCGAAAAGGTCTAGTGTCAGGCAATGCTACGATAAAATTGTAAGCGACCTGACCGAAGCTGTGAAACTGCTTCCTGAAAATGTAACGTTCAGGACAGAACCGACGACGGCAGCGGGATATGCTCTCCTGGCGCGTGTCTATCTTAGCATGAATGATTACAGTCAATCTTTGATCAATGCTGAGAAAGCACTGCAGTTATTCCCAACTCTAATGGACTATAACTCATTAAGCGCAGCTGCTACCTTTCCGTTTAAGCGCTACAATGAGGAAGTGATCTTTCATGCTTCACTAGTTCAAGACAGGGCTCTCGCTTACCCATATGCCTGCGCGGACGAAATTTTATACAACGAATACAGAGCAGACGACCTGCGAAAAAGTTTATTTTTCAGGCGCAACGGTCCGGCAGACATCCAGTTCCGGGGAAGCTATGTGGGTTCACTGACTAACTTCGGCGGGATGGCAAGTGATGAGCTTTATCTTATCGCAGCCGAGTGCGCGTCAAGAATAGGAAATCGTGCAAAAGCGTTGGATTATTTGAATAAGCTCGCTGCCAAAAGATATAAGCAGCCCGGTTTTGTAAATTTTCAGGCTGGTACAGATCAGGAGGCTCTCGACCTGATCTTGAAAGAGCGTAGAAAGGAGCTGCTTTTTAGAAACCTCCGATGGGGAGATATAAACCGGCTGAAAGCCGAGGCGCGCTATCGTACTACTATAACTAAAGTGTCGAAAGGTGTGGTTTACGTGCTTCCAGCGGAAAAGAACTATGTGTTTTTAATTCCGCGAAAAGTTATTGAAGCTAGTGGGATGGCACAAAATTAAAACGAATGTTAAAGTAAGACCCTGCCCGGGTCTTACCTTTTTTTATAGTTTAAAGCTCCTCTCTAACCGCCACAGGAGAATCTACTCCGGCTTGTGTTGGTTTTCCACTAATGCCATCTTCTTCTGCCTGTATAGCACAAAGATCTGCATCACCATTACATTCAGGCTCGCCAGGTAATTCGCTGTAAGCTTGGGGATCATCCGGATCACCTGCGAGCGGATTATAAGAAAACCATTGGATTGAACTTCCAATATTTTGTTTTGCTTCTGGTGCTTTGAATGCGAAAGCAACAAATGAACCCAGTATTAAAGCAATTAGACCGAAATTGATTTTGAAATTTTTCATAATTAGGAATGCTTTTTTAGATCAAAAAGCAAGCGAAAAACTTTGGTTTATATTTTTGTTAATCAACACACTGGCCTCTCACTTTCTTAAAGTTTCAGCCCATTTCCCATTATTATTTTCTTATGCGACCTCCTTTTTTAATGAAACAAATCCTATAAGCGCCAATGCTAAAAAGACAAGATTGAATGCAAGATGCTCGGACCATCCAAGCTGCGATAATACGCCGCCGCAAGAGCAGGGTATTTTGCCAAATACGCCTGCCAGGATCAGGACGATATAAATACTAAACCAAGCTAATAAGACTGCCGACAGCACAAATCCGTAGATCCGGGTCAGGGTGAAGCAAAGCAAGCCCGCCAGTACTAATTCAGTAAAGGGGACCAGGTATACCAAAATATCCGCCACCTCTGCCGTAAAAACTTGCTTGCTCATTTGACTTTTAAAGTATGAGAATACTGCAAGCTTACTGACTGCTGCATAGGACCACAGAAGGATGAGCAGTCCAGAAGTGATTGTAACAATGAGCGGGCATTTCATAGTAATTGATTTATGCATGTAAAGAAAAAAGACCAAAACGGAAAAAAATTCAGCTTTACTTTTTGTCGTCGTTTTTTTTCAAAACGTATCGCTGGAGGGAGCGGGAAAAGTGTATCTCATGGCCTTCGTCCCGAAGCTCGTTAAGCCAATTTGTGATTGTATCCTCACTGCAATCGAAATATCGTGCAGCCTGTTGGCGGGAAATGAAGCGGCCTTTTTCAAGCATTTCCAGCATCACCTTCAGATGTTGTCCGTGGGAACGATAGGAATTCATATTCCGGCTATTAAAATTCCGCTTAAGGGTTAAGCCGTACTTTGGTTGGGCACGCTTACCTCTATTTTCAGATGAATTTGGACGATATCTGCTGGTGTAAGAATTTATTTACACCATCGTCGCAACTCGCTTGATGAACACGGTTTAATAGCAGGCTACATCATGTCGAAGGCGTAGAGTCTCGGGGTAATTTCGATTGCCTATGATGAACTACGATCTCCATCCCCGGATCATTCTGCGTGTACCACGATTTCCTGTAAATAGGGCAGGGGCTGGGATGGATGAAATGCTCAAGGATCCGGTGTTCAGAGAGGCCCTTTACCTGGCGAGTGATTCACTTTACAAGGAGTTGGAGAAAAACGATTTTGAGTTGAATGCTTGCAGTAAGAAAGTAAGGCATTCCCTGGCAAAATACCAGAAGCGAATGTGCTACAGGCCAACACCTTTCGGAACTTTTGCTGGAGTGGCGCTTGTTCCAATCGTCGGAGAATCCGGGATAATTGTTAAAACTGATTCGTTTAGAGCGCTTGTAAAAGAAAAGCATAAAACATCTGATATAAGTCAGTGTTCCTCCTATCGCGTCAATCCATTTCTTTACCCTTACGGCGAGGATTTTCGAGTTCTTACGAAAACGGAAAATGGTTCTCAATCTACATTTTCAATTTCCGAGGTTTTCGGTTCCGGTTTAATAGGAAAGCTTATCTCAAAACACGGTTCCTTTAGCAATAAATATCTGGAGAATTTAATTCGGGAACACGGCATCAATAACGCTGAGCTTAATGAGTTTGCTGATCAGCTAAAAAACTTGCAGATCATCCTGCCGGCTCATAAAAGCCTGCAAGAGTACCCCGTTTTATTGGCGGCGAAACCCAGGAAGGCTCCGGGATCAAAATACGATTCTTATTGTACTGTGCGTGTGGATGGTTCTTTACCTACGGGCATAGAGCGGAAGATCCGACAGGGTATTCATTGCCTGGAGAAGATCAGTATCAGGCATGAGTCTGCAGCATTAACTCAATTTAAAACACGATTTGAGAAGCTTTTCGACAGGAGAACAGTACCCTTGCTGCAAGCGCTGGACCCGGAGCTCGGAATAGACTACGACGGATTGACTGGTAATAGCTCGGCCGAAAGACAGGCAGGAGCTGCGGGCATCCCATGGTCGCCACTGCATGAGCTGCTGCTTTCTAAATGGACGAGCCATAAAGGTTCAATTCCCGAACTGGAGATATCTGATAGCGACCTCGCCGGCCTGAAAACCAGTGAGAGAGTCTATCCTCCCGGCATGGCAGTCATGTTCAGCTCCCTGGGCGACAAGCTCCATGTTAAAGCTGCTGGAGGAGCTAGCAGCCTGAATATGATCGGTCGTTTCACCGCTCTTGACTCAGTTATCCTGGATGTCGCGAAGGAGCTTGCTTCAGTGGAGATCAACCATAACCCGGAAGTAGTGTTTGCTGAGATCTTGCATGTAGATGGCCCGGATGTAGCTAGTGTGAACACCAGGGCCACAGTTTACCAATACCAGATTCCTTTTTTTGAAGCACCGGATGTTCAGGACGAATTTGTTTTAGATCTGGGCGATTTGTATGTATCCCTGGTAAACAATCGACTTATTCTACGCTCTGCCCGGTTGAACAAACAGGTAATCCCCCGGTATAGTAATGCCTATAACTTCCATCGGAGTACGCTGCCAGTATTTCGTTTTCTTTGTGATCTGCAGCACGAGGGACTTGATTCAAATTTAAACTTCAGTATGGCCGGGCTTTTCCCCGGACTAGCTTTTTATCCAAGAGTAGTCTATAAAGACGTAATACTTGAAGCGGCCTCCTGGCGAATGAACGCTAAGGAACTCTTTCCAGCTGCCGGAGAGTATCCTACAACGCAATTCTCCGCCTTCAACGAATTTGCCTCCCGGATAAATCTCCCCGAAGAATTCTATTACGAAGTTCACGATCATTTGCTCCACATTAATCGCTCCCTTGGAGAGGATGTTGCACTGTTGCTGCAAACTATCCCTGTAGCCGGCAAGGTCATACTGCGGGAATACTTTAAAAGTCAGGAAACCATGGTGAAAGATGAACAGGATAATGGATATACACACGAGTGTATCGCTTTTCTGACCAATAGGGAGATAAGCTATCCGAACCTCGTCGGGCGCGAAATACTCATGCATGAATCGAAGAGCAAGTTGCTGCCTTTTGATGAGTGGCTGTACCTTAAGATTTACCTGCATCCTGCAGGTTATCCCGATTTGCTGCTAAACTTCATTCAGCCCTTTATCAAAGAAAATCTGGATAGTGGCAATATCGTTTCCTGGTTTTTTATCAGCTACTATGATGATGACTTTCATTTACGGCTTCGGGTGAAACAGGTGAACATCCGGTACGCGATTCTCTTGGAGCGATATCAGGAATTGGAAAGCAAGCTGCGCCTATTACCCAACATAAGAAAGATCGAATTGTCGACTTATTTCAAGGAGACGGAGAGGTATGCACCTATAGGCATTGAAAAAGCAGAGCGGATTTTTGAGATGAGCAGCGAAATTGTTTTATCAGAGCTGAGCGATGCTGGGCCAGGAAGTGAAGAAAAGCTGATTTTCTCTGCAGTTAATCATTTGCTTATCCTCTTTAATGCACTGAATTTCTCTTTATCAGACTTACACGAGCTTTGCGAAGGTGTTACAGGAAATCTGGGGAAGAGTAAGAGAATTGACTTCGATACCCAATTCAGATCTTATCGGCGCGAACTGCTGCAACATGTTGGTCGACATGTCGGCACCTCATTAGAGAAGCAATATTTGGAATATGTCCGGATAGCTGTTATGGCTCTCCCGTCGTGGACAAAGCCGCAGATGATCATAGATATAAATCATATGCATCTTAACAGGCTTTTTCTTCATGATCAACGTGACAACGAAGTTCGCTCATATTATTTCGCGGCAAAAATCGCCAGAGCCCTTGCATCTCAATCCGTGTTCGATCGGGAATAATGAAAGTTAAAATGGTGGAAATCCACCAGTTACAGTTATATATATATAATTAAATTCGATAAACTAAGCTTATGAAAACAACTTTCACATTTATTTTTGCGCAGCTTTTATTTTTAACAGCCTTGGCGCAAATGGGGCCGAACTACATTAACAAGTCCCAGAAACCTAATTTCCTGGATAGCACAATAACCGATACCGATCTAAAATTCGACATAATCGGAGCAGCCGGTCTTTTCGACGGACTGAACGGTGAATCTGATAAGAGTCTCGGGAAAGGATCAACCGGTGTTTCGTTTTATAAAGAAGGACGTCTTCAGGGAAATCTCATTTTCTCCCTGCAAAATAATTCGACTATAGACTTTACTGGAGATAAGTCTAACGGGGGATCTTTGTTATTGCCTGGAAATGGTGGACACTCTTTCCAATTTGATTTGCGATCAGTTTTTAAACCCGGTAACAAATGGGGTTATAATACTTCGTTTATTGCTGCCTCTGTTGACTGGAGACAAGACGCGGTGACGTATAAGGCAACTCCATTAAGTCTAAAAGCCCAGCTTACGCGTTTTCTTTTTAACCATGAAGGGCCAAAATCAACGATTTCAGCAACAGCTGATCTGGGCTTGTCCTACCGGGGATTTAAGGGCGACGCCTCAACGGAAGATGACTTTAAGCAGAAAATATTTGGAACAACCAAGACAGGCTTTTGGGGGGGAGAATTAAATGTTGACTTATGGTTTAACGATACACATTTCTTTTTTGCATTACCTGTAATAGGTGGGGCAAAAATTAAGGGTTTGACTAATGGACAGGTAACTATCGGCGGTGCAATAAGCGGAAAACTCTTTAAGGATATAATTAACTAAACCTCAAATTTAATAACAACTATATGCAAGCGATCGTTAAAAGTTTTCTTGTCGCATTTATTATCATAGCAAGCTATTCCAAGGGAAGTGGCCAGTCGCATTTCAGTGTTAACGAATATGCTGTAAATCTTAAAAATTATCCGGCATATTCGGCTGCGGAAGTACAGGCCGCAATTCAGAGCGTTAAGACAAGTGAATATTTTGATTATCGTTACATAAACTCCGGGTGTAATTTCAAATCACATTATATTAGTTTGTGGCTCAAGGCTAAGTTCAATATGGAGACTTTTAAGGTTTGGAATTTTGCTAAAAACATGATTTATCCGAACGGGTTTGGTGTGCAGTTAAAGATGCCTGACCCAAATCACCTCACGAAAAATGACAGCATCTATTGGGGTTTTCATGTAGCAGCGGCCATACTTCAGAAGAGAATTGTGAACGGCAAAACATTTACCGATACGATGGTTATAGACCTGCCTACCAACCCCAATCAGTCTATTCCACTATCTAATTGGCTCACAGCTCAAAATCAAAACAATTCATATTTCACATTCACAGATAGAAAGTACTGCAATTTTAGAACCGTGCCAGTGGAAGGCGCTAATATTTTTGCCGGGGTGTTTTGGGATGATACCTATAGTATGAACAACAGTCTTGTTGCAAATGCACTTGCACGGGATATTGTGGTAATGAAGTATTTAAATGAAAGCCTTTTACCGCAGATCTCGAACGACAATTTAATGCAGCAACATGTTCAGATGAGAGAACAACGTCGAGCGCAGATGCCGCAGATGAGGGCTGCTAAAAAGGAGCAGGGATTTACAGATGAGCAAATAGACGCTGAGTTCAAACTTATGGAGTGGAAGGCTGACAGTGCTATGCAAGCCCGACGATATGAGTTTACCAAAACGATTGCTGATATATCCAACTTAAGCCTCCCTGTTGAATACCAAAATCAAATTACGCCCCTAACGACTCGAATTCAAAATCATATCATAGCAGATTTGAGGAAATAACAGATTCGTTTGGCAGCACATTGAATGAAGTCATCGGTTTTTATACGGTGACGATAGAAGGTTGAATGCTGTGAATCCCTCGTATAAACGTAAGGCTAATCGCCGGTTTTTCGGCGGTCCGTAGAAAAAATTCTATTTTTTAATCTGATCAGCAGTTCCTGCCGGTAGCTTGCCCCAATGGGTACTGCGAATTCATTTTTCATGTAGAGCTTGTTATCGATATGGCGTGCAATACTGTCGAGATTTACAACATAGCTCTTGTGGACTTTTAGGAAATTATTCCGGTTGAGCTTAAACTCAAATTCCTTAAGCGTTAAATAGGTAATGTGAGTACCTTTTTCCGTATGCAGCTTGACATAATTTTGCAGTGATTCGAGGTACAGGATTTCATTAAAATGAATTTTTATGAGTTCACCCTGTCGGTTTCCCCGGATATAGAAGTAAGTTTCTTCTTGTGGGGCAGAATTGACTTCGCTTTGTATCCGGCTCTGCACTTTAGCAACTGCTTTCAGGAACCTCGGGTAAGAAACAGGTTTGACCAGGAAATCATAAGCATCTTTTTCAAATGCTTCTAATGCATGTTCGGAATGCGAGGTAACAAAGATCACCGCTGTATGAGAATTGATCAATCCGGCGAGTTCCAAGCCTGTAATACCAGGCATCTCTATATCCAGGAAAGTGATTTTAGGTTTGCCATCCTTGGGTATAACCGAGAAAATGTCCCGTGGATTGTTAGTGGAATAAGTAAGTGAAAGACTGGGTGTCTGCGCTACATAATCTTGCAGGATCTCAAGTGAATCAGCTTCATCATCTACAATGTAACAGCTATAATCTGACATATCATTTTAGGTTAAGATGTAATTTGAGTTTGAAAATATTCTTATCAGCTCCATATTCAAGGCTATACCTGCCTGGATAATGCAATTCCAGCCGCTTACGTGTATTGGTCAAACCAACTCCATTGCCTCGTCTCGGATCCGTTCTGGTGTAGTTGCTGGTTTGCAGGTTGAGTTGCCCATCCAAAACGCTAATCTCAATAATCGGGGGAATATCTGCTCGATTCAGATCACCATGTTGAAAAACATTTTCCACCAAGCTGATCAATAACAAAGGAATAATCTTCAGCTCCCGATCCTCATTAAAGATCTTTAAATCAATATGCGCCGAGTATCGCATTTGCTGCAGTTTGAAGTAATTGCTAATATGGTCCAACTCATCTTCCACCGGAACCTCCTCTGTGGCAGCCTGTGGCTTCAGCGCATATTGCATCAGATCCGCTAATGCCATCACATATTCAGCACTATTTGGATCATTTTTACGAATGCGGTTGTACACAGAGTTCAGTGAATTGAAAAGGAAGTGAGGGTTGATTTGGGATCGGAGGAACGATAATTCGGAGTTAAGCAATTCAGCTTTTAGCGACTCTTTCTCTTTCTGATGAGTTAAAGTCTCAGTCAAGTATTCGATGTTTCGTCTTTGACTTGCTAACAAGTTTAACGCTATACGAAATCCAGTGCTTAAACCAGCGATGTACAAAAACCGGTAGAACGTTCCTAAATGAAATAATCGTGACGACGGATCAATAACATTTACTTCCCAACCGCTCGCGGCCAGATAGTTATTTATTAAGACATTCAACCCATAATAAACTGCAAGTTCTAGGCCGAGAAAAAGAGACAACTTGACGAAATCAATTACCGTCTTAACAGATAAATCTGCCAAAATTATAAAACAGTGTACGTAAAATAGAATAATATAAAGCGGGTAATGAAATAGGTAATCAGAGTAATGATTGTATGACCCTCTTATGGCGGCCGACAAAGTCACTTCATAACAGATAAATACTACCCAGGCAACTACATGGTAGTATATTGTATAACGCTTCTCAGGGATATTTTTTAAAACTAAATCACGCATCGAGCCGCTTTTATCAAGTAGGTTCTGGTGTTAATGTAAAAGATTAGGTAGAAAAAAGTAGAGGGCGCTTCTTTATCATAAATATAGAAATTTATGAAAACACAGAAAGCAAAATTCGCCCTATTGAAAAAGTCTGGTTGCTTTACGTTCGGTAAATCAAAAAGTCACACCGCTCCTTTTTCAGATTCAACAATTGTCATCACTACCACAGTAACCTTTGCCTTACCACGTAATTCTTAACGCTCACATTGGAAAGCTTCCGCAAGGAAGCTTTTCCCTTAAATCTAAATTTACCAATCATGAAAAAACTAACCATACCCCTTTTACTGTTCATCATCACACTGGGCACATCCTGTGAGAAAGACGAAATCACCCCTGCAAACCCAAATGCTAAACAAGAAATAATCGAGTGCAGAAAGTGCATGGAAGGCTGGGATATCACCGATCCAATTCCATAATTATTTTTATCTTTAAATTCGAAACCACATGGCCTACATAGCAGTAACTCCCGAAATAATTCTCAGGTTAAAATCTCTTGGATTTACATCCTGCGAGATGAACCTGCTCCAGCCCGATGAGCCAACGGAGGCAAGGGTAGAGCTCGTTCCCGGTAAAGTTCAGAATCTTACAATTGGAATGATCTCCCTGGAAGACCGTGACATTTACCAGTACATCGACGAACCATCACCGATGGCCAAATACGTCATCGACGAGTCCTACCTGGTGAACGTCACAGTGCCAAAACTTCAGTAGTTCCAGTCTAACTTTTTGTATTCACCATACTATCTTCTCAGGTACTTCACCACGGTATTTTAGCGGTTCCCTTGTAGACGTATGGTACCTTAGCCAGACACTTTCAACTTTCAACTTTCCACTTTTAACTTTCAACTGAAAAGTTTGGTACGCTAGAAAAGCACCGTCAACCGTCCACCGTCAACTGTCCACTTAATAATTATGGAAATCTTCAACTTCGGAGCCAACCTCCGCCGCAAGCGCATCCTCGCCGGTATCAGCCAGGAAGCAGTCGCTTTTAAAATGAATATTTCACAATCCAAATATTCCCGGATCGAAAGGGGCAGATTTTTGCCGGATGATCAGTTTATTGCGCAATTAGCGGAATTTCTCGGAATTCCGGAAAGCACCCTGAAACCAAAAGGATGGGATCATTCTAAAAAAATTAAGCTCGTTTCCTCATTAACGTATCCCGGCGTGATAGCTTATCGCATTCTGCTGATTGTAGCTGCATGGGACGTGACACGGGGGTTCTGGGACGGAGCACAAATCTCATCTATCGTGACGAAGTTGGTGCTAGCTTGTTTAATTGGATTCGCGGCTTTGGTGTTTTGGTATTATACGGAGTACACCATTGATGAAGAGTAGGGGTTTCCATCCATCAAGTCATTTTGGTCGTTTTGAACCTTATCCCGGTGGTTTATAACATAATCCTGCTTTGTATCTACAGCAAGTCGACGATCGTCTACACAATGTGCTGAAATTAGAGGAAGTTCATAGTTTGTAACTTTTTCATCTTGATTGTATAGGTAACTTTAATTCAAAACCTAAACAACTAACTATGAAAACAGAACAAAAATCCTTCTGAGACCTACGCGACCTTTACTGTCAACGGCTATTGTCCCTTTACAATTCACCTCAGAAAATGAAGGTCCCTGCCCGATAAATGCACATCATTTTTGTCGATATTTAACAATGCCTATATTTAATTTTAAGTATTATGGCTTCAAGTATTATGGTTGGTTCACAGCCATAATACTTTTGTGTTTTTCTATTACATCGAAAGGTCAGAATTCATTTGGTGTTCGGATCACCCCCAGCCAAATCGTTTCTCCAAAGGTAACTAACACGTCGAGTGCGCTTATTTATGGCGAGAGACGACTTGCTTTTGATGCCGCAGTTGATTATAGGCACGAGCTCACTAAGAATTTTTCAATTGGCACTGGGCTGAATATTGGACTTATCGACTTCAATCATGTAATGATAGCACCAGTAGATGCTTTCGGAAGTGGAACAGGTTCTGGGAAGATCTATATCAACTCCACTAACGATAATTTTGTTTATACCGGGTTAATTCTAACTCCCGATTACCGTTTCAAAATACATCGCTCAACCTTGCATTTATCATCTGGACCAAATATTAGAGCATACTATGGCAATGAGGCACCCGATGTTTCCAACTATGCTTTTAATAGAACTGCTCCATGGAATCCAGTCATTGATCCTGCCGATTTCGAAGTCAGTATCCCGTCCGCTAAGGGTAAATTAAGGGTGGACTTAACTACTTCTTTAACAATAGAACGTAGAGTTTCTGAGCGAACCAACATCCTTTTCGGAATCCGATACAATTTGGGTTTCAAACCAATTTCCGAGGGAACTATGTATGTCAACATGTATGGGCAGAGATTTGATGGCCGTTTCGACATCCGGTCAAGTTACATAGGATTAGACCTCCAACTTAGATATTTAACAAAAGCTCCTAACAGCGGGTATGATAGATTGGCTCCTATTGCGTCCGATAATCAGGACTTTAGGCGGGCAATTTACATCGACGTGTTAGGTAGTAGCCCGCTTGGATCTATAAATTACGATATGAGGTTAAAGCGTCATCATAACGATGGACTTGGATTTCGGGCAGGTTTTGGCCTCGGGAGTTTCGTGCAATCTGATTATACCAAAACGTCCAGGTACTATTCACTTCCAATTGGAGTCAGCTATGTCGTCGGACCAAAACGGCATGGGCTTGAAGCTGGGATAGGTTACACTGCTCAGTTTTTAACTACTACTACTCCACCAGATGTGGAAAACAATTCTTCCTTTGCAAATCTCAATATTGGTTATCGTTTTCAGCCTCTGAAGGATGGCCTGTTATTTAGGCTATATTGGACACCGACATTTAAAAACAATGATTTTTATTATGACCAGCCGGGCGATGCAAATTTTCACACTCAATGGGCTGGTGCTTCGATCGGGTTTAGTTTTAGATAGTTTAAGAGCAGTTGAGGCATTTTCCTTAATGCAGGCGCCATTGCAAACAGTTCCGATGTTCAGGTTTTTGCAGGAATATTCAGAGTGAGGAAGATATCATGCCAACGACCTCCAGTATTACTTTCAGCGAAAGAGATTTCTAGAATTCTCTTCGCCATTAGTTTTGTGGTGCAACTTGTACTCTAGATGGAGACTTTGTACGAGTATTTACACTGTATAAAAATGAACTATTCTTTGCAAATGCGATGCGGACTTCTGTCCGCAATTCATTTTGTTGTTATGATCGGTACAGGAACGGCGCAGAACACCATAGGTCTCCGTTTTACTCCCAATATCATTTCCAATCCTAAAGTTGTTAATCCATCACCAGCACGGATATATGGAGAACGGACCTTTTCATTTGACGCCGGGTTTGACTATAACCACCAATTCAAAAAGAACTGGGGAATTAGTGGGGGAATTGACTTAGGTATTGTCGACTGGAATCATTATTTTGAAGCGCCGGCAAACGCTTTCGGAACGAAAAAAGGTACTGGTATAATTTCTGATAATTCAAACGGAGAAAACTATTTCTACTACGGCCTTTCATTTCAGGCGATATATCGTTTTAGCTGGGGCGAAAATACATTTCGTTTATCCGGTAGGCCAAATATACGAGCATACAACAACGGGCGAGAGAGCGATATAACAACATATGCAATCAACCGCGCAACACCATGGAACCCCAATGATCCCAATGCGGGTCCTCCTGACTTTCGGCTTAGTCTGCCCCCGGTTAGCCCTCAATTACACACAAATTTAAGTTTAGCTTTAGGGATAGAACGGCGAGTTTCCGACCAGATGCAACTTGTTCTGGGAATACGGAAAAACTGGGGCCTAAAGCCGATTTCGGACGGTACACTTCTTGTTCAGATGTATGACCAGGTATACAATGGGGGCTTTGCAACCCGTTCAAATTATATTGGCCTCGACCTCCAGCTTCGGTATGCAACAAAAAAGCCAGAAATCAAATATTCACGTGCAGAACCTCTACCGTCTGACAAACAAGGTTTCAGGAAAGCAATATTTGCTGAAGCGCTTGGAAACAGCCTCCTCTCATTAAATTACGATATGCGATTACAGCGCTTCAAAAACGATGGATTGGGCATAAGAGCTGGATTAGGGCTGGGTCAGCAGTTTGATAATTCATTCAGTGATTTTAATCGTTTTATCGCAGTACCGGTAACAATTAACTACATTTTCGGCGCCCAACGCCACGGCATTGAGACTGGAGTAGGAATTACACCTCAAATAGCTTTGTCGAATAGCGGCACATCGGATCAGATCAAGCCTTTGGGTTTTTTCAACTTAGGTTACAGGTATCAACCTTTGAAAGACGGGCTTTTATTCCGTGCAACATGGGCTCCGCACCTTGACTCGGGATCGATCCAGTATATTTGGTTAGGAGCGTCAATTGGATACAGCTTTCGATGAGTAACTATCAGAACTGAAAGATGGGTCTAAGGCCCACAGCTCATTCCTCCCATTTCCACAACAACCTATATCATTCCAGCGAAGGCCCGGTCCTCATTCCAATTCCTGAGGCAAACATCCATGTTAAGTATTTGATAGTTAAATCTTAATCAATTTCAGTCACGCACCTAACTAATTTAGTCACTCATCTGACTAGTTTAGTCACTAAAAAACTAGAGATTTTTATCCTGTTCTAACACATTTGTGCATTCAATCATTCCACGGTGGAAGACGAACGCATCATACAAGTTTTAGAAAAGATGGAGGCCAACCAGCAGGTCATCATAAGTCTTTTGCGTGAGCACAACCTCGCCCTGCAATTTGATCCAGACATGTGGAAAGACAACCTTGTAGCGCAGAAGATCTTAGGCGTTAGCAAATCAACCCTTTTAAGAATCCGCGATCCCGAGGAATTTATATATGAGCAGCGCGGGAAACGCACGTATTACTACTTACCGAGTATTTTTCCGAAGGTCAACGCGTATCTCAAATAAGCTAAGTACGTCGTTTGCAGCGTTGGTGTGCTGAAACCTTAAATATAGAGACGAGGTTGACGGTTGACAGTTGACTGTTGAAAGTTGAGAGTTGACAGTTGGGAATGCAGGTAAGTAAGAGGGTGATCTCCAATTGAATTGAAGGTCCGCCGTAAATTGGATCTGGAACTCGACTCTCGCAGCTCATGTCTTGCTTCTCATAGCTGATCTCTCCAAACCGCCTTCTAGTGTTCTCCTTCGTACCTTGTTTGTCTATTATTGCCCTGGCGCTAGTTAAAATGCGGTTGGAGACGAAGAAAAGACGAAGAAGGTACAAACAAAAGGTATTTTTTGGTCTGGGATGCCCCTTCGGTTCAAAAACTAGCTTTAAGGGCTGTTAAATTTTCATTTTGACATGAGGTTGTAGTCGGAGGTCTGAAGTCGGAAGTCTGAGAAAGCCAGTTAATCAGGAAATCGCTCCTTCTGTTTCCTATGTATTCTTTCAAGTATCCAACACCGTTCGAAAACAACCCGTACTTGGCACTCCATTTCCAGTCTAGTTTCCCTATTCCCACAAAAAAAAACCTCTCCAATTTCCAACCCCCCGCTCTGACCTCAGACCTCCGACCTCCGACTTCAGATGTCGCATTCCGTTTCATTCCGCGTCAATTCGTGTCAAATCGTTTCAAAATTTCAGGTCCAGTCTATTTCTCCCCACGTTTGTGCTGTACATGTACAACAGCATATTTTTTTAAACCTTAAAAATTAGAAACAATGGGAAAATACAATAAAGGAATACTAGGAGCCTTTTCCGGCAAGGTCGGGACTGTAATTGGAAGCTCCTGGAACGGGATCGATTATATGCGGAGTTTGCCGCGGCCTTCAAGCAAGGCACCGTCAGATGCGCAGTTGATCCACAGGGCGAAATTCGGACTCGTCAACGGCTTTCTCGGCCCTGTTAGCAGTCTTGTGAACATCGGCTATAAGAGCCTGGCCACGAAAAAGACTGGCTACAACGTGGCCATTGCCGAAATGATGTCTGATGCCATTACCGGCATATACCCTGACTTTGAGATCGACTACACGAAAATCTTCTTCAGTAAGGGGAGCCTTACCGGTGTGTATGGTGTGCTTGCCGCATCAACTACCGCCGGTGAGATTGATATCACCTGGGCAGACAATTCCGATTCAGGAACCGCGAAGGCAACTGATAAAGCAGTGGTTTTAATTTACAACCCGGCCAAATCAGTCTTTGTCTACAACCTCGACAACGGAGCTTTGAGATCAGCAGCAACGGATACAATCATCCTTCCTGCTGAATTCTCCGGCGACGAAGTTCAGGTCTGGATCGGGTTTATGACCCCTGACAAGAAAACCTTCTCTACCAGCATTCATGCGGGGCAGATAGTGGTGGCGTAATTAACAGCGGCGGGGTGAAGAACCCCGCCTTGTGTATCAAGAATCAAGTATCAAGAATCAAGACTCGGGGGAAATAAACGACGGGTTTCTGTCCAATTAAAATGGACGATGAGAGAGATTGCCGCGCTGCGCTCGCAAAGACAAAACGGGTTTCGTGCTGCGCCCTTATCACCCAAGAGCCTTCCCTGACTTATAACCTAATACCTACAACTTATATCGTACAATTTACAACTTAACAAAATGCATCTAACTCAAAAATACTTCCTCCCTGCACACTTTCCTTTTAGAAAGGAATTCGCAGGCATACTGGTGATCATCATCATCTTCTTATCCTACCCATACTTCATTCGGGAGATTGACATGACTGCAGCCGCGATAGACCCCGGGGTTTACAGCGCGATCATTCTTGCAGTCTCAGCAATCCTGATCTTCAAAGCTGCAACCTGGTGGATCATTAAAAATATCTGGCCGGTGTTTGCGACCTATTCGGATTATCATTTCGAAGGGAATTTTAAGAGCCTCGCACCCGGGCAGAAGGTGCTTGTTTACCTGGGATTTTATTTAGTAATTCTTTACGGGTTTATTGAGGTACTGGGGGCTTTTATATAGTTTCTGAACAGGAGCAAAGAACAAAGAGCAAAGAACAAGGACCGTCGAGAATCAAGAATCAAGAGCCAACCAGCCGCCAGCAGGCAGGGAAGCAAGACAAAGGGACGCCAAAATCAGGCGAATGTTACAACTATCTCGTAGATGAAAGCACGCTCAGCTCGCTGTGCATCTCCGCCCAGTCTGTCAACTGTCAACTGTCAACTGTCAACTGTCAACTGTCAACCGTCCACTATCAACTTTCAACTTAAATAATATGGCACATTTACACTCAGGCATCATGGGACCCGTTTCCGGTAAGATTGGAAACCTGGTCTATTACATAACTAAAGGAAAAAATTTAGTTCGCCGGGCACCCGGCAAAAGCAAAAAGAAACCGACAACTAAGCAACTGGCTCAACGGGCAAAGTTTGGTGAGGCGATGCGTTTCATTTCACCGATCTCGAAACTTATAAATGAAAGCTACAAGCTGTTCAATCGCCGCCAGATCGGGACAAACTTCCTTATCCGGGAGATCTTGAAAAATGCGATGATGGGTAAATACCCGCACTTCTTTATCGATTACCCCAAGGTAAGCCTGGTCCGCGGAACTTTGCCCTGGGCTATGGGCTCACTCCAGCATCAAGCGGGAACGTGCAATCTGGATATCACCTGGGAAGTTGCTTCCAACCCAATCTATTTGGAGGATGAGCTAATGGTACTGATCCGTTGCTGTACGACAGGAAACTGGTTCATTGCTGAAAAGGTTGCCCAACGCGCACAAGGCGGCTGCACCATTCGCATAGAAGCACCAGTCGACCACGGGATGGTGCAGGTCTGGATAGTATTCCGCTCTCCGGATCGCAGCAGCTACTCTAACAGCGAGTACCTCGGAGAAGTAATTACTGATAAATCACTGAACTATGAAAATTAACAGCACATTAAATGGAGGCGTAAGGAACCACGTCTCCATTCTTCCGGCTCTGTTTCCGGCAATTGTTTTTCTAATGATCGGGATGAATGTTCGTTCGTCGGCTGTCCCTCCAGTTATGAAAGTCAATCCCCTTGTTGAACGTGTCCGCCAGATCTACACCTCCCAGATCGGCATCCGCGAAAAGCCATCCAACTCCGGGCCGCAGGTTGAGAAGTATCTAAAGTATGTTGGCTTAGGCAAAGGCAATCCCTGGTGTGCGGCGTTTGTGTGCTGGAGCCTCGGCAAAGCTGGTGTGTATAATCCTCGAAGCGGCTGGTCTCCAGATCTTTTTGCCGGTAAGAGAGTAATCTGGGCTTCGAGTTCTTTGCCAGTATCAAGTATCAAGAATCAAGAATCAAGACTCGGGGGTGTTAAACTGGGTGAACTTTCTCTGAATACTGTCGATTGGATTCCGACTGCCGTGCGTTGTGCATGTCCCCCGCTGGCGGGGGGTCGGGGTGGATTTCGTTCTTTTAACCTTCCCTCTCCAAGCTCCGAGTTCCAATTTCAGACGTCTTCGCGTGCATATCCGCCCAGACTGGCAACTGATAACTGGCAACTGACAACCACCCCCTTTTCAAATAAAAGACCCCCACCCAATCCCTCAACCCCAACCACCGGAGACATCTTCGGTCTCTATTTCCCCGAAAAAGGAAGGATATCCCACACCGGCTTCATCGACCAATGGGACGGCACCTGGATGATCTCTGTGGAAGGCAATACCAATATCGCTGGCAGCAGGGAAGGAGATGGGGTTTACCGAAAGCGCCGGCTGGTCAAATCGGTGTATCAGGTGGCGCGATATATCAACGATTAAGACTCAAAATCATGAAAAATCTAAAGAAACGTATAGTCGAATTCATGGTCGTGGCGATCGGGCTTTCAGCGTGCGGGGTTGGGAAGTTCCTGACAAAGAACTCCACCCGGAATACCGAACGAAGGGAAGTAGAAATGTCAAGCCATGTTAGTAAAGATGAAGCTTCATTTGCCGAGCGAGGAATCCTTTTTAGCGATTCAAGTCAGCATGATTATCGTGTGATTATCTTCCCGCGTGATAGCTTTTCCTATATTTTTCAGGATGGGTTTAGGGGGACGGCGCATAGGGTTGAAATATCCGGGTCTGCTGCCCGCGTTGTAGATGGTAAGTATTACCAGATTGATTCTGAGAACACTACGTTAGATAGCAGCCAATCCTCATCAGAAACATCAAAGAACAATACACGGGTGGTTTCGAAGGAAATAACAACACGTAGCTCTGTTGTATTGATCGTTCTCGCGGTAGTGATCATTTGCATAGTAATTTGCCTTGGGTGGAGACAACGCCAAGGGTCCCGGCAGTGGTGATGATAATATTCTTTTTTTTATACCGATCGGTATATTTTTATATCTTTGTCTTACAATGACGAAAGACACCTCCAAATCCGACCGTACCAGGCAATTTATCGTCGAGCGCACAGCCCCCGTCTTCAATGAAAAAGGTTACGTGGGCACTACGCTGACGGACCTGACCAGGATTACCGGCCTGACCAAAGGGAGCATCTATGGCAACTTCGAAAACAAGGATGAAGTAGCGTTGGCGGCCTTCGACTATAATTTCGAGCGAATCACGGATTACGTTAAGGTAAGAATACTCGCAAAGGAAAACTCAATAGAACGTTTACTAGTCTACCCCGAAGTTTACCGTGATTTTCTGACCATACCCCTGCTTAAAGCGGGCTGCCCGATTTTAAACACCGCGACGGAAGCGGATGATACGCATCCTCAATTAAGGGAGCGGGCAGCGAGGGCACTGGACTTCTGGAAAAAGGCATTGGAAAATCAAATTAAGAGGGGGATAGCGCGCGGAGAAATTAAGGCCGATACCAACGCCACGGAAGTTTCAGTGATCTTAATGTCGCTGATAGAAGGGGCAATCATGCAGGCCAAGGCAAGCGGAAGTCCGGTTGAGTTACGGATAGCCATGTCGTACCTCGAAAAGCTGATCATTAGCCTGAGGGTATAGTTTTTTTTTTTGAATAGGAATATACCGTACGGTATAAATTAGGTGACATTTTTTGTTTAGAAAATAATCCAATCATATGAGACCCTTAGCCAAAACACTGGAGAGCAAAGTCAGGATCCAGTACCAGGACTGCGACCCATTTAATCACTTGAACAACTCCAGGTACATCGATTATATAATGGCTGCCCGGACGGAACAGCTTGTGGAGCACTATCACTTCAACACCTCCGAATATGCCTACGGTAAGAATATTGGATGGGTGTCGGCGCAGACGCAGGTTTCTTACTTTTACCCGGCTAGCTGGATGGAACTGGTAACCATAGAAACCCGGCTGATCCAGTTTTCGGAATCGAGCCTGTTGTTTGAAGGCTTGATGTGGGACGAGCACAAAAGTAAACTGAAAGCAGTTATGTGGGCCAAGCTGGTACACTTTAACCTGGAAACGCAAAGAAGCTTCAGGCATTCGGCAGATTTGATGAACCTGTTTCAGGAAATACATGATCCGGTGGAATACGGGAACTTTGACGAGCGGGTAGGCGGCCTCAGACGAGTGGCAGCGGCCGGGTAAAGGATTTATTAGGATATTATTTTAACTCGATAGACGATGAAATTGAACTATTTAAAAAGCGTAATTAGCCAGCTGGAGAACTATAAGAGTCTGGGGGAAAGAACATTTGATCAAGTTACGGAGGATAAATTATTCTGGCAGTACAATGCAGAATGCAATAGTATGGCTACGATTGTAAAGCATCTCTGGGGAAATATGCTGAGCCGGTGGACGAGCTTTCTGAATTCCGACGGGGAGAAGGAATGGCGGAACAGGGATGCGGAGTTCGATAATGATCTTACTACCAAAAGGGAAGTGCTGGACAAATGGAATGAGGGTTGGACCTTAATGCTGGAGACAATAAATTCCCTCCACGAGGATGACCTGGAGAAGACCGTCTACATCCGGAACGAAGCCCACACGGTAGTTGAGGCCATCAACCGATCACTGGCTCACAGTGCCTATCACGTTGGTCAGCTTGTCTTTATCGGCAAGATGTCGGCCGAGAACTGGACAAGCCTGACCGTTCCCCGGGGTGGTTCACGGGACTACAACGCCAAAATGTTCTCAAAGACTGATGAGCCGGAAAAAGAATAGGGAGGGAATTCTCTTCGCTCAGTGATAATTAAACCAAGACGATATATATGGATTTTAAGAAATGGGCAGAAGTCCTGACCAACACACCCAAAACACTTTCGTCCCTTTTCCACAATCTGAGTGACGAATGGATAAATGCAAATGAAGGCGAAAACACATGGAACGCCAAAGAAGTCCTTGCACACCTTATTGTCTGCGAAGAAACGAACTGGCTGCCCCGGGCAAAGATCATTCTTGCCGGCGACGAACAGCAGGTATTCACCCCCATAAACATGGAGGCTCATTTTCAGCTGGCTGAAAACAACCCGGTGCGTCACCTGCTCGAACAGTTCAATGACCTTCGCTCGTACTCAATCCGGTATCTAAAAGATTGCAAGCTGCGTGAAGAAGATCTATCCAAAACAGCCCTGCACCCCGTAATGGGAGCGGTCACCCTCCGCCAGATCCTCGCAACTTGGGTGGCACACGATATGACCCACATTTCCCAGATCGCCAGGATCATAGCCAAACAGAATAAGGATTATGTGGGGAGTTTTGAGCGTTATCTGCGGATATTGAAGTGATGGGTTTTTAGACGAGTGCCCGCAAGCCGAATTGGATAATAAAAACATTTCCTACACTCCGATCTAAATAGATAAATTTATCCTATGTTAAAACTCATATTAAGCCTTTCTTTTTCATTTTTCATGCTGTTGGGTTATCAGGTTTATGATAATTTCAATGGGAAGAATTTCAATAGCAGAAAGGGTGAAGCCGCAGCCGATTCCCTGCGCAATGCGTCTAAATGGCCGTCCGATATAACGGTTAGCCACTTTGCCGGTTCTGATCTGACTCCGAGTCCGGCCTGCCTGGCAGTACATGCAAACGGCGCGGTATTCGTGGGTGTCGACAAGATCGGATCTCTGGGTAAAACACCGGGGAAGGGAAGTATCATTAAACTGGTGGACAGCAATAATGACGGGAAAGTGGACAGCCACACAGAATTTGCCGCCGTTGATAATCCACGGGGAATCCTAGCCCTGGGCAACCAGGTTTTTGTGCTGTACACTACCTTTTCGGAAGAAACAAAACTGGCTACAGGCATGGATCTGGCCGTCTTTACGGATAAGAACGGGGATGGGATAGCCGATGGAAAGGCCGAGGCGCTGATACGCGGACTCAGTTCGCCTAAATTCCTGCAAAGCCGCGGGACCGATCATGCAACCAATGGAATTCGGATGGGTATCGATGGCTGGATCTACATCGCTGTTGGCGATTTTGGCTTTCATGATGCTGTTGATCGGTCGGGGAAGAAGTTAACCATGCTGGGCGGAGGTATTGTAAGAGTGCGGCCGGACGGGACCGAAATGGAGGTTTATACTCATGGATTACGCAACATATACGACGTAGCGATCGATCCCTTCATGAACATCTTTACGCGCGACAATACCAATGATGGCGGGGGATGGAATATTCGCTTCAGTCACCATATACAAACCGCCGAGTACGGCTACCCGTTGTTGTTTAAGCATTTTACTGAGGAGATTGTACCAGCACTCGCCGATCTGGGCGGGGGTT
Organism: Daejeonella lutea; assembly: GCF_900168015.1. GTDB lineage: Bacteria > Bacteroidota > Bacteroidia > Sphingobacteriales > Sphingobacteriaceae > Daejeonella > Daejeonella lutea. The sequence goes on along the minus strand of NZ_FUYR01000001.1, from coordinate 1,273,221 downwards.
CGGGAACGGGCTCCTTATTTATGGACGAGGCAAGCTGGCCTGAAAAATACAATAAAGTTCCTTTAATGGCTGATTGGGGCACGAGCACCTTATACATACACCGCGTCACAGCGGACGGTCCGAGCTTCCGGCAGGAGAACGAGGATTTCATCAAGTTAGCCCAGATTACCGACCTGGATGTTGATGGCTCAGGGCGCTTGTATCTTTCAGCTTGGGACGGTGCGGGTTATTCCGGTAGCCCTGACAAAGGATTTATTGTTCGGGCCGTGCCGAAAGACTGGACCTACAAGCCCTTTCCGGATCTCAGGAAAGCTTCTTTCGAGGTTTTAACGGCTCTGTTAAAATCGCAAAGTGCCGTTGGGCGATTGAATGCTCAACATGAAATGCTAAAGCGTTCTCCTGCAAAAGCCGCTGCTGCTGCATGGAAAATTGCTGCCGACAAAAACCTGCCTCTGGATGTGCGGGTAGCGGGAATATTTACCTATGCACAGGCTGCGGGTAAGAACTCAACACAAAAGCTGCTTAGCCTCGTTGCCGACGAAAAGTTAGGAGAGTTTGCGCTGCGTGCGCTGGCCGACCGGAAAGGTAATGTCAGCAAGGTTCCAGCGGAACTGTTTTTGTCTGCTTTACGCAGTAAGTCTCCGCGTGTTCAGTCGGCAGCGATAGTCGCGATCGGTCGTCTTGGTCGGCCGGAATTAAGTAAGGCTTTGCTTGACGTAAGGGTACCACCATCATTTCGTGCACCCGACGGCGCTGCAGAAGGACCGCACGCAACACCAAATTCTGCATTAATTAATGCGCATTTAGCCGTACGTGCGCTGGTCGGCTTAAATGCTTTCGATGAAGCGATCGATGCCATAGGCACAAAGAACTCTGTTTTGGCACTGTGGGCGCTCCGCTACATGCATCATCCAAAAGCGGTGCAGGGTTTAATCGAGGCTTACCGAAAATCTGCCGATCCGGCTTTAAAGAAAGAGATCTTGAGTACCCTGTCAAGGCTCTATAAGAAGGAAGCACCTTATGCCGGAGAATATTGGTGGAGCACCCGGCCGGATGGTCACGGACCGTATTATAATCCTGTTGAGTGGGAATCCTCGCCCTTAATACGGCAGACGCTCGTGACAGCATGGAATAGTTCGAGCGCCGCAGACAAGCTGTTTTTTACCCGTCTTAATGATAAGCATCAAATGGGGATCAGCGAGTTCGGCAGCCAGGAAACCACAGTCACATCGGAACAAAGCATTGACCTGGAAGCCATCAAAATGAAGAAAGGCCAGATTGGAAGTACATCGATTGAAGATGTGATGCTGGCCTTACCTAAAATCAAGGGCAATGTGGATCTGGGCAAGGCAGTTTTTCTGAGACAAGGCTGCCAGGCATGTCACAGCACAAGTGCTTCCGAACCGCTTAAGGGTCCGTTCATGGGGCAGATCGGCTCGATCATGAATCCCGAACAGATTGCCGAGTCGATTTTAAAGCCTAATGCTTCAATATCTCAGGGATTTGCGACGGTTATGATCACTACCAAAGCCGGAAGGAATTTCATGGGATTTGTGACTGCCCAGTCGGTGCAGTCCTTAACATTGAGAGATATCGCCGGGGGAGTACGAACCATTCCAGCAAGTGAAATAGTCAGTCGTAAGGAGATGGAAAATTCGATGATGCCGGCCGGTTTGGCGAATTCATTGTCGTTGGAAGAATTTGCTTCTTTGGTGACTTATTTATCGCAACAGAAGTAGGAGGGGTTTCGATTACCCGGGCAATCTAATATTTATCTGCTACTTCGCAGCTTAAGGTTTTTTGACCCCTCAGCCGATAACTATCGGCTCCGCCTCGGGCGGACAGCTCCCCTTGAAGGAAGGGTAGCACTAACAAGCCCGATTACTTGGCCGGATCTTAATTGATACGCAGGGTTACTGGATGTAGGACGGGGTTATTCTTACCATCGCCGAAAAGGAACAGGTTGCGAAATTCATTATTGACTATCTGGAATCCTTTAAGCGGGATTTGGCATAGCGATCGAATCGCAGCGATCCGACAGTCGAGCGGCTTCAGAAATTATTCAGAATCTCCCAATACTTTGCCCGATGCAAATTGTGCTTTGATGGAATTAAGGAAAAAACGGATCCTGTTTTATGTACTTGGGGGAATATTATTGGGCTTCATTTGCCTGAGTATAATCATAGCGTTTTTCCCCGTATCCTTTATCGACCTTAAATTCTCGGAGGAAGTGCAGGAACATCAGTACCCCGTCCTGGATTTTATCATGAAGGGAATAAGCTGGCCGGGTTCATTGCCTGAGTCAATTGTGATGGTCCTGGCTATTGCACTTATATTAACACTCACCGGGCTTAAAAGGGAGGTGTATTTACGGTATTAACTCTGTTTTCAGGGGTAGTTAGCCACTTCTTAAAGATCCTGATCAACCGGCCGCGGCCCACAAAAGATCTGGTCAGGATCATAGAGAACGCAAGGCATCAGAGTTTTCCGAGCGGGCACGTGCTGTTTTACATCATATTTTTTGGTTTCATGATCGTATTACTGTACCATTTGAAATTATTTAGTCGGCGTATACGAATCGCACTGATCAGCTTTTGTTCCGTGATGATCCTCGCGATACCATTCTCGAGGATTTATCTTGGCGCCCACTGGTTTACAGATGTGCTGGCAAGCGTGTTTTTGGGAATCATTTTCCTATTTATACTAAGCTATTTTTATCTCCAGGCATCAGTCACGCGGCATGAGGCAAACTAGTATATCTCTTTGCTGAAGGTGTGCTCTTTCTTAATCTTCAGAATTTCTTCGGAATCAGGCCGGACCTTTACGTTGTAGGTTTTACGTTGTAAGTCGTAGGTTTTAGGTATTAAGTTTTTTGTCTGGACGTATAGCACAGCGTTTAGGAGCTTTCAACTTTCAACTTTCAACTATATTAAGTTTTAAGTCTGGACGGATAACACAGCGTTTAGATACTTTCAGTTTTGAGCTTTCAATACTGTCACCTGTCAACAAAAGAATTGGTTTGCTATGAAAAACATTGTTCTACCATTTTTGCTCCTTCTATTCTCGGTATCCGTTTCGTTTGGCCAGAGTAGTTTGGTGACTATCTCCGGGCAGGTAAAAGATGCGAAGGACAAAAGCAGCCTGCCCTACGTTAATCTGCTGCTTAAAAATCCTGGCGACAGCAGTCTGGCTCAGGGTACCATCAGCAATGAAGATGGACGATTTACCTTTTCGGGAATTAAGCCTGGAAGATATCTGCTCGAAGTGAGTTATATAGGTTACCGCCTGTATCGTACCGAGCAACTTGTTGGCAGCCTGAGTCCTTTTCTGGACCTGGGGACTATCGAGCTGCAGCAGGATACACGGGTGCTGGGCGAGGTCGTGGTGACTGCGAGTGTTGAAGACGGGGTATCAGATAAGATGGATAAAAAGGTTTTTACCCTTGAAAATAATGTCAGCCAGTCGGGCGGCTCTGTTTTGCAGGCCATGCAGAATCTTCCTGGCGTGACCCTGCAGGACGGCAAGGTGCAGTTACGCGGCAATGATAAGGTCGCTGTACTGATTGACGGCAAGCAAAATGCTATCACGGGCTTCGGGAGTCAGACGGGCCTGGATAATATTCCGGCTTCTGCTATCGAGCGGATAGAGATCATCAACAATCCTTCCGCGAAGTTCGATGCGAACGGTAATGCAGGCATCATCAACATCATCTATAAAAAGAACCGGCAGGAAGGTTGGAATGGTAAACTAGGACTTACTTCGGGCCTGGGCGCACTTTGGGTGAGGCAGGAGAATTTACCGGGCATACGCCCCCAATTCCAGTCGACGCCCAAGCTGAACCCTTCTCTTTCCCTTAACTACCGGAAAAACAAGCTGAACACCTTTATGCAGGCCGACTGGCTATACACGCAGACACTGAACCGGAATGAGTTTGGGGAACGCAGATACAGCAGCGGGGAGCTTATCAGGCAGCAGGTTAAACGGAATCGCACGACCACGTTTTCGACGATTAAGACCGGTGTGGACTGGAATCCGGATGAACATAACAGTTTCACCCTATCCGGGTTTTTTAACCGGGAGAAGATCATCGACAAAGGTGACACGCCTTATTTTAATGGGGACCTGAGTCAGCGTATGCGCCTATGGCAATTCCTGGAGGATGAGGTGAAATATACAGCAACCGGCTCTGCTCTGTTCCAGCATAAGTTTACACAGCCCGGGCACTTGCTCAATGCCGGATTCAACTACACTTTCCACCGTGAAGACGAGAAATATTTCTTCACCAATATCATGCCTTCGTTCACCGGGAATGATTCGTTTAAGCTCCTCTCTGATGAGCATGTTGCCGACCTCAACCTGGATTATATCAAACCCATGAAGCATGGCCGGTTTGAAACCGGACTGAAGTTCAGGCGCAGGACCATTCCGACCAATATGCAGTTCTTTCGGGGACTGAACTCACCCCTTGACGCGAATGCGGGCGGCTGGGCAGATTATAAGGAAACTATACCTGCCTTGTACGGCAATTATATTTTTGAAAGCAGGAAGGTAGAAATTGAGGCGGGGATCCGACTGGAATATGTAAAGGTTGACTATGACGTTAACCCGAATCATAACACCTATAAAAGTGATGGCTATGATTATGCGCAGCCATTTCCGAACCTGCGATTTGGATACAAGCTGAGCGATAATAATAAGCTATCAGTATTCTATAACCGGCGGGTCGATCGTCCGAACGAAGTGGACATCCGGATCTTTCCTAAATATGATGAACCTGAAGTGCTGAAGGTTGGGAACCCCACTCTGCGGCCTCAGTTTACCGACCGCTTTGAGCTTGGAAATAAACGGAGCTGGAGCGGCGGGAGCCTGTATACCGCGCTCTACCATACAGCAACTGAAGCTACGATAACCCGTATCGGTACAATCGTTCCCGGAAATACTATTATCTATAATATTTTCCAAAATGCGGGCAGTAGCGCCAATACAGGGGGGGAACTGTCGCTACAGCAGCAACTCAATTCCTGGTGGAACTTCAATACCAGCGCTGCCCTGTATCGCAATAAAATTGATGCATTTACCATTGAAAACCGTTACCCGGTTCCGACTACCTATACCATGGCTGAGCAGCAGATCACATCGGGCAACATAAAGCTGAACAATATGTTCAAACTTCCCGGCCAGGCTGATCTGCAAATTGCAATGGTTTATCTCGCCCCGGATATCATTCCGCAGGGCAGGATCGAGTCCCGTTTCTCGGTTGATGCGGGTATAAAGAAACAGATCCAGCAAGGCAAGGGGGAGTTGTTTGCCAATGGGAGCGATCTTTTTAATACGCTCCGGATAAAAAGAAAGATTGTGGGTAACGGATTCAATTTCAATAGTACCGACTATTATGAAACCCAGGTGATCCGCCTGGGATACAGTTACAAATTTTAAACAGAGGCAATTTTATGCTAGCAACGGAAAAATTAATACCAGCAGTTCAGAGTTTTGTGCTCAAATTCCTGACGGAAAATTTGCCTGAAAATCTATCGTTCCACAATGTGAATCATACCCTTGAAGTTGTTCATGCAGCCAAGGAAATATCTGGGCAGGTGGAGCTGAGCGAAGAGCAGCTTCGTATTATTCAGGTTGCTGCCTGGTTCCATGATTGCGGCTATGCCAGGGCTTATACCGGACATGAAAACTTTAGTAAAGAAATTGCCGCTGAGTTTTTAACTGAGCAGGATTACGGGGAGAGTTTCATAAAACAGGTCCAGGATTGTATCGAAGCTACCCGATACCCGCAGAAACCACATACCATGGAAGCGCGCATATTGTGTGATGCGGACCTCTATCATTTTACCAAACCGGATTACCACTGCTATGAAATTGCCCTTCGTTCGGAGTTAGAGATCTATTTTAAAAATAAATACACTGATCCGCAGTGGGCGCGTATTAACTGTTCCATGCTCGAGCACCACGAGTACTTTACCGATTACGGGAAGGATATATTGCAACAGTTCAAAGCCATTAATATGGAGCGTATGCGCTGCCTGGCAGTCGATAACCGGGCTAAAAAGTAAAATTTTCTGAATTCAGAATTTCTTCAAAATCGTGTGATAGTTTCAGTTCTTTAACTGAGTGCTATGAACAGGGTTTTGCTGGTGCTGCTATTACTGAGCAGCCTGCGCGGTCTATCCGCAGAAATCGATTCTATTGAAACAAAGGATTCTAGCCTGGTCCGGCAAAAGTCGCATGCTAAGTTCCGCGCCTGGGGCCGGATACTTGCTCCGGCGGTATTGGTGAGTTATGGTTTTACGTCGCTGGACCAGGGACTAACAAAGCAAGCCGATAAGCACATCCGGCATGAACTCCTGGAGGAAATGCCCCATTTTTCAACCCATTTCGATGATAAACTGCAGTATGCACCGGTAGCAGCGGTGTACGCCCTAAACATGGTAGGCGTTAAAAGCCGGCACAACCTGGTAGACCGAACCGCTATTTACTTTATTTCGAACACCTTAATGGGCCTTTCGGTAAATTTCCTCAAGGAACACACCGCGAAACTACGTCCGTCGGGAGACGACCGGCGATCATTTCCTTCCGGGCATACTGCGACCGCATTCGTTGCAGCGGAATTTATGCGGCAGGAATTTAAAGATGTGTCTCCCTGGTACGGCGTGGCGGGTTATACCATGGCGGGAACAACCGGCGCCTTGCGGATGATGAATAACAAGCATTGGTTCAGCGACGTGCTTGCTGGTGCAGGAGTAGGGATTCTGAGCTCGAGATTTACCTATTTTGCCTATCCATATATTAAGAATAAGATCATAAAAACCAAAGGCTTGAATTTTGTAGCAACTCCTACCTTTCAAAATGGTAATTTGGGTATCGCCGCATTGATCCCGCTTTAGGTAATATCTTTGGGCAGGTGTAAAAAATGATGAAGTTACTTTTCGTTGAAGATGAACCCGTTCTGCTGCAGGAGATGCAATTGTATTTCAGGTCGCTCAATTACACCTGCGAGCATGCAGCGAATTTCGCGGACGCTGCTGAAAAAGTAAATAGTTACGTCTATGATATCGTGGTGCTGGACATTACCCTGCCGGATGGTAATGGGATTGACCTGATACGGGATATACGCACCCAGCATCTGGAAACCGGCATACTGATCCTCTCGGCGAGGGATTCGCTACAGGATAAACTTAACGGCTTAAACATGGGGGCAGATGACTACCTGACCAAACCTTTTTATGTCGAGGAGCTGAATGCGAGGATCAATGCCCTATACCGCAGAAAGGTGCTAAAGGGATCCAGCAAGGTGGTGTTTGACGATTTTACGATCGATCCTGAATCGAAGCAATTGTTTTTTGATCAAAAGGCGCTGCCGCTGACGCGCAAGGAGTTTGAACTGCTGGTTTATTTCGTGGTCAATAAGAATCGTGTTCTCAGTAAATCCTCCATCGCCGAACACCTCTGGGGCGATCATGTCGACCAGTTTGACAATTTTGATACCCTCTACGCACATATAAAGAATCTTCGCAAAAAGCTTATTAACGTATCCGGGAAAGATTATGTCAAATCCGTTTATGGGATGGGTTATAAATTTGCCCTGGAATGAAGCTGCTAACAAAAACCAGCCTGAATCAATTCTGGCTCAGTATCATTATCATCGTCATCACGGGCATTATGCTCTTGTTCCTCCTGCAGCGGGAGGTTTCGGTAGAGATTGAGGAGCAGCTGGAAATGCAGGCTGCGGCGATTGTGCACGAGATTGAAGCAGGTAGGCCGGTAAATTCCCCGATGATTCAGATTATCAGCGATGACAGTCCGATGTTGGACCAGCCCAGGATCTTCAGAGACACACTGATTTTCGATCAGCTGCAGCAGAAAACAGAAGGATATTATTACCTGACCGATAATTATATCATTAAAGGCCAGGAATACCGGATCCGTGTGATGACAAGCCATATCGGCATCGATGGATATTCAAAAGCCATTATCTACATTTTTATCATTATGGCGCTGCTCCTAATTATCTGCGGTTCTGTGATGAACTATTTTGTCAACCGTAAGATCTGGCAGCCATTTTTAACCAACCTCCAGCGACTGAAATCGTATTCCGTCTCGTCCACTGAGCAGCTGACACTCGACCGTTCAAATATCCATGAGTTTGAAGAGATGAATACGGTGCTGATTGAGCTGGCAGAAAAAGCCCGTGCTGAATACATCGCATTAAAAGAGTTCACTGCCAATGCATCGCATGAAATACAGACGCCCCTAAGCATTATTCAGTCGGGACTGGAGTCGATCAGTCAGTTTGAGCTGCAGCCAGAAATTGCGGGCTACGTGGTGAACGCCAAGGAAGCAACAAGCAGGCTTAGTAAAGTCAATAAAAGTTTGCTGTTACTGGCCAAGCTGGAGAACAACGACTTTCCGGACAAGAAAAAGGTTGATCTGAGTGCGCTTCTGAATGAGCAGATTGACCGTGCGGAAGACCTGTTTTCGTTTAAGGGACTGCAGCTGGAACGGCAAATAACTTACAAAGAGGTTTATTCGAGCCTGTTTCTCCTGGAAGTTCTGATCTCGAACCTGCTCTCAAACATCGTGGCCCATGCTGGTCAGGGAACACAGGTAAAAATCTCACTGACCGACGCAGCTATGACTTTCGAAAATGGTGGCGAAGCCCTTACTTTTCCTGAGGGACAACTATTTGCCCGCTTTGGTAAGGGTACCGATAGCAATAAGGGGAATGGATTGGGCCTGTCGATAGTTAAGCAGATTTGCCTGGCAAATGGTTGGGAGGTGAAATACCACTACGCTGATAAAATGCACGTATTTAAGGTGTTTTTCTAAACAGTTTACTTTTCGATAAGAATAGGAAGAACTTTTACTATATTGAATTGAATTTGACCCCATGGAAATAAAATCTAAACAGGCTACTGAGTCATTTGATCAAATTTTCACGAAGTATTATTCGCGGCTTTGCTATTTTTCTTTCCAGATGCTCAAAGACAAGGCTGCAGCTGAGGGAGGGCTTTCATTGAACAAAACGGAATTCAGAGGCCAAATCCCAGAATAAACAGCCCAGCGCCATGAAGGGCGACCCAGGTATGGGATTTTAATCTTCAGGAAGCTTAACCTGAGTTCACGTGGTGATATATTTTGACGAGATTAATAATAACAAAGTCCGGTCAGCCTTTGCTTCATCATAATTCTCTTTAAGCAATTGGCTTACCTGTTTGTTTTTTAATTTGATAGCTGCCATTTGCAGAATTTGGAAGGAAGCCATTTCAAGACTTTCTATATTTTGCAGGTAAAAGATGATACTAAGGTCACGGAGTTCGGGTTCTCCATTTTGCTCATTAATAGCTTCGAATGCATCATCGACCAGGCCTGTCAGACCATGTATGCTCCCCTTTGATACTTCAGCGTCTAACAAGGTGTAAATGACCTCCATTCTGGCTATCTGTTTTTCCACATCTGCCACTGTTTCGGAGATAGCCTGTTTCAGATCAGAAAATTCAGCCTCTTCCTGAAGGCTGGGCAGCCTTGCTACCAGGTGCTGTTTAGCACCATAAATGCGATCTAAATGTCTAACGAAAAAGAATTTAAGTCTTTCTGATCCTAAATTAATCTTTTCCCATGAACTGGATTTTTCCGGTTTATTACTCATGGCCGCAAATATTCACCTAAAATATAAATTCTTTCACTCTTGAAACCAGCTTGTCAATATTGAAGGGTTTTGGGATGTATCCGTCAGCTCCGCATTTATCAGCAAGTGAAGCTATATTGAGCTCCGCAGAAAGCAGTAGTACCGGGATGTTAGTTAAATCTTGCTGTTTTTTTATTTCCACACAGATCTCCGGGCCGGACTTCTCGTACCCGGCAATCCTGATGTCAAGAATGATCAGATCCGGATTCAGATTTTTTATTTGCTCGACGGTGATGCCTCCGTTAAACACTATAGTATCAAAACCGTCTTCTTGAAAAATAAAATTTAAGATCGTAAGGATATCCTCGTCGTCGTCAATTATAAGTATCCTCTTCCCCATGTTTTTAATTTCCAGTCCTGCTATTTCTTGGGTTTTAATGCCTAAAGTAAGTCCGAAACATTAATGCCATAAACCTCGCGGAAAAGCTTACTGAAGTGAGTCCTGGAACTATAACCAGCAATGTTGGCGATCTCTTTAATGGTACGGTATTTCCCGGAAGCAATAGCTTCCCAGGCAAGTTGCAAACGGATGACCCTAACTAATTTGTTGGGCGTAATGCCCAGTATCAGGTTAACCCGGCGGAACAGCTGTCGCTGGCTCAAAGCGAGTTCACCACTTATTAATTCCAGGTTCAGATCTATTTTTCCGGCGTGTTTGCGAACTGCAGCTTCAAACTGGTTTAGCCAAAATTGATCAGAGTATGTTGGTTCGTCTTTTACACGTTTAATATTCCCTATTCCGTTTATGCTTAGATTTTTGGGGATATCGTTTTTAACGATTTTTTTAAATCGCTTGTGATGATCGTCATTAATCATACCCAAAACTGAAGATATCCGATCATATTCTTCGAGTTGTTTCTTATAGGTAATGTCTTTAGCAATGCCAAAAATCACCTCGTCCTTCTTAATGGGTACAGATGTCCAGGAGAGCCAGACCACCGAACCATCTTTATGAAGATAACGGTTTTCGAAATTTAACAGCGAGTGCCCGTCGATAAGTGTCTCCATCTTATGATTGCTTAAAAGCAGGTCTTCAGGGTGCACAAATGAGCTTACCTGGCTTGAGAACAATTCAGTGTTATCGTAACCCAATGTTTTAGACACCGCCGGGTTAATTTTTTTGAAATATCCGTCAAATCCGTAAATACACAGCAAATCCGGTGATATCTCAAAGAAGAATTCCAAATCAAAAACCATATCAGAGTTTACTTTTACCATTTTTGGAGAATCGTGTGATCGGAAGTTACAAACCATTGAACTAATCACACCTGCAATACAAATTTGATCTAAATTGTTTTTACTTGATTAAGTCGTACCGGATTATGTCAAGTTTGCGAACAAATTAGGCAGTTCTGTGCTTCTTCTTGCCTAATTTATTTATTTAGCTTGGCCGACTATTTATTTGCACAATTTACCATATCTGATCATTATGAATAACTTAAATCCAATTCCGGCAAATGAATTGCAACGAATTTTAGATCTGTCGGATTTCAATCTCGATTACTCCAACTTTAATGATCAGTTTAACGACCTTGCGAAATTAGCTGCAAGCGTTGCTGGCACGGAAATATCCCTTGTAAACCTGATTGATTCTTATACCCAATGGACAATTTCGAGTCATGGTTTGGATGTAGATCAGATGCCCCGTGAGGAGTCCGTGTGCCAGTATACCATCTCTAAGGACAAGCATTTTGAGATAGTTAACCTTAACGAAGATGAGCGTTTCAAAAACAAATTCTATGTAACCAATCACTTGCAGCTGAGATATTATTATGGGATACCGCTGAAGTCGAATGGGCACAATTTAGGTGCTTTATGTGTTATGGACAGAAGTCCAAAGATATTGGACCCCGAAAAAGCCGAATTACTCGAAATAATAGCTGATGAGATCATAAACAGGCTTAATACTTTTAAGATTATTGACTCTCTCAGAAACCAGGTCAGGGAGGCTACTGACACTAAGAATAAAGTAGTACATGACATCCGGGGACCTATAGGAGGGATAATCGGTCTTGCCCAAATTATAAGTGAGCAGGGCAAAGAAAATAAGATGGATGAGGTTTTACAATTTATCAATCTCATTTATAAAAGCGGTAAATCCATTCTGGAACTGGCAGATGAAATTTTAAGTTCGGAAAAGAAACAGCCGAAAATTAAAATTAAAGGAGATGAGTTAAACCTGATGATCTTAAAAGAGAAACTGGAAAAACTTTATCTTCCTCAAGCCACGGCTAAAGGTGTTTCATTCACTGTAAGCATTAGCCCTGCAACAGCAGATATACCATTTTCTAAGAATAAATTGCTGCAGATTATTGGTAACCTTATTTCTAACGCAATAAAGTTTACACCGATGCATGGTAAGGTGGGAGCAAGCCTTGCCTTAATTACGGGTGCCAGGAGCACTCTCAAGATCATAATAAGTGACACCGGAGCTGGATTGACGCAAGCTCAGATTGATGATATACTTACTGGTACGTCAGCCAGTACCAAGGGTACAAACGGTGAACCAGGATATGGCTTTGGCCTTGCACTCGTAAAACATCTCATTAATGGCCTGGGAGGTATACTTAACATTAAATCCGATAAAGAAGGTGCTAAGTTTATTGTTGAATTACCCCAGCCACTCGGGATGGTGTAGAATAATAATTTCGATTCATAATCCATGTTCGGAGCTTTACTTCGAAAAGTGCCTGGGCGGTGGATACTGCTAAGTTGCAGAGGATTACCACACAAATATGAGTTGCAGAAACAAGCAATGGCTTATTAACAATCGGCAGTTACATCTAAGCTGTTTATAAAAGTTAGGGCCAGAACTTTTTTGCATTCTGCGAACCCGGTCGAGGGCTGCGAAAGCTTGATACGGTACAGGCGGCAACAGGACGTTTTCCCAAGCAGGCACAATCGGGATTGCCGGAGATTGTACAGTTGGTTCAGGAAATTTTACAATAACCAACAGTACTGGAGGGGTGAAAGGTAAAATGGAAACGCTGTCAGTTCGAAATTTGTATTTTCGCTGTTTCTAATTTTGTATATGGTCAAAATTAATATAACTCCTTTCAAGGATTTCTTTTCTTCAAAATCAGCGGGTGGGATCATACTGTTGGTGTGTGTCGTAATTAGTTTGATCATTGCCAATACTGGTGCCGGTAAAGGGTTTGAGGACCTGTTAGCAATGGAACTGGGGCGTGAATTTGGGAATGTGACCCTGCGTTATCCTGTGTTATTGTGGATTAATGACGGTCTGATGGCGATCTTTTTCCTCCTTGTGGGTCTGGAGATTAAAAGAGAGCTCGTTGAGGGTGAGCTGTCAACTGCAAAGCAGGCAGCACTTCCAGTATTTGCTGCCCTTGGCGGTATGCTTGTGCCGGCACTGATATTTGGTTTATTCAATAACAATACGCCAACTTCCGGCGGATGGGGGATCCCAATGGCCACCGATATTGCATTTGCAATTGCAATTTTATCGCTGCTGGGCGACCGGGTACCGCTGGCCCTGAAGATCTTCTTAACAGCCCTGGCAATTGTCGACGACCTGGGGGCGATTCTGGTTATAGCAATATTCTATTCCTCAGAAATCCATCTGGATTACCTGGCCTATGCAGGTGCCGTTTTTGCTTTATTGCTAGTGATGAATCGAATGAAGGTAATGAATTACGGGTTCTATCTCATTCCGGGATTATTCATGTGGTATTTTATCCACCATTCTGGCGTCCATGCTACCATTGCCGGAGTACTTACGGCCCTTACTATTCCCACCACACCCGACGAAACGGAATCACCACTCGAAAAATTAGAGCATGCATTAACCCGACCTGTTAATTTTATAATCATGCCACTTTTTGCACTTGCTAACACGAATATCCGGTTTGAAAGTGGTATGGTAGATGGTTTGACCAGCAATATGGGCTTGGGTATCATTTTTGGCCTTTTACTTGGTAAACCCATTGGGATCGTAATCATGTCATGGGTGTCGGTCAAAACAGGTTTGAGTACACTTCCTAAAAATACCCTGTGGATTCAGATTGCTGCGCTTGGGGTAATTGCGGGTATTGGTTTCACGATGTCTATTTTCATGGCTATGCTATCGTACAGCCAGGCTGAATTGCAAACGGAAGCAAAGTTTTCTATCCTGCTGGCCTCGGTATGTGCGGGTGTTATTGGCTACACCCTTTTACGAGTGTTTTTTAAGAGGGCAAAATAACACCACTTCCCAAGGGTTTAAGCTTCGGCTAAGCGCTTTTAAGTAATTGAATGAGATGAGGAATCTGTTCATTAATAGTATCCAACGCCATCTTTCGCACTAGTGGGAGCGGGAAGCAGTGGCGACCTGGTGCCCGCTCTGCATCGCCGAGAAGCCCTCAATTCAGGCCTTACAGAACAAGCTGAAAAATAAAGAGGATGTGATCTTTGCCATGGTTGATGCCGATGCCGATCTGCCAAAAGCGGTAGCGTTTATGCAGAAGAAGAACTACCCGTTTGAGGTTTATCAGCAGGCGAGTACCCTCCCTGAAAGTATGTACAACGGAACCTTGCCGACCACTCTCATTATTAACAGAAAGGGCCAAGTCGTGATGAAGCACGATGGACCCGACGCTCGCACCCTCATGGGCAAGGCCTAATGCTATTGCACGTCCGATACCTTTTCCAGCCCCTGTTACCAATGCGATCTTTCCTTTTAACGATTCCATAATTTTTCTTTTTTTGGCTAATAGGCCATGTATGGTTTACAGTTTATTTTCTTTCAGCACAACGTTCCACACGCTAGCTGTTCTCAACCCCAATAATCTTGCCACCGGCCCCTGGATATCGGCCTTGCTGAAACCTGGTGAATACCTTTAAGGATAGCTGAAAAATTGGGCTTTGAATAAAGGTATAGAGGAAGGTAACGATGAACACCGGTCCCCCGAGGATATAACCAATACCCACAGCTAATGATTCAACAATTATGCGGGTCTTACTTACCGAATGGTGAGTATGATCTGAAATAGTGAGCATAAAACCATCCCTGGGCCCGGCACCGATACCACCTGATACGTATAAGCCGCCTCCCGTACCCATAATTGCAATAGCAGCACATAGCCACAAATAATCGGTCCAGGAGAATGCTGCATTTGGTAATATGTCTATCCAGAGGAAAAAATCAAGCATGGGGCCAAGCAACAATGTGTTCAGAAAGGTGCCGATATTAATATGTTTTCCACGCATGATCAGCGTCAGAATAATCAGAAAAATTCCCATCAGCACGGTCCACGTGCCGATGCTTAAACCCAGTTTCTGATAAAGAGCAACGCTGATAACGTCCCAGGGGGCCAGCCCAAGATGCTTCATTTTAATGGTTATGGCCGTTCCGAAGGCGATAAGCATTACTCCCAACAGGAAGAATGTGTAGCGAATAATCCAATTTTGAATGGTGTCGCCCCGCAGTGAATAAGATATAATTTTAAAGGGCATTTCTCACAAAATCCAGCAGTTTGACCGCAGCCATCCCGGCCGCAAAAGTAGCTAAGATTTTCAGAAATGGAATGCAGGTTTGTGCCTCCTGGAGCATTATGACGCGGGGTAAACAATAGAAGCAGTGGAGAGCGGCCGGTATTCTTTATGGTTCATTTATAAAGAGTGATCGAGGGGATCATTTCTTTTTTTGTTTTTATGCCTCACAGTTTGGCGCATAATCTGTTATCCCAATATAATCTAAATCTATGAAGGTCACATTATTCACATTAGGTACCCGCGGCGACGTACAGCCATTTGCAGTACTTGGAGCTGCACTGGCCGACCGGGGCTATACGGTAACCTTATGCACGGCTGAAAATTTCCGTGAACTGGTTGAAGGTTATAATATCAGTTTTCATCCGGTGGGAATCGACTCTGAAACTATGATAAACTCAGAGCAAGGGCAGCAGATCATGAAAGTGGACCTCTACAATCTCAAGAAAAACTTGAATGAAGTGGTTTACCCGATCATTAAAACCTCACTAAGTGAATTCTATAAACTGGCCAAGACAAGTGATGTGATTATATACAGGACAAAAACCTTGGCGGACGTGTTTTTGGATCAGCTGGACTGTGTGGCTATCCGGGCAGCTGTTGTGCCTGCCATGGAAGAGACGAGTGCGTTTCTCAATCCTATCATGAGCGGACTCAAAATACCTTCATTCCTGAATAAAATGAGCTTTCGTTTCAATGAACTGAGGTTTCGCTTTTTTAAAAAGCCTCTGGATCAGTTCCGGGTAGAGCATGGCCTGGTAGACGTGGGCAGTTCTTCCGGTGACATTCCCGGCATTTATGGAATTAGCCCTCATTTTCTAGACCGCCCTGATGATTGGTCGCTGAACCAGCATTTAACCGGCTTCTGGTTTCCGCCAAAGAAGGAATATATTGAGCCGCGAGTGGAGCGATTTATCAGCCGCGGGAAAGCACCATTGCTTATCACCTTTGGGAGTATGCCGGTTGAAAAGGGATTGGGTGACATGTTATTACGTGGCATGGAGAAGATCGACGAGCGCTTTATCGTTATCAAAGGCTGGGCAGAGTGGGAGGTTGAAGAGTCAGAAAAGCTGATGGTGCTGAGCACCGCCAACTTCGATGCATTATTCCCGAGGATGAAGGCAATCATTCATCATGGTGGTATTGGCACAACGGCCGAATGCCTGCGCTCTGGCAAGCCGATGTTTATTTGTCCGCCTGTCTATCCCTTCGGCGATCAGTTTTTCTGGGGTGAGCTGGCCTGTAAGCAGGGGGTAGCCGTCAAACCAGTTCCGCTCTCACAGTTAAATGGGAAAAAGTTTATAAAAGGGGTAAAGGAGTTAATCAGCGATGAGAGGCTGTATCAAAACAGCAAGCGACTGGCTGCAAAACTCGCAGGCGAGGATGGTGTCAAATCTGCCGTAGAGCTGATCGAAGATATTATGAATTCTCATTTCGCAAAGCGATCAGCGTAGGTGTTAGGGAATTCGGAATTAGATGGGTTTGTTGGGTCAGTTAAATAGTCTACCCACGAATTCAATCAATTATTTAGTCCACACCACTCTTTTAGGCGTTCCGTTTGTTTTCTAGTACTTCCGGTATGAAACATGAGTGCTGTCGCTTTTTCGTCCTGCGGAAATCGTTGGTTAGAAGAAATTAGGATAATTAAAGTCTGTAAAGGTGATTATCAAGAATATTACCATAAAACTGTCCTGAATTAGATATCATTGTCAAAATTTTCCAGATGACTACCAGGCTGCTGCTAACTTTTCTTTCTATTGCTTTTTCAACAACTCTTTTCGCGCAAACCGGCTCTGTAAAGGGGCGGATCGTTGACGGCCTGGATAAATCAGTAATTGAATATGCAAGTGTCTCAGCTTTTAATGCAGCTGATTCGACTTTAACAGCAGGGCAGGTCAGCACAGCTGATGGTTCCTTCATGATATCGAAACTGCGTGCCGGCACTTATTATCTGCGGGTCGCATTTATCGGTTATGCGAGCAAAATGATCCCTGGATTCAGTATCTCTGCTGGCGAAACAAAAGATTTGGGTGCCATAACTTTAGAGCGGGGCGCTAAGTCACTTGCAGAAATAACTGTGAGCGGTCAGCAGGTTACATCAAGCAATAAAATTGACAAACAAACCTATAAAGCTGCCCAGTTTGAGTCGGCAAAGGGGGGTAGTGCGATTGATGTTATGAAGAACCTGCCTTCTGTATCAGTGACCGGACAGGGAGAAATAAATGTGCGGGGATCTGCAAATTTTCTGGTGTTAATTAATGGAAAGCCAGTCCTTACTGACGCTCAAACAGCCTTAAGCCAGCTGCCGGCAAATAGTATCGAGAATATCGAACTGGTAACTTCACCGTCTGCAAAATACGACCCCGACGGAAAGGGCGGCATAATAAATATTACAACGCGAAGGGGTGCTACCAACGGCTTCACACTGGCTGCTAATGCAATGGGCGGCCTGCCGAGTACAACCACTTATAATAATGCGAAAAAGCCTGTACGATTTGGAGGGGATATTACCCTGAATTTCAAGCAAGATAAATGGGATATTTCAGCCGGGGGTAATTACAACCGAAATGATAATACAGGTTACCGGGAAGGAGAGGTTTTTACAAAAAACTTTCAGAACAATACCATCACACGTTTCCCATCTGAGGGTGAACGAAGTTTCGTGAAAGAAAATTATGCTGGTCGCGCTTCCGTAATATTTTCGCCCGATGCTTCTAATACATTTTCGGCGGGATTCTTCAGCGGACGCAGACATCAGGTCCGTGTAGCCGATATTCTGTACAACAATACGACTTCAGATTTAACAACGAATAATTTAATTCGAAGCTTGAGATACTTCAATTCTAATCATCAAACCAAGAACGGAAATTTTACGCTGGGGAATTTTGACTATACGCATAATTTTAAAGACAAGTCTGCGTTGAATGCATCCGTTTTGTACGAGCGTGCCCGACTATATGGGAACACAACTAATACGAACGTTAATTTTCCTAACACGGCGACGGTAATTCAGACAGTAGTTAATCCGTATGAAAATCCTATTGATGGTTATCGTTTCAAACTCGATTATTCGATCGGCATTGGGAAAGGAAAGCTGGAGAGCGGCTACCAATTCAGGTATGATACCCAGGACGGCAAGTTCGATTACTTCGTTAGTCCGGCAACTTCCCAGCCCGACGCAAATCGCTTTCGCGGAACTGCTAAGGCAAAAAACCAAATCAATTCAATTTATTCACAGTATGCAGGGAAGACAAAGAAACTGGATTATATCGCAGGATTAAGGTATGAGCTTGCCCGGAGAACTGTTCGATTGTCTTACGACCCCAATCCGCATATCTTAAACCTTTCAAATCTCTTCCCTTCCGCCAACTTGCTCTATCATGTCAATTCACAATTGAATCTTAAAGCCGGCTACAGTAAACGGGTGCAAAGGACAAACAATTACGAGCTGAATCCTATCCCTGAACGTGAGCATTCCGAAACGCTGGAACAAGGTGATCCGGATCTCCTGCCGGGGTTTATAGATCTCGCAGAAATCGGATTGAACAAGACTTTAAAATCGGGGTCGCTATTTGCAACACTTTACTATCAGGGAATTAAGAATCCCATCCAGCGAGTAAACAGTGTTTATGCTGATACTATTCTGAACCGGGTGTTTACTAATGCTGAATTTGCGCGTTCTCTTGGAGTGGAAGCAGGTCTTAATTTACAGCCATTTAAATGGTGGACACTATACCTGGGAGGGAATTTGTACAACTATAAAATAAGAGGAGATCTAAACGTTTTGGGAATGACAACGAATGTATCTAATAATGCTCTGGTACATTCAATAAACACTAATCATACTTTTAGGCTTAGCAATACCTTATTCGTTCAGGGGAATATAAATTACTTATCAGCAAGGCCTACTGCTCAGGGTGAGGACTCGAGATTTATTACGCCGAATACATCTGTTAAAAAATCATTTATGAACGGCCGGTTCTCCACAACTCTCCAATGGTTGAATATGGATCTGGGGACTGAAAAATCCAATAGGCAAAGGATTACAACTACCGGCTTAGACTTTTACACCACAACAAACTACATTTACGAGACTGATGTGTTTATGCTGAACTTCAGCTTCAATTTGAATAAGTCGGCCGCCAAAGCAAAATTACCGGCCAGTGAATTCGGAGATAAAGAATTTTAATCGGATTTGATATGATGGAATTCATGGCGGAATTACCTGCCAGGCAAAAAAAAGGTTGCCTTCTTATAGGCAACCTTCTCTTCTTGAATTAAATATTAATTCTTACGTCCTGCTCCAGTTGTCCTGCCAGCACCGGCAGTTCTGCCAACTTTAGCGGGTTTGTTTGCTGTGCTTGCGCCTTGCATTCTTTCTCTTGACTTTCCGTTAGAGCGTGCAACATCCCTTACTCTTTCGCCTTTTTCGCGGCCTTCAAGCGTTGTTCCACGCGCTATACTACTCACATCACTGCCATGATTATCAGGATGCCCTGCTGAGCCATTCAGGATACCATCGTCGTTGCGATCAGCTTTGCGGTTTTCTTTCCAGGCCATTTTCGCCGCCCGGCGTGCTTCACGTTCTTCGGGTGAGAAGTCACCGTCCTGATTCACATCGTATTGATCACCATCAAATTTCCAGTCTTTATCTTTTGCTGCTTTGTCAGTAGACTGGCTATTGGGATCTTTTTGTTTTTTAGATGCACTATTTGATTGTGCAAATGCAGAGACCGCAAATAATGCTATCGCTGCTGAAAGAAGTATCTTTTTCATTTAGATAATTTATTTGGTTAGACTAGATGTATACGAAACATGACGCCAAAAATGATGGATTTCTGAAGCAATGGGTTGTGAGCTATGGGCTGTGAGTTCCTTTCAAACACCGGGTGTCCCTGGCACTATCAACTGTCCACTCTCAACTCTCAACCCTCAACTGTCCACTGTCAACCGTCAACCCTCAACCTAATTAATCGTTCTCGCAACCCTCAGCAGCAAATAATCAATATCAAATGGCTTTGAGATAAAACCATCTGCCCGATTTTGCTTCGGATGCAGATCGTGTGCACCGGACACCAGCAGGATCGGAATTTCCGAGGTTTCTTCATTGTCCTTCAGCATCGTGCAAAGCTCACGCCCGTCATATTCACCGAGCATGATATCCATCAGGATCAGATCTGGATTTACATTCAGCACCGTAGAAATGATATCAGCGCCGGTAGAATGGGAGTGAACATCGTACCCTTTGTCACTCAGAACCATGCCGACAACCTGAGATATATCCTCATTATCGTCGACGATTAGTATTCTTTTATTGTTTGTGCCGGTCATGTAATAGCCTGGTTAAAGAATGTGAGTTTTATCTTCCTTTTTGTAATGTCAGTATAACAATTAAAGGGGGACTTGGTTTTTAATTCGAACTTCTAATGGACCATGAACAAAATGCCATAGTGGATCTGATCATTCAGTAGCGGCATCGGATTTACATTCTGCCTGCAAATTGATAGAGCTGTCAGGTTTAATCCGGCGAGGAAGTTGATTGGATGATGGTTTTTCGGCGTCTTCCGGCGTCTTGTTAGCGATTTTTATGTTAGACTAAAACCATTATTTGTTTGCCCCTCCATGCATAATTAGTTTGTTCAATTTAAGCTCAAAATGACGAATGGAGGCCAATTTCTGACCTCCATTCATTATTCTTTACAAATAGAAAACTGTCGTTATGTGCATTCGCCAGGAATTCGTTATTAATTTGGCATTACCGAGATCGCGCTTCGCATATTAGTTCGCTGATGATAGTAGGGATTGTCCGTACCGGGACATGACCCTTCAACGCTTGCCTTATAATTCGGATAATTAATTACTCCAAGGCCCCCGGTGATACCACCGTTATTTGCTCCGCCCTTTAACAACATGGTTGATGACCCGCCACCATCAAGATTCAGCGCATATGGTGCATGGAAATACTGCTGGATGAACTGGGCAAAGTCCGGGGTAGTCATGCCCCACCAGGTTGGATTCGAATAACAGGTTTCCGTGCCATTTGCTAGGCCGTCGACATTAATCAGTAAAAGGTGATTATTTGTGGTAGGTATAGTAATTGCCGTTCTCGCTGCGATAGCTGTGCGGATATTTTGCGGTACGGTGCTTACGCCGGGGTTCCATGGATGTGTCGAAACCCGTGTAATCTCGACAGGGACGCTATTGTGGATGAGGATAGGAGCTCCTGTGGTTATGTTCTTGTGTACGCCGGGATTAAATGGATCCTGATTCATGTCACTGAATACCATTCCCTGTGTGCCGTTATCATCCATGTAATAATATCCTTCGTGATACACCCAGTAATTAGTTCCGCTCTTAAAGATGTTTGCTGACCATAAAGTGACGTTATTGTTTCGGACGTATCCTGTTGGATTTCTCTGAGGCGCTCCGGGAGGGCCATATTGGGTGGTTGCATACGTTCCGCTGATAGCTGCAAGGGCAGGAGTACCAGCGCCGACAAGCCCTGTTACGACGTCGTCTGTCCCCGTAGCAATGAACTCAACGTGATTTATTGAAAGGTCAATATCAAGCACATTTACATTCTGGCTCTTATTCACTCCCGCCGAGGGGAGGAAGAAGCGGTTGCCGGTGAAACGATACCGGGTAACCCCTGGAAAGGGAGTTGTTATGCTCCATCCGTGTGTGTATTGAAGTGTTCGTAATTCGGGGACCATTTTCCGTATCTTATTGTTTCCGGCATCAGCCACATAGAAGTTTCCTGAATTATCGATGGCAACCGATGTGGGCGTGTCAAATGTTGCTGAAATGCCGTCAGCAGCACCAGCTGTTCCGGTGCCTGCGACGGTTGCCACGAAGCCTTTGCTAATGCGGCGAATCGTATGGAAGTTAATGTCCGCAACGTAAATGCAGCCATCGTTTGCTACAGTAACTCCGAAAGGCTCGCCAAAGCGTGCGTGTGAAACAGGTGCATCAAGGCTATACTCCGCCTCTAATGGTTTTCCGGCAATAGTGGTAGTAACCCCTGAGGTTGTAACTTTTCGAACACACTTGTTCAATCGATCGGCAACAATAATATTCCCTGAATTGTCGAGAGCTACACCTGAAGGGTTTTTGAATTTAGCCGAGCTCCCGGTTGCATCAGTATGGCCTGGGGTGGTTGATCCCGCCAGGGTAGAAGTAGCCCATGATGTTCCGTTGTACAGCACTTTCTGTATGCGGTGATTTTGCGAGTCGGCTACATACACTTTGGTTCCATCGGACGACACGGCCACATCGGTTGGCCAGGTGAACTGCGCGCTGCCGGTTCCGGGGCTGCTTCCTGCGATAGTGGATACCACGCCGGCGGGTGTAACTTTCCGAATCCGGGCATTGCCGCGATCGGCTACATATAGATTGTTAGCTGCATCAATTGCCAAACGGATCGGATTGTAAAATCGGGCGATGGTAGCAGCTCCATTTGCTGCACCCGATGTTCCGGCCAGACCTGCGAAAGTGCTTACCGTACCTGAGGGAGTGATTTTCCGGATCACATGGTTATTACAGTCGGCCACGAACATGTTGCCGTTGGTGTCAAATACCAGTCCCTCCGGAGTCTGGAATTGTGCTGTCTGCGGGTTACCAGCAGTGCCGTTTGCGTTGCCGGCGGTACCAGATCCGGCGTAAGTCTGGATAGTAAATGCGGAATCGTTGCTGGCCACCAGGCCGCTGACATCAATTTTCTGAACTTTTGATCCGTCAACAATCTCCGGGGATTCTTTAGGCAGCTCTGTTTTTCTGCAGGAGTGCAGAACGATGCCCAGGGCAAGAAGGATAAGGATGTTTCTTTTCATAGCGGGTTAAAGGGTTTAGAATGCTTTTGATTAAAGACACCGTAGATCCGGTTACCCGTTAGTTGACAGTTTACAATTGACAGTTACTAAACGCTTGGATAAGTGGAGAGTGGAGAGTAGAAAATTGAGAGTTGAGAATTGAGGGTGGGCAACGTGGCAATTATCTTTCGAGAAGATAGAGCAATGCTGCGAGTCCGGCTGCGCCCATAGAGCTTCTCAAATCTCTAAGGGCCTTTCTCATATGCTGTTCAACGGTATTTTCAGATATACCCAGCCGGGAAGCGATATCCTTGTTGCTGAGGTGTTCTTTCCTGCTCAGTTTAAAAACTGCCCGGCACTTTGGAGGCAGGTTTTCAATTTCATGGTCAAGCTGGCGTTCAATCTCGCGCGACTGTATTCCAAGTTCCGTTGAGTTGTCCTGTTCCCCGAAGGTGCTGGCTAAATACTCCTGGTATCTACGCCGTGCAGATTCCTTCCTGTAGTAATTAAGGACCTTGTTTTTTAAAATGACGTAGAGATATGCCCGAACTGAGCGTATTTCCAGCATTGAAGCTTTCTGGCTATACAAATTTACAAAGGTATCCTGCACCAGCTCTTTGGCTGTCTCTCTGTCGCCGGTCTTCTGTACAGCAAGTGACAATAGCAGGCTTAGATGCCTTTTATAGAGGATCTCAAATGCCTGCTCATTTCCGTTATACCAAAGAAGTATAAGCTCAGAATCGCTATGTGCTTTAAGAGTTTCGATGGTGCTAAAGTAGTAATTGAGTGGACAGCCAAATTTAACTTAGTGTAATTTAATCATTAATAAACCGTACAAACAAGTAAAAATATATTTTTTTGTCCCGACTAACGGTTGGCTGCGAGCTGCGTGTCTTACCTACAACATCATTGTTTAACGCTTGTAAATGAAGGACGAAAGGCTCAATTATCTTTTAGAAAAGTATCATTCCAACAGCTATACACCTGAGGAATTCGAGGAACTGAACAACTGGTATCACAGCCTGAATTTTCGCGACCAAAGCTTTCAGCAATGGGTTGATCAGGAGGATGAGTTATTTGCTGATTTCCAGCAAAGGATAGCGCCGAAACCTTCACGGAGCCTGCTTCGGAGAATAGCTGTGTATTCGTCGGCAGCCGCGGCAATGATCATTATCTCTGCAGGATTGTGGTTCTTCAGGGAACAGCCACCTACAATTCCTGTTAGTCAGGCGAAAATAGATTCCATTAAACCGGGCGGGAACAAAGCCTACCTAACGCTTGCCGATGGTTCAAAGATATCTTTGACAGATGCAGCGAATGGTGCCCTAGCTCAGCAGGCCGGCATTCAGATCATCAAAACAGCCGATGGACAGCTGATATACGAGGTCTTATCAGTTTCTTCAGCAGATCAAAATAAGTTTAATACCATAGAGACCCCGCGCGGCGGGCAGTTCCAGATCGTACTTCCCGACGGCAGCAAAGTCTGGCTGAATGCAGCTTCGTCACTTAAATATCCTGTTCAATTTAGCAAGGATGAGCGCAAGGTTGACCTTCAGGGGGAAGGGTATTTCGAGATTGCGAAGGACCGGGAAAGGCCATTCAGAGTTAGAAGCAATAATCAAACCGTCGAAGTGCTTGGAACACATTTCAATATCAGCGCATATGAGGAAGAGAAATCAATATTTACTACCCTTCTTGAAGGTTCTGTAAAAATTCTTACCACCGAAGGATTATCAAGAACCATGAAACCCGGCGAGCAGTCTGAACTTTCTGCAGGCGGCAAGCTAAATATATCACAGGTTAATACCTCTTATGCAGTCGCCTGGAAAGAGGGGAAATTCATATTCAGGAACGAGCCGCTGCCGAGCGTTATGCGGAAGCTGGCACGATGGTATAATGTGGATGTGGTCTATGAAAAGGGAGTGCCAAATAAAACAGTATGGGGGAATGTCTCCAGGTTTGACAACGTGACGGACATTTTGGAACTGATCGAACTATCAAAAGTTGCCCGCTTTAAAGTTCAGCAGGGAGACGGTAAGGGAAGGAGGATTATGGTTATGAATTAATTCTACATAATCTAATCCAAAAAAAATACCAGGAGTGTTTCGACCACCCCTGGCAAAATTTGGATCTGCTTCCGCCGAAGCGGAAAAACTTGATGCTCTAACATAAGTAATAACCCAAACCAATCAAAGGTATGAAATTTTATACTTCCCGGGCGGGGCAGCATGCTGCTGGTCTGCAACGCTTTTTGCTGTTCTCCGGAAACACATTAATACAGTCTTTAAAGACTAACAAAAGACAGGTCATTATGCGGATCAATCTGATAATCATTTTCTCAACTTTTCTCCTGCTGCAGGTTAATGCCAATGGCTTTGCGCAACGGGTAACGATAAGAGAGAAAAACACATCACTCGAGGATGTTCTCACAGCGGTAACGCAGCAAACAGGGATGAATGTGCTTTGTGATGGTGAACTAATAACTAAAGCACCTTCGCTGGATGTCAACTTCCGGAATGCGACGATGGCCGAGGTTTTTCAAAAGTTCTATCCCGGTAATAACTTTAGCTTCTCCACCAGAAATAATTCGGTAGTGGTTAGCAGGAGTGTTGATCTGGTGTTTGCAAATGAGGTTGAGAAGTTGGCTGACATCAAAGGGAAGGTTACTGACGAGAAGGGGCTGCCACTTCCGGGCGCTGCAGTAAAGGTTAAGGGCACTACCCAGGCCATGAGCACTGATGTTAATGGGGAGTTTAATTTAAAAGACGTGCCCACGGACGCTATTCTGGTGATTAGTTATACTGGTTTCGTAAGTCAGGAGCTGCCAGTTTCGCGAAGTACTTATATCAATGTCGTATTAAAGGAAGACCTGCTTGAATTGAGTGCTGTGGTGGTTGTGGGTTATGGTACCCAGAAGAAAGAAAATCTTACCGGTGCGGTTTCCCAGATTAGCGGTGATGACCTGCAGGTAAGGCCGACACCGAATATCATCACTTCCCTGCAGGGCGCTCTTCCTGGTCTGAACATTCAATCGAATAACGGTAACCCGGGTGATGCACCTGAGATTAACATTCGTGGTTTTAACTCGATAAACGGTGGTTCACCCCTGGTACTGATCGACGGGATTCAGGGAAATATAGACCGGGTCAACCCGCTGGATGTCGAATCGGTGACCATCCTTAAAGATGCAGCCTCATCCGCCATTTATGGCGCACGTGGAGCCTTTGGGGTTATCCTGGTTACCACCAAAAAGGGAAAAGAGGGCAAGCTTACGGTTAACTATATCAATAATTTTGGACAGACAACGCCAACAAACCGTACCGATTACATTTCGGACCCCTACCTGTACGGCAAAACCGTAGATGCTGCTTTATACGGATATAATGCAACGACCTATACAGGATATAATGACGCTGACTACGAGCAGATCCGCAAGGTTAGTGCCGGCGAGATAGCACCCTACCGCGAGCTGCAGCCTAACGGGACATATAAGTTCTACGACAAAACCGACTGGTACAGCTATCTTTTTAGAAAATGGCAGCCTACGCAGACACATAACCTTTCCATCTCCGGTGGTAATGACAAGATTCAAGGGTATCTATCCGGAAGAGCTTATAAAAGCACGTCGATACAAAACATTGTTGATGCCGATCTTACCAAGTATAACCTGAAAGGAAATCTGAACTTTAAAGCTACCGACTGGCTGCAAATCTCTGATAATATCCAGGTGAGCACAGATGATAATATAGAATATGGTGGCGGTCGTACAGGTTATGGCGGCATTTTCAGTAATACAACATGGTATTTCCTGTTTCCATTTTATCCCGCTGAAATTGACGGCAAATCGTTCGATTTCTTTGGAAGCGGTGCACAGGGTGCTTTGAGAGATGCCTCTAATTATGTCAGTGGTTCGTCGGAGCAATTAATTAATACCCTTAGTGCCCGTATCAATCCGCTTACCGGACTCCAATTTAATATTGAGTACAGCAATACGTTTAATTATAATAATCTGACTACACGACTTAATCAATACGATTACCTGAGTACAGAACGCATCACTCCTTTGGTAGGTGGATTGAACCGCCTTACCGAACGCCGGGATAAGAGTAATTATAACGCGTTGAATGTTTACGGCACCTATTCGAAAAGTCTGTTTAACCAGAACCATAACATTAAATTTTTGGCTGGTTATAACCAGGAAGATTTTAAATCGAATAACCTTCTCGCGGAGCAGGGAGAATTGCTGGTTAATAACCTCTCGAGCTTGAATTTGGGAACACAGCTGCTGAGAGCTACCGGTTCCGGCGCCTTATGGGCAATTCAGGGCTATTTCAGCAGGTTTAATTACGATTTCAAGAATAAATATTTACTGGAAGTGAATGCCCGTTATGACGGCTCCTCTAAATTTCCTGAGATCAGCCGCTGGGGATTTTTCCCTTCTGTTTCTGCAGGCTGGGTAGTTAGTAAGGAAAACTTTTATAAACCACTTGAGAAATATGTCAGCTCATTAAAATTACGGGCATCCTACGGGAAGTTGGGTAACCAGAATATTGCTGATAATACCTTCTCGCAAATCCTGGCTACCGGGCAGACTGTTTGGCTGAACAATTCTAATAAAACAAACTTTGTTGGGGCACCCTTACCATTACCGAAAGTAGTAAGCTGGGAAAATTCCAAAACACTTGACATTGGTGCTGACCTGGGTTTCCTGGACGATAAGATCACGGCTTCTTTCGATTGGTTTGAGAAGAACATCGAAAATATGTACCTGCCGGGCGAGCCTTTACCGGGAGTATTCGGCGCGTCTGAGCCAAAGGAGAATATTGCCAGTCTTCGTAATCGTGGCTTCGAATTTAGTCTTGGCGTTAACAGCAGGATCATGCTGGGAGGCAAGCCGCTACGTATGCGTGCTTCGGCAAGTGTGTACAACTTTGAAGGCGTGATTACAAAATACCCGAACCCGAATGGCCTGATGAGTACGTATTGGGAAGGGCAGAAGCTTGGAACAATTTACGGATATAAAATTGATGGCCAATTTAAGTCGGATGCCGAGGCCATGGCTTACCAAAACAAGTTCACTAATCCAAGTGCTTCCCTCGGACAGGTCTATAACTATGAGCTTAACATCGTTCAAAACAGTCAGTGGAAAGGGTTGCGTGCAGGAGACATCAAATACCTGGATCTTAACGGCGATGGTGCAATTAACAAGGGCAAGAATACCCTTGCAGATCATGGCGACCTGGCGGAGATTGGAAATGCCATGCCGAAGTTCCCTTTCGGATTTAACCTGAATGCCGACTGGAAATCGTTCGATTTTTCGGTAGCAGGGACCGGCGTTGCAAAACAAGATTGGTATGCGACAGGAGATATATTCTGGGGTCCTTATGAAAGGCCTTATTTATCCTTTATCCGGAAAGACCTGGTGACCAATGCCTGGACGCCGGAAAATCCATCGGCACCTTATCCTCAAATCGCCAGGGGCTATGCTGCCCTTGGGGCTTTACGATCGCTGGGCGAGGTAAATGATTACTACCTAATGAATGTAGGCTTTATGAGGGTGAAGAATCTGACCTTCGGTTATACATTCCCTGAAAAGCTGACTCAACGGGCAAAGATCAATCGTCTGAGAGTTTATTTCAGCGGTGAAAATATCTTCACCTGGAGTTTCGGCGGACTGACCAAATACATCGATCCGGAGATGGCTGGTGCAGGGATAAACTATTCAAATCCGGGTAACCAGGTTTCAAGAGCACGCGCAGAAGATTATCCGATTGGAAAATCTTACTCACTGGGAATTAACCTGACTTTATAATTCATTCAAAATTAGATACAATGAAAACCCGATATATATCCTTAATAATCCTCCTGCTGGTTTCCTTTGCCGGATGTCAGAAGGATGCGCTGGATACCACCCCAGTTGATAAAATAGATGCTGCAGTATTTTTTAACACCGCGACAGACCTGGAAGTGTACACGAACAAGTTCTATGATATGCTGCCGGATTTCAATTTATATGTTGATGATACGTCAACCGATAATGCGATAGCTCTTACCGTGGCCGACCGGGTAAAGGGAACGAGGGTGCTGCCCGCCTCCCGTACTGGAACAAAATGGATCTGGGACGATCTGCGTTCCATAAACTACTTTCTGGCGAATTACGAAAAGTGCAAGGATGCCGCTGCAAAAGCTAAGTTCAGCGGCATTGCACGATTCTTCCGGGCTTATTTCTATTATGATAGGGTAAAGACCTTTGGAGATGTGCCTTTATATACGAAAGTGCTTGAAGCTGAAGATCCTGATCTGTATAAGGCAAGGGATTCGCGTAAGGTTGTAATGGCCCAGGTGCTTGAAGACATAAATTATGCGATTGCGAACATCCCCAAAGAAGTACAGCTTAACCGGATCACGAAGCATACTGCATTGCTGCTGAAAGCCAGGATCTGCCTTTTTGAAGGAACTTTTAGAAAGTACCATAAACTTGGTGACCACGATGCGTTCCTGAAAGAAGCTGCGGCTGCTTCAGAAGAGCTTATTACAAGTGGTGCATATAAATTATATACTGCTGGTGGAGTTAATGTGGCTTACCGCGATCTGTTTGCACGCTCAGATCAGGAACCTACTGAAACCATACTTGCCCGCGATTACAATCCAACATTCGGTCGGCACGGTCTAAGTTACCTGATGACAGCGCCAACTGCAGGTGTATATGGAATACCCAAAGACATGATTGATAGTTATCTGATGAAGGATGGTTCTAAATTTACCAATCAGGCAAATTATCAGACAAAAGGTTTCTACGAAGAGATGCAAAACCGTGATCCGCGCCTTTACCAAACTACTCCGGGACCAGATTATGCCCCGTACGGAGAAACTGCGCGGGAGGCGGTAAATCTGAATATTACCACCACGGGTTATCGAATTATCAAAGGCCTAACAACCCGTGATCAGTGGGGGCCGACAAGCTCTTATAATGATGTGATCATATTCAGATTAGCAGAAGCCTTGCTGATATTTGCAGAGGCCAAAGCCGAACTTGGGACATTAACACAGGCAGACCTGGACAAATCCATCAATAAGCTTCGTGAGCGGGTGGGTATGCCAAATCTGATTCTTACGGCAGCGAATGCAGCGCCGGATGCTTTCCTGGCGTCATTCTATCCGAATGTAGATGCCGGAGCCAACAAAGGAGTGATCCTGGAGATCCGCCGCGAGCGACGAATTGAAATGTTTAATGAGGGATTGCGGTGGGATGATCTGATGCGCTGGAAGGAAGGTAAAAAGCTGGAAAAACCAATGGTCGGCATTTACTTTTCGGGCCTGGGTTCTCACGACTTTAATAATGATGGAAAGGCGGATGTGTTCCTGCATACCGGTGTTGCAACCGGTGCGCCAGCCGGAACGTCCAGCATTATCAACGTTAACCAAAAACGGCTGACTAATACCACATCAGGTAATTTTAACCCATTGGTAACCACTCCAAGGACTTTCAACGAAACTAAGGACTATTACTATCCGATTCCGGTGCAGGAACTAGCCCTGAATAAAAACCTGGTTCAAAATCCGGGATGGTAAGGAGCGTAGTGAAGAGATACTTTTTGGTATTGTTCGTAATGATTGGTTTGCAGGGTAGCTTGTCCGCACAGGAGCGCCCTTTACGCCTGCTGACCTATAATATTCTGCAGGGTATGCGACTTGATTCAGCTGCCGGCAAGCCGAAATTCACGGCCTGGATCAAAGAACTCGACCCGGATATTATTGCCATGCAGGAAGTAACTGATTTCACCCAGGCCAGCCTTGAAGAGCTGGCCCGGGGTTATGGCCACCCCTATGCCGTATTATTGATCGAAGGGGAGAAGTACCCTGTTGCCCTGACTTCGAAATTCCCGATAACAAATGTGCAGAAGGTGACGGATAATATGGATAGGGGAATGATCCAGGCGAACATCCGGGGATATTCTGTTGGTGTTCTGCACCTCACACCGTTTGATTACAGGAAGGCGCGGGAAGAAATAGCGGTTGTTTTGGCTCAGGTAGCAAGTAGTGCTGCAACGAACAAATGGATTCTGATGGGCGATTTCAATTCATTGTCCCCTCAGGATTCGTTGAACTACAAAGATGGCCGGATCATTCAGAATCTGAAGAACTATGAAAAGAACTATCCGCCAAGAAAGAAGCTGGATAATGGTCAGATCGATTATCAGGTCATCTCCCATGTTCTGGCTGCTGGCTTTTTAGATGGCTTGCGTCTGATTCGGAAAGACTTTGTGAAAACAGTGCATCCGAAAGCCTTCGAGCCAAAAACAGGTACAGATATCACCTCGCGAATCGACTTTATTTTTGTGAGTCGCGATTTGAAAAACCAGGTTCATTCTGCAAAGGTGGTAATGGACAGTTTTACGGACAAGTATTCAGACCATTACCCGGTCTTTATGGAACTTTCTACTAAATAATTTTGTGTTATGTTGGGCAGGGAGGCTCTGTTATGGAGCTTCCCGCAACATACATTCAACCTTATACATTATGAAAAATTATATCAGCCTGATGCTATTCATGTTTCAAGCAGCTTCAGCTTCTTTTGCGCAGGATTCTCTCGCATTAAAATTCGTTGACGGTCACGAACTTAAACTGAGTGGGAGAGCCTTTAACTCGAATCAAAATTACCACAGGCTGGATTCCTCTGACAGGAAGTTGCTCATCCCGCGTGTAAAAGAGCTTGCCACGAATTCCGCTGGGCTGAGTATCTCCTTTACTACTGATGCGAAGACCATAAGCCTGCAGTGGCGCCTGGCTCGCTGGCTTGATCAGTGGAACATGACACCACTGGCTGTAAATGGTCTTGACTTGTACGGCTTGAAAGATGGGAAATGGTCGTACGTAGCATCTGCCCGCCCTACAGGACTTAATAACTCGGCCGTGCTGGTTAAAAACCTCGATGGTCAGATGCGTGATTACCGCCTCTACCTACCCTTGTATACTGAGATCAGTGAGGTGGGGGTAGGAGTGCCCACTAATGCCACTATTAACAAGTCTGCTCCTCCAGCCAACCAGAAACGGGTAGTCATCTACGGCTCGAGCATTACCCAGGGAGCATCTGCATCACGCCCGGGAATGGCTTACCCGTCTATTATGGCCAGAAGTCAGAATATTGAAGTGATCAATCTGGGTTTCAGCGGAAGCGGAACCATGGAAACAGAGATTGTTGATGTTTTGGCAAAGATTCCAGCTGACGTTTATATCCTGGACTGCGTAGCAAACCCCTCGCCGCAAATGATCAAAGACCGGGCATACGGATTCGTTAAGAAGCTACGTACGCTGAGACCCAATACACCGATAATTATGGTTGAGAGTATTTTCCGGGAGACGGGTAACTGGGATTCGCAGATAGGAGCGCGAACCACGCAGCAAAATATGGAATTCCGGAATGCTTATCAGCGGGCCATGGGAGATAGTGATAAGAACCTCCATTATATTTTTTCAAAAGACCTGATTGGCAATGATCATGAGGCCACGATTGATGGGACTCACTTAACAGATGTGGGATTTATGAGGTTAGCGGAGGCTATTGGTGAGGAGGTGAAAAAGGTGATTGGGAAATGAGGTTATGATTTCATGTGAGGAAGGACCTCCACGACCTTCGTTCCCTCTGAGGACCCGGGATCAAACCAGGGAAAACTCTTTACAATAATTCTTCAAACAATCCCCGCCTGAACGATGTTGCCATTACATGTACTAAACTAAAACCAAACAAAAATGGCAGACGATAAAAATGTTCAGGATGGCCGCGATAGGGCACAGATTGACGGGAATTCAGATTATGAATTAGATTATGTTGCTCAGAAGCATGGAGTTTCGCGGGAGCAGATCAGAGAAGCAATACAGGCAGTAGGAAATACCCGGGAGGCTGTTGAAGCTTATCTGAAAAAGTAAATTTTATTTGTTAGTGGTTAACAAACTGAAAAAGAGTGGTCGGAAGATCACTCTTTTTTTGTTTGGATGACTGGATGGCTGGTTTGAAACAGTACATCAGGCAGTGAAAGGATCGACGGTTGTGCAACTTGTCGCTTAATCACTTACTATTCTCTCAATAGGCGAATTTATTATGGTATAGTACTTGCAATGGATGGTCGATGAATGAATATTTCCTGTTATTATCCCTCGTGGGTCTGGCCGCATTCGGCATGGCATGGATGCCTGCCATTTCCAGAATAACAGGAATATCTTACTCAATCATTTATCTGGCTGCCGGAGTGATTATTTATTTACTCTTTCCAAACTTGCTTCCTAAACCTGATGTGATGACTAATGGTCAGCTCACGATCCGTCTGACGGAATTAGTTGTAATAGTTGCATTGATGGGCACCGGCATTAAAATCGACCGGTCGTTTTCATTGAAAAACTGGTCATCACCCTTACGGCTCATTTTTGTTGCCATGATCATCTGCATTGCTTTTGCAGCTTTGCTCGGCTACACATTATTGAGCCTAAACATTGGTTCCGCTTTGCTTTTAGGAGCGGCACTAGCACCAACTGATCCTGTTTTAGCGTCGGATGTGCAGGTCGGTCCCCCGAACGAGCGAATTAAATCTGAAACCAGGTTTTCACTGACCGCGGAGGCGGGGCTGAATGATGGCATGGCTTTTCCCTTTACCTGGCTAGCTATTTTATTTGCAGTAAGCAGGCTGGGCGATATTGAACAGGGTAATCTTTTGTCATGGTTTGGGTATCACCTTATATACAAAATTATAGCAGCCATCGCAGTGGGCTATATTTTCGGTAGGGTGGTAGGGTACCTGGTATTTAAGGTTTCTGCAAAATTCCCAGCTCTGAAAACGAGGGATGGTTTCCTGGCAATTTCACTGACCTTAATGGTGTATGGTGTGTCTGAATTGCTTCATGTGTATGGGTTTGTCGCTGTGTTTATTAGTTCAATCACCTTACGGCATTTTGATAAAAAACATGATTACCACGATGAGCTTCATTCCTTTGCTGATCAGACTGAACGCTTATTGGTGGCTATGCTGCTGATTCTATTTGGTGGTGCACTGGTGGGCGGAATACTCGCTCCGCTTACCTGGCAGATGTGTCTGTTTACTTTTATTTTCCTTTTCCTCATCCGACCAGGTGCAGCTCTCCTGAGCCTGGCAGGATCGGATGTACACGTGAAGGAGAAGCTGGCGATCTCATTCTTTGGTATCCGTGGAATGGGGTCGGTGTTTTACCTGGCCTTCGCATTTCAGGAGGCCTTTTTCGGTAACGAGGAGGAACTATGGGCGATTGTGGCATTTACCATACTCATCTCGGTTCTAATTCACGGGATGACGGCCACGCCGGTAATGAACTATCTGAAACGGGAAATACCGAAGGAGAAGGAACCGGACTAGACTGAGTTAAATAGTCTGATCCGATTGCTTGATATGATCAGCCCACATGTGAAATTATTTAAATTAAAATAAATTGTCCGGAACAAAAGATATGGATTGTTGTTCCTCCCTAAATATCACTTTCTCCAGTTACGATGCGCGACTCTCAAGACCAGCTGCCGAATCCAAGTCACTCCGAATCAAGGCTATTTGAAGCGGCCCTTGATGCTTCAAGCAATGGTGTTGTTATTACAGACAACTTACTTCCTGATCAGCCAATCATTTATTGTAACCGTGCTTTCGAACAGTTAACCGGATATGATAGGGATGAGATCATTGGACATAATTGCCGCTTTCTGCAAAGTGGGGACCGTGATCAGGATGCCCGTTCTGAAATTCGCGAGGCAATAGAAAACGGGAAAAATTGCCAGGTAGAAATCCGCAATTATAAAAAGAACGGGGAGATGATCTGGAATGAACTGATGATTTCGCCAGTAACAAATAACGAGGGGCAGATCACTCATTTTATCGGTATACAGAATGATGTTAGCCGTCGTAAAGCTGCTGAAACCGAGCTCGCTAAAGAAAAGGAATATTTGGAAGAGCGGGTTGTGGAACGTACACGCGATCTGGAGCTGAGCGAAGCATATCAGGCTAGTATCATTGAAACTATCCGGGAGAGTCTGGTGGTGCTTGACAAAGAAATGAAAGTGTTGAGTGTTAACGAACATTTTTGCAAGTTTTTTAAATTAAAGAGCAAGGAAATCATTGGGCAGGTTTTGTTTTCAATTGGCGATAACGGTCAGTGGGATATTCCGGAGCTAAAGGATCTGCTGCTTAAAATTCTGCCACATAATAATCCTTTCGAGGGCTTTGAACTGGAAAATGAATTTCCCAGGATCGGAAGGAAATTATTAGTCCTTAATGCCCGGCAGGTTATGCTAAAAGGAAAATATCAGGAAAGGATTCTACTGGCGATTGAGGATATTACTGAAAGAAGGGAGATCGAGCAGCGAAAAGAGGACTTCATCAGTATTGCAAGTCATGAGATGAAAACTCCACTCACAAGTATTAAGGGCAACATCCAATTGCTTGAACGTAAGGCGCAGCGAAATAACGATTCGGAATATATGGTGGGTTTTACCAAGGCGGCCAAGTCGATTGAGCGCCTTGAACGGCTCATCGATGATCTATTGGATGTCTCTAAAATACAGTCTGGCAAAATTGAATTTCACTTTACCGATTTCCAGTTCGATGACCTCGTAACTGAAGCTGTGAGTGGGGTGCAGGCCGCCACCCAGACTCACAAACTAAATATAACAGGCAGCAGCAATACTGAGATTGCTGGAGACTATGGTCGATTAGAGCAAGTTCTTATCAACCTGCTGAATAACGCTGTCAAGTATTCGCCCTCTGCTGATGAAGTTAAGATCCATATCAGCAGGGTTTCGGATTATGTAAAAGTTGCCATTACCGACTCGGGAGTGGGTATCCACCAGCGTGATCATAAGCGGATATTTGAGCGATTTTACCGGGCTGAGCAGATCACTGAAAAATTTCCCGGTGTGGGAATTGGACTGTATGTCAGTAGTCAGATTATTAAGGAGCATAAAGGGACACTCTGGGTGGAAAGTGAGGAGGGGAAAGGGTCCGTATTTAATTTCACAATACCCATTAAAAAGAAATAGATGAGCGCAAAAATATTGGTTTGTGACGATGAACAGGAGATTCTCGACATTACACAAATGATCCTGGAAGATGCAGGCTTTGAGGTTACGGCAGTGATTGACAGTCTGAAAGTGGAGAAATTGATTGAAGAACAAAAACCTGATATTTTGCTCATCGATCTTTGGATGCCCGGTATGTCAGGCGATCAGGTGATTAAAAGCTTACGGCTAAACATTAAAATAAATCATACGCCTATTGTTGTGATATCGGCGAGTCGCGACGGGAAGGAAATTGCGCTTGCTGCAGGTGCGGATGATTTTCTGGAAAAGCCATACGACATTGATATTCTCATCGATACCGTTAAGAAAAATTTAAGCAAACCATTAAGTGCTTAGGAACGGCTTACTTAAAATGGTCATTTCATAAGATCTGGTATCCGACTTAAGTTGTGATTAAGGCTTTCCAATCAAATAATGCATAACAGTTCATGTTTATATGTAATAGCGGAACGGAAATTGCGTAACATACTTTATGAAGAAAAGGATACTCATCATTGATGACGATGATGACATCTTGGATATTCTTGATATGATATTCCGCGATGAGGGTTATGACGTTGTTGTTTCCAATACGAGCGACGCCGCAAGCCAAATACACATCATCCATCCCGATGTCATTTTACTTGACGTCCGTATTGAAGGTTCTCCTAAAAGAGGGGACGAAATCTGCGCGGAAATTAAAGCTCAATACCCTGACAACAGATATCCCGTAGTTTTGGTATCTGCCGAATCCAATCTGGACATTCTGGCTAATGAGTGCGGTGCAGATTTCTTTATCAGAAAACCATTTGACATATATGAGATGGTGAAACAGGTGCAAAAATGCTTAACTTAAGGGTTCCAATAGGATATGATGTTTTTACGTCATAAATAATATATTTGGATTTTGCCGCTGCTAATGGAAGAACGATCAAATGAACGCAAGTCAGGAAAAATCAACCTTGGACCTGAGAAATTACGTGCTTACTTTATTAATAATTTAGATAAGATTTATGCCGCCAAAACTCATCTGGTGGCGAATCTTCCAATCATTGCCGATGAAATTCATTTTTCAGACCTCCGTGATGCTATTTTTGAAACCTTTCATGATGTAGAAAAGCAGATTGCCAGGATGGATATCATCTATGCGATTCTGGATGTTGAACCAGCAAAAGGCAACTGCAACGGCCTTGTAGGTCTGGTTAATGATGCTTTCAGCGATATCAAACAGCACAGTAAGAATCCTGAGCTCCGTGACCTGGCCATAGCATTCTATATGCAGAATATTGAGAGCGTAGAGATGGCCTCGTTTCAAGTCCTGGAGATGGCTTCTGTTAAATTGAAAAACAAACAGATCAAGCAGCTGATCAAAGAGAATTATGATGAAGCAAAAGCCGACCGAACATTACTTTTACTGATCACTGCGAAATATATTACCTCAAAAAATTAGCTACCGTTCGTCTTTTGGGATGGTGAACCAGAACGTACTGCCTTTGCTTAATGTGCTTTCGACACCAATCTTGCCTCCATGATTATTAATGATACTCGCACAGATATAAAGGCCTAAACCCATTCCCGAGTAGCGTTCTGACTTGCTTTCCACCTGGTAATATCGGTCAAACAAATATTTCAGTTTTTCTTCGGCTATACCTTTACCGCGATCTATTACACTTACTTTTACATCTTTGTCTGACTCGCTGACATTGATCTCAATGAATTCAGACTCACTGGCATATTTGAGGGCGTTATTTACATAGTTCACCACAACTTGTTCAATCTTACCTGCGTCGGCATGGACATCTATAGCCTTTAAACCGGTCTGCCTGATTGCGATTTCCCCGGTATTGAGATAGGCTATTGCCTCACTGATCAGACCGATCAGTTCAAACCAATCCTTTTTAACTGCGAGTTCACCTGTTCCGATGCTGTTCGCGTTGAGCAGTTCATCTACGAGTTTATTTAATTTGCGCACATTGGTGTATGACGCACCCACAAGTTTGACAAAAAGCGGATCTGGGTCCTGACGTTTATGAAGCATCTTTTCCATGAATTGAATATTAGCACTCAATCCCGTTAAAGGGGTCTTCAATTCATGGCTGGCAATATTGATAAACTCATCTTTTTGTTGTTGTAAGATCTTCTGCTCATTTATGTCAGTGCATGTGCCAAACCATTTAATGATGTTACCGTCATTGTCAAAATAAGGTGCAGCCCTGCCAAGTACCCATATATACTCACCAGTATACTTCCGCAGGCGATATTCGATCTCGTAGGGTGTTCCTGTTTGCAGGGAATGTCGCCATACCTTCCATGCTCTTTCCCGATCATCAGGATGAAATACATGATTCCATCCCTCACCCTCAGTTTCTTCGTGAGTAGTGCCAGTGAAATCGTACCATCGCTGGTTATAGTATTCGTGCATCCCTTCGGCGTCCGTTACCCAGATCATCTGAATGATAGAATCGGCCAGCTGTCTGAATTGTTTTTCACTTTCACGAATGCGTTGGGCAGCAAGTTCCTGAGTGGTTACATCAATCATGCTGCCGATATACTCAACGGTAGCACCGTGTACCTGGCTAGGCGATGCCCGCATAAATACCCATCTTATATCGCCTTTGTGATCCAGAATCCTGAAAGTGCTTTCATACGATTCATTATTATTTACGGCCTGCTTTAATAAGGATTTCTGCAAGGCGGCATCTTCAGGGTGAAAAGCATTAAAGTATCCTGAGCCGAGGCTATTCTCGAAACTAATTCCTGTAGTTTCAATCCAAGCCCTGTTTACGTAAATGCAGGAAGGTCCCGCACTCCGCCAGATCATAAAAGGAGATTCATCAGCCAAAGCCTTAAAGTATTCCTCCCGGGATTTTAGCTGTTTACTTTGGGTAACATCGGTTACCGAATGTATAATGTACAGAACCTGATCATTTACGATAACGGGTGTGTTCACAGGAACCCAGAACTTTTCGATAAAACTATCACGCCCTGCAGCGGGAACTGGGTAACGTTGAACCGGCATCTCATGATTTCTTTTGGTCTCGAGAACTTCCGCGAACGAATTGGATAAATTCAATACCCCATCAGCAGCAGGATCGTTTGGATCGTCAGGAAAGGCTTCGAATACACTCACTCCGATCAAATCTTCTCTTCTGCTATACGTTGCGACATTATAAGCTGCACTTACTTCAGCTATGGTGTAATGCGGTGTATTGGGTAATAAGATCAGGTAATTTCCGGGCAGGTTTTTAATAATGGCCAGCATGGCCTCCTGTTCTTTAATCAGAGTTGTCAAAAGGTGAAATCGTATTGAGCAAAAATCAAAATTATGGATTTAGCGGGAATTATTGAAATTGATCAGATACTCCAAGGAAATGAAAGCTCCCTGCAACAACCTGCTGTTTTTTTATTCCCGCACCTATAGGAATTTCCCCTGCGTTCATTGTATATTTATTTATCTATCAGTTATTTCCAGTTAAACCTTAAACCCCGGCCTATGAGTTGAACCCAAGGAACCACGAAATTAACGCGCTTCTCTGCATGAATTTGCAAGAATGTTAAACGAATTAAACTAAACCACCTACTCAAACATGAAACTAAAAAACATTACCTATGGCATACTGTGTCTGCTCATCATCTCGTCCTGTCAGAAAGACTTTACCCCGGCTGAACCGATCCTTGAGGCCGGATCCAAAAGCCAAAGCACAGAAACCAAGATTTCCGCGCTTGGCGATAACAACATGAAGATTGTTGCTTACTTTCCTTCCTACCGCGATCCGGCAGGCGTGGCAGCAAGTAAATACCAGCTCATCACTCACCTGTATTATGCTTTTCTTAGTCCGAATGCCGATGGCACGCTCCAGGCCCTGCCTAACCCGGCCTATTTTAACAGTGTAATTGCTACAGCCCGTGCGAACGGTGTGAAAGTGGGGATCTCTGTCGCAGGAGCCGCCAACCTGAAACTTGCCTGTGCAAATGCTGGTACGCGGAGCACACTGGTGACAAACCTGGTGAACTTTGTGACAACGAATAACCTCGACGGGCTGGATATGGACTGGGAATTTCCGCGGACCACCGACGGAACCGACCTGACTTATTCGGCTCTCATGCAGGAGTTATCGACAGCACTTCATGCACAGGGTAAATACCTGAGCGCAGCCCTTACTGCGGGTGTTTATGCGGGTGCTGTGCGTGATGCGATCCGCACAGAGGTATTCGGGTATGCCGATTTCTTTAATATCATGAGCTATGATGGCCTCGGCTGGGATCCGGCAGAGCCTAACCAGCATGCCTCGTATAATATGGCGGTTGCCAGTTTAAACTACTGGGCTACTACGCGGGCGATGCCTAAAGAGAAAGTAATATTGGGATTTCCGGCTTACGGAAGAAGCAATGCGACTTCAGCATCGGCTACCTACAAAGACCTGGTAGCTGCGGGTGCGAGTACCAGCGGAGATTACTTCACGTATAATGGCTTTCCTTATGGATACAATGGAACGACAACCATTACCAACAAATCAAACCTGGCGAAAAGCGTAGGTAATGGGGTAATGATTTGGGAATTGTTCCAGGATTCGAATGGCGGTACCAATCTGTTGCAGGCTGCCAAAACTGCGCTAGGTATCGGGAATAACCCGGTCGGGATATTTGATGGCTTTGAAAGTGGTGTGGGTCGTTTTACACGTGCCCCTACCTATAGCGGCACTACAGTAGGACTGGCGACTACCTCGACACTTGCGCAGGCTACCGGTTCTGCGCATGGCGGCACAGGCACCCTTAAAGCAACTCTTAACGACAATACTTCAATCACCACCCCCTGGAAGGTACGTTTGCTTTCCGGCGACGGAACTCCGGCAAACAATATCGCCACAGCAAAAAATGGCATCGTTTATTTCTGGCTTAAAACCAGTACTGCACGTCCGGGAGCAACTGTTCGGGTATGGAT
Organism: Daejeonella lutea; assembly: GCF_900168015.1. GTDB lineage: Bacteria > Bacteroidota > Bacteroidia > Sphingobacteriales > Sphingobacteriaceae > Daejeonella > Daejeonella lutea. Next base: position 1,232,221 of record NZ_FUYR01000001.1, on the reverse strand, counting down.
AGACGATAGTGACGGCACTTTACAGTCTCCGGCCATCGCCGTCATCAACGACGGAGCATGGCACCGCTATGCATGGAACCTGAACAACTTCGGCGGTACTCCTGTCAGCACTGGCAATAACGTGGTTGACGCAATTAATGTCACGGTTGATGCGATCATTCTTGAGCAGGCTAATACCTCTATTCAGTGGACGGCGTTTATTGATGATGTAGGGAATTGAGACTGAAGTCGGAGGTCTGAAGTCGGAGACTAAACGCTGTGATAACTTTAGCGCAGAGTACGCGCAAAGATCGAAGAGGCATATCGGGGAATCAATGTTATCACGGGTCGCACTTTGCGTTCTCTGCGAAAAACTCGTCCTCTGTGGTTTTAATTCGCTGTGCATTTTAATCAGCGTTCTCCGCGTTAACCTTTGCGCCCTCTGCGTTTAAACCTTGTCGGAAATCCAGTCAGACCTCAGACCTCATACTTCCGACCTCCGACTTCTGACCTCCAAAAAAAGCCCTCCCGATTTTTCAGGAGGGCTTTTCTTTTGTGCACCCTAAGGGATTCGAACCCCTATCTTTGGTACCGGAAACCAAAATTCTATCCGTTGAACTAAGGGTGCGGTTATTTGGTGTGCAAACTTAGGAAAAAAGAAGGAAAGGCGAAAGAAATGCTTTACCTAGACATTAAACCTGAAATGCATAATATCTCCGTCCTGCACGATGTAGGTTTTGCCTTCCACGCCTAGTTTACCAGCTTCCTTACAGGCTGCTTCCGATCCGAGGTTCACAAAATCATCGTACTTAATTACTTCAGCGCGGATGAAGCCTTTTTCAAAGTCGGAGTGGATCACTCCGGCTGCCTGTGGTGCAGTAAATCCCTGAGTGATTGTCCATGCCCGCACCTCCTGAACACCTGCTGTGAAGTAAGTTGCAAGGTTTAATAGCTTGTAAGCAGCACGGATGAGCTTGGTAACACCCGATTCGGTTAAGCCAAGGTCCTCGAGGAACATCTGACGTTCTTCATAGCTATCAAGAGAAGCAATTTCAGCCTCGATCTGTGCTGAGATGACAAGCACTTCAGCATTTTCTTCTTTCACCGCTTCGCGCACTTTGTCTACATAGCTATTGCCGGAAACAACAGACTTTTCGTCTACATTACAAACATACAGCACCGGTTTTTCAGTGAGGAGCCAGAGGTCTGCGATAAATTCGCGGTCTTCAGGACTGATAGGAGCGGTGCGTACCGATTTGCCAGACTCCAGGTGAGCCTTTACAATGGTACATACCTCGAAGGTCTTCTTTGCATCTTTATCGCTGCCGGTCTTAGCCATCTTCTCAACCTTCTGAATCCTTTTAATGATGGCATCAAGGTCTTTCAGCTGCAGCTCGGTATCAATGATTTCCTTATCGCGGATCGGATCAACAGAGCCATCCACATGTATCACGTTATCATCATCAAAACAACGCAAAACATGAATGATTGCGCTGGTTGCACGGATATTTCCAAGGAACTGGTTCCCTAGTCCTTCACCCTTGCTCGCACCTTTTACCAGTCCAGCTATATCAACGATCTCGATTGTATTCGGTTGAACCTTTTGCGGTTGAACGAGTTCAGCCAGCTTGGTTAAACGCGGATCAGGGACAGTGATTACACCTATATTTGGTTCGATGGTACAGAACGGGAAATTCGCCGCCTGCGCTTTCGCATTTGATAAACAATTAAACAATGTTGATTTGCCTACGTTTGGGAGGCCAACTATTCCGCACTGTAATGCCATATTTGAGTTGAGAGTTGAAAGTTGAAAGTGACTGAAAGTTGATTACTTGTTGGGCTTTAGGCTTTAGGCGTTAGGTCCACTTATAGCCTATTACCTAGCACCTAATGCCTTATGCTTATTGAGTATTAGGTTTAAGCGCTTAGGTTGGACCTATTGCCTAAGACCTAACGCCTAATTTCCCGCAAAGATAGAAATCAATTCCGATCTTTTTAAATACGCCTGAGTTTTGGGCAATAAAAAAGCCATCCATGTTAGTGGACAGCTCAGTATATAGTTTGTTAAATGTCTTATACCTCGAAGGAGAAGTCGTCTTCTATTTTCGCGGTTTCAGGGTGATGATCTGAATATTCGTAACGTTTTTCAACAACTTCCTGATTTGCTTTGATATAATCAATGGTTTCTTTCAAGCCCTCAGCGAATTTTTCGAAGTCTTCTTTGTAAAGGAAGATCTTGTGTTTAATAAATACTCCGTCTTCTAAACGTTTTTTACTTTCTGTTACAGTAACATAATAGTCGTTTGAGCGTGTAGCTTTAACATCGAAAAAATAGGTGCGCTTCCCCGCTCTTACCTTTTTTGAAAAAACCTCTTCTCTTTCTTTGTTGTCGAAATCTCCCATTGTTTATTTTTTATGTTGGGGTAAATATAATAGATATTCGCAAAGTAACAAATTGATTTTTTTTTGATAGGGGGAGGATTAGGGATTAGGCTTTAGGTATTAGGGTTTGAGGTATCAGGCCTTAGGCGTTAGGTACGCACGCACCTAATGCCTAAACCCTAAACCACCTGTTCCTCCAGCAGCTGCTTTTCGTAGAGCTCGAAGTAGATGCCTTTTTTTGACATCAGCGACCGGTGACTGCCTTGTTCCATGATCTCACCACCTTCGATGACTAGGATCTTGTCGGCGTTCTTAATGGTAGAAACGCGGTGGGCGATGAGTATACTGGTCTTATTTTTCATTACGCGCCCGAGGTTATTAAGGATCTGCTCTTCGGTGCGGGTATCTACAGCTGAAAGACAATCATCAAAAACAAGGATCTGAGGTTCTTTGATAATGGCCCTGGCAATAGACAGGCGTTGTTTCTGTCCGCCAGACAAAGTAATTCCCCTTTCACCGATCAGGGTTTCAAATCCTTTTTCGAACTCCACGATATTCTGGTACACAGCGGCATTTTTCGCAGCGGCTTCTATTGTTTCCTGATCCGGGGCGGAGATGCCGAAGGCAATATTATTCTTAATACTGTCGGAGAAAAGGAATACTTCCTGCGGAACAAAGCCGATCTGTTGGCGGAAACTGTTCAGGTCAAGTTCCCGCAGCGGTTTGCCGTCGATAAGAATCTCGCCGCTATCGGTATCGTACATGCGCATGAGCAGGTTGGCGATGGTTGACTTCCCCGAGCCTGTGCGTCCAATGATTGCGACAAATTCCCCGGGTTTGACTTCAAAGGATATGTTCTTGATGGCCTGTATTCCAGTATCGGGATAGGTAAAACTGACATTTTTAAATTCAATATGTCCGCTGATCGCTGCCGCTTGAGAGCGCGGCGAGGTAATTTCTGGTTTGGTATGCAGGAATTCATTGATCCGCTTCTGGGATGCTGCAGCCCTTTGGATGAGTGAAGTTACCCAGCCCAGCGACATCACAGGAAAAGTCAATTGGTTGACGTAAACAATAAACTCGGCGATGTTACCCGAACTGATGGTACCGTTCATGACTTCGATGCCGCCAATATAAACTGTGATGATGGTGCTTAGTCCGACGAGCAGTAATATCAAGGGAAAAAATAATGCCTGTACTTGTACGAGAGCCATCGACTGGGATTTGTAATTTTCGCTTTCCACATCAAACTTTTCGCGGACATCGTCTTCGCGGACATAGGCCTTAATTACCCGTATTCCAGAAAAGGTTTCCTGTACAAAGTTGGATAGTGCTGACAGCTGCTCCTGGATCTTCTCGCTGCGGTTGTTGATCATCGTGTTCACAAAGTAAATAGTGATAGCAAGGAGAGGTAAAGGAAGAAGGGAGTACAGCGCCAGTTTGGCGTTGACGCTAAACATGAAGGCCACAATCATGATAAAAAGTACCACAGTATTAATGGTATACATGATTGCCGGGCCGAGGTACATGCGCACCCGGCTGACATCTTCTGTGACACGGTTCATCAAATCGCCGGTATTATTCCGTCGGTAGAAGGCCATGGAAAGCTTTTGGTAGTGGTTATAGATCTCGTTCTTGAGATCGTATTCAATATGCCGGGACATCAGTATGATGGTCTGCCGCATAAAGAAAAGGAATATCCCGCGCAGCAAGGCAAGCATCAACACAATGGCGCCAAAGAGCATGAGGGTGTAACCAAAAATTTCGTTGATCACATCCTGGCGGTCGAAACCGCTGAACAGCCTGTAAACGGTAATATTTTCGCTGACGAGGTCGAACGAAATTTGAATTACCTGCGCAGGAAGTACGCCGAAAATATTGGAAATTATCACGAAAAGGATCCCAGGAATAAACCTCCAGCGATACTTGTAGAAAAACTTATTAAGGTAGGCGAGATCCTTCATTGTGATTGTTAAGCAAAATTAGAGAGAATTTGTGAGATTGTGGTTGCTTCGCTCCGCATTAGAAGAGGTTCCTCCCTTCGGTCGGAATGACGATGTCTGGTTTAGAAATAAGAGATTTCTCCTCGCTGTGACTTTTAAAGATAAAATTGATGTGTGCTGGCTCGTCGAAATGCCCTAAAATTAACGTTGGAGCCGTATTTCGACGAGCGACCCGTCTCAATAAATTTAGGGGATACGTGCTGCGAGGAGAAATCTCTCTTTTAAACACGGGGTTCGTCATTCCGACCGAAGGGAGGAACCTATATATTCTTCATTGCTTGCTTGTCGGCCTGCCGAAGGGAGGAACCTATACGTTAGCCATTGCTTCCCGCCTGACCGAACATTTAAAAACCCGCAAGACCCGAAGGTGGTCGTATGTTTATAGCCATCACATATAACCGTCCTCCCGACTCCGAAGGCGGTCGAATGAAAAAAAATGATGCACATGTGGCCACCTAAATTCTCTTGTCCCACCTTAATATGGAATTTTTACTACTTTTGTCCCATAAAGCAAGCAATCCGTATGGCGTTATCTCAGTTTGATGAACAATCCGTCTTTAGTAAGCTTGAACAATCAGGGCATCAGAAAATCGTTTATTGCAGTGATCCGGGCACGGGACTGAAAGCGATTATTGCCATACATGATACAACACTTGGGCCTGCATTGGGTGGGACGAGGATGTTCGCTTATAAAACTGAAACAGAGGCATTGAACGATGTTTTGCGTCTATCGCGGAGCATGACTTACAAGGCAGCCATTACCGGCTTAAACCTTGGCGGGGGTAAAGCAGTTATTATCGGCGACAGCAGGCTTCAGAAAAGTGAGGCTTTGATGCGCAGGTTTGGACGTTTTATTGAAAACCTCAACGGCTCATTTATAACGGCTGAGGATGTAGGTACCAGTCCGAAAGACATGGAATACATCCGGATGGAAACGAAATATGTTACGGGTATTCCTGAATCCATAGGAGGCAGCGGAGATCCTTCACCGGTAACTGCCCGCGGGGTATTTATGGGAATTAAGGCTTCGGTAAAGGAGTTTTTCGGTAATGATAGCCTGGCAGGGAAATCGGTTGCCGTGCAGGGTATCGGGCATGTGGGAGAGATCCTGGTTGGTTTGCTGAGGAATGAGAATGCTAAGGTTTACATCAGCGATATTAACGAGGAGCGACTGGGGCAGGTAGCGCAGAAATATGGCGCTGAGGCGATATCGACAAACAAACTCTTTGATCTGGATATCGATATTTATTCACCATGTGCACTTGGTGCAACGGTAAATACTGAAACTATTAACAGGCTGAAATGTTCCATTATCGCAGGATCGGCAAATAATCAGCTGGCGGATGAGGAGGTTCATGGTAGGATGCTGCTTGAAAAAGGTATTTTATATGCTCCGGATTACCTGATCAATGCCGGCGGTTTGATCAATTGTTATTCGGAAATAGCTGGGTTCAATAAAAAGAAGACGCTCCAGATGGCTGAGAATATTTACGAGGCGACGCGAAGAGTACTAAAGAAATCAAAAGAAGATAATATCCCCACCAACGAAGCGGCGAATAAGATCGCTGAAAAGCGGATTGAGGATATTAGAAAAATAAAAGCTGCCTGGTAATCAGGCCAAATTAATAAATCGTTCTTATACATGTTAAATAGAAGGCACCTGCGGGTGAAAGCGTTACAGGTATTATATTCCTACCAGCAGTCGGAAGTGAAAGATGTGAAGCCTTTTGAAAAGGCTTTGCTTCAAAGTGTGGATAAGGTATATGAAATGTACGTATGGTTGCTTTCTTTGCTGATTGAAGTAGCTGATTACAGTGTTATTGATGTGGAGGAGCGAGCGAACAAGCATTTACCATCTGAGGATGATCTGAATGCAAGCGATATGCTAAAGAACAATCTTTTCATTGCCTCGCTACAGCAGAATCAGGAATATATCGCGGCTGTTAAGAAGTATAAGATATCCTGGGATTTCGATCCGGAAATCGCAAAGTCGATATTTTCCAGCCTGAAAACCAGCGCTGAATACAAAGATTTTATGGCGCTGCCGGAGCATACCATTAAATCCGACAAGGATGTAATCAAATACATCTTTAAGAAGCTGATCCTTAAGTCGCCGGGAATTGAGCAGGTCTTTGAAGAAAAATTCATCAACTGGCCGGTAGATAAGGACGTGCTGCAGGCGCTGGTTGCTAAAACATTCAAGAATTTTTCAAGTGAGGATCCTTCACAGAACGAACTGGCTCAAACCTGTCCGAACTGGGATGAAGACCGGCCCTTCATTGTCGACCTGTTCCATAAGGTAATAGCCTTTGAGAATGAATATCAGGAGCTGATTTCACAAAAGACAAAAAACTGGGAAGCTGAGCGGATTGCGGTGATGGATATCCTCCTGATGCGTATGGCCATTGTTGAACTGGTTCACTTTTCGTCCGTTCCGGTAAAGGTAACGATGAACGAATACATTGAAATAGCAAAAGAATTTAGTACCCCGAAAAGTAATTCGTTTATAAACGGTATTTTAGATAAAATTTTAGCCGATCTCAAAGCAAAAGGAAAAGTTCGAAAGGTTGGCAGAGGACTTATAGAATAAATTAAACATGAAGAAGATCATTTTATCCCTGGCTTGCGTGGCCGTATTGGCATCATGCAGCAATCAGGAAAAGCAAACCGCAGCAACAACAGAAACACCAGCCGTAACCACAGCAGCAACAACAGAAACTGCCCCTGCAGATGCTCCGGTTTTTAAATTCGTAAAGGAGTCGTACGATTTTGGCCAGATCACTGATGGTGAAAAAGTGTCTTATGACTTTAAATTCAGTAATACAGGCAAAAGCCCGCTGATCATTACCAGCGCAACAGCGACTTGCGGATGTACCGTTCCGGATTATCCGAAGGAGCCGGTTGCTCCGGGTGCAGAAGGTGTAATCCGCGTAGTATTTGATAGTTCAGGTAAATTAGGCATGCAAAATAAGGTGATCACGATAACTGCTAACACTGTACCTGAAATTACCCAGCTTAATATTTTAGGGAACGTGGTTAATGCCACCACAGCCAAGTAATTATATTTTTATTTAGACAATTATACTATGCAACAAGTCGGGCAATTTTTACCAATGATCCTCATCATTGTGGTATTTTATTTCTTTATGATAAGACCACAAATGAAAAAGGCAAAAGATCATAAAAAATATGTTGAAGAATTAAAAAAAGGGGATAAGGTTATCACGACTTCCGGAATTCATGGCAAGATCGTAGATATGAACGACACTACTTTTTTGATTGATGTAGACGGCGGAACGAAAATTCGCTTTGAGAAGTCGTCAATTTCTTTGGAAGCATCTCGGGCATTAAATACGCCTTCTGTTAAATAGTCAGGCTCATAAATATTGAATGGCGCCGCTTCATTTTGAGGCGGCGTTTTTATTTGACTAAATTTGAGGATATAAATCTGGTATGCCCTTTATTAAATTCAGCCAAAGCGAGCGGCGGCGAATTTCATTATTCTTTATTTGCCTGGCGGTTGCCCTGGGGGCATGGCTGTTTTTTGCATTATCCAACAGCTACGTGTATCAGGCGCGTACAGTGGTTCGATTTGTCAATTTTCCGCAGAACAAGGCTTTTCATTCCCTGCAGTCGGATACTGTAAAACTACAGATAGAGGGGACCGGATGGCAATTGTTGTTCTCGAAAATGCGTATTAATCCCCGGTCGGTTGATATTGACCTCAAGGACCTCAATAAGCAAACTTTTATCAATTTATCTGACCAGTTAGGGTATATAAACCGGCAGTTCAGCTCCACGCAAAAGATTGTCTATGTGCAGCCGGATACCCTTTATTTTGATTTCTCGTCGCGAGCGATTAAGAAGGTTCCGGTGGAACTGGTTAGCGATATCAAGTTTGTAAAGCAATACGGAATATCAGATGATGTCAAAATAAATCCTTCATATGTTACGGTTACTGGTCCTAAGGAAGACCTTTCCAAAATCACCGTGTGGAAAACTGATACGCTGACAGCCAAGAATATTTCCCGAAGCATCAGCTCAAAGCTGGCATTTAAGCATCCTTCGATGGCGAATATTAACATATATCCTTCATATGCAGATGTGAAGATCCCGGTTGAGGAATTTACAGAGAAGATGGTTGAGGTCACGATCAAAGTGCAGAATAACCGGAATTACCAGGATGTTAAATTACTTCCTGAAAAGGCGAAAATCAGGTTCATGACGGCGCTGAGCAATTATTCTAAAATAGACCGTGATTATTTTGAAGTGGTTGTCGACCTGGATAACTGGACGCAGAAATCCTACAATCAGCTGCCCTTGAAGATTGCCAAATTTCCAGATTTTTGCAGGCTGATCAGTATAGAGCCCCAGGCGGTAGATTTTATTATTCAGAAGTAATGTTGAAGATAGGTATAACTGGTGGAATAGGAAGCGGCAAGACCACCATATGCCGGATTTTTGAGGTATTGGGCATTCCTGTTTTTTATGCGGATAATGCAGCAAAGTCGGTGATGCATTCGGATGCCTTGCTCCGCCAGGATATCATTAAAGGTTTCGGCCAGGAGTCGTATTTCGAGACCGGCGAGCTGAACCGGAAGCATATTTCTTCGATCGTTTTCAACGATGCCGAGCAGCTTGCGAGGCTAAACGCGCTTGTCCATCCGGCCGTGTTCAGGACATTTGATACGTGGGTGGCCCTGCAGAGTAATGTGCCCTATGTTTTAAAGGAAGCTGCGCTGCTGTTTGAAAGCGAGTCCTATAAAATGTGTGATCGCTCCATCCTGGTGAAATCCCCCGAAGCATTAAGAATTGCCCGCATTATTGCACGGGATAATATAACAGCAGAAGAAGTACGATTGAGAATGAACAGGCAGTTCTCTGATGAAAAGAAAGAGAAGCTGGCCGATCATATTATTATAAATGATGAAGATCTGCTTTTGATTCCGCAGGTACTGGAACTTCATCAGCATTTTTTAAGTCTATCTGATGATCATTGACGATTTCCTGGTGTTGAATGAGAACGGCTTATATTGCAGGACCGGTAAGTTCTACCTTGATCCGGTAAAACCAGTCACACATGCTGTTATCTCTCATGCCCACGGGGATCACGCTGTTAAGGGTAACGATACCGTTTATTGCACGGCGCCTACCGAGGCTATTATGCGCCATCGTTATCAGAAGAACGCGGGCAATGATTTTATTAATTATTCCTTTAATACGCCATTTGTGCTGGGAGGGGTGAAGATCACTTTCATTCCGGCCGGTCATATTATTGGTTCCGCCCAGGTGTTGATGGAGTACGAAAATGTGAGGTACCTGTATACCGGAGATTATAAGCTTCAGGATGACCCAACCTGCGAAAAAATGGAGTTTGTCCCCGCAGATGTACTGATCACCGAAACTACCTTTGCGGATCCCGCCGTTCAGCATCCTGATGCCGGCGAAGAAATCCGGAAGTTAAACGACTTTAATCACAACGTTCTTCTGGGATCATATTCCCTTGGCAAAGCCCAAAGACTGATCAGTCTCATAACGGAACATTGTCCGCAGCGTTCAGTGCTGGTGCACCATTCTATTCTTCCGCTCAATAAGATATATGAGTCATTCGGTTATCATCCCGGTAAATATGAGCTCTACACTCGTAAGTCGATGAAGCAAGCGGGGCAAAATCTCGTTTATATTGTGCCGCCACTAACATTTGACAGTTATATCCGTGCGAAGAATGTGGTCAGGGCTTTTGCATCGGGATGGAAGCGCTTGCAGGTAAATAATGGCCTGGAGCTTTTAATATCGGACCATGTTGACTGGAACGATATTCTTTATATGATGGGTCAGGTTAAACCAAAGGAGGTATGGACCCTGCACGGCAATGGCAAATATCTTCGTGAGCATTTCATAAACCAAATACCCGTTAAATTGTTGAACGCATGTTGATTGAGAATGTAGATTATTATCTTGATGAGCACGGAAATCTTGTTTTTACTGAAAAATATCATTTGAAAAGAGGATATTGCTGTAAGAATAAATGCAGGCACTGTCCGTGGAAATACGGTCAGGAAAAGGAAGCTAAGTCACCTGAAAAGTGACCATTAACATATGGAAATAGAAAAAGAAATATTCAGCAATAAGTTTGAAGACAATCATCAGAAGGCGATTGTGAACCTGATCTATACCTATGGATGGATCACGAATTTGCTGAAGCGGAAGCTCAATAAACATAAGATCACTTTGCAGCAGTACAATATTCTGAGGATCCTGCGCGGGCAAAGTCCAAAGCCGGCAACCATAAACCTGCTTAAGGAACGTATGCTCGATAAAATGTCCGATGCTTCCCGAATTGTCGAGCGTCTGGTACAAAAAGACCTGGTACAGCGCTGCGTCAATGACAAGGACCGGCGCGCTGTCGACATCCGTATCAGTCAGACCGGACTGGACATTTTAAAGAAGCTGGATAGCGAGCTTTCGTCGAAGGATATATTAGGCGGGAATATTAGTGATGAAGAGGCGGGAGTGTTGAGTGGGTTGTTGGATAGAATGCGAGGGTAAGGGGAGTTATACGTCGTACGTTTTACGTTGTACGTTTTCTAAACGCTCTTTAAAGTTGTACGTAATACGTTTGTAAGTGATACGTCATACGTTTTCTAAACGCTGTGCAATATCCGCCAAGACGTATAACGTATAACGTAAAACGTACAACTTAGTGCATAAAATACCCTACTAAAGCAATCCCAACACCCAGTAAAACCGCAACAAACTTCTTCAGATTGAACTTATGATCGACGCTTGATTCAAAAAGTATCGTTGTTGAGATGTGCAGGAAGATTCCGATGACAACACCCATAATGCTTCCAAAATACATATCGATATTACCAAAAGTTCCTTCGCCAATTCTGACACTTAATAGGTAGCCGAGCGGGCTCATGAGGGCAAATAGTACCAGCATGGCTATCGTTTTTCCTTTCGGCTGATGGGCATGCAGCAGGACACTGCCAAGGGCAAAGGCTGCGGGAATATGATGAAGGGCAATTCCGTAAACGAGTTCGGTATGCTGCCCCTGCGCAAGTGGCATCCCTTCCAGAAAGGCGTGCAGGCAGAGACTAAGCATTATCCCCAAAGGGAATACATAATGTTCATGATTGTGTTTATGGATGTGCCCATGCTCAATACCTTCGGAGAACTGCTCCATCAGTATTTGCAGCAGGAAGCCGCCCAGGATGAAAAGCCCGATTTGAGCCTCACCACTGCTATACACGTCCGGCATCAGGTGCAAGACAGTTATAGCAAAAAGGTAAGCTCCGCTGAATGATAAAACCAGTTTTAGCCTGTTTGTATTCTCGCTTTTGAAAAAGAACACACTTAGCCCGCCCAGGAAAGCGCTGCTAAACAATAGAATTAGTTCCCAGATTTCCATTCTTTAAAGCCTTTTGTATTAAGTAATAGTATTGCGAAGACATAGCCGATCATTCCGCCGATTATACCGCCCGCTGTTACGTCGAATGGATAATGCACCCCCACATAAACCTGTGCAAAGGATATCGAAAAAGCCCAGAGGACAGCAAGCGGGAGAATAGCTTTCCAGCGACTATAGAAAATAGTGATCAGGAAGAAAGCCAGTGCAAAATGGTTCGCGGCGTGGGACGATGGGAGACTGAACCCTGTGCCGCAAGGGATCAGGTTGTTAACTTCAGCCTTGATCGACGGGTCATTGCATGGCCGGAGTCGTTCGAATGATGGTTTGAGGATAGAAGAAGAGAAATAGTCGGTGAATCCAAATGTCAGGCCCATAAACAACAGGATGAGCCAGCCTTGTTTGCTATAATTCCTGACAAAGAATACGGCCATGAACAGGTACAGCGGAGTCCAGAAATACCTGTTGCGCAAATAAGGCATTAGCCAGTCAAAGAAAGGATTTGAAAGGCCGTTGTTGATGAAGAAGAAGATATTCTGATCCAGCTGATTAATTTGTTCAAGCATCGGCTTTGCTGCATATAAAAATTAGGCGATCGGATCGGGTTTCATCAAAAGCATTCAGTGAATGGTCTCCAAAATGATTAAGGATCTTGAACCCGCTTTTCTCAAACATCGTTTGAAAGTCGGCAAAGGTAAACGCTTTTACTTCTTCTTTAAAGGAGAAATCTTTATTCTTATGTTCAAATGATATACTCTTGATTATTTTACCTGCAGCAACTTTTTTGCTGATATAGAAGTCGATTCCATCAACATGCTTTACTTCCTGCTGGGTGAGGTTACGCAGTATCTTCTCGGTATTGAAGTAATCCAGTACCAGGATGCCATCCTTCTTAAGGGATTTCCGGAATGTTTTTAAGGCATTTACATGATCTTTTTCAGTTTCGAAATATCCGAAACTGGTAAAAAGGTTAAACGCGATATCGAAATAATTGATGTAGAAAAGGTATCGCATGTCATGCACGTAGAAATGCAGCTTCTCATTTTCAAACTGTTGTGCAAAACGGATACTGGAAAAGGAGAGGTCGATACCGGTTACGTCATAACCCTTTTTATTGAGGTAAACAGCGTGCCTGCCGCGGCCGCATGCGATGTCTAAAAGTCGGGAATCTGTTCCTGGCTTTAAATACGCGCAGAGGTTGTCAATAAAAAATTCAGCTTCCTCATCATTTCTCTGGTGATATAAGATATGATAATAGGGAGAGTTGAACCAGTTTTGAAACCACTTTTTAGGCATATACGATTTCTGGATTTAGATTCAAAGATAGACATTTAGTGTTTTACAGTATGGGTATAGAATGGAATTGTTATTTTTGCCCTTCATGACTTTAATCAAATCAATATCAGGAATAAGGGGTACAATAGGAGGCATAGCCGGCGATGGCTTAACTCCGCCCGATATAATCAAGTTTACGGCAGCTTACGGACGTTGGGTTGTTCAAAAAACCGGCAAGAACAAGATCGTTATCGGCCGGGATGCCCGTATCTCGGGTGAAATGGTGAGGAACCTGGTGGTGGGTACCTTGCAGAGTATCGGCATTGATGTGGTTGATATCGGCCTTTCAACCACCCCTACTGTTGAAGTTGCTGTTCCGGATGAAAATGCCGGCGGGGGCATCATTTTAACAGCAAGCCATAACCCTAAACAATGGAATGCGTTAAAGCTCCTGAACGACAAAGGTGAATTTATTACCGACGCAGACGGTCAGCTGGTTCTTACTATGGCTGAAGAGCCAGGAATTGAATACGCTGAAGTGAATGCGCTGGGCAAGGTTACTTACGATGACGGTTACCTGCAAAGGCATATTGATAAAGTTTTGGCATTACCACTGGTCGATGCTGAGCTAATCAAAAAGGCAAATTTTAAGATAGCCATAGATTGTGTTAATTCATCAGGCGGGATTTTTGTTCCAGCCCTGCTTCGCGCCCTGGGTGTGGAAACAATTTATGAACTTTACTGCGAACCGGATGGTCAATTCCCGCACAACCCGGAGCCACTTCCTGAAAACCTGGTAGCTCTCTCAAAAGAGGTTGTTGCCAAAAATGCCGATCTGGGTATTGCGGTTGACCCGGATGTGGATCGCTTATGCTTTGTATCTGAGGATGGAACGATGTTCGGTGAAGAATATACCCTTGTTGCTGTAGCTGACTATGTGCTTCAAAACACACCAGGGAATACGGTGTCTAACTTATCATCCACACGTGCCTTACGCGATGTTACGGAGCACAATAAGGGTGTTTATCATGCTGCTGCAGTAGGTGAGGTGAACGTGGTTAATAAGATGAAGGAAACCAATGCCATTATCGGCGGCGAAGGTAATGGCGGGGTAATTTACCCGGAATCGCATTATGGCAGAGACGCTTTGGTTGGAATTGCCTTGTTTCTAACCCATCTTGCTAAAAGCGGCAAAACCGTATCTGTTTTGCGTTCTGGTTATCCAGCTTATTTTATCTCGAAGAATAAGATTGCGCTCACTCCGGAAATGGATATCGATGCCTTGCTGAAAGAAGTGGAGAAGCGCTATAATAATCAGCCATACAGCACAATAGATGGATTAAAGATTGAATTTGACAAGCAATGGGTTCATCTCAGACGGTCAAATACAGAACCAATCATTCGGATCTATTCTGAAGGTGATTCGGAAACCGTAGCCAACAACCTTGCTCAGAAGATAATTTCTGATATCCAGGAGATACTTAGACTTAGTTAATTCATACCAATGCGTGTATACTTTGATAATGCTGCCACAACCCCGGTAGATAAGGATGTTTTGAAGGCGATGTATGAAGTGATGGAGACCCAGTACGGCAATCCATCATCTATTCATGCACATGGGAGGGAAGTGCGTACTATCATAGAAAAGGCCCGAAAAACCGTTTCGGGACTACTTCATGCTTCGCCTGCTGAATTTTTCTTTACGTCGGGTGGTACCGAAGCTGATAATATGGCCATTCGTAGCGGAATTATTGACCATGGGATTAAGCACGCAATTACTTCTGCGATAGAGCATCATGCAGTTGTGCACACGCTGCAATCACTTGAAAAGAGTGGGGTAATTAAGCTGAGCTATGTAAACATCGACAAAAAGGGCAATGTAGATCTCGCCCATTTGGAGGAATTGCTGAAATCAGCGGACCGGAGTTTCGTTTCACTGATGCATGCCAATAATGAGTTAGGAACTATTACAGATATCGCGGCGGTCGGTGAAATTTGCGAGCAATATAATGCGATTTTCCACTGTGACACCGTGCAGACTATGGGACACTATGTCCACGATCTGAGCAAGCTCAAAGTGCACTTCCTGGTGTGCGCGGCGCATAAACTTCACGGACCGAAAGGTGTTGGTTTCCTGTATATCAATCATAAAATTAAAATTAATCCGATGATCTTCGGTGGCTCGCAGGAGCGGAATATGAGGGGCGGGACCGAAAACGTGTATGGCATTGTGGGCTTAGCAAAGGCACTTGAGATCGCTTACGCGGAAATGGATCAGCATCAACAATACATACAGGGTTTGAAATCGTACATGATTGAGCAGCTCCAGGAGAATATCCCAGGAATTGCCTTCAATGGAGAGACTGAGCCGGAGAAGAGCCTGTACACTGTGCTGAATGTTTCATTCCCTGCAATGGATATGGCCGAGATGCTGCTTTTCAGTCTTGATATTGCCGGTATTTCTGCTTCAGGGGGAAGTGCATGCAGTTCGGGGACCAATATCGGTTCCCATGTTCTTAATGGCATACAGGCAAACCCAGACCGCCCCGCAGTTCGTTTTTCATTTAGTAAGTACAATACAAAAGAAGAGGTGGACTTTGTTGTTGGAAAGGTGAAGGAGATTTGTAAGGTGCCTGTTGCTTGATAACTATGTGAGATCCTGATAGCTTCCGGCCCTCCTGCTTACCGCAGTCAGCACCCTTCGCCTTCGGTTAAGAAATTGACATTTCCTGAAACAAAACGCCCCGCTTGTTCATTATCCATATGTATCAAAACCTATGGCTATGGAACCAGTAAATAAAAATCAGACAAAAAGAAATACTGACCCGTCGAATGTAAGTCAGAACCCTACACATAAGCAGAGCAAAATTAATCCTGCGGAGGATGATCAGAACAGCACCTCTGTTGATCTGGATAAAGCAAATTTTGCCGATCGCAAGCATGGCAGGACTCACGACTCCCTGGGGCCGGACCATGAGCCCGGAACGGTGTAAATCAGAATAAGAACAAAAAGTATAGATCATATCCCGCGCAAGCGGGATTTTTAATTTATCCGATATTCACTACTTTAGTTAAAATATATTTATGAAACGCAGAACATTCATTCAAAGCGCCGGCATGTCGATCGGTATGCTTGCCCTTTTGCAAAACAAAGGATTCGCAAATCTTATTATGCAGGCGCCGTACAAAATGACGCTGCTTAGGAAAGATGTCGGGATTTTCACTGAACAGGGTGGAACTATTGGATGGATGGTAAACAACGAAGGTGTGGTAGTAGTAGATACTCAATTCGCCAACACAGCCGCCCATCTAATAGAGGAATTGAAAAAGAAATCGCAAAAGCCTTTTAAATATTTAATTAACACTCACCATCATGGTGATCATACCGGAGGTAATATTGCATTCAAGGGTCTTGCTGAGCACGTGATAGGCCATGCAAACTGCCTGATCAATCAAAGGGCTACCGCTGCGGCCCAAAAATCGGAAGACAAGCAATTATTCGCCGATACCGTGTTTAACGATCAGTGGAAGACCAAGGTCGGATCGCAGGGCATACATGCTCAATATTTTGGTGCTGGCCATACAAACGGGGATGCGATCATTCATTTCGAAGATGCAAATATTGCTCATATGGGCGATCTGATGTTTAACAGACGCTTTCCCTTCATTGACAGGGCGGCGGGTGCTAACATTAAAAGCTGGATCCAGGTACTTGATAAGGCTGTGAATAAATTTGACTCCGATACCCTATTTATATTTGGGCACTCCTTGGATCCGGAAAAAGTTACCGGTAAGAAGGAAGATCTGAGAGCAATGCAAAACTATCTTGAGAAGCTTTTGCTCTTTGTTGGAAATGAGAAAAAAGCCGGTAAATCAAAGGAAGAGATATTAAAAGCTACTTCTATCCCGGGCGCAGAAGATTATAAAGGTCAGGGCATTGAACGGAGTCTAACCGCAGCTTACGAGGAACTTTCGGCTTAGAGAATTGAGAATGGACAGTGGAGAATTGAGTTAATACTTTATTGTTCTATTTCCCATTCTCCATTTCCCTCTATTTTACCATTTTTAAAAACGACGTCAATTTGGCTTTCATCTGCCTTCTGTCGACTATAAAATCAAGAAATCCGTGTTCGAGTACAAATTCGGAAGTCTGGAAGCCTTTTGGAAGGTCCTTTTTGATTGTCTCCTTGATCACACGAGGTCCGGCGAAGCCAATCAGGGCACCAGGTTCCGAAATATTGATGTCACCAAGCATAGCATACGATGCTGTAACACCGCCGGTAGTAGGATCGGTAAGCAATGAAATGTATGGTATTTTGGCTTTGCTCAAAAGGGCAAGTTTGGCTGAGGTTTTAGCCATTTGCATAAGTGAGAATGCTGCTTCCATCATTCGGGCACCACCTGACTTCGAGATCATCAGGAAAGGGATCTTGTGTTCTATACTGTAATCAATCGACCTGGCGATCTTTTCACCAACAACCGAACCCATTGAGCCACCGATGAAATTGAAATCCATACAGGCAATTACAAGCTCTTGTTCACCTAAAGTACCGGTAGCCGCACGGATAGCATCGTTTAAACCTGTTTTTGCATAACTCTCTTCGAGTCGCTCCGTATATTTTTTAGTGTCAGTGAAATTCAGAGGATCGCCTGAGCGGATATTCGCGAAAAGCTCGGTGAACTTATTATTATCGAAAAGGATCTCGAAATACTCTTTTGAACCTATTCTAAGGTGGTAACCGCAGTAATGACAAACGTATTTGTTTTCAACCTGCTCTGCGTAATGCAGGGGCTTCTTACACGATGGACATTTGTTCCACATGCCATCAGGTGTTTCTTTTTTTTCTTCGGTAGAAGTAATTATCCCCTTTTTTTCTCTCTTAAACCAGGCCATTTTGGATATCTGTATAACGTACAAAGAAACAAAAATTTTAAGAAAGCAAGGTCACACAAACTCAATGCCTGAAATGTTAGGATAAACAATGGAATTCTATGATGATTTGCTTGATCCTGATTTGAATTTTCCTAATTTCGGGGCACTAAACATTAATCTAAACGAATGGACTTAAAGCAATTAAAAGGAGTACTACATGGTGATGCAGTGCAGGAATTATTTGAAGCTGCCAAAAAACATCAGTTTGCTCTGCCAGCAGTGAACGTTATTGGTACAAATTCAATAAATGCCGTAATGGAAACAGCGAAGGCTGTCAATTCTCCGGTCATTATACAATTATCAAACGGCGGAGCCCAGTTTTACGCTGGAAAATCGCTGAATAACGACAACATGCAGGGATTTATTCTGGGTGCAGTTTCAGCTGCACACCACGTGCATTTGCTTGCTGAACACTATGGGGTTGCCGTTATACTTCATACAGATCATGCCGCAAAGAAATTGCTGCCATGGATAGACGGACTGCTTGACCATGGCGAGAAGTTCTTCGCACAATATGGCAAGCCCTTGTTTTCATCTCACATGCTTGATCTTTCAGAAGAATCAATCGAAGAGAACATCGAAATCAGTAAGAAATACCTTGCCCGTATGAAAGCAATGGGTATGACTCTCGAAATAGAGTTGGGAGTAACAGGCGGCGAGGAAGATGGAGTGGATAACAGTGATGTGGATAGTTCTAAGCTTTATACCCAGCCTTCAGAAGTAGCGTATGCTTATAAAGAATTAAGTACTGTCAGTGATAAATTCACTGTTGCTGCAGCGTTTGGAAACGTCCATGGCGTTTACAAGCCAGGAAACGTAAAGCTACAGCCTGTCATTCTGAAGAATTCACAGGATTTTGTCCGTAAGGAGTTTAATAAGGAAGCAGAAAAGCCAGTGAACTTCGTATTCCATGGCGGATCTGGATCTTCGAAAGAGGAAATTCGTGAGGCAATATCTTATGGAGCAATTAAAATGAATATTGATACCGATATGCAGTGGGCATTCTGGGAAGGCATCAAGGATTATTATAAATCTAAGGAAGGCTATCTTCAAACTCAGATTGGAAACCCTGACGGCGAAGATTCTCCGAATAAAAAACACTATGACCCACGTGTTTGGCTCAGGAAAGGAGAGGAAAGTTTTGTTAAACGTCTTACCCAGGCTTTTGATGACCTGAATTGTATCAACGTAAATGATAAGCTTTAAATTCTAACCAACAAATCCAACCAGAAGGTTGGATTTGTTGGTTAAGAGGAATGAGGTAGAATGTAAGAAGTAGGAGGTAGGAAGAAAGAAGCAGGAGAATCCGGCTCCAGTGTAATAAAGAGAATCTTTAGATTTATGAGATCATAGCCCAAAACCCAAAGCAACAGCGTACCAGTGTAAAACCACCCCTATATGAGCAACAAAAAACAGCTAAGTTTCTTTGAACGTTTTTCGAATAAAGTGACCTCATGGGCGGGGAGTTCGTATGCTTTTTCTGGAGCTTTCCTTGTAATACTGGCCTGGGCAGCCTCCGGGCCATTCTTTAATTTTTCTGAGACCTGGCAGCTTGTAATTAATACGGGTACCACTATAATTACCTTCCTGATGGTATTTCTGATCCAAAAAGCTCAGAACAAGGACAGTAAGGCCATACAGCTGAAGTTAAACGAGCTTATTGCCGCTGATGAACGCGCCAGTAACCGTATGGTTGACCTGGAAGATATGACGGAGGAAGAACTAGACAAGCTTCATAAATTTTATGAGAAGTTGTCGGATCTTGCCGAGAAAGAGGATGATATTCATACATCTCATTCAATTGACGCGGCGGAAAAAGTAGATCAGATTAAGAAAGCTAAAAAAAGCAGCCCGGTAAAAAAAGTTGGCCTGACGGGCAAGAAGGAAGACATGTTGTCTGATGCAACAGGCAAATCTAAAAAACCTGTAATAAAGCGAAATGCAAAATAAAGTAGAAGTAAAGCGAGTTACGGATCCGGAAGACCTTGAACAAGTCTTTGCAATAAGAAGAAAGGTATTTGTCGATGAGCAAAATTGTCCGCCGGAACTGGAATGGGAATTTGAAGATGAATCCACGCATTTCCTGGGTACAGTCGGCGACGTTCCCGCAGGTGCCGCACGGTGGCGTAAAACTGACAAAGGATATAAGCTGGAGCGTTTTGCTGTTTTGCAGGAGTTTCGCGGGAAGGGTATGGGAAGGGCTTTGGTACAAACAGTTTTAGATAATCTGCCTGAGGAAGCAGGATATATCTATTTAAATGCGCAATTGACCGCGATTGGATTATATGAGAAATTTGGCTTTGTTAAGGAAGGTCCACAATTTGAAGAAGCGGGAATTCAACATTTTAAAATGGTGAAAAAAAGTTAGTTTGAATTGTCATTACTGCTATGACGAGATGCATCAGAACCTTTTTGATATTTTCTATCATCCTGATATCAGGTAGTTCGAGGGGATATGCGAAGGATAAGCCGAACGTAATATTTATAATCGCAGATGACCTGGGGTATGGTGATATTGGGGCTTACGGACAAAAACTAATAAAGACACCTCATATTGATGCACTGGCCAAACAGGGAATCAGATTTACGCAATTCTATGCAGGAAGCTCTGTTTGTGCTCCATCACGTTCTTCATTAATGACCGGGCAGCATACTGGTCACACGCCAATTCGTGGAAATAAGGAAGTTCTACCAGAAGGACAGTTCCCATTGCAAGCATCAGCATATACCATTGCAGAATTGTTTAAGGATGCTGGTTATGCAACGGGAAATTTCGGAAAATGGGGACTGGGTTTTATTGGAACCGAGGGGGACCCGAACAAGCAAGGCTTCACACAATTTTACGGTTATAATTGCCAGCGTCTGGCGCATGATTACTTCCCGGATCACCTTTGGGATAACCACATTCGGGTCGCACTGCCTAATACGCTGACAGTTTCCGAGATATACGCGCCCGATTTGATTCAAAGGAAGGCTCTCGAGTTTCTCGAAACGCATAAAAACCGCCCTTTCTTTGCATTTCTATCGTATACTTTGCCGCACGCAGGTCTTGAACTACCTGAAAATGACAGTTTGTTTTCCCACTATCGTAAAATATTCAATGAGGTGCCAAAAACTGTTGAGACCGTTAAAACTGAACCATCTCTTTACAAAGGACAGCCTTATCCACACGCTGCATATGCCGCAATGGTTACACGTTTGGACAATTATGTTGGAGAAGTCGTAGCAAAGCTTAAGAAGCTAAGGATCGAGAAAAATACTGTCATAGTTTTCACAAGTGATAACGGACCGCATGTTGAGGGGGGTAATGATCCCCAGTTTTTTAATAGCGCCGCCGGTTTCCGGGGTGTAAAGCGCGATCTGTACGAAGGCGGGATACGTGTTCCTATGATAGTTTCATGGCCGGCTGTAATAAAAAAAGCACGGATTTCCGGCTATATTGGCGCGTTCTGGGATTTTATGCCCACATTTTCTGAGATGACTGGTAAGCCCACTCCCCGAAATCTTGATGGGCTATCGATATTGCCGGAGATTAAGGGAAAAGGAAAACAGCCAGGTCATGAATATCTGTATTGGGAATTCCATGAGAACGGCGGCAGACAGGCTGTTAGAATGGGAAGGTGGAAAGGTGTCAAGCTAAATGCCCGGACCAACTTCGACTCATCAGTAGAGCTTTATGATCTCGATAATGATATTGCCGAAGTTAAAAATATAGCTGCGGCACATCCTGATATCGTAAAAAGGATCAGTGAAATTATGAAAGATGCGCGTGTGGAGAACGCAGATTATCCGTTTATGTCAAATGTGAATCGACCATAATTATCAATTCCTGATCAATTAAAAATCCTCGGAGAAAAGCGCAATGCCTCCTGCCATTTTTCCATATTCAGGTTTAGCGGCTCTTTTTGTCGTTCCAGGAATGAAATAAGCCCCTCAGTGGCAATATTTCCGGTTAGGGAATCTGTGGCCATGGGACATCCTCCGTAACCTCTCAGGGCTGAATCGAACCTTCTGCAGCCGCTATTCCACGCGGCCTCCAGTTTCTCCAGGGAGAGTTCGGGTGTACTATGTAAATGGACTCCAAGTTCAATACCCGGAAACTGCTGTTGCAAATGAGGGAAGAGGTAGTTGATTTTTTCAGGGCTTGAAACTCCGGTTGTGTCAGCAAGGGAAATGATCTGGGCGCCGGCTTTCACCAGCTCGTGCGTCCAATGCTCCGCTATTTCATTATTCCACTCGTCGCCATAAGGATTCCCGAAAGCCATTGATAGATAGATCACCGCTTTCTTATTTGTTCGATCACATAAATTAAGAAGCTCTGTAACTGTGGCGAGCGACTGTTCAATACTTGAGTTTGTGTTACGCTGCTGAAATGTTTCTGATATGGAGAAGGGAAACCCGAGATAACTTATCTGTTCATGGCGTGCAGCTTCTTCAGCACCTCTGACATTCGCGACAATGGCCAGTAATTTTGACGCTGAAGAATTGAGATCAAGCATGTCCAATACTTCGCTAGTATCCCTGAGCTGGGGAACAGCCTTAGGAGACACAAAGCTGCCGAAATCTATCGTGTCAAAGCCCACTTTTAACAACAAGTTTATATACTCAGCTTTCAGTTCGGCTGGTATATAATCGTGAAGGCCTTGCATGGCATCGCGGGGGCATTCGATGAGTTTTGGCATTTGGGTATTAGGTATTAGGTGTTAGGTATTAGGTATTAGGTTTTAGGGATTAGGTGTTAGGTAATGGGCGAATAAGGTAGCTTTATTTTGCAAGCGGGTCTTCGGTCATTGATTGGCGGCTAAACCTTCTGATGATCAAACGAGTTCCGCGATCGTAACTAAAATAGCTCCATACCCAATTTACAAAAGTAACGACCTTATTCCGAAATCCAACCAATGACATCAGGTGTACAAACATCCATACGAACCAGGCGAAAACGCCCTGAAAGCGGATCTTGCCGATATCAACAACTGCTTTATTGCGTCCAACGGTTGCCATCGAACCTTTGTCAAAATATTTAAAGGCCTCGGGCTGCTCGTTGTTTATGAACCTGATAATATTCTTTGCCAGCTGTGTCCCCTGCTGTATGGCGACAGGAGCCACTCCAGGTAAGCCATTTGGTGTTTCCGGAGTAATTTGTGCTGCTACATCACCAATAGCGAAGATGTTGGCCTGGCCGGACACCCGGTTAAATTCATCTACAATAACCCTGTTTCCCCGGGCTATTGACTCTGTAGGAAGGCCATCCAAGACTGCACCTTTTACGCCTGCAGACCATAATACGTTCTTTGTATTGATCGCTTGACCGTCGGACAGCTTGATTACATTTCCATCGTAGGCTTCCACCCGAAGATTTGTAAACACTCTCACACCCATTTCTTCCAGAAATTGCTTTGACTTGGCAGAAGCCTGATCAGACATCACACCTAGCAACTCATCCGATCCTTCGATCAGATAGACATTAATATCTTCAATACTCAGTTCGGGGTAATCTTTCGGTAGTATGTGCTTTTTAAGCTCTGCGAGTGATCCGGAAAGCTCTACGCCAGTTGGGCCTCCACCGACTACTACAAAATTCAACAATGAGCTTTTGGCAACCGGGTCAGTGACAACGAGAGCTTCTTCAAGGTTCTGCAAGATCATGCTCCGCAGATTTAGCGCTTCCGGAATGGTTTTCATCGCCATTGAAAAATGCTCTATTTCCTTTTGGCCGAAGAAATTGGTGTCGGAGCCAGTCGCCATGACCAGAAAGTCATAGCTGATTTCCCCAATTGACGTGTGAACTGTATTCCTTGACGGATCGACACTTTCAACATCGGTTACTCTGAATGTGAAGTTTTTCTGGTTTTTAAATATTTTCCTCAGCGGGAATGCGATCGAATCGGCTTCAAGTCCGCCGGTTGCTACCTGGTACAGCAATGGCTGGAACGTGTGATAATTATGCCGGTCGAGCATAAGAACTTCGACCTCTTTGTTTTTTAACCGTTTTGTAAGCTCTATCCCGCCAAAACCACCACCTACAATAACTATTTTAGGAAACTTCGTTGAATTATTCGTCTGATGGTCCATGTTATTTATTTGGGTATGTAAAGGTTAACAATTAAAGGGTGAATTTGCTTTGGGCATTGGGCATTGGGTATAGGCTTTAGGCTTTAGGTCTACACAAGTTCGGATAAAAAAAAGTAACATTAAAAGGAGTTCTGAGCTCATCTCTTATTGCTCATCACCACGGATGCGGAATATCATCCCGTTAAGGCGTTCATCGATTCTGATCTGGCAGGCAAGTCTGCTGTCAAAGCCCGCATCCGGCAAGGTGTCGAGCATGTCCATTTCTGCATCCGCAGGAGCGGGCAACAGATCCAATCCCTCGAGCACCTGTACGTGGCAGGTGGCACATAGTGCCATGCCGCCACAGGTTGCCAAAACATTATATTCCGAGGCTTTTAATACCTCCATCAGGCTCAAGCTTATATCTTCTGGTATTTCAACCGGCTGCTGCTCTCCATCCCGGTCTTCGACAATAATATTAATCATTTTTAAAATGCATTTACACCGTAAACAGTTGTGTATTTAAAGCTAAGTTTTTGGTCAGGGTAAACATGTTTGAAGGCGCTTTGAACCATTAAAGCTGCTTCGTGAAATCCGCAAAGGATAAGTTTCAGTTTACCGGGATAGGTGTTAATGTCTCCAATAGCGTAAATACGGTCCACATTTGTGGAGTAGTCGAACGTGTTAACTTCAATAGCCGATTTGTCGATATTCAACCCCCAGCCGCCAATTGGACCCAGTTTAGGGCTTAACCCGAAGAGAGGGATCAGGTAATCCGTTTTCTGTGTGATATTAACCTTATCCCGACCAACGTAGCTTACTTCTTTTAGATGGCCGTTGCCGGATACGCTTAAGAGATTAGATTGCAGAACAAGGTCGATTTTCCCGCTGCTTGCCAGTTCGTGGACTTTCTCAGCCGAATCCGGTGCTCCGCGGAATGTGTCGCCCCGGTGAATCAGCGTTACATGTTCTGCGATATCTGAAAGGAAGATGGTCCAGTCCAACGCAGAATCACCACCACCCGCCAGGATCACCTTCTTATTTCGGAAATGTTCCGGGTTTTTCACCATATATTCCACGCCTTTGCCTTCGAAATCAAGTAATCCGTCAATTTCTGGCTTACGTGGTTCAAAGCAGCCCAGGCCACCAGCTATTACGATTACCTGCGCGTGAACGATTGTCCCATCATTCGTGCCAACCAGGTAAGATCCATCATCCTGCTTTACAAGGGTTTCTACACGCTCTCCAAGGGTAAAACCTGGATCGAAAGGGGCAATTTGTTCCATCAGGCGATCAACGAGTTCCTGTGCTTTAATGTCGGGGTATCCGGGAATATCGTAAATAGGTTTGTGCGGGTATATCTCCGAGAGTTGTCCACCTACCTGTGGTAATGTGTCGATCAGGTGGCATCTCATTTTTAATAGGCCAGCTTCGAAGACAGAGAACAGGCCGACCGGGCCGGCTCCAATTATGCATATATCTGTTGTTATCATTTTTTTGGTGTTAGGTAATAGGTATCAGGTAGTAGGTAATAGGTATTAGGTATTAGGTGTTAGGTTTTAGGTATCAGGTTTCAGGACTGGGCGCTTAGTCGTCCAGGTTATTGTAAATGGTGTCAAGGATCCGCTTAAGATTTATGTAGTCTTCTTCCGTCAGGTTCTCCCAGGCTTTCATTCTAATTTCTGCCATTTTTGGGGTCCATTCCGCCACTGTTTGTGTTCCCAGTTCAGTCAAATGGACCGTAAAACATCGGCGATCGGTCGCGTGGATCCGCCGTTCGGTGAGGCCCTTTTTGCAAAGTATGTCGATGATCCGCGTAAGAGTAGGAGTGTCCTTGCCGGTAATCTCAGCAAGTTGGGTCTGGTTTAGGTCGTTATTCTGATTTAGTCGTTTGATAATTATCCACTGGTCAACGGTAATGTCATAATTCTCCGCATTGAATCTCCGCTGGGCATATTGCTTTACCTTTCGTGCCGTACGATCGAGCAGGTAAGAA
The DNA here is from genome assembly GCF_900168015.1 of Daejeonella lutea. GTDB lineage: Bacteria > Bacteroidota > Bacteroidia > Sphingobacteriales > Sphingobacteriaceae > Daejeonella > Daejeonella lutea. The sequence goes on along the minus strand of NZ_FUYR01000001.1, from coordinate 1,206,191 downwards.
TAAGTACTAAATAGTTCTGTTGCCATACATATTGTTAGTATGACAACAAATATCTGAATATAAAATGAATTAAACAAAAAAAGTCCCGCTATTGCGGGACTCTCATCTTATAAAATCAATTTAGGATTTAGCTTTTCTTTACTTCATCGCCTTTTTCCTTGATGAACTCCACCACGAAAGGCGTAGCCACGAACAGGGAAGAGTAGGTTCCGAAGATCACACCAATCAGCATGGCGAAAGAGAAACCTCTAAGGATTTCACCACCAAAGATGAAGATGATAATCAATACAGCCATTGTACATAAACCGGTAATAACGGTACGGCTCAGCGTGCTGTTAAGAGCATTGTTAATAACAGTAGGCAGGTTTTCTTCTTTCGAATGGTGTTGTCCGATGTACTCACGGACACGGTCAAATACAACAACCGTATCGTTAATAGAATAACCCATGACCGTTAATATTGCAGCGACAAAAGCCTGGTCGATATCCAGCGAGAATGGAAGCCATCCGTTGAATATGGTAAATATCGCGAGCAAAACAAGCACGTCGTGTACAAGTGCCAGAATCGCTGCAAAACCAAATGCCATTCGCTTAAAGCGGATGATGATATACAGGAAGATCACCAGGATAGAGAAACCAACGGCATAAATTGCTGAGGTTTTGATGTCGTCTGCCATAGTCGGACCAACCTTCTGAGAATCTTTAATCTCATAAACCGGACTTATCTTTTTCAGACCTTCTGCAAGCTTTACTTTAACGTTATCATCAGCGGCAAGCGAATTGTCGTTGATCATGTAAGCTGTAGTGATTTTAACCTGGTTGGAAGAACCAAAAGTCTTGACCTCTACAGGTGTTTCAAATGTATTTGTTAAAATCTCACGTGCATCCTCTATATCTACTGGTTTATCAAACGCTACAAAGTAAGAACGTCCACCAGAGAAATCAACACCGAGGCTGAATCCTTGTGTAAAGGCGGAGATAATTCCGGCCAGGATAATAGCTGAAGATAGAATATAGAACTTTCTACGTCCTGAGATAAAGTCAAATTTAGAATCCTTAAACAGGTTTTGAGTTGCTTTTATCGAGAAGCTGATAGGTTTCTTTCTATCAAGCATCCATTCGAATACCAATCGCGAAATGAAGATAGCTGCGAACAGAGATGTGATAATACCGATCATCAATGTCGTTGCGAAGCCGACAATGGGACCCTGGCCGAAGATGTAAAGGATCACACCCGTTAAGAAGGTTGTAATGTTCGAATCGAGAATCGATGGCATCGCCTTAGTGAATCCTTCAGCAATTGCAAGTCGTATAGACTTGCCCTCCGAAAGCTCCTCACGGATCCGTTCATATATAAGCACGTTAGCATCAACCGACATACCCAGGGAAAGTACGATACCTGCAATACCTGGAAGTGTTAACACAGCGCCCAGTGATGCAAGTACACCCATCAGGAAGAATAAGTTAACAAGGAGAGCAATATTTGCCACTAAACCAGCTGTACTGTAGTACATGGCCATAAATAACAGGATCACCACGATACCTGCGATGGTTGAGATCAATCCGGCAGAGATAGAATCGGCTCCAAGAGAAGGACCTACAACATACTCACTTACAATTTTTGCGGGTGCTGGTAACCTTCCGGCTTTAAGAACGTTGGCAAGATCCTGAGTATCTTCAATTTTGAAGTTACCGCTGATCGATGATACACCATTTGGAATTTCACCCTGTACCGTTGGAGCCGAATAAACAAGGTTATCAAGTACTATGGCAACACTTTTCTTATTATTTGGATCGGCAGATGCATTAGCTGTCAATGTTCTCCAGGCGCGGGCACCTTCAGTATTCATGACCATCACAACTTCAGCGTTTCCGCGCTGATCATAATCAGAACGTGCATCAGAGATGACATCACCTTCCAATGCCGGACCACCAGCAAGATTGCTTGTTTTTAATGCGTATAATTCGAATACCTTGCTTTCTGGTGTAATTGGCTTAACACCCCAGAATAACCTGATGTTAGATGGGATGACTGATTTTACTTGAGGTGAAGACAAATAAGCATTCACCCGTGCTGTATCTTTTAATGCCGCATAACCAACTACTGGTCCAGGACGCAAGCTTGGCTGTCCGTTTTCTCCCTTGAAAGTAGCAGGGTTAAGGATGGAGAATAGTGGATTAAGCTTAGCCTGCTCAGCCTGCACTTTATTTAAAGCGGCAGCGCTGTCGACCTTACCCGTAGTATCTTTTTTGCCAAGAGCGGCAAGTTTGCTTTTTGCAGTATCCTGAGCGGCTGCAGGGCTAGCTGTAGTGTCTCCAGCCTTATTTGTTGAAGCTAAAATGCTGTTAACATTCTGCAAAAGAGCAAAGATCTCACTGTTGTCGTAAGTCTCCCAGAATTCAAGTTTAGCTGATCCCTGTAATAAATTACGAACTCGGTCCTGGTCTTTAACTCCTGGAAGTTCGATAAGTATCCTGTTCGTTCCCTGTTGTTTTTGAATATTAGGGGAGGTTACACCAAACTTATCGATACGAGTACGGAGAATGTTAAAAGACCGGTCAATTGCGCCGTCCGCTTCTTTCTTCAGGAAATTTACAACATCCTGATTGCTGGCATCGATCTTAACATTTGCTGAATTTTCTTTTGTAGCAAATAAGGGGGCAAGTTTTCCGTTAGGAACGAGTTTCTCATATTCCTTGGCGAACGCAACAATTAGATCATTGTCGCCTTTTACAACCGCTGCCTCAGCATTTCTTATTGCTGCATTGAAGTTTGCATCCGGATTTTTATTGGCGAGGTTACGGATCATGTCACTTAGAGCGATCTCCATAGTCACGTTCATACCACCTTTTAAATCCAGACCCAGTGGAATCTCACGCTGTTTTGCGTATTCGTAGGTGATATAACTTAGGCTGCTGAAAACAGGTACTGAAGCTACAGAATCTAGATACGCCTTTTCTTTTGCCGGATTTCCTTTAGCAAATTCTTGCGCATCCTTTTCAACTTTATTCGCTATCCACGTAAATGAGAGTGAATATAAACACGCAAGCGTTAATGCTATTGCGGCGAATTTTACTAGTCCTTTACCTTGCATTTTATTTTAATTGTATACTAATATTGATTTAAGCCTGTTTTGGTTAAGACGGCAAAGCTAATTAAATTTTTGTTTTTAAAAATTCTTTAAAGCAGAAATATCCGTATTAATTCAGGCCCTAATATATTTGATAAATGTATAAGAATAAATATTCTTTTCATCGGGCTCGTGGGTGCTGCTTTCGGCCTTAAGCCACTGAGATTGGTTGATTTGCGGGAAGAATGTATCAGCGTCAAACGCATGGTGTATAACCGTCAGATATAAGATGTCTGCCTGAGTTAATGCTTGTTCAAAGATCTGGGCACCGCCAATAACAAATGCCTCCATTTCATCATCACAAAGGTCATAAGCATCCTGCAGCGAAGACACAACAATTGCACCTTCAGCAGCATAATTATTCTGCCGGGTAATTACAATATTAGTACGGTTAGGAAGTGCTTTTCCGATAGACTCGAACGTCTTTCTGCCCATTATAATGGGATGCCCTGTTGTAAGTGTTTTGAAATGTTTCAGATCAGCCGGGAGGTGCCAGGGCAGTTGGTTATTTTTCCCTATTCCGTTATTCTCATCCGTAGCAACAATAAGACTGATTGTCATATGGCAACAGCTCCTTTAATGTGTGGATGCGGATCGTAATTTTCGAGGGTAAAGTCTTCGAACTTAAACCCGAAAATGTCTTTTACGTCCCGGTTCAATTTCATTTGCGGAAGCGGGCGTGGTTCGCGGCTTAACTGCAGCCTCGTTTGATCCAGGTGATTATTATACAGATGAGCATCACCCAGCGTATGAACAAAATCGCCAGGTTGCAGATCGCATACCTGGGCTACCATCATCGTAAGCAAAGCATAAGATGCGATATTAAACGGTACTCCGAGAAATATGTCAGCGCTTCGTTGGTAAAGCTGGCAACTAAGTTTGCCATCAGCGACATAAAACTGGAAGAAACTATGGCATGGCGGAAGAGCCATGTTCTCTATTTCTGCCACGTTCCATGCCGATACTATAATTCTTCTTGAATCGGGGTTGGTTTTTATCTGTTTTATGATACCGGTGATCTGATCAATATGTCCGCCATCCGGTGTAGGCCATGAACGCCATTGGGAGCCATAAACAGGACCTAACTCACCATTCTCATCGGCCCACTCGTCCCAAATGCTAACCCTATTATCCTTTAAATATTTTATGTTAGTTTCTCCCTTTAAAAACCATATTAGTTCATGAATGATCGATCTCAGGTGAACTTTTTTGGTAGTTACCAGTGGAAATCCTTCCTGAAGATTAAAGCGCATTTGATATCCGAAAACACTGATAGTTCCGGTGCCGGTGCGATCGTGTTTTTGAGTACCGTTGTCCAGTACATGCTGCATTAAATCGAGATATTGTTTCATATACTGGCGTCTCAGGTTTTTTAAAGCGTACCACCCGGGTTTTAATCCCAAAGGGCGCAAAGTAACATGTCGGACGCTTGCTAATGCTTATCAGGCAATATTCAAGCTTTGCGATCTTTGCATACAGTTTGCCCCGTCTGCGGTAAAAAGATGTCGCTTGCAAGCTCGAAGCGCTCTTCCTCTTGCAAATAAAATAAATGTATTTTTGGCATCCTATTTTTGTTCAAAACTAAATCAGGATGTGAAGAATATGATAGCTTTTCCTAATGCGAAAATCAATATTGGACTGAATATCGTCAGAAAGAGGAGCGATGGCTATCACGATTTGGAAACCGTGTTTTATCCAGTTATGATAAAAGACGTGCTAGAGGTGGTGGAAGATCGGGAACTGTCGTTTAATTCAAGTGGGATAGCCGTTCCGGGCCGGCCAGAAGATAATATTTGCCTAAAGGCCTATAAGTTGTTATCACATGATATAAAACTCCCGCCGGTTAAGATTCACTTACATAAAAATATTCCAATTGGTGCAGGCCTGGGAGGAGGCTCAGCCGATGCCTCGTTTTTCATCAAGCTAATGAACGAAAAATTTACATTGGGGCTAAGTATTGAAAAGATGGAGAACTATGCGTCACAATTGGGAGCAGACTGTCCTTTCTTTATCCGGAATCAGCCAGTGTACGCAATTGAAAAAGGCGACAAATTTGAGAACGTCCGTTTAGACCTGAGCGGTTATCAACTCGTTCTGGTGATGCCAGACATCCACATCCCTACTTCAGCGGCGTTTAGAGATATATCCCCATCTCCTTCGACTAAAAGCTTAAAGGACCTGATCAAAAATAATATTTCTGAATGGAAGGACTCCATCTCCAACGATTTTGAGCCAGGTATTATGAAACACTTCCCTGAAATACTGTCCATCAAAGAATCATTATACGATGCAGGGGCGGTATATGCTTCGATGAGCGGCAGTGGATCTTCCGTATATGGGATATTTAATGCTCCGGTAAAACTGGAGGAGCTGGAGGAGGGGAATAGGGTTTTTTATGGGGTCTGATAAGTTGAGAATTGAGAGTGGAGAATATGCTGCTCAGTCAATTCTCCACTCTCCATTCTCAACTATTTCATAAGTTTTCTCTTCAAAAAGTCCGCTGTCACCTCGCTAACTTTCACTCCATTTGAGTATTTCATCCAGTGATGGGTATCGTCCGGGATAGCCAGGTACTCAAAATCAAACTTCTTGTCTTCAAATCGACGTGCAAGGTCAACACTCTGGCTGAAGTTCACATTCCTGTCGTCATCTGCATGGATGATGAGGGTAGGTGAGGTCCAGGTATCCAAATAGGTAACCGGCGAAGACTTAATAACAGCTTTCTCATAGAGATCTGCATCAGGCGCGGGCTCGCGGGTGCTTTGTGCAGATCCGGCGAAACGGTTATTTACTCCGTGGATATCGACTCCGGCAGCGAAAAGCTTGGAATCATGACCGAGGGCGAGCGCCACCAGATACCCGCCGTAAGATCCCCCATATATGCCGATCTTTGTTGCATCGATATTTGGTTGTTTAGCCAGCCACTCTCCTGCGGCTTTAATGTCCTGATATTCTGAAGCTCCCTGTGCACCTGCATTGACAGCCCTCTGAAATTTATAACCGTAGCCTATTCCCAGCCGGTAGTTAACCGATAAAACCGTAAATCCGAGATTGGCTAAATATTGATTCAAACCATAATCAATGGAATAGTAATCCATGAAGTGCCAGCCCAAAACCATCTGGCGTTGTGGTCCGCCATGAACATAGACTATAGCCGGCCTTTTACCCGACCCTGCATTTTTAGGCTCAAATAACTGACCGTAAACCGTTTGCCCGTCAGGTGCTTTGAAAGTAACGTGTTTTGGTGTTACAAGCTGTGATGTAGGGAAACTTGATGGTATCAGATTCTCGCCAATGAGTTTGACCGGTCCTTTATTGAAACTCATGACAGCAGGTAATAGAGGACGCTGCGCAGTAGAACTTAAAAAAGCTATCGTAGAATTATCAGCAGTTATAACCGGGTACGCCTCTATGCCGGCGCCGGGGGTAAGGATCTCCATTGCTGGCTTATCAACAGGAACCCGAACAATGTGACGTCGATCAATATCTGATGGATCACGTCCAGTGTTTGCAGCAAATACCAGCCATTTTCCATCATTGCTGAGGCGAATCTGTTCAACCATAAAATTTCCAGGGGTTAACAGTAATTCTTTTCCTCCTTTAGCATCTACAGAATACAGGTGAGGCCAGCCATCCTGGTAAGAAACAAAAACAATTCTGTTTCCCCCTGCCCAATGCAGGTTTGTTCCTCCTTGAGTCTGTGGTACTGAACCTTCAAGAGTTTCGGGTGCTTTCCAGATCGGGTTCCCTTTTCCGGTTGTAATATCGGCGGTCCAAATGGTCCAGGGCTGATGCCTCCTTGCGAAAATTGAGTCTGTTTTTCCACCCTGTCCTGGCATCCTGACAAACGCAATGCTTTTGCCGTCTGGCGACCAGCGCGGGGAGTTGTCCCGTGAAAACGCAGGCAAAATCCAGTTGATAGGTGTTTGTTCGTCGGAATAAATACCGATAAATGAGTGATCGCCCCTGGACGATACAAATGCTATTTTAGATCCATCGGGAGAGTAGCTGAGGGAGCCGGTCGTGCCTCGCGCATAGAATAAGGGTTTAGCACCTGCTGAACCATTTATAGGAACAGACATCACCTGACTACCTCGGGAGAACAGCACCTTATCGCTGGATGGTGAGATAATTGGGTCGTCTGCTTCAGCAAGTATGTTTGTCTTTCCTCCTTCAAAAGGAATGCTCATGATCTGTACTTTTGGTGCAACCGGGTCGAATGCTGCATTTACAGGCATTGAAGAGTTACTGCCACTATGGTCGCCGCCGCGGACATAAATTACCCATTTTCCATCCGCTGAGATGCTTAAGCTGGTGAGCTCCTGCCCATCATCTTTATTATACTCAGTTATCTTTCTGGGAGTGAATTCCGGCGCTTCGGCAACATAAATATTCCGTCGTCCCTGCTCATTCAGAGCCCAGGCAATTTTAGATCCTGAAGGACTGCTGATAAGCTCAGTAGGGAAAGGGTAGGCCAGGACGGATTCAACGGAAAATGTCTGTGCGAATACTTTGGAACTTAAAATATTGAAGCACAGTAACACCAGGAACGATGCATTTTTTATCATTAGAAACAGGTTTAGAATATGTTAAAAGATCGAATATAAGTATCTGGTACATAAAAAAGCCCCCCGAGAGTTCGGGAGGCTTGTAATTTTATAATAGCACGTTTATAAATCCCACCAAAGTCTGGTAGTACGAACTGTTGCCGCTGGAACCTGTGTCCCATTTTTGCTTCTTTCACCAATTGGGTAATCCAATCTTCTGATGAATGTAGGTAATACAGCATTTAAAGGCATCCCGAAATCTTTGTAGCCATAATTGTGTCTTCTGGCATCATTCCATGCTTCCGGATTGAGGTATGTAGCTACATATTTCTCTTTAAATATTAGTGCCAAAGTTAAGTTCGTTGCACCAACAGAAACCCGTGGGTCTGCAACGTATGCATCACGGTCGGCAGTGGCAACCTGTAGTTTATCCATGTTAGCTCTAATCCCGGCAAGGTAAGCTGCGTATGCTCTTGGCTTGTCAGTTGCGAAAGCAGCTTCAGCCTCAATGAATTTTAGCTCAGCGTAGGTAACCAGCAGGATCGGTGCCGTATCATTTGTCCACGGCGAAAGGAAAGAAATGTAGTTTTCATCTTTCACTGTGTTGTTATGAGGCGGATTGTTTCTGTTTCCAGCACCATTAACAGTTCCGATCCATTTAGGATAGGTTGCATTATTAGGAACTGTAGTTGCTTCCGTAATTTTTGGGAGTCTTGGGTCAAATAAACCATAAGTCGTTCCGTTCAAATGATCGATGAATTGTTCAGACAACCATCCCCCTAACGTAAGACTGGCATTATTTCTTGAAACTGTTGCCCAGTTATTCCGAGTTTGAAATGTTGCCATTCCAGCATCATCAGCGTTTGAAGTATAAGAATTCCCTAATGCCGTTAAAACCGCCGCTGCGTTGAAGGTTGGTGTCTTACTGGTCTTGATTAAAAGGCGGGCTTTGATAGCATAAGCAGTCTTTAGCCATTTCGCTCTGTCGCCCTGGTGAATAAGATCACTTCCTGCTGCTAATTTTACCGTAGCAGTCGTTTTCGTCAACTCTGTGATTGCATCATCAACAAGCTTGACTGTCGTTGCATAGATTTCCTGATCTGTATCATATTTGGGAGTGAAATTACTTGGGTTGAATGCCTCAGAAAAGGGTGCAGCCCCCCAGAAGTTGTTCACTATGATCAGGTGGTAAGCGATTAAAAGGTTTGCAACTCCAAGGTACTCACTTGATCCCTGAGCCATTGCAAGCTTTTTCATCTCGTTGATATCGGCCATAGCGAAATACATTCCATCCCAGGTGCCTGTGAAATCTATTGTTTCATAAATATCACTGGCAGCGCCAGCAGTTGGGTTGGCTGTATATTGTACATATGGATTAATAACGCTTCCTGCGTCGTAGGTACGTAAGCCGGCTTTGCTCGTGGCAGTTGCCAGAAGTGCTGGTAGCGTGGGAACATTGACCTGATTGGGATTAGCACTCAATTCGTCAAAATATTCCTTACCGCAACTTTGAAATACTAAAGCTGCAGCAGTTGCTAGTATGAATGTGTATTTATATATTTTTTGCATTATCGTTATGATTAAAATCCAACATTTAAAGTAAATAAGAAGGTTCTCGCAGCAGGATAAGTCATACCCGCAGAACCATCCACGTTGCTTCCGCTATCAGCTGAAAGTGATTCCGGATCTAAACCATAGTAATCGGTGTGCAGCCAAAGATTGTTTCCTGTAACAGAAAGAGAGGCATTACGGATAGCTTTCGACGGCAACCAGCTTGTCGGTAAGTTATATTGTAAGCTTGCAGAGCGCAGGCGAACCCAGGATGCATCTTGTACGAACGGTTCTGACAACGACCTGTGATATAACCTGTAATAACCTTCACCATAGTTAACCCCATCCGGACCAGTTGCCTGGCCTAACCAAACTTGTTTAGTATTTGGCGTACCATCGGCTAAACGACCCTCAAAAACTTTGAACTCTCTTCTGTTTCTGGTATAGTCAGCAATTCCGAATGCAGAATTGAAGTTTTCAAGCCTGTTGAATTTCTCAAATCCCCAGCGAGCATCCACGATGGTGGAGAGCGTAAGACGTTTGTAAGTAAAATTATTAGTCAAACCACCAATCCAGTCTGGTTGTGAGTTTCCCAACAGTTTTTGTTTTGTCAACGAAGAGATAGGGAACCCATTTGCTCCAATAAGTAAAGGACGATTTTTATCTGTATAAACAGGATCTTCTTTATCAGTTCCATAATATCTCAGGTAGTAAGAACCGTAGATGTTACCGTAAGGTTGTCCAGGTATCAGCTTAAAAGTAACTGGGGAGTTGATGTAACCCCCAGTACCTGCACCGTAAACGATCTCAGTTAAACCTTCTTTCAGGCTCATAACCTTGTTTCTGTTCGCTGAGAAATTGAGTGAGGCATCCCAACTAAAGTTTGTAGTCTGAATTGGAGTTCCACCCAAAACTAATTCGATACCCCTGTTTCTTATACTTCCCGCATTAATTGATGCTGTCACATAGCCAGTGGCAGACGTGATCTGAGCACGAGTGATTTGATCCTTACTCAAAGAGTTATAATACGTAACATCAAAACTTAGACGGTTATTGAAGAAAGCCATTTCTAACCCTGCCTCATATGTGTCAGTAAACTCTGGTTTAAGATTGATATCGCCAAGATTCGAAGCTATAGTTAAACCGGTAGTACCTGTAGGTAAACTACCATAGTTTCCGAAACCTGTAGATGTTGAGTAAGGAGAAGCATCTTTACCTATTCTGGCGTACGATAATCTTAGTTTACTTTGTCCAATAAATTCAGGGAGCTTGACATTATCCGAGAATACATAACTCAAACTTGCTGATGGATAGAAGAATGAGCGGTTTTCTGGTGAAAGGGTCGAAGTGATGTCCTGTCTTCCCGTAAGTGACAAGAAAAGGAAATCTTTGTAATCAAAGTTAGCTTCTCCAAAAAAGCCGTTCGAACGATAATCAGTTCTGCTTTGCGAAGGATCAAGAACCTTCGCGTTTGTCAGTCTAAAATCATTATAAATACTCAGGTTTGTACCAAGAATACCTGAGTTTTTCTGGCTCCTGTCATATAGTTCAAAACCTAGTCTTAAAGTTCCGGTAATATCCGAAGTAAGTTTCGTGCTTGCATTAGCGAGGAAAGTTGAGTTTATCGCGCGGTAACCAGTATTGTATTCTCCAACGATACCATCTCCATTGTCGTATACTTGTTCACCAGGTAAGCCTGTCCTTCCAGGAGCGGTTCTGAAGCGGTTATCGGTATAAGTGTCAACCCCTAGTCTGTAATTAAAGTTCAGCCAGCTAGCGGGGGTGTAGGTAAAGTTAGCGCCAGCAATATAACGGTTTACATTATCCTTCATACGGTTTGTTGCTGCACCAAATATGGGGTTGTTCGTTCCCCGATATCTTTGGATACCTTCAGGGGTGATGTAGTCACGTACATCCCAGCGGCCAGAATAATATGTTAAGCTCTCTCCGAACCGGTCGGCATCAAAACGATAACCTCCTGAGTTAGTAAAACTCATATTTACGCCTGCTTTCAATTTCGGGCTGATTGTAATATCAGTATTCAGACGTGCTCCCAGATTTTTGTAATCTGTGAACGGAAGCATCCCGTCATGATGGAATTGCGACAATGAAGAAAAGAATTTCACATTTTCTGAACCACCGGTAAACGAAAGTGTATTTCTGATCTGAGAGCCAGTATCAAAAGCATTTTTGTAATTTTCAAACAATTTGTCAGGGTGTGTAGGGTCGATTGCTTTCGCTTCTGCAATAGTTGGTCCCCAAGCCGGGCCTAAACCTATCGGAGTATAAACACCAAGGATACCAGCAGTGTATTCTGTTTGAACCGCCGGAGTCTTGTTCACATTTTCAAATCCGTAAGTACTGGTGAAGTTTGTACGGATACCTGTACCAGTTCCTTTTTTGGTAGTGATTACCACAACACCGTTTGCTCCGCGGAGTCCGTAAAGTGCAGTTGCTGCACCTCCTTTAAGGATGTTGATGGATTCAATTTCATCAGGGTTGATATCCGAGATACGGTTACCGACAGAACGAACATTCGCACCAGAGCCAGCTCCGGATAAGTTCGTTGAGTTATCTACTTGAACTCCGTCAATTACGTATAAAGGTTCGTTAGATGCTGATGCATCGATGGAGTTGATACCCCGTATACGAATGTTAGCACCTTGACCCGGACCGCCACCTACACTTGAGATTGTTGCTCCCGCAACCTTACCTTGAAGTGCATTCAATAGGTTAGACTGGCGATTTACGTTCAATTCCTCTGAATTGACTCCCTGTGCAGCATAACCCAAGGATTTTGATTGCCTTGCAATTCCAAGCTGGGTAGTAACAACAACTTCTTCAAGTGCTTTACTATCCGCAGAAAGCGCAACATTGACTACAGATTGTCCGCCGACAGTAACTTCCTTGGGTGTAAAACCGATAAAGGAAAATACTAATACTGCGCCGCTATTGGGCACCTGGATACGATACATACCATTTGCATCTGTAGTTGCGCCGGCAGTTGTACCCTTAAGCCTTACGCTCACCCCTGGAAGAGTTGATCCGTCTTCCGCTACGGTAACTTTACCGCTGATATCCCTAACCTGAGCATTTGCTGCAAAGGCTATGAATAGCAGGATGGGTAAAAAAAGAGTAGAGATTTTTTTCATATAAAACAGGATTTAAATGTTAATGATGAGGTAATTTACACAAATGTTGCAGAAATAAAGAATTACTGCAAAAAATATATGTGCGAGAATGGACAGAATTAGTTGAGAGTGTTACCCAATAATTTTCGTTCTGAAGACTTTATGCGGGAAAATGGGAGTGAGAAAGAAGATCTTCTCGGACTAAATTATCTTTATCCCCTTTGAAAGAGTGGTGCGCGCTTATGCAGGCTTTGAATTTAGATGCAGGATTTTTCCTGTTTCAAAGCCTGATGTGCGCCGCTAATTTTTATAAACTTGCTGGGTTGCATGAATTGATAAATACTGATAATAGGATCAAAAATGAGAAGACCCAGAATAATCTCATTTTAAAATTTGATGACCTTTTAACTCGTGTATACGCCCTTTTCATAATTAGTTAGTTTCAATGATGAGAAGTATACAATTTATGAACCAACTGTTCGTTTGGACGGAAATTACCCATTTGTGGGTTTATAAACAGAGAGTTGTACGCTTACGGCTATTATTTTTAGTATTCCGGGTAAAAAGTGTATACTTTATTATACACTAATTTCGCATCTTATTTTATCATAATAGCTTATAAGTTGTTGAAGAGGCTTGATTACCTGATGTATTCCCGATCCTCATCACTTAAATCGTTGTGATTATTGTCCCGGATAATTTTGATATCATTTTGGTTATCGTCATATGTTTCCTCAACCACTTTCTTCTTCGGCCTACCAAGAATAAAACCTACAATAAGACCTAAACCGAACATGGATCCCAGGATTGCTAATTTGGGAATACGCGCGTCGCCAAACAACCAGAAATCTACTTCGTCGGTGTTATTCATTAGAACAAGGGTAACTAATACTGAAATTATGACTATGATGATGGTCTTGAAACTCATTAGGATAAGTTAGATGCTTCTAATATCGTTTTTTACTGCATCAATTGCAATTGCAATAATTCTACAAGTTATAATTAAACCCAAACTCTAATATCGTCGAGGGGCGAGTTTGGCTGTTAATAAGAATCACTTTCCCGCTAAGAGCGAAATCTGGAAGGTAGAATCGTAAGATATTCATATCTGCATTTAATTCGAAACCATAAGATGCTGGTCTGAACGGATTGCCTTTTCCTACATTCTCAAAATCTGCAAAAATGTCACCCCGGAGGCGCTTGATATAAGCCAAGGTAGCAATCTCGGCATCAGGATAAAAAAGTGGGAGCCGGTAATCGAAAAGAAGCGTGTTTCTAACAAATTGGGTCCTGAGATGGGTATATCCACTCACTCTTGGAATGTCGTTGTTGAACTGGTATATGCCACTTGTGTTTTGATAGTTAAAGCTGGCTTGTATCGAGTGATTTGTTGCCAGTCCAGGCGTGAAGAAAGAGGTTTGCAGGCGGAGAACGTCACCGCTTAAATTTTTGTCAAATGGTAGTGACTGGTAAGAGATGTTAATATTTTGGCCCCACCGGGGAGCCAGATCCCTTAAACTGCGTTGTGTGTTATGGCTGAAGTAAAATTGATATTGTAAGGGAAATCTGATTTTATCGGCAAAGCGGGGAGGACGGTTGCTTACCTCGTACCTGGAGGTGTAGCTGCTGAGTGCGCTGACACCCATAGCATATGTCTTGTTCAGGCGATTGGCAACAACGGGGATCCTTACCTCCATTTCAGCGAAATTCTCTCTCCAATTGACCGGTATTAGGGTGGTTATTCCGCCCGATGTTTGGGGGGAATAGGCAAGCCGCGCACGATTGATGTACTTAAGCCCTAATTCCGGATAGAAGCGCCTGTATTTTAGGCCAGCCAGGTATTCACTTTTTCTAAGGGCATAATTAAATTGATAGCCAGTAAAGAAATCAAGGGTGTTCAGTTGATTGTTGGATTTTAGTTTTATACCGATATTTAGGTCATTATTGAATTCGTTGTCTTCAAGGATAGGCGCAAGGCTGTGAAAGTAAAAAAGGTTGTTAATTTCTTTATAGCTTTTTATCGGGTATTCTTTCTGGGGAATTTTATCAAGAATACTTGAATCTGATTCCTGCTTGATGATAGGCTGGGCATAATTAATAAAGGAATTCTTGATTGTTGAAAGAGGTAATGTCGGACCACTAAGAGGAATTAAAGAAATATCATAACCCTTGCTCTGAAAGGTATTAAATAGGATAGAATTGGTTTCTTTATCGTAAGATGGATTAGCCGCCCCGTATTGGGCAGATGTGAGCTGTACAGTATTTCCTCCTGGGCGCAGTGAGTAAATGTTGTTGATGCCATTGTAATGTGCTCTGAAAATAATGTCATCCCCGGCATACACGGGTCGGCTGAGTTGTTGATAATGAAAATCAAGGAGTATCCGGAAAGAGTCGTCAGTCGTGTTAAATTCTAACAATGAAGCACCTGTCTGATTTATTGCAACGCACACCAACTTTGTTCCATCTTCGCTATAAGAAGGAGTTTGCAAGATGTAATCACCTGGGCTTGTAAAGACCTTAAGTTCTTTTCCACTCTCAGCATCAATTTCTACAATTTCTGATCGATTACTTAAGTCGACCCGTACGACTGCGATACGTTTAGCGTCAGGCGCGAGGGTAGGGGAGAATAATCTGCTCTTATGGGTAAGCTGCTTATATTTTCCTGTCGACAGGTCAATGCTATTAATTACATTATATGAACTTTTTTGGTAGCGCTTATCATACCGAAGTTCGTCCCACACAATCCTTCCATTTCGATAACTAAAATTACTTTCAGTTTGGTAGCCGATTTTTATTACTTCAATTTCCTGCCCACCCTCTGCAATCTTCACTATGGCGGGAGTTTTATCCAGGCTTTTTTTCAACGTCAAGATAGAACCGTCATTGATCTTTACCGGCAATAAATAATCCGCGGGTGCCATCCCTGTACGGCTGTTGAGTACCGGATATTGCTCACGATCTTCCTTATAGGCCTGAGCTCCCCAAAGCTGCTTTAATTCTGCTACAGTTATATCATGAAGCTTGCGACTTGTATTCCCAGTATATTTCTTCAATGACCGGCTTAGATTATAAGGACGAAAGGGGTGTCGCGACATGTCGGTCATCAGGCTGTCAATTATGCCATTGTCAAAGTCGCGTTTAAGTTTACTGGTCATAAAATATCCGAGCTGGTAATAGCCGGGAGTAAGGTCCTTGAATGAGCCAAGATAATTTTTTGAGTACGAAAAGTTCTTTCCACTTAGTGTATTTGTTCGGAAAATTATCTCCCAATCTGGGAGCCTGCCTCGACCCGCATGGCTTAAGGCTGTTTCGATACCAACAGCATCCCCTTCAAAGAACCAGGGCGGGAGGGTAATGCCAAAAATTGCCAGGGCAAGTTCTTCGAATAGGGGTCTTTTCAAGTTGCCAGTTAGCTTGTCAAACTGGACCACATGACGCAGTTCATGGATGGCCAGGCTGTTAAGCCAATCCTGCATATCGAAGTTCTGGGGAGGTACGGTGAAGAACTCCGAACGACGCGGTGCAAGCTGGACGAAGCCATTCGAAACCACACCCTGATTTTGCAGAATGATTGTGATTTTCCTCGGGTTTTTGCCCATGCTTTTACTGACACTTTTTATGACATGTTCGACCGTGTTTGCCACTCTCATGGCTTCGGTTTTGAATTCAGAAGGGTAGAGGATTTGGAAGTTAGGAGTGTTAATTTGCATCCATTTTATACCAGGGCGGTTTTGTGCACTATCAAAAATCTGTGCGTTTACCCATGGTGAACTACTTAACAATATAGACGTTGTAAATAGACTGATTAATAATTGTTTAAATGATCTATTTAATCTCATTACAGGGTGGTGCTAATTAAATTAGTTTTTATATTCTTCCGTTCAATTGAAATCATATATTTATACTTCATAAGTAGTATATTAAATTTCTCATTATTAATAACTTATATAATATGTAAGTTTTTGGACCAGTCGTTAAAATTTGTAAAATAATGTCAAAAAGGGCGCTTATCTCGACAAAGCATGTACTCTGAAATTTTGGAAACGAGATTTTTCTTAACCGATCCTCATTGTATGAAAATACGAAATCTTAAACGGATAAAATTTTGATTGGTGACTTCTATCTGAGATTTTATTCCGACCTAGATTTTCTTGGTCGATGAGAATTTGTTGGCTGGAAAAAACCGTCGTTCATCCACTCGATTTTTGAGCTTGTCAGGCTAATCTTATGGGCTCGAAAATGGTCAGCTAATTGACCGAGATAATCCTAATTTTTTTTATCTGTTTCATGAATTGTAATGTCCAGTATGAAACAACATATGCACGAGAAAATTTATAATCGAAATGAAAGTTATCCGGGCAGGGAACTGATTAAAATATTTTATAAGAACCAAGTAATTCAGCCCATTCTATTTACTAGATCTTTGTGTTTTTTTTCTTGAAATCTGCTGGAGTTAAAATTAACCTTAGTGTATAATTGTGATTTTATTCTGACCGTTTAGGTTTGAGGTTAGTTTGTTTTCTTTCGGTTTTTGATGACCGGATAAATAAAGATGGCACATAAGATTATGACGGCACCAGCATAAAATCCAGGAGTCATTTGTTCTCGTTTTCCGAAGAAAATGAAAGCAAGAATAATCCCGTAAACCGGTTCGAGATTCGTGATTAGTGCCACTCTAAATGCCGATAACTCTTTCATTACCGCCACGCCGGCTACATACGCAAGGGACGTGCAAACCGTTCCCAGTAGGACTAAATACATTAAGTCTTGAAAATTGAGGCCCATAGAAGCCGTATAACCGTCTGAAATAAATAAATAGATAGAAATCCAAACCCAGGCCCCTATGAGCTCATAGAAGCTTATAATCGGTGCGGGCCTATTTTGGATCTGTTTTGAATTGATGATTGAGAAGATGCTGGCACATAGGGCGCTCAACAGACCGAGGATTATACCCTCAGTATATCGCGCTTCAAACTTGAATATCATGTAAATACCGCAGATTATAATCAGTCCCGTTATGATTTCAAAGAGTGAAATTTTCTGCTTTTTAAACAGTGGTTCTAATATCGCCGTAAACAGGGTGAGTGATGAAAGGCATACTAAAGTTACCGAAACGGTGGATGATTTAATTGATTGAAAGAATAGAATCCAGTGTAATCCCACGATTGCCCCTGTAAAGAATAGCTTCAGGAACACTACTCTTGAAACCTTAAGTGGAACTCCAGCCACCTTGAAATAGGCAAATAGTGTGACGAAGGCGATGAGAACACGGTACCAAACGAGCTGGGTGGCCGGGATAGAAATTAAAGCCCCTAATATCCCGGTAAAGCCCCACACGAAAACGGTGAGGTGCAGGATCACCAGGTTTTTATTGAGAGGTAAAGTTTTATTTAACATGCTGTAATGATTTTATTCCGAAAGCCATTGTCAGCTTCCAAAATTGATACTCTTGACTTCCCGTCCATTGGAGCACTAAACTTATTTTGGAGCTTTTGCTAACAGATAAACACCCAATATTCCGAATATGATGTTAGGAATGAATACGGCAATAATAGGGGGAAGTCCGCCTTTAAGGGCGAACATATTGGAAAACTGTATGAACAGAATATAGGCAAAACTCAGAAATATCCCGATTCCTAGCGGAAGACCAATACCCCCTCTTACTTTTCGTGAGGATAGTGAAACGCCCATCAAAGTAAGTACATAGGCCGACAATGGATACACGAAACGCTTGTACTTCTCCAGCTGAAGATCAACCATCACACCCGTTCCGCGGGTCTCTTCCTTATCAATACGCACGTTCAACTCCCGCATATTCATTGCCTGATAGATATTATCATAGATCTGGAAATCTTTGGGGCGCATATCAAGAGTTGTATCTTTCCTCAAACCAGAACTCATTTCTTCTTTCAGGCCTTGGATGGTGCGTAAAGAATAGTTTTCGATAGCCCATTTGGTTTTCACGGAATCCCAGGTGATCTTGTCAGCTGTCAGTTTTTCCTTCAGGTTAAAACCCTCATATTTTTCCAGGGTAAATTTGTAGCCGACTCGATTAGTATTATCGAAATTCTCAATATAAACATAAGTGTTTGAATCAATTTGCATATGTGTGTACATCTTCGAATTATCCGATTTGGGATTTACATACACATTTTCAAAATCGATCTTTAAGCCATTGGTTTCGGGTATTATAAAGAGATTAAAAACGAGGGTCACAATAAAGATTACCGTTGAGGCTACAAAGTACGGCCAAAGGAAACGACGAAAACTGACACCGCCACTGAGAATAGGGACGATTTCCGTCTGATCCGCCATCTTGGCTGTAAAAAAAATTACTGCGATGAAGTTTATAAGCGGAGAAAGGAAGTTAAGGTAATACGGAATAAACCCAGCGTAATAGCTGAATATTATCTCTTTTAGAGGTGCTTCGTGCCTCAGGAAATCATCTAGTTTTTCTGAAACATCAAAAATGACGAAGATCACGGTAAAGATACCCAGGGTAAAAATGAATGTCCCCAGGTACTTTTTTATGATGTACCAGTCGATGATCTTAATCATCCTTACAAGCGTTGAGCAACCTGTTTCACCATCTTATTTTTCCATTCGTTGAATGTTCCTTCAATGATTTTCGCCCGGGCTTCCGAAACAAGCCAGATATAAAAGTGTAAGTTATGCAAAGTTGCTATCTGGGAGCCTAAAATCTCATTTGAATGTGCAAGATGCCGGAGATAGGCTTTGCTGTAATTTCTGTCAGCAAATAAATCACTGTCTTCTTCGATAGGTGAGAAGTCATTTTTCCATCGTTCATTCTTTATATTGATAATGCCGTTTTTAGTAAAAAGCATTCCATTACGGGCATTGCGTGTGGGCATTACGCAATCGAACATATCAATTCCGAGCGCGATATTCTCAAGGATATTTACCGGTGTTCCTACGCCCATTAAATACCTGGGTTTGTCGGACGGAAGGATATCACACACTATTTCCGTCATTTCATACATATCTTCTGCCGGTTCACCGACAGACAGACCACCAATTGCGTTACCCTCTCGTTCAAAAGAGGCTATCATTTCTGCCGACTGCTTTCGAAGATCTTTGTACACTGAACCCTGTACAATCGGGAAAAGGGTTTGAGAATAACCATACTTGGGCTGAGTTTGATCAAAATGGTCGCAGCAGCGTTTCAGCCATCGGTGCGTCATCTCCATCGAGCGTCGGGCGTATCCATATTCGCATGGGTAGGGAGTACATTCATCAAAAGCCATAATAATATCCGCCCCGATAATACGCTGGGTGTCCATAACACCTTCGGGGGTAAACAAATGTTTGGAGCCATCAATATGGGATCGGAAGGTGACACCCTCCTCTTTTATCTTGCGAACCCCAGATAAAGAATAAACCTGGTAACCCCCGCTGTCGGTAAGGATTGGTTTTTCCCAGCCATTAAATTTGTGAAGACCCCCTGCCATTTCCAAGGTGCTCAGACCAGGCCTTAAATAGAGGTGATAAGTATTGCCGAGAATTATCTGAGCTTTGATGTCATTTTCCAGTTCCCGCTGATGAACCGCTTTCACAGAACCTGCCGTACCAACGGGCATAAAAATCGGGGTCTGAATTACGCCGTGATCAGTTGTGATCTCACCCGCACGTGCCTTGGTATGGCTATCGGTAACTTCAAGCTTGAACTTCATTCAATAGTTTATAGGACCGGCAAAAATAGTAAATAGATGCGAGTAACTGGATGAATCTCATTTCTCATCTCTTTTATCTAAATTTACCTCCTTAATAAAGATATTTTCTCGCGTGGACTATTTGTATATAATTGTTTTAATTGCCTTTCAAATTTGCTTTTTAATCCAACTATATTATTTAATAGTAATAAACAGGAAGTTAGCAACATACAAAATTGCTGAGCCTGAATCCTTTATCGAAAGCCCGGTTTCGGTAATTATATGTGCACGAAACGAACTAAACAATTTACAGAAAAACCTTATCCTATTTCTCGAACAAGATCATCCCGATTTCGAGGTCGTCGTTGTAAACGATTGCTCGAATGATGGCACCGACTGGTATCTGCGGGATCTTTCTGCAGTTCATCCGAATTTGAAAGTTGTTACCCTCAGTGATCACCCCAGGTTTAAGCATGGGAAAAAATTTGCCGTTACGCTTGGTATAAAAGCAAGTAAGAACGAGAATATGATTTTTTCGGATGCCGATTGTCGCCCTGCCTCCAAATTTTGGCTTTCGCGAATGCAAAGACACTTTAGAGATAACACAGAGATAGTGCTTGGATACTCCCCCTATGAGTCTACCGGTGGCCTGTTGAACAAGATTATTCGTTTTGAAACATTTTCAACTGCTTTAAACTATATATCGTTTGCGTTATCAGGCATGCCATACATGGGAGTGGGAAGGAACCTGGCATATAAAAAATCACTTTTTTTTCGGGGGAAAGGTTTCGCTTCCCATATGCATATTCTCTCAGGGGATGACGACTTGTTTGTAAATCAGAATGCGAGTGATTTAAATACAAGCATTGAAATACATCCGGATGCTCAAGTCTGGTCGGAACCAAAGCATACCTACGGCGGATATTTTAATCAAAAGATCAGGCACCAGGGTGCTGGTAAAGCCTATCAGTTAAGGCATAAACAGATTCTAAGTTTGCAGGCTGGATCAGGAGTTCTTTTCTACATTCTTCTTTTCGCACTGATAGTTATTCAGGCACAATGGTGGCTGATTTTATCAATTTATTTGATTCGCCTTGCAGTACAGTTATTTGTTTATGTACCTTGCTTCAGAAAGCTGAGCTACCCCGACTTAATCTGGTGGTTGCCCATTCTAGATTTCATTTATTACCTTTATATAATGGTTCTTAGCTTTGTTTCCTTGTTTAAGAAAAGATTGGAATGGAAATAAATCCTAACTTTTCGCCGAATGCGAAGAATGATTTTCATGTAGTTTCCAGGGCTAAACAGGGCGACCAAAAGGCATATGCAGAACTTATGCAGCGTTATAAAGACTCGATATACTTTATGGCACTGAAAATGGTCAATAATAAGGACGATGCGATGGATCTTACGGTGGAAACTTTTGGTAAGGCATTTGAAAACCTGGAGAAGTACAAACCTGATTTTGCATTCAGCACCTGGCTTTTTCGGATTGCTACAAACAATTGTATCGACTTCATCCGAAAGAAAAGATTGAATGTCGTTTCATTAAATACCTTAACCGACCAGGATGGCGAGGAGAGGCATTTTGAAGTACGGTCTGAGAGCTTAAATCCAGAAGAAAATTCTATTAAGAAGCAGGAAAACGAAAAGCTTAAAAACATTGTCGAGCAGTTGCCATTGAGATACCGTACCTTGATAGTATTGCGATATTTTGAAGAACAAAGCTATGAAGAAATTGCACAGCAGCTGGATCTTCCACTGGGTACCGTTAAAGCACAGTTATTTCGCGCCCGTGATTTATTGGCAAATATTATGAACCGGAAAAAGAATAATCTTCGAAGTGACTTCTGAACTAATACTCCATTATTTCCCGGATTTGACTCAGAAACAGAAAGATCAGTTCGCTGGACTGGATGACCTTTATCGGTTCTGGAATTCTCGTATCAATCTGATTTCCAGGAAGGATATAGACATGCTATATCTTCACCATATTCTCCATTCGCTGGCGATCGCTAAAGTAGTAAGTTTTCTCCCAGGGGAAAAGATTCTTGATGTCGGGACTGGTGGAGGGTTTCCAGGTATTCCGCTTGCTATTCTATTTCCTGATACTCATTTCCACCTCGTCGATTCCATCGGGAAGAAAGTTAAAGTAGTCAACGAGGTAGCTTTAGCCAGCGACTTGAAAAATTTAGTGTCCACGCATGCAAGGGCTGAACAGATAAATGATAAATTTAATTTTGTTGTTTCGCGCGCAGTAACCCGACTATCCGAATTCTATCCATGGATTAAAGGGAAATTCCTCAAAGATTCCGTAAATGACATTCAGAATGGTATACTTTATTTAAAAGGCGGCGATTTAACTGATGAAATCAAAGAATCTAAACTGGATGTCACACTTATTCCCCTTACCAACTATTTCAAGGAAGATTATTTCGAAACTAAATACGTGGTTTATATACCTCAGTGAGGTCGGGAGACGAGCATCTTCTCGTTGTTCTAATCTCAGATTCCATACCGTTCCCTTTTTCTTTCGCACATATTAGTCGTTTTTTTGCCGCGCTGTAAAAATATGCTGACTTTGACTATATGTCATTAATGCATCAAATTGCTTTGTCCTGCCTCCCGGGTATAGGCCCTGTTCTTGCAAGAAATCTAATTAGTTATTGTGGTAGTCCGGAAGAGGTTTTTAAAATCAATGAAACTCGTCTGCGAAAAATACCAGGAATAGGCCCAAAAACGGTTGAAGTAATAAGGAATCACTCCGTGTTCGACCGTGCAGAGAAAGAAGTTTCCTTCATCGAGAAATACAAGATCAACGCATTATTTATTACTGATGACAAGTATCCAAAGCGACTAAAGAATTGTAGCGATGCTCCGGTTATGCTGTATTTTAAGGGAAATACCAATCTGGATTCTGAAAAGGTCATCAGTATCGTAGGTACCAGAAAGTCAACGGAGTATGGAAAGGATATCTGCCGGGAATTACTTGCTGGCTTAAAGATCCACGAGCCTTTGATTATAAGCGGCCTGGCATATGGTATCGATTTTTTATCACATAAAGAAGCATTGAAGAATTCTCTCGCTACTGTCGGGATCATGGCTCATGGGCTGGATAGAATTTATCCTGCCCAACACAGGTCTTTAGCTGAAAAGATGATTGCCGATGGTGGATTGCTGACAGAATTTATTTCGGGGACTGTTCCTGACAGAGAAAATTTCCCGAAACGTAATCGCATTATTGCTGGACTGGCAGATGTAACAATTGTTGTTGAAGCCAATATTAAGGGTGGCGCACTAATCACGGCAGAACTTGCGAATTCGTACAATAGGGATGTTTTTGCCTATCCGGGCAGGATAAATGACGAGTACAGTTCCGGCTGCAATCACCTAATCAAAACTAATCGTGCAAACTTAATCACCAAACTGGCAGACCTTGAGTATATATTAGGGTGGATGAAATCCTCTGTTAAACCCCCAGCAAATCAACAACTGATCTTACCAATGGACCTGTCGGATGATGAAAATCTAATTGCAAATGTTCTGATGAACAAGGGAGACGTTATGGTGGATGACCTGGCGCTGATGACTGGTTTTCCCCAAAGTAAATTAGCAGTTCACATCCTGGGGATGGAAATGAAAGGTATCATTGTAGGGATGCCAGGAAAAGTTTATAAACTTGCCTAAAGGATAATTTACTCTAATCCTGTCCATTCTTTGGATAATCATAGAAGATTAGGTCGCCGGTTCCAGCGCTTACCATTGACCAGTCATCGAACGGGAACTCAATCAGTACCATTCCACAGGTAGGTATATTAACCAAGTCGTTGTTGCAGAGATTGCTAACGACACTTGTAATACCCGGGTTGTGTCCGAATAGTGCAGTGAACGAAGAGTGATTGTCCAGGTCATTTATAACAGCCATCAATGTAGATGTAAGGGCCTCATAGATCTCAGGTTCTGTTAAAATTAAGGATTTCTCAATACCAAGTTCTTTGGCAAATAAACGGGCGGTTGAGAGAGCCCGTAAAGCCGGGCTGCTTACTAACTGCTCAGGAATCAGCCTTTTTTTTAACAGCCTGTTAGCCATTTCAGGTGCACTTTTTTCTCCCCGGGTGTTCAAGGGACGATCAAAATCAGATAATTTTGCGTTATCCCAATCGGATTTGGCGTGTCGAACCAGTAAAAGTTGTTTAGGCATGAGCTTGCTGACTAATAGTTATGAGATCAATTTTGTTCATGCAATTAAAGTGCCCAAGCGGACATTTTTGGTATCCAATTTTAGAACACGGCCTGCATGAAAGTCCTTTAACTTCATGTATTTTGGATTCTTCCGCCATATATGGATACATCCCGAATTCGGGAACAGTATTACCCCAGACTGAATGAATAGTTTTCTTAAATGCGGCAGCGATGTGCATCAGGCCCGTGTCGTGAGTTATTACACTTGCTGACATCTTCACGAGAAAGGCGGATTGATCCAGCTTGAACTTACCGCACCCATTAAAAACATGATCTCCTCCAGCCGTAGCAATTTGTTCACCCCGCTCTGTGTCCTCAGGCCCACCAAGCAACACAACAGGGTGTTTCAGCAGTTGGCACAATTCAATTAATTTATCGGTAGGAAGTCTCTTTGTTGCATGTTGCGCGCCAATAACAAGCGCAATATATTGGTGATGGGAAGGAGGAAGCAGGAGGGAAAGGTTATGATTATTTAACAAGAAATAATCCAGTCCCTTTTCATCATTTTTGACGCCAAGAAATTCAACTGTCTTCAAATATCGGTCAACAATGTGCTCATTTGGTAAAAAATTGACCTTGATTCTAACCAGTAGCCATTTCTGCCAGTTAAGTTTATTAAAGGATGATACTGGTTTACCTAAGCTTCTTTTAATGTATAAAGTTCGGATATTGTGGTGAAGATCAATAACATGATCAAAATTTTCTAACTTCAAATCTGCTACAGTTTCAGATAGAGAATCCTTAAGAAAATGTATTTTATCGATGTATGGATTCGCCGAAAGCACCGGTTCGAAAGCTTTTTTAGTAAGATAATGTACTTCGACACTGCTCAGTTGCTCTTTGACACAACGAATAACCGGAGTGGTCAATACAATATCGCCGATCGAACTGAATCGAATGATAAGAATTTTGAGATTCCCTGTTTTCAACTCAGCTTCTTTTTTTTGTGAACAAGGTTTTGATCTGATCCAGATCCATTGCGTTAAGACAGTTATTTCGGGACACACCTCCTTTGCGCGCTATAAGAGTACCGTAATGCATATCATAAAAACCTTCCTTCCGATGTGCATCGGGGTTTATAGATAAAAGAACCCCTTTTTCTATTGCATATTGTTGCCATCTCCAATCGAGGTCGAGTCTCAAGGGATTTGCATTTATTTCAATAATCACATTGTTGGCAGCACAGGCGTCAATTACTTTTCGGTGATTTATTGGATAGCCGCCCCGACTTAAAAGCAATCTGCCTGTCGGGTGCCCTAAAATTGTGGTAAATGGATTTTCCACAGCTTTTATAAGGCGCTCGGTTGCTTTATCTTCGGTCATTTTCAAGATGGAATGTACTGAGGCAACAACAAAGTCAAAAGATGCCAAAACATCCGATGAATAGTCCAGAGATCCATCATACAATATATCAGACTCTATGCCTTTAAATATATAAAAAGGTGCAAGCTTAATATTTAGTTCTTCAATTTCACGCTGCTGTGCTGCAACCCTGATTTCATTTAGCCCGTTTGCATAGAACGCCGATTTGGAATGATCACATATTCCGAGATAGGCTAGTTTTAATTCATCGCGGCAAAAAACAGCCATTTCTTCCAGAGAATGAACGCCATCACTCCAGGTACTGTGATTATGTAAAGTTCCTTTAAGGTCAGTGTAGGAAATCAGATCAGGCAATTTATTGGCAGCTGCTAGAGGAAATTCGTTTAAACCTTCACGCAATTCAGGCTCTATAAATGGAATGCCAGCAAGCGCGTAAATTTCGTATTCACTTTTGCCACTTACATCAGTGTTTACCAATTTCAAGGCTAGCTCATCAACATGGTCATTATTGCCCGTATGCAATATCTTTTGCCATCCAATATTTTCGGACGTACAGAAGATCAGGTTCACTTTTATCCCAATTTCCGCTTCACATTCTATCGCATTGTTAATGAAAGAGCCAGGATTCAGTCCCGCATTTTCAAGCAACTGTTTAATATCATTGGTAAGGGAATAACTCGTTAAAATGTCCAGGGAATCAATG
This sequence comes from Daejeonella lutea, assembly GCF_900168015.1. Classification (GTDB taxonomy): domain Bacteria; phylum Bacteroidota; class Bacteroidia; order Sphingobacteriales; family Sphingobacteriaceae; genus Daejeonella; species Daejeonella lutea. The sequence continues at coordinate 1,179,894 of NZ_FUYR01000001.1, read as the reverse complement.
ATCTCACATCTCCTGCGGTATTGTCCGACTACGTATACCTGATCAGTTCTAAATTGCCTTTGGAGTTCTTGCAGGAGACCCTCTGCAAAATGTTCAATTCTAGCATAGATGAAGCGGCCACTGCTTGCCATGCTGAACTCAATTGCTTTTTTTATTTCCTCCTGGGTCTTAAGGCCAAAACCTTTTGCTTCTATCAGGCGGTTTTCATTGCAGGCATAATAGAGCTCGCCGACGTTCTCAATTTCGAGCTCCTTCCAAATAACAACAATCTTTTTGGGCCCCAATCCTTTTATCCGCATCATTTCGACGATTCCTGACGGGGTTTGGGCAAGCAGGTCACTTAATTCCGGGATTGAATTAGTTTGAACAAGAGCCCATACTTTTGAAGCAGTGCTTTTACCTAAACCGTCGATCTGTTCCATTTCGGTTAGGCTTTTCCCTGCGATAGGATAGGGCAGCTTGTCAATTTTGAATGCAGCATTGGCGATCGATTTGACTTTAAATGGATTTTCGTCATGAAGCTCCATTAGCTGACCAAGAAGGCGAAGGGTTCTTGCGATTATTTTATTTTCCATGGACTAAGGTCTGTTCAAAAATAAGCAGAACTATGTAATAAACTTTAGTTTGGTGATTTTTAATGAAGCATTGGAGCTCGCGCTTACGCCACTTTTTTTACCGTCTAGAAATTTTTAGAACAGTTAGGAACGGGCTATCTTAAACCTGCCTGGCGGCAGGCATGCGCAAAGATCGCAGGGTAACCCCCCAAGTGTCGCAGGGCCTGCATGATGCTATTAATGCGTTTCAAATATTCGTTTGGCTTCTTCGCGGCCTTGCGAAAATATTACCTCCTTTGAGGGTAAATAGGTGTTAAGCCCAAGTAGAGTGCTATCTGATCGTGATATTATAAGGAATTCTCGTTTGAATTCCGGAAATACTCAATGCCGATTTCAGCTGCTCGTAATAAGTGAAATTGTCCCCTAGCTCTCTTTTAGCAAAATAAACCCTGACTTTATCGGCCGAATTATCAAAAAACGATTTGAATGGATCAACCTGAGCAGGATAACTCACTACCTTATAATCACTTAGTTTGGCTTTTTTCGCAGCAGAAGCTATCGCATCGTTTATATCTCCCAATCGATCAACCAGTCCATTATTCAGTGCTTCTGTTCCGCTCCATACTCGGCCCTGTCCGATGCTGTCGATGTATGTCTGCGACTTCTTTCTTCCGTCAGCTACCTTCTTAGTAAAAGTGTTATAGGTTTTGTTTACTTCCTGCTGGAAAATCAATTTTTCGTCTTCAGTTAGTGGACGACTAACGTCGCCCAGGTCAGCATATTTACCAGTTTTTACGCCATCAAATGTGATCCCAAGTTTATCATTAAAGAATTTCTGCATGTTTGGAATGATGCCAAAAACGCCAATAGAACCTGTAATTGTATTTGGTTGAGCAAAAATCGAGTCGGCCGCACATGCGATATAATAACCTCCGGAAGCAGCTACGTCTCCCATGGAAACGATCACAGGCTTAACTTTTTTAGTCAGAACGACTTCTCTCCACATTACATCAGATGCTAAAGCACTACCACCAGGAGAATTGACTCTGAGTACAACAGCTTTAATCTTATCGTCGGTCCGGGCTTTGCGAATAGCCCTGGAAATTCGTTCTGAGCCCATGGTATTATCATTTCCTTCTCCACTGATGATCTCACCGTTAGCATAAATAACGGCGATTCTATTGGATGATGTGGTACTCTCTCTCTCGTCCTTTCCTGCGTAATCTTCAATGCTGACGGATTTGACGTCTTTCTTTTTATCACTTCCGGAACGTTTCTTTAATTCATCAAGGACCTGATCTTTATAAAGCAGACCGTCTACCATTTTGAAAGACACTGCATCCTTTGGATCCCTGACTTTCGCACTGTCAGCTATTGAGAATAAATCAGCCTTCGCAATTTTGCGGCTTTCTGAAATTTTATTGAGGAAGTGATCATACATTGAGCCAAGGAATGAGGTAACCTGGCGGCGGTTCGGTTCACTCATTTTTTCCAGAATGAACGGTTCAACAGCACTTTTATAAGTGCCTACTTTAATTATTTGCGCCTCGATACCGAGTTTGTCAAGCGAGCCTTTGAAAAACATACTTTCTGAGCTCAAACCCCTGAAATCGACCATCCCTTCAGGATTTAAATATATTTTGTCTGCTGCGGTAGCAAGGTAATAGGCACCCTGAGTGTATACTTCACTATAAGCCAGAACAAATTTGCCGGATTTTCTAAAGTCTATCAACGCGTTTCTGATTTCTTCAATTGTTGCAAACCCTGCTGAAACTGAGGAAGCATCGAGATAAATCCCTTTGATATTTTCATCAGTTTTAGCGGATTGTATTCCGGCGAGAATCTCTTTTAGCCCAAGTGTTTTTTTGCTTTCAAAACCCATAAAATTGAACTCGGAAAATGGGTTTTTATCGGCGCGTTCAGAAATTGGATAATCCAGACTCATGTGCATAACGCTATTAGCCGACACTTCCACCTTTTTGTCGCTTCCCGCGGAAGAAACTAGAACGGTGATGAATATTATAAAAAGGATGAAAATCGCGAAAAACGAAAGTATTACACCAACCATGGATGCGAAAACAAATTTGAAAAATTCTTTCATATAAGGGTCAAAAGTTTTAACTATGCAATTATACTAAATAACAGATGCTGTACCTGACTAAATGTTACAGAACCAGCTAAAATAACATGAATATCGCGTATTTATTACTGGGAAGTAATCTGGGGAATAGCATCAAATATCTGTCAGATGCGTCAAAATTGATTACCCAGAGGCTGGGCGCAGTTACTTCAGCATCATCGCTTTATCAAACAGCATCCTGGGGTAAAAACGATCAACCGGACTTTATTAATCAAGTGATAGCCATTGGGACAGAATTAGGCCCTTCCGACCTTCTAAAAGGGGTTTTATCGATAGAATTGGCGCTCGGAAGAGAGCGAAAAGAAAAATGGGGCTCAAGAACTATTGATATCGACATATTATTATATGGAGACCAGATAGTTAATGAATCTGACTTGAAAATTCCCCACCCCTTTCTTCATGAACGGCGTTTTTGTTTAGAGCCTTTGTGTGAAATTGCGCCAAAGCTTGTTCATCCCTCGTTAAACCGACCGTTTGTCGATTTGTTAAATGATTTGTCGGATAGTTTATTCGTAAAAAAGTTATCTTAGCTGATATTTATTTCTCATGTCGGAAAACCAATCTCAAAACAAAGCAGAATTCAAAATTGATTTAACCTATCTCCGCGATGTATCTAGCGGGAGCAATGAATTTATGATTGAGATGATCGAATTATTCCTCGATCAGACACCGGCATATTTTGATCAGCTGAAGCAATATATCGCTGAAGAGAACTGGTCGAAAGTAGCGGAAATTGCTCACAAGATAAAACCAACCCTTGCGTTTATGGGAGCCGATTCAGCAAAGGAAAGTATGGCGGAAATTGAGAATAATGCGCGGAGCCTTACAAACACAAATTCAATCGGCCCAGCATTTGAAATGCTTTATGAGTTTAGCGGAGATCTGTTCAATAAACTAACGGAGGTAAAGAAAGAACTCGAGCAGGCTGGTTAAGCAGGCTGTAATTCAAATTCGTAGCTTTCCATAATCAGATTTGCCAACAGTTTCCGGCAAGCTTCATCTACCTTTTGATTAGCTACTGTCTCATTTGGTGCTTCCAACTCGAGTGTAATATGTTTACCCACTCTAACATTATGAATTTCCTGTAGACCGAGATTTTTCATGCTGCCAGTAACGGCTTTGCCCTGAGGGTCCAGAATTTCCTTGAGTGGCATTATATTTACTTCTGCGATAAACTTCATTTTGCTGTTCTGAATTGGATAAAAGATAGAATAAAGTATAAAATCAATATGAGTGGAACTGCGGCAAATTTAAATATTACCAGCAGAATGAGTGAGGAAAAAACTAAAATATAACGATTTGTATTCTTCCTAAGATCCATACTGCTGAATTTTAAGGACATAAGATGAATTTCTGAAACGAGTAATAGTCCCATTCCTAAGCTAAATAACACGAGAAAAAAGTGATTTTGCAGGTAAGGTGAGACGAAATTCTGGTCCGCAGCGATAAACGGTAAAGAGGCGATGAGCATAGCATTTGCCGGGGTTGGCAAACCAATAAAGTTCTCGGACTGCCTGGTATCATTATTAAACTTTGCTAACCTCAGGGCTGATAAAATTGCAATTAGAAATGCTGAGAAATTTATCCACTGGTTAGGCGAAGACGACTGGAGGAAGAACTGATAGATAATTACCGAAGGTAAAACTCCGAAACTCACCATATCGGCAAGTGAATCCAGATCTTTGCCAATATCAGAATAGGCTTTTAACAAGCGTGCGAGCATGCCGTCAAAGAAATCGAAAATAGCTGCAACTATAATTGCATATGAGGCAATTTCAAGCTCACCCTGAAATGCATAAACGATTCCCAGGCAGCCGCAAAACAGGTTTAGACATGTTACGGTATTGGGAATGTGTTTAACCATTTTTGTGAACAGGTTTAGGCATTAGGCCTTAGGAAATGGGGCAGGTAAAAACCTAACGCCCAAAACCTAATTATCCTATGAGTTCATTGAAATTAAGAATTCTTCGTTAGTTTTTGTACCGCGCATTTGTGATTGGAGGAATTCCATTGACTCCTGCGAGTTCATATCTGCAAGGTGGTTCCTTAAAATCCAGATTCGCTGAAGGGTATCCTTATCCAAAAGCAAATCATCGCGACGGGTACTTGAAGCAGTAAGATCGATAGCAGGGAAGATACGCTTATTAGACAATTTACGGTCTAACTGCAGCTCCATATTGCCAGTTCCTTTGAATTCCTCGAAAATTACCTCATCCATTTTAGACCCGGTTTCAGTAAGGGCAGTTGCTAATATAGTTAATGAACCCCCATCCTCAATGTTTCTCGCTGCTCCAAAAAAGCGTTTTGGTTTGTGTAGTGCGTTTGCATCAACACCCCCCGAAAGAATTTTACCTGATGCAGGTGCTACCGTGTTATAGGCACGCGCAAGGCGGGTGATTGAGTCAAGAAGGATCACCACATCATGTCCGCACTCTACCATTCTTTTAGCTTTTTCAAGTACAATGTTGGCAATTTTTACATGGCGCTCGGCTGGCTCATCAAATGTTGATGATACAACTTCAGCACGTACGCTTCTGGCCATATCAGTAACCTCTTCAGGCCGTTCATCAATAAGTAGGATGATCAGGTATACTTCCGGGTGGTTCTTGGCAATTGCATTAGCCACATCCTTTAAGAGCATAGTCTTTCCCGTTTTGGGTTGAGCAACGATCAGGCCACGCTGACCTTTACCAATAGGAGTGAAAAGATCTATGATCCTTGTTGAGTGATTTGCCGTATCAACAAAAAGGTTTAATTTTTCAGTCGGAAAAAGAGGTGTAAGATAGTCGAACGGTACGCGGTCACGGACTTCCGCTGGCATACGCCCATTTATTGCCTCGACTCTAACTAGAGGAAAGTATTTTTCACCCTCTTTTGGCGGCCGAATGCTTCCTCTGACAGTATCTCCGGTTTTTAAGCCGAATAATTTAATCTGTGATTGCGAAACATAAATATCATCAGGTGATGAAAGGTAGTTGTAGTCTGAAGATCTCAGAAAACCATATCCGTCAGGCATGATCTCCAGAATCCCCTCATTAACAATAACATTGTCAAAATCCAGGTTAATAGCAGGTTCCTGGTTCCTGTTTTGATTTTGATTCTGATTGTTTTGGTTTTGCCTGCGGTCAAATTTCTTTTGGTCACCCTGGCCGCCAGTTCGTTGGCCCTTAACTGCTTCGGTATCTTCTACAATTTCAGAACTCGTTTGTTCTTCGGATGCATTCGATTCTTGAGTTTGTGTAATGTTATCTGAAATGTTTTGTTGTTCGGACGAGTCGCTGATTGCATCCTGCTGGGAAATCTCCTCCTCTTCAGGAAAATCGAATGTACGTGTATTATCAAGATGAACTTCCTGGTGTTGTTTGGTTTCGTTCTTTGCTTTTACACTTCTTAAACGTTTACGGGGTTTGCCATCAGCCTGATTTGTATCGCCTTCATTTATAGTAGCTACCGTAACTTCAGGTGAGGGAGGGTTTGCCGAGCTTTCAATAATTTTATGAATGAGGTCCTGCTTGCGCAATGTATCAGTGTCGGCTACGCCAAGGCTTTGGGCAATTTCACGCAGCTCAGAAACGAGCTTATCGTTCAATTTATTACTATCCAGCATTAAATATGGTTTATAGTTTTGGGATTTTTAGTTCAATAATTCATCCTGGAGAACGACAGCACAAATAAATTCAAAAAATGATATCTAGGAATTATTGTGATTTCCTGAATTCAGGGATAAATTGAGATTACAGCACAATGCTATACAATTAAATGAAATAATCAAAACTTTAATTTCTTTTTTTGAGTGCATGACACCTTCTTTATTTATTTTCGCTCAAAATTATATTCCTGATGAATAGACAGCAGTTAGTTAACCAAATAAAGCAGAAGAAATCGTTTTTATGTGTTGGACTAGACACTGATATAAGTCTTATTCCAAGCTTTTTGCTAGATTTTGCTGATCCTGTTTTTGAGTTTAATAAACGAATCATTGACGCGACTCACGACCTGTGTGTGGCATACAAACCAAACAGTGCATTTTATGAAAGCAGAGGTATAGCTGGGTGGCAAAGCCTTATCATGACTTCCCAGCATATTCCGAAAACCTGCCTAGGCCTTATCGATGCTAAACGCGGAGATATTGGAAACACTTCAACGATGTACGCTAAAGCTTTTTTTGATAAGGAGTCTTCAGGAATGAGTTTTGATGCCATTACTGTAGCACCCTATATGGGAATTGACTCTGTTAAACCCTTTCTTGAATTTGAGGGGAAATGGGTTGTGCTACTAGCTTTAACATCAAATGAAGGTGGAAAGAACTTCCAGTTTTTAACAACTGGAGAACAACGCTTATTCGAAACAGTTATTGATACCGCGAATACCTGGGCCGGTAATGACCGGATCATGTATGTAGTTGGAGCTACGAGAAGTGAAGAATTTATAAATATCAGAAAACACGCACCCGATCATTTCTTACTCGTTCCCGGTATAGGTGCCCAGGGAGGAAGCCTGCAGGAAGTTGCAAAATTTGGAATAAACAATGATTGCGGCTTACTTGTGAACTCATCACGATCAATAATTTATGCATCCAGGGGTGAAGACTTTGCTGAGAAGGCACGGGAAGAAGCATTAAAGCTTCAACAAGAAATGAGTCATATTCTTGAAGAAAATAATCTTATATAATTTAAGGAGGGAAACTGGAACTACATCGCTGAAAATTCCCGCCACTTATTGAATACATTATACCGGTAATTCAATCTAGACCCTTTCTGCCTTATAAGTGCCGTAACTTAAACTATGGCCCACCATGAAGATTTTCTACATTATCTTTGGAAATTTCGCTTATTCGACCAGAAAAATCTCACAACCAGTTTAGGGGAGCCGATTAAGATTTTAAATGTTGGGTCACACAATACTCACTCCGGACCGGATTTTCAAAGCTCTGTTGTGAAAATTGGAGATACCTTATGGGCAGGTAACGTTGAAATCCATTTACGTTCATCAGACTGGTCTCGACACAAGCACCAGACAGATCAAGCCTATGATAATGTTATTTTACACGTAGTTGGGAAGCACGACAAGGATATTGTTCGAACGGATGGTTCGTTAATTCCAACGCTCTCGCTCGAAGAGCTTATCCCGGCTAAGATTTCCGATGCCTATCTAAGTTTAGTAGAGTGTATGGACTGGATTCCATGCGGAAGACAGGTTGGACAAGTCGATACTTTTCATGTCAGGAACTGGCTCTACCGTGTTGAAATTGAGAGGTTAGAACAGAAGTCAGCTGCGGTTGAACACTTACTCATGGAATTTAAAGGAAGTTGGGATGATGCATTTTACATTCATCTTGCATCCAATTTTGGCTTCAAGACGAATGCAATGCCCTTTGAGATGCTCGCCAGATCCTTGCCTCGATATTTATTAGACCGTTATAAAGATAAGCCTTTACAAATTGAGGCCTTGATTTTTGGACAGGCTGGGTTTCTAATGGACAGGCATACTGATGCATATCCAAAATTGCTCCGAAAGGAGTATGAATTTTTGACGAAAAAGCACGGGTTAATAATGATGGATAACTTCTTATGGAAGTACATGAGAATGAGGCCGGTTAATTTCCCGACAACACGTCTTGCGCAATTCGCTGGACTTGTGCTCAGTTCGAGTCATCTATTCTCAAAAATACTACGTGAAAAGGATGTCAATCGGGTTATCCATATGTTTCAGGGGTTGTCTGTAAATGAATATTGGCAGGATCATTACCGATTCGACGTACCTTCACAAAGACGTTTCCCATTGCTGGGAGAACATTCATTAAATAATATACTTATTAATACTGTTGCTGTTTTTTTAATGGCTTATGGACGGCAGAATTCATCTCAAGATCATATTAACCGAAGCATTTTGCTTCTCGAGAGCCTGCCGCCCGAAACAAATTCTATTATTGCTCGTTTTAAAGAAATTAAGTTAAGTCCAGAAAGCGCATTTTTTTCGCAGTCGTTAATTCAATTGAAAAAAGCCTACTGCGATGAGAAGAAATGCTTATCTTGTGGCATCGGGATGAAATTATTGAACATTTGACATGTTACAGAGATTTATTACATTTTTTGAGAAACGGTCCTTCGGTGTGTGTACCTATCTTGGAGAGCGTCTGAACATCTCCATATCGAAGATCAGATTATTTTTTATTTATTCTTCCTTTTTAGCCGTCGGGTTTCCTTTGGTATTCTATGTATGTGCCGCCTTAGTATTAGATATTCGCCACTTCATCAAAAGGAAAAGGGCTGGAGCTTGGGATTTGTAGATAGAGGCAGCAACAAAAATCAAGAGAAAGGCACCTTTTTTCAGAAATATTGAATTGTCGACTGGATCATTTTCGTTCATGTGGAGCCAATGCCGCACATTCGAGTTAACATAATCGGTATTTCCCCTTTAATAAAGTTTGACTGCCGAAATCCTTAATTGTTGTTTGAATAAGTTAACTTCTTGATACTAAGAAAGTATCTTGGCGATTTCCGCAAAACCCTTTTCTGAAGCTTTATCAGCCGGGGTTTTCCCATCTTCTGTCAAGGCATTAACATCTGCACCTGCTTCCAATAGAACTATCAGTAGGTCAATATTTCCGTTATGCGCCGCAGAATGTAGGGGTGTGGCTCCCGACATTTGGACCACATTGACATTTGCACCGGCTTCGATCAGCATTTTGGCTATCATGTCGTAATTTGATGCCACTGCAGAATGGATTGGATAAACGTTGTATCCATTCATAGACGAGGTATTTGGGTCAGCTCCTTTTAACAATAATAGCCGAACGACATCTTCGTTTCCGAAATATGACGCCAGGCCAAGGGGTGTAAAGCCATCATCTGAAAAATCATTGATTAGACCAGGTGATTCATCAATTGCTTTTTCTATAATGTCTGTTTTGCCAATTGCAGCGGCTTCGAAGAAGGTAATTTTATCTAAATGCTTGAAAATAATCTCAGCAAGTTCTGGCTGCCTGTAATAACAACATAGCATCAAAGGCGATACCTGATGACTTGTTTTTACCGAAGCAATTTTGGGATTTGATGTTAACAGGGCGTCGAGCTCAAAAGAATTGCCTGTTTGTATGTACTCTTCCAGTAAATCTTGATCCATTGTAATTCTTTTTTGATGGATAAAAGCCCGTATGTAAGTCAATATTAATAAAAATAAATAAAAAAATCCCACCCCATTTTAAGGAGTGGGATTAACCACCTAAACCTAAACTAATCGTATGACTCTTCAGAGCCGATATTTTCTCAAAATAATTCTACTTCAACTCTAAATCTATTCAATACTAAGACCGCAAGGTTTTTTAAAGGTTTAATTATTCGGGAAGAAAAAACAGGCATACAGGTAATATCTGATTATTCTTTATAACGTTATATTTGTCAGTACATAATTAAGATATCGGATGCCCTTAAGAGGAAATCAGTTCCGGAATGAGAATTCATTTCGTGACGAGCCAAAATCAAAGCCCACCACAAAATCGAGGATTTCTAGGGAAACTGCGGATGTAATGCCAAAGTTTAAGTTTAACGACGACCGTGCAATTAAGATCATTGGATTGTTCTTCCTGATTGTTTCCTTGTATTTCATGATAGCCTTTACATCCTATCTTTTTACATGGAAGGATGATCAAAGTTATGTGCTCGATGCAAATGGAGGTTGGGGTAACCTTTGGAAGACGCAAGCTGAATTGATTGACATGGGATTGAACCAACCCGTGGTGGAAAACTGGTTGGGTAAATTTGGAGCTTTACTTTCACATCAGTTTATTTACGAATGGTTTGGTGTCGCTTCATTCCTTTTTATTGGCGTGTTCTTTATTGTGGGTTACCGCATGCTGTTTAAGATAAAGGTGTTATCAATCTCAAAAACGCTTTCTTATTCGTTTTTTCTTCTGATTTTTATCTCGGTAACGCTGGGATTCTTTCATGCCTTTTTAACTGATTACCCACATTACCTGGAAGGTGAGTTCGGCTTCTGGACGAACCGCCTGTTACAGGCCCAAATTGGGAATGCAGGTATAGCCGGTCTTTTAGCTTTTGCTGGCCTGACAGCCCTTATTATAGCTTATAACATCGATTTCAAGATTCCGGAGCGGAGCAGAGAACCGAAATATGTTGTTCCCGAGACATCCGAAAATATAGAATTGGAAGAGGAAGTGCGCTATGAACCAGTTGAATTTAACCTTCCAAACCGTTCAAATTCTGAAAATGGCAATTCAAATAAGGTTAGTCAAAATCTGCCACCACTACAACCTATCGAGCCTGATCCAGACCGCCATGTTAATGTGGTGTTAAGTCCGTCAAGAAATGTACCGATGGAAACTGCAGTGGCCGTTGTGAATGAAATTAAAGAAACTCCACCACTAACGATCGAAGTTACAGAGGAGGAGAAAAAATCTTCAGAACTTGTGGAGCAATTTGGGATGTATGACCCCACACTTGACCTTTCAAGTTATAAGTATCCTCCGCTTGACCTGTTAGAAAATTACGGATCAAATAAGATAGCTGTAAACGCGGAGGAATTGGAGGCGAACAAGAATAAAATTGTCGAAACTCTCAATCACTATAATATTGAGATTGATAAGATAAAGGCCACCATAGGTCCCACCGTTACCTTATACGAAATAATTCCAGCTCCCGGAGTTAGGATTTCGAAAATCAAAAATCTTGAGGATGATATCGCGCTAAGCCTTGCCGCTTTAGGGATACGGATTATTGCTCCTATGCCTGGCAAAGGTACAATTGGTATAGAAGTCCCAAACCAGCACCCGGAGATGGTGTCTATGCGATCCGTGCTGGCTACGGAGAAGTTTCAGAATACCACAATGGACCTTCCTATTGCCTTGGGGAAGACAATTTCGAATGAAGTTTATATAGCAGACCTTTCAAAAATGCCTCACCTCCTGGTAGCGGGAGCAACCGGGCAGGGAAAGTCGGTGGGTATCAATGCGATCCTCGTATCTCTGCTTTATAAAATGCATCCTTCGCAATTGAAATTCGTGCTTGTTGATCCCAAAAAAGTGGAACTGACCTTGTTCAGAAAGATTGAACGGCATTTTCTGGCTAAGCTCCCTGGAGAGGAAGATGCGATCATTACGGACACCAAAAAAGTTATCGCTACACTAAATTCTTTGTGTATCGAGATGGATCAGCGGTATGATCTGTTGAAGAATGCACATGTAAGAAATCTTAAAGAATATAATCAAAAATTTATCAGCAGAAAGCTCAATCCGAACGACGGCCATCGTTTCTTGCCGTTCATTGTGCTGATTATCGATGAATTTGCGGATTTAATGATGACGGCTGGAAAAGAAGTAGAGACCCCTATTGCGCGTATAGCCCAGCTTGCCCGTGCGGTGGGTATTCACCTCGTAATAGCAACTCAAAGGCCTTCTGTAAATATTATTACAGGAACAATTAAGGCAAACTTTCCAGCCCGGCTTGCATTTAGGGTTCTCTCTAAAATCGACTCCCGGACAATTCTCGACAGCGGGGGAGCTGATCAGTTAATCGGGCGAGGGGATATGCTTTTATCAACTGGAAGTGATCTTATACGGATACAATGTGCATTCGTAGATACACCGGAAGTTGAAAAAGTGTCTGATTTTATCGGTGCACAACGGGGATATCCGTCTGCTTTCATGTTGCCGGAATATTTAGATGAAAATTCGGAATCTTCAATGAAAGAGTTCGATGCGTCGGACAGGGATCAGTTTTTTGAAGAAGCTGCGCGACTCATTGTCATGCACCAGCAAGGATCTACGTCATTAATTCAGCGAAAATTAAAGCTGGGTTATAACCGGGCAGGAAGAATAATCGACCAATTAGAAGCTGCCGGAATAGTTGGCCCTTTCGAGGGAAGTAAGGCACGTGAAGTTCTAATTCCTGACGAATATTCTTTGGAACAGTTCTTGGGTACATTAGATCAAAAAGAATAACGTTATACATAATAGATTATAATTATAAAAATATGAAGAAGGTAGTAATATGCGCGTTTGTTGTTTTAGGATCGGCGATGAACCTGATGGCGCAAAGCGAAGTGAAGGCTAAGGCGATTCTCGCTGAAGTAAGTAAAAAATACAGAGCCTACGATGTAATTAAAACTGATTTTTCTTACACTCTAGAAAACCCACAAGCTAAAATTAAAGAAACTCAGGCAGGTACTTTATTTGTAAGATCCAAAGCGAATAAGTACAAAATTATTCTTAAGGGTCAGGAATTAATAAGTGACGGAAAAAACCAGTGGACTTATTTGAAAGCGGATAAGGAAGTGCAGTTAAGCGAAGTAGATAATAATGCTGAAGGATTAAATCCCGCCAAGATTTTTACTATTTATGAGAAAGGGTTTAAATCCTTATATACAAATGACACGAAGGCAGCCAATGGTCGCATTGTTCACAATATCGATTTGACCCCGACAGATTCAAAACGTACGTTTTTTAAAGTTCGTTTGCAAATTGACAAACTTAATAAGCAGATTGCTAATGCAGTGATCTTTGACAAGAATGGCAATAAGTATACGTATTCAATTAAAACGTTTACTCCAAATATCAAAGTTCCTGAATCAACCTTTGCTTTTGATGCTAAGAAGTATCCTGGTGTTGAGGTAGTTGATTTGAGATAAGTTTTTAAATTTTCCTGAAAAGGGCTTAAGCATATGATGTTTAAGCCCTTTTTATTTATTTTTGATTTAGAATGTCCCTTTCTTACACACAGCACACACTTGAAAAGCTTGAATCCCTGCTGAAATCGCTGGGGTTTAAACTGCGCTATGAAAAAGGGAATTTTAAAACAGGTGCTTGTATTTTGGAGCAGAGCCGGGTAATTATCGTTAACAAGTTTTCCAATCTTGATAACAAAATCAATGCCCTGGCCGATCTTCTTCAAAATACAGAAACAGACGATAACCTACTCGATGAAAAGCAAAAAGCATTTCTGTATTTACTGAAACAAACCAAGCTGGAATTTTGAAAATAACTTTTCTAGGAACCGGGACTTCGCAGGGTGTTCCAGTGATTGCATGTGATTGCGAAGTATGCACGTCGGCCGATAGGCATGACAAGCGGCTTCGTGTTTCAGTTTTGATAGAGGAAGCTGGAAAGTCTTTAGTTGTAGATGCCGGACCAGATTTTCGATATCAGATGCTTAGAGCAAACCTGAAGCACCTTGATGCTATCCTATTTACCCACGAACATAAAGATCATGTGGCTGGATTAGATGATGTTAGGGCATTCAATTTTAAGCAGCAGGCAGAGATAGACGTCTATGCCGATATGCGGGTTCAAAATGCCCTGCGACAGGAATTTCATTATATATTTTCAGAAGCAAAGTATCCGGGCATTCCACGACTCGAACTCCACGAAATAAAGGCGAATCAGCCGTTTAATGTTGCCGGAATTGATGTAATACCTATTTCTGTTATGCATTATAAGTTACCGGTATTTGGTTACAGGGTCGGCAATTTTACGTACATCACTGATGCAAAAACGATAGACAAGGAGAATATTGAAAAGATACGAGGATCGAAAATTGTTGTCATAAATGCGCTGCAAAAGGAAAGTCATATATCTCACCTTACCTATGATGAAGCGCTCAGTATGGCGAAAGAAATTGGCGCGGAACAAACCTATCTGACGCATATTAGTCACCGCCTTGGAACACATAGTAAAGTTTCCCAGGAGCTACCAGAAGGCATTTTCCTCGCATACGATGGGCTCGAGCTGGATGTTTTTTAAAAATTTATTTAAGTTACACACCTGGGTTGGTGGTATTTTTTCGTGGTATAATTATTAAGTGCCCAGGAGCAGATTCGAACTGCCACACCCGTTAAGGCGCCACCCCCTCAAAGTGGTGCGTCTACCAATTTCGCCACCTGGGCATTAAAGAATCTATAAGTAATTGGTGATTATTTACTTACAGTGCCCGAAGAGAGACTCGAACTCTCAAGGATATAACTCCAACGGCTTCTGAGACCGCAACGTTTACCAATTTCGCCATCCGGGCATTTTCTAAGGGACTGCAAATATAAAATCTTAGAAGAAGATTTTACTGTTAAAATGTAATTTATCGATATTTTTATAGTTCAATATCAAAAATACGACCCATGATGAGAAGATCATTGTTGTTCATCCTATTATTCGTTGCATTTAACCAGTCCTTTGCACAGACTAAAGATGCTGTTGTTGGTAAATGGCTTACAAGTACAGGTGATGCGCAGATTCAAATATTTCCAGTTGGTGGCAAGTTCTCAGGCAAGATAGTTTGGTTGAAAAAGCCCAACGATAGTACGGGAAAGCCGGAAACGGATGATAAAAATCCAGATAAGAGTTTAACAAAGCGGCCGATATTGGGACTCGAAATGCTTAGAGGTTTCAGCTATTCTGAGGAGGGGGTTTGGGAAGGTGGAACAATTTACGACCCTAAAACAGGCAAAACATACAGTTGTAAGATTAGTATGGTCGACAATAATCAAATCTATGTCAGGGGCTTTGTTGGGATCTCACTCCTGGGAAGAACCGAAACCTGGTCAAGAGTACGATGAAGAATTTGATCATCATTTTGCTGATTTTAGGTTCGGGAATTTCCACTGTGTTATCGCAGTCCATACGAACGCTTAGTTCCGGTACAAAAACAAGCATCAGGGGGCTGTCGGTAGTAGACAACAATGTAGCCTGGGTAAGTGGGAGTAATGGATGGACTTCTGTCACAACTGACGGAGGGGTAAACTGGAAATGGAAGCAGATAACAGGTTACGATAAATATGATTTTAGAGATATTGAGGCCTTTTCAGGAACTGATGCCATTGTCGTAAGTGCCGGTTCTCCGGCAGTTATACTCGTTACTAATGACGGAGGCCTTAATTGGAAGGAGGTTTACAGAAATGAATTGCCGGAGATATTTCTGGATGGAATGGATTTCCTTGATAACAAGAATGGGATTATTTATGGTGATCCTATTAATGGCAAGATGCAATTGCTCAGAACCGAGGACGGCGGTCGAACCTGGGTTGATATAAGCAATAATTTAAATATAAAGCTGATAGAAGGAGAGGCATCATTTGCAGCTAGCGGGACGGGAATTAGAATACTTAACGGAGGACATGTTTTAATCGCAACGGGAGGTGCCCAATCGCGGCTGTTTGTTTCTAAAAATTTGGGTATTTCCTGGAAAAGCTATCCGTGCCCAATTATCCAGGGAAAGAATTCTACCGGACCGTTTTCGATAGCTTTTATCAGTGCAAAAAGAGGTCTGGCTGTCGGCGGTGACTATCTCTCCGATACTTTAAGCACGAATAATATGCTGCTGACAAAAAATGGCGGACGAACCTGGACACATCCTGAGTCAAATCCTTTTGGATATAAATCAGCTGTAGAGTACATAAATCCTGAGATTGTAATAGCAACCGGAACTTCGGGAACTGATATTTCTAAAAACGGTGGTAAAACCTGGATGAAGTATTCACCTGAATCCTATAATGCTGTTCGAAAAGCAAAGACCGGGTCCCTGGTACTTCTTGCCGGATCAGGGGGTAAGGTTGCCATACTTGAAGGACTTTAACATCGTTTATATTATTAGGTTGGTCAAGTAATTATACTATCTTTATTGGTCAGCCCGATATTTGACCGGTGCAAATATCTAAAAGTCTCATACAGGCTTATCTGAATAAAAGAAGACAAATGATCTCAAAAGCATTAAGCTACATAAAAAACATTAAGACGACTGGTGCTATATATGAATCATCGCGTTTTGTGTCACGTAACATTACCAATGAGATCAATAACCATAAGCCACAAATTGTCATTGAACTTGGAGCAGGCAGCGGTAATATCACAGAAAGAATTCTTTCAAAACTTCATCCCGATTCACAATTGTTTTGCTTTGAGATAGAACCCCAATTTTACGCAAAGCTTGAAAATATAAAAGATAGCAGATTTCACCTGATCAAGGAATCCGCGGCAGATGTTACAAAATACTTTGACTTGTCGTCAGTTGATGTAATTATCTCCGGTCTGCCATTGAGCCTTTTTGACGATTCAGACCGACGACAGCTTCTTAATGACTGCTATAGTCTGTTAAAAAAAGGTGGTGTGTTCCGGCAGTTTCTTTATTCATTGCAAAAAAACTATTTCATGCCGATTTTTGACCGCATGGAGACGAGCCTGGAGATGAATTTGCCGCCTGCTGTACTATATTCGTGCTATAAATTAAATTAGCACCCTTGGTAAATTAGCAAAATAGGGAATTTGAAAATTAGTAAAATTGGAGATGAGGAGATTCAACCTTCTTTTTATTCTTGCAATATTTTTCGTAGTCTTCTGCCTGGTTGATCGGAGTTTGGGACAAAACAAACAAAAACCTGAATTAACAGGGTTTGTACCCGGCATTATTCCCGAGGAGGCCACCCTAACAATATCTGACAAGCCAACTGATGTTATTATACATATTAACTCTCCACGGGCCGATCTGATTGATCCACGTAAGAAAACCAGGCTTATTTATTTTGCTCTTCCAAATGGCAATTCAATCGAATGGACTGCCGGCAAGAAAATGACATCAGAGGATGATTGGCACTACGATATTCAGCACCTTGCTGCACAAACCCGATATATGCGCAGCAAGTTGAATGATTTTAACATAATAACCGTGTATCTGGCTACCAGACAGAAAAGCTGGCCGGCATGGAAAAAAGCGCATCCCGGGTATCCACAACTTATCCAAAACTTGTTTACCTCGATTAATGCCAATTTTGAAAGCCTTACGCCGATGATTACTTTGAATAGTCATAGTGGTGGAGGTAGTTTTATTTTTGGATATCTTGATGGTGTTTCTGATATCCCAATGAATATAGACCGCTTTGCTTTTATTGACAGTGACTACGGCTATGAAGAAAAGTACGGGCACCAGCTTGCAAACTGGCTGAAAGTCGATAAAAAGCGTTACTTGAGTGTTTTAGCATATAACGATAGCGTGGTGGTTTATAACGGAAAGCCGTTAGTCTCACCGACAGGAGGGACGTGGTACAGAAGCAAGTTAATGCAATCGCATCTGGCTCGGGAGTTTAAATTTAAATCACGGACTGACACCAGCTTTATACGTTCCGAGGCACTTTCCGGGCGTATTCAATTCCATTTAAAGCAGAATCCCAAGGGACTTATTTTCCATACCCATCAGGTTGGACTCAACGGATTTATCTTCAGCAATTTGAGCGGTACGAAAGAAATGAACAAGGCTCGTTTTACTTATTTCGGTGAACAGGTTTACAATGATTTTATAAATTCTCAGCCAGAGAACCTACACTAACCAGGCAATTTTGCATGTCCTCTAATTCTCAAATTTGCTAATTCATCTTTAGTAATTTCCTAACTTGCTCACATGAATTTGGAATTCAATAAGAACGAAGATATCAACAAGCAGCTCTGGTTTGAGGTTAAGAACCGTTTAAAACAGATCTACGCCGGTGGAGGCGAAAAAGCAGGGGCCAAACAAAAGGAAAAGGGAAAGATGCTTGCCCGTGAGCGCGTTTCATACTTACTTGACAAAGATACACCCTGGTTAGAAATTGGTGCATTTACTGCAGAAGATATGTATAAGGAGTATGGCGGATGTCCATCAGCTGGTGTTGTATGTGGAATCGGTTATGTTTCGGGAAGGCAATGCATGATCGTCGCAAATGATGCCACAGTTAAGGCGGGCGCGTGGTTCCCAATGACCGCCAAAAAGAATCTGCGTGCGCAGGAGATAGCCATGGAGAATCGCTTGCCCGTGATCTACCTGGTCGATTCCGCTGGCGTCTTTCTGCCTTTACAGGATGAGATATTTCCCGATAAAGAACACTTCGGCAGGATCTTTAGAAATAATGCCATAATGAGCAGCAGTGGAATTGTTCAAATATCTGCAATCATGGGATCTTGTGTTGCCGGTGGCGCATATCTGCCCATCATGAGTGATGAAGCAATGATTGTTGATGGCACCGGATCTGTTTTTCTGGCTGGCAGTTATCTCGTCAAGTCGGCGATTGGTGAAGACATCGACAATGAATCACTGGGTGGTGCGTCCACACATTGCGAAATTTCCGGAGTTACAGATTATAAGCATCCGGATGATGCCGCCTGTTTGGAATCCATTAGAAAGATCATGAGCATGCTTGGTACTCCAAAAAATGCAGGCTTTGATCGGATTAAATCAGCTCCACCGAAACTTGACGAGCAGGAAATTTATGGCATTCTTCCTGAAAACCGGGAAAGCCCTTACGATATGCGGGAAATCATCAAGCGGCTAGTCGATAAATCGGAACTGGAGGAATATAAGGAACTTTACGGCCAGAGTATAATATGCGGCCTGGCAAGAATCGATGGGTGGGCGGTTGGAATAGTTGCAAATCAGCGAAAAGTTGTAAAAAGTAAAAAGGGAGAAATGCAGTTTGGAGGTGTAATATACTCTGATTCTGCGGATAAGGCTACTCGATTTATCATGAACTGCAATCAGAAAAAGATTCCGCTGGTGTTCCTGCAGGACGTCACAGGCTTCATGGTGGGTAGCAGGTCAGAACAGGGTGGGATTATCAAAGACGGGGCGAAAATGGTCAACGCCGTTTCCAATTCTGTTGTTCCTAAATTTACCATTGTTATCGGTAATTCCTACGGAGCCGGAAATTATGCCATGTGTGGAAAGGCTTACGATCCGCGGCTTATTTTCGCCTGGCCTTCTGCCAAAATCGCCGTTATGGGTGGATCGCAGGCTGCTAAAGTCCTGTTGCAGATTGAGGAAGCCTCACTTAAGGCGAAAGGTGAAGAAATTACCAAGGAGAAGGAAGACGAATTGCTGAAGAAGATAACTGACAGGTATAACACTCAGACTACTCCATATTATGCTGCATCCAGGCTTTGGATAGATGGTATAATCGATCCGCTGGAAACGAGGAAGGTGATATCAATGGGAATTGAGGCGGCGAATCAATCTCCTATTGAAAAACAGTTTAATTCTGGGGTTTTGCAGACGTGAAGGACTGAAGTCAGAGGGCTGATGTCCGACGTCAGATGCCAGAAGACTCAGAAAATTGCTACGTTTGAAATTCTCTGACCTATGACTCCCGCCTTCAGCATTTTATCTCAGGAATAAGTTATTTTTAAATACAATGACCACTTCTACGATCTGCTAATCACAACACAAGTTGAATATGAAAAAAGTACTGCTAGTTCTCTCATTAATTTCCTCAATACAGGTATTTGGGCAATCGGCCAAACTCCATGATAAAGCCATTGTTGTTGATACACACGGCGATATTATCTCTGATCAGATCAGATCTGGTATCGATGTCGGTAAGCGTCAGCCAGGCGGCAATTTCGACTTGGTTCGTGCAAAAGAAGGTGGACTTGATGTTCAGGTATTTTCGATCTGGTGTGATGCAACCGGCGGCTTTGCTATGGCTAACCGGCAAATTGATTCCCTGAATGCTCTTGCTAACCGGCATCCGGATAAGATAAGGTTGGTTAGAACTGCCTCTGAACTAAAATCGACTGTTAAGTCTGGGAGAATGGCCGGAATGATAGGTGTAGAAGGGGGCCATATGATAGAAAGCCGGCTGGAAAACCTCGAAGCGCTTGCCGCAAGGGGAATGACGTACATGACTCTAACATGGAACAACAGTACTCCCTGGGCAAGCTCTGCTTACGACGAAACCTTTCGCAAGGACAGTCTCAAACATATTGGTCTGACTGATTTGGGCAAACAGATAATTACGCGGATGAATGAGCTGGGTGTGATTGTCGACCTTTCTCACGTAGGCGAAACCACATTTTATGACGCGATCAGGATATCCACAAAGCCGGTTATGGCATCTCACAGTTCAGCGTATGTGTTTAATGCGCACCAGAGAAATCTTAAAGACGATCAGATAAAGGCTATTGCAAAAACGGGTGGCGTCGTTTTCGTTAATTTTTATAGTGGTTTTCTCGATAGCACATATAGCAGAAAACAGCAAAAATTTAATGCTGATCATAGAGCCGAGTTAGCAGAGCTGACTAAAGCTTCAAACCGTTCAAAAGCACAGAATGAGATTAATACAAAATACAGTCAGGAAATTTACGACATGCGGGCTCCGCTTGATCTGCTGATTGCCCATATCGACCATATGGTGAAGCTGGTTGGATCTGAACATGTCGGACTTGGGGCAGATTTTGATGGTGCAGAATCATATCCGCAACATCTTGATGATGTTTCCGACTACCCGGCTATTACTGAAGCGCTCGTGAAAAAAGGATACTCAGTTAAGGACATAAAGAATATTTTAGGAGATAACTTCGTGCGTTTGTTAAGGGCTAATAAAGGGAAGTGATTATTTCTGTTCGCTCGCATTGACACCTTTCATAAGTTACGTGACTGTGTTTTTGTCATTGAGCGCAGCGTGGCAAATCCACTAAATATTCCACCAATAAGTGAGCTTCAACACCAAGAACCTGTTCTTAACTGAAAACGGATTTGGCAAGTAGTTATCTGTATAAACGATAAACAGATCCGAAGCAGGCTTATATCTCCATTGCAGGCGGGTATTAATATTTAGATTTTCCCTCTGCTCATTATACTGCACAAAACCTGTAAAAAAGAGCTTATTGGTCATCGTAACATCGACACGCGGCCCCACCAGCCAGAATTTTGTCCTGTCCCATGGCTGCGGTAGTTTCAGATCATTATAACTTGAGCTTAAGGCAAGACTGAGGTATGGTTGGAAACGGTATCCTAGTTCTGAATTTATATTCAGGCGTGTACCGTCAGCGTAGTACCCGCCATATCGGGTAGAGAAAGCGTATGTAAATAAGCTTTGGGGCCGCGACACGAAATCAGTTCCCCAGGATTTCCAGTGATGTTCAGATCCTGTTGGAAGAGTAGCAACACCCAGGTTTGTAGGATCGAAAGGTCTGAGTAATTTGACATAATCCGCTGCAGCCCATGCCGAAAAAGTTGCCCTGCTTCTAAAGTTAATGTTGTAGGCAAGATAAGTGGTGTTGTCTGTCCTGTTAAATGACTGGTCAAAGTAATTTGCAGACACAATTTTTGGTCCGTGGCTTACAAGCTTTCCTTTTTTAGGAAAAAAGAGATATGCGGCTTGAGGGTTCAGATTAATATAACCAGTGCGGGGTACATAGCCGACTTCAGCATTATAATTGCGCCCAACAACTTCATGCTGCCAGTTTATATTCCAGTTTCCGCTGACATAATTAAGATTCGAGGCCTGCATAAAGTCATTTCCTTTTCTATCGGGACTAAAGGATTTCATCACGACAGTCTTTCCGGTCCAGGTGTTGCTTGAAGAAGCCAAATTATATTCCAAACCAGCATTTCTATTATATCTTGAAACTGGCGCCGCTGCATACGAAGGCTCGTAGTTAATCGATTGTTTATTGATGAACAGAGCACTAATGCTTGAGCGGGCAAATACTCTTCGTTGCAGTGACATGACTGCAAAATTTTGCGAAGGAAGGTCGTTGCCAAGTTTTGACGTCTGCATGTCCATCAGGCCAATTCGCCAGTCTTTATTAAGTTTTCCGCTTAAACGCGCACCAAATTGAATCGGAACACCCAAGCCGATACGCCTGGAAAAGAAAGGCCGTATGTTGGAATAACCATAATTTGAAAAAAGGTCACCGTTTTCAAGGAAATATTGCCTTCGTTCCGGGAAGAATAGCTCAAAACGATCCAAATTGGGTACCTGTCGATCCACTTCAACCTGCGAATAATCAGGGTTCACTGTCAGATCCAGGTTTAATGATGATGTAACAGCAACTTTGACATCCCCACCTATTTCGCGTTTATAATCCCGGCTAGAAGGGTTTACAGTATGATCGTTCGAAAATCCACCCAATACATATGGAATCAACGAAATGTTTTGCCCCGGCACCGGAGGGGGCTGATCCCAGATTAAGTTGCCGGTGTATGCAAGAGATGCTGTTGCAAATTGTCGTGGAACGGGTGCCCAGCTTGATTTTTCTGTTGATTTCAAGTCCAACCTGCTGAAATTTATCCCCCATTCGGTGATTCCCGCTTTATACCTGATTGATTTGAATGGGATAGCCGCCTCAAATATCCATTTGTCCTCGTAGTTTTTTACTGCAGAAACCCATTTGTTGTCCCAACTAAGGTCTACTTTACTGCCATCATACATTATCCCATCCCACTGCGCGCCGGCGGCATTTGAGCCGAATGAAAAGCCATTTGTTTTATCATCAAACGGATCCATAAACAGCAGGAAGTTATCATTCTTGTTGAACGAGAAATCTCTCCGCAGTGATTCCACGAAGTATGGTCCGGGTTGGTGGTAACAAATGGCGATGATGTACAAATTCTCTTTGTCGTAGCTCATCATAACATCGGTTCTGACTTTTGCAAAGCTGGTGTCCATCGGCTGGACCATGAAGAAATTTGAGGCTACGTTAGCATCAGTCCAGGTTCTTTCATCAGCCACGCCGTCTATTCTGATTTCTGAAGTTGCCTGCTTTAACTTTAGCTGATATGAAGCGTTTTTTTTCTGAGCTTGCAGATAGAGTGGAGAGAGAAAAAGTAATAAAATTAAGGCAGCAGCAACAAAGGAACTTCGTGACATTGGTGGTTTAAGTAATTTCGGTAATTATAAGAGTTTTTAGCGACTTCTGAGATCAACGCTTTCCGGTATGACAGTGATGACGGTTAATAGTTTTCTGCCTTCGGGAGGAAACCTCAACCAAAAACAGTTCTAATAAACGTTAGGCTGATCGGGCTTAAATAAAAGTGTTAAATTTTTGTACTTTCATTCAATAAAAAAGTCCCGCAAAGATTATAGAATAGCCTGACAAATGCGTATTGTTGATGCGCATACAAAGTTTTAAATTTGCTTTTTATACTATCGATAATGTCTCAAGAAACCGAACACGTACAATGCCTGATAATTGGTTCAGGTCCAGCAGGTTATACTGCTGCTATATATGCTGCCAGAGCTGATCTTAAACCTGTAATGTACACCGGGATGGTTCCAGGAGGTCAGTTAACTCAGACTACAGATGTCGAAAATTTTCCAGGTTATCCATCCGGAATTATGGGGCCTGAAATGATGGAAGATTTCAGAAAGCAGGCCGAAAGGTTTGGAACTGAAATTCGGTTCGGGTATGTTACTAAAGTTGATTTCTCCAGTGCGCCGCACAAGGTCATTATCGATGAGATAAAAACCATTACTGCTGATACGGTAATCATCGCAACAGGAGCTTCAGCGAAGTGGCTGGGGCTTGAAAGCGAGCAAAAATATAATGGATTTGGCGTATCAGCATGCGCAGTTTGTGATGGATTCTTTTTTAAAGGGCAGGATGTTGCCATTGTTGGAGCAGGTGATACAGCCGCCGAGGAAGCTGCCTATTTGTCCAAGCTTTGTAAAACTGTGCACATGCTTGTTCGTCGCGATGAATTCCGGGCTTCAAAAGCTATGCAGCATCGAGTTTTAAGCATCCCCAATATTGTGATTCATTATAATACGGACACTAAAGAAATCATTGGCGACGGTAAAAACGTTACTGGCGTCCGTGTATTTAATAATAAGACGAACGAGGAGAACATCATCGATGTCAGCGGCTTTTTCGTTGCTATTGGACATAATCCGAATACAGAAATATTTAAAGGATGGCTGGATATGGATGAGACGGGTTATCTTATCACACAGCCCGACAGCTCCAAAACCAACATTGAAGGAGTATTTGCTTGTGGTGATGCGCAGGATAAGCTCTGGAGACAAGCTGTCACGGCTGCTGGAACTGGTTGTATGGCTGCCCTGGAGGCTGAAAGATATTTGGCGGATAAAGAGCATCCGGTACAAGTGAACGTTGATTAGGATCAAGGAGTAAAGATCAAGGATCAAAGACCGCAACCGCAGATCTGACGGATTTCAGGTTTGATTTGGAAGCCGCTATATTCTTTGGTCTTTATTCTTTGCTCTTTGTTCTTTATTCCTCTTCAGGCATCTTTTTTGCACTTAATCTGCTATGAGCCAATCTTTTCTCCGCACCCGTACCGCAATTCTTCTAACAGTAGCAATTACTACTATAGTTCTAATTCTCGGGCTGTTTTTCTATATAAAGAGACAATTTTTTATTACCCGAACAGAGATCAATGATGATGTGATGGTCGAGAAGATCGTGAGTATGGGGAAGCTCGAGCTCGTCAAATATTCTATGAAGGATGTTATCGAGAAAAAGGAGATCAGAAACATATTGCCTGATAAGCGCATCCTTTTTGTCGCTGTCGGTGAAGTGACCGGTTGTATTGACCTTACAAGAATTAAAAAAAGCGATATTGTTCCTTCGGGATCCGATTCATTAACCGTATTTCTTCCTAAACCTGAAATTTGTTACGTCAAACTTGATCATCAGCAGTCTAAAGTCTACGACGTATCAGGTGCGTGGTTTCCAGGCGATTCTAAAAATATGGTAGAAGATATTTACAAGATTGCTGAAAAACAGATCCTGGACTATGCCGGCAAGCAGAATATCCTGGGAAAAACAAATGAGAACGCCCGTTTGATCTTTAAGCCTATGCTGGAAAATATTTCCGGTAAAAGGGTAGGAATTGAATTTCGCCAGTAATTATCCTGCTACACTGCTATCCTTACTCAGATTTTTTTAAATTTGAGAAAGCAGCATTCTGTGTAGTTGCCTGCCTAATTCAAGTTTACATATGAATTTTATAAAGAGTATATCCGGCATAGCATTGATAGCAGTCTTAATTAGTTCCTGCACAACCGAGGAGCAAAAGCCTGTAGTTTCCAATAAGCCGGCAGCGAAAAAGGTAATGCAGCCTTTCCGCTATCATAAAGCTATAGAGGTGAAGCCTGGATTAACACTCGACGTTGTTAGCTGGGGCAGAGGTTCAAACTCCGTTGGCGGCTATATGGTCTTACGATCTGATTCTACGCATTTGAATTACCGGTCTATATCTGGTGAATTGGATGGCAGGATTGTAGACGCCTGGGACATGGATCTCGATTCGGATGGTAATCCTGAGCTATATATTCAGTCGAAAGGCGAAGGGGAGGGCTCTTACCTCAGCATGTACATTTACGAGTATAATGAAAGCGGCTCTAACCAGCAGATCCGCTTCCCTGAGCTTGGCAGCACCTTGAAAAAGGGCTATAAAGGCAGCGATTCGGTATATGTAAAGGACGGTAAGCTGATGCGTCAATTTCCATTATTTAGCACCGATGACAGTATCAGTAAAGCTACAGGCCAAATTCGCAAATTGGAGTATACCTTAAGGAGTAATAGTCTGAGTGTGAAAGAGGTTGAGAAGGAGGAGGAGAATTGAGGTCTGAGGTCTGAGGTCTGAGGTCTGAGAAAACTAGTCAAGTTAATCGTTTTCATTCAGACCCGCCGGCCAAACGTAAAACGTTTACTATTCGAAGTCTGAATCTGCGAATTGCATTTCCAACCTTTCCAGATTTTCAATCATATCTTCAAGCTTCGATTCTTCCTTTTTAATATAGATTGGCATCAACACAAAATACCATACAATAATCCAGGCAAAGGTGAAAACGATCCCAGCTATTGTAACCCATAACATAGCCAGAAAAGCGATTTCAACAAAATAAAGCATAAATCCGGCAGTGACGAAAATAGAATAGATACGGTACTTCCTCGTATTGAATATAAATCTGTCATGTTTATATTTCTTTAAGTAAAGAATATATTCTTCGGGCTTGTCAAGGAGGCTATCGTATGTAATCTTTAGGTAATTAGCGATCTGTGCAATAATATAGTAAACGCAACATCCCAGAAAAACAGCCATTGCAAGATGGGTGGTCCACATTCTGAAAGGCATTTCTATCCATACATAAATAAGGAAAGCAGTTGCCAGAATCATTCCCAGCATTTCTAAGAGTAATCTGCTAGCAAGTCCTGTTCTGGTCTTGTTCACCTTTTCTAGTACGTCTTCGTGACTGACCTTCGGCAGCGCTACCTGGTTGTGCCAGATACTCTTTAATGCTTCAAAATCTTTCATTCTTATTATATAATTCAGTCAGTTTTTGTTTAATGCGGTGAATCTTAACTCTAAGATTACCTTCTGAAATTCCTGAAATTGTTGCTATTTCAGTATACGGAACTTCGTCGAGAACCATTGTTATAATAATTCTCTCATTTTCTTCAAGTTGAGCAATACACTTATACAACGATGCTACCTGCTCGTTTTTATCCGAGATTTCCTCTCCCTTTGTTTCAATTATATTATCGGTAAGCTCATCCTTGGGTTGCCTTTTCTCAACGCGCAGATATGAAAGACAGGTATTTACAGCAATCCGATAGATCCATGTAGAAATCAGAGCCTGATTCCGAAACTTGTCCAGATTTTGCCAGACCTTCATAAAAGTCTCCTGCATAAGGTCATTCGCGGTGTCATCATCACCAGTATAACCATAACACAAATGGTAGATTTTTTTAGAATTGGCCTGAAAAATTTCTTTGAAAAGCGCTTCTTTGCTCAAACCTGTAATTTTCATTTAGATAATGCCATTCAGGGATTGTTACATATAAAGGCTTTTACTAATCCATTTTGCCTGGCTGTCAGCTTTATGCAGCAGGTCCTCAAACTCACTTTGATAATCGAACTGGAGGTCTTCATGTAATTTAGGGAGTATTTTGCTGATCTTTTCCAACTGTCGGATCAACAGACCTTGAAGCGGTTTATGGCTTGTCCGAAGGTCGGCGTATTGCAGGAAATTGTTGCAGAACCATAAGGAGAGCTCAATTTCAACCTGTTTGTTTCCTGTATATTTCGTATAACGGTTCATGAGCCGTAAGATCTTCCTCAAGCTTTTAGTGCTGTAATAGTAATGTTTTTGCAATGCCTTAAATTCTTCTTCGAGAAGTGTTTTGATCTTCTCCCCAAACGCAAGAGGATCATCTGAGTCAAACAGAAGGTAATTCAAAAGCTCCTTATTCTCCTTTTTGTATTTCGCTATCCTCAGGCATATATCAGTAAGTTCCGGAACTGACCGGCTTAATAACTCTTTCTTTATATCACTTAATTTTTCAGGCTTCATTCAGAATTAATCCTCCACTACATTAACATCAGTTACATCCACTCTGAACTCCGGGTTCGCAAAAATATTTTTAGTGATCTTGAATTCTTTTTCATTATAGGGGTCAACATCAATCCGTTTGTCTCGGGTGATAAAGCCGCCGCTAATCTTGACATGATCGCCAACTTTCAAGGCCAGCAGCTTCTCTCGCAGCGGAGATTGAGCATCGCTTAACCATTCTCTGAAAACAACTGATTTATATCTGGCCGTCTCTGCCAGGCTAAAATTGTCGATACTCAGGCCAAACGCAAGCCTCACTTCATCACCATTAGGGTCTGTTTTTGTATTATCGAGGACTCTGGCGTTCCAGCCCACGAAACGGGATTTGAGTGTGTCGACTATGTACACCTTGAGCCTTTTCAGGGATTGATCAATCATCACAGGCCTGTTGCCATCATTTAACGGCACGCTCGCTGCTGAGTCTCTGACAGCTTTGACCATTCCGATAAAGGATTGCTGATCTTTTGGGCGCGTATCTGTTACCGTGCTCTCGCTGCAGGACGAAATTGAGAATGAAATTAGAATGGCAATGGTCATTAGGTTAAGGTGAGATCTCATAATGTTGATTTTGGTATCTTCTTAAGGGTGCGGTATTGCGTTTCAAGCTGGACAGTTATTCTTCTCTGCGTTTCTTTAAGCGATGAAATTTACGTAAAGTTCGACAATGTTCATGAAGGGGTTTTAACAAATCATTTTGTCATATTTAAGGGAATGTACTTCTCGTCCTCTCAAGGGTGCAATTTATCTCAGGTAAACGTGGATCTATACCTAAAATGCGCTTATTTATCCGACGTGATTCATCTCGTGGGGGAAAGCTCGACTAGGTTTTGCGCCGGCTCTTCGTCGTACCTGTAAAGATTTACCGGGGTATTCTACCTGAGCTACCGGATTAGAATTGACTTGTCAAACCTGATCTTCTTCTTTTTAACAGGCAAAGGTTTATCACTCATATATTCGGTAATTGTCAGGTTCCAGGACGAGCGAAAACCCAAGGGGGGAGGCCTTGACAAAGTATATCTCATTCAGCCCCGGTTGCTTAAACCTTACCATTGCAAGTTCTACAGCATCTGAAAAGCGTTTTTGAGCCATTTGTTGCCTTAAACTGTAAATTAGCTTACTGCGATCTGGAAAACGGCTGAGTACAGTTTTACCCCCGCATTGCCTGAAAAGCAAAGGCGGTTCACACTTCCGCGGAAGCCAGTAAACAGTGGTGAAGTTTGTATAGCCATCCTTGTAATATTTAATATGTGCAAATAAGGCTATGTCCGTGCCACTGCAAGATCCATTTTCGTTTTGTCCTTTTCCGGCTGGGTTGGTATGAAATAGTCGGATTTGCCTGGCTTTCTGTTCGTGCGACATCGCCACCAAAACAGCCTCATACCGCTCAAGTACCGCTCAAGTACCACTGCTTTTACGTTCAAATGTATTTTAAAGGAAGATGGAGTTCAGATGATAGGTATTCTTTATGCAAATATTCCATTTTAGTTAGCTAAGATGATCTGTTCAGTCGCTTGCAAAGCAACCTGAAATGTAAATCCAATTACTTACTTTTGTCCGTTATGCTAAACCCACAATATGAAATTTAAGAATATTGGATTAGTTGCCCTCATCGTCGTTTCGATAGCCGCGCTTCTTGCTTTTCTGAATCATTACAATATAATTCCTGTTAATCAAACTGCCCTGATGTTTTCCAGATGGCTGGCTATTGCGGGCTTATTTCTTTATGGTCTGAAAAAGAAGTCCCTTACTACATGGATTCTGATTTCTATGGTTGTGGGGGCAGAAATTGGACATGATTATCCGGAAGCGGGCATAAAACTTCAGGTCTTGAGTAAGGTCTTTTTGAAAATGATCAAGACTATTATTGCTCCATTGCTTTTTGCTACGCTGGTGTATGGCATTGCCGGGCATTCAGATCTTAAGCAGGTGGGTCGGATGGGCTGGAAATCTATTCTTTATTTCGAAGTGGTTACTACAATCGCACTGTTTATCGGGCTTGCTGCTATCAACATATCTCAGGCTGGTATGGGCATAACACTTCCTCCGGGCGCACATGAGGAATTGCCTGTAGTGCCACCGCAGTCGTTCAACGATATCATTCTGCATATTTTCCCGGAAAATATAGCCAAATCTATAGCTGATGGTGCTATTCTTCAGATTGTGGTATTCAGTATACTTTTCGGAATAGCACTAGCAATGGTGAAGGAAGATAAGCGTCAGCCGATGTTGAAGGCTACTGAAAGCCTTTCAGAGGTAATGTTTAAGTTTACTAATATCATTATGTATTTCGCTCCAATAGGAGTAGGTGCGGCCATTGCCTATACCGTGGGACATATGGGGCTGGGAATTCTGGTTAATTTATTTCAGCTTCTTATCACTTTGTATGTTGCTCTGTTAGTTTTCCTGATGGGGGTACTGCTGCCTATAGGATTAATGGTGGGAGTGCCGATCAAGAAATTCCTGCAAGCAATAGCGGAACCGGTTTCCATAGCGTTTGCTACAACAAGCTCAGAAGCTGCTTTACCCCGGGCTATGGAAGCGATGGAAAGGATTGGAGTTCCGCGTAAGATCGTTGCGTTTGTGATGCCGACGGGTTATAGCTTCAACCTCGATGGGACAACTTTATATCTGTCATTAGCATCAATTTTTGTTGCTCAGGCCGCTGGAATCCATTTCACATTTGGACAGCAATTACTAATTGTATTTACTTTGATGCTTACAAGTAAGGGGGTCGCTGGCGTCCCGCGTGCCTCCCTGGTAATTTTATTGGGTACAGCTTCATCTTTCGGAATGCCGGTATGGCCGATTTTTAT
Source organism: Daejeonella lutea (assembly GCF_900168015.1). Classification (GTDB taxonomy): domain Bacteria; phylum Bacteroidota; class Bacteroidia; order Sphingobacteriales; family Sphingobacteriaceae; genus Daejeonella; species Daejeonella lutea. Next base: position 1,149,280 of record NZ_FUYR01000001.1, on the reverse strand, counting down.
CATTCTTGGGATAGACGAGTTAATGGATATGGCGCGGACTTCAGTGAACGTGATTGGTAACTGTCTGGCTACAGTGGTTATCGCAAAGTGGGAGGGAGAATTCCATCCGCCTGCAGAGCTTAGTGCGCCAAATGAAGCACGCATTCATAAGCTCGAAGACGAAGCTTAATTTCATATTTTCTAATTTTTAAAAATGGGCTGTACTGCCCAAAAATAGCCATGACCGAAAGAGGGAAAAAGATATTTTTAGCTATTTGCATTATTACCCCATTCCTGCTGTATTGCGTTTATTATTATTCGATTATGGTGAAAAATGCGCCATACAGGTTTGCGGATTTTGAATCGATAACGTTTAAATATGGGTTGGGCGACAGTCTTGTAAATGAATTTAATTCAAAAACCGGGGACTACCAGTACATAAATAGCCGTGATTCCCTGATACGTACTAAGGTCAGGATGCGTAAAGATGATCTGCTTTACCTTCATAGAAAAGCTGCTGAACTTGGGTTCTGGAATTTCCCCGAGAAAATATCCGGAGAAGGTAACCCAAACCATAGTACCAATTCGCCGCAATATTACATTGAATTTAAGTATAAGGGAAAAGCAAAGCACGTATTATATGATGCTCAAAATACAGAAAGCCCTAAGCTGAACGATGCCGCAAAATCCCTGATCACCGAAATAAGCAATATGATCAATGATACGAGGGATAAGGATTTGAAATAGGTATTAGACTTAAGTGAGTAGGGATCAGTGATTAGTGGGGCTAACGCCCAAACCTTAAGCCTGATTTGTTTTCTTTTTTAAATATTATTTCCTATATTTGCACCTCATTTAAAAAAACAATTAATAATGTACGCAATAGTAAATATAGCCGGACAGCAATTTAAAGTTGCTAAAGACCAATATCTTTTTGTACACCGTTTACAGGGAGATGAAGGCGCTAGTATTGAATTTGACAACGTGTTATTAGCAGAAAATGGTGGTAAATTCTCAATCGGTGCTGATGCATTGAAAGGAGCCAAGGTTTCTGCTAAGATCGTGTCTCATTTAAAAGGTGAAAAAGTGATCGTTTTCAAAAAGAAACGCCGTAAAGGTTACAAAAAGAAAAACGGACACCGTCAGCAGTTCACTAAGATCGAAATCACGGGCATTACTTTATAATGTTTTGGTCGGGTTGAGTACTTGATACCTGATACTTGATACTAAAATAAAAAAGTTTAACATCCTGAATTGGCAACAATTCATAAATATAAAATATAATGGCACATAAAAAAGGAGCCGGTAGTTCCAGAAACGGTCGCGAGTCACATAGCAAGCGTTTGGGTATTAAGATATTCGGTGGTCAAGCTGCAATTGCAGGAAACATTATCGTGCGTCAGCGCGGTACTAAGCATCATCCGGATAAAAATGTTGGTATTGGTAAAGATCATACATTATTTGCGTTGATCGACGGTACAGTAATTTTCAAAAAGAAATTTGACGATAAGTCTTACGTGTCTGTTCTTCCTAGAGAAGCACAGGTAGTTGTTGAAGATGCACCGGTAAAGCCTAAGAAAGCTGCGGCTCCGAAAGCTGAGGCTGCTCCAAAGGCAGAAGCACCTGTTAAGGAGGCTGCTGCTGAAAAGGAAGAAAAAGCTGAGCCAAAAGCTGCTGCAAAGAAACCTGCTCCAGCGAAAAAAGCTCCTGCTAAAAAGGAAGCTACAGAAGAAGCTCCTGAAGCACAAGCTCCGGCAGAAGAATTATAAATTCCAGATTATTATATAGAAAGCGCCTTGTTGGAATCAGCAAGGCGCTTTTTTATTGCTGGCGGATGAGCAAAGCCCTAGCAAAGTCTGCGAGCAGCTTTTTAGATTTGTTCTCTATACCAATTTGTTCCAGGGCTGACAAGGCTTTGCTTACAAATTGGTGCATTTGAACCTCGGCAAGTTGCCTGACTTCGAGACTGTCATAAATTTCCGTAACAGCCGCGATCTTGTGAGAAGGTTCATGTGATGTCCCGTTTAGCCATTTGGCTAGCTCTTTGCTTTTATTGTCATTGGCTAATTCCTTTGCCTTGATCAGTAGAAAGGTTTTTTTGTTAGCCAGAATATCGCCCCCGACAAGTTTTCCAAATTTTTCCGGATCACCGTAAACATCCAAAATGTCATCTTGGAGCTGGAAAGCAAGTCCTAAATTTTCGCCGAATTCATGCAGCAATTTAGCCTGGTCTTTTTCCGCGCCGCCAATTAAAGCGCCTATCTCCATACTTCCAGCAAGCAATACAGCTGTTTTTTGCTTAATCATATAGAGATACTCTTCAACGGACACTTCTTCACGATTTTCAAAATTCATATCGGCCTGCTGACCCTGGCAAACTCCTGACGCTGTAGCACTGAAAATATCAAGTACTTCTCTTAAAATTGCATCATCAACTTTGATCATCATTTTATAGGCCTCTACGAACATCACGTCGCCCGACAAAATAGCGGCACTCTCACTCCACTTGGCATGAACCGTTGGCTTCCCTCGTCGGAGGGGTGCCTTATCCATTATATCATCATGCATTAGCGTGAAGTTATGGAACAGCTCAATCCCTATCGCCGCATCCAAAGCCTTCATCACGTTACCGCCAAATAGTTCAGTTGACAACAATACCAGAACTGGCCGCATACGTTTTCCTCCCAGTTCCATGAGATAGCTTATTGGCTCGTAAAGTTCAGTAGGTTTTTGAGTGTATTTTGTACTGGCTATTGCCCTGTTTACTATTTCCTGTAATTGTTCTATCGAATGCATTTAAATTATTCTAAGGCCGGGCTAAAATACCAAAACTTCCTTAGGAACGGGGTATCAAGTATCAAGAATCAGGAATCAAGTAACAGGTCACTGTCGGTATGCGACCGGGTCGATCACGCAGTTATTTACAGGTAACTCAACCACCATTTCCTGTGAGTTTTTTTATACTCACTAAACCATTTACAGATAGGATAAAGAATGATAACGACACAGATCCAAATAACGTAAACTATGCTCAAAGAATAACCTTCGTTTGCAGCAATGAAATTCGGAAGCATGTTCGGCCCTTCATGAATTCCTTCACTGAAATTATGCCCCCGGAGAAGGAAAAATACCATGCACAGCGCATGTATTAGGAAGAAATGAAGTACGTAATAGAGAAAGGGTACCCGGCCAAACACCACTATAATATTAGTTAATGCATTTTTCGTCTTCTCGAAAAAACTGAGGAAGAGTATACCCGGACCGATTGTCATGGCCGCATACAGTAAAGAAGGAGGATATTTTTGAGTATCGATAAATGAGAAGATAGTGTGCAATACATTATTTTGAACGGACCAGAGTTTAGGGTCACCATAAACATTTATCGCTCTTATAATTACAAAAAGTATGATCACACCGAAGCCTAATTTCATTAAGATTTTTTGTCTTTCAAGGCCGGCATAGGCTGTAAAGAGTTTGCCAAAACAATATCCTAAAATCATTACGCCTAGCCAGGGAAGGACTGGGTAAAACACAAATAGACCATGACCTTCGCCAAGAGAAAAGAATCCGGGACGATGGATCATGGAGTATATAACCGAGAAAGTACCCTTATGTGAGGCTTCATAGAAGTCGAGAGAATTATGTCCCAGGATAATTACTAAGCCGATGCCAAGTATCCAGGAAAATGGCAACCAGATAAGTAAACCCAGAAATATCATACTTACCCCAATTGACCAAATCGTTTGCAGCGCTACGATGGTATATGAAGGATCGAATGAAAAGGCAAAGTTGAAGATCACTATATCCACTATAACCAACCAAATTCCTCGTTTAATCAGAAAGGTGCTAAGGTCTTTTCTGTTCTTATTTTTTGACTGAAACCAGATTGAAGTGCCTGCTAGGAAAGTAAATATCGGGGCGCAGAAATGCGTTATCCAGCGGGTGAGAAAGAGCGCTGGCGTTGTCGTAACGAGGTTCAAAGGATCCTGGGTCCATGCGCTAATATGAAAGTAATCCCGCGTATGATCAAGCGCCATAATGATCATCACCAGGCCACGAAGAAGGTCGATCGAATCAATGCGATTTCCCGCGGCCAATACGCGATCGGTAGTTGTAACACTCTCTTTCATAAGCTATTTCGGATTGGTAACATTAAATCTACAGAAATACTTTTAGAAAGAACGAGCTAGCCATTAAATGGATGGCAGTGAGAAGCATGAATTGTGAAGCATGAAGTCTGAGCGTTTGTTACTTCACCAGGTAGTAAATTTAACCCGGGCTCCACACTGCCGGCATCATGCCTCCTTTCAATCAATGCACCAGTGAAAAATCAATTTGTCGTTTACTCAGATCTACTTTTTTAACCATAATGGTTACTTCATCGCCAAGCTGAAATTTCTTTTTTCTTCTTTGCCCGATAATGCAGTAATTCTTTTCGTCCAAAACGTAGAAATCGTCGTTCAGGTCGCGTAAACGCACCATTCCTTCACACTTATTCTCGATGATCTCAACATACATACCCCATTCGGTGAGGCCGGAAATTATTCCCTTGAATTCTTCACCAATATTTCCCTCCAGATACTCAGCTTGTTTGTATTTTACTGACGCTCGTTCTGCATCCGCCGCCTTTTTCTCCATCTGGGACGAATGCAGTGACATCTTTTCATATTCTTCTTCGTTGACAGATTTTCCCCCTGCAAGATACAGCTCTAATAAACGATGAACCATCACATCTGGATATCGTCTGATTGGTGAGGTAAAGTGAGTATAGAAGTCGAATGCCAAGCCATAGTGGCTATGTTTTTTTGTGGTATAAATCGCTTTCGCCATTGACCTAATCGCTAATTGCGTAAGCACATTCTGTTCTTTTTTCCCTTCGACATCTGCCATCAAAAAGTTTAGTGACCGTGCAGTTTCGCGACCAGAGCTTATGTCGATCTTATAACCAAACTTCATGGCGAATTGCGAGAAACTAAGTAAGGCATCTTCTTTTGGCGAATCATGGGAACGGTAAACAAAAGTTAGTTTTTGCTTCCCCTTACCTTTTTTTGCTATAAACTCAGCGACTTTCTTATTTGCGAGAAGCATGTAATCTTCTATAAGTTTATGGGCATCCTTGCGCTCCTTTACGTAAACGCCCAGGGGCTTGCCGTGTTCATCCAGTCGGAATTTGACTTCAGTGCTTTCAAAGCTGATCGCACCATGCTTGAATTTGCGGTCTCTCAGTTTATAGGCTAGTTCATTAAGTTTCAAAAGTTCTTCACTATGCTTTCCCGTTTTATTTTCAAGGATTTCCTGTGCTTGTTCGTAGCTAAAACGAGTATCTGAGTGTATAATGGTTTTGCCAAACCATTCATGAATAACATTTGCTTCATGGTCAAGCTCAAACACAGCTGAGAAGCATAGTTTATCCTCGTTAGGCCTCAATGAGCATAAACCATTCGAAAGCCGCTCTGGAAGCATTGGAATAACCCGGTCAACCAAATACACAGAGGTTCCTCTTTCGAATGCTTCTTTGTCAAGTGCTGAATTTGGGCGGACATAGTGAGATACATCGGCAATATGCACCCCAACCTCTATATTACCGTTATCCAGTTTTCTAAATGATATAGCATCGTCAAAGTCTTTTGCATCAGCCGGGTCAATTGTAAAGGTTAAGATGTTTCGGAAGTCTCTGCGTTTGGCAATTTCTTCACCGGTTATCGCTTCTGGAATTTCATCTGCTTCTTTTTCCACCAGAGCAGGAAATTCCAGAGGGAAACCGTAATCAGCAAGGATAGCGTTCATCTCCGCGTTATTCTCACCCTGCATGCCAAGTATGTGAGTGATTTCTCCAATGGGGTTTTTAGCATCCTCTGGCCAGTCTGTGATACGCGCAACTGCCTTTTCGTTGTCCTTTCCACCTTTTAGGCCATCCAGGGGAATAAATATATCATGAAGCATTTTACGATCATCGGGCACGAAAAAGGCAAACCTCTCGGACAACTTGATTATCCCGGTAAACTCCATTTTTGCTCGTTTGATGATCTCTACGACTTCACCATCTTTCTTTCGCCCCTTACTTTTGGCGTATACATATACTTTTACTGTATCACCGTGCAGCGCATTCCGAAGCTTGCGGGGAGCTACGAAGATATCTTCCTCAAACTCATCTTCACTAACAATGTAAGCTGATCCATCGGCGGTCATATCGACCCTGCCAGTCACGAATGTTTTCAGTTCTTTTAATATAAATTTGCCTCTCTCCGGTTCTGATAAAAGCCCTTTCCGGCTTTCATCCTTTAAAATTTGTAATATTAATTCACGCGACTCGTCATCATGTAAATTTAATTTTGATGCAACTTGCTTATAATTTAATGGCTTGTTTCCTGATTTTTCAAAGACTCCACTGATGAGCTTTGTTAGCACCAGATTAATGTTATGGGGTTTCTTTTTAGACATATTGTACTAATTTCTACTAAGATAAGTATAGGATGTAAGGTTTAGGTTAAATTATTATTGGGATAACAAGGGGAAAGGGCGATTGTTGGTTTAGGATCGATACGATGGATGATTTGTCTGGAATAGGATTCATAGGATGATAGGATTGATAGGATGCTGGGTGGATATTTGTCTATTCAGTGAACGAATGGATTCAGAGCAGTTTATTTAAGTCAGGGTGAACTGGTGTTATCAATCGAACCCGCAGTTCGGACAAGGGTAAATAGGAGGTATAGGATTGTAGGATTGTAGTGAAAGGGAGACTGAATGGCTGATTTTTGGTGAATGGGATTGAGTTGACCTTGTGATTTCAATTTCCTATTTGCATTATTAATCAACGATTGTGATGAATTGAGGCGTAAGGAGAGGGAGTAACTTAAATCTCAGTATCAATTGAGCGGTGGTGATAACATCCTTTTCACAATAAGCCCGGATCCGTTCCAGATTTCTTTCCTTCCAGTACACGTGATGTACTTCACTTCCGTCAATATCATCTTTTGGAGAGTGGATATTGAATATCTCAGCTAGTAAGTTTAACGAGGTGTAGTTTTTGTAATCGCCAAACTTCCAAATGTCCATTGTATCCAGATGATTTACCTCCCAGGGTTTTTTCCCGTGCGTATTCAGTTGGGGTGGAAGTTGAATTGCGTTAATGAGCATTCTCCGACACAAATACGGAAAGTCAAATTCCTTGCCATTATGAGCGCAAAGGATCACATTGTCAGACAACCTTTGTAAGGTTGTAGCCAATGACTCCAGAATAAGGCGCTCATTATCGCCATAAAATGATTTCACCCTCAGCGAGACCTGATCCTTGTAAATTGAAAATATTCCGGCGGAAATACAGACTATTTTCCCGAATTCCGCCCAAATGCCACCACGGGTATAAAATTCAGCCGGAGTTTCCCCTTCCTTCCGATGAAATCGTGTTTTATGCTCCCATAGAGTTTGATATTGCCCGGGAACTTCTTCAAAGGACGAATACTGAGGTACGGTTTCAATATCAAGAACCATAAGAAGACGTAAATCGATATTCTCCAGCATAACGCTGTAAAATATGAAGGAAATGGGGACTAATCAGATGTGTGTATTAAATTTTCTAGGAAACGGCTGTTTAAGTCAGTGCTTTCATTAGTTTATCGAACTCGCTCCTCAATTCACCTAATTGAATTTCAAGTTTTGCAACCCGCTCCTCTAGCAAAGTAGAATCCGGAGTTGCCGATTTATCAGCATAATTTTCCGAAGTTTCATCTGGCACGTCACCTAAAAGGTGAACATACCTGACTTCTTTTTGACCGGCTCTTCTTTCCATTGGCTTTACAAATGGCATTTCTGAACCGGAGAGCTTTTGAAGGACCTCGTTCACTTCGTCAAGAGTTTCAAACTCATATAGACGACCGGAGTTTGTGTTAAGCTCACCTGGTGTTTGCGGGCCTCTCAAAAGCAGGAGACAAATTATAGCAAGGTCAGACGGGACCAGCGGATATAATATCGCGAAATTATGCTTGTATTTGATAACACGACTCGAGCCACCGGTCGCTGTAGATATTAGTCCTTTTTTCTTTAATGAGTCAAGTGTATAAACGATTAGGTCCTCGTCGTATTGAACTATCGGGGATCTCGATGTTTTCTGATTGCATGCAGCAACGAGACTGTTTAACGTCATTGGATAGTAGTCAGGCGTAGTCCTGCTTTTTTCCATAAGTGAACCCAGGACTCGCTGCTCTGCAGCTTCAAGATGGGGGATATGCTGTTCCATTATCAAAGATAAGACACAGATGTAATTATCCTCCTGAAAGAATCATAAATGTTTGATTCCTTCGGTACTATGTGCGTGCCTAAGATTTGAATGGCAAAAAGACGTAATAAATTTAAGTTATCGTATTTTTTGCTTTTACAAAAATGTGTGAGCGAAATAATACGAACAATAAGTTATCCCGCAAGTTTAGAACTTCTGTTACGAAGTTTCATAATTTCTTTGCCAGCTTTTTTAAGCCACATATCTTTTTTGACCTGGATACCAGAATATATAATTTCCGGTTGTTTCATCCCAAATAAATATTTCACTAGCGTGCCATCCGGGTACGCGGTGTTTGCTACTTTTAATATAATTTCCATTGGTATATCGTTGTATACCTTTGAATATCAATCATTGTGCCACCGGGGCATCATTTGGAGTGATCAGAACTAAATTTATTAACCAATCATGACACCTGGTTTGTTGAGGATGGGTACACGGATCAAATTAGATTCTACAATGCTCTCGGGAACGAAAATGAATTTTTTATCATAGATTTGCCCGTTTATATAGTAGCTGAGCCAATATTCATTAGTTAAACCGAATACCTGTTCATCAATCATTTCGATCATTGCATAATCACGAGAGGCAACATTTCCTATTGAATGGCGGAGTATCGAAGTCTTAACTGCCTCGCCATTTTTTTCGCCATAGCCTTTCGAACTAACCAGTACAGTCTCTATAATTTCGTCCTTTAAATTGATCAGATATACGTTCCAATTTTTGGACTCGGGGCTTGCACTTTCCATCACAACTGCGATAGATACATTTTCGACGATGTTTTCAGGCAGGTCTTTCTTCATCAGTTAGTGTCCCCGGTATGGTTATTTTTTCACTTTTGCAGGAACTTTCTTCCCGGCAGGTTTTTTTACGGTTTTTTTAACTTTCGGAGCAAATGCGTCCGGGACCTGTTCGGTAATCAACTTCTTTACAGATTCCAAAGGAAGGATGGAGAGTTCGTCTGCTGTAAATTTATCGTTTGTCGCCGGGTTTTTGCCCAGTTTCAGCATTTGCTTACCAAATCGAATAAAGGGCCCCCAACGGCCGTTTTCTATAGCGATCTTTTCGCTATCCCATTGCTGGATAAAACGATTGGATTCCTTTTCTATTTTCTTGCTTATTAGTTCCTCGATTTCAGATTGACCAAGCTGGTCAAAGTTGTAACGTGCTGGAACATTAATGTACAAATTATTCCATTTAATGAACGGCCCGAAACGGCCTTTTCCTTTTGTCACACCTAAACCCTGGTAGTGGGCAATAGGAGCATCAGCAATATTTTTTTCATTAATAATTTCAATCGCACGTTCAATATTTACCGACAATGGGTCTTCACCTTTTGGCAAGGAGATAAAGCTTTCGCCCCATTTTATGTATGGTCCGAACCTTCCTACACCCACACTTACCTCTTTGCCTTCGTAATTTTCAAGCTGGAACGGAAGCTTGAAGAGATCCAGGGCTTCCGCAAGTGATATCGTTTCAATCATTTGTCCTGCACGCAGGCTTGCATACCTAGGTTTTTCACTGTCTTCATTTTCAGCTGCTTCACCAATTTGTACAAAAGGCCCAAAGCGACCGATACGTACGGATATTTTCTTCCCGGTTTCCGGATCAACACCCAATTCACGCTCACCACTTGCCCGGTTCGCGTTCTGCAACGTTGTTTCTACTTCGTTATGGAACGGGTTGTAAAATGATCTGAGCATTTCAGTCCAGTTTTTCATCCCCTGGGCTATTTCATCAAATTCTTTTTCTACCGAGGCCGTGAAATTAAAGTCTACAATGCCCTTGAAATGTTCAACAAGAAAATCGTTAACAACTGCGCCGATATCGGTAGGAAAGAGCTTGTTTTTCTCTGCGCCCGTATTTTCAGTTTTTATATCAGATATAATATTTCCATCCTTAAGTTTTATTACTCTGAAATCTCTTTTCTTGCCTTCGCGTTCCTCTTTTACTACATATCCCCGATTTTGAATTGTAGAAATAGTTGGTGCGTAGGTAGACGGCCTGCCAATACCAAGTTCTTCCAGTTTTTTAACCAGACTTGCCTCAGTGTATCTAGCGGGTGGCCGTGAATAGCGCTCAGTGGCATTCATTTCGCGAAGATTCAATTTCTGGCCTTTAGTCAAAGGGGGCAAAATTGAGTTTTCGTTGTCCTCATCAAGGTTTATTTCTTGTTCTTCTTCATCGGTCGACTCAATGTAGACTTTAAGGAAACCATCAAATTTCATTACCTCTCCATTCGCCACAAATACTTCGCTTCTGGTAGAAATGTCAATTTTTGCTGTCGTCTTTTCAAATGCAGCTTCAGCCATCTGCGAAGCAATTGACCGTTTCCAGATCAGATCATAAAGTCGTTGTTCTGATGGATCGCCACTGATAGTATGCTGTTCAAAATAAGTAGGTCGGATTGCTTCGTGAGCTTCCTGGGCGCCAGCAGATTTTGTTTTATACTTTCTTAATTGATGGTATTTTTCGCCGAATGCTGATTTTATTTCTGCCGCAGCTGCATTTAAAGCAGTGTCGGAGAGATTAACAGAATCAGTACGCATGTAAGTGATCTTTCCATGCTCATAAAGCTTTTGTGCAACAGACATCGTTCTGGCAACTGAAAATCCCAGCTTTCTGCTGGCTTCCTGCTGCAAAGTAGATGTAGTGAAAGGCGCTGCGGGGCTGCGTTTTGTAGGCCGTGTTTCCAGGCTGTTGACTGTGAAAATTGCATTGACACAATCCTTTAAAAAGCTTTCTGCCTGTGGAGCGTGCTCAAAACGTTCTGGTAGCTCGGCCCTAAAAATTTCCCTTTGATTGTCGGTGAAAAAAATAGCAACGACGCGAAAAGCAGCCGTTGGTGTAAATTTATTCACTTCACGCTCTCTGTCAACTATAAGCCGTACTGCTACTGATTGAACCCGGCCAGCAGAAAGGGAAGGTTTAACTTTTTTCCATAATACGGGCGAAAGTTCGAAACCAACCAGCCTGTCAAGCACTCTTCGTGCTTGTTGCGCGTATACAAGATTATAGTCTATTTTCCGTGGATTCTCAATCGCTTTAAGAATTGCCGTTTTTGTAATTTCATGAAATACTATCCTCCTCGTCTTGTCTTCCTTTAGACCAAGCGTTTCGAAAAGATGCCATGATATTGCCTCCCCCTCCCGGTCCTCATCCGAGGCAAGCCAAACCATTTCAGCATCTTTTGAGAGCTTTTTCAACTCGTTTACCACAGCTCTTTTATCAGCCGGAACTTCGTAGCGTTGTTCAAAATTATTGCTGACGTCGATTGCATCATCTGTTTTGATCAGGTCACGGATATGTCCATAGCTTGATTTAACAAGGAAGTCTTTACCTAGATAACCTTCTATAGTTTTAGCCTTCGCCGGTGATTCAACAATAAGTAGATTTTTAGCCATTCAGTACAATGATATTTTGCAAATAAAGGTAATATTAAAGGGAAAGACAAATGGAAGGGTACTATGAACCTTAATATTGGGGCAGAAAACTAGTATTCGGTAGACTTCAATCAGACAATAATTAAAGGCTAACAGCACGGGATCCACTGGCATTGGCCAGAGAATAATCATCACTTGCCGTGTCACGCCACTGATTACTGATTACCGATTACACGTACTTATACCAGAAACCCCCCGCCAAGAAGATCATTTCCCTCATAGAAAACAGCGGACTGTCCCGGAGCAATTCCTGAGACAGAATGATGAAAGTCAACTTTAATCGTATCGCCTAGTTGGGTCAGCGTGCTCATCGCACCTGAATCCTTATATCTAATTTTGGTTATTGCCTCAAGAGGTTCATTGATGCTCTCATATTTAACCAGATTGATATTCCGTACGAGAGCTTCCGAACGCTCTAATTCGTCAACCGTTCCAAGCATTACCGTATTAGTTTCCGGCAGTATTCGGGTTACGAACATCGGATGCCCAAATGCCACCCCCAGACCTTTACGTTGCCCGATGGTATAGTAGGGGTATCCCTGGTGCTTTCCTGCAATTGTACCATCGCTCAGCATGAAATTTCCCGGACCAATCCGGTCATCAAGGTCTGAAACTTTATTTCTTAAAAAGGCGCGGTAATCGTTATCAGGCACAAAACAGATCTCGTAGCTCTCAGATTTGTTCGCAAGCTCCAGTTGCCCCATATCTTTTGCCATCTGCCTTATCTCAGCTTTTGCGAAGCTGCCTAATGGGAACTGTGTACGGGCAAGGTTCTCCTGCGAAACTCCCCATAGCACATAAGATTGATCCTTATGTTCATCCTTGCCTTTCGAAATTACATATCTGCCGCTATCCTGCTGACGGATGTTCGCATAATGTCCGGTGGCTATAAATTCACAATCAAGTTTGTCGGCACGTTTTAACAGTGCTTCCCATTTAATGTGAGTATTACATAGAACACAAGGATTCGGGGTCCTGCCTGCCAGGTATTCATCAACAAAATTGTCGATTACAAAGTCGCCAAACTCGTCGCGAATATCAAGTATATAATGGGGGAATCCATACCCAACTGCCAGTGCGCGGGCATCGTTTATACTGTCAAGACTACAGCATCCGGTTTCCTTAGACGAACCTCCTGAAGAAGCATAATCCCAGGTTTTCATCGTCAGGCCAATCACTTCATAACCCTGCTCATGCAGCATTACTGCTGCTACAGAACTATCAACACCGCCGCTCATGGCTACCAGAACTCTACCTCTTTTACTCATTGATTCCCAATTCGCTGCAAAGATAGCGGTTTGCACCGTAATTTGGTAGGGTGAGTGTCAGCGAGGGGTCTTTTTTGGATGGGGGTCAGGGCTTAAGGACCCGTTCTAGCCTCCGATATAAACCGTCTTAATATTTACAAACTCCTTAATTCCATAATTTGAAAGTTCTCGTCCGTATCCCGACTGTTTTATCCCACCGAAAGGTAGACGTGAATCAGACTTTACAAGTGCATTCACAAAGCATGATCCGGCCTGAAGCTGGGTCGCCGCGATCTTTTCTGCACGCTCAATATTCCTGGAAAAAATTGCCGCTCCAAGTCCATAAATCGAATCATTTGCAATTTGGATCGCTTGATTTTCGTTTTTAGCGCTAATAATTGCCGCTACTGGTCCAAAAAGTTCTTCATCATAGGCGGGCATGCCCTTTGCGACATTAGTTAATACAGTAGGAGGGTAAAAGGCATTGTTTCCCTCTGGAATAAATCCGCCTAGCAAACAAATAGCTCCTTTGCTAATGCTTGCTTTCACCTGCTCATGTAATTGATCGCGCAGGTCGGTTCGGGCCTGCGGACCAATGTCTGTTTTTTCGTCCGCCGGATCACCCATTATTTTCGAAGCCATCTTTCTTACAAAAAGGTCTGTGAATTGGTCCAAAATTGGCTCCGCAACAATGAAACGCTTTGCGGCGATGCAACTCTGACCGCTATTTATCATCCGACTGTTTACGCAAGTCTCAGCTGCAAGCTCTAAATCCGCGTCTTCTAGAACTATATAAGCATCACTTCCGCCAAGCTCAAGAACAGTCTTTTTTATCAATGATCCGGCTTTTTGGGCAACTTTTTTACCAGCTGCGGTGCTCCCCGTCAGGGTTACTGCTGCTATAAATTCATTTTCGATTACGCGCTCTACTTCTGAGCCAGGTATCAAAAGGGTCCTGAATACATTGTCTGGAAATCCTGCCTCTTTGATAATATTTTCAATTTCCAGAGCACATCCAAAAACATTTGAGGCATGTTTTAGAACACCACAATTTCCAGCCATTAGCGTCGGGGCAAGAAACCGGATTACCTGCCAGAAAGGGAAATTCCAGGGCATAATAGCAAGCACAACACCGATAGGTTCGAAAGTCACGTAGCTTTTTCTAGCGTCTGTGCTCACAAGTTCCTGTTTTAATAGATCTTCAGCATTTATCGCATAAAATTCGCAACATTCAGCACATTTCTCAATTTCAGTAATGCCGCTTTTTAATGGTTTTCCCATTTCAATGGACATTAGCATAGCTAACGCAGATTTTCGAGCTCGAAGAATTTGGGCCGTTTTATGCAATAGTGTCGACTTCTCAGCGAACGATACTTCCCTCCACGCATCCCATGCGGTATGCATATCGCTAATAATTCCGTCAACAAGGGCAGCGGAATATGGGGTGTAAGACTGGATTACCGCTCCATCAAATGGATTTGTTGAATTTATTTTCATTTCCCGCTAAGGAATCATTTTTTCTTTACAGAATCGCCATCAATCTTATCTTTTAATCTTTGGCTGGCGCTGTCGATTGTATCGCCTGTTTTCTCAAGCTTTTCCTTAAGTCCTTTTCCAGCGTTTTTAAGAGATGCTTCGATGGAATCTACCCGTGCTTCCGTACTTGTAATAATGTCGTAAACGTTGCCATTTCTAAATACTACACTTCGGTCAGCCAGGTCATATTTCCATACTTCTGCTACAAGAATGTCGCGCTTTGTGGTAGGCTCTCCTACGAGCTTAACTACTTCTTCCTTTGTCATTCCTTTTTTTACACTTGAGAATTCCTGTTGCTTTTGAGTGCATGAGCCAAGGATGATAAAGCTCATGAAGATAATTAAGTATTTTTTCATCTTGGAATATGTGTTTGATTTCTGGTAAACAAGTCACATTGATATAAGTTTTTTAACTTTAGTTGAATACTGAAATTCAAAATACCGTATGAAAAGAATTAGTTTATTCGCATTTATAATAATGATGACAGCCCTAATCTCTACCGGGCAAACAAAACATGATCCCAATTATTTTCCTATCGCTGTATGGCTTCGGAGTACGTCTAATGCTCAAGCCTATAAATCAAATGGTATAAACATGTATATAGGCCTTTGGAGAGCCTTGGATCAAAAACAACTTAGCGAATTGAAGACTGCAAATATGAAGGTAATTTGCAGACCTAATACTTTTGGGATGGCAAACCTTCAGGAGGCTTCCATCTACGCATGGATGCATGATGATGAACCCGACAATGCCCAATTGAACAAGGTCACAAAAAAATATGACCCATGTATCGATCCGGCCCTTATTATAAATGGGTATGAGGAGATAAAGAAAAAGGACCCGTCCCGTCCAGTTTACCTGAATTTATCTCAGGGAGTAGCCTGGCAAAATTGGTATGGGCGCGGAACCTGTACCGGGAATACTGACATGTATAAGGTCGCCAACAATGGCTATTTAAAGGGCTGTGACATTGCGTCTTTTGATATCTATCCTGTAAATAATTCTGATGCTGAAACCAAAGACAATCTCTTCTATGTTGCCAAAGGAATCGACAACCTGAACATGTGGTCGGAGGGCAAGAAACCTGTCTGGTGCTGGATTGAAACAACGGCAATTCATCCGAAAAGCCTGAGAAAGCCACCCCCGGCCGAAGTTAAAGCCGAAGTATGGATGGCACTGATACATGGGGCTAAGGGTATCGGGTATTTTTGCCATTCATTTAAGGAACCACAGGATGAGGCTGCTCTGCTTCACGATAAGGATATGATTGCAGCGATCAAAGTTATTAATACTCAGATAACCTCGCTGGCCGGCATTTTGAACAGTCCCACTACTTATTTATTTGCCAGCGCTGCGAGCAGTAATGCAGCAACGCCGGTCGACATAATGACCAAAAGGGATAAAAACGCAGAGTATATTTTTGCTGTCGCAATGCGTAAGGAGGGCACGAAGTCAACCTTTACAGTTTTAAAGGGTAAAAAGGCCGAAGTTCTTGGAGAGAATAGAACGATAAGCATCAAAAATGGAAAATTTTCAGATGATTTTGATGGTTATGGAGTTCATCTTTATAAGATCACGAACTAATCATCAACTAATGAGGATATAAACATTAAATCCAAAAAGCAGCAGCGTCATAGCCATTCCCAGAAAACTTATAATGGGCATGTTATTCACATTTAGGGGTATTTTGAAGGGACGTACTTTCTGAGGATCGGATTGGCGAAGGAGAATAACGGAAAGGTTTATTGTAAAGAATGTGATGAAGATGAACAGGTTAGCTATCATGGCAATAACCTCGATCTTTCCGATCAGGGCAAATGCAGACATAACAACCAAAATCAAAATAAGTGCTGCATAGGGAGTTTGCCTTTTCGAAACGCGCTGGAATACACCCATTATCTTTACTTCTTTGGCCATATCATAGATTACCCTTGAGCTGCCCAGCATATTTGAAAGTATGGTATTGGACGTAGAAAACAGCGCGATGATGATAATAATCAGCCCTGCTGTCGTACCCAATCCATCTTCGGCAATATCGGAAAGCGGGCTGGACGATGCCGCGAGCTTCTCAACAGGCAGGGCTGAAACTGCACTCACAGCAACAATAAAATACATAATAGTTACTATTGCACTTGCAACAAAAAGTGCCCGGGGGATCGTCTTTTGCGGGTTTTTTGTTTCTTCCGCCAGTTTAACAATTTCCTCGAATCCGATAAAAGCGAAGAATCCCAGAGAGGCTGCCATCAGTACAGATGCCTTTCCGGATTCTGCACCTTCGAGTAAATTCACTGAACCGATTTTTGGAAATGCGGCTATAATCACCAGTACAAGCCCTGAAAATTCAATTAAAGTAAAAATGATATTTATAATCGAAGATTCCCGGATTCCTGAAAGATTTACAAGGAATATAAGTGCAATAATTCCAAGGGCAGCGATGACAATAGGAGTGTCGACAAGTTTAACCAGGTAACCCCCAAAGCCTACAGCAACTGTCGCTCCGCTAATAATCCCATTCAAGGCAATAATAAAACCTACTCCAGTGCCTATTTTTTCGCCCATCGCCTTTTTCGTGTAGACGTACTCGCCACCAGCTTTGGGGTAGACCGCGCTTAATTCCGCATAGGAGAATGCTGTAAGCAGTGCAGTTAAGGAAGCAACAAGAAACGCAAGCCAGGTCATATTTCCTGCAAATCCAGCAACTTTACCTACGATGGTATAAATCCCGGCACCCAAAATCGAACCTACTCCAAAAAAAATACACTCAGCAAGTGAGAGGGTTCGTTTAAGCTTTTGCGCCATGGTTTCAGTGATTAGTAAATCATCTCTTAACATATTTAAACCGCTATGGTTCTACTTCTGATTAAAACATGTTAAGAACTTAACACCATGTTTAAAACTTAAAAGTGCGGTGAAGCGATTTAACTTCTACTTTTAGTCCATAAGTTCTTTTACATAAACTATCCAGGTTTGTTCGCCCATGGCGGACAATTAAAAGGGAACCGTGTGAAAATCACGGGCTGACGTGCAACTGTAATCTAAGGGTTCGGGTGTCAGGTTTCAGGTATTGGCGATGCGCTAATACCTCATACCTCATGCCTCATACCCCGGAAAGCCAGACACCTGCCAAAATAGTTTGTTCAAAACTTTCACGACTAAAGTTTTGGCAAAAGCCCGCCCATTTTCTTCGAAGGAATGTTGCCTTTTGTCATCTCTTGTCGCCACAAAAACATAAGATATGCAACACGAAGAAGTATTATTAAAAGAGAACAAGGACCGTTTTGTGATCCTACCTATCAACTATCCCCAGATTTGGGAGATGTACAAAAAACATGAAGCCAGTTTCTGGACAGCTGAAGAAATCGATCTGTCGGGCGATCTCAAAGACTGGGAAAACCTAAATCAGGGAGAACGTCATTTCATTTCCCATATTCTAGCCTTTTTTGCAGCAAGCGACGGCATTGTCAATGAAAACCTGGCAGTGAATTTTATGAGTGAGGTGCAAGTTCCTGAAGCTCGTTGTTTTTATGGGTTCCAGATTATGATGGAAAATATCCATTCGGAAACCTATGCTTTGCTGATCGATACTTATGTTAAGGACAACATGGAAAAAGATCATCTTTTCCACGCGATCGATACGGTTCCAGCTGTTAAGAAGAAGGCTGAATGGGCGCTTCGATGGATAGATAACGGCACATTTGCTGAGCGCCTGGTTGCTTTTGCAGCTGTGGAGGGAATTTTTTTTAGCGGGAGCTTTTGTTCGATCTTCTGGCTTAAGAAACGCGGCCTGATGCCGGGACTTACATTCAGCAATGAACTCATCAGCCGTGATGAAGGCTTACACTGCGAGTTTGCTTGTATGCTTTATAGGATGCTGTCAAACAAGTTGCCTGAAGAACAAATTCATTCGATAATTCGGGATGCAGTTGAAATTGAAAAAGAATTTATCACTGAGGCTTTACCTGTAGACCTAATTGGGATGAATGCAAAGCTCATGCAGCAATATATCGAATTTGTAGCCGATCGCTGGATCGACGAATTAGGTTATTCGAAGATTTATGGTGCTTCAAATCCATTTGATTTTATGGAAATGATCTCCCTGCAGGGGAAAACTAACTTTTTTGAAAAAAGGGTGGGAGACTATCAAAAATCAGGCGTGCTTTCCGGCAGAGAGACGCAGAGTTTTTCCTTGGAAGAGGACTTTTAACCTAGGTGAAAGGATAAAGTGGAAAGTTGAAAATGCCTTTCAATCTTACTAATTCCTTATACATATAGCCTAATACAAAGAATTATAAACTACAAACGAAAACAATGTACGTACACAAAAGAAACGGAAAACTTGAAAGTGTCAAGTTCGATAAGATAACTGCGCGGATTCAAAAACTGTCGTATGGATTAAGTCAATTGGTTGATCCGATCGATGTTGCAAAAAAAGTAATTGAAGGGCTTTTTGATGGAGTAACCACTACTGAGCTTGATAATCTGGCCGCCGAAACCGCAGCTTCCCTGACAACTAAACATCCTGATTATGCCTTGCTGGCTAGCAGAATAGCAGTAAGCAATCTTCATAAGAATACGGAGAAATCTTTTTCTGAGACGATGATAAAACTGTATAACTATACAGATGAGCATACCGGACGAAGAATGCCGCTCATCGCTGATGACGTCATAGAGATTATAAAAAATAATGCAGAGATACTCGATAGCTCGATCATTTATGATCGGGACTTTGGTTTTGACTATTTTGGTTTTAAAACACTTGAGAAGTCCTATCTGCTTAGGCTTCAGGGAAAAATTGCAGAGCGGCCTCAGCACATGTATATGCGGGTAGCAATTGGCATCCATAAAGATGATATAGAGAGTGTGGTTGATACTTATAATCAAATGAGTGAGCGATGGTTTACCCACGCAACCCCCACCTTATTTAATGCGGGTACACCTAAGCCCCAAATGTCGTCTTGTTTTCTGCTGGCGATGAAAGACGATAGTATAGACGGCATTTATGACACATTAAAACAAACGGCAAGGATCTCGCAAAGTGCAGGCGGCATTGGACTTGCGATTCACAACGTCCGCGCCACAGGAAGTTACATTGGTGGTACGAATGGCACGAGTAATGGGATCATCCCGATGCTAAAAGTGTTTAATGATACAGCACGGTATGTCGATCAGGGCGGAGGGAAGCGAAAAGGTGCTTTCGCAATTTACCTGGAGCCATGGCACGCCGATGTTTTTGAATTTCTAGATCTGAGAAAAAACCACGGCAAGGAAGAGATGCGGGCCCGGGATCTTTTTTACGCGTTGTGGGTGCCTGATCTGTTTATGAAAAGGGTAGAAGCGAATGCGGAATGGAGCTTGTTCTGTCCGCATGAGGCACCGGGACTGCACGAATGCCATGGTGAAGCATTTGAAAATTTGTATCACCAGTATGAGGCAGAGGGAAGGGCCCGTAAAACTATCAAAGCTCAGGAACTCTGGTTTGCAATTTTGGACGCGCAAATCGAAACGGGAACACCTTATTTGCTTTACAAGGACGCCGCGAATAGTAAGAGCAATCAGCAAAACCTTGGTACTATCAAAAGCAGCAACCTGTGTACGGAGATTATGGAGTATACTGATGCAAATGAGGTTGCGGTTTGTAACCTGGCTTCACTTGCCCTGCCAAGATTTGTAATTAATAATAGTTTCGACTTTGAGAAACTCTACCAGATCACTTATCAGGCGACCAAAAACCTCAACAAAATCATCGACAATAACTACTACCCAGTCGAAGAAGCCAGAAGATCGAATATGCGCCATCGGCCTATTGGGTTAGGTGTGCAGGGACTTGCTGACGTTTTTATACTTATGCGCCTGCCCTTTGAAAGTGAACTGGCCAAAATGCTCAACAAAAATATCTTTGAGACGATTTATTTTGCGGCGATGACCGCGAGTAAGGATCTTGCTAAAGAAACCGGGGCATATGAAACTTTTCAAGGCTCACCGCTGTCTCAGGGTAAATTTCAGTTTGATTTATGGGATGTCAAACCTTCAGAAAGGTATGACTGGGAAGGCCTGAGAGCCGAGGTGATCAAGTATGGTGTAAGGAACTCATTGCTTGTTGCACCCATGCCAACTGCGTCAACGTCCCAGGTTTTAGGAAACAACGAATGCTTTGAACCTTACACCTCCAATATTTATACGCGAAGGGTCCTTAGCGGGGAGTTCGTGATCGTAAACAAACATCTTTTAAAGGATCTGGTACAATTGGGTTTATGGAATAATGCGATGAAGGATAACATTATTACTGCGAATGGCTCTGTACAGCATATTGAGGCTATTCCTGCTGAGATCAGGGAGCTTTATAAAACCGTTTGGGAGATTAAACAAAGGAACCTGATAGACATGGCAGCAGATCGCGGGGCATTTATCTGTCAGTCACAATCCTTAAACTTGTTTGTGGATAATCCAAATACAGGGAAGTTGACCTCCATGCACTTTTATGCATGGAAGAAAGGTTTGAAAACGGGGATGTATTATTTGCGCACTCAAGCTGCCAGTAAGGCGGTACAGTTTACTGTTGAAAAGCAAGGCGGCAAAACCATGGAGCCACTCGTTCCGATTATAGAGGACGCAAGTAAAAATGATATTGCAGGAATTGAACCTTCAATCGTCAGTGGCCCGAGCTGCAGTATGGATGAAGGGTGCGTGACTTGCTCGTCATAGTGCCAATTTGAAATATGGATTTATCAAAACACGAAATCATTTCTTGTGAACGCTGTGGTAAGCGGGTTGAGTGTAAGGCTAACTCGTATACCAAGTGCCAGTGCAGTAAGGTTCAGCTTAACCTCAATGAGGTGCAATACGTGAGTGAATGTTTTGAAGGATGTTTATGTGCGGACTGCCTGATTGTTTTGCAGCAGGAATATCGGGCATTTTTGAAATCATAGGGACTTTGCAGGAAAATTCTTAAAACCCTTGCTTCCATAAAATAAACATAATCGCAGCAAACGTTTTTGACATTCAAAACGTTAAAAATTGTGTCTGAAACCAACAGATAGTTAATTATATTGGTAAAAAATAA
This sequence comes from Daejeonella lutea, assembly GCF_900168015.1. Classification (GTDB taxonomy): domain Bacteria; phylum Bacteroidota; class Bacteroidia; order Sphingobacteriales; family Sphingobacteriaceae; genus Daejeonella; species Daejeonella lutea. The sequence continues at coordinate 1,127,737 of NZ_FUYR01000001.1, read as the reverse complement.
GACCATGAGGCTTAAAATATTTTTCGCAGTTTTTTTTATTGGGATTTCTCAGGTGATGGCACAGAAAAGCCCGACTGACGAGATAAAAACAAGCAAAGGCTTGTTAAAAATTCATCCGGTAATGCATGCTTCCGTGGTACTGACCTGGGATAATAAAACGATTTATGTCGATCCCACGGGAAGCCCGGAGATGTATAAGTCATTTGCTGCACCAGATATTATCCTTATTACTGATGTGCATGGCGACCATATGGATTTAAAGGCCCTGGAAGCACTAAACACAAAACAGGCAATTATTGTCGCCCCTCAAGCTGTCGCTTTGCAGCTTCCCTTATCACTGAGAGAGAAATTGGTGATTTTAAACAATGGGATGCAAACTAGTCAGCTCGCCATGATGATCAAGGCTATTCCAATGTATAATTTGCCTCAGGACGCTGAAGCACGACATACAAAGGGGAGAGGCAACGGGTATCTTTTAACAATAGGTGGTAAGAGTATTTACATTTCGGGAGATACGGAAGATATTCCGGAAATGCGCGCTTTGGAAGACGTAGATATTGCGTTTGTGTGCATGAATTTGCCTTACACTATGGATATAAATCAAGCAGCAAGCGCAGTGCTTGAATTCAAACCTGGAATAGTTTATCCCTATCACCACCGTGGACAGGATATAAATGCATTTAAAAAGCTGGTTAACGAAAAGAACAGAAAGATTGATGTTAGGATAAAAAATTGGTACCCTGGATCAAATTAAATTTATAGAATGACAGGTTTTGTAGAACTGTTAAAATAACAAATAACAAAAGGCCAAATGATGATGTCAATTGGCCTTTTGTTTTTACGTTGCTAGCTGCGCCTAAGCCTATTTTTCTGTTGAAAATTTGTAAATGGAGACGGTATGATACTTTTCTCCGGGATTTAGCAAAGTAGTTGGGAAGGTGGGTTGATTAGGAGAATCCGGAAAGTGTTGGGTTTCCATCGCAAAAGCGGTCCTGAATTCATCTGTACTACCGTTTTTAAACTTGTTTTTACCCTGCATGAAATTGCCGCTGTAAAATTGCATAGCAGGCTCCTGGGTATAGATATCCATCTTTATTCCAGATTTATCACCTTTTACTGCTGCAGCATGTAGCATGCCGTTTTCTTTATTGCCTCTGAGAATGTAATTATGATCATACCCTTTCCCAAATTTTAACTGCTCATCATCAGCATTAATTCTTTCTCCAATGGTTTTTGCACTGGTAAAATCAAATGGTGTGTTTGATACGCTTTGAAGCTGTCCCGACGGGATCAATGTACTATCCACCGGATTAAATTTATCGGCGAAGATCTGCACCGAATGCTTGAGAATTTCACCGCTTCCCTCTCCGTTCAGGTTGAAAAATGCGTGATTCGTCAGATTTACAACCGTCTTTTTATCGGTGATCGCCTCATACTCCATCTTTACTTCATTATCGGCAGTGATTGAGTACGTGACTTTCGCTGTTAAATTGCCAGGAAATCCTTCTTCACCATCTTTCGACAGATAAGTAAAAATTAAGGTTTTACTATCAGGCTGCTTCACATCCCAGACAACATCCTGAAATCCCTTCTTTCCGCCATGTAATGCATTTTGGCCGTTATTTAACGGCACATTATATTCAACGCCATCAATCTTGAATTTTCCTTTGGCTATGCGGTTACCGTATCGACCGATTGTAGCACCAAAATAAGGTTCCGTTGAATTTAGATATCCATCAATGTTTCCAAAGCCGACAACCACATCGGTCATTTTTCCGTCTTTGTCCGGCACCCAGAGACTTACGATTCGGGCACCATAATTTGTGAAATGTGCTGTGATTTTGCCATTTCCAATTTCATACGAACTGACTTTTTTTCCGTCATATACTTTGCTAAAAGCTCCTGTGTCCAGGTGGTGTGTTATGCTGTCGTCCATTGTTTTTTCAGATTGACGGGTGTTACAGGCAAAGAATCCTGCTGATATACAAATGAGTGCTCCGGTGAATATTCCTTTCATCTTATTTAGTCTATTTGTTATTTAACTTCTTAATCAGATCAGTCTCCGCAGTCCGGTAAATCCGGCCGTCCGGCCAGAATATGTCGTGAAACCAATCAGTTGGCTGACTTCCGTCTTTTATAGGCGTATCCCAGGCATAAATAGTATTGGTTTTTCCTGCAACGAGTCCCCAGTTGATTGCACCTATGTTCTGTGCTTTGAGCATGGGCAGGGTGTTGGCGAAAGTACTGTTCTTTGTTCTTGCCATATATTCGGTGCAAATCATTGGTCGGTCGTGAGTTTTTAGCAACATCAGCACGCGTTTATGCCATTCAGGAGCTTCGTAATCATGATAGGTAATTATATCAGAGTTCGCAATTTGAAAAGCATTAAGCTTTTCAAAATCCCATCTCCAAAGACCTGCAGAAATAGGCTGGTCAGTATTTGCTGAGCGGGCCCATTCAAAAACTTTTTTCAGCAGTGGCAGGGAAGTGTCCAGCTTTCCGGAATTCCCGGGTTCGTTGTAGAGATCCCATAAAAGTATGCGTTTATCCTTTGAAAAATGCCCCATCACATCTTTCACATATTTTTCAAGAGCCGGAAAGTTTTCGCTTTCCTTGTGTGCCGGATCTCCCGGATCCTGTACCCAGCCTGAATTATGAATTCCAGGTTGCGGAGCCGGCTGCTTGCCAATTACGCCGACCTTATTCCAGCAGTCGTCAAAGAACACAAAGATCGTTTTGATGCGGTGTTTATCGGCAACTGCAAGATACTTTCCCATTCTATCTTTAAAACCCGCGGGATCTTGTTTGTAAGCAAGGCTGTGAAGGTACACTCGCATGGTGTTGAACCCTAAGCTTTCAGCCCATCCCAATTCCCTGTCAATAGTTTGGGGATCAAATGTGTCTGCCTGCCACATTTCTAACTGATTTATTGCATTACTGGGAATAAAGTTTGCGCCATTAATCCATGCATGCTCCGCATACCATTTTTTTGCTTTTTCTGCACTCCAGCGACCATTAGTTTGTGCGCTGAGATTCAAGGACAAGGCCATTAATAATATGGCAGATAATACGTTTTTGATCTTCATATAGTGTTTGATTTATTTCTCACCTGATGGTTTTTTTATTTTTTCCCCTGCAGGGATCGGTTTGCCAAATTGAGGATTACCCTGCTTATCCCAGAAAAATTGTTGTAAACGGAGATCTCTGTTCCAACCGGGTTCTTTCCCAACTTTTGAATGGTAAAAGATCCAATGTTCTTTATCGTCCGGAGAGGTGGTAAAGCTTGCGTGGCCGGTACCTAAAACTTTGTCAGTTCCCTGAAAAACAGGACCGCTTTTGGTCCAGCTTGAGAGAAGGAGAGGGTTTGAACCTTGTTTTAGTTTTAACTGGCCCAGACGATATTCTGGAGTCCAGGATTCGCGGGCAGAATAGATAATGAACACATCCTTATTGTTCTTTAAAAATTGCGGACCCTCATTCAGATTGAGTGGGCCTCCAATTTCCCACGGCTCAACAGGACTTGAAATTTTTACTCGTTCAGAACTTATGGTCCAGGGATTACTCATCTTTGCAATATAGAGATGCTGAGATGTTTTGTCAGTATCACTATTTTTCTCCCAACCTGACCATACAGCATAGAGCTCGTTATTAATTTCGGTAACTGTTAGGTCAATTGCCCAAATGGTTTTGCTATCATCCTGTGGGTCATCGCCTGTTATTAGCATACCCTTGTCCGTATAATCTCCCTGGGGATCACTGCTTACCGATTCCAAAACTCCCGAACGTTGATAAATATATGGCGGGCCAGATTTACCTGCGGTATAATAAATGTACCACTTATCACCCAGGCGGTGAAGTTCGGGTGCCCAAAGGCATTTGCTGTTCCATGCGTTTGCAGGGGGTGTCCATACCTTTTTTCTGGAACCGATCTTAGTTAAAGCCGCCGACTTTGAAACGGCGATGAAATTTCCGTCTTTCGGGTTATTGACGCTGAATATACTGTAATATGAATTGTTATCTTTTATGATCCATGGGTCGGCACCTTTTCCCACGGGGTTTGTAAAATATGAGGTAGAGTCCTGAACCGAATTTGACTGCGCATAAACAAAGTCAACGGAAAAAGTGAGTACACCCAGGAGAAGGGAAATTAATAACGGTCTTCCAGATCGAATTGATTTATTGTGCGTTAACATCTTTGCGCCATTTTTGGAGTCCGACGAGCAACTCCTTTACTTTTTCGGGGTTTTTACTAGCCAGGTTATTGGTCTCTGAAATATCCTGTTTTAGATTATATAATTCTACACTTTTATTATCGAAAAACTCAATCAGTTTCCAGTCACCGCTTACGATGCTTCCAGCGGATCGCCCGCCCAAAAAATGTGGAGAATTAAGGGGATAGTGCCAGAAGAAGCTTCTCGATGGATTAGGCTTATTGCCTTTGAGAGCGCTTGTAAGCGATACACCATCCAGTCGTTGAGAATTCGGTTTTGCTTTAATCAAATCCATGAATGTCGGATAGAAGTCGAGGTTGACTGCAGGTTGGTTTACGGTCGCCGGCTTGAAAAGCTGAGGGGCCCAAATGATGCATGGCTCAGTAACTCCGCCCTCGTAAAGCATACTTTTCCCTCCTTTGAGGGGTGCATTCGTGGTAATCGTTGTTTCGCCTCCATTATCACTTGTGAACACGATTACTGTATTTTTATCCAACCCAAGTTCTTTTAATTTGGTCCTTATCATTCCAATTCCCTCGTCGACCACAAAGAGCTGCGCCGCCAGGTGCGGATTATTCAACTTTGCCCTTGAATCGGCCGGCCAGCGTTTAAACAGATCGTTTTCTGGGTTATTTTTTGTGGGTAGACTAGTGCCTGCACCTTTTTTCTGCCTGAAATGATCGACCAAAGCCGGTTTACCATGTACTGTTGTATGCACGGCATAATGGCTCAAATACAGAAAGAAGGGTTTGTTTTTATTCCTTTCGATAAACTCAACAGCCTCAGCATTTTGCCTGTCAGTTATGTATTCACGATCTCCGGCTAGTTTCTTTTGAATATCCTTATTGAATAAATAGGGGTGGAAGTACCAGCCTTCGGCAATTCCTTCGTTCTCGCTGACTAACACTTCGTCAAATCCATGTTTTTCCGGTAATGTTTCTTCCGAAGCACCGGCTTTTACATATCCGGACAAATGCCATTTCCCTACTATGCCTGTGCGATATCCATTTTGCTGGAACATTTCGGGCATAGTGGTTTCAGAAAGTCCAAGATGGTCGGGGGCATTGGGCCTCAGGTAATCATTGATCCCGAGTCGGGCCGGATATTTGCCAGTCATCAGTGCTGCACGGTAGGGGGAACACACTGGGGCTGCTGCATAAAATCGATTAAATTTTACGCCCTCTTTCGCAAGAATATCTAGATTTGGCGTTTCATTAAACGTGTTGCCATAGGAACCTAATTCGGAGTATCCGAGGTCGTCAGCAAGTATGTAAATAACATTTAACCTTTTTTGTACAACAGGGATGTGCTTAGCGACATACCTGTCCGTCGGAGACATCAAGAAGATGCAAGCGGTAATGATGTACGAAAGAAGTATGTTTTTTTGAATTTTCATCAGACACAAATAGAGGCTTAGTCAAATCTATATAAGCCAAAGTCAAAATCCGAATCTGCCTCGACTTTTTTTAGTTCGAATGCCAATACATTATCGCCTGGTTTTATTAGATGATGGTACTGGCTGATATTAAATTCATCATAGTGTCGCCGGGTTAGAATTTTCTTATTGTAAATTTCCTGCCCGTTCAGAAATACAGTTAGATCACCCTGTCCGTATAGTTTCATTGCAAGTTTCTGAGGAACTTGTTCAATTGTAAAATTGCTTAATGCTCTGATGTTCTGTCCTTTACTTAACTTTACCGGTGCTGAGACTTCTTTGAATCGGCCATCCGGCGAATTTAGCGTTTTCCAGTTTTTGTCCTCATCTACATTGCTGGTAAACATTTTTGATAGTTTAATTTCAGAGTCTGCAATTAGGATTCTAGCTTTAGGATACTGATGATAAAGCGGCTCGCTCATTTCCTTCATCGCATCAATCGAAATTTTATTATACCTGCGATCGTAAGTCATCAATCCGTTTACTTCGCCCTCAACATCGGATGTCTGAGTGTAAATTGCGGCCGAAAGTCCTTTAGATAACATGGGATAAAGATTTCGAATGATCTGGTTAAGCTGCATTTTATACTCAGCCTCCGTTAAGAATGTGCGGTAACCCCAATTCCTTTTCGCCTCATTCCATAAATGACCTTTCACGGGCCATCCTAATCCACCAAACTCTCCCAGCACAATCGCACGGCCAGGATGCTCTTCTGCTGGTTCCATGGCAGGTCCCGGATACTGGTGCGCATCATACATATGGCCAACCTTGCGGTCAGTCCAGCCGCTTGTAGCATCTACCAGTCTGGACGGATCGTGACTTTGAGTCCATGCTGTGATTCTTTTAGTATCATATTGTCCCCATCCCTCATTGAATGGCACCCAAACCACGATAGAGCCAAAAAAACGAAGATTATCCATTATCGACTTCCATTCTGCTTCGAATTCTTCGGCTGATTTTTTTGGTCTGACCCAGTCATTCGGATCATCGGCCCTAATGTGATTAACAGGATCGTTGAGCTTCGTAAAGCCACTTGGCATATCCTGCCAAAGCAGCATTCCGAGCGTGTCGGCGTGGTAGTAGTAACGGGCCGGCTCAACCTTAATATGCTTACGAATCATGTTGAAGCCCATTTTTTTAAGTACTTCCATGTCGTATTTCATTGCCGCGTCAGAAGGGGGGGTGAGCAGGCTCTCTGGCCACCATCCCTGATCCAATGTACCCCATTGGAACACAGGCTTGTTATTTAACATGATACGGGTATAACCGCGGTCATCAGTGCCCATAGAGATCTTTCGCATGGTGAAATAAGAAGAAAAATTATCCAAAACTCTCCCGCCCCTGCTAAGATTAACCTTAATCTTATAAAGATTTGGATTGTCTGGCGACCAGAGGGCAGCGTTTTGCATGTCCATTTCAATGATTTTATTGAAAGGGACTCTGATCTTCTTTACCTCTTTATTCTTATGGCTCACGGTCATCTCGACTATTTCATTGCCTTGTGGTTTAGTGAGGCCGATCTGGAAAGCAATCTTACCATTGTCAATATCTGCTACAGGATTTAAATATGAAATGCTGGTCGCATGGACTGGCTCAAGCCATACTGTTTGCCAGATGCCCGATACCGCTGTATACCAAAAGCCTTGGGGGTTCAGGACCTGTTTGCCACGGGCTTGGATGTAGCTATCAGTGGGATCGGTGACCTTTACGAGGATTTTTTGAACTCCTGGTTTTAGGTGAGAAGTTATGTTGAATGAAAAGGGATCGGATCCTCCGGTATGCTGGCCAATTTCTTTGTCGTTAATATATATTGTGCTTTGCCAGTCAACCGCTCCAAAGTGAAGTATAACATCCTGACCTTTCCAATCCGCGGGGATGTTCACCAACTTTTCGTACCAAAGTTCTTGGTCAGGTAACAAGGGTTTTTGCACTCCGGAAAGACTTGATTCTACACTATAAGGGACTAAAATTTTCCCATCAAAAGAAGAAGGTACCGTATTTCCTTTTGCAGTGATTTTATAGTCCCAAAGGCCATTTAAGTTCAGCCACCTGTCTCTCACTAACTGAGGCCTGGGGTATTCTTGCCAGGCATTTTTATCATTCACATCTTTGGCCCATTGGGTCGAAATGCTAACGGGTTTCTGGGAGTATTGAGCAAAAGTAAATGAGGTAGAGAAACAGCAGAAAAGAAATAAAGAAAGCTTTTTGTTCACATTGAAGGTTTTAAGGTTTTAAGATATGCGGAGGAAGTACACCATCTATTGAAACGAAATTTAAAGATAAGAGGCGGGAGATAATAGGAGCGACGTCCTTTATTCCCATATTTTTTATCTCATCATGTGGGCCAATTCCTGCTCCGGAAGCTATAAAACCCGTTTGAATCTGAGAGAAATCGGGAAAATGTCCATGGGCACCCCCAGGTTTCTTTTCATTAACCGCCATACCCTTATAAGCTCCATTACTAACAATACCTTCATTCATGGTCAAGGCCAAAAAAGCTTCCGGGTCGGCACCGACTTTGTCCATCTGTTCGCGATTTATGATTCGAAACAACTTTCTTTCTTCCGCAGGCAGATTTTCCAGCATGATAAGAATTTTATTTCCTAGGCTTTTGTCTTTCAGGTATAAAAAAGCGGAACCTCCTGTGGCGGCAAATTTAGCCTGCCAGTTTTTGTTGTCAGTTAACACACCCATTTTAGAGAGCCAAACATTCGGAGAAAGCGATTTGCTGTTATCAACAAATCCGTGGTCACCTGTAATAATCAAAGTTGTTGAATCAGCGATTCCAATTTCTGAGAGTGTCTTCAATAATTTTCCTATTTCCAGATCGATAAGCTCAACTTCATGATGTGCTTCTTTTGAATCTCTCCCGGAAGCATGTTGAGCATGGTCTGCACCAAGAAAATGGATTGCCAATAAATTGGGTTTATACTTTTTAAGAATATATGAAGACATATTACCAGTAGTCTCATCAATTTTGTCTAAAAACTGTATTTTATCTCCGGAAATTATACCAGCTTTTTTTAAATCGCTGATTAATGTAAGGGGTGTTACGACGGGCGTTGTCACACTAAGCTGATCTAAAGTTTCATCATTGTCTGCACGCCGAACAGGAAAATTATAGTCTATCGGAGCCCCGACCGTTACTGGCCACATCACGGCACCGGTTTTTAACCCTGCCTTTTTTGCCGCATCCCAAAGTGTTTCGGTTGTTATCAGCTCCTCCTCGAAATACCAATGACCGGACGGCGAGTCTCGCTGTGCATTATATAATATCCCGTGGTTTTTTGGGTAAGCGCCGGTCACTAATGTTGTGTGAGAGGGGTATGTAACCGACGGAAAAACGCTGTTTACACCTTTTGAATAAACACCCTTATTCATAAGCATTTTTAAATTCGGTGTGCTCCAGCCCTCGTTCAAATAAAACTCCGGACGGAATCCATCAATGCTTACCAGAACAACATGTTTTGATTGTGCATTAATATTGGAAAATGGTAAAAGGAAGAGGATAAATATTAAAATATTTTTCATAGTCGCTAGGAGGAAACTTATTCGTAGTAGGTTATCAAAGCTATTTATAAAATTTAATCCCGGCAATCAATTTTAGTGTTTGTGTTTTATTATTGAATGTGCTTTGCATTTTTCCTTTTCCTAGATTCAAAACCATTTATACATTTTTGTTACAAAATTTCGTTTTTCTTTTAATCCTTCAATGTATTTAATAGTCACAACGATATACATCATGGTCCCAATATGAAAACCACATTAAAGTATTTTTTTCTGCCTTTGAGTCTTTTCTTCACGGTGACAATTTCAGCTTCCTTTATTAGCGACTCACCTTCAGGTAAGCCTTTCCCATATAAGAGTGCAGGGCTGAGTGATCGGCAGGCTGCAGCTCATTTGCTGAGTCGGTTTACTTATGGGGCGCGGCCGGGCGATATAGATGCTGCATTAAAGATTGGCTTGGAGAAGTGGTTTTCACAACAATTAATGGGCGATCTGGCAGACGATTCACTGAATCTAATGCTCAAAGGCTACAATGCGATCAACCTTACTAATAATGAAGTATCTAAACTTTATCCCAACCCCGGCCAGATTCTGAGACTGGCCATTAAAGATGGCATCATTAGCCAGGATTCGATTGTTCAGACGGGCAAAAAGGACTATCGGGAACAGCTTAAGGGATATATGTTGCAGAAAGGATTCAGGCCTCAGGCTGAACTTCAGCGACAATTAATTAATCAGAAGATTTTAAGAGCCGCCTATTCGAATAATCAGACGCGGGAGCTGCTCACTGATTTCTGGTTCAATCACTTCAATGTTTCATTAACCAAAGGCCAGTCCGCAGAGTTTATCCCTGCCTACGAACGGGATGTGATCAGGCCTAACGTTTTTGGAAGTTTCGAAAACCTGGTGCTCGCCACTGCGAAATCTCCTGCGATGTTAACTTACCTGGATAATGTTACAAGTTCCGGTACACCTGAGAGCCTTTCTCAGCAAGTTAATCCCCAGGTGCAAAAGCGAATGGCTGCACGCGCTTCAATGAATATTGCAGACACAGCGATGAGAGCCAAGGCTGTCGCAAAGCTTCAGCAGAACAAAAAAACTCAGGGTCTTAATGAAAATTATGCCCGCGAGGTAATGGAGCTTCACACCCTGGGGGTCGATGGAGGTTATAGCCAGTCGGACGTTACCCAAGCAGCACGGATCTTAACCGGATGGACAGTTTATCCTATGGAAAACGGATACGCGTCTGCTGCAAAAAACCTGATTGAACGTATCGGAGAACAAAATTTGGAAAAACGAGGCTTTGTGCATGAAGGTGATTTTCTTTTCGCAGCAAACAGGCACGATACTGGAGAAAAAACAGTCCTGGGAAGAAAGTTTCCGGCTAACGGAGGTTATGAAGAAGGAGTTGAGCTTTTAAAAATGCTGGCCAATCATACATCATCGGCCAAATTTATTTCACGAAAGATTGCCATTCGATTTGTGAATGATAATCCATCCCAGAAATTAGTCGACAACATGAGTGCTGTATTCATTAAGTCGAAAGGAAATATTGCTGAAGTGTTGCTAACAATGGTTTCGTCACCTGAGTTTTGGAATAAGGAAGCCCTGCGTGAGAAGACAAAATCGCCGTTTGAACTTGCTATAAGTGCAGTCAGAAGTCTTGATGCAGACATTTACCAGCCCTATCAGCTCTTCACCTGGATAAATAAGATGGGTCAAAAAATCTATTCATACCAGGCTCCAACAGGTTTTCCAGATAAGGGCCAATATTGGATTAATACGGGATCATTATTGAACAGAATGAATTTTGGGCTTGCACTTGCCTCGCAACGCATACCTGGCATCCGGGTTAATCTTGCTGCTATGAATAAGAATCGGGAACCGGAAAGTTCTGAAGCAGCGTTAGTCACTTACGGACGTTTGATAATGCCTGAACGGGATTTAAGCCAGACAGTAGATCGCCTCCGGCCGATGCTAAATGATCCTGAACTTCAAAAGAAGATTGAAGTTGCGGCTTCAAAAAATGCTGTTCCTGAGACTAGCGCGACGATGGTTGATCCGGGAGTTGTCATGATGGATGGGACAAAAGAGAAGCAATCAGCACAGGGGTCTGTGAAACGTAACGACGGTAAGGTGCTAGCAATGTCGGGTTCGAATACAATGTTAGCGCAGGTGGTGGGGATTATATTAGGTTCCCCGGAATTTCAACGTAAGTAATAAAATTATTGATCATGATATCAAGAAAAGCATTTTTGAAATCAGGTGGCTTGGCACTTTTTGGGATCAGTATGGGTGGTATTCCCACGTTCCTTGCAGAGGCAGCTAATCTGGTTCAGGCTCCGGGTCTGTTTAAGCGTAAAAAAATTCTAGTTTCTATATTTCAACGTGGAGCCATGGATGGGCTAATGGCTGTGGCTCCTTTTGGAGATAAATATCTTCAGGCAGCCAGGCCAGGCTTGATGATGTCTGCCGCCAGAACAGCTGACACGAATCCTTTGATCGACCTCGATGGCCGTTTCGGGCTTCATCCTTCAATGTCATCTTTTGAAAGCTTGTTTCGGGAAAAAAGACTGGCAATCGTCCATGGTATTGGGTCGCCTAACAATACCCGTTCTCATTTTGATGCACAGGATTACATGGAGTCTGGTACCCCCTTCAGCAAAGGAACCTCAAGCGGTTGGTTAAACCGTGCTGTGGGCCTCCTTGGACATGAAGCAACGCCATTTCAGGCGGTAAGCCTAACCTCATCCATGCCCAGATCATTCTACGGAGATATGCCATCTGTAGCAATAAATAACTTGCAAGATTTTGCCATCCAAATGAAGGGAAACCCAAAAGGTTCCAGCCAGGTGTCAAAGAGCTTCGAAGACCTTTATGATCAAACGTCGTCGGGTTTGCTAAAAGAAACCGGAAAAGAAAGCTTTGATGCCATGAAAATGTTGAAAAGTGTGGATACAAAAAACTATAAACCCTCCTCCGACGCGGTCTATCCTAATACAGCACTTGGGAATTCATTGAAGCAAATTGCACAATTAATCAAAATGGATGTGGGGCTCGAAGTGGCTTTTGCTGAATCAGGAGGCTGGGATACTCATTTCAACCAAGGCAAGGATACAGGAGTATTTGCTCGCAATGTTACAGATCTCAGCAAATCAATCAGCGCATTTTGGACTGATATGACTGCTTATCACGATGACCTGACGGTGATGACCATGACTGAGTTTGGCAGGACGGTAAAACAGAACGGTACTGGCGGAACGGATCATGGCAGGGCTTCATGTAATTTTATTTTGGGAAATGGCGTGAATGGAGGAATTGTTCATGGAAACGTTCAAGCCCTTGCTATAGAAAACCTTGAAGATGGTCGAGATTTGGCTGTTACCACTGATTTCCGGAGTGTATTCAGTGAAGTTGCAAACAGGCACCTCTTAATAAACAATAACAAAGTGCTATTCCCAGGTTTTGAAGGAAAAGGTATAGGGGTTATGAGGGGGGGTTAATAAACTTTTATCTAAACACCCTCCGTAATTCATCAACCGCCATTCTCATCCTGGTTTTTAGGGTACCAATAGGAATATTTAGTTCCTCGGCAGCTTCGACATGGGTATAACCTTTGTAATAGACTAGGTCTATTATGCATTTATATTCAGGTTTTAGCTTAGTTACAATTTCCCGTACCCCTATAGTTTCAGGGTTGTGTTTTACATTGAATTGGTTATCCACAGTGACCTGGAGGTCGCATATTTTATCATTCAGATTATTATTACGGTAAGATTTACTCTTGAGTTTATCAAGTGCCAGGTTACGCGCGAGGTTTGACATCCAGGTGAATAGTCGTCCTCTGGTAGGATCATACATTTTAAACGATTGCCAGATTCTTATAAAAGTTTCCTGTAGAACATCTTCTGCAATTTCTTCCTCCTTCACAATCCGTTTAATAATGCCGAATAAGGCACCGCAATACATGGAATAAAGTGCTTCATGTGATTTGCGATCACCGCAGGAAAGGCCATAAATTAAGTCAGTTTCGGTAGCAGCGGAACCGCTTGAAGATCGATTTTGATTTTCCGGAGCAATCGGGACTATAAATGCAACTGTATTCAACCTGGAATTATTAGTTAAAAAGACATAACAAATTTCAGACCCCTTTACGAATCATTGATATTTTAATGAAAAGTGTATGGTAAAAAATATTATGTGCCTAGACTTGCTTTAAATAACATACACACCTATTGATTCTTAGCACTTTGGGGAATATTGGGCAGTTTGGTATAGAATATGAAATCTAATTAACGGTAGACTTCGCTTCAAACATCCTCCTGTATCATTAATATATATTCCAAAAATCCCAGAAATGATTTACCATAATATTAAAAAGCCAATCCTGATTCTTGTCGTATTCACAGCTATTTTCCTCTTTTCTTGCAAAAGCGGCCCTTTTAATGTTTTAAATTCAGCTTCTCCGCATGAGCGCTACAAAAGGAGTTTGAGTAATTCGGGCATTGATAAAACCACTATGGGTAAGACCTGGATGGAATTGTCCGAGCGGGTGCTTGATAGCCCGCTCAATATAAAAGTCCCATACCTGGAAAAGGGTTATTTTCCATCGGAGAAAGTGCAGGCTGCAGCGTTTGCATTTAACATGCAGCGAGGACAAAAATTACATGTCAAACTAACCAGAAAGCCAGTTACAGGATTTATGATCTTCACTGATATCTGGGAAAAAGGTGATGGTGTCGATCGAAAGCTTCTGGGTTCAACTGACACCCTCGGCAATGTATTTCAATCTGAAATAGAACGAACGGGCACTTATATTTTGCGGATCCAACCTGAACTTTTAGCCGGTGGCGAATATACTTTGGAGATCACTGCTGGCCCTTCGTTAGCATATCCCTTAAAATCATATGAAAGAAATCAAATAAGGAGCTTTTGGGGAGATGGCAGGGATGACGATTCCCGTAAACATGAAGGCGTCGATATTTTTGCATCCTTTCGGACACCTGTAATAGCAGTTGCTGAAGGCACAACCAGAGTAAACGAAAATAACTTAGGGGGTAAAGTAGTTTGGCTGCGACCTACAGGAAAGGATTTTACACTATACTACGCTCATCTTGACGAGCAGTCCGTTAGTGATGGTCAATCGGTCCGAATTGGCGACACAATCGGAAAAATGGGAAATACAGGAAATGCCAAAACCACACCACCGCACCTTCATTTTGGTATCTACACTGGAGGTGGAGCGGTGGATCCATTACCATTTATCAATCCGGTAATTGATGATGCGCCACAAATCACATCTCAATTAGATAATTTAAATTCTCTATCAAGAATTGCCGGCAACACTGCTTTAAGAGGTGGACAGTCATCCGCAACATTAAAAAGTGGAACTATTCTGAGGGTCGTCTCTGCTTCCGGCAGTAATTATCGGATAGAGTTACCTGATGGAACAAGTGGCTTCGTTGCTTCAAACAAGGTCGGAGTTATTTCTGGTAGCCTTAGGACGTTAATGTTGAATGCTGCTCAGGTAGATTTGTTTGATAAGCCTGATAGTTCGGCTGCCGTAAAGTTAAGTCTTCGACCCGGTGATAATGTCAAGGTGCTGGGCACTTTCGGCGAATTTGACTTTGTTAGTGCCGGCGGTACACAAGGTTGGATCAGGCGATAACGATTTTTCTCGCAACCAATAGCCGAACGACTTCCAAAAATCTTATCTTCGTACTAATGGTTTCTCAAGGAAATAATTATTTAAAATACGCGGGCCTCACACTCGTGTTTGTTGCTTTGTTTTCAGTATACGCGTACAATACTCATACTGGTTCAAGAAATCCAGATAAGTTCGGCGGAACTACCGTGGCCACGGGTCATGGAAAGACAAGAAAAATGGTGAAGGGTGCATCTTGTTGTAAGGCTTCGTTTTCCCGTTCTAAGATGTTGTCTGTGAAAAATAATCACACCAATATAGCTCCTCAGGGAAAATAGAGGTCTGATAAATTCATACCAACCAACAGCCTTGGTAGTAAATCGTCCATTATTTCTTCCCGTATTTTATTCTTAGAAATAACATAATTACGTCCATAATGAAGCCGAATGAATTTGTAATGATTATTGGCATTGAATCGAGTATTATGCCATACCAAATCCATAAGCCATTTCCTCCGATGAGCAGCAGGAACATTACCGGGCTAACATCCACCTTTTTCTCCTGGATTGACTTAACAAATTGAGGTACAAGAGAAGCGGCGGTAAGAATTCCTGCTATAATACCTACTACTTGTTCGTTCATACAGGATTAAGCCTGTAAAGCCAATTTTGTTTTCGGGTTTTACTTATTTGTAGTTTGTAATAAAAGCTATACCTTGTTAGTCATTTACTATGAAAACGTATACCGGGCGGGCGAGTTTAGACGAACAGATTGGAATAATTGCAGCGGGTTCAGCTTTGCTGCCAGGAGCTGTTATTGTTCATTCGATAAAGGATTGGACGGTGACTTGGATGTCAGACTATGGCCTAAAAGGCCTCCAAATTTCATTAAAGGAAGTAACAAGTCTTAGTGCGGAGGAGTATTATTCCAGGTTCTTCAATGAAGAGGATTCTAAGGATTATGTGCCTAAAATCCTGGGTCTTTTAGAGAGGAATAATGATGATGAAATAGTCACTTATTTCCAACAAGTGCGTATTTCTGGAAAAATCGGATGGACCTGGCATATGAGCAGCTCCAGAATATTCATGAGAGATGAGCATGGAGAACCACTCTATACGGTTACGATATCATTTCCAATCGATGCAATGCATCACATGACCAGCAAAGCTGCGCGTGTTTTAGAGGAAAATAATTTTCTAAGGCAGAATTTCCAGAAGTATTCACGGCTAAGTGCGAGGGAATGTGAAGTACTAAAAGAGTTAGCCCTTGGTAAAAGTTCTGGAGAGACCGCAGCGGAACTTTTTATCTCCCTGAGCACCGTCGAAACTCATAGAAAAAATATCCGAAAAAAGCTTGAAACCAACTCATACTATGAGTTGTGTCAGTACGCACGATCGTTCGATTTGATTTAAACCAGGTATTTACAACCAGAAATTAGTCTACATAATACATTAATTCTGTTATAACAGCCACTTTCACACTATCTCGTAATTAAAATTTATTCCCAAAATAACTATTAAATAATCTTTAACGAAATAATATACTCCAGTAGAAAATAAATTGTTTATTAAGTTATTTATTGGGCGATTTAAGTTTAAATCTCACTAAACAAGTATTTGACCCTCTCTTTGAAAAGTCGCCTCTTTTCGGGGGCACTTCTTTTGTACTGTGAGGTAGATGGAAATCTTTATTAGAAACATGGTCTGCAGCCGTTGCATAATGGTGGTTCAGATTGAATTGGATGGTCTGGGTTTCCATTGCAAGTCGATTGGATTGGGTAAGATCGATGTTGTTGAAGAAATTTCTCAAACTGATTTGCTGCAAATTAAAGCGGCTTTGTTAAAATGGGGCTTAGAAATAGTCGACAACAAAAAGCACCGTCTGATTGAACGTATTAAATCATCGGTGTTTGAAATGATTCATCATTCTGATCGCCAGGTTAAGTTAAATTTCTCCAGCTATCTCAGTTCCACGCTCGGCCTTGATTACACCTATCTTGCAAATGTTTTCTCCGAGACGGAGTCAATGAGTATAGAGCAGTTTATCATCCTCACCAGGATAGAGACAGTGAAGGACCTTATCGCAAACAGTGAATTGAATCTCACGGAGATCTCCTGGAAATTAAACTATAGCAGTGTTGCCCATCTCTCCACACAGTTTAAAAAGATCACCGGTGTAACGCCATCTTTTTTCAAAAACAACACACAGCGGGTTCCCGAAAAAGTGTGAATTATAGAACTAATAAATAAAGTTATATAACATTCGCAAGACGTGGTGAGGCTACGTTTGTACAACCAATGTTCTGTTCCGAACGGACATTTTCTTCCAACTATTTATTATATGAAAAAACTATTTACGTTAAGTGAGAATAGCGCTCCAGTGCATACGCGCGGGGCTTATTCTAAATTAGGCAGCAAACTATGTTATATCGCGATGCTCGCTATCGTCTTTCTATCAGCTTGTAAAAAGGATGATTTTGAAGGAGAGGTTATCGGATTGTGTCCGGTCGTCGTGTCAACAGATCCAATGGATCTGGCGGTAGATGTGGCATTAGATAAGCTGATTACAATAACCTTTAATACTGCGATGAGCGCAGCAACAATAAATAATTCTTCCTTCACTATAAAACAAGGAGCTACCTTAATTCCGGGGAAAATAGCAGCCACTGCTAATACAGCAGTTTTTACGTTTAAGCCTGATGCACCTTTGTCGCCGTTCCTTAAGTATACCGGCATGATCACCACTGCGGCAACAGATACACTTCGTACGGCTATGGTTGCTGATTATGTCTGGTCATTTACCACAATTCCGGTAGTTACCCTTGCATCAAATCCATCAGCCGCAGGAACAACCTCAGGAGGAGGGTCATTTGCTAATGGCTCACTCGTGACTGTTACAGCAACACCAATAAGCGGTTTCACATTTACGAACTGGACGGTGAATGGAACTGCAGTTTCAACAAGTGCCAGTTATCAGTTTAAAATGGCTGGAAATATTTCCCTGGTGGCCAATTTCGCACCGGTACCAATTGGACAGTTTGCAGTCAATCTATCTTCCAGCCCCGCTGCCGGTGGAACAACGACCGGTGCTGGCTCCTATGATACTGGTTCGTCTGTTACGGCAACAGCAACTGCCAACAGTGGATTTACGTTTGTTGATTGGACTGAAAATGGTGTGAGAGTCTCCACCAGTTCAAGTATTCAATTCTTTTTGACGGCGAATAGAACATTTGTTGCAAACTTCAGAGCCATTCCGGCATCTCAGTTTGCAGTAATATTATCATCTAATCCTGCCGCCGGCGGAACTACCGATGGGGAAGGTGCTTATTCTTCCGGCACGTCCGTAACGGTCACTGCTGCCCAGAATGTCGGATACACCTTTGCAAACTGGACCGACAAGGTGAGCGGAACAGTTTTGTCAACCAGTCCAAACTATACCTTCGTTCTAAGCGCTAACCGTACTCTGGTAGCTAACTTTACCCTCAACACATATTCCCTTGTTACAAACGCTGTAAATGGTACCGTTTCCAAAACGCCGGACCAGACCCGATACAACCATGGTAGTACTGTGGTTCTTACCGCTACCCCGAGCACAGGATATGTATTCTCCTCATGGAGTGGAAGTGCGTCAGGGTCAACCAATCCACTTACCGTTACCATGGATCAGGACAAAAATATTACTGCCAATTTTACTGCTATACCCGTGAATACTTTCACCCTTACAGTGATTGCAGCAAATGGATCGGTAGCTAAAAATCCAAATCAAGCTACCTATAGCAGCGGATCTACTGTGGTGCTGACAGCTACTCCTAACTCAGGATATAACTTTACCTCATGGAGCGGGGATGCAACAGGTTCAACGAACCCACTTACTGTAACAATGAACGCTAATAAAGTCATCACTGCTAATTTCTCCCCAGTTGCAGCACCTCTATTTAGCTCAATTTTTGGAGCCTTCGGAGGGAGTGCAGGTATAACCAACCAGGGTATAAATACACTAATAAACAACGGAAGCATTGGAACGACAGGGGTTTCCACTTTAATTACCGGCTTTCATGACGGTACCACTGGTGATGTGTATACAGAAACACCTCTTAATAAAGGTTTAGTGACCGGTAGGATCCATACTTCGCCTCCTCCGCCGGGATCTGCGGCATCATCAGTAATTGCAGCACAGGCTTTGCTTGCCATGAACGCATTTTACGTAAGCATATCACCAGCCAACAGACCTGGCGGCATTCTTCTTAGTAACGATGAACTTGGTGGCCGAACTCTGGCACCCGGGACATACAAATCTGCGAGCGGAACGTATGCAATTACAAACGGAAACCTTACGCTAGATGCCCAGGGCAACGCTGATGCGGTATGGGTATTCCAGGTACCTTCTGCATTAACGGTTGGTGTTGCTGGTCCTACAGGGGCAAGAAGTATAATCCTGACCAATGGAGCCCTTGCCAGAAATGTATACTGGTATGTTGGTACGGCCGCAACTATTAATGGTGCCGGTGGCGGAACTATGGTAGGAACAATCATCTCTTCTGCTGGTGTTACTTTCTCAACAGCTGGTAATACTGTACAGACAGTATTGAATGGCAGGGCACTGTCGCTGGTAGCTTCAGTTACTATGGTTAACACCACTATTAACGTTCCCCAATAAACCACATAAAAGTATTAGTAAATCCCCTTCGGGGGATTTGCCTGAAAAAGAAATTAATTTTTAAATAGAAGATCTCATATGTTTCTCAAGATAAAAATCATACAAAAGGTTGTCATATGTTCCATCATGATAACCATAGCCTGCGCAACTGCACAGGCTCAGACTCCGTCTCCATGGTGGTTCGGTGTTTCAGGAGCTGCAAACCTGAATTTTTACGATGGTACAACGCAGCGTTTGAATAATTCCCTTTTTGTTCCAACGGCATTTCATAAGGGATTTGGAGTGAAACCCTACGGCTCGTTATTTTTAGAATATCGCCCCGGACCAATCTGGGGTGGGATACTGAATGTCGCGTATGACGGACGTGGCTCAAAATTTAACGACGTAATTGCTCCATGTAATTGCCCGGCAACACTCGAAACAAAACTCAGTTATCTAAGTGTGGAGCCGAGTTTGAGAATGGGATCTGCCACATCCAATTTCTTCTTTTTTGCAGGGCCAAGATTTGCCTTTAACAGAGGTAAATCGTTTTCTTACACACAGTTGAAACAGCCTAATACAGATTCGGACCTCAGTGCGGTGAAAAAGACAATCATATCTGGTCAGATAGGTGTCGGATATGATTTTATTGTTTCTTCGCCAGCAAAAGAATCTAAAGTTGCCCTTTCGCCATTTCTTTCTTTCCACCCTTATTTCGGGCAAGATCCGCGGACTATTGAAAGTTTATCTATATCAACACTACGTATGGGCGTAGCTTTGAAATTTGGTAAGGGTAAAGTGGCCGATTTAACACCACAACCCACAGCTATTTTAACACCGGCCCCTGAAATTACATTCTCCGTTAGGGCACCATTGACCAGGTCGGTTAAACGCCAGGTAAGCGAAACTCTTCCGCTTCGTAACTATGTATTTTTCGATGAAGGCTCGTCTTCAATACCGTCCCGTTATGTATTATTGACCAAAGATCAGGCAATCAACTTTAAAGAAACACAGTTGCAAAATACTGAGGCTGTTAGCATGAATGGTCGTTCTGCCCGCCAGTTAAACGTATACCATAATATTTTGAATATTACAGGCGATCGTTTACGGTCGAACCCTGGTACTACTATTTCTTTGAGCGGGGCATCCATGCAGGGCGCTGAGGAGGGAAAGATGTTTGCAGAGGGAATAAAACAATATCTGGTTAATGTTTTCTCAATTAACGAATCCCGGATCTCCACAAACGGTCGTATTAAACCCCTGCATCCATCTGAACAGCCTGGCGGTACCAGAGAACTTGACTTGCTTCGCAGCGGCGATCGACGGGTTGATATTGAAAGTACATCACCTGAACTGTTGATGGAAGTTGGTGGCGGAATGATGAGGCCTGTTCAACTCGAAGCAATTCAATTCGATCCCCAGGACGGTCATGCAATATTTAACGTCGGAGGTGCAACGGGTGAGCTTAAATCATGGTCTGTTGACGTGGCTGATGAAACTGGAAAACTTCAGCATTATGGGCCGTTTACGTCAAATAAAGAAAGTATTCCCGCCAATACAATTCTTGGTGGCCGCCCTGAGGGAACTTACAAGGTTACGATGAAAGGTGAAACAAAGAGTGGTTTGCCTATCACTAAGGAAAGTACGCTGCGGGTAAGCCGACAGGAAGATATCATTGAAAAAGCATTCCGTTACAGTATCTTATTCGATTTCGATAAGGCTACTACTATCCAGGCCTATGCAAATTTCCTTAAAGATGTGGTTAGCCCCCAAATACCTGACGGTTCCAATGTAATTATTCACGGACACACCGATATAATCGGAGAGGAGGAATACAATACAACCCTGTCTCAGGGACGAGCTGCAGAGGCGCAAAAAATTCTGGAGAGCGCTTTAAAAGCTGCAGGAAAAAACAATGTAAAGTTTGAAACGGTCGGCTTCGGTGAAAATGATTCCCGATCTCCGTTCAATAATAGTCTGCCGGAGGAACGTTTCTATAATAGAACCGTAATAATCGACATCGTGCCAAATAGATAAACAAAATAATTTTAAGTTGATAGTTTCGAAAGAGCCCCCATTAATGAGGGCTCTTTTTTAATTGATTTTATTCAGGCTTTTTTATTTAAAACATGACCGAAGCCAGCATGAATAAAGGCGACTAATCGATTTTCTTTCTCAGGTCCAGTGCGGTGCCAAATAGAACACCTATTGTTATGTAGGAATAAGAATCTTCGAAATATATATTATAATCATCCTGCCCGCGGTATCCAGCTCCCAGAGCAAATGCAACGTTTTGTGTAAAACCCGGCTGATAACTGTATTGCAAGTTAAAATTGAGACGTTTACGCAGATTCGTAAATGAGTAATTTTCATAATTATCTGCTATGTAAGTGAACATAGTCTGCATGCGATGGTGGTTTCCGTATTTTTCACTATCAATTTTTCCACTTCGCAAACTATAAATCCAGCCGCTATTTATTCGTACGAAACCGTACTTGCCTTTAAGTTCGCGGGAATAACCCCTGTTAAAAAGGCCGGTGTGTAGTTCGATCCCAACCGACCCATACTGGCTTACTGCCCTATGCGGACTAATTATTTTCTTGCCCAAGGTATAATCAAGTGTGTAGTAGTTAGTGGTGAATTTCCCAATGCCCCTGTTAAATTGTCCCAATGAATCTAATGTCGTTCCATCCTGCCCATTTGAATGATGCGAGTAGGCTAGCGCTAAAAATTGAGGCCGTTCCGTGTCCGAATTTATCCTGCTGTAAATCTTTAATCCCGGCATATAGCTCGGTGAACGCACCGGCGCCTTTCGTGCTTCCAGCAGACGAAGTTTAACCCTTGGGGAGAACAGAACAAAGAAGCGTGATTTGCTTGTATTCACCAAAATGACATTTGGATTGACATCCGCAACCAACGAGGTTTTAATAGGGTTTCCATACTCATTCCCGAAAAATCCCGGGATTACGTTTTCCCTGTAGATGTTGTTGAATAGATAATTAATACGGTGGTTTTGGGAGATGGTATCCTGCATTCCATATGCAAATCCTGCCACGGATAAAGTTAACCCCAATGAAAAAATAAGCCTTGAACTAAGGCTGATTAATCGAATTGACATACTATACAATACGAATAAGGAACCCTGGTGGTTTTCACTGACAGCTTAGCAATTATCCCGCAAAATGCCTGATATAACTATTCGCTACGAATTTTCCTACTTTAGCTGCATGATCAAGCCGGACAGACTCGACCTCAACGAAAAGCAGCAGCTCCATTCCCGAAATAAACATCGTGGCCGATATGATTTTCAAACTTTAGTCCGGTCATGTCCCGAACTGGAGGAATTTGTGATCTTAAACCCGCACGGCAGCCCATCAATAGATTTCAAAAACAGCGATGCGGTAAAAACGTTAAACAAAGCACTGCTAAGTAATTTCTACGGCATTGGGCTATGGGATATCCCCGAAGGGTATTTATGTCCTCCAATACCCGGTAGAGCAGATTATATTCATTATCTCGCTGACCTGTTGGACGATGGAGAAGGGGAACCCAGAAGGGGTAAGCCGGTAAGAGTTCTTGATGTAGGAACCGGCGCGAACTGCATATATCCCCTGATTGGTCATAAAGAATATGGCTGGACCTTTGTGGGCTCAGAAATCGATCACCTTGCATTACGGTCGGCAAAGAATATTGTAGAAGCAAATCACCTCACAAAAGCGATAAGCATAAGGAAGCAAAGCTCGGTGGAAAATATTCTTGAAGGGATAATCCATCACGGAGAAAAATTTGATGCGGTGATGTGTAATCCACCATTTCATGCATCTCTGCAGGAATCCATGACTGGCACAGAACGTAAATGGAAAAATTTGGGGAAAAGACCCGAACACAATGACCTTAATTTTGGTGGTAAAGACTCAGAACTTTGGTGCGAAGGGGGCGAACTTCGTTTTGTTACTCAAATGATTAAGGAAAGCGCATCATTTGTTGATTCCGTCAAATGGTTTACATCACTTATATCGAAAAAAGAGACATTGTCCTTGTGTATAAGTGAACTTAAAAAATTAAATCTATCGGATGTTAAATTTATCCCCATGTCGCAGGGACAAAAAGTAAGCAGAATTCTTGCATGGAAGTTTAGATAGGAATGGAGTATTTGAAAGAGTAGTCAGGGATTAGATAGTAGGCTTGTGAAGTGAGTTTTGGGTCTCCTGAACTTGGTACAAAAAGGCTTGGTCAGATTTGAATAAAATTCGATAATATTGATATACCTAATCTATCACTATGAAAGTCATTTTTACCATTCTTTTTACGATCATTACCGCTTTTGCATTCTGCCAGCCCCAGCCTCGCCGGATAATGTTCAGAACCTTGGGGAAAGATAGTATCAATCTTCATATGGATGAGAATTACGCATTGATTGAAGATAGCTGCAGCACCGTAATTCGTTATGGTCATCTGCGAATGCAGGATCGAAAGTTCATAGGAACGTTTCGCGACCTGAATAAATATGACCCTTCGATAGTGCTTGCCGAAGGCCGATATACCAATGAAGGTCAACTGGATGGTCATATGATAATGAATTATCTGAATGGCGAACCTCTGGCGGAAGGAACTTTTGACAAGGGTATTATGACCGGCAAATGGATTATATACTATCCTGGGAATAAAAAAAGGTTAGAATTCGAGAACAATGCCGGACAAACGAGAATTCTAAATGCATGGGACATCTCTGGAAAACAAACGGTCATAGATGGCTCTGGAACATATAGATCGGATCTGGACATGGTGTATTGGGAGGGGAAACTTGTGAATGGCCGTCCTGATGGTGTGTGGCGAGGTAAAAAGCATGAAGATCGGACAGGGACTGTTCTGGTTTCTGAGACTTTCAAAAATGGATCTTTCGTGAAAGGTAGCGGTCCAATTGGAAATTATACCGACGAGTCACGGATAGTGCTGGCTGGTAACAATTTAACACCGATAACAAAAGCGGGATTGCTCATGCCATCTCCACGTGCTTGTGGTGCAGCAGCGTC
Source organism: Daejeonella lutea (assembly GCF_900168015.1). Lineage (GTDB taxonomy): Bacteria > Bacteroidota > Bacteroidia > Sphingobacteriales > Sphingobacteriaceae > Daejeonella > Daejeonella lutea. Next base: position 1,103,272 of record NZ_FUYR01000001.1, on the reverse strand, counting down.
AAGGAAAAAAACCGTTCTGGCTGTGTACAAAGACGGAAACATGGCGTTTATGGAAGCTGTTAAAACCGAAATTCAGCCCGTATTTGCCAAAGTAGATCTGAATATGTATCCATACAAGACTTTTCAGATCAAAGCAGGAATCGATTCAAAAGGAAAATTAACATCCTTCCATTACGTCGACGGCTGGGAGGACAGACAGGCTTCTGCCCTTATTCAGGCATTGAGCCGCTTGCCATATTTGGAACCAACACTTGTTGATGGTCAGCCTGTAGCATCTGAAATTTCGTTCAACTTCAAAATTGATCGAAATCTATACACCTATTCGTTTAGAATAACGCCAATCAAATAGATGTCTCTCGCCTACTAATTTCTGACACAGTTGCCGATAGGTGTATTTGGCAACCACTGATTATCAATTGGTTTTCTCGTGTGTCGTAATAAACATCTGGAAACTTGTGGATTTCGTATGCATTTAAAAATGTATTTTTAAATAATCAGGCAACCTTTACTTGATTTCCTACGTGTTGTCCCTAGAAGCAAAATTGTGATCAGCGAAAATGAACTAAAAGTTTTAATTGGCAGGTGCATAAAAAAGGAACTAAACGCGCAGGAATTGCTGTATAGAAACTTTTACGGATTCGCCATGAGTATCTGCTTAAGATATTCTTCAAATCGCTCGGAGGCTCGGATTATAATTAATGATGGTTTTTTAAAGGTCTTTAATAACCTTCACAAATTCGATCCCGAAAAGCCTTTTGAGCCATGGGTTGGACGAATTATGTCAAATACCGCCATCGATCATTATCGAGCTGAGTTGAAACATATGAATTTGGTTGATATCGCTGAAATTGACGAGGTTTTTGAATATGCAACTGTAGAACAGAAATTATACTACGATGACCTGATCAAACTTGTGCAACAGCTGCCGCCATCATATCGAACAGTGTTTAATTTATATGCGGTAGATGGATTGACACATGAAGAGATCGCCCAAAAACTTAAGATCAGCGTTGGAGGATCTAAATCTAACCTGTTTAAGGCGAGGAAAAGGTTAAGGGAGCTCCTCGAACTTGCGTATACACAAAGTGAGAAAATAATTAACATTAATGAACCTGAATATCAGCTTTTGAGGGTTTCCAAATAAAACACGATTTAAAGCTCGTAAGAGTTTATATATAAATAAATGAAGAATTTTAGTAAACAAGATTTCGATGAGATTTTCAAGGCGGGGCTAACCGCTCCTGACATGAATGAAATCGATGAAGATTGGGCGCTGATGAAAGCGCGTCTTCAAAATCAAAAGGCCCGCAGCCTGGTGCCGCGCTATATGATCTGGATATCATCCGTAGCCGCAGTTTTATTGCTGGTGTTCGCTGTAATGTTTAATTCTTCGGAGCAAGGGCAGGAGCCTGAAATTACCGCGGTAAAGGTTGAAGATGTAAGTTCCACTGAAATTCCGGTTGTAAACAACACCGAAAATATTGCAAAATCCAATCCGGAGGATGACAAATTAATGCCCGGGAATGTATCTATTGGAGAAGTAGCGAAGAATTATAAAAGTACATTCAATGCAAATCCTCAAGTGATTGAACATGTAGAATTTTCTAAGACCAGCATTTCGAATAGTACAGAAACTTTTGCAGTAGAAGGAAATAAAGTGACAACAGAAATTGCGCCCAGTTCACAAGCTCTGGCCGCGGTAGAACCGGCAACTGCCGATTTGAATACTATTTCTAATGAAAATTTACCAATAAATGAAAAGGCTGTTTCTTTGAATGAGGCGGTCCTTACTGCTGCTTCAAAAGAGGAGCAGAATAATTCGAAATCGGAGCCTGTAAAAAGCCGGTTTTCCCTTGCAATTAATTTAGCGCCCGATCTTAGCGGTGTTGAACAGCTTCAAAACAACAAAGTAAATTATAGTCTTGGTGCAGGCATGATCTATAAAATATCCAATAAGCTCTCAGTTGAAGCTGGTGCAGCCTATGGGAAGAAAACCTATCAAACCGGCTTTTCATCTTTTCGACCGGCCAGCTACAATCTTTTTCAGGTTAAACCTAATGTTGTCAGCTCTGGGTTTGACATCATGGATATTCAGTTAAATCTCGCATATACGTTGTTAAATAAAGGTAAATCGAGCTTTGGTGTTGGAGCTGGTATCTCATCTTATTTAATGCTTGATGAGCAATATTCTTTTACTTATCAAAACAGGAATGCCCGTAGTGTCGGCTCATTTAGCACAGGTTACCAAAACAATCATTTTTTTGGGATTGCTAATTTAAACCTTAGCTATAAAAGAAACATAACCAGCAATGTAAAACTCGCACTTAACCCATATTTAAAGTTGCCTTTAACGGAACTCGGATATGGAAATATCAAGCTGCGGTCTGCCGGTATGAGCGTGGGAGTAATCACTAACCTGAACAAAAGTAAAATTAAGTAATGTACACCGCACTGCTGCTTGGCTTTTTTATTTACATGACCCCTGTTAAGGAGAGTGTAAAAGCAGTTTTTTCAACTAAAACAGCAGAATTAACGCTATTCTCCGAAGCTCCAATGGAGAATATTGAAGCGGTTTCTAAGAGTGCATATGGTGTCCTTAACACAGATAATGGTGAGATCCAATTTGGTGTTTCGATCAAAAGCTTTCGCTTTAGGAAGAGCCTGATGCAGGAACATTTCAACGAGAATTATATGGAATCCGATCGATATCCAGCTGCCAAGTTTAAAGGAAAACTGAACACGCCAATTGATGTCACTAAGGACGGGGAATACGAGGTTACGGCAATTGGGGATCTTGAAGTCCACGGAGTTACTAAACGGCGCTCCATCACAGGGACCATTAAAGTCCTTGACGGCCGTCTTGAAATTAAATCGGCCTTTGATGTAAAATGCAAGGACCACAACATAAAGATACCGGCGCTGGTATTTAAAAACATAGCAGAAACTATTAGAATAACCTTGAAAGGTACTTTCAGTACCATCACTTAAAGCCAGTTTATGAACAAGATTACTATCTTACTGATTGCATTTTCGCTATCAGCTTACCAGAGTACTGCCCAAAATACGGATTCTTTAATGCGGAATTTATCTGCCACCGGGGAAGGAGACTATGCTACCGCGTCATTTAAATCGAGTCGCTTAATCCTGTCTCAAACGACAACGATGGTAAAGAAATATGACCTGGATTTTAAAGTTATTCACAGATTCGGAGATATTGGCGGTTCCGATGGCGGTTCCAAAACACTCTATGGTCTTGACAATTCAGCAGATATCTACATTGGATTTGAATATGGGATCTCTGATCGGTTGAATATCGCATTCGGCCGCAGCAAATTCGAACAGTTATTGGATCTCCAAATGAAATATGCGGTTTTGCAGCAGAAGGATAAAAATGGCACTCCTATTTCTTTTAGTGCACTTTTGAAAACAGGTTTCACACCTTATAAAGTTAATACCGGTGTTTTTGATAGCTATGGCAATCGATTTTCTCACTTCATTCAGGCGATTATATCAAGGAAATTTTCACCTGAGTTATCACTGCAGGTGACACCCGGTGTGTTGTTCAGAAATGTCGTTCTGGCCACAGGCGATGAAATGACATTGTTCTCCACCGGCATTGCCGGACGGTATAAATTAACAAAACGCTTTGGGGTTGTCGCTGATTATTATTTGATCAGTTCCGATTACAGGAAAAACAATCCGAACACGAATTTTTACAATCCCCTCGGCTTAGGAATTGAAATTGAAACTGGCGGCCACGTTTTTACGATGAATTTTGCAAACGCGAAAGCGATAGCAGAAAATAATTTCCTTGCCAATTCAACATCATCATGGACCAAGGGGCAGTATCGATTTGGATTTACTATTTCCAGAATGTTCACCCTTTACAAACCTGAACCATAACATCATTCAATAAACCAAACTCTAAGCATATGAAAAGGACAGAATTTTTAAGCACGATTGGTATTGGCCTGGCGGCGGCATGCACCGGTTGCCTTTACGCCTGCGGAAAAGGCGGGGAAGCTAAACCCGAAATAAAACCTCCTGTACCACCATCCGGAGTAAGCTTCACTATTGATCTGAATACAGAAATTAAGTCGGTAGGGGAAGCTAAAAGCAACAACGGCGTTATTGTAGCCAGAATTGGTGCCGGAAACGTGGTATCATCGTTTGCTGCGGTTCAGCTTGCCTGCAGTCACGAGGGAACATCGATTGGATACAGTCCAACACAAGGAAGTTTTGTTTGCCCTAACCATGGCAGTATTTTTAACAATTCTGGTGTTGTTACAACGGGCCCAGCAACAACTAATTTAAAACAGTACACAATGGCCATTTCTGGCAGTGTTCTCACAGTTACAGGATAATTTTTAAACGTGGGGCGATCGGCAGCGAGCTGGTCGCCTTTTTTTGATTAATAAAGGCATTAGGGTTTTGGCGGTGCAGCATTTCCGCAAGCTATCAGAGGCTTTACCCTGGGTCTGGGATTTTAACCGCTCTTGATCACTGATCAAAAAGGGTTACATGTAAAGCAACATGTGGCCCTTTTTGCGTTTTAGGTGCCTGATTCTTTACCATTCCAGTAATGATTTTAATTATTTTCGATTATCTAGAATATAACCGAGCTTCTTGCGTTTTTAATGTATCTAAGCTATATTAGCTTATATCGATTAAGAAAAAGGGGATTCTTAATTGGGGGAGATCTGAAAACTGCAAAGTTGATGATTAGTGTAAACGATTAAATTTGTTGTTTTGGGGAAAAAGATTTTGAAAAGTGGAGCCACCTGGATTAGCCTTACAACAGGAATGCTTCTGATGATCGTTATGTTCGGAGGATTTAATGATCGTATAAGTCCGGCACAAATTACAGCCGACTTAAATTTGCAAGCGGACGCGCAACAGTCTACTGTATTGCTAAACAATGCGTCCAACACTATTCCGCTAATAAACCTTAAGGACCGGAAAATCGCCTCAATAAATATTGGGTTACCCTACGCGCAGCCTTTTAATGCTGTTCTTAGAAATTATGCTCCGGTTACTGAGTTTGAACTTGCAAAAGCCACACTAGCAAATCTTGAATCTTACACAACTGTTATCGTTCAGGTCAATGCTGAATCTCTTGCTTATCCTGAAACTGTGAGCTACATAATGAGCCTGCAGCAGGAAAAAGAAGTCATTCTTGTGGGTTATGGAAATACATTCGCCCTGAAGTTGCTCAGTTCTTTTACCGATCCTATCATCTGGAACCCAGAGACTTCAATGGCAGTAGCTGATTTCTCTGCCCAACTGATTTTTGGGGGTACTACGGCCCAAAATCGTCTAAAGGAGGCAATCAGCGACGTATACCCGGCTGGCGCAGGGTATACGACAGAAAAAATCAGATTGAGATACTCAACACCTGAAGATGTGGGTATCAATTCGTCGAACCTGAATAAAATAGACAGGATCGTGAATGAGGCAATAAGCCAGCATGCAACGCCAAGTGCTGTTGTTATGGTTGTTAAGAATGGCAATGTAATTTTTAACCGTGCTTATGGCTCACACACCTATGGGGGAGAAGAGCCAACTAAGACTGATGATATTTACGATCTGGCTTCCGTAACCAAAACTGCGGCGACTACTATAGCGGTAATGCGCCTCTATGAGCAGCAAAAGCTGGATCTTAACGCTGGAATTGGTTCATATTTTCCTGAAGCAAAACTAACAAACAAAGAATTTATCCCCCTGAAGGAAGTGATGCTTCACCAGGCTGGTTTTATCAATCTGGATTTTCCGAGCTATATGAAATCACAGGATCATAGTCCCGATTCGTCATATGCTTATCCTGTCAAGGTTGCCGACAACTATTTCGTTCGCCGCAATTATTACCAGGAAGCAATGCTCCCGAAAATGCTTAATTCGCCAATTAAAACCCGCGGACAGTATGTTTACAGCGACATCAGCATGTATATGATGAAAGAGGTTGTGGAACATCAGGCTGGAAAACCCCTTGATCAGTATGTCTTAAATGAATTCTATGCGCCTCTGGGGATGCGCACTGCGGGATTTAATCCACGTCAGCGTTTCGGACGAGAAAAAATCGTACCTACCGAACAGGATAATTATTTCAGGAAAACTCTCTTACAGGGTTATGTTCACGACCAGGGAGCTGCTTTGGTGAGCGGTGTTTCAGGCCACGCCGGATTATTTGCCAGTGCGAACGATTTAGCAATTCTTAATCAGGTACTTCTTAATGGTGGCAAATACGGTGGTGTTGAGTACTTTAAACCTGAAACGGTTGATCTTTTTACCTCACGCCAATCCGGTGTCAGCAGACGAGGCCTGGGATTTGATAGGGGGGATGGAGGTACATATCCTTCTTCTCTGGCTTCTGCAGGCACTTATGGGCATACAGGTTACACAGGAACTTGTGTATGGGTTGATCCTAAAAACGACCTGATCTATATCTTCCTGTCTAACAGAATAAACCCATCTGTCAGCAATAAACTTAATACCCTCAGGATCCGTCCGAGGATTCAGGATGCTATTTATGAAGCTATTTCTAAAGGAATAGATTATCAGGTCAGTTCTGAGGAATAACTCGGGAGTAGCTACCTTCACCAAAGTTTGTTCTTCTATCAATTGCCACGGGCTTCAGCCCGTGTCTCACAATATCCAAGGATTGTGCTTAATCCCAAATTCAAGCGCTGGAAGGCCTCTGTTAGTTAAACTATACATCCGGAGTTAAAGCTGGATGCGTTTTTTCTGGTCTTTCCTTTTTTCTCTCGTCAATTAAAATACGACAATTCCTCATAGTTCCTGGACTTGCCATTTCGGCCATCCCAATCTAACCTCTAGTCCCTGTTGAAAAAATATTAATTAATTTGCGTAGTCAAATAGCTACACTTATATTTGTAGTCAAATAGCTACATAATGAATTTAAGACGAGATGTATTTCAGGCAATAGCAGATCCTACCAGGAGAGCAATACTTCTGCTGGTTGCTTCGCAGTCTATGACAGCCGGGGCTATAGCAGCGAACTTCAATACCGCCAGACCTACAGTTTCAAAACACCTTCAAATACTAATAGAGTGCGAATTGCTTGGACAGGAGCAGACCGGCCGTGAGATATACTATCACACAAACGCAAAAAAGATGAAAGAGGTAGCCGATTTTATAGAACCTTTCCGCCAGATGTGGGACGATCGGTTTAATAAATTGGAAAGCATTATGAAAAACTACCCGAATAAGAAATAGAAGTATCTAAGTAATAAACATATGGACCTAAAAACAAAAATTGATGCCGAAGATGGCAAGCACTTTCTGGTAATTACACGGGAATTTGACCTGCCATTGGAACTACTTTTTAAAGCCTATGTAGAGCCTGAAATTGTAGAACAGTGGATGAGTACAAAAGTGCTTAAACTTGAAAGCAGAAAGCATGGCAGCTGGCAATTTCAAACTTCTGATCCCGAGGGTAACATATTATTGAAATCTGGAGGTGTTATTCATGAATTTGTTCCAAATGCAAAGATCGTCCGTACGTTCGAAATGGAAAATACACCATTCCCTGTGCAGCTGGAATTTCTGGAATTCGAAAAACTCAATGATGATAGGAGCAAGCTTACCATGCAAATAGTGTATAAATCGGTAGAGGACAGGGATGCAATGCTCAAACTGCCGTTCGCTAAGGGCATAAATATGGCGCACAACCGCTTACAGGAAGTGGTCGAAAATATAATATAGAAACTATGACTAAAAGAAATCGAATAATCTATTGGATCGCTACAGTCTGGCTATCCTTTGGAATGACCTCAACCGGAATAGTTCAGTTAATGCAGATCCAGGAAGAAGCTGATATGATGGAGCGTCTGGGCTATCCACTCTATTTTCTTACCATCCTGGGTATCTGGAAATTGTTGGGGGTGATAGCGATATTGCTGCCCCGGTTGGCCATGGTGAAAGAATGGGCATACGCGGGATTTTTCTTTACGGCTTCAGGCGCCATATTCTCCCACCTGGCGGTGGGGGATGGCGCAAAGGAATTGTTCGGACCGGCACTTTTACTAGTGTTGACCATAGTGTCCTGGTATTTTAGGCCGGACGAAAGAAAACTGGCGCCTATTGGTAATTTATAGCTTATTTAATAGTTTAAGGAAATGAAAAAGCAACTATCTCAAGACCAGCGGCAAGAATTGCTGCAGACTTTGAAAACCCGTTTCGAGAAGAATATGGATCGTCATAAAGGCATCGAATGGGCAAAGGTTCACGCAAAGCTCCAAGAAAATGAAACCAAGCTTTGGTCGCTTGACGATATGGAGATATCTGGCGGTGAGCCGGATGTAGTGGGATATGATAAAAAGACTGGCGAATTTATTTTTTACGATTGCTCTGCTGAGAGCCCCAAAGGACGCAGAAGTATCTGCTATGATCACGAAGCTTTAGAATCCAGGAAAGAGCACAAACCAGCCGACAGTGCAATTAATATGGCGGCCAATATGGCCATTGAGATATTAACTGGAGATGAATACCGGGAATTGCAAAAACTTGGAAAATTCGACACTAAAACCTCCAGCTGGATAAAAACTCCGGCAGATATAAGAAAGGCCGGAGGCGCTCTGTTTTGCGACTGGCGTTATGGGCATGTGTTTACCTATCACAATGGGGCAGAATCTTACTATGCTGCAAGAGGCTTTCGTGGTGCCTTGAGGGTTTAAAAGAAAAGAAAATGAATCCTCAGGCAGATTTTTTTTTCAATAAAGGTAAGTGGCAGGAGGAATTACGACTGCTAAGAGCAATCGCTCAGGATACTGCTGCGATCGGCTATCAGTTAAGTGAAGAATTGAAATGGGGTTGTCCCTGTTATGTTTACCAGAAAAGTAACATCGTCCTGATCCACGAATTTAAAGATTACTGCGCATTTTTGTTTTTCAAAGGAGCACTGATGAAAGACCCTCAGGGTATTTTAATCCAGCAAACCAAGAATGTTCAGTCTGCCCGCCAGATTCGTTTCAAAAGTGCTGAAGAAATTATCAAATTGGAACCTTTCCTGAAAGCTTATATCCGCGATGCAGTAGAAGTCGAAAAGGCGGGATTAAAAGTACAATTTAAAAAGACCACGGATTTTCAAATCCCGGAAGAGTTTCAGAATAAATTAGATGCAATGCCCATATTAAAAACTGCCTTCGAAGCTTTGACACCGGGGCGACAGCGTGCGTATATTTTTCACTTCTCCCAGGCGAAGCAATCTAAAACCAGGACGGATAGGGTTGAGAAATATATTCCGAGGATTTTAGAAGGCAAAGGGATGGAGGGTTAATCAATAGTAAAAGTCAGAAAGGGGAGATGCTGTTGTTCCATTTTTCTGGCAGCCTGCTGGCTCCATTTTAAAATCGCTTAGTGTATTTTTGAGTTTAGAACCTTGCAGCCTCGAGACCTTAATGAGCTTTTTTTACTTTCTTTAAATTTGCACTTGGGGAAATTGGATATTTCATCTTGATTTTCAAAAGTATTTCATTCTCTTTAAGAAAGATGAGTGACCCACGATAAGGCACCGATTTTAGCTTCAAATCAGCCATTCTCAAGGACTTTCTACTACATGACGAGACAATGTAAGTAGGAGACGCAAAAACTTCCTATAGCCCTTTATTTTAGCTCGGCAATTTGGGAAAGACTAAAAACCTTGTTTAAATACTATTAAACACAATTTTTCCAGAAAGCTTTTGTTAATTGTTCGACAGAATTTAGTACTTCTTCGGAAAAGTTGACATAAAATGCGCTTTTCCTTCATAGTTCTTCGGAAAAATCGGAAGTTTCTTCGCTTGCTCTTCGCTTCGGCTTCGCTATTTGTTCGCTTCCGCTTCGCTTTCTGTTCGCTTTGTTTTCGAGTCTGCTCCGAGACTGCTTCGTACCTGCTCCGGGACAGATTCGGGAAGGCTTCGTGTATTTTTCGACTGTTCTTCGGTAGGAAATTTAATCGGGTTTCGACGGACTTCGTGTACTCCTCTGTACCTGTTTTACGAGGGAACGCCGGGTACCGAACGGCATCAGAAGGGGACCTGAAGAATTGCCGAATTCGACTCGGCGTTGGTAATAACCTGATATCGATCACATACGACAAGAGGTCGAAGAATGATCAGATCTTAGTATCACGTAAAACCTTATCGCAATCGTACCTTTCGGACAATTTTCGTCAGGATATCAAGTGTCAGGAAAAACTTCCCACAGGAGTTCTACTAAAGGCAATCCTTTATTTAATATAAAACTAACCAACAGGGTGGCTGATTTAATTGGAAATCTATATATCGAACTGATACGGACGTAAAAACAAAAGCCCTCTGTTTCCAAAGGGCTTTTGTACTCCTAAAGGCACAGATTTCGCATAATTTCCAAAATGATTTACAATTTCTTATCGATACGATGCTAAAAAATTGAAGATCTAGATGGCAACAGGATAATTAGTCTATCTTTTAATAGTTGTCATTACTTGACTTTACGGCTATCTCTCGAAATATTACTAAAAATATTTTATAAAATATTTTGCACAACCAAATGGTTGCCCTTATATTTGACAACCATTTGGTTGTATATGATAGAAAGAAGAGATGTGTTTCAAGCTATTGCTGATCCCACCAGGAGAATCATCATTATTAAATTGTCGCAAGGACCGCTAAACATTACGCAGATTGGCGAAGACCTTGATATAAGCAAGCAGGCTATTGCCAAGCACATAAAGATATTGAAAGAATGCGGAATGATTGTTATGAATCAAAAAGGACGGGAACAGGTTTGTGAAGCCCAACTTACCCAACTTGATGAAGTGACTGATTGGGTAACGCAATCCCGTAAATTATGGAACCAGCGGTTTGAAAAGCTAGACCAGTTCCTTGCCTCTGCCAAAAAATAATACAGATATGAAATCCGAAGAAAAAGAATTACTAATTAGCCATCTTTTTGATGCGCCGCGCGACGTTGTTTTTAAAGCATGGACAGATCCAGAACAATTAAAGCATTGGTATGCACCAGACGGGTGTACTATTGAATTTAAATCAATCGAAGTTAAGACAGGTGGGCATTTTCATTACGTTATACAAGATCCGGTTCATGGACCATGCTGGATCATTGGAACATACCTAGAAATCCTACAAAATGAAAAATTAGTATTTACCATGGTAATGTCAAATGAGGCTGGAGAAACAGTAAGCTCAGTTGCCAATGGCAAGGTGGAAGACTGGCCGGAACGTCATGTGGCAACAGTCTATTTTGAATCGATTGGCGAACGCACTAAAATGACGATCCACCAAACGGTTTCTGAAGAAAAGGCAAAAGAAACAGGTGCTTACCAAAGCTGGATTAAAATGTTCAATAGATTAAATCAACTTGTTAAACCAATCTCATAGTGAAAAAGCTTTTAATTTTAACCAGTTTAATCGCATCAAATTTATCCTTGAATGCACAATCGCCCTCAAAAAGCGGCTATGCTCCGGTTAAGGGTATCAAAATGTACTATCAGGTTTACGGAGAAGGAAAACCACTTGTGTTGATACATGGTGGTGGCTCTACAATTGAAACGTCTTTTGGCAGGATAATTCCAATGCTAGCAAAGCATCGCAAAGTCATTGCTGTAGAACTGCAAGCTCACGGAAGGACTAGTGATAGAAATAGCGATCTTTCCTTTGAACAAGATGCCGATGATGTGGTAGGTTTACTAAAGGAGCTAGAGATTGATAAATCCGATTTCTTCGGTTTTAGTAATGGTGGAACCACAACATTGCAGATTGCAATCCGACATCCGGAAATTGTAAACAAAATTGTTCTAGGCTCAGCTCTTAGTAAGCGAAATGGCGTTCCTGCACAATTTTGGGATTTTATGAAGCAAGCCAATTTGGATAACATGCCGCAAGAACTGAAAGATGCTTACACAAAAGTTGCGCCTAACCCTTCAGGACTTCAAATTATGCATGATAGAGATGCGAAAAGAATGCTGAATTTTAGGGATATTCCTGATGAAAAAATAATATCAATCAAGGCACCAGTATTGATTATTATTGGAGATAAAGATGTAATTATTCCTGAGCATGCGCTAAAGATACACCGTTTGCTTGCTAGTTCTGAACTGGCTATTATTCCCGGCACACATGGTGAATATATTGAAGAAATAACTACGCTTAAGTTTAACACGCATCAGGCGAGTTTCGTAATTCCAATGATTGAAATTTTTTTAGATAAAGTTAAATAACATCCACGCCAGTTTTATTCTCAGGAAACGGGATAAAACACAAACGCCATTTCTGATATCAGAAATGGCGTTTTGGATAGAAGTCCTATATTGTACTCGGAGCGGGAATCGAACCCGCACTCGCTTTAGGGCGAACAGGATTTTAAGTCCTGCGTGTCTACCAGTTCCACCATCCGAGCGTGGAGTCCCGAAATATCGGGATGTTTCAAACAAAAATTCCCTCTTTGAGGAGGGAGTTTCTATTGGAGCGAAAGACGAGATTCGAACTCGCGACCCCGACCTTGGCAAGGTCGTGCTCTACCAACTGAGCTACTTTCGCGTTTTGGTGAGTGCAAATATAGACAGAAAAGCGTTTTTGTCAAGGATTTTTTATTTTTTTTGATGACGAAAAGTTAATGGATTGTTAATCAGGGGTTGAGTTGCCTTAATTTTGCTTTTCAAAGCCAAAGGCGGTTAAATAAGAAGAATTTAGTTTATTACGTTGATCTGATTATCAGATTTATGTTTTTTAGGTTGACCGAAGAATTTTCAACCGTCAGTCTTATCTTTGTTTATGCAAGAACCTTTCGACATTCAAATAGGCGCTGTAACCTATTCCGTTTTTCCAGAAGAAGACAATACGTATACAATTTTTAAAGAAGGAAAAGAACACACTCACATACAGAAAGATACCGAAGGAGTTTGGCTGAAACTCGATTATGAAACTGATCTCCCTATCTTTGATGAAGATGCAGAAATAAATGAAATCGGCCGACAAATTAACCTGCATCAGCACGAATAATGCTTACCATAATAATTGACCTCGATAATACAATTTATCCGGTAGCCTCAACAAGTGGTCTTCTATTCAAACCAATGTTCGATCTGATTTCAAGATCGGAATTTGGTCTAGGTGCTGAAAAGATTGAAGCTGCAAAGAAAGACATACAGCGTACTCCCTTTCATAAAGTTGCCGTGATGCATAATTTCCCGGGCGAACTGGCTAAGCAGGGCGCTGAATTGTTGCGTAATATGGAATATCAAGGAGAAATGGACGTTTATGATGATTATTCGTACATCAGAGATCTTCCGGCCAGACGTTTCCTGCTTACTGCAGGATACACAAAGCTTCAACTGAGCAAGATAGATCGCCTAGGGATTAGAGATGATTTTGAGGAGATTTTTATCGTCGACCCTGATAATACATCTGAAACCAAAAAGGAAGTCATCCAGCGGATCATTAAGAAATACGACCTACACAAGGATGAAATCGTTGTCATAGGCGATGATCTCGACTCTGAGATCAAGGGAGCACGGGAACTGGGATTAAAAAACTTCCTGATGGATCCCTCCAACCGATATCCGGACGAGCCGTTGGAAACAAAAGGCACCCGGCTCAGCGAGGCGGCCAAGGTGATCAGCTCGGAATGAGCTATTTGCAGATTTATCCATAAATTATTACTTTGCCTATCCAATTATAAAACCCCATGAGAAAAAAAATACAGTTAAGCATATTAATGCTTGCATTTGTCGGCTTGCAACTGCAGGCGCAGACTATGAAATCTCCCAGTCAGACGAAACTGGTAGAGAAAGTTACCCGGAAAGGAACAGAGCTTGTCATTCCTTATGAAAAATATGTTCTGCCTAACGGACTGACAGTTATCGTTCACGAAGATCATTCTGATCCTATCGTTCACGTTGATGTGACTTACCATGTCGGTTCGGCACGCGAAGAAGTAGGTAAATCAGGCTTCGCCCATTTCTTCGAGCATATGATGTTCCAAGGATCAGACAACGTTGGGGATGAAGCCCATTTCAAGATCATTTCTGAAGCGGGGGGAACTTTAAACGGAAGCACTAATCGCGACAGGACAAACTATTATGAAACTCTTCCAAGCAATCAGCTGGAAACCGCTTTGTGGCTTGAGGCTGACCGGATGGGATTTTTGCTTGACGCTGTAACACAGAAGAAATTTGAGATCCAGCGGTCAACCGTTAAGAATGAGCGCGGACAGAATTATGATAACCGTCCATATGGCCTGGTATATGAGAAAGCATCTGCTGCCCTCTATCCTTATGGACACCCATACTCATGGACAACAATCGGTTACCTGGAAGATTTGAACCGCGGTAATGTCAATGATTTGAAGAACTTCTTCCTGCGCTGGTACGGACCGAATAACGCCACATTGACTGTTGGAGGTGATGTAACTCCTGCACAGGTTGTTAAGCTTGCAGAAAAGTATTTCGGGCCGATCCAGAAAGGGCCGGAAGTTCAAAATGTAAAGTTACCGATGCCGGTTCTGGATAAAGACCGCTACATTTCTTACGAAGACAATGTTCGTTTCCCAATGCTGCAGATGACTTTTCCATCAGCTCCGAGATTCTCACCTGATGAAGTGCCATTGGACCTTTTAGCAGAGATCATTGGATCTGGTAAGAATTCTATCCTTTACAAAAACCTTGTTAAAACTCAGAAAGCAGTTCAGGCAAGTGCTTCAAATCCTGCATCAGAATTGGGAGGTGAGTTTTCAATCACCGTGCTTCCTTTCCCTACGCAAACTCTTGCAGATATGGAAAAATTAGTTCGTGAGGCTTTGTTGGAGTTTGAGAAAACAGGTATCTCTGACGATGCCCTGACCCGCTTTAAGGTTTCTTATGAGACTGGCGAGATCAATACACTTTCCAGTGTTGCTGGTAAAACATCAGCTTTGGCGGCATATCAAACTTTTACCGGTAATCCTAATTACCTGCCTCTTGACTTGAAACGTTATAAGGCGGTGACCAAAGAGGATGTTATGCGAGTTTATAACAAATATATTAAAGGAAAACACGCTGTTATTTTAAGCGTGGTGCCGAAAGGGAAAGCAGCGACTGTAACTGCTGCTGATAACTTTAAAGTTGATGAATCGGGCTATGTAGCTCCGAAAGATCAGTATAGTGGGTTGACATACAACAAAGCAAAAGATAATTTCGATCGTAAAATAAGACCAGCTTCCGGAGCAAATCCTGTGGTAAATGTGCCGGCATACTGGACAGATAAAACTCCGAATGGTGTTCGTATTATTGGAGCTAAAAATGATGAAGTGCCGACTGTAACGATGCTGGTATCGATTAAAGGAGGTCATAAACTGGAAGCTAAAGATCCCTCCAAAGCTGGTATTGCTTCGCTAACTGCTTCAATGTTAAACGAAGCTTCACAAAAGTATTCATCTGAAGAAATTGCGAGTCAGTTAGAAAAATTAGGATCGTCAATCAGTTTTTACAGCGGTTCTGACCGGATGAATATACAGGTACAATCACTTGCGAAAAATCTTGATGCAACTCTGGCACTTCTTGAAGAACGCATGCTGCATCCTCGTTTCGATCAGGCCGATTTTGATCGCTTGAAAAAGCAAACACTTGAGTCGATCGCAAATCAGAGTACACAAGCGCCAGTAGTCGCTTCTAACGTCTATAACAAGCTGTTATACGGAGAAGGGAACATTATGGCTATTCCAAGTATTGGTACTACCGCAAGTGTAGGATCGATCACGCTCGATGATGTGAAGAAATTCTACAACGATAATTTCTCTGCATCTGTTGCGGACATCGTTGTGGTAGGCGATACAGAGCAAAAGGTTATCATGCCGAAGCTTGCTTTCCTGAGCAAATGGCAGGCGAAACCAGTTCAGATCCCAGCGGATGCAAAACCTGCAACGATTGATAAGACTAAGATTTATCTGGTTAATAAAGATAAAGCTGCACAGTCTGAAATCAGAATTGGTTACATGGCTTTACCTTTTGATGCTACTGGTGAGTATTATCGTGCTGGAATAATGAACTACATTCTTGGCGGAGCTTTTAACAGCCGTATCAACCTTAACCTCCGCGAAGATAAAGGTTATACATACGGGGCTGGTTCAGGTTTCTCAGGTACTGAATCTGCAGGGCCTTATACAGCATCTGCAGGTGTTCGTACTAATGTATCTGACAGTTCAGTGGTGGAGTTCATGAAAGAAATTAAACGCTATAAAGAAGAGGGGATAACTGATGCCGAGCTTGCATTTGTTAAAAGTGCAATTGGTCAGAGTGACGCTCGTAAATATGAAACAGGTTTTCAGAAAGCATCTTTCTTAAACAATATTATCCGCTATAATCTGGATGAAGGATTTGTACAAAAGCAAAATGATATTCTTAAGAATATTACGAAAGCCGAGATTAATGCCCTGGCGGCAAAACACTTGCCTGTCGATAAAATGAACATTGTAATTGTTGGAGATAAAGCGGCAATTAAACCTGGTTTGGAAAAGCTTGGCTACGAAGTGGTCGAGGTAGATTCAGACGGGAAACTGTTGTAGAGCTGCGAGAAGCTAACAACGAGTTTAAGAACTGAGCGAATATGCCCGTGCCGGTCTACCGGGGCGGGCATATTATTTTATATTGGATGAGCAGATACGCACATTGATCTTGTGAATCCGGCAAATCTTAACGACATTCACCGGTACAAGGAATTGGAATGAATAAGCTTAATGTGCAAGAATATCTCTCGTTGGGATATTATATCTCCTGTTTTTGGGACTTGTTACCGACACAATTTACTATGGATTTTTAGATGTCAATATATTAGAATATTCGTCTATTTCTGATGTCCTGGTATCATGGTCTTGAGTTACTTTCTTGGAATTGGTATTGGACTAGGACTTAAAACTGAAAACGAACTTCGAAACGGAATTAAAAGATTAGATCATCAAATCACTTTCTCCAATTACAAGTCCCTCAACGTAAAAGTTGTGGGGCGAAATAGCCTGTATATTTTTTACGCATTACAGGGCGGAAGGGAAGTTATCAGTACTCCGATCGATGGAAATGTAGTTGCAATAAAAAAGCTGCAACGTTTTAAATGATATAAGGGTGTTATCCGAGAAAATCTTCTCGCATGGGGCTAAAAACATCAACGAGCACGCCCGCCTCAATACAAAGTACCCCATGGATATCGTTAGGTGGTGCATAGAAGCTATCCCCGGCTGAAAGAACTTCCTTATTCCCGTCGATGGTTACCTCAAAAACGCCGCTTGCCACGTAGGTTACCTGTGAATGATAATGATTGTGCAGCGGCCCTATAGCACCAACTTCAAATTTAACTTTGACGAGCATAATCTTGTCATCGTATCCTGAGATCTTTCTGGACACGCCATCGCCGAGATCCTCCCAGCGGGAATCGTTGTCACGGTAAAATAGGGGGGTGTTCGACATCTAAATGATTCGTAATATTTAAGTGTTGCAAAATAGCAATAGATAATGGTTAGTTGAAGGTTTTGATCAATTCGAGTTTTAACCTTTAAAATCAATATTTTAGAAGATGGATAGCAAGCAATCAACAGCCCCGGTAGGTGCCAGGCACGATCAATTATTGGAATGGACTTTTATAGAGAAGATACTTTTTAGGTTTATATTTCTTTTGTTCAGTTTATTCATCGTATTCTTCAACAATGGCGCATATCCTCTTTTTCGATTGTTGATCCATTATCCAACTCTTATTTTAAATAAGCTCCTTATTAAAGTTTCAGCCGATATCCTTCACATCGAGCACGAATTGATTACTCAACCCAATGGGAGTGGAGATACCACATACAACTATATTCTTCTACTGTTCATTTCGGTTGTTGCCTTCCTTGGTTGTGTAATTTGGTCCATGCTTGATAGGCACCGGTTGAACTATCAAAAGCTTTACTACTGGCTTACTGTAGCAGTTAGATTTTATCTTGCACTCATGCTGATTAATTATGGCATGGTTAAAATTATAAAATTGCAGTTCCCTTTTCCGAGTCTTTCCCGGTTATCATCCACATATGGTGAATCCAGTCCAATGGGTCTAGCCTGGACCTTTCTAGGATTTTCGACGGGGTATAATATGTTTATGGGTGTTGCGGAACTGTTAGGAATACTATTATTATTCAGGAGAACCATTGCTTTAGGGGCGATCATTGCACTTATGACCACAGCTAATGTAATGGCTGTTAATTATTTTTATGATGTTCCGGTGAAAATCCTGTCGACTGCACTAGTATCTATGAGCTTATACCTGCTTGTTCCTAATGTTAAAAGACTATTTGTATTTTTCATTTACGGCGAGGCCACGAAACTCAGAACTATCGAACCCCCAGTTTACGCAAAGAAATGGATACCGAAGGCAATACCAGTGTTAAAAATCTTGTTGATTTTTGCCCCGATACTTTTTGTTTTTCTAATGTTAATCCCTCAACGTCAGAAATTTGATTCTAAGCCTAAACTTCCGTTGTATGGAAGTTATGAAGTGAATTCATTCAAGTGGAAGGGCATCCCAGCCACCGATTCGATTTATGCACTACAATGGAGAACGATGTTAATCGATACTAAGGAAAGGTCTTTGATAAAATTTATCGATGAATCCAGGGAATTTTGCAACATGGAGATTGATACAAATAGCAAGCAAATTATCGTACGTTTCATAGATGATGAAACAGTCACTCATAAGTTCTCTTACAGTACGGAGTACAGCAGTTCTTATCACGAAAACTTAAGACTTGACGGAGCTTTATTTGGAAAACCCATTGTAATCACTTTTAAGAAGCAGAAACAACGGCTAATGGAGACAGGGTTTAACTGGATTAACGAGTTTCCGAACAACCGGTAACATCAAGCATTTTTCGTAAATTCCTCAGGGTCCTGTCGGATCTTATTCAAGCAAGGAACATTTGTCAGGTCCTGGTAGTCGGAACCGTTAAGTAGCTCTTAAAAGTAATGTTGGAAATCTAAATAACCCACTCAGTCAATATCCTGTGCGTCCGAAAGGTGAATTGAAGGATAATTCATAAAAACTATTCATTCAGAAGATCCCCGATCAAATCCTGTTCATAGCCTTTTGATGCAGCATATCTCGATAAAAGAAAGCGGCGCTTATAATGGTCTTTTTCGTGCAGGGTTTCGCTTTTTTTGTCGATCAATACCTTTAGCCTGGCAGCATAATCATCCGGATCAATTGACTTAAGGGATTTTGCGATCATTTTATCAGGTACCTTTTTTAGCTTAAGTGCCTGTTTTATCTTGATTTTTCCCCAGCCTTTAATTCGAAACTTTCCAAGGGTGTAGGCCAGGGCGAAACGCTCTTCATTCAGGAAGTTAGACTGGATAAGTTCTGATATAATTTCCTCAACGTCACGTTCATGCAAACCCCACTCATATAGTTTGTTTCTCACCTCATGTTGCGAGCGTTCCTGATACGCACAATAGCTTTCCGCTTTGGCCTTACATTGTTCTCTGCTGAAAACTTTAGGGGGTGATTGTTCGTTTCTCAAATCGATGAAATATCGCAAATATTAAGTTATTCCTTAAAATTTAATGAAATTAGCAAGCAATGAATCATATCCTTTATCCAGTGGAAGAATTAACGGAAAGCATGGACGCGAAAGCATCTATTCAAATAAAGGATGCAATGATCAGGACGCTCCTCACTGACAGCAGGAAACTTAGTGATATGGATCAGGGATTGTTCTTTGCCCTTAAAGGGCGACGTGACGGCCACACCTTCATTGAAGAAGTTTACAATGCGGGTGTAAGAAGCTTCGTAATATCCGATCCAGATTTTGACCACATCAAGTTTAAAGGTTGCAACTTTTATCTTGTCGACGATACTTTAAAAGCTCTTCAGAATCTGGCATCAGTTCATCGGTCGAAATTTGACTACCCGGTAATAGGTATAACTGGCAGCAACGGGAAAACAGTGGTCAAAGAGTGGCTTTACCAGCTATTGGCACCAGAAAATAATATTGTAAGAAGCCCGAAAAGTTATAATTCCCAACTCGGTGTGCCCTTGTCCGTTTGGGAGATGAATGAGGAAAATGATCTTGGTATTTTCGAAGCAGGAGTGTCCAAAGGAGATGAGATGGCAGCTTTGGCGGCTGTGATTCGCCCGACAATTGGAATACTGACTAATATTGGTGAAGCACATAACGACGGATTCGACACCCTGGAAGATAAAATTGCAGAAAAATTAAAACTGTTTGAAGGGGTAGATCTTTTCATTTACTCATGTAAATATCTCAACCAGTACACCGGCGAGCTGCCGGGAACTAATAAATTTACCTGGTGTTATCGGGATAAGGCTGATCTGGAAGTTTTTGATGACGAAGTATTGGAAGATAAATACCAGTTTCTGCGCGCGAGATTTAATGATACGGAAGTAGAAGCAGTAATTCCTTTCACTGACCAGGCCTCAGTTGAAAACGCCATTATATGCTGGGCAACTTTACTTGCATTAGGGTACGAACCGGAGGAGGCCGATAAACGGCTTGAGAAATTAGT
This sequence comes from Daejeonella lutea, assembly GCF_900168015.1. Classification (GTDB taxonomy): domain Bacteria; phylum Bacteroidota; class Bacteroidia; order Sphingobacteriales; family Sphingobacteriaceae; genus Daejeonella; species Daejeonella lutea. The sequence continues at coordinate 1,082,757 of NZ_FUYR01000001.1, read as the reverse complement.
TCCAATTGGCATGCGGCTGGAGCTAAAGACCGGTATAAATTATTGCTCCGTTATCGATGATTCTTACAGCCTCGACCTTTCTTCGCTCGCAATCGCTCTGGATTTCCTGAACCAGCAGAATCAGCATTCGAGACGAACCCTTATTCTATCCGATCTGCCGGGAATAGATTCGCCTGAGGTATACGAACAGATTCACCAGATGATCGAAAATAAATCGGTCGACAGATTGATAGGAGTAGGGCCCCTAATTAGTAAGTATGGTCACGAATTTTCTTGTGAAAAAGAGTTTTACGAGTCTTCAGAGGATTTTCTGCAGTCTTTTCCGTCCATAAAATTCGGACATGAAACAATTCTGTTAAAAGGAGCTAGGGCTTTTGAATTTGAAAAAATAAGTCAGCTCCTAACCCAGAAAGTCCATGAAACAGTGTTAGAGATCAACCTGAATGCGCTCGAACATAATCTCAATTATTATAAAGCATTATTGCCTAAAGGTAAAAAGGTGATGGCTATGGTAAAGGCCTTTTCCTATGGCAGCGGAAGTTTCGAGATTACAAACTTACTTGAGTTCAACAAGGTTGATTACCTCGCTGTAGCTTACGCTGATGAGGGGGTAGCTTTAAGGAAATCAGGAACCACCCTTCCCATAATGGTGATGAGCCCTGATTCAATGGCATTCGATGCGATCATAGAGAATAAGCTCGAACCTGAGATATACAGTATGCGTATTCTGGAGGAGTTTGTTTCGGCTCTTAGCCGCAAAGGGCATAAAGACTACCCGGTTCATATTAAGTTAGATACTGGTATGCATCGCCTGGGTTTTATGGAAGGTGAGGTCGAACAATTACTAGAGTACCTCAAGGATAATAAATCGATACATATACAAAGCATTTTTTCACATCTTGTAGCCAGTGAGGATCCTGAACACGACAAATTTACAGAACAACAAATAAACCTGTTTTCGATGCTTTCCGAAAGGATAATGGAACTATATAATTACCATATTATCAGGCATATATCGAATACTTCAGGTATAAGTCGCTGGCCAGATGCAGTTTTCGATATGGTCAGACTTGGCATTGGTCTGTATGGGATTGATCTTTCGATCAGGGATAAATCTCCTTTACAAACCGTAACTTCGCTGAAAACAAGTATCTCTCAGATCAAGCAAATTCCAGCAGGCGACACAGTTGGATATGGCCGGGCGGGAAAGATGCCTGACGGCGGTACCATTGCAACAGTAAAAATAGGTTATGCCGATGGTTACAGCAGGAAGCTGGGAAACGGTATTGGAAGCATGCTGGTGCGGGGTAAAAAGGTGAAAACCATTGGGAAAATCTGCATGGATATGTGTATGATCGATATCACAGGAATTAATGCTGCTGAAGGCGACGAAGTGATTGTTTTTAACGACAATATCCGGGTTGAAGATTTGGCAATGAAAATGGAGACCATCCCGTACGAAGTCTTAACAGGAATATCACAAAGAGTAAAAAGGGTATATTACTATGAATAGAATTGTCAGGGCTTTATTGAATTACATGATCAGGGGTGCCCTGGTGATCGTGCCAATTGCAGCTGCGATTTTTCTTATTTACTGGATTTTTGTAAAGGTTGACTCGGCATTAAATATCAGCGACGTTATTTGGGTTGATCAGGCTGGAAAGCCGATATATATTCCGGGACTTGGAATTCTCACAGTTCTGTTGGTGTTAATTGTTGTTGGAATCGTTGTAACCAATTTTGTAACTGATCCGATCAAGAAGTGGTTTGCCCGTTGGTTCAAGAGGCTGCCGGTTTTTAATGTGATTTACACGTCATTTAAAGACCTTACAGAAGCATTTGTAGGTGACGACAAAAAGTTCAGTGAACCCGTGGTCGTAGAAGTGAACGAAACGGGCTTAAAAAAAATAGGGTTTATCACTCAAAAAGATCTTACTAAAATTGGTTATCCTGGTGATGTGGCAGTTTATTTCCCACTGTCGTATTCTTTTGCTGGTCAATTGTGCTTTGTAAATATGGAACGCGTGAAGCCCTTAAACATGAGTGCAAGTGAGGCTATGAAGTTTATTGTATCGGGCGGAGTGAGCCATTTGTGAGATGCGAGCAACGAGCAGCGACAATTCAGCTCACGTGTGACGCATAAGTTTGTAAGCTTTGATTTATAGTAAGATTTAGAACAGATCCAACTGGCCTTTCTGCCCCGATAGTTTGAAATCCTGAATTTTGTTCCACTCTTTGCCATCATGTTTCAGAATGCTGAACTGATCATTTGTAAAATTCCGTTTAAAACGCACGTCTTTGTATTCCTGCCATAGCATCGGAAAGACCTCTGGCAGTATATCTCTGTAAGCTATGGCTACGTGAGGTCTGAAGGCCAGGTTTTTGGATCCAGCAGGCTGCTTATCAAGCTTATTCTTTCTAAAAATAGATGCAACAGAACGTTGGAGTTTCATCATTTGCGGGTTCTTCAGCGCACGTATCACCACTGCATTCATGTCAAATGCTTCGAAATTTTCAAGGTCCTGCCTGAATGGCTCAAATCCGGATGCAACTGACTGCAGCATACGGCACATTTTACTTTCAAAGGCTTGCTCCATTTTAAAAGGACGGTATAAGCTGATGTTAACCGGAGGTTCCAGTGCTCTTCTAACCCCAAACTTTTCCGAACATTGGACCCTGATCTCATTAATCTGACTTGAAAGATCGGCAGGAGGCAGTATCGCTATTAAATATAAACTTGACATGATAGTATTTCTATAGAATAAAAATACTAAAAATATTAGTAAGTTCAAATAGTAGAAATACTATTAATAATGAACCAATAGTCAGGAACCAAGAAGCAAGTCCTCGGGTCAAAACTATTGGTTATTTCGCCATTCATTTCTTACTTACCGCAATTCTATACAAGGCGATGCCCATAACTACAAAGAATAGAAATCCAAGGATCTGGAAACCACCCTCTCCTAAAGCACCTACCAAGTGTTCTTCCATATTTAGTGAACCTACAGGCCCAGCCGTACTTTCGAAGGCCATCAGGAATGCATAAAGAACACCCATTAAGGCGCCGCCAGCTACAAGTCCTGTTGCGAAAAGATTTCCGCGGCCCAGGTCTTCGTCTTCTTGCTTTTCGTGTTTGTTTTTAGATCTGCGATCAACCAATCCTTTTATTGCACCTCCAGCAAAAATCGGTAGCGTAGTAGATAGAGGCAGATATGCGCCGACTGCGAAAGACAGCGACTTCACACCACATAGCTCCATGGTAATTGACAGGAATACTCCTACAAGTACAAATTGCCAGTCGAGGTTAAACGAAAGTAGCCCTTTTATAAGGGTAGCCATTAGGGTACCCTGTGGGGCAGGGTACATTTCCGTTCCAATTGCATGGTGGATGCCTTGTGATACCATCTCGGCATTCGGCCGATCCAGAATGGACAAGGTGAGTCCGATAACAACAGCAGAAACTATAGCGCCGACAAATAAAGCCAGCTGCTGATAGCGTGGTGTTGCACCAACGATATAACCCGTTTTGAGGTCCTGTGAGGTAGCTCCGGCATTAGCTGCAGCAATACATATCATACTGCCCACTACTAGCGCCATAGGTTCGTATAATTGACCAGTCCATCCGATACTTATAAAAATAAGGCAGGTGCCCATTAGGGTTGCTATGGTCATACCTGATACCGGGTTGGAAGAAGTTCCGATTAAGCCAACAATCCTGCTTGACACCGTTACAAAGAAGAACCCGAAAACGATGACAAGAATCCCTATCAATAACTTGTTTAAAATAGAATCGCCCGGAATTTGCGGCAGGACTGCCATTAATACTACAAGAGCGATACTTCCGAATATCACCGTTTTAAACGACAGGTCATCGTCAGTCCGTTTAACCGCCTTTTTCTCATCCCCGCTTTTATTTATCGATGCCAGGCTGGATTTAAATGAAGATATGATCGTGGGGATGGTTTTGAGCAGTGTAATAAAACCTCCTGCAGCAACGGCACCCGCACCAATTTGCCGCACATAGGCCAAGTACACAGCTGTTGCGGTATTAGCAAACGTCTTTGTTGCCGGATCCCAACCCGCCGAACTGCCATGGCTTAAAATATCTTTTAAATAGCCAAGTTTTACGAGCTGGGTAGCAATACTTTCGGCAGGAACGAGGCTGGCAAGTAGAGGAATAAGTCCCAGCCAGGCGAGCACACCACCTGCTACCAGTACTCCTGCAATCTTTGGACCGATTATATATCCAACACCCATGTATTCAGGTGTTATCTCACCGTTTACTGTTGCAGATGGAAAATATTTGTTGGCCTGAGTGGTGGCCCAGGTAGGTGCCTCAGCAATCACATGAAACACTTTCTGCAATATTGCATAAGCGAAGGCAAAGCCAAGTCCATAATACGCTGTTTTAGCAAAATCACCTCCCTTTTCACCGGCTATTAATACGGAAGCACAGGCGGTGCCTTCTGGATAAGGCAGATTATTGTGCTCTTCGACAATAAGAGAACGGCGCAGTGGAATCATCATTAATGTGCCTAAGATCCCACCAAGGGATGCCAGAAGAAATATTGGCCAATAGGAAAAAAATGACTCACTGCTACTGCCCGCCGATAGGAAAAGAAATCCTGGAAGTGTAAATACAACGCCAGCGGCTATAGATTCCCCGGCGGAGCCAGTTGTTTGAATGATATTATTCTCAAGAATTGTAGTCTTAAAAAATTTCCGGCCTATAGAAATAGCAAGTACTGCTATTGGTATAGAAGCAGATACTGTAAGCCCGGCCTTTAAAGCCAAATAAACGGTTGCTGCACCGAAAATTACGCCGAATACTGCTCCAAGAAGAACGGATTTTACTGTAAACTCCGCTACTTTGCTATTTGCCGCGATGTAGGGCTGAAATTCCTTTTGAGTTTTAGTCTCTGACATAATGGTTAGATTTGTGAATAGTATTTTAAAGATAATGTTTTTACGTTATCAGAAGTAGCAACATACCTTATATGAACAAAGCAGTTTTTTTAGACAGAGATGGAGTTTTAAATAAAGAGTTAGGGGACTACGTATGTAAATTTGAGGATTTCTCAGTTTTAACACATAATTATGAACCGCTCAGGGAACTGCAGGCCCGGGGCTTTCTCCTGATCGTGATCACTAACCAGGGAGGCCTGGCGAAAGGTTGGTATACTCCGGAAACGCTGCAGCAGATGCATGATCATTTAATAAAAACATATGCCGATCAGGGTATTACTATCACTGAGGCATACTTTTGCAATCATCATCCGCAATACAATGGCAATTGCCTTTGTCGTAAACCTGGTTCATTAATGCTTGAAAAGGCAATTGCGCGATACCAGGTAGATGCTTCCAAATCATATTTCATCGGCGATCGTGAACGGGATGTTATCGCTGGAGAAGCAGCAGGGGTGACTGGAATTTTAATAGATAGTGATCAGCCGATTGGAGAGGTGCTACACTTGATACAATAAGAGGCGTGGAGAATATAAAGTGGTTTTTTAAAACAGTAAACAGTAATCAGTAATTAAAATTTACGCTTCGGTCGCCACATGTCGTAAGCACATGATTTCTGACCACCGATTACCGATTACTTTCTCCCTTCACAATATGCCCAACAATCCTCTCCCCATGATCTCTCGAATTCTCGATAAACCATTTGTGCGTGTTCATTCCTCCACAAACTACGCCTGCCAGGTAAAGACCTTTCAGGTTGGTTTCCATAGTTTCGGGATTGTGTTCCGGTAAGCGTAAATAGTCTTTGGAAAGATTTACTCCGATTTTTTCGAGGAACGAAAAATCCGGCTGATAGCCGGTCATAGCAAGAACAAAATCATTAGGGATTGTAATAGTTCCTTCGGGACTTTCAATATCGACCTCATGTTGACGAATGCCGCTAAGGTTGGAGTTGAAATATGCTTTAATACTGCCTTCCTGAATCCGGTTAACAATATCCGGACGAACCCAGTATTTTACCCTTTCTCCGATCTGGCCGTTTCTGATAACCATCGTCACATCGGCGCCTTTTCGGTAAGTTTCGAGCGCGGCATCCACAGATGAATTATTTGCCCCAACGATCAGAACCTTCTGTTTGGCATAAAAGTGCGGATCCTTATAATAGTGATTCACCTTTGGCAGATCTTCACCCGGTATATTCATCAGGTTAGGAAGATCGTAAAAACCAGTGGAAATGATAATATTATCTGAGGTGTAGGAAGTTTTAGCGGTGCGGACTTCGTAGTGACCTTTCAGTTTTTGTATACTCTCTACTAACTCGAATAAGTGAAGATTCAGGTCAAATTTGTCAGTTACCCTGCGATAATATTCCAAAGCTTCGGCCCGCGTTGGTTTAATATTATTGGATACAAATGGAACGCCCCCAATCTCCAGCTTCTCTGAAGTTGAGAAAAATGTCATGTTTGCAGGATAATTGTACAGAGAATTGACCAGACATCCTTTTTCTATGATGATATAAGACAGCCCGGCCTTCTGTGCTTCAATTGCGCAGGAGATGCCGATTGGCCCGCCACCGATTATTAATATGTCGAAGTGAGCTTTCACCGTCAAAGAAATGGATTAAGAATTACGAATTAAAAAATTGCATGACGCCCTGTTATAGGCTCAGTTTTCCGACAAGACTTATAACTTAGGACTTAAAACTCAAACGTAAAACGTTTAACGCACAACGTATTCCTTACTTCCCTGCCGCCTTTGCGTGATCCGCTAAGAACTGAGCGAGGCCACTGTCAGTCAAAGGGTGTTTCATTAATGCTGACATTGCTGATAATGGACCAGTAATAACATCAGCACCAATTTTCGCACAGTTAATTATATGCATTGGGTGACGAACTGATGCAGCCAGAATCTGAGTATCGAAGCTGTAATTATCATAGATCAAACGAATATCTTCAATAAGCGTCAGGCCATCGGTTGATACATCATCTAAACGTCCAATAAATGGGGAAACGTACGTCGCACCAACTTTCGCTGCCAGTAGTGCCTGACCCGAAGAAAATACCAGCGTACAATTAGTTTTAATTCCCTTTGAACTGAAATATTTTATAGCCTTGATCCCTTCAGCAATCATTGGCACTTTCACAACAATCTTAGAATCCAGCGCGGCTAATATCTCGCCTTCTTTCACCATGTTTTCGAAGTCTGTGGCAATCACTTCAGCACTAACATCGCCGTCAACAAGATCACAAATAGCTTTATAATGTTTTATAACGTTCTCATGACCAGTAATACCTTCTTTAGCCATAAGACTTGGATTGGTAGTTACACCATCGAGTATACCTAAAGATTGTGCTTCTTTAATTTGAGCAAGGTTTGCTGTGTCAATAAAAAATTTCATTATTGTTCGATTTAGGGAGTTTTGTTACTATTCTGTTTATGGCAATTATATGGTCCTTAAATGGGATTTATGGCTTTGGGGAAGTCATATAACATAATTGAGAAAGAAAAAATGGGCAAGCACCTTTTATCGCACCGCTACAACCTTCTACCCTTGCTGCGTTCCCACCCTGGGGGAGTTCAAAGGGAGCTGGTCGTAAAAGACTTGCCCGCGACAAAAGTAGGAAAAAATTAGAATTCTATGCCCTGAGGTATCAAATGAAGTGTGAAATGCTATTTTGATAATGAAAAAGGTAAATAATTGCTAATTTGGTAATTTCTAATGTGAATAATGATAGTTTTTGATTGAATGGCAAAAATTATTGAAAATTAAGTAATCACGTCCATTTTGCTTAATTTAGACGGATTTATTAATTCTAGATTTTTGATGACAAATACTGACAGCCAGCAGCAAGGATTATATAGTGCGGATTACGAGCATGACGCTTGTGGAGTTGGTTTTATTGCGAATATTAAGGGCCGGAAGTCGCACCAGATCGTAAGTGATGCCCTTACTATTTTGGAAAACATGGAGCATCGCGGAGCCTGCGGTTGTGATCCGGATTCGGGTGATGGAGCGGGTATATTAATGCAGCTTCCACATGAGTTTTTTCAAAAGGAAGCATTGAAGCTAAATATTAGCCTCGGCGACCCCGGGACTTATGGAGTGGGCATGCTGTTTCTTCCAAAGAAAGCAACTATTAAAGAAGCCTGTAGGGCAACAATCACAAAGTGCGCTGAGAAACTAGGACTAAGTATACTGGGGTACAGAATAGTTCCTATAAATAAAGGTATCGTTGGAGAGGCGTCTTTCTCAGCTGAGCCAGATATTGAGCAAATTTTTATTGAGAGGACTGCTTCTCTTCATACAGCGGAAGATTTTGAGCGTAAACTGTACGTTCTGAAGAATTTAATTACTAAAACAGTCCGAGATACAGTGAGAGGTGCGGAGCAGCAGTTCTATGTATGTTCGCTTTCTCAGCATGTGATTATATATAAAGGTGAATTTACCAGCAGCCAGGTTCGGATCTATTTCCAGGACCTGACGAATAATGAAGTGACTTCGGCCTTTGGTATGATCCATTCCAGATTTTCGACAAATACGTTTCCATCATGGCGTTTAGCACAGCCGTTCAGATTTATCGCCCATAATGGCGAGATTAATACCCTTAAAGGCAACTTGAACTGGTTTTATTCCGGAATCCGGTCGTTTGCATCTCCATTTTTCAGCAAAGATGAAATGGACATGCTTCTTCCGGTCATTGACAATAATCAATCTGATTCAGCCTGTCTTGATAACGTAGTAGAATTATTGTTCCATTGCGGTAGGTCACTTCCACACGTGATGATGATGCTGATCCCCGAAGCATGGGATGGCAACGAGCAGATGGACCCTATTACCAAAGCATTTTATGAATATCATGCAACGCTAATAGAACCCTGGGACGGGCCAGCTGCGATAGCATTTACGGATGGTCATACTATCGGTGCCACCCTTGATCGTAATGGTCTGCGGCCTCAGCGATTTGTGATAACGAATGATGATCAGATCATCGTTGCTTCCGAAGCGGGGGTTTTACCCGTTGACGAAGCGAAAGTTGTCAAGAAGGGCCGCCTTCAACCTGGAAAGATGCTGGTTGTTGATACTTTAAAGGGAGCCATCATTGAAGATGATGAGATCAAAAAGCAGGTAACAGGCCGCCAGCCGTATGCGCAATGGCTTGAGAATTACAAGATCAGACTGGAAGACCTTGCGGAGCCAAGAGTGGCTTTTACACAAATGTCTAATGAGTCGACCTTTAAATATCAGCAGGTATTTGGTTATTCCAGAGAGGATATAGATACGCTGATCAAGCCAATGGCTTTGCTTGGAAAAGAGGCAATCGGTTCGATGGGCACTGATACACCGCTGGCCGTTTTTTCAGATCGGCCACAGCACTTGTCAAATTACTTTAAACAGCTTTTTGCCCAGGTAACTAACCCGCCGATAGATCCTATCCGTGAGCGCCTTGTAATGAGTCTTGCGGGCTTTATGGGTAACAACGGAAATATTCTTGATGAGGATAAAATGCATTGCCATTGTGTTGCTTTACCTCATCCGGTATTAAGCAATACAGAGCTTGAAAAGATCAGAAGTATTGATACAGGGTCATTCCAGGCTAAAACTTTACAAACATATTTTAAAGCGGATGGTCAGCCAGGGTCTCTGCAACGGGGACTGGACAGGCTATGCCGCTATGCAGAAGATGCTGTTCATGATGGATTTGAGGTTCTTATCCTGTCAGACAGGGCATTGGATTCTGAGCATGCACCAATTCCTTCCTTACTTGCAGTTTCTGCCGTTCACCATCATTTGATTAAGAAGGGTTTACGTGGCGCGGTAGGTATAATGCTCGAAGCGGGTGACGTTTGGGAAGTTCATCATTTTGCATGTCTTATTGCATTTGGAGCCACAGCTGTCAACCCTTATCTGGCACTTGCAACCATCAGGAAATTGAAAACTGATGAGAAGCTCGATACGACTCTCGACCTGAAATCACTTTATAAGAATTATACTAAATCTGTTAATGATGGTTTGCTGAAGATATTCTCAAAAATGGGCATCTCTACGCTACAGTCTTATCACGGTGCTCAGATCTTTGAAATAGTCGGTCTAAACAAGGATGTTGTAGATAATTACTTTACGGGAACGGTATCCCGAATTGGCGGTCTGGGGCTTGATGATATTGCCCAGGAAGCCTTGCACAAACACTTTACCGGTTTTAGAAGGACAGGAATAGAAGCGAGGATACTAACTGCAGGCGGCGTATATCAATGGAAGCGAAGAGGTGAGGCGCATTTGTTTAACCCGGAAACGGTGCATTTGCTGCAGCATTCAACGCGCACAAACAACTTTGATGTTTACAAAAAATATGCATCCCACATTAATAAGCAAACCGATAGCCTGTATACAATACGGGGGCTTTTAGATTTCGCACATCATCGCCAGCCTGTACCATTGGACGAGGTTGAACCGATTGAAGCAATTTTGAAGAGATTTGCCACGGGGGCTATGTCTTTTGGCTCAATTTCTCACGAAGCACACAGTACCCTTGCGATAGCGATGAATCAAATTGGTGCTAAGAGCAACACAGGAGAAGGTGGCGAAGACGAATTAAGATATGAGCGTATGCCTGACGGCGGATCAATGCGTTCGGCTATCAAGCAGATTGCCTCTGCCAGATTTGGGGTAACCGCTAATTACCTGGCGAATGCCGACGAGCTCCAGATAAAAATGGCCCAGGGAGCAAAGCCAGGAGAAGGCGGACAACTGCCAGGCGATAAGGTTGATGAGTGGATTGCAAAAGTTCGCCATGCCACACCGGGAGTTGGTTTGATATCGCCTCCGCCGCACCATGATATTTATTCTATTGAGGATCTTGCACAATTAATATTTGACCTGAAAAATGCAAACCGTGCGGCGCGGATAAGTGTGAAACTTGTTTCCAAAGCCGGGGTAGGTACAATCGCTGCGGGTGTAGCCAAGGCTCATGCAGATGTGATCCTAATATCTGGTTATGATGGCGGTACTGGTGCTTCTCCGCTTACATCCATTGTTCACGCTGGTTTACCATGGGAGCTTGGGCTTGCTGAAGCACAACAAACCCTTGTTAAAAATAAGCTGAGGAGCAGGGTTGTTCTCCAAACTGACGGGCAGCTGAAAACCGGAAAGGACATTGCTATTGCCACTTTACTTGGAGCAGAAGAATGGGGTGTAGCAACAGCGGCTCTTGTTGCCGGTGGCTGTATCATGATGCGTAAGTGTCACCTTAATACGTGCCCGGTTGGTGTTGCGACTCAGGACCCGGAATTGAGGAAATTGTTTAGTGGTAAGCCCGAGCATATTGTCAACCTCTTTAAGTTCATCGCTGAAGAATTGCGTGAGATCATGGCAGAGCTGGGCTTCAGAACAATCAATGACATGGTTGGTAAAGTTCAATTCCTTAAAATGCGTGATGACGTGGATCATTGGAAGATCAAGAATATTGACCTTTCTGGCATATTGCACTTTATGGACAATCCATCGGGAATGACACTTTACAATAGTGAAAAGCAAGATCATGCGCTGGATAATGTGATCGACTGGCAGTTGGTTGAGGCAGCTAAAGATGCAATTGAAAGTAAAACACCGGTATTTTCCGCATTCGATATCAAAAATACTGATCGGACAACTGGTACAATTCTTTCAAATGAAATTACTAAAAAGTATTTCTCTGCCGGATTACCGCACAATACGATCAACTACAAATTCACCGGTTCGGCTGGGCAAAGTTTCGGAGCCTTCTGTACAAAGGGCATATCGTTTGAACTCGAGGGCGAAGCAAATGATTATGTAGGAAAGGGACTTTCCGGAGCGCAACTGGTAATATATCCATCATCAAAAAATACTACGACACCTCAGGAAAATATTATCATTGGAAATGTGGCTTTGTATGGAGCAACTTCAGGGGAGCTATTTGTGAGAGGACAGGCAGGCGAGCGGTTTGCTGTTCGTAATTCTGGTGGTACAGCTGTAGTTGAAGGAGTTGGAGATCACGGTTGTGAATACATGACCGGGGGAAGAGCGCTAATTCTTGGAAAGACCGGACGGAACTTTGCAGCTGGAATGAGCGGCGGTATAGCATGGGTGTATGACCCTGACAATTCATTTGTCGCAAATTGTAATTGTGAAATGGTGGATCTAGACCCGCTTTCGTCTGAGGATGAGGAAGAGATCAGAACCTTGCTAAACAAACATGCGCAGCTCACTCAAAGCCAGGTAGCAAAATATATATTAGACGACTGGGAGCAACAGTCTGTATTTTTCATAAAAGTATTCCCTAAAGAATACAAAAAAGTATTGAACCTTCAAAAAGTTCAGCAATCAGCAGGATAATGGGAAAACCAACAGGATTTAAGGAGTATGGCAGGGAGCTTCCTTCAAAAATAGCCCCTGCAGAGCGTGTAAAAAATTATAATGAGTTTGTTCATGAATATCCCGCAGAAAAACTAAACGAGCAATCTGCGAGATGCATGAACTGCGGCATTCCATTTTGTCATTCAGGATGTCCCCTTGGAAACGTTATTCCGGAGTTCAATGATGCTGTTTATCAGGGTAAATGGGAGGAGGCGTACCTCATCCTGAATTCAACGAATAATTTTCCTGAATTTACAGGAAGAATTTGTCCGGCGCCGTGTGAAGCTGCATGCGTTCTGGGGATTAACAAGCCTCCGGTTGCCATTGAGGAAATTGAAAAACATATAATTGAGATCGCGTATTCCAAAGGATACGTAAAGCCAAATACGCCCGTATTGCGATCTGGGAAAAATGTTGCAGTTGTCGGTTCCGGACCCGCCGGGCTGGCTGCAGCGGCTCAGTTAAATAAAGCTGGTCATACGGTTACAGTTTATGAGCGCGACGACCGTCCCGGTGGATTGCTTCGATACGGAATACCAGATTTTAAACTGGAGAAAAATGTAATTGACCGTCGATTGCAGATTATGGAGGAAGAAGGGGTAAAATTTGTTTGTAATACTGAAGTTGGCGCAAATGGAGGCATGAAGGATTTTATTGATCAGCATGATGCTATTATTATGGCTGCAGGGTCAACAATTCCCCGTAATCTTAATATTCCTGGCCGGGAACTGAAGGGCGTTCATTTCGCCATGGATTTCCTGAAGCAACAAAATAAAACAGTCAGCAATATTTCTTTTCCTGACGAAAAGATTCTAGCCACTGAAAAAGATGTGATAGTTATTGGAGGAGGCGATACCGGATCCGACTGTGTAGGTACTTCCAATCGCCAGCATGCCAATACAGTGAAACAGTTTGAATTAATGGGCCAACCCCCTGCAGATCGCAACGCAAATATGCCATGGCCAACATACCCAATGGTACTGAAAACAACTAGCTCTCATGAGGAAGGCTGTGAAAGGTTCTGGGGAATTAACACCAAAGAATTTTTAGGCAATGAAAATGGAGAGCTTCGGGGGATTTTGGTATCGGATGTTAGTTGGGAGCTTGACCCATTAGGGCGGCCGGTAAAATTTGTTGAAATAGAGGGATCGGAACGCGAGCTTCCTTGCCAGCTAGCTTTACTCGCTATGGGCTTTTTACATCCGCAGCATCATGGGCTTGTTGAAAACGCAGGCTTAGAGCTTGATGCAAGGGGCAATGTCAATGCAATTGAAGGCCAGTATGCGACCAATATCCCCAAAATATTTGCCGCAGGCGACATGCGTCGTGGCCAATCATTGGTGGTTTGGGCTATTTCGGAAGGACGGGAAGCTGCCCGTCGAGCGGATGAATTCCTGATGGGAAAATCAAGTCTGCCGAGTAAAGACAGAGTTAGGGAATATATAATCGGTTAGGAATTATACGTTATACGTTTTACGTCTGAACGGTTTACAAAATGGAGCTTCCTGAAAGGGAAGCTCTTATTTATTTACAACCGTGTATATCCGTTCTGCAAAGTATCACGTAAGTTTTTGGACACTCGAACTTATCCGATCAGTAACTTATAACGTATAACGTACAACTCAACCGAGCCCACCACTGATCCGATGAAAGATGCCCTTCGCATCCCAGTCACGCTTCTTACCAAGAATCATTCGTTTAGATGCTCCGGTAACCTGATACCCGTTACTTTTTAGAAAGTTGATACATGCTGTATTTTCGGCGGGAAAACGTGCGGTGGGCTTATTCCGCATTCTTATCTTCATCAATTCCGTTCCAGCGATCGGGTCGACAGCAAGGACGAAACCGTCAAGCAGGAACGGAAAGTATGCTCCCTGCAATTTTCCTTCGGACACGAATAGGAGTGAAGATCGGAGATGGGGTTCTAAAACATCAATGCGGTCTTCGGCGGAAATTGTCCTGTCCATTGCCAAAAGCTCTTCTTTGAGCTCTTTCCGAAATGGTATAACAGATGAAGGATCAATGAGATACTGGTCAGTATTTCTTCCTTCCAGATGTATATATTCCGTTTCAACTTCGAAGCCAAGCTTTTTATAGACCGGATAACCCATATCAGTAGCATCCAGGTAAATAGTACTAAAACGTTTCCTGTCGAGATTTTCTATCAGCGCTGAAGCCATTTCTCTGCCCAGTCCCCTATTACGATATTCCGGATGAACAATAATGTGTGCCAGCCAGGCTGAATCCTGGTGCTGTATATTTGTTCCGACGGCAATCACCTTTGCATTATCGCAAATCTTTAAAGGCTTACAAAAATGCGATGCGGAATAATAGTAAAAATATGGCCTTATATCCGTCCATGTTTCAGGCTGAAGCGCTTTCAACAGATCAATATCGACGTTTTCTAAATCTTTTATTTCCATGAATTATTTGGATGTAGGATTCTTTTTACCCGATGCAAGCATGTCTGCCGCTTTCACAACCCTGTCTCTCCTTGTTTTATCCTGCTTGGCAGTGAGAATCCATGTAACGTACTCTTTTTTGTTTGTCCAGGATAAGGTTTCGAAGAAATGCAAGGCCTGCGGTTTATTTTCTAATTCAAGTTTGAGGTCGGGCGGGAGCGTGACAATTCGGTTCTCAACATCGATGTATTCCCTCATTTCACTTCCCGATATCTCCGTTTTTCCCAGACCTGACTTCTTAACAAGGTCACCAGGTTTGAATCTAAGAGCTGTCCATGTTTCGTCGATCGATGCGGAAGAAACTGGGCGCAAGCTGTATTTTTCAGGTTCTTCCCATGAATTCATCATGTCAAGGTTAGTTTTGATCCGGGATGATTTTTTCGGATAGATAACCCAAAACACTGTCGTTGGCATAAGCAGTTTATGTACCACATTCAACCCATTAACCAAGTCATCCACAGTTTTGACGAACAAGTGAACATGATCGTAGCTCCCTATCAAGGAACTGGATATATTGCTATTTTCGGGTAGGGGCTCAAGGAGTAATTGATAGGACTGAGGTGCATTCCATAAAAGAATGCTTTGTCCGGGTTTAATCTGAAGTTTCTTGGCTAAGTAGTTCTCCATATGGATGTCAATCAGTTCATCTTAGAATAGAAGTCCCAAAGAATTATACCCGCAGACACGACAATATTAAATGAGTGTTTAGTTCCAAATTGAGGGATCTCAATACAACTATCCGCCATTTCCATAGCTTCATCGCTCACTCCCTGAACTTCATTGCCGAAAATGAGGGCGTATTTTTGCGAGCTATCGGGTTTAAAACCTGTGAGCATCTGGCTATTTTCTGCCTGTTCAATGGCAATTATTGTATAACCAGAGTCTTTCAACTGTACGACTGCCGAAGTTACGGTTTCATAATATTTCCAATCAACTGATTGGGTAGCCCCCAGGGCTGTTTTTTCAATCTCCCGATGGGGAGGCTGGGCAGTGATACCGCAAAGACATATTTGCTCCACTGCAAATCCGTCGGAAGTTCTAAATATTGAGCCGATATTGTGCATACTCCGGACATTGTCAAGAACTACGACCACAGGTAACTTATTCTGTATCTTAAATTCTTCAACACCAACACGGCCAAGTTCTTCCAGCTTTAACTTCTTCATCGTCAAAAATAGCGTGATTTCTTCCACTTTCTCAACGGTTCAAGATAATTTATGATGATGAACCCCAATGATGAGAGGATACAGATTAATGTTAAAAACCACCAAAACAACGTGAAACCTCCTTGTTGGATTAAAAATGCTCCGTAAACAGGACCAATTATCTGTGCTATTGACCAGGCAATTGTATAAAGTGCTGAGTACTCACCACGATTGTTTTCGTTAGATCGGCTGATCCAAAAGGCATTCATAAATGGCATGGAAAGCATTTCGCCAAATGTTATTAATACCACCGAAATTACAGCTGCCCAGGCAGAAGGAGGGAGGATATTAAGAGCAACGTAACTCAATGCAGCCACAAAAATCCCGACGGAGATAAAATACAAGGGATTTCGCCGGCCCTCGAGATTATGAACTAAAACCATTTCAGTGGTTACAATGATTATCCCGTTAAGGGCCATAAGCCCGCCAATGAACTGTTCGGTAAAGTGCCATTCTGATTTAAAGAATACAGGTTGCAGAATAAAAAACTGAAAAAATGATGATGCAAATGGTATGGTAAGGAAAATGAACGCGAGATATAACTTATCGCGGTAAGCAGAGCGCAGAGGAGGACTGTCAGCTGTGTCTTTTAACAATTTTTCTTTTTTAACAGCAGGCAGAAGTTTGAGCAGAAGTAATCCTGCCAGAATATTCGTGCAACCATCTACATAGAACAATAAATGATAATCTATCGAAGCTATAAATCCTCCTAAAGCACCTCCAAATGACCAGCCCAGATTAATCGCCAAACGATGGAGGGAATATGCCCTGGTTCGAACCTTTTCCGAGCTGTAGTGCGCTATCGCAGAAGAATTTGCCGGCCTGAATGCTTCATTGCAGACACTTAAAAGGAAGGTGCCAACAGCGAGAGTTAAAAATGTTTCCAGAAAGGCCAAGGAAATGAACAATACGCCGCCACTTAATAGAGCGCCCAATTGTATATAATAGAAGCCGAACTTGTCGCTTATTTTGCCGCCAAAAAATGCGCCGACAATTGAACCTAAGCCAAACAAGGACATGATCATTCCTGCCTGAACAATGGAGAAATTTAATTTTTGGGTACAATAGATAGTCATGAAGGGAACAACCATTGTTCCGCTCCGGTTTATGAACATTACTATTGACAGATACCAGTTTTCTTTACTTAATCCGGAATATGCAGCTTTGTATAGTTGTATAGGACTTGCAATCACAGCTCAAATATAATTTATTCTATGATGTTGATATAAACCCCTTTTGCCAGGTGTGTACGGAATCACTGTTTGTGGGTATTGTCAGGAAATAATCCCTGCATTAATTTTGGTCTTATCAAACACTCTATTATGTTAAAACAAAAAATCAAATCAATTATCTTCCTTCTCGTTGTGAGTGCAGCCATCTCTTGTTCAAAAGATGAAGAGAGCGGCCCGGATTCTGACACGGGTGGTACCGGGACGAAGACGCCTTTTATCGAGTATAAAATCGGTACTAATGCTGCGGTGAGGGTTGACTGTAGTGAAATAAGTTTTGAAGCCCGTCCAAATGAGACAGTTAGCGGCGTCATAGCTACCTCTGCATCAACCAAGGCCTCATTTTCATTCGCTTTTCCCGCACGAACTTCAGAAATCAACAAATTGTCAGCTGGATTTTATCCGATCAAGGCATTCAATGGAACTATTCATAGCGAATCGTTTCATATCAGCCTGCGTGTTCCGAAAACCCCGGGAGGAACAGATTATTACTCATCGTTGGAAGCAACAGGCACAGCTTTTAAAAATGAGGTAAAAAGCATTGAAAAAACGTCAGCCAATGGGAAACAAACCAGCTTTGTAAATGGTGTATTCACACTGGAGGGAAAAAATGCTGCTGGAGATATACAAACAGTAAGTGGAAGTTACAGGTTCAAGCTAATTACGATTGATTAGAACTTGCGAACCCGTTTAAATCCGATAAACAAGAACAGCCCCTGATTTTCTCAGGGGCTGTTCTTGTTTATTTCGTTAAATTAGTTTGTTGGCTTTACAGATTTTTCATCAACCTTTTCAGCTTCAAGCTTCATTTCCTGAGCCGTTTTCTTTATTTCCTCAATTTGTTTTTTCCATTCCGGAGATTCAACACGCTTTTTCATTTCCTCGGCATTGAGTTTCATTTCCTCAATTTTCTTTCGCCATTCAGGTGAATCAAATTGTTTCTTCATTTCCAAAGAATGAGTTTTCATTTCCTCAATCTTCTTTTTCCATTCAGGACTATCAAATTCTTTTTGCATCGCGAGCGCATGTGATTTCATCTGCTCGGCATTGATTTTCATGTCAGCTATCTGCTTTTTCCATTCGGGGCTTTCAAAATGTTTCTTCATCTCGTCCGCATGAATCTTCATGTCAGCCATTTGCTTCTTCCATTCAGGGCTGTCAAAATGTTTTTTCATTTCTTCGCTGTTGACTTTCATATCCTGAATTTGTTTTTTCCATTCCGGGCTATCAAAATGTTTTTTCATTTCGGCAGCATGAGATTGAATTTGTTCCATTTGCTTTTTCCATTCTGCACTCTTAAAATATTCGTTTACCCGATTTGTGTCGGTGTCGGCAGATAATGGTGGTAATGCCTTGAGGGAATTCTTTAATTTGGGAAGTTTGGCCAAGACTTTTGGTTTCGGCTGCTCAGAGCGAACATCATAAGCAAATGAAACGGGTGTTACTTTTTTGAAGTTTGACTTAGCGTCGGCTTGCGGAATGGTTGTCTCAGCAGGTATAATGCACGCAAGTGAGACAAAGGCTGCTCCTATGCTTAGCAATGCAAGCAGTCCTGATTTTGGGTTATTAGCTTGTGTATTCATGTTTTTTAATCGTTTTATACGGTGGAAAAGGTTGAATTTTTTGTCGCCGGAGGCAGCAATTCCCAGAGAAGAGTTTGTTAGGTTACTCTCGGCGATGTGAAGTAAGGCCCGCGCATACTGCTTTGAATCTTTAGTATGTTTCATTACCTGGTCATCGCAGGCATATTCACGTTCTTGTCTTATTAATTGGGATATAAGCCATATAAATGGATTAAAGAATAAAATAGTTTCCATGATTTTGTGGAAAATATTGAGAATATAGTCGTTACGCCTAATGTGCGCCAGTTCATGAAGTAATATTGCCTCAACCTGATCAGTGGTCAGACGATTTAACATAGCTATTGGGAAGATGATCACGGGCCGGATAAAACCAGCGGTGAATGGGCTAAATATCCGCTCGGCCAGTTGAAGTTTTACAGGCTTTATGATGTTTAAGCGTTTACAAAGTGTTTCGAGCCGATCTTCCCAGACTTTGTCTGTCCAAACACTACGTTTATTAAATACCTGCAGTTTATAAAGCCCGGCCAAAATTATACTTGCCTGAATAAGTATTCCGGTAAAATATAAGCCGGCAATCCATTTTTCGTAGTTTATATTTTGAAAGAATGAGGGCTCAGGACTCTGCTGTGTTGAATAATGCGTTATTGTGGATAGGGCAGAGTTGAAGACGGCGTTTGAAGCAAGTTCGGCATTATAGGTACCGACAAGAGAAGTGATAAAACCTGCCAGGATTAGTACCGTCGCGTAGTACAAAAATCTAAACTTGTTTTCGGCGCTCATTCCCGGCGCTGATTTTAACAATATCCTAACAAAGACATACACGACAAATCCTTGCCCAACGGAATTTAATATAGAGGTGCTAAGGGCTGAAAAAAAGGCGTTTTGTTCCATCTTTTTATTTGTTATCTAATTCATCCAGATATTTTTTGATCATTTCAATCTCTTTCTTTGACGATTTTTTGTTGCTTAAGGCCTGCATAACGAGTTGCGCTGCTGAGCCGTTAAAAACATTGTCAATTAAAGCATCAAGCATATTCTGACTTGTTTTTGATTGTGTGACCAGGGCTCTGTAATGATGGGTTCGGCTGCTGGTCTCCCTCTCCAATAGGCCCTTTTCATGCATGATTTGCATCAGTTTAAGGGTTGTTGTATACCCAATATCCAGACCTTTTTCCCTGGATAACTCTTCATTTACTTCTCTGACGGTTACAGTTCCCTGTTTCCAGATGATCTGTAAAATTTCTAATTCACTGTTTGTTGGTTTCACTATCATGATACTACGAATGATTTCGTATACAATAATACGAACACTTTCGTATTATAAAAATTATTTCACATTTTTTAACAAATTTCTAAGTTGACAGTGGAAAGTGGACAGTTGAAAGCGAGCAGACGTATGCACCGTTTAGTTAACTGTCCACTGTCAACCTTCAACTGTCCACATACTAACCTTTTTTCAACATCCACCATAAAAACTGGACAATCCACTAACTTTATAGCTTTACAAAGAAAACTTGTCTAAGAAAAGCGAACATAAAGAAACCCCTTTAATGCTCCAATACAATGCGATCAAGGCTAAGTATCCAGGTGCATTGCTGTTATTTCGGGTAGGAGATTTTTATGAAACATTTGGGTCGGATGCTGTAAAAGCCTCCGGGATTTTAGGCATTGTATTAACAAAAAGGGGAAACGGTTCCGGAACTCATACTGAGCTTGCAGGTTTTCCGCATCATTCACTTGAGACTTATCTCCCCAAATTAGTCCGGGCGGGCCAGAGGGTGGCTATATGTGACCAGCTGGAAGACCCCAAAACCACCAAAACCCTTGTAAAGAGAGGGGTCACGGAATTAATAACTCCCGGAGTATCGTACAGCGACAATATTATCCAGCAGAATACTAATAATTACCTCGCGTCATTATATTTCGAGAAGAACTCATTTGGAATAGCATTTCTTGATATCTCAACAGGCGAGTTCCTTGTAGCCCAGGGAAACGCGACGTATATAGACAAGCTGTTGCAAAGTTTTAAACCCAGCGAGGTTATTTTCCAGAAAAGCCGTCAGCGGGATTTTATCGAAACGTTTGGCGACAGGTTCTACACCTACCACCTCGACGACTGGGCATATAGCGGTGATTATGCAAGTGAATTTCTGTTGAAGCACTTTGAGGTTAAATCACTTAAAGGTTTTGGAATAGAGAAATTTCCCCTGGCTATTACCGCTGCGGGAGTGGCTTTACACTATCTTAACGAAACTGAACACCGTAATCTTCAGCACATATCATCCGTTTCAAGGATTGAAGAAGACCGGTATATGTGGCTCGATCGCTTTACGATCCGCAACCTGGAGTTAATTGGTTCTGCAAATGAAAATGCTGTAAGCCTGGTCGACGTGCTAGATAAAACATGTTCCCCAATGGGAGCCCGGTTGCTTCGCAGGTGGATAATAATGCCATTAAAGGAACTGAAGCCTATCCGTGAACGTTTGGATGTGGTAGAATATTTGGTAAATTCTGAAGAAGTCAGAGAGAATTTGCTTCATGAACTTAAGCAAATAGGGGACCTGGAGCGACTTATTTCAAAAATAGGCCTGCTAAAAGCTAACCCCCGTGAGGTAATGCAACTCAAAAGGGCATTGTATGCAATTGCAAACCTTAAAACTATTTGCGAAAATAGCGATAGCTATGCGCTGAAAACTATTGCCGAGCAGTTAAACAATTGCGCACTAATTCGGGATAGGATAGAACGCGAGCTAAATCCCGATCCCCCAGTTTTGCTCATCAAAGGAAGCGTTATTGCGGATGGTGTTGACGAAGAGCTTGACAGACTCAGAAAAATTGCTTTTGGGGGTAAAGGCTATTTGCTGGAAATCCAGAAAAGAGAAGCAGAAATCACAGGGATTCCTTCCTTGAAGGTTGCATTTAACAATGTATTTGGATATTATCTTGAAGTAACTCATACTCACAAGGATAAGGTGCCTGCTGAATGGCTTAGGAAACAGACCCTTGTAAATGCTGAGCGCTATATCACTCCCGAGCTTAAAGAATACGAAGAACAGATTCTTGGGGCTGAAGAAAAGATCCAGGTGCTTGAGACCAGGTTGTATGGTGAATTAACTTTTGCGCTTTCGGAATATATTAAGCCTATCCAGTTAAATGCGGCTTTAGTTGCTCAGCTGGATGTACTTCTGAATTTTGCTGTGTTGGCCATAAAGAATTATTATGTGAAGCCTGAAGTAAACGGCAGCAATGTAATTGATATTAAAGGTGGGCGACACCCGGTAATTGAGAAGAATTTGCCAACAGGCGAGGAATACATTACCAACGACGTATTTCTTGATGGTGATAGCCAACAAATTATAATCATCACAGGGCCGAACATGTCGGGGAAATCGGCACTTCTACGGCAAACGGGATTAATCGTACTGATGGCCCAGATGGGCTGTTTTGTTCCTGCCAAAGAAGCGAGCATTGGCTTTGTAGATAAAATTTTTACCCGTGTAGGAGCCTCAGATAACCTGACCTCAGGAGAATCTACTTTCATGGTTGAGATGAATGAGACGGCCAGCATCTTGAACAATTTATCTGAAAGGAGCCTGATTCTGATGGATGAGATCGGGCGTGGTACAAGTACTTATGATGGAATTTCTATAGCCTGGTCCATTGCTGAATATTTGCATACCCATCCGGTTGCGAAAGCAAAAACGCTTTTCGCGACCCATTATCATGAGCTCAATGAACTTACGAATTCTTTTAACAGGATAAAGAACTTCAATGTTTCTGTAAAGGAGGTTGGGAATAAAGTCATTTTCCTGCGTAAACTGGTACCGGGAGGGAGTGAACACAGTTTCGGTATCCACGTAGCGAAGATGGCAGGCATGCCTGCGAAATTGGTTGGAAGGGCTAATGAAATATTAAAACGACTGGAGCAGGAGCGAACAGGTGGGGAAGATATCAAAGAAAGCATGAAAAAGGTACAGAAGCAGGCTTACCAGCTGCAAATGTTCTCTATTGATGATCCGGTACTAGTTAAAATCCGGGATATGCTGAACAATCTTGAAGTAAACACATTAACCCCGGTAGAGGCCCTGATGAAACTGGATGAGATCCAAAGGGTTCTTAAATCCTAAAGAGAACAAAGAACAAAGGTTAAGGAGCAAAGACACAATCCTTTATATCTAAAGGAATTTTATACTTCATAAGATGATCCTGTCTTTATTCTTTGCTCTTTGTTCCTTGCTCTATTTTATAAATCTTTCCGTCACCATACGAGCATATATATAGCTCGTCATTAGCGTCCTCTCCGAACGAAGAAATCATTCCTTTATGTTTAATTACCAAGGCATTGGCGTATTTGCCTCCGGACGAAGGGGTGAGTGCCCATATATTCCCCGTAACATAATCGCCATAGATATACTTTCCCTGGAGTGATTTAAGGCTTTTACCTCTGTATACATGGCCGCCAGTTACTGAATTACCCGTTTGGGGCCCCTGACGATATGACCATACCGGAAGGATTAACTCTTGAGTATTACAGTTAGCCGATCCGTAACAATCTTCTGCTTCCATGATATTCCATCCATAATTTCCACCCCTTGTAACGATATCGATTTCCTCCGTTTTGTTTTGCCCTACATCTCCCAGCCATAAACTACCAGTAACTTTGTCAAAGCTGAACCTCCAGGGGTTACGGATCCCATAGGCAAAAATCTCTTCTCGGAATCCCTGAGAGTTTCCTTTATAAGGATTATCAGAGGGAATTGAATATTTTAATGTTCCGGACGTTTTATTTACATCGATTCTCAAGATTTTACCAAGAAGGGTAGCCCTGTTTTGACCATTTTTCTGTGGATCACCGCCGCTTCCACCATCACCAACACCTATATATAGAAAACCATCGTTGCCAAATGCCAGTTTGCCACCGTTATGATTGCTGTATGCCTGTTTAAACGTTAAAAGAATTTCTTCTGAAGTCTCGTCGGCAACATCCGGGTTGTTTGATACTTTGAAACGGGATATAACAGTCTCAAGTCCTGAATTATTCCGTGTAAAGTTCAAATAAAAAAATCTGTTTTTCTTAAAATCCGGATGAAAAGCCATCCCAAGGAGTCCACGCTCTCCGCCAGCTGTAACTTTATTTTCTATATCCAGAAATACCCTGCTTTCCTTGACATCCGAATTGTTCTCAAATACGTGAATTTTGCCGCGCTGGGCCACTACAAAATTTCGATTCGTACCATCTTTCGGACTGAGAAATTCCACGGGCATATTAAAATCGAGTGCTGGGAAAGCATCTTTCAAAACAATACCCTGAACTGGTAAAATGCCAATCTTTTCCTCATAGGCCTCCTTTTTTTGCCTGGCAACTTGTTTTGCCTGCAGGAAAAATACGGCACCAAGAACTATGAACACTAGGGAAGAAAGCTGTTTGCGCCTGAATCTCATTTCAATTCGTTTAATTAGTAATTAACAAAAAATATTAGAAATAATTAAAAATAAGGCACAAAAAAACCCGGTCCGAAGACCAGGCTTTTAAAATTATAGGAGAATCCAGATTACTGAACTCTTCCGGTTCTTCTGTCTTTACTACGTCCGATTACATAACCGGTACCTGCACCGACAACGCCACCAATCGCCGCACCGCGACCATCTTTCTTATCGACAAGAATACCCGTTGCTGCACCAGCTACACCGCCAATTACGGCACCTTTAGCAGCTGAGCTCCAGCCTTTCTTCTGGGCCGGTTGTGGAGTAGTGTAAACTACATCCGGGTTGCTGGATATGTAACTAGCACGATTTGAAGATCCGCTATATGATCTTGTTCGGCTTGTTCTTGTTGAAGCTCGCTCTTTCGCTACAGCTGCGGCGGCAACTACTGCCGCTTTTTCAGCTTCTTCAGCTCTTTCGAAACTATCAAGCCTTGCTTTTTCGTGCGCAATCCTTATCGAATCCCGTACGGCATTTGCGCTTGCTACTTCTTTCGCGTTATTGTTACATCCTGCAACTATTGCAGCGAATGTAAGTCCTAATAAGATACGTTTCATGTTCTTTAATTTAAGCAAAGCATTAGTATGCGATTGCACAGTACATTAAGAAAAAATGGTGCCAAAGATCATACTAGTATTGCAATGTTACGTCCAAACGGTATATTAGAAAAAGCAACAATTCTATGCAAACTTTACTCCGGTCTCTGGTAACCTTTTATAAAAGCTTCGCGCTTTTAACTCTTATTATAAACGTTTTTTGTATCGCTATTATTGTCGTCACTGAATTTAGACTATTCCCTTTAATGTTCTGGTTCAGGGCGACGGTTCATGCAATTATCTTCTACTTTATAAATGATTATAAGAAGAAGGAGTTCTACTATTACCAAAACCTGGGGATCTCTAAAAACACAATATGGGCCTATATTGTAAGTTTTGACCTGGCAATATTTTTATTGGTAAACTATATCATATATGCGATTATATGAGACATGTATTGGAGGCAGACGGCATCGAGTTAGGTTTTTCGGGTCGAAAGATACTTTCAGACATATATATTAAATGCGAGACGGGGGTAGTTACAGGTCTTTTGGGCCGTAACGGACAGGGTAAAACATGTTTGATGCAAATTATATACGGGACACTCAAACCAGATATTAAATCTGTCCGATTCGATGGGCGTCATGAAAACACACCGTATAAGCGCTCAGACCTTCTTACCTATGTTCCACAGTTTAATTTTATTCCTGCCACACTAACAATCGAACGAATATTCAAGGATTTTAATGTAGTTGCTGTTGACTTTGAAAAAATATTTCAATCGTCAGATATCAGCATCAAATCAAAAATTGGGAGCTTGTCCGGCGGGCAGAGACGGCTTATCGAGTTATACGTTGTTATAACGTCAAAATCTAAGTTTGTGATGTTGGACGAACCATTTAGTCACCTCAGCCCTGTCCAGATTGACGAGGTAAAGCAGCTAATTTTGTTGGAGAAATCTAATAAAGGCTTCTTGATCACAGACCATATGTTCAGGCATGTGATTGATATAGCTGATCAAACTTATTTATTATCGAAGGGAAAGCTGCATCTAACAACAGCTGTCGATGATTTAGAATTTCTGGGGTACGCACACTTTTAGTGTTTTCCATGGTCTGAAATGAATTCGATGTGTTTTCCGGCACTTATTCACACGATGTTAAAAATCTCTGATATGAGCGGCAATCAAATTAAATGATCTTCGTTAAATGATCAGTTACCTAAGAAGTAAAGGAATTTATATAATATTATTTCCGGCACTTTTGCTTTATTCATCATGTAAAAGCAAAAAAATCCTGACCGACTCGTCAAAAGCAAGATCAGTTGCGTCCGGCAGCTTAACAGAGCGATATGCAGCTCTGTTAAATGTTAAGGAGAAGGAGCTGGGAAATGAAAAACTGTATCGTTTTATAGACAGTTGGATGGGGGTTCCGCACCGAAGTGGGGGAATGGATAAAAAAGGCATTGACTGTTCTGGCTTTACCAGTATCCTGGAAAAGGAGATCTATAACAGGGCAGTCCCACGAACTGCAAAATCGATGGCCGAATCGGTTAAAAGAAAATATGAAGAAGATCTTAAGGAAGGTGATTTAGTTTTCTTTGATTTTCAGGGACAAAAATTCAGTCACGTGGGAGTGTATCTACACAATAATAAATTTGTTCATGCTTCAACCTCCAAAGGGGTGATAATCAGTGATCTTAAAGATCCCTGGTATTATAAATATTTTTCGCGGGCCGGAAGTATTAAAAACTGAGAGTTAAATCATGAATTCAACAGTAATAGCAGAAGAAACTGCGAGATTTTGCCGGTATAAAAGATAAATTTACAGCTCACTTAACTACATGCGCGAACCTCAAGGCGATTATTCATTCTGGACTAAATATAAGCGGTTCGCAACAACAGAGATCCTCCTCTATCTGATTATGATAATTGGCATTACCCTGGGGATTATCATATTCGGCTAAAGCCCGTTAATTAAAAATATAAAGCTAATATCCGCGTATTATAAATGATTTTGCGATGTTTGTCCAATACATACTATGAAACTTAATTTAAAACGCCCGCTTGCATTCTTTGATCTCGAGACTACAGGTGTTAATGTTGCATCCGACCGGATAGTTGAAATTTCAATTCTTAAGGCAATGCCTGACGGCACTGAGCAAATCAAGACGATGCGCATAAATCCGGGTATTCCAATTCCGTTGGAATCATCCCTGATTCATGGTATTTACGACGAAGATGTAAGCCGTGAACCGACATTTAAGCAGGCAGGTGAGGAACTAGCTCGTTTTCTTGATGATTGTGATCTTGCGGGTTATAATTCGAATAAATTCGACATTCCGGTGCTGATGGAAGAGTTTCTTCGTGCCGGGATAGATTTCGATATCGACAACAGGCATTTTGTGGATGTGCAGAATATATTCCATCAGATGGAGCAGCGTACGTTGCGGGCGGCATACCAATTCTATTGTGGTAAAGTGATCGAAAATGCACACTCAGCCGAAGCAGATATTAAAGCTACTTACGAGGTATTATTAGCACAGATTGGTCGGTATGAAAATCAGGAATGGGAAGATAAGAAGGGTATTGTTTCAAAACCAGTTCAGAATAATATTGAGGCGCTTCACAAGTTTACAAACTTAAATAAACCAGTTGATTTTGCTGCCAGGATGATTTACAACGACGACGGAGTGGAATTGATTAATTTCGGGAAGCATAAAGGACGATCAGTTGAAGATGTTTTTCAAGCGGAACCGAGCTATTATAACTGGATGCAAAATGGCGATTTCCCTCTCTATACAAAACGTTGTCTTGAACAGATCTGGAAAAGATGGAATGCGAAGAAAGAGGCATTACGAATAGAAAAACAGAACGCAGTTAAACCAGAACAAACAACTCAGCAGCAGCCTAAAAAAGTCGAAGACCCCAAGCCTGTCGACAATGACATGCTGCAGCAGTTGAAGATGAAATTCGGGAAGTAGTGTTAATAGTACTTAATCAGTAGTTGGGTAGAAGGGCGATAAAATAGGACCTTCATCACTCAAAAGTGAATTCAATTCCTCTGAGGCGAGTATCTTTTGCATGGAACTTCTCTTGCCATCTACCCACAGTTTGTTTTGTATGATACGGATACCGTGGCTGTAATCTACGTGAATTGTACTATGACCATTATAGAGTGGCTGTATTGCTTTTCCGTCGGGCTTATGCCAACCATAAATAACAACCCTCAGAACCCCTTTATCATTATAAATCTTGTTTGAAATGACCACATCCTTTTTGTTCCCTGCAACCAAACTTCCTAATGGGTGGGAAACCAAATAGGGTTTTCGCTGGGCGTTGACGAGAGTGTTATGCTTTTCAAATACTGGTACAGTGATCATTTGCGGTGATGGTGGAATTGGTTCCGGCACTAACTTGACAGCAGCATTTTTATAGATCCTATCGGATATCTTTCGTGTAGGAAGACTGCCCTTTAGCAATTTTCCCACACGCTGAGCTAATTGTGGTTTCATCGGGCAGTAGAAATAATCTTCATTAGATCCAATAGCGATAAAATCAGGAATCACAAAATAGCGGATTGTATGAGTTTTACTATTTACCACTACAGTATCCCTTATTTCCGTTAAACTCCGATAGAAATTCGGAATGTTACCCGATTTAATCTGCTTGAAAATAATCTTTTCCCTTTCAGCGAGAGTGATTTCTGTATCACGTATACTTTTTGAAAATTCCGATCCGGAGAGTGCATCAGAAGCCCGTTTTTTTATCTTAAGCTGTTGACCTTGAACTAATGTCGTCCCGATGACAAGCAAAAAAATAAGCATGAATTTCATACTCTAAAATAAGCAAAATCTTAGCTCAATTCAACGCCCGTGCAGGCCGACCAGGTTCTGCATGTACGATTCGCTTATCGGTATCGTAGATCCTTGTATATGAACCTGATGACGTTCAATTCTGTCGATATTACTTACAGCTACCATATAGGACCTGTGCGTTCTAATAAACTTATCTTTTGGCAAAATCGCTTCGAGCTCCGCAAAGGTCATACGGGAGAGCAGGCTTTTCCCTTTTACCACGAAATTGACATAGTTTCCTGCGGCCTCGAGCCATAAAATATCCCCGAAATGTACTTTTTCCTGCTCGTAACCGGTTTTCAAGAAAATGTAATCAGCCATGCCGCTTTTATTTCGGAGCTGGAATAGTTCATAAGCTTTATTGCACCCCTTTACAAAGCGACTTAAAGAAAATGGTTTCAAAAGGTAGTCGATTGCGTCCAGTTCAAAACTCGTTACTGCATGCTCAGTATAAGCCGTTGTGAAAATCACCATTGGCTTCTTATTTAGGCTGTTCAGGAAGTCAATGCCAGAAATGTCAGGCATCTTTATATCAAGAAAAATGAGGTCGATATTTTCTTTTTGTAAGTATTCCATTGCCTGAAATGCATCAGTAAATTCGGCCTTCAACTTTAAAAAAGGCACTTTTGAAGCATGGCTGCGTATTACTTCAAGCGCTAGTGGTTCATCATCAAGGGCGATTGCATTCATCTAATAAAAGTAAGATATTAAAAGATCTAATGATTGATGTAAAATGGTTTTAGCCTTTGCCATGTCCGATTAGATTAACAATTAGCTGGTCTACTACAAAAATTGCAGCCATAAAAACCAATACAAAAGCGATTTTCATCAATCGGGCATTTAATGTGGCTTTCTCAGCCGGTGGAAAATCTGTAATGGAACGTAAAATACCAATGATCTTGTCTTTGTTAATCAACAAAATCACAATTAACATTGAAAAGTAGATCAATGCACTTGCCAAAGCACCATAAGTATCCAGGAAGATGATGTCAAATACAATAATATTCACCATAATTGGCAGCAGGATAAAGACTCCTATCAATTTTAATTTCCCTGAAAGAAGCATCCATGCACCCATTAGTTGCGAAAGACCGATGAAAAGGATATAGGTATATGAATGCCCCATAAATGTCCATGCCAGATCAAAGCTTTCAACTTTTCCAAGCGGGATCGCCGCAATTTCTGCCGGCAACCGTTCAGGCGTATAAAACTGTCCGCCCATAATTTTACCAATGGCATATAGGTTTAGGAAAGTGAATACATATAAGCGGCAAATCAGCTCAATAAAATCTTTGAGTTTACTTTCAGTCATAAATTGATTTCAGCGTTAGATTATTTATTACAACAGCTAAGTTCTGTGAAGATGATTCTACCTGCATTGAATACTTCCTTGCCAGTGTTTATCACCACGCAGAAAAACAATACTAATAGGACCTTTTTCATACTATTAATCCAGTTGAATTGTCAGGTGTACGAAGAATTCTTTACCGCTTTCTCTAATTGACAATTCATGGCGCGAAGGGTACATAAGCCTTAACCTTTGCTGAACGTTTGCCAGGCCGATACCATTATTATCCTTTTCAGGATCATTGGCTGGTTTATCATGCATGCTGTTTGAGATATCAAAATAGAGGGTTTTGTCTTTGGTCACCAGGCTAATGCGGATGATCGACTTTTCTTTTAAACTAATGCCATGCTTGAATGCATTCTCGACGAAGGGTATTAGCAGCATGGGCGCGATCTGCAATATCCCTACATGATCTTCGATCTCTGTACTAATGGTAATTTCGGGTGAGGCTTGCGTGCGCAGTGATTGAAGTGTGATGTAATTGTTCAGGTATTCTATCTCACGATTTAAAGAGATCTTCTCCTGCAGATTTTCGTGCAGCATAAAACGCATCATATCCCCCAGCTTCTGAATGCCTTCCGATGTTCGTTCAGCCTTTTCCTGTAATGATGTGCCATACAAGGTGTTCAGGATATTGAATAGAAAATGGGGATTTATTTGTGATCGGAGGAAGTTTAAATCAGCAGTGGAACGCCCAAGCGCAGTCTGCAAACCTTTTATCTCATAATCCACTTTTACGCGATGCTTGTACACGTACCAGGCGAGAGGGGCTGTGAATAATATCTGAAATCCAAGGTTGAAAATCGCTGTAATTATTGATAATTCATCGTTATGCCTTGGAACAACAATTAGTATCACTGCAAAAATTGGCAGAGAGCTAAGTGCTGCAATCCAGAAGAATTGCTTTAAGTAATTCCTAAATGGCTTTGCGGCCCGTTGACTTCCCGGTAAAAGAAAATACATGGCGTAGCAGTATAGGAATATCCCAGCAAGAGGACAAACTGCCAAAACCACTACAACTTCTGAATCTGCCTGCCCCATTAGAAGTAAGAACAAACCTATCATCCACACAATAAAGGCATAAATTCCATCTCTTGTTATGACCCGGTATTTAGCCTCAATAAGATCCGAGTTACCAAGTAAATATATCGCCAGGTACTTAATGATATTATAAAGCGCAAACATCATCAGAAGCCAGAACGAGAAAATTGCACTTTCCTGAAATACCTTTGCATACAGCGCATCTTCGCTGTAAGTACTAAAAAGATAACCTCGCAACCAGGTATCAGTGATCGCAAGAACTACGCTAATCAGATAGAATATTATCACCGTTAATATAATATTGACGGCAATATTTTGTTTCCTCGTCAGGGGTGGAACGATAACAAAGGTCAGGAGCAGGTAGCTGCCATAAAATGTTATATATCGAACCAGTACGGGTAAAAAGTAATTATTGAAATACGAGTAGTGTTGTTGAGCTTCTTTGAACGTTGCAGTATCATACCGCCAATCCTGGATGTCAACAGAGCTTGATACAAGAAAGAATATCGAGAAGACGAACATGGTCGTTGCTGCCCAGTATTCAATTCTGTTGATATCTGATGGGTTTTTTATGAAATTCTTCATGTTGTATAGTTAAATATAATTGGTCTTATTGAGCGCTATTTGAAACATCATCGTTTTTTATTCCCCTTGAATTTTTCTTGATCGCAGATTTTAATTTACCAAACTTATACGACAGGTTAGTATTGAAGCCTCGATAAAAGACCCTGTTGTTATTAGTTTGAAAGAAATCCGGTCCGAACGACTCGCGGATGTTATTCCTGTATTTGCTAAACGGGTTGCTGGTAGCTGCCGAGAATGTTAGCTTATCTTTAATGATGTCTTTATTTACGCTGAATGAACTTCCGAAAAATGTATTGGACGAACCCTGAACAGATAAATTAGGACCATTGAAATGCAGATTGCTGCTTGCACGCCAGCCTTTTTCGAATCTATAGCTTGCTGAAGTTGAAAAGTTGTACATCAGGCCCTGATTTCTCACAAGGATGTTATTCACCATTGCGTGCACCCGGCCATGAGCCAGACCGCCGTTGAATGTCATATTCATCTTTTTTGTTAACGGGTAATTTACATTTACGTTGAGAGTAAAAAGCCTTGCACGTCCGGTATTGTCGAAAGTGTTTTTGGTAATATAAGTAACAGGATCAAACACAGAGACAGGCATAATCAGGTCTTTGAACAATCCATATCCCAGGATGTAGTTGAATGAACCCTTTTTGGATTTGCTGTAGCCAATTGACAGGTTGCTTCCTACTGTAGGATGAAGGTTTGGATTACCGCTTGACTCAAAATTAGGATTAGATCTGTCGACAAATGGATTTAGCTGATAGATACCCGGACGCTGTATCCTTTGTGAGAACCCGAGGTTTATATTACTCATGTTCTTCAATTTTCTGTTGATACTCACTGACGGAATCAGATTTAGATATTCCTGCCTTACCTGCGATTGGCTTGAAACAAAGTCAGCGTCAATTGTCGTTTGCTCCAGCCTGAATCCGCCTTTGAACCCCCAGTTTTTAGTATTGTACTGATAAGTATTATATGCGCCGAGCACTTCCTGAGTGTTATCAAAAACATTGCTTCTGGTAGGATCTGTTACGAATTGGCCACTCGTTGAGTTCAGCGACATAAACTGGAAATCACTCTCATTCTTTCTTCTGATCGCCTTTAGTCCGGCTTCTATGGTTAATTTCTTTACAGGATGAACATAGTCGATCTGCATGGTTTGTTCAGCCGATCCGCCTTCATTTACCTGATTGTAATCGGCAATATTATAGTTGAACTGGTTCGAGCTTGTCAGCAAGTTATTTTGCCCATTTGTATAATCGTAAAAACGGTATGAGAAGGTGAGAAGCTGTGCTTTGTTCTTCTTAAAACCCAACTGATAATTAAGTGACGCGTCCATTCCGTGGCCGTCAGATAGATTGTTGCCTGCAAGATTATAGCGCTGTAAACTGCCTGTTGAGCTGCTCAGTTCTGAATTCTGGTTGCTAATGCTTTCGTTGGAGTTCCCGTTAAAGTTGAACTGCCCGGATATTAGGTTCAAGCTATCAAGTTCATAGCTCAGTTCACCACCAATGTAACCGTTCTTGTTATTTGATTCTCTCGTCAGGAACTGGGAAAGACTGCTTGCATTTGTGCCGGTAGTTGTCCTAAAAGTCCCGTTCTGTGTTATTGGAATTTCTGCAGAGTTAGCTCCACCAAATGCTGAGATTCCGAATTTACCTTGCTTTAAAGTCAAGTTTCCTCCAACTCCCGGACCGCCGGCAGGGAAGCGATGGCTGACATTTACCGATGCATTATATCCATTATCAACCTTTTTGTTGGTTATGATGTTAATTAAACCAGCGATCCCTTCCGCATCGTATTTGGATGGAGGGGTAGTAATCACTTCAATATTTTGAATACTGGATGCAGGCATACTTTTCAAAACCTCCTTTGCGTTGCGCTCCATCATGCTGGAAGGCTTGCCGTTTATCAGGATTTTATAGTTTGCGTCACCTTTCAGAAGGATATTATCTTCTGCATCAACTGATAATAAGGGAACTTTCCTCATGATCTCCATCACGCTGTTTGTTTTGCTTTCAGGATCAGCCTGCAAGTCATAAGATATTCTATCTACCTCCTGTTTGATAATAGGCTTATCAGCCATCACTACAACTTCCTTGAGTTGATTTGTTTTTGTGGAGATCAGTATCGTCCCCAGATCACGCGTCCTTACAGAACCGATTAGTTCAACAGGGATGGTCTTTGTCTTGTAACCTACAGATATGACAGATACTACATATTTGCCAGCCTTTACGCCGGAAAAAATAAAGGAACCGTCGTCTTTCGTAAGTACAGACTTAAGCGGGATATTCTTCTCGGTTTTCAAACCTATTGTTGTGTAATCGAGCGCTTTCTTTGAAGCAGAGTCAGCCGTTAGTCCTTTTATTTCATACGTAAGCTCCGGCGTGGTCTGTGCCATAAGGCTGAAGCTGAAGCAGCAGAGCAAAAGAAGTAAAAATGGTTTCATTGTCTTAAATTTTATGGGTCTGTGTGTCCCGTTTTTTAATTGCTTTACGAATTTTGAAACAATATTACCCTGCTTGCAACCCTGCTGCTAATAAATGTGACGGGTGGGCGGGAAAATGTGACGAATCAGGGACTTGGACGTTTTTACTGATATTTAAAACGTTGTACGTAATACGTTCTACGTGTTACGTTGCATACGATATATAGACTCTGCAAACCGTTAGGTACGTTTCCAAGTACGTAAAACGTATGACGTAGAACGTACAACTCAGCTTTTTAAGAATTCAATATTTCTCTTCAATCCACTGAACTTTGTACGCTTTACAGCGGAGTTTTTAAAGACTTTGCTAAATGTCTCCTGGGTGATTTCCCGCCATTCGGGAGCGGTCATACCAAGTACCGAAGGGTTGGCTTCAAATGAGGGTTCGGTATGAAGCAAGGAAAATTTATTCCAGGGGCAAACGTCCTGACAAATATCGCAGCCAAACATCCAGTTATCCATTTTTCCTTTGAATTCGGATGGTATTTCGTTTTTCAGCTCAATTGTAAGGTAGGATATACAACGGCTGCCATCAACTACATATGGCTCTACGATCGCGTTAGTCGGGCAGGCATCTATACATCGTGTGCACGTTCCGCAATGATCTTCCGTGGGCGCAACGTCGTATTCCAGTTCAAGATCGGTAATGAGTTCTGCCAGGAAAAAAAAAGACCCAACCTTTTTGCTGATGAGGTTTGAGTTTTTCCCTATCCAGCCCAGGCCGGACTTATTTGCCCAGGCTTTATCTAAAACAGGAGCGGAGTCGACAAAGGCGCGGCCGTTTACCTCACCAATATGTTCCTGTATAATCTCGATTAGCTGCCGCAGCTTGTCTTTTATAACTTTATGATAATCCTCTCCAAAGGCATAGCGGCTTATTTTGGGTGCATCCGGATCAGTCTGCAGTTGATCAGTATAATAGTTTATAGAAAGAGATATCACTGACTTCGCCCCATCAACCAGCAGGGTGGGGTCCAGGCGCTTGTCGAAATGATTTTCCATATACCCCATTTCTCCATTCGAACCATTTTTTAGCCAGGTTTCCAACAGTGGGGCTTCTTTCTCCAGAAACCCGGCTTTTGAAATACCACATGAAAGGAAGCCAAGCTTTTGTGCTTCACTTTTAATGAATTTGGTATAGTCTTTCTTGCTAATCATCCGACACGCAAAGATAAAAATAAGAGTAAGAGCATGATACTGATTTACAGTTAAATGGTTAACACACGGTTAAATTTATTTTTATTATAAAAAACATTAGCTGCTTGTGGTATAGCTTTTGTTATAAAGGGTAAACAAACAAATAAGACTATGAATTTAAGATTTCTAAAACTTTCAGCGCTGGCTTTGGGCCTGATCGTATCTTCAGAAACGTTTGCACAGGATAGCGTATCTGCACCTTTAGCAGTTCCACCTGTCTTTTCTCCTGCTTCGTCATTCAGTACCTGGTCATTTGGTATCAATGCCGGAGTTCTTGCACCTACGGTGATTGCAGGTAAGAACGACTTTACTAAATGGAAAGCAGATTTAGGCTACGGTGCATACATAAAAAAGCAGATATGGCCGGCTTTTGGGATACAGGCCAATTTCCTGGGCGGTAAGCTTAAAGCTGATAATTCGAGAGATTGGGGTAATGGTACTGCTCCAGTAAGTCCGTATACAAATTATGAAACTTTGGTTAAATATTCTGCAAGTCTAAACGCATACTGGAGTCTTGCAAATATATATTGGATGAACAGGACAAATGTTATTCAACCATATTTAACAGCTGGATACGGTTGGATGGGTTATGATGTTGATATTACCAATTCAGCGGGAACAACCCGATTCAATCCCGAAGCAACTGTGCATGAGTCTTTCATCCCAGTTGGTGCAGGCTTAAAGTTCGGACTATCTAACAACTTAATGCTTGACCTCGGTTATCAGATGAACTTTGTAGACGGAGATAACCTGGACGGATACCGCGCAGGTCCACAAAGCGATAAATTCTCTTACACACATATAGGACTTGAATTTGCATTAGGCGGTAAGACCAAGCCTGCTTTATCTAGTTACAACCCTGTTGCGGCATTGGAAGCGGATTATATTGCACGTAACGCAGCGTTACAAGCAGATTTGGCCGCTGAACGTGCTAGAAATGCTGCTCAGCTAGCTCAAATGAATACTGATTGGGCTCGTTTCAAAATGGATTCTGATGGTGACGGTGTTTCTGATTACTTCGATAAATGCCCGAACACTCCAGCCGGAACTCAGGTTGATGGTGCTGGTTGTGAAATTAAAGTAACAAACACAACCGTTAATCCGGTTCGCGTTGTGGTTACTGAAGAGGATAGAAGGGTAGTAGCTGAAGCGATTAAAAACCTTGAGTTTGATTTCGCAAAAGCAACCATTCGCCCATCTTCTTATCCAAGCTTAAACAGAGTTGCAGATCTATTGAAATCTAAAGATTTCAGTCTTAAACTGGCCGGTCACACCGACAATGTTGGTAGTGACGCTGCTAATCTTAAGTTATCTAAAGATCGTGCGGAATCAGTTAAGTCGTATCTGGTAAGCCAGGGAGCTAATCCTTCAAGGATTGAAGCAACTGGTTATGGTGAAAGCCAGCCGATCTCTTCTAACAAAACAGCTTCGGGTCGCCAGAACAACAGAAGGGTAGAGTTTACACTGTACTAAACCTTAAACTAAATAGGTAAAAAGGGCTTTCCGATTGGAGAGCCCTTTTTTATTTCAATCAACTTTTAAGGTTGAAGTTCTACACTACAGGGAATTAAAATAACGTATTTCCCCCCGATTTAATTCGTCCAAGGTGTTTATAGGCAATCTCTGTACATTCTCTTCCCCTTGAAGTCCGCATGATGTAGCCTTCCTGGATCAGGAATGGCTCATAGACTTCTTCGATTGTTCCTTCTTCTTCGCCTACGGCAGTCGCTATAGTTTTCAATCCTACAGGCCCTCCTTTGAACTTATCGATAATGGTTACAAGTATCTTATTGTCCATCTCATCTAAACCATGTTCGTCTACATTGAGCGCGTTTAGCGCATACTTCGCGATTTCAGTATCGATACTCCCATTGCCCTTAATTTGAGCAAAATCACGAGTCCGGCGTAGCAAAGCATTTGCTATACGTGGTGTGCCCCGGCTTCGTCTGGCGATTTCATATGCGCCTTCGTCCGAAATTGCAGTTTTAAGGATCTCAGCAGAACGCAGTACGATCGTTGTTAATAGTTTGGCATCATAATATTCCAACCGGCTGTTTATTCCAAAACGTGCTCTCAAAGGGGCGGTAAGCAAGCCTGAACGGGTGGTGGCTCCGACAAGCGTGAAGGCATTCAGTGATATTTGTACCGAACGGGCATTGGGACCCGTTTCCAGCATGATATCTATTTTGAAGTCCTCCATTGCAGAGTACAGGTATTCTTCGACCAGGGGACTCAGTCTATGAATCTCATCAATAAAAAGGATATCGCCTTCTTCAAGGTTTGTCAACAGCCCTGCCAGATCTCCTGGCTTGTCCAGGACAGGTCCTGAGGTAATTCTGATATTGACGCCCATTTCATTGGCTATGATATGTGACAGGGTTGTCTTTCCTAATCCGGGGGGGCCATGCAGAAGAACGTGATCCAAAGCCTCGCCACGCTGTTTGGCGGCCTGAACAAAAATCTTCAGGTTCGACAGTATCTTGTGCTGTCCTGTGAAATCCTCAAAAGCCTGCGGCCGCAGTACTTTCTCTATCTCCCGCTCTACAGGTGAAAGATTCTCCTCTCCGGGATCAAGATTTTCATTCATAGGATTGCTGTTGAATTGGAATTTATTAAGTCTTGTAAATATAAAGTTTCAGACTTAATTTTTTAGGCTCCTGGCTTCGATCTTTGTTCTTGAATAGTCCCGGAAGAAACTGCTCAGCTTAATCTGTATAACCCCAAGGAAAGCCTCTCTAAAGATTTTGGTACTCATTTTGGATGTGCCCTCGGTGCGATCAGTAAATATAATGGGTACTTCAACAACGTTGAAGCCAAACTTTATTGCAGTGAACTTCATTTCGATCTGGAAAGCATAGCCAATGAATTTGATCTTGTCCAGGGGAATGGTTTCTAAAACGATACGCCTGTAGCATTTAAACCCGGCAGTTGCATCCTGAATATTAATCCCGGTTACAAATCTCACATAAACCGATGCAAAGTAGGACATAAGTACCCTGCTCATGGGCCAGTTTACTACATTAACTCCTTTGATATAGCGCGACCCTATTGCCAGATCAGCTCCGTCAACGCAGGCCATTCTAAGTCGTGAAAGATCCACAGGATTGTGTGAAAAATCGGCATCCATTTCGAAGATGTACTCATAACCGCGATTGAGAACCCACTTAAATCCTTCTATGTAAGCAGTACCAAGACCTAACTTGCCTTTTCGTTCAAGAATATGCAACAAGCCTTCGTATTCGTTCTGAAGATGTTTTACAATATCCGCAGTTCCGTCAGGCGATCCATCGTCAACGATCAGAATATGGAAAACATCGGACAGGGAAAAAACCTTCCGAATGATGTTTTCGATGTTTTCTTTCTCGTTGTAAGTAGGAATAATGACAATGCTGTCTGATGCCACGAACTAAAGTTTGGAGAGGCGAATATAGGAGTTATACTTTAGAGGGTCCAGGCTGGGAGGAATATTTAAGGTTTTTTAACAAAAAGTAATCAGCAATCAGTTTATGATTTTTACTCACATCCTGATTACTGATCACTGGATACTATTCAATGTTAGTGATTAAGCAGTGGCAGTCTTGCCCATAGTCTTTTCGGAGAAATCTTCCGCGCCATGGGTAAGCCTTTTCAAAGGTTTTCTAATTGCAATAACAAGTCCGGCGATTATCGTACAGAAAATGGCAATACCCATAAAAATTTCCAATTCGCCTGCGGTTTGTGACCAAACGCCAACCCATGCTGCAACGTAATTTCCTAGCCCAGTTGCTGCGAAATATACTCCCATCATGATCGAAGCATATTTAAGCGGTGCAAGCTTGGTTATGAAAGAAAGAGCCACCGGAGATGCGCATAATTCACCAACAGTATGGAAAAGGTAAGCCAGAACTAACCAATACATTGCTGAAGAACCGTTTTCCTGATATTGCATAGACGCTGCTGACATGAATAGGAATCCCCATCCCATTATAAGTACGCCCATAGCAATTTTAAATATAGATGATGCTTCTTTGCCTTTCTTTTTCCAATTGTACCAGAACGCTGCTACCGGAATACCCAGGGTGATGATAAAGAATGAGTTTACCGATTGGAACCAGGTTGCCGGAACCGTCCAGTTTAAAAATCCGATCACCCGATCAGTTTTCTCGGATGCATACAAATTCATTAAACCTCCGGCTTGTTCGAATGCTCCCCAGAATATGATAACCATCAAGAAGGAAAGCAGCATAACCAATACACGGTCTTTCTCAATCTTAGTAAGGGGTTTGTCCAACACTGCCTGATCTGCTTTAGAAAGGGTCTTGGTTGCTTCTCCAACACCCTTCAGATCTTTACTCCCGAGAATAAAAATGATCAGTCCGATAAGCATTCCCAATCCTGCAAGTCCGAACCCATAATGCCATCCCATTGTTTCACCCACATATCCGATAATGATACCTGCAAGGAAAGCTCCAACGTTTATACCGATATAAAATATCGTGAAGCCTTTATCTCTTCTGTCGTCACCCTTTTGGTACAAGCCACCGACCATAGTTGAAATATTAGGTTTTAAGCAGCCTACACCCGCAATGATCAATCCTAATCCAATATAGAAAGCGCTGATGTTCTGAACAGCGAGGATACTATGTCCGATAACAAGGAGGACTCCGCCCACTATAACGGCTTTCTTCTGGCCGATATATTTATCTGCAAGAATACCCCCGGGAATTGAAGAGAGGTAAACCAGAAACGTATAAATTCCATACAATTTCAATGCTTCGCTGCTTGTCCATCCGTAACCGGGATTTTCGCCATTTACCGATGAAACAAGAAAGAGGACTAAAAGTGCCCTCATGCCATAGTAGCTGAACCGTTCCCACATTTCCGTAAGGAAAAGAATGTAAAGTCCGCGCGGATGTCCAAAAAGCTGTTTTTGTTGAATTTCCATATTAAGTTTTAGTAATCTCCGTCTGAGGAGCTGTTTATTTGGTTAGTTGTTCCAATACTTCCTATAAAGTTTAATCAGAAGTAAAAAGTTCAATTATAATTAAATTTTGTCTAAAATTGGCCCTTTAACCGATATGCTGAAATATTAATTCTTATAAATGACAGCCCCAACTCCATTAATCACTAACGATGCCGTAGTATTAGGATTGTTAATGAGCATATTAGGACTCGTTTTCTGGTCTGCCGAAAGCAAAGTTCCTTTTTTCAGAAAATTCTATAACGTCATCCCTCCAATACTTCTCTGCTATTTCCTGCCGGGTATATTGAACTCTGTTGGTATTATTTCCGGAGAAACGTCATCTCTATATACAATTTCATCAAGGTATTTGTTGCCGGCAAGTTTAGTTTTATTTACACTAAGCCTTGACTTAAAGGAGATATGGAAATTACGTAAAAAGGCCGGCCTTATGTTTTTAACGTCTACAATCAGTATTTTATTGGGCGGGCCTATCGCTGTTCTTCTGATCTCAATTTTTGCTCCCGATATAGTTGGCGGGGTAGGACCGGATGCCGTTTGGCGTGGATTAGCGACCGTAGCTGGCACCTGGATAGGTGGAGCGGCAAACCAGGCGGCTATGTTTGAGATATTCAAGCCGAGTGCTGACCTGTTCTCAGCTATGGTTACCCTTGATGTGGTAATTTCTTATACCTGGATGGCACTTTTATTATATGGTGCAACTCAAACGGTCAGAATAAACAAGTGGTTAAAAGCAGATGATAGTTCCGTGACGGAGATTAAAGAAAAGATAGAGGCATATCAGCTTTCGACTATGCGAATCCCTTCAACTTCAGATATTGTGTTGATCCTTGCTGTGGCATTTGGTGTCACGGGGCTTGCTCATTTTGGGGCCGACAATATTGCGCCCTGGGTAACGGCAAATGCACCCTATTTGAGTAAATTCAGTCTTACATCAGGCTTTTTCTGGATCGTAATTATTGCAACAACTATAGGGATGTTACTTTCGTTTACAAAAGTCAGGAATCTGGAAGCTGCTGGCGCCTCACGGCTTGGAAGTGTATTGCTTTATGTGCTCATTACCACCATTGGTATGCAAATGAACATTATCGCTATTTTCTCCAATCCCGGGATATTACTTGTTGGTGTAGTGTGGATGTTGATTCATGCGATTATCGTAATCATTGTAGCCAAATTGACTAAAACTCCATTCTTTTTCCTTGCGGTAAGCAGTATGTCTAATATTGGCGGGCCAGCTTCGGCACCAGTTGTAGCGAGCGCATTTCACCCGTCACTGGCTCCTGTAGGAGTGTTGTTGGCTGTGTTTGGGTACGTGGTGGGGACTTATGGAGCTTATATTTGTGGGTTGTTGATGCAGGCGGTAGCACCTTAGACGGGTTGACAGTTGACAGTTGAAAGTTGAAAGTTGACGGTTGAAAGTTTTGGAAACGCTGTAAATGAACAATGGGTGAGTTGAAAGGTGAAAGATGAAAGTGGAAAGTTGAAAGTTGAAAGTTGAAAGTTGAAAGTGATGCAAACGCTGTAAGCGAACAACGGACGAGTGGAAATTTGAAAGTGATGTAAACGCTGTAAATGAATCACAGTATTGCGAACGGGGAATTAATTTAGAGCCTTTGTTCGCTATGCCCAACTGTCAACTGTCAACTGTCAACTGTCAACGGTCCACCGTCCACTCATTTCATCTTCTTCGGATCATTAAAGTTCTCATCCTGATCCGTTGGTTGATTTTTTACCTCAATATCCTCAACCAGCTTCCAGCGGCCGTTAGCAAGTCGATAGCCATCATAAGAAAAGTCGGGGCCGTAAAGCTCAAACCTTCCTTTAAGTTTATCATCAGGCGGGGCAAGGTGATCAAATATGATGGTGGTAGTTTTTGGGTCGTAGTTTAAAACCATAGAAGCCTTACGATCATATTCAAAAATAGCACGCTTTTGAGTTGGGTTGTCTTTATCTCCATCAAACACAGGCATTCCGAAGTAGGCCTTGTTATCTTTGAAATGGATCACATCAATTACCTTTTTTGTAGATTTTACATTGTTTCCTTTCCAACCCAGCAGGATGTAGTACGGGGTTTTGACGTTGTTTATTACAGATATAATGCGATAATACTGAGCGCCGTACCATTTATCGTTAGTCGTGACACTATCGGCAGGCTTTTTAAATTCTGAAGTATAATCAACCAGCGGAAACATTTGAAGCTTACCATCCGGGTTATTCATTTGGACAGTCCCGTAATATCTGTAACTGCCGTCGGCATTCATTACGTGCCAGCTGAAGATCCTGAAACGTTTATCAGAAGAGGGTTGTATTGAAATTGTCTTCAGGGAATCAAATGCAAAGTTGAAGGAATACGGGGTTTTCAAGGCGCTTACCAATGTTCTAATGAACTTATAGCTGGCATTATATCGTTGTGGCTCCAAACTGTCGTTTATCATCTTAAAACTTAAGTCTTTCAGGGTATCCTGGTACGCCTTTAACTTCAGGTTACTACTGCTTGCTGAATGCTGTGCATGGACTTTGAATCCAAGCAGCATCAAAAGACTTACGATTATTACTGATCTTATCATTTCAATTAGACAGATTTTCTATCACCATGGCACTTGCACCACCACCGCCGTTGCAGATACCTGCTACGCCAATTTTACCTCCATTTTGCTGAAGCACGTTTATGAGGGTAACGATAATTCTCGCTCCGGATGCACCCAGCGGGTGGCCCATAGAAACTGCTCCACCGTTTACATTCACTTTTGCAGAATCAAGCTCTAAAAGTCGATTGTTCGCTAAGGACACCACAGAAAACGCTTCATTGATCTCGTAGTAGTCAACTTTATCAGCAGCAATGCCGGCACGCTCCAGGGCCGCTGGTATAGCCTTTGACGGAGAGGTAGTAAACCATTCAGGCGCCTGCTGCGTGTCCGCGTAAGATACAATTCGTGCCAGCGGCTTAATTCCCAGCTCATCTGCTTTCTTTTTGCTCATCAGCACGAGTGCGGCAGCACCATCGTTTAAGGTCGATGCATTAGCGGCAGTTACAGTTCCGTCCTTTTTGAACACAGGTTTTAGGGATGGTATTTTCTCGAACTTAACAGCCTGAACTTCTTCATCCATGGTAACCGAAGTGATGTCGCCTTTTTTATCTTTTATCTCTACCGGCACAATTTCGCTGTTGAATTTGCCCTCAGCCTGAGCTTTTTGTGATCTCCTGTAAGATTCAATCGCATAAGCATCCTGATCCTCACGGCTGATCTTACAATCAGTTGCACATAGCTCTGCAGCCGAACCCATATGGTAATCGTTATATACATCCCACAAGCCGTCTTTTACAAGGCCGTCGGTGATCTTACCATCGCCAAGGCGATAGCCATTCCGCGCTTTGTCGAGGTAGTAGGGAACATTGCTCATGCTTTCCATTCCGCCCGCAACTATAATATCTTTTTCGCCCAGGGCGATGCTTTGAGCAGCGAACATTAGCGCTTTGGTTCCGGAAGCACAAACTTTATTCACTGCAGTTGCGGGAATGTCGGGCAAACCGGCAAACTTTGCAGCTTGTGTGGCTGGAGCCTGGCCCAAATTTGCAGACAATACGTTGCCCATGATAACTTCCTGTACCTGACCAGAATCTATTCCTGCCCGTTCAACAGCCGCCTTAATTGCAATTGCTCCTAGCTGACTTGCTGATAAAGATGATAAACTGCCCCCAAAACTTCCTATCGGTGTGCGGACAGCGGATACTATATATACTTCTTGCATCTTCTAATTATATCGTGCAAATTTAGTCAATCTGCATTTGGATATTAACGTATTCTGAGGGCTTTTGTTACGCTCAGATACCCGTTCAATTTTTGAACTTATTCAACAATAACTTTTGTCTTGCGTGAAACCGCATTAATGATCTTTACGAGACGTGCCGTTAAATCCTATTATTGAATCAGGAAGGCTGGAGAGTTCTATTTTCACATTATCAGGCGTGTATGTTTGGTAAGTGAAATTTCTGGCATTTTTCACTGGGATGTCGATAATTGTGTAAGATTTAGCGGCTTCCGCTGTGTTACCGATCAATTTTCTTGGTCCATCGCCAATAGCTCCCATATTAAGAAATCGTATTTCACCTTTTTTCGAAGGGTAATAAGCATGCTGATGACCACTTATGTATAAATCCAGTCCGTATGTTTTGAAAAACTCCAGGGCCGCTGCAGGATCTGAATTCACTTCCCCGGGTTTGTTTTTGCTGTCAACTATGGCGTACAAAGGCAGGTGGCCTATCAGTATTTTCAGCCGGGCATTCCTGGCTATTTTACCCTCCATTTGGGCTTTCATCCAACGGTAGACTTCCGGCTTTATTTCTGCACCAGCGGCATCCCAGCTCATAATAAATACATTATTCTTTATGTAACTGTAGTAGAAAGGGTAGTTGGTGGAATCAACAAAAGTGAGATTAGTATTTTTAACGTTTTCTTTCCAAAAGTCTTTAGAGATAGCCCTATCTTTTGAAAAGGAAGGCGAGGCATCATGGTTGCCAACAGTAAAACCAAAAGGGA
This sequence comes from Daejeonella lutea, assembly GCF_900168015.1. Lineage (GTDB taxonomy): Bacteria > Bacteroidota > Bacteroidia > Sphingobacteriales > Sphingobacteriaceae > Daejeonella > Daejeonella lutea. The sequence continues at coordinate 1,037,906 of NZ_FUYR01000001.1, read as the reverse complement.
TACCAAGGCGATTTATCGGATTCAATACTGTAGTTTTAAAACTGGCCCACATATCCGTTATATTCTGTTCAGTGAGGCTCGCTTTTTGTCCGGCAACCATATCTCCGGAACACAGTATTATATCCGGATCGATCTCACCCATCCGTTGTATTACCTGGGACACTTCATAAGGATATTGAGTTGAACCATAACTGGCGTTCAGATCGCTTATCACACAGATCTTAATTGGTTTGTCTTTCTGCTCTTTCCTGATTTTACGAGCTCTAGGGTTAGTCTCATGAATAGTATTTTCTGCGACAAACGCCGTTAGAATTATTGCTAAAAGAAGTGTTACCGCTATATAGGCATTCCTGAATTGCATGGCTGAGTTTTATCCAAAACTAAATAAATATGTTTAGTCCGAACCGACATACACGATAATTATTTCCTTAAATTCACGGTTATAAATATAGATCCCGATGTTGAAAACAATACATAAAAGCCTCCTGATTACCGCATTTACCTTGTTAGCTGCGAGTTGTGCATCAATTAAGTATACTGAGAAATTTACCTTCTTCCAGATGGCAGATACGCAGTTTGGATTCTTTAATGAAAATAAGGAATTCAGCAGGGAAACCCGGAATTTCGAGAAGGCGATTGCTGAGACCAATCGCTTGAAACCAGCTTTTATCATTGTTTGCGGCGACCTGGTAAACAAACCAGGGGATCTGGCCCAGATTAATGAATATAAGCGAATCGCAGCAACGCTCGATCCTGCAATTAAGATCTATAATGTGTCAGGTAATCATGACGTGGAGAACATCCCCACACCAGCATCTGTAAGGTTCTATCAGGAACACTTTGGCCCGGATCGTTATACCTTCAGATCAGGAAATATATTCGGAATCGTCCTTAATTCTTCACTTATTAAAGATCCGTCAAAGGCACCTGCAGAGGCCACAGAGCAGGAAGCCTGGGTAAGGACTGCCCTGGAGGATGGCAAGAATTCAGGAAGCAGGAACATCATGATCTTCATGCATCATCCATTCTTCCTTAACAGTGCTGACGAGCCCAATGAATATTTCAATATTGATATTGAAAGAAGAAAGATGTACCTGGAACTATTTGAGAAATATAAGGTAAGACAGATCTTCGCAGGGCATTATCACCGCAATGCTGGTGGCCGTGCAGGCAACATCGAAATGATCACTACAGGCCCTGTTGGGCGGCCATTAGGATCGGATAGCTCTGGATTTAGGATCGTAGATGTAAACGGTACCGCTGTAACTCACAAGTACTATCCGCTGGATGCTATGCCGACTCGTCTCAACCTGAAGTAGCTTATGCTTATCCGCTATGTTTTCCTCCGTTACATTTCGCAAACCAATTTTTTCCCAGAGCTATTTATAGCGCCCAGAGGACTAATAACCATTATTTTGTTCTACTCCATTCCACAGCATCTGGTGAGCAGCAAGTTTAACGAAGGGGTATTGTCCTTTATAATTTTAGCATCAGGCGTAATCATGATGCTTGGGATCGTGTTTGCTAAGAAAAAAGTAGTGATTGGGGAGTTGATCTCTGAGGTATAAGGTCTGAGGTCTGAGGAAACGAGCTATCAAGTTACGAGCATTCAGATAAAGCAAGCCAACCGCCGCAAACCTCTATTTCAGCATTTAGTCTCCGACTTCAGACCTCCGACTTCTGACTTCCGACTTCAGATCTCCTGCTTCTGACCTCTGATAACTCTCTTCTGCGCCATCATGTATCCAAAATGTAAACCTTCGTGAAAGGGAAGAAGAATGAGGCCATCATTTGCGCTTTCTATATCGACACCGTAACGGGTTGTCCATGCAGGGTAGTTGCTGAAGAGGTTCTGGTCAAAATCACTTTCGAGATGATCCAGACTGGAGAAAAGCAAAGCCTTAATTCGCTCAATCTCATTCGACGAAACTGATCCCTCAGGTTTTGAACCTGGTTTGTACGCATCGAAGTACTCCTGACTGATGTTTTTTAATGGATGTCCGGATTTAACGTAGAAGATATTATCCTGTGCAGCAACCAGATGAGCTATATTCCAGATGATATTGTTATTAAATCCAGCGGGTACCTGATTTAATTCTTCAGTACTCATGTCGCTTATCAGGTTCAGGATCGCTCTCCTGGTTTTTCTTACTACGTCGATCTGTTTGTTCATTTGATTAAGATATGTGGACTAAATTAACATTTTTAACTCAGACCCTAACTAACGCCAGGCAGGGTGATCTGGTAAATTACAGGAATAAAAAAAGCCTCCCGGGTTCTCGGGAGGCTTTTGTCGATCTTTATACAATTAATCTTTTACCAGTCTGAAGTTATATACCTTTCCTGGTGCCGTAAGGCGGGCATTGAAAAACTTACCCTGGAAGCCTGAGGCATCTATCGGGAAGGAATATTCTTGTCCCTCGTTAACATTGCCAGCGTAAACTCGTTTAAGCCGGTTGCCTGCCAGATCAAAGATATCAAGCGTTACATTGTTTTGTTTCTTTTCCAACTTGAACGTGAGAGTAAACTGTGAAGTGAACGGATTTGGATACCCTTTAATGACAGATACCTCGTTGTTGTCAGCGACATAGTCTTCAACGGAATCAATGATTGTAGTTCCTTCGGCACATTTGCCCAGAGACGATCCATTTGCAAGATGGGCAGGTACGGCATTTGCGGAAACGCAAAGCTGAACGCATTTCCCGCTGTTCCCGGCTGTTTTGTAAACCAATACTTTATCACCACAACGTACATCAATCACCTCTATGATAACTGATTTTACTGCTATACATCCGAATTCACTTCTCGCTTCCACAAGGAAGGTATAAGTACCTGCCTGAGAAGGAGTGAAGGTTACCGTTGAGCCAGTTGTACTGCTCAGACCCGTTGCCGGACTCCAGGAATAAGTTGTGCCGCTTGTCGCGGTACTGTCTGACGCAGTTAGCTGGAGTGTTTGTGCACCATATCCTAAAGCGATTGTATTGGCCGGTAGTCCTGTGTTGGTAGTGTTGGTTCTGCTCACAGCAATAGCAGGTTGAGGGATACGGCCGTTAATGGTGACAATGGCAGTGGCTGAATCGATATTGCCGGCCTTGTCGATGACTGTCAAGGTCACTGTATTGGGTCCGATGTTAGTGCAGTCGAAAGTTGATTTACTCAGCTGCATGGACGCAATTCCCCAATTATCTGAAGAACCATTGTCTATGTCTGACACGCTTATTGAAACATTTCCGTTCACAAGGTCGCGTGTAATGTTTTGAACTACAACTACTGGTTTAATTGTATCGTTGCTGGCAATGTTTGATCCTGCACTTTCGTTATACAGTCTGTCCAATGACGTTACAGCATAGTAATAAATGCTGTCGGCGACCACAGAGTTATCCGTAAAGGTATCTTCATCCTGATTCGTTATTCCGATAAGGTTATTGGCATTTTCCTTATCAATTACCGGACTGGTTGACCGATAGATTGCAAATCGTTTGGCTTTATCGAGTTCGTTCGGAGATGCAGCAGGTTTGTTCCATGAAAGAACGATAGATCCGGAAGTCCTAGCGAGGCCAAGGGAATCCGGGGCAGCTGGAGCAACGCTGTCTTTCCATGTCATGGCAGGAAGGAGGGCAGGTTTGTTATAAAAATGCTGCTTTAATGAATCCCGGTAATTAAGCGGGTTTGCCACAAGGAAAGCATGGCGGAAATGAGTTTGGCCAAACACATTAGGGTTGCTCCGGTTCAAACGCACCTGATTCGGTATTTCAGAACGACTTAGCCAGCCTGCAGTGTTTACCTTATAATCGGCCATACCGATATAAATATGCCTGCCGAAAGAGTTATTATTCCACCAAGGCACGAGCAGCTTGTAATCTGAGCCAGTTTGTCCTATATACCAGTAAACTTGCGGGGTAAGATAATCTACCCATCCGGATTGAATCCATTTCTTGCTATCTGCAAACAAGGCACTGTAATGCTGAAGTGCACCTGCAGATGTTGGTGAGCCAATATTAGGATCGGTACTGCTGCGGTAAATCCCGGAAGGGGACACACCAAACTTGACCCAGGGCTTAAGGACATTAATACTGTCCGAAACGCGTTTGATCAACAAATTTATGTTGTCACGACGCCAATCGGCACGGCCGGCAGTTGTCGCCGGAAATCCTCTGGGATCAGCATTGTAAGCTGCATCGTCGCCAGTAGTACCGTTCGGATAGAAATAATCATCGAAGTGGATACCATCGACATCATATCTTTTAAAAATATCGACAATTACATTTGTCACATGATCTCGAACTTGTGGCAGTCCGGGATTTAGGATCTGCACGGTTCCGACGGTTAACATCCATTCCGGGTGTGTCTTTGAAACATGGTTTGGTGCATATTGCGCAGGGATATTTGCATTCGCAAGGGTTGCAACTGCACGATAAGGGTTAATCCATGCATGGAATTCCATGCCTCTTTTTTTGGTTTCATCAATTGCAAATTGGAGCGGATCCCAAAGTGGGGATGGGGCTCTGCCTTGTTGATTAGTCAGGTAATAAGACCATGGCTCCAAAGCGCTTGGGTACATAGCATCTGACTGACTTCTCACTTGAAAATAGGCAGCATTCATTCCAGTGGCCTTGTTATGATCCAAAATGCCCGTAAGCGCAGTTTTTTGCTGGGTGGGGGTCTGAGTCCGGTTCGGCCAGTCGAGACTGATATGGGTACTTATCCAGACTCCCCTAAGCTCTCGTTTAGGGGGTGTTTGCGCGAAAGTTGTAAGCGCTGTAAGTAACACAAGAATTGCGGGTAGAAGTTTTTTCATAGATAGGGGTTAAAGGGTTTATATTTAAATTACATGAGCGTTTAATTTAATTGCGGGTTTATAAGTAAATGTATTAATAACACGCACATATTTGCAAATATTTAAGCCATAAGTTTCAATTTGTTGCGTGTGATTGCGGAATATTTCTTTTACGTAAACCAGTGTGTGTTGTTACAGCGGGATGAACAGGGCTTTCTAAGCCTATAAAATTCAGTATTCAACTTTCAACTTATTTAATGATATTCAGCAATTAAATAAGCTCCCTGTGAATAACGAATATGATGCAGTAGTTGTAGGTTCCGGGCCAAATGGCTTGTCGGCAGCAATTGTACTTCAGGAAGCTGGACTTTCCGTCTTGCTCCTTGAGGCTAAAGATACTGTCGGCGGGGGATTGCGTTCAGCTGAGCTTACCCTTCCCGGATTTATTCACGATGTCTGTTCTGCCATTCATCCTCTGGCAGCTGGATCTCCGTTTTTTAATAAACTCCCTCTACAGCAGCAAGGGCTGAAATACGTTTATCCAAAAATTGCAGCAGCGCACCCTTTTGATGATGGGTCATCTGCATTGCTGCAAGGATCGGTAGACGAAACGGCTGCTGCTCTGGGTGAAGATGGAAGCGCTTATGCGGATTTATTGGCGCCCCTCGTTAAAAGCTGGCCCGCCATGGCACCCGATGTGCTTGCACCGCTTCATTTTCCAAAACATCCGTTAGACATGGCGGCTTTTGGATTGAATGCGCTGCGATCAGCGACATCACTTGCGGATAAATTTAAAACTGCAAAAGCGAGGGGATTATGGGCTGGGATGGCTGCGCATTCGATTCAACCGCTTTCCAATCTCGCTACGTCTGCTATTGGATTGGTATTGCTGGCTACCGGGCATTTGAAAGGATGGCCGGCACCTGTCGGCGGCTCCATACAGATCGCTAATGCGCTAGCTGGATATTTTTTGTCCCTTGGCGGGAAAATCCAGACCGGCGTTCATGTACGCGCAATGAGCGATGTACCAACAGCAAAAGCGATTCTGTTCGACCTTACACCAAAGCAGATCCTTGATATTGCCGGCGAGCGATTTTCGCCTCTTTACAAATGGCAGTTGGAACGGTACCGTTATGGGATGGGAGTATTTAAGATAGACTGGGCATTGGATGGGCCAATCCCTTTTAAATCAACGGAAGCGAGAGAAGCCGGAACCGTGCACCTTGGAAACACGCTCGAAGAAATTGCTTCAAATGAGCTTGGTACGTCTCGTGGACAACATGTCGAAAAACCTTTTGTTTTGCTGGCCCAGCAAAGCCTGTTTGATTCAAGCAGGGCTCCTGCAGGCAAGCATACCGCATTGGCTTATTGCCATGTCCCTAACGGTTCGACAGTCGATATGACCGCTGCTATCGAAAACCAGGTTGAACGATTCGCACCCGGTTTTAAGGATCTGATCCTGGCAAAACACACGATGAATACAAAAGAAGTTGAAGCTTATAATCCAAATTACATCGGCGGCGACATTAACGGGGGTGTTATCGATCTCGCTCAATTGTTTACACGACCGGCGCTCAGGCCATCACCGTACCGCACATCTTCCAAAGGTATTTACATCTGTTCTTCTTCGACACCTCCGGGGGGCGGGGTTCATGGTATGTGTGGATATCACGCTGCTAAACAAACACTTAAAGATATATTTCAAATCAACACTTCACTCTAATTATGTCAGAAAAGAAAAAACTTGTCCTACATGAGGACTTGGTAGTAGTAATTTTAGGGGCCTTGATTATAGCGCTTTCCATCGGGGGCTTGATATTACCCGTACCTGCTTTTAGCTGGAGCAATGCTTCAGAGCTTACCCAAACAGTTTTAGAGCCAGCTAACCTCGGGATCATATTGATCCAGTTTGTTTTTGTCCTGGTTATCGCAGTAATAGGCGCGCTGCTCACGGGGAAATCCCTGAAGAGCTATTTGCTGGGTTTTCCGGTAGTATATTTTATGACGATTCTGGCACTTATCCTCGCGGGAAACAGCCAGGTAAAAGCGATCAATTTGGAGGCAGTTATTTTTAGTCTTGGCCTTGGACTGATAATCAGCAATTTCTTTAAACTACCTGAATGGTTAAAATCTTCGTTGTCTACTGAGCTGTTTGTAAAGATTGGCCTGGTATTGCTCGGAACTGGTGTCATCTTTGGAGATATTTTAAAGGCGGGGTCCTTAGGACTTATTCAGGCCCTTATAGTTGTGATATCGGTTTGGTATTTTGCATACTGGTTGTGTAAAAAGCTTAAGATTGATGACGAGTTGACCATGATGATCTCCAGCGCCGTATCTATATGCGGTGTTTCAGCGGCAATTGCAACGTCAGGTGCAATAAAAGGGGATTCCAAAAAACTTTCTTACGTCATCTCCATGGTGCTGATCACAGCTATTCCGATGATGATCTTTATGCCGATGTTTGCAAACTATTTTGGATTATCGCAGGCAGTTACCGGTGCCTTGCTAGGAGGAAGTATTGATACCACTGGGGCTGTCGTAGCTTCGGGATCTCTTGTCGGAGAAGAGGCCCTGAAGATTAGTACAATTGTGAAGTTCTCCCAAAATGTACTACTGGGTATTGCGGCGTTCGCCATATCAGTCTTCTGGACCTATACAAAACATCCAAACTCTAAGGACCCGGATTCAAAGCCGACCATCGGCGTAATATGGGAGCGCTTCCCGAAGTTCGTGCTGGGATTCATCGCCGCCTCGCTGGTTTTTTCCTTCATACTTGACGCGGAGACTATCAGTGCTGTAAAAGGAAGCCTGAAGAATTTACAGGGTTTATGGTTTGCCCTGGCGTTCACCAGCATAGGTCTTGAAACAAATTTTGCTGATTTGTTTAATAAACAGAGTAAAAAGCCGTTTTATGCATTTCTGATCGCACAGGGGTTTAATGTTGTGGTGACTTTGATTGTGGCACTTCTTCTATTTAACTAGATTCAAGGGATAGTAGGATAAATAGGATCAATAAGATTCATAGGATTATAGGATTCATAGGATACTGTTGTGGCATACGATATCTATCGTATGCAAGGGCAGGAAGAAAAATAGGATTGGTAAAAGTATAAAGGCCTTTTGAGCTTGAATCAAAAGGCCTTTGCTACATAGGAGAGTAGGGTCAATATCCTTTTATTGCAAGAACTGTGCCGCTACAACTTTTTGCTATATCACCTTGAGATTAATTTTCAAGGTTTGCTTTAACAAAGTCGGCCGAATATACCTTGATCATATCCCGCACGCGCCTGAATTCATCCATTATTTCCTGCTCAGTGCCACTAGCTTTGGCCGGATCCGGGAAGTTTTCGTGGAAATGCTGAACGGTAGCAGGAAAGACCGGGCAGGATTCTTTTGCATTGTCGCATACCGAGATCACATAATCAAAAGAGACATCGCTGTATTCGTCAACGTTGTTGGATGTATGTTTCGATATGTCCAGATGGTCTTCAGCCATGACCTGAACGGCACGGGGATTTACCCCATGAGTTTCTATGCCAGCACTGAAAATTTCTGCTTTGTCGGCGGAAAAATGTCTTAAATACCCTTCTGCAATCTGGCTGCGGCAGCTATTACCGGTGCATAGCACTAACACTTTCTTCATATCATTCGTTATTCTTGTCCTGCAATGCTGCTTCTGCGCTCCATTAACACTACATCTCTCCAGGTGCCTTCCATTTTTCCAATCTTTTCCCGGTAACCAACTGTTCTAAATCCGTTCTTCTCGTGCAGGGCAATGCTGGCTTTGTTTTCGGGAAATATTCCCGACTGCAGTGTCCAGATGTTTTGCTTTTCACTATCGCTAATCAGTTGGGCAAGCAATTGGGCACCAACACCTTTCCCACGATAGTCTTCATGAACATACACGCTTACCTCATTTACACCTGCATATACACACCTGCCGGACACTGGTGTAAGCGCTGCCCAACCGGCAACGACATTATCAATAAGGGAAACGAAACGGAGTGATGACAGGTGTTCCCTGTCCCATTCTTCCCATGAAGGAGCGCCTGTTTGCAGTGTGGCATTTTTTGTGGCGATACCCTGCAGATAAATATCTCTAACCGATTCCCAGTGATCTGGTGTCATTTCAATTATTTCCATATTATCTTATTAACAGCATCCACCTCCCGGAGTACAGCAATCAGTTGCTAAAGCGAGATTTTTCATTTCAACTTTCTCTTTAGCAACAGGTTCACAGCATTCGACCCCTTTGTCGTCAGTGCCGCAGCTTCCGCCACGCCCGATGGCTTTGCATTGAGTAAAATCAGGTTGAAGATCGACAATAAGATTTTCATCATCAATTTTAATGTTACCCGGATACATTTGGCGGGTGTCAAATTGCGAATTTCCAAATTCAATCTTTACAACGGCCAGATCTTCAAGCCGAAGCTTCTTTTCTACGACTTCCACTATAGATAGCGCTTTTCTTACTTTCATGGCCCGTTCCTGCTGCTTTTCACCGGGCTCCCAGAGCTGCACGATGATCTCCGTCCACTGATTGAGTACACCGCCGCAATCAACAGACGTGATTGGTGCCTGTTTAATCTCTGTAATGTGGTATGATGCATCAACCCATTTATCTTCCGCATATTGGAATTGAAGATTAAGATCAGGATGCTGAAGCAGGGCTTCTTTGAAGTTCTGCCAGTTTAAGGTTTGTGTAGTTTCCATATTATCGTAATATTACGTTTGATTAAGTCAAATTTTTTTTAACAGCAGTTAGCGGTCGGTTTGTAGGTGCTGGTGAATTGTTGAAAATGGCGCTCCATTAGTTCCCAGGCTTTAGGATCAATGCAATAACATATGCTTACGCCGTCGATAGTGCCCTGAATTATACCTGCGCTTTTAAGTTCTTTCAAGTGTTGTGAGATAGTTGCCTGGGCTAACCCGAGTTCTGTGACAAGATCACCGCATATGCAGGTGTTGAGTTCGATTATACGCTGGAGAATAGCAATCCTTGCGGGATGGGCGAGGGCTTTAAACAAACTTGCAAGCCTGTTTTGTTCATCCGTAAAAATTTCTGTCTTACTTAGTCCCATTACATCGCAATATTACGATGGATTAATGAGAAATGCAAATTATTCTGAAAAAACATCAGTAATAGCTCTAATTATATCGGTATGGCCTATTCTTTTCCCGGGATCAGATTACTGCTAATGACAATCGGGTTGGTCATGATGCGGTGTAGGGGGCAACTGTCAGCAATTTTTAACATCCTTTGCTTTTGCTCCTCGCTGATGTCTCCAAGAATGGTAATATGCTTCTTAATGTAGGTGGTTTGGGTTTCGTTACCCTTCACGATATCCATTTTCAGGTCGACCAAAATGCTGTCTACCGGCCATTCTTTGCGATCGGCATACATGCGAAGGGTAATGACAGTACAGCTGCCTAAACTCGCCAGGAACAGTTCGTTGGGGTTAACCCCTTTATCCTCTCCACCAATATCAAGTGGTTCATCTGCTATAATGGTATGATTTCCAGCTGTAATCTCTGTTCTGTAATGATCTCTTCCAATTTCAACCGATGTGCAGGTCGTCCCGGTGCAATGCTCCAATTCCATGCTAAATAGTTAATTTAGGTTCAAAGAACGACAAAAAAAACCAAAGTTATGACTGAGACGAACGAGCGCCTGGAGCGGATGCGCGAATATATCGGAGGACAATTTCATGAAAGTCCTTCGCCATTTATGCGATGGCTGAATCCCATTATCCGGGCAGCGGAATATGGCGCGTTGACGTTTGAGTTTACAATTCGCGAGGAAATGACTAATCCGATGCAATTGCTTCACGGAGGAGTTACAGCCGGCATTATGGATGATATTATTGGCGCTACTGTTTTTACTATGGGATTCAGCAGCCATTACACTACGATAAATAATAATATCGATTACTTTGCACCAGCAAAGGCCGGTGATATAATAGAAGCACGCACTTCGGTAATCAAACGCGGACGACAGATAATCAATTTGCAATGCGAGCTTTGGCTCATAGGTAAAAGCAGGCTTCTTGCAAGAGGCTATTCAAATATGATAAAACTTGAAGGGCGAGCTTAGCGGTTTACCCAGCCATTTCATCAACTTGCGCCATGGGCATACTAATCACATTTCCATGATGTACGCTTCCATTACTCCAGAAATTGCCCGCTTGTTTGAAGATCTTATAAAACTGCTGCGATTCGTGAAGCAGAAAAAACTCCATCCACTGGCAGATGTTCATCCGGCCAAGAACCGCATGTGTACCAACACGTGAGTATTCAGCAGGGCTCAGGTTGGTTATCATCCGCTTGATTTCATCGCGTACGCGGTAAATTTCGTGAAGTAGCGCTCCTGTTGTGCGTGCAGCGGTGAATTGATATTCCGCGTCATTCTCCGGTTTATATGCAACGAAAAATGGATTTATTTCATTGGTGATGGTCTTCAACCTCTCCATAAAAACATACTGGTACCGACACAGGTATGCAATCGTTTCGTGAATTGACCATTTATCTGGAATAAATCGGGTGTGTATTGCCTGAGAAGGTAGGTCTTCAATATAATGCTTTACAATCCTGTACTGGCTGCAAAAGCGGTTCATTGTTTCAGCGTGCATTTCCATCGTTTATGGTATTAGGTCTTATAATAACGAAGGTACGCGAGGCTTGTTTGTCAAAGCGTTAACAAAATGTTACTATTTAAACAAAAAGTTGTTAAAGGAATATTATGAGATTAATGGTTTATAATATTTCGGGGGACGAAAGTGGGAGTTGTACGTTTTACGTTGTACGTTATACGTTCTGGGCGGATAGATGGTAGGTTTTACTTGACGGGTACGATGGATTTATGGGCCCAGGATTGAAGTAATAAAGAAAAGGTCCTCTTATTACTGTTTCCTGACCAAATCCCGTAAAATCACATGAGTCCTAAAATCTGCCTAAATCGCTAATTGGAAGTGTGAAAACGTACAACGTATAACGTAAAACGTATCACTTAATCGTTGATCCGAAGAACATGTATGCCAGCAAGATCGCTGCAATCACCCCAACGAAATCAGCGATCAGTCCGCATACGAGTGCGTACCTTGGTTTTTTGATGCCAACGGATCCAAAATAAACTGCCAGGATGTAAAAAGTAGTTTCGGTTGAACCCTGGATGATACAGGCTAGTCGACCCTGGAAAGAATCTGCGCCATAGGTCTTCATTACATCGACCATTAATCCTCGGGCTCCGCCACCGCTGAGGGTTTTCATCAGCCCCACCGGAAGAGCGGGAACGAAGTTAGTATCCAGTCCGAAGAGGGCAACAAACGAGCCTATGGCATTAACGACGTAATCCATACAGCCTGTGGTACGGAAGGCACTAATTGCAACGAGGATGGCAATTAGAAATGGGATGATCATTACTGAAGTGGTGAAACCTTCTTTCGCGCCGTCAATAAAAGCTTCGTAAACATTGATCTTCTGAAAGGCTCCATGGACAATGAATAACGTGATCACCGAAAATATGATGATTCCACCCAGCAGGCCGGCATATAGCGCGATCTCATCCGGAGGAAGGGCACCAAGCCAGAAGTACAGCCCAAGCATCAGTGCGACGAAAAATGAAAAGAACGCCAGAATAGGTAATTGCAGGAGGTTTATTTTTTGATAAATGGCTACTGCAATCATTCCCGACAGGAAAGAAATAAATGTTCCAATTAAACACGGTATAAAGATATCTGCCGGATTTGCGGCACCATTGGCCATCCTGAGCGCGATAACCGAAGTGGGTATTAGAGTAATCCCGGCGGTATTCAATACCAGGAACATAATCATGGCATTACTTGCTGTATCCTTGACTGGATTTAATTCCTGCAGTTCCTGCATGGCCTTTAATCCGACCGGTGTAGCCGCATTATCAAGGCCTAGTGCGTTGGCCGAAAAGTTCATGATGATCGAACCGTTTGCCGGATGACTTTTCGGAACATCCGGAAATAAGCGGCTAAAGAATGGACTCAGGCCTTTCGCAAAAAGAGAAATCATTCCTGCCCGTTCGCCAATCTTCATGATGCCCAACCAAAACGTCATGATTCCGATAAGACCAATTGAGATCTCTGCACCTGTTTTGGCGCTGTCGAACATTCCGTTGACCACATTATTAAAAATCGCAGTATCACCAAGCACAACAAGCTTGATAAGAGCAACTATGAAAGCGATGACAAAGAATCCTATCCAGACGTAGTTAAGAGCCATATGGTTGTAAGTTATAGATTATAAGTTGTAGGTTCTAAGTTGCAAGTTAAACGTCGCAGTTAGCACATATTCTAAGTTATGAGTTTTTAAGTGTAAATTATTGGTATACTATTGAGTTCCCCTTACGTCGCCGTCAGTTTACTTATAACTTACAACTTAATACTTACAACTAAACAGTGGAATTTGTTATAACTCCATTCTCAATCGCGAGCAGCACTTCCAAGCCATCCATTAAGACCAGATCTGCAGGTTCGTCGAATATGATTTTATTTGTTGGAATCAGTTTGAATGACTCGCAATCAATGTCTTTGTAGCCGAAGCGGTTAGAGAGGTCGCCAATATCACCAATGAGGTAGGTGTAGGTCATCGACTTCAGGTCGTCGGATATCTTTTCTTTGACGATCAAACCGATGTCTACAGTATATTCAGAGTTCTGGTTTGCAGTTTCAATCTGCTTTGCCGGCAGAGAGGTCTGTAGCTTACAATTCCTGAGCAGGATCTGGAAATGGTGCAGCTTATTGTCCGGAATTGTGAAATAGTCGCTAACCGTTTTGCGTAGAAAAGAACGCTCAGCGATAGATAAAAGACCGGTCATCATAGCAACAAACACAAGTTTTCGGATATGCTGTTTCTCGGGGTCGTCGGCATATCCACCAGCTTCGATGAGAATGGTGCTGGTTCCAGCAGCCTGGAAATTATCTCCAAAAGCCCGCATTTCGTATTCGTCATCAAATCGTCCAACGTGTCCCGGAATGACTTTCTGAAGTGTATCGTTCATTTCTGCGATCACTTGCATCGCGATTTGCCTGATCGTGTTAATACTCAGAGCATCATCATAGGCCGGTGCCAAAAGAGAAATAGTAGCAGGGTTACCGAGCTGTCCGGCAGACCACATGGTGGTCTGATCATGTAAATTGAAGCCAAAATGAGGTTGGATCTCATCCCTTAGCTGACGCAAAATTCGTCCCTCCGGAGACTGTTGACTGTGAAAATCCCTGTTAATGTCGATCTCCAGAGCATTACGTCGGTTAAAAACCTCGGCGCCGTCAGGATTTACCATCGGCAGGAAATAGAGGGTACAGTTCTGCAGAATACTGTCTTTAACATCGTCCCGGCAATCATCTCCAAGGAAATTAAAGAGATCCATTAAAGCCATTGTGGCTGTAGCTTCATTTCCGTGCATCTGGCTCCACAAAAAAACCTTTGCAGTACCACCACCGCATTTAATCAGGTTCAGTGAACGTCCTTCGACAGATGTTCCAACTTCCCTGATCTCGAACAATGGATTTGTTTTTAAATTGTCGAGGACATTAAGTAAGTCGCTGTGTTTGAAGAAACGATCCTTGATATCGTTATTATTAAATGTATGATAGGAATGAAGCAGAGAGATAATGGAATCCATGGCACGAATGTAGGATTTCGAGGGGGAAGGAGCAAAAGATGGTTGTAAATTTGAATGAGATAGGGTGGTACAGTGCTTTTGATCCTTCGGGGCGGTATTGAATATTTGGCCAATTGGTGTTCGGGTATGCTTCGGGTTTGCTTCGGGATTGCTTCGAGACAGCGCCGGGACAGATTCGCAAACTCTTCGGTAGGTGTTCGGTAGCGCTTCGGTAAGTGTTCGGTAGGTGTTCGGTAGTTGTTCGGAAAGTGTTCGGTAGCGCTTCGCTAGCTGTTCGCAAAACCTTCGCTACGGTGCTATTTTTTCCGAAGACTAACCGAACCAGGGGCAAAGCAGTCTCGAAGCAGGTAGGGGACAGTCCCGAGCCTGTGGAGGCGGGTTAAAGGTGGCACAACAACACTGAATGATAAAAGGCTTTTGGGTGTTCCTCCGGGATTTATGCGCATCAACTTTTTAATTACCGCTATCATAATGCTGGAGTTCCAGACCCGTTATGAAGAGGAAATAGGGGAGCTTTTCTCTAGCATCTGCCTTATTTTCACGTTGATGTGGCAGTTTGTTGCATTTAGGAAAAGATGTTTCAATCCGAAGTTCACCTGGCCTGAAACCTAGAAAGTTAGATAGGGCGAGAGAGGACTACCAAAGGTCGCTGAATATACCGGGGTTTACCAAACGTCAGTCGATGCATTAGAAATTTGTATTTTTGCTGTTTGTGAATGCATCCTATGGTTAAACTTGATATTACTCCGTTCAAGGACTTCTTTTCATCAAAATCAGCCGGCGGGATTATACTGCTGGTGTGTGTTGTAATTAGTTTGATCATCGCAAATACAGGGGCAGGTGAGGGTTTCGAGAATCTGCTCGCTGCGGAGTTAGGCCGTGATTTTGGGATTGTAAATCTAAGGTATCCTGTATTATTATGGATAAACGACGGGCTGATGGCGATTTTTTTCCTGCTCGTGGGCCTGGAGATAAAGAGAGAACTGGTGGAGGGTGAGCTATCCTCTGCTAAACAGGCTGCACTTCCGGTTTTTGCAGCTGTTGGAGGGATGCTTGTACCGGCACTGATATTTGGGTTGTTCAATAACAATACGCCTACCTCCGGAGGTTGGGGAATACCGATGGCGACTGATATCGCGTTTGCAATTGCTATTTTATCGTTGCTGGGCGACAGGGTACCACTTGCACTGAAGATCTTTTTAACAGCGCTGGCAATAGTTGATGACTTAGGGGCTATTCTGGTTATAGCAATATTTTATTCGTCAGAAATTCATCTGGATTATCTGGCATACGGTGGTGGTGTATTTATTTACCTGATAGTACTAAACCGAATGAAGGTGATGGGTTATGGGTTCTATCTCATTCCCGGATTATTCATGTGGTATTTTATCCATCATTCCGGTATCCATGCCACTATCGCAGGTGTACTTACTGCACTTACGATACCTACTACACCGGATCAGACTGAATCCCCGCTTGAAAAATTAGAGCATGTTCTAACACGGCCTGTTAACTTTATCATTATGCCGCTCTTTGCCCTGGCCAATACGAATATCCGTTTCGAAGAAGGGATGATCGATGGTTTATACAGTAATATGGGAATGGGGATAATTTTCGGTCTCCTACTCGGAAAGCCGATTGGTATTGTGATCATGTCGTGGGTGTCAGTTAAAACCGGTTTGAGTGCGCTTCCCAAAAAAACCAAGTGGATCCAAATTGCGGCTCTCGGTGTAATAGCTGGCATAGGATTTACGATGTCGATATTTATGGCAATGCTGTCATATAGCCAACCAGAGCTTCAAACAGAAGCAAAGTTTTCAATCCTGGTTGCGTCAGTAATTGCGGGAGTTACTGGATATACGCTTTTACGGGTTTTTTATAAGAGAGTTTAGTATTTCCCTGTGGTTTTTTGATCGGTTGCGTTGAACCACACCATAAATCAAGCGGGAATTCCTGTCCGCCTTATTTGAAAGTCCCGGTTAACGAATCTTGTTTTAACAGTCAAGTATACTGGATGCCCGCCTCTGCAATTTCCAGTGCTAACTTCTCATCGGAAAAAGTTGTATTGCTAACCGGGATACCTTTGGCTTCCTGGTCGGGACTATCCATAGTAGAATTATAGCCATTGTCAGAGTGAGCGATATGAAAGACCACCCGCAGCTGGCTTGCTCCAACTTTCAACACGCAGTTCGACTGGCCGCCGATCTGCAGGCCGTAAACTGAAAACACTGTTAGAAGAGCGAATAATGAGGTTGCAAGTTTTTTCATGGCAGTTGATTACAGATGATATCTACAATTAAATTTTATTATGCCTGGTGATAGTTTTTGTGTTCGATCAATCTGATAGCAGCTTATAATATCCTTGTTTCGGGAACTGTTTGACGACTTTTTTGTTAACCAATAAACGCAAAATGGACGAGAGCAATAATTTTTCATCAAGTCGAAATCGGCTGGTTATCAAACTGGAAAAAAAGCTTGAAGGTCCGATGATCATTCTGGGGTTCATCTGGCTTGTATTGTTGATCGTTGAGCTTATTAACGGCTTCGATAAGACGATGGAGCTCATCAGTACCGTCATCTGGATTGTTTTTATCTGCGATTTTATCCTCAAGCTAGTGATAGCATCAGAAAAATGGCTCTTTTTGAAGAAGAATATCCTGACAATTGTTTCTCTGATAATCCCAGCACTGCGGCTGTTCCGGATTTTCCGGTTTATCCGCCTGCTCCGGGTTTTCAGAGGCACGCGACTGATAAAAGTTGTGGCCAGTGTTAATCGTGGTATGAAAAGCTTAAATGCAACAATGGGCCGCCGGGGTTTTGGGTATGTGATGGCACTAACGCTCGCGGTAATTTTGGCTGGTGCTGCCGGTATGTTCGCTTTTGAAACAGGTAATTTTGAATCGTATGGGGTTGCACTGTGGTGGACAACCATGCTTGTGATAACTGTAGGTACGGATTTCTGGCCCAAATCAATAGAGGGAAGAATTTTAACCACCCTCATCTCCCTCTATGGATTTGCGGTTTTCGGATACATCACTGCAACCCTGGCGTCTTTTTTTATAGGAAGTGACGCAAAAGTGAGAGGGGAATCCTCGATTAATTCGGAGGAAGTAGAGAAACTCAGGTTTGAAATCAGGGCGCTTAATAAAACAATCCAGGATTTTAAGGATAACCGGAATTGATACTAGTTGCAAATAGGTAAATGGCGGGATTAGGGGCCCATAATAGCTAAGTTTACACGTCGAAGTACTTTTATTCATTGCTTAATGAAATATTTGAATCCTAGTTTAATCTTCATTCTGAGTTTTCTATTTCTCATTATAGTTGGTGCCGGATTATTGATGCTGCCTGCTGCATCCAAATCATCACAAGTTAATTTTGTAGATGCGTTATTTATGTCAGCTAGCGCGGTGTGTGTAACCGGATTGGCAGTATTTGACCTGAATGCTAAACTTAGCCTCTTTGGTCTGAATGTTATTCTGGTATTGATACAGCTTGGTGGGCTGGGTATTATGACTTTCACCACTTTTTTGGGTTACCTGATATCGGGCAAGTCATCATATAAAGATCAGATCATGTTTTCCCAGTTACTAAATCATAATAAATTGGGCTCTGTTATCAAGGCTTTGATCAAAATCGTAATTCTAACGCTTGCTTTCGAGTTGGCCGGTGTAGCACTGATATTTTCTGTCCTCGATGACAATCAATTTGGTGGTTTCACTGATAAACTCTTTTTTTCCATATTTCATTCTGTCTCGGCATTCTGTAATGCCGGTTTTTCTACGCTACCGCTGGGCTTTTATGACGAAAACTTCCGCTATAATTATCCGTTGCACCTAATTATTGCGACTTTGCTCATTCTCGGGGGACTTGGCTTCACCATCATTTTGAATGTTCAAGTATTTATCTCTCGCTGGGCTGTATTGATCTATAACCTAATACGTTTCAAGAGGAAAATTAAATATAAGGCATGGGTTATGACTTTTAATTCGAGATTGATCGCCTATACCACCTTTGCATTGTTGGTGTTTGGGTTTGTTGCGTTCTTCATCCTGGAATATGATCACACTCTGGCGGCTCATCCTACACTTTTCGGCAAAATCGTGACTGCTTTTTTTACCAGCGCGACGCCTAGAACAGCGGGGTTCAACACTGTTGATTTAAACAGTTTAGCTTTTCCATCAATAACAATTATGATGGTGCTGATGTGGATTGGGGCATCACCGGGATCAACAGGAGGCGGTGTACGTACAACTACATTTGCTGTTGCTGCTTTAAATATTGTAAATTCAGCCAGAAGCTTCAGCAGGATCTATGTATTTAACCGTCAAATTTCCAGTGAATCGCTAAAAAAGGCGTTTGCAATCATAAGCCTTTCCATTCTCTGGCTGGGTGTTTCAATTTTTATATTGTCGATAACAGACGGGGAAAAAGGACTAAAAGCCTTGGCTTTTGAAAGTGTTTCTGCCTATAGCACGGTGGGTTTAAGCTTAGGAATAACGAGTGTGTTGAGCACTGGTGGAAAAATAATTATTCTGTTCACGATGTTTCTTGGCAGGGTTGGTACAATTACGTTGCTGGTGGCCCTGGTAAACAGTGTTATGGTTCGCCACTATGAGTATCCAAAAGAGAACGTGATATTTTAGTTGCTTTAGATTAACAGACAAATAAATTATGAAGTTTATAGTTATCGGACTCGGCAACTTCGGAAGCGCCTTAGCTGTGCGGCTGACCGAAATGGGGCATGAAGTTATTGGTGTTGATAACAACATGGCTAAAGTGGAACGGGTAAAAAACGTGATCACCCATACGGTATGTCTTGATGCTACCAATGAAGATGCGGTAAGCTCCCTGCCCTTAAAAGATGCTAACGCGGTAATTGTAGCGATAGGCGAAGACGGAGCAGCATCATTACTAACAACAGCTTTATTAAAGCAGCTCAAGGTTAAACGTATCATCGGCCGGATAATTTCCGATCTACAGAAGACTGTACTATTGGCCATGTCAATTGAGGAGTATGTGCTCCCTGAAGAAGAATCAGCTGAGCGCCTGGCAATGAGGCTCGACCTTGAAGAAGTGATCGATTCATTTAAAATATCTGATAAATACAGTATTGTAGAAGGATTAGTGCCTAAAAAGTATGCAGGAATGACTATCGGGGAAGCCGATTTTATTAACTCCTACAAAGTGCTTGTTTTAACTCTGATAAGGGAACAAATTTCAAAATCAGGGGAAAATTTAAAAAAAGAAGCTACCGGGATCGCCACTGCTTCTACTTTGCTACATGAAGGTGATGTTCTTGTACTGTTTGGAGAATTAGCCAATATAAGGAGCTTGCTGAAGCAAGATTAATGACGCTGGCCTTCCCACCGGGTAATCAAATGCATAATCGCTATTCAGGAAGTACGTTTTTTAAAAATGCTTTTGAGTGAACTCCCAACTTTGCTCATTGTGTTGCCGCTCAGGGTTTCGAGCAGTGAGTGATCTCCCTGCTGAATGTTCGCCATATTGAACCCTTGCTCCAGCTGTTTAGGGTATAGAATGATAAAACTATTGTTTTGGAAATAAGTTTTCATGTAGTAAGGAAGTTTCTCAAGATACTCACCGTAAGATATATTTCCTTCTCTGGAAGTTATTACTATAAAGAAATCGTTGGTTTGTAATTCACCTTTGAACATCAGGAAATCATCCCAATTGTTAAATTCATTAAAGGTAATCTTAACAGAGCTCCCATTTGTTTGTACTTCAAGTTCACGGATCGTACTCCTGCTGGCGTAAAAGGTAACAGACATTCCGGCTTCTTTTGCCAGGTTAGTTAATTTTGACAGCCAATGTCTAAAGCCGGGCTCTAGCTCGGCCTTGGGAGGAACCGCAACCACCATCCGTTTTAGAGTGTTGAAAGGCTGGATCGGCTTGTACATGTAGATCGTGTCGGTTATGCGGGTAAAAATAGCCTGGGCAGTTGGGCCAAAAAAATCGTCGTGACTGTTAATGTGAAGTCCGATAATGATATCTGTTATTTCATGTTCTTTTATTGAATAGATGATACCGTGGCTGATATTTATATCATGGCGTGTTATAGGGAATAAAATATCTTCTGTCGCAGCAGCATGTTTAACAGCTTTTTCAATGATCTTTTTGCCTTGTGGAGGTGTCGCTCCGTTCGCTTGCTGGTCGTCTGTTACATGTAAAGCATAAACCGGAATATCGCTTTTACGTGGCTTAAGCATAAGGCCGAGATCTACCAGTTCGACCACGGTTTCCGGATAAGCCAGTGAAATCAGTATTTTCTCTTTGCTCTCTTTGTGAACTTGCCCATTATCATTTTTATGTGCTATTATTTGTGCTGCTTTTTCCACAGCGAAGGAACTGATGGTACACGTAACAAGTATCATCAGGATGGTGCCATTTAAGACATCCTCGCTTAATAACCTGATAGGCTCGCCCGCAGCAGTTTCAGCAATAATGATATTATAGCCAACAAGTACGATGGCCAATGTCGCGCCAACCCTTGCGGTACTCAGCCCAAATATGAGACGTCTGTCGTCAGACGACAGCCTGAAAGTTTTTTGTGTGAAAAGGGCAGCAAGATATTTGGATAAAACGGCTACTATGATCATTACGGCGGCTACGCGAACAGCGCCCCAGCCGTTAAAAAGTACGCTGACGTCAACCAGCATGCCCACGCTAATGAGGAAGAATGGAATAAAGAATGCGTTGCCAACGAAATCAATCCTGTTCATCAGCGCCGAAACGTGAGGGATGAACCGGTTTAATGCCAGTCCTGAAAGAAAAGCACCAATTATTGCTTCCAACCCGGCAACTTCTGCCAGGAAGGATCCCAGGAAGACCATTGCCAAAACAAAAATGTACTGCGAAATGTGATCGGCGAACTTTTTGAAAAACCAACTGGCTATAAGGGGAAATACGTAAAAAATTATAGCCCCGAGCAGGATCGAGCCGACGACAATTCTAAGCCAAAATTCAGGTCCGATATCGCCCTTTGTCATGCCGGTTACAAAGGCGAGAGCCAGAAGCGAAAGCACATCGGTAACGATAGTTCCTCCGATAGTTAATGTAACGGCCCGTATGCCGGCAATTCCATATTTACTCACAATGGGGTAGGCCAGAAGGGTATGGGTTGATAACATACCTCCCAGTAATATCCCCTGCATCATGTCAAAGTTTAGAAGATAAACTGCTGCAAGAGTGCCGAGGATCATAGGCAGCAGAAATGTGACCAGTCCGAACACGAGGCTTTGGAATTTAGTTTTCTTAAACTCCTCCATTTCAATCTCAAGGCCTGCGGTAAACATGATATACAAAAGTCCCACAGTGCCAAATAACACGATACTATTATCCCTGAGAAGCAGATTAAACCCGTAAGGCCCTATAATTATACCTGAAATGATAAGCCCGATAATATGCGGCACCTTGATCCTGTTGAATAATATTGGTGCAAAAAGTATAATGAACAGAACCAGTGAAAATATAATGACCGGATTTTTTAAAGGCAGTGAAAAGTCTAATGCAGAGAGTAATATCATAGCTACAGGAGATTATTGTTTTTCTGCTTTTAGTGTATAAACGGTGCGACAAATTCCAAGCCTGTTAATAATGCGCTGACCTTCCATTAATCCTTTTGTGGTAGCATGCGGTGTAAGGAGCACATCCATATGAGTTTCCTGATCGGGAGTTTCCAGAGCTGCAAGTTGAAGTGCGTTTTCTTTATATAATCCGTTATACACACGTATAACGTTGGCATTCGCCTGAGCACGGGCAATTACCTTGTTGTTTTGGTAGGAGATGATCCATTGTTCTGTTTTTGTGTCGCCTACAGCGGATCCCTCGCACGTTGTTTCAATGCAATTCATGGTGACCTGCCATGTGCCCACGAGTTCCGGATTGTAGGTTCCGATGGTATCTGATTTACCCCGTATGCTATCAATTTGCTGCTGTAGCTTTGCAAGCTCAAGTTCCTTCAGATCAACTTGCTGTTCGCGGGCCAGTAGTAACTTTTCGCGGGATTCGAGATCCACAGCCATTTGCTCAAGCTTACGTTCTTCAGCGCTTTTACCGCATGCTGTAAAAAATAAAAAAAGTATCAGGGTTAGTAATCTCTGGAATCTCATGGGCGGCAAAATACATTTTTTTTCATTAGGCTTCCGTATTCAATTCCTTTTCAATAGCTGCTTTAAATTGATCTATTTCCAGTGAACTAAAGAGGGATTTAGGGGTCGTGGAATACTCGCCATTTGCGTTATTTCTGTACAAATATTCGTAGTGGCTGTCGTTCAGCCGAACGTCGAATATTGAATATAATTCATCATCGCCATTTATATCCCTCGATACCTCGAATAATCGGGGATCATTTATTAACTGATATTTGAATTCTCTCATAACTTATTTGCTAAAAACAAAATTTTATTTGTCGGGTGGGCCATTCCAGGCCTGAAAACCTTCTCATAAACTACGATACTTAACCAATTTAAAACTTGGCTGGCGGTACAGCGAAGCGAATAGCCACGGTGCCCAGTCTGGAATTGAAGCCCATAACCGGACTTGTAATTATTATAATACTGTCGCCAATATTTTGTGACATTGTTTCATTTGAGGGGAGAGAGGCTACACTCGCAAAAACCGAGATCGGACTTCCCTCATCTTTTTTATTAGTAGATGAAATGATTATCCCTTTATTGTCAGCTACCGCAATGCGCTGGAAATTTTTTTCTTTTACCATATCATTTAGGTACATATTGACCTGTTCGATATTGCCCTGAATCATTTGAGATCGAAGTGCCCAGATCATTGGCTTTACCAGCAATTTTAAATGTTCTTCATGACTATTGAATAGTTGCTTTTGGGCGGAATGAGTTAGCTGAGTTTCCCGGGAGAGTGCTTTCTCACTGATATTATTTATTTGATACGACTTCCACAGCCATAATCCAGCAATTAGTCCGAGAGATATAATCACTATAAACCTTATAGTTTTTTTATCCTGAGAGTCGCTATTTTTTATGGAATTATCAGCTCTGTTTATTTCCTCGTTTTCATTCTTCATACAATCTTCAAAGCTCTATTACAGTTTGGTGTTGTTAATTATAAGTTCAAACATTAAAGAAATGTTTTAATTAATAAGTTTTAGTTAAATCCTGAGTGGGTAACAAGATTATTGCCGGTATAATTTATGCGTTAAATGCAAAATACGTACCTTTGTCCTTATCAGAATCTCTGCCCTTCACGAATTTCGATTCACCACAGAAGGCTTTCTTTCTATTAATCAAGGCATTCAGCCTTTAGCCAAGTCCCACGAATTACGGCATTTTAGTCAATGAGGCTTAGGCTAATATTTTCTAATTTCTCCATTGAGAGACACAGAATAATTGCTTATGAATAATTTTTTCAATAACGTCTATTTTGGCAATTCCATCAAAGACTGGACAACTGCGTTATCTATACTGCTTTTGGGTGTACTGATTACACTATTTTTCAAGAAGCGAATCCTGACATGTCTCAAAAGGTGGGCTTCTCGAAGCCAGACCACCCTCGACGATTTTCTTTTGGCTACTATTGAAACGTCGGTAGTCCCCCTTTTTTATGTGGGCGCTTTCTCTGTTGCGATCAAAGCCTTAAGTATACC
This sequence comes from Daejeonella lutea, assembly GCF_900168015.1. Classification (GTDB taxonomy): domain Bacteria; phylum Bacteroidota; class Bacteroidia; order Sphingobacteriales; family Sphingobacteriaceae; genus Daejeonella; species Daejeonella lutea. Next base: position 1,013,840 of record NZ_FUYR01000001.1, on the reverse strand, counting down.
TGCAGGAATAGGGGCCGTAATTCATGTCGCTGTGCTACTTTTCTCGACATTCTTTGTGTTGAAGGTTATCACTTCCATTGCCAGGCAGTTTGTGTTTTCATTTATAAAATCCGAAGACTCTGACCAAATACAGGCGAAACAAGCACGCGGCCTTATTCTGATCATAAACATTGTGCTTTGGATACTAGGTATTATTTTCCTGATAGACAATCTCGGTTATAATGTAACGACTCTAGTCACGGGTTTAGGTATTGGTGGAATAGCCGTTGCGTTGGCGGCACAAACCATACTTGGTGATCTCTTTAGTTATTTTTCAATCTTTTTTGACAGGCCTTTTGAGATAGGTGATTTTATTACAGTTGATGATAAAGCAGGAACAGTCGAGTATATCGGGATCAAAACCACCCGACTGAGAAGTCTTAGTGGTGAGCAAATGGTTTGTTCAAATACCGATCTTACCAATGCCCGGGTACATAACTACAAAAGAATGGAGCAACGTCGGGTGGTTTTTAAACTCGGGGTGATCTATCAGACTGAAGTCGGCAGGGTGAAGCAGATACCTGGGATTATAAGAGATATAATCGAGTCAAAAGATCTTGTACGTTTCGACCGCGGCCATTTTTCAGGATTTGGAAATTTCAGCCTCGATTTTGAATTTGTGTATTATGTTCTCAGTTCAGAATATAATGTATATATGGATAAACAGCAGGAGATATTCTTCGACATTCTGAGCGGTTTTGAGAGCCGCAAAATTGAATTTGCCTATCCAACACAAACCATCATTGCAAGTATACCTCTAAAGGAAGAAAGCCCATTGGATGGTGTTACCGACGAACGCAACTATTGACCAATATAAGCGACTTACTATGCAGAGAGCAATAAAAAATGTTTTAATACCTGTAAATTTTTCAGCGTCAGCAACTCATGCAATTGAAACAGGCATAGGAATGTGTATGCGGCATGGCGCCACTTTGCACCTTCTTCAGGTAAACCGGGATTCCGTTATGCCTCATCCTGCGGGAAGAAACGCATTACTAATGGATTTGCGCCTTCAAGCACGTAAGAATGACCAGGACGCACTGGAATGGAAAGCAAAAAGTATTGCGCAAGACTATCGTATTTCCTGCTTTTTTCATTTGAGAGAGGGACAATTTGCTAAAACAGTTGCCAGCGTTGCAAAGGATTTTTATTGCGATATGATTTTGTTAGAAAGGCAAATTCCATCATCGTTTGCCGGCTTAATAAACACGCACAGTGCATACCAAATATTATTTCAAACAGATTGTCCGGTAATGGTAATACCCGCCCGCTGTGCAAAAAAACGTTTTGACTCCATTTTATTTCCAATAAGCCCAGCCCAAGCAATTGGATCTAAACTAGACGTTTCGTTGCCCATAATCCGGGAAAATAAAGCGACAGTTACATTGATTGGGTCTACCACTTCCCGGAATTCAATTTCCGAATGCGTTCATGTTAACAATCTGATTCAATCGGCCCATTCCGTTATTTCACGAAACACGAATAAGGTGGACAAGGAGCTGGATCCTACACGGAGAACGGCGAAGAAAATTATCAGGAAGGCTATTGAGAAAAGTACGGATCTTGTGATTATTTCTGCATCTTTCAAAACAAGCTTAGAGCATCTTTTTACAGGTAACTATACACAGCAAATGCTTAATACTTGTCCGGTACCCGTACTGAGTGTAAGGTAAGTTCTGACGTCTTTTCTGACGTGGCGATAACCGAGTAAAACAGGCGATCGTGGTACTTTCTAATTTTGATTTATGAAAATAAAACCGTATATTGTGCTAACGAGGTCATATTTGCCCTTGATCGTATTAAATTAAGTGTTTGGTTTTTGGCAATTCAACTCTACGAATTGTCATTATTTTCATAGCCATTTTCTGCTTTCAGAACGCTTATTTGCTTTAACTATCGGCATTCTGAGGACTTCCCGCGGGGACACAGCCATCAATTAAAGACTAGTTTAGAAGATTAGGGCTTTCTGCAATGATGCGTTTTTGTACTCATAGCCTGGATTGAGCAATAATATTCAAAGTCTGCCAACTTGCTCATCACAAACCTAACCGGAATCTGGGCTGGCGTTTATGCGGGGAAAAATAAATGCTGATAGTTTGTAGGCAGCTTAACTTGTTAACCATTTTACACAAATATAACTTGGCCAGGAACTGCGAGCAGTCAATTGAGCCAATATTTATTAACTAAAATCTAGATTATGAAGATCCTGAAAATCAAAAAAAGCATGCTGGTTTTAATTCTTTCAATGACATCTTTTGTTGTGCAAGCTCAGACTATTAGCGAAGTTGAAAAAGCGATAGATGCAGAACAGTATCAAAAAGCAAAGGAACTAACAAAATCCTTGATACTTTCTAAAAGTGATGGTGCCCGAAATTATTTCTATCTGGGTAATATTTATCTTGAAACGGAGCAGCCGGACTCGGCGCTGATTGCTTTTGATAAGGGAATAAGCGTAGACCCCGAATATGCCTTAAATTACGTTGGGCGAGGTGCAGTAAAATTGGAAGGTTCTACTGATCAGGCCACCGCTGACTTTAACAAGGCGCTTGAGCAAACCCGGAAGAAAGACCATCAAACTGAGTTATACATCGGCCGCGCACTGATCAAGGCGACAAAGCCTGACTATGAGAATGCCATCCTGCATTTGCAGAGGGCAAAAGAAATTAACGATAAAGATCCGAAGATCTATTTGTTTCTTGGCGATGCTTATCATGGGATGCTGAAGAATTCCGAAGCATATAAAAACTACACCCAGGCATTTGCGCTGGACAATTCCCTATTGCGTGCTAAACTGGCACTTGGCGTGATTGTTAAACAATCAAGGGCATTCCGTGAATCAGCCGATGAATTCAAGAAAGTTAATGCTTTAGATCCCAACTATGCGCCAGCTTACCGGGAACTTGCAGAAACATACTACTTATGGGCAATGAGCGAACCAAAAGCCTATAAAGACAAGATGAAGTTAGCCCTCGAACAATACCGGAAATACATTAAACTGACAGATCTTTCGCCTTTGTCGCGTATGAGGTATGCCGATTTCCTAATTCTTGCAGGCGACTACAAAACACTTGAACAGGAAGCCCGTGAATTAGCTAAATATGAGAAATCAAACAAAAGGATCTATAGGTACCTGGGCTATGCAGCTTTTGAAAACGGAAATTATCCTGAATCGGAAGAAGCTTTAACTGAATTCATATCAGGAGTTGACACCAGTCGGGTAATTGCAAAGGATTGGCTATACCTTGGAAAGGCATTAATAGAGAGTGGTAAAACCGATACCGCCGCCTGGAGCTTACTGAAAGCTAGCGAGAAGGATTCAACTTTACTAAAGGATATTTCCACAATAGCAAAGGATTTATACACTGCAAGGAAGTATGAAAGTGCCGCAAGAATTTACGAGGTAGCAGTTTCAGACTCTGCTTCTAAAACGTATGCTTATGACAACTTTTATCTAGGTATGTCAAATTATTTCCACTATGCCGCCAAAGTCAAGGCCGCCAAAGATTCGTCGCTTACAGTTACAGCTACGGCAGATACCAGCATACTGGCAAGGGCAGATACAGCTTTCTCCCGGGTGATTAAGTTATCGCCCTCAACGGCCGATGCATATTTGTACCGGGCTAGGGTCCGACGTCTGCTGGATGATGCAACACAACCTGAGGGCCTGATGGTCCCTGATTACGAAAAGTATATAGAATTGGTTACCGGCAAACCTGACTTCCAGAGCAACGACCGGGCGAAAAAGACAGCCGTTGAAGCATATTCAAATCTGGGGGCAATTGCAGCCCGTAGTGATAATCCAGAAGAACAGGCGGTTGCAGTGGAATACTTTAATAAGATTTTACAGTTGGAGCCCGACAATAAATACGCCACAAGCTCTTTGGAGGTTTTAGAAGATCTGGACTAATTTATGGGAATGTGATGGTTCATTGGGACTGAATCATATGAAAAAGTGAATGTTGTATCATGTTAACAATAATAAAATCATATACGTTATGGGATATCATGAATGGAAAAAATGTATTGACGCGTGTTTAGAATGTGCGTCGGTTTGTAATCATTGCGCGAGCGAATGTGCGAAAGAGGAAGATGTTAAAATGATGGCAAAATGTATACAACTGGACATGGAGTGTTCAACGCTATGTTATAATGCTGCCCAGTTAATGAGCTTGGGTAGTGATCTTGCAAAACAGGTCTGTGCAATTTGTGCTGAAATTTGTCGATTATGCGGTGAGGAATGCGGAAAACATCAAACTGAGCATTGCCGCGAGTGCAGCAGAATTTGTCTTGCATGTGCTGCGGAATGCAGGAAAATGGCTGCCTGAATTTGGGTGAGCCACTTTGGAAAGTAAAGCCAGATGTATACACTCTGGCGTCCTCCTACACTACTAATACAGAAAAAATGAGTAAAACAATAATTATATCAAACAGGCTTCCGGTCAAAGTAAACCAAATTGAACACGGTTTTCAATTTACCTCGAGCGAGGGCGGCCTGGCAACCGGGCTTGGGTCGATGCACTCTGCGGACGACACTATTTGGATAGGCTGGCCAGGCATAGCAGTGAAAAATAAAGAAGACGAGGCCAACATTACAAGCTTTTTAGATAAACGGCGGCTTGTGCCGGTGTTTTTAAGTGAAGAAGATATAAATGAATATTACGAAGGATTTTCAAATGATATTATCTGGCCAATATTTCACTATTATGCCTCCGTTCATGCCAATTATAAGCAGTCAAACTGGGAATATTATAAGTCCGTTAATCAAAAATTCCTTGATGTTGTGACAAGAGTAGCAGGGCCAGATGATACCATCTGGGTGCATGACTATCAGCTCCTGCTGTTGCCAGGTCTGTTGAGGTCGGCGTTACCTGGCAGTACGATTGGGTTTTTCCAGCATATACCTTTTCCTTCATTTGAGTTATTCAGGTTAATACCCTGGCGTTCAGAACTTATTGCTGGAATGCTTGGCGCCGATTTGCTTGGATTTCATACGTTCAATGATGTAAGGCATTTCCTTGACGCTGCTACCCAACTGGCACCTGTAAATACATCAGCAAATTCACTGACGTACGAAGGACGAATGGTACTGGCAGAATCGTTTCCGATGGGCATAGACAATCGAAGGTACTTAGATCTGGCAAAAAGTGATGTTGTAAAACAGCATGTCGCAGAAGTAAAAGCTGTTCATACTAACAAGCGACGACTAATTTTAAGTATAGACAGGCTTGATTACAGCAAAGGGATCCTGCAGCGTCTGCAGGCGTTTGAACTGTTGCTCGAATCTAATCCTGAATATGTTGGAGAAGTAGCCCTGCACATGATTGTTGTGCCGTCAAGGGATACTGTTCCACAATATCGCGATCTTAAAGAACTTATTGACAGACGTGTGGGAGAAATCAATGCGAAGTACAGAACCATCAATTGGACTCCTGTTTATTATTTTTACAGGCCATTCCCTATTGAAGAGCTTTCCGCGCTTTATCTGAGTGCTGACATTTGTATGGTAACACCGATGCGCGACGGAATGAACCTGGTAAGTAAAGAATATGTAGCTAGTCGCGTTAATCAGGATGGGGTATTAATCCTCAGCGAAATGGCAGGTGCAGCGAAGGAGCTGGTAGATGCAATTTTAGTAAACCCAAGTAATATTGCCTCTATGCGGGATGCGATTGTTACTGGCTTAACCATGCCCAAAGCGGAACAGAAGCGCCGTATGGTGCTGATGCAGAGGGTAGTTGCCAAGTTTACTGTGGCTCACTGGATGAAATTGTTTATGTCTAGACTGGCCGAAGTAAAACAGATGCAAACTTCGCTTTCTACGCGGCACATCACGGACATCACAGCTAAAGCTATCCGAAAAGTTTATCACAAATCAAGAAAACGCATTATCTTCCTGGATTATGACGGCACACTTGTGGGATTCAATCCCGAAATCAGTGCCGCAGTTCCTGATGAGGAGCTGTATCGGATACTTCAGCGACTTTGTAATGATCCGATAAATAAAATTGTGTTAATCAGCGGCCGCAGCCATGCCGATATTGAGGAATGGTTTGGCCATTTAAACCTTGAACTCATCGCTGAACACGGTGCCTGGCAAAAGACAGATGGTATCTGGCATAGTGCGCCAGGTATTAGTGACCATTGGAAATCAGACATAAGGCCTTTAATGGAGACTTATGCAGACCGGACGCCTGGTGCTTTTGTTGAGGAAAAAGACTATTCCCTAGTCTGGCATTACCGTAAAGTAGAAACCGGTCTTGGCGAGCTTCGCACGAGTGAGCTGATGAACAACTTGCGCTATCTTACTAACGACCGCGGCCTGCAGCTTTTGGCAGGCAATAAGGTTGTGGAGATTAAAAGCATTGAGATAAATAAGGGTAAAGCTGCTGCTGCTAAACTTAAACATGACGACTATGATTTTATAATGGCTTTTGGAGATGATCATACGGATGAAGATATTTTCAAAACCCTGCCTGATGATTCAATAACGGTAAAAGTAGGAAGCAACATCTCGGCAGCACGATTCTACCTTCGCGATCCGGAAAAGGTACGTGCGTTGCTTCAAGATGTAGCAATCCCAATATCCGAAGAGCAATTTCAGCTTTAAAAGGCCAAATACTTTTTAAAGAAGAAACTATAAGAAAATGGGTTTATCAAGCTTTATGGCTATCCGATATGCTGCATTCATCAGCCCTACATGGCTGTAGGCCTGCGGGAAATTACCCCACTGGCTTCCTGTTTCTTCATCAACATCCTCGCTGAAAAGCAGGAGATGATTGCAGTATTTCATTATTTTTTCAAATTCGTTGATTGCATCATCGAGCCGGCCCACACATGCCAGAGCTTCGATATACCAGAAGGCACATATGAGGAAGGTTGTTTTTGGTTTGCCAAAATCGTCAGCATGCAAATACCGATAGAAAAGTCCACCGGGTGTTTTGAGTTCCTTTTCAAGTGCAAGGAGATGATCCTTTGCCCGCTGCGAAGCAGGGTCAAGGTAATTCATAATTATGAGCTGTAGGGTGCTTGCGTCTAAGTGAGGACTATTTACAGCGTGTGTATAAACTTTACGCTCAGGATCGTAACAGTTTTCTATATGGATGGCCGCTCTCTCCATCAAAGCATTCGCCCGCTCTTGCAGCTCTGCATTACCGATTGTTGCAGCCATTTTCGCAGCTGCTTTGCATCCGGCCCATTGGAAAAGATTACTATATGCGTGCATATTAGCGATGTTCCGGAATTCCCAAATACCAGCGTCAAACTCGTCAATAGTGCGTTCTATTTTATTCAGGAGCGACCTGATCCACTTGTCTGAATCCTTTCGCTCTCGGAAGATGAACCTATGATCAGTATATAGGGGCAGGAGCGATATGAGCACTTGTCCGTAGATATCATTTTGAATATGCTCATATGCCTGGTTACCAATCCTCACTGGTTTATTTCCGAGATATCCGCTAAGATGGTCCATGATATTTTCGTGGAGTTTCTTCGTGCCGGTAATGCCATATAGTGGCTGGTACCGGTAATCTTCACTCTCCGAAAGCGAAATATCTGTTATGTAGTTAAAATAACGTTCCATCTCTTCAAAGTGACCAATATGGTTTAATGAAGTAAGTACATAATAGGTATCCCGCATCCAGCAATAACGGTAATCCCAGTTGCGCCCGCTTCCAGGGAACTCCGGCAGGCTGGTTGTGCTGGCAGCGATCACTGCCCCTGTGTCTTCATATTGGTGAATCTTAAGAACGAGTGCAGACCTGATCACATATTCCTGGTAGAAGCCGGCTATGGACGAATGTTTTATCCAACGATGCCAGTACCCAATCGTTTGGTAAAGAAAGTTGTCTGCGGTACTGACAAGAGGTGCTTCCAGATGCTGGCCATAAGTGAGGACGAGGTACTTCGAATCATTAAGCACGAAATAGCGTTCTTCTGCAAGGTAACTGATCGCCATATTACTACTAAGCCTTATTGTTTCATCGCAGCCCTGATATTCGATGTGATTGCTGCCACGAACCGGCCGAAGTTGCCTCTTTCCATAATCGCACACCGGTTTACATTTCACTTTTATCCGCGGCGTCCCATCAAGCGGTTCAACCTTGCGAATCAGCATCAATGGTTTAAAATAGCGTTCATACTGGTGAAACCTGGGGGCAAAATCGGTCACACGATAGCTTCCACTTTCACAGGTAATTTCAGTACACAGGACATTTGTATTTTCAAGATAATATTGATTGGAACTGAATTCGCCTTCGGGTAAAATTGAAAATTCGCCTCCCTTATCAATATCCATCATCCCGCCAAATACAAAGGTACTGTCGAACGCCGGCCAGCAAAGCCAATCCACATTCGTATTCACATTGATATGTGCCAGGTATGCGCAGTTGCCGACGAGTCCTGATTTATAAAGGTGTTTGTCCATGTGATTGAATAAGCGTGATAGAAAATCGAAATCGTCGATTGCGGGTTCGATTGCATATAATATAACTACAAGCCAACCATTTTCTTGTTTCGTAAAATGTCAACCATTCCAATGAATCGATTCGTTCCATACTTGAAAATGTCTTTAGTTATGTATATTTAATTGGAAATTGCTAACAAATAGGCAACCAATGATGGAGTTAATTTTAATTTCAAAATGGGTAACATTTGGTTTTGGCCTATTCTTTATCCTGATTGGCATTCTGATGGTTTTGAAGCCGGAAACAGCACGGAACGTTCTGCGTAAAGCCGGAAGCACTTTTTTCATCAATTATGCTGAGATTACGCTCAGGCTTATCCCGGCTTCGGCTATGATTATTTTCGCTGATTATTCGAAATACCCTGAGCTCTTAATGGCATTCGGCTGGTTTATGCTGGCAACTTCTTTAGTGTTGTATTTTGTTCCCAGAAAATTACACCATAAATTTTCGCTAAAGGCTGCGGGAATTTTGAAACCTGTATATTTTCAGCTTATTTCACCTTTCTCTATGTTGATAGGATGCTTTTTGATATATAGCGTGTGCGGATGTTGAAAAAGACATTCGTTTTGCTTGTTCAAAAAGAGAAGCACTCTTTTTATGACTACTGTCTGATAAATTACTAATTAATCAGGCTTCAAGGAAATTGATTGCTACTTTTCCCCATCATCAATTGAATATTATTATTTAATCTTGCGTGCTATATTAGTAGAAAAATGATTTACAGATGTCCGCCAGGCAGCTGATAGATAATGATCACTCAAATATGAATGTTAAAGCCAATGAACTACACTCAGCTTGCATCCCAATACCGCGATAATCTCCTTAACGATGTGATTCCATTCTGGCTTAAAAATTCCCCTGACAAAGAATACGGAGGTTTTCTGACCTGTCTTGACCGTGCAGGGAAGGTTTTTGACACCGATAAATTTGTCTGGCTCCAGTTTCGCCAGATCTGGTGTTTCAGCATGCTTTATAATAATGTAGAACAAAAACAGGAATGGCTTGATTTGGCTGTTCAGGGCGCGGAGTTTATGAAAGAGCATGGCAGTGATGATGCAGGCAATTTTTATTTTTCGCTTACCCGCGAAGGCAAACCACTTATTCATCCATATAATATCTTTTCTGACTGTTTTGCTGCAATGGCATTTGCCCAATTGTACAAAGCAAGCGGCGTGCAGGAGTATGGCGATCTTGCCGTAAAAACATTTAACAATATCCTGGCAAAACAGGATAATCCCAAAGGTAAATGGCTCAAGGCGTATCCCGGAACACGGGAGCTTCAGGGATTTTCTTTGCCGATGATCCTTTGCAATCTGGTACTTGAGCTGGAGCACTTGCTGGACAAGGAGGTAATTGAGAAAACGATCGATCACGGATTGCACCAGGTAATGGAGGTTTTTTACCAGGACGACTTGGGTATAATATTGGAAAACGTAAAGCCAGACGGTTCGTTCTCCGATACGTTCGATGGCCGGCTGATCAACCCCGGGCACGGTTTGGAATCGATGTGGTTTGTTATGGACATCGCTGAACGCAGGAAAGACCAGGCATTGATCAGAAAGGCAGTCGACACTACCATTAATATTCTTGAATACGGCTGGGATAAAGACTTCGGAGGCATTTTATATTTTATGGATGTCAAAGGCCACCCTCCACAACAATTGGAATGGGACCAGAAACTCTGGTGGGTACATGTAGAAACCCTCATAAGTTTGCTGAAAGGATTCCTGCACACAGGTGATGAGCGATGCTGGTCGTGGTTCGAAAAAGTTCATAAGTATACCTGGGAACATTTCCCTGATCCGGAACACGGCGAATGGTTCGGCTATCTGAACAGGAGAGGGGAAGTTCTGCTTCCGTTGAAAGGTGGTAAATGGAAAGGCTGCTTTCATGTTCCCCGCGGTTTGTATCAATGCTGGAAGACCCTCGAAAAAATTGAGGCTAAATATGGCTTAAATAGCAAATTCTAAATTTTATAGCGCCAAATTACTGAACCCTTATTTTATTAGATCATACCCACCCTAATGGCAAATTTCTCTACAAGCACTGCTTCAACCGCAGAGAGCTCAAATCCGTCACAAAACTATCTACCGGCATTAATTTCCCTTGGAGTTTTATACTTCATGAATGGATTTATTACCTGTCTTAACGATACACTTGTGCCTTTTTTTAAGGAAGGTTTCACGCTCAGCTATGCCGATTCATCTCTGGTCCAGTTCTATTTCTTCCTGACATATGGACTCATGAGTTTCCCTGCGGGCATTGTAGTAGAGAAGATCGGATATAAAAACGGAATGGTTTTGGGATTTGCAATCGCTGCCGTAGGAGCCTTGTTATTCTATCCTGCGGCGGACATGCATCTGTATTATCTTTTCCTCTGTGCATTGTTTGTGTTGGCAATTGGAATTGTTGTGCTGCAGGTAGCTTCAAATCCTTATATCACGGCATTAGGGCCTGCCCGGACAGCGTCCTCACGTTTAACCCTGATTCAGGCCATTGGCTCGATAGGGACAACAACAGCTCCCTTATTCGGAGCAAGTTTTATCCTATCACGCCTGGAGGAATCGGGCGCTTCGAGTGATGCCGTTAAATATCCTTATTTGGGAATAGCGGCGATGCTTGTGATTATTGCCTTGGTGGTTTTTAACCTGAAACTTCCTAAGATCAGCACCACGGCAAATTCTATTGAGACTACGGCTGCCGAGCGCCGAAGTATATTTTCATTCAGGAATCTTAATTTTGGTTCCTGGGCAATATTTGCATATGTAGGAGCCGAGGTTTCCATCGGGACTTTCCTCACCAATTATATATCGGACACACTTCGTCTTCCGATCGAAGAAGCAAACGCCTTTGTCACGTATTACTGGGGTGGGATGCTTGTTGGCAGGCTTATCGGATCTTACCTGCTTCAGCGCTTAAAGCCTTCTTCAATATTAACATTTTGTGCTGCCGCAGCCATCGCACTTATTCTTATTTCTGTTGTAAGTACAGGAGCGATTGCCGTTTGGACGATGATTGGGGTTGGATTGTTCAATTCCGTTATGTTCGCAATAATCTTTGCGCTTTCTGTTGAAGGCCTCGGTAAATATACTACCAAGGCATCAGGAATTTTATCTACCGCTATTGCTGGAGGAGCAATCGTTTCATTTTCTCAGGGTTATTTGAAAGATCATTTTTCCTGGGCAATTGCATTCATGTTGCCGGTGGTCTGCTATGCTTACATCGTATTTTTTGGGATAAACGGACACAGACAGGGGAAAAAGTAGTCACACCCTAAGGGAGCTACTTAATTTCCACTCCGCAGCCGCTGCAGTAGCGGGCGTTGATATCGTTTGAATGACGGCATATCTCACATTCTTTTTTGTGAGATGCCGCTTTGACCATTGCCGCAGTAAAGATTCCGGTCGGGACGGCTATAATCGCATAACCAATGATCATTACCATTGATGAAATGAACTTTCCGACCACTGTTTGCGGAACGATATCTCCATAGCCCACTGTAGTGATCGTGATTATAGCCCAGTATATACTTTGCGGGATGCTCGTGAATTCATTTTCAGGTCCTTCAACGACATACATTACGGTTCCCATTACAACAACAGTGATTAGTACTGTAAAAAGAAACGTGCTTATTTTATAAAAGCTGGATTTGAGGCCTTCTCCCAAGGCTTGTGCTTCATTAACGAATCGAACCAATTTTGCCACACGGAACACCCGGAGCAATCGTAATGAGCGAATAATAAGCAAGTAGTGATAGCCCGGGAAAAGCAGATAAAGGTAGGTAGGGGCTACAGACAAGAAATCGACCAGGCCCCAAAAGCTAAAGATATATTTCCATCGATGCGGGCTAACCCAAACCCGTATAACATATTCAAGGGAGAAAATTACGGTAAAGAAGATCTCTATTGTGAAGAAGAAAGTGGCGTTGCGCGGGCCTATTGTAGGAATACTTTCGAGCATTACCGCTAGAATGCTTCCCAAAATAAGCCAGAGAAGGATGATATCAAAACGCCGTCCGGTCTTAGTGGTATTGCCGAAAACAACCAGGAACAAGCGCTTTTTCAGCGGTATATCTTCCCGGTCGTTTGTTGGAATGGTTTTTTTTGCGGGCATGGACTAAGATAGGCTATCTCAACGGTGGAACAGTAGTAAAGTAAGATTGTTTGGAAATAAGTGTTCATTTAAGGGTTACATATTGATAGCCTTTTGTATTAATTATAAAGAAAGAGAGTTTTGCAAATCTCGTCAAGGAAAGGAGGATACTCATCGCGAAAATGACCCGAAATATATCTCCAAGATGCATAGGTTGATTCAAATTGCTTTCATGGCGTTTCCGAACTTATGAGATCATAGTCTACAAATCGCATTAATTTTTCCTTTAAATTAAATTAAACATGTATGAAAAAGTTATTTTATACTGCAGGGATTTTTATTGCCCTAAATTCTGCTTGTTCTGAGAGTCAGACTCCTTCGGCAGTTATTTTTGCTAATCCACAACCAGAGGATGGAATGGTACTTCGAAAATTTCCAATTAGTCTGTTAGGTGAATATATTTCGGATAAGGACAGCAATAGTTTGGTCATACAGCCGGAAGGTATTTTCCGGTATGTTCATTATAAAAAAAATGCACATGTTAATCAACTAGACTCAGGCGATGTCCTTATTGGTGATTCCGTGATCAGGGACACGGAATGGAATTTAAACTTTCCAGTCAAACGTGTGGGGGATACAGTTTATTTTGAATTAAATACAGTCGATACCTTATTCTTACTGAGTGCAGATCACATGCTTCGCAAATCCAGGGACACTTATATTCTAAACCGGCGCCAGGAAAAAGGATGGAAGGTGGTAAAGCTTGAGAAAAAGAATAAGCAATTGATCTGGGCCTCAGTTTCAGAGAACGAGGCAGATCACTTAAAAAAGCTTTCTGATAATTATATTGATTCCGTTCCTTATGAGTTTCACCTCAGTGCTTCAAAATTCAGAGAATTTTTAAAGGCAGATGGATTTCAGGATACCGATACCTTCAAGGCTAAAAGCCGACGCAAAAAGGCGTACAATAGAATAAACAAGTGATTGACAAAATCTGGTTGGGAGGAATTTTAGATTAAACCTCCTCCCAATCAGAGATAGTGGGTTAATTAAATTGTATACAAGACTACCCTTAATCAGTTATCAGACCCTCGTATTTTTTCCAATTATCTACAATTGCGAGGATATTAATGGCCATTAGGGCAACGGCGATTACAATGCCACTGGGATCGACGGTAAGATGGTGTACAAATATTCCAATCATTACCGGGAGTAAAACGATCGCGCCAAGGGCACGGGTTTTGGGTATCATTACTAAAATCCCGCCTATTACTTCTACAGCCGCCACAAGGGGTATTAGCCAGGAGATAGAAGCAAATGCCGTAAAGAACTTTAGCTGTGCCGGAGTCAGCTCGGGCATCGGCATATAGTTGAAAAATTTGTTCAGACCAGCGTTTATGAACATCAGGCCGAAAAGAATGTAAAGTACGAGTTTAACAATTTTCATAGAACTACAAATTAGGTTTAATGATTATCAGATTTCAAATTAGGGAAACTCAACATGTAATACCAAGCCTTTGGTGATAAGTGATAATTAAATGACGAAGGCTGTAGCGTATCATGATCATGACCTTAAAATCCTTCTCTGTTCTTATTTAAAAAACAAAAGATCCCTGCCGGCACGACAGGGATCTTTAAAGTGATGATAAAAATGGCCTAATTAAATCAGAGAAACACTTCTATTAACAAATTCCGTTAACTCAGCTCCTGTCAGCATACCCTGAGAAAGCAATGCCAAATCGAAGGCCTGCTTTGCCAGTTGAGTTTGTTCAGCTTCGTCGCTGGTTTGAAGGATCTTACCTACAAGCTTGTGATTCCCGTTGATGGTGACATTATAGCTATCTGGCAGGTTACCGTAGAAATTCATCCCACCGCCCATTGCTGCCATATCTTTCATGCGGCGCATAAACTCATCCATGGTAACAATTACGGGAAGTTCATCCGGATTAAGACTGTCAACTTCGACTTTCATACCCGGTTTAACGATCGCCTTCTCGAAAATGCCCTTCACTTTTTCCTTTTCTTCATCGTTAAGTACAGCAACAATATTTTCGTCTTTGCTGATGATTTTATCCGCAGAGGCAGCATCCACTCTTTTAAGATTTACTTTCTCCAGCTTTTGCTCCATCTGACTGATGAAGTGTGTGTCGATAGGAGAGTCCATTAAAAGGACGTCGTAGCCTTTCTTGTTAGCAGACTGGATAAAACTATCTTGTTTTGCAGCATCGGTCGCGTATAGCAAGACCAGATTGCCGTCTTTGTCCGTTTGATTTGCCTTAACCTTTTCTTTGTACTCGTCAACTGTGAAATATTCTTTCGCAGTATTTCCCATCAGAACGAAATCCTTTCCCTTGTCGTAGAATTTCTCTTCGCTGATCATACCATATTTCACGAACAGACCAATATCTGACCATTTTTCTTCGTAGGCTTTACGGTCGGCTTTGAAAAGTGAAGCAAGTTTATCCGCTACCTTTTTAGTGATATAAGTGTTGATCTTCTTCACCGAGCTATCGGCCTGCAGGAAGCTTCGTGAAACGTTCAACGGAATATCCGGTGAGTCGATAATACCATGAAGCAGCATCAGGAACTCCGGAACAACGTCTTTCACCTCGTCTGTAATGAATACCTGACGTGAAAACAACTTGATTTTATTACGTTGCATTTCAAAGTCATTCTTCAGCTTAGGAAAGTACAATACACCCGTTAAATTGAACGGATAATCCACGTTCAGGTGGATCCAAAATAAGGGTGCTTCCGAGAATGGATACAGCTCTTGATAGAATGAAAGGTAATCTTCGTCCTTTAACTCTGTCGGCGACTTCGTCCAGATAGGAGAAGTGTTGTTGATGATATTCGGAACCTCTACCGATTTATATTTTGGTTTGCCATCCGCGTCTTCACCATCAGGCTCAGACGTAGATTTATTACCAAATTGCACCGGTACTGGCAGGAATTTGCAGTATTTATCAAGAATGCCCTGCAGCTTTCCTTTATCCAGGAATTCCTTAGATTCTTTATTTACATGCAGGATGATATCAGTACCGCGCTCGGTACGGTTGCCTGCGCTTATTTCAAACTCGGTGCTTCCGTCACAGATCCACCGAGCAGGCTCAGAACCCTCTTTATAGGATAATGACTGTATTTCAACCTGGTCGGCAACCATAAAGGCTGAGTAGAAGCCCAGACCGAACTTTCCAATGATCTCATTCGCGTCTTTAGCGTCTTTGAACTTCTCTACGAATTCCGTAGCACCCGAAAACGCAATCTGATTGATATATTTTTTTATCTCTTCACCGGTCATTCCCAGACCATTATCAGAAATTGTAATGGTTTTCTTTTTCTCATCAAAAGAAACTGAAACTTTAAGTTCTCCCAGGTCGCCTTTGTATTCCCCTAATGAGGAGAGGCGCTTAATTTTTTGCGTTGCATCCACCGCATTTGCCACCAGCTCTCTCAGGAAGATCTCGTTATCAGAGTATAAAAACTTCTTAATGATCGGAAATATATTTTCCGTGTGGATCGAAATGGTTCCTTTTTCTTGCATTGTACAGAGTTTTTTTAAATGTCTTAGTTGGGACGCTTATATCAAACCCTATTCCAAACCTCAGACGATGCCAACTTGACATAGCATGTTATATAAGCCCAGTTTCAATGAATGTTTAGCATGCAGATCAACGGCAAATGAACGGCAAATGAACGGCAAATGAAACTACCGTAACCAGAGTCTGGCGTTTGATTTATCTATCGAAGTCGATTCCGATGCGCAGCCAAATATCTTCCGATACGCGGATCTCTAGCGTTAAGCTAGTTCCTCACATCAACGGCACATTTGTTGCAATACATCAAATGAGCATGTGTAGTAAAACTTCTCAGTTTTCTATAATGCTGGTAATTAGCGTTTTAAACAATTTTAAAAACTGTCACTAACCACTTATGTATACTAATATGCACCAACAACCTTACAAAAGCACGTATTTTGACGTTCTCAGAAAACGGCTGCTGCTCGTCGCAGGAGTGTCCCTGATTGTTTTCTCATCAGCTTGCGGTGGCAAGAAAAAGCAGGAGCGCCAGGTGGCCAGAAAACCTCAGCCAGTACTGGACAGCACCTATTACATTAGTTACATGAACAATGACCCGTTGCTGAAAGAGCATACCGACTGGGCGAAGAAATTCTATCGGGAGCGTGGTTTTAAGCTTGGTTGGTTCAAGAATAACGAGATCGTGCCGCAGGCAAAGGAAATGCTAACCATGATCAGTAAGGCTGATGAAGAAGGATTAGACCCGAAGAAGTATCAGTTTAAGGATTTCAACACCATGTTTACTAATCTGGAAGCCGCAAAAGCAGATTCTGCCAAATTTACAGCGATACAGAAGGAAATAGACGTAGCACTTTCTGCTACTTATTTTGTATGGGCTTCTGATTATTACAGAGGAGTTGTTATTCCAAAAGAAAATAAGGAAATAGAATGGGATGTAAAGCGTAATAAAATCAAGCTTCATAAAGCCTTAATGACAGTGCTGAAAGAGCGTGAAAGTAAATACTCTTACGCAAGCTTTAGTCCGCTACATCCAGATTATGCCAGGCTTAAATCAGCACTTGCATCATATCGAAAAGTACAAGCGGCAGGCGGTTGGCCTAAGATCACAGCAACAAGCTTAAAAGAGGGTCAGAAGTCGCCGGCAGTTGCAGCATTAAAAAAACGACTAGGATTGAATTCAACAGATTCAACCTTTAATGCCGAAACTGTTAATGCGTTAAAAAGCTTTCAGTCCGCTCAGGGCCTTAAACCTGACGGAGGCCTTGGCCCGGAAACGGTAAAGCTTCTCAATGTTCCGGTTGATCAGCGTATTAAGCAAATTATTCTGAATATGGAACGCTGGAGATGGATACCGAAGAGCTTCGAAGAAGATTATCTTATTGTAAATATCCCGGAATACAGACTGCGTGTATATGAGAAGGGAAAAGAAGCGATCGCCATGAACGTTATCGTGGGTAAAACAATGAACAGTACACCGATATTCAGTGACAAGATGGAGAACGTTGTACTTGCTCCTTATTGGAACGTTCCTGCAAGTATTGTTAGGAATGAGCTTGGTCCTAAAATATCCGGTGATCCAAGCTACCTTGACCGTACTAATATGGAGCTGATCGATGCGAAGGGTAATCCGGTTAGTCCATCATCTGTCGACTGGGGATCAGTCACCCGCGAGAACTGGAGATATACACTTCGCAAGAAACCAGGCCCTAAAAACGACCTTGGGGATGTAAAGTTCATCTTCCCGAATACAAATGACATTTATCTGCACGATACCCCGCATGATGAATTATTCAGCCAAACGAAACGTAATTTCAGCCACGGTTGTGTGAGAGTTGAAAAACCATTGGAACTTGCTGAATATCTACTTCGTCCGGTAGGTTGGGATATGAGCAAAATTCAAAGTACCATTGCACAGGGACAGGAAAAATATGTAAAGTTAAAGCAAGTGCTTCCGGTATATCTGGTATATTTTACAGCATGGGCTGATGAAAGTGGTAACGTTCACTTCCGTGAGGATATTTACGGGCATGATAGGACCCTGGCACAGCAGTATTTCAGCGAGGTAAGTGCATCTAAAGTGATAGCAAGAGCTCCCGCTGCTAAAAAGACCAAGGGCAAACTTTAATACAATGGTAAGTTTAACGTTTCACGTCTGGGCGGATTGCACAGAGTTTAGAAACTATTAGTTGTAGGTTGTAAGTTATAAGTTTTACGTCTGGACGGATAACCCAGCGTTTAGAAACTTATAACTTACAACATATAACGTATAACGTATTACTTTATCCTTGTTGCCTTTTAAACTCTGAGGTAGAATGAAACTCCACATCAGGAAAATCTCTCTTAGCCAGATTCAGAGTCCAGTCGTTATCCGCCAGAAACACAGGATTGCCATCCTTGTCAGTAGCGATATGATGATGGCGTCTTTGAACGATCTCGTTGAGATTCTTCTTATCCTTTGAGGTTAACCAGCTTGATTTCCGGAACGTCAGGGGCCGGAAAGCACACTTGGCACCATATTCGTGCTGCAACCTGAAAGCGATTACTTCGTACTGTAATTCTCCTACCGTTCCAATGATCTTTCGGTTACCTGGCTGTTGCACAAATAGTTGAGCCACACCTTCTTCTGTAAGTTGTTGTAAGCCTTTCTCCAGTTGTTTCGACTTTAGTGGATCCCTGTTCTCAACTTCTTTAAAGATCTCAGGGGAGAAGCTTGGTATGCCTTTGAACTGGAGCTGTTCCCCTTCGGTGAGAGTGTCGCCAATTTTGAAGTTACCACTGTCGTAAAGACCAACCACATCACCCGGCCATGCCTCTTCAACAAGACTTTTTTCATTGGCCATAAAGTCCATCGGATTCGAGAATTTAAGCTTCTTGCCTTGACGGGTATGAAAATAGAATTTATTGCGTTCAAACTTTCCCGAACAGATTCGCAAGAAAGCAATCCTGTCGCGATGATTTGGATCGAGGTTAGCGTGGATCTTAAAAACAAACCCAGTGAAGGCTTTCTCTGTAGCAATAACCAAACGCTCATTGGCTTCCCGGCTTTTAGGGCTTGGCGCGATTGATACGAAGGTGTCAAGCAATTCCCGTATACCGAAGTTATTAATTGCACTTCCGAAGAATACTGGAGCCAGTAGTCCCTCAAGGTATAAATCCTTGTCGAGAGTGCCGTATATGCCTTCGACCAGCTCCAGATCGTCTTTTAATGTCTTTAATTCTTTAGGCTGGAGATGCTCGGTTAATAGTGCATCATCCAGATCTTTTACCTGGATGAGGGTTTCTGCGATCTTTGATTTATCAGGACGGAAGAGATTAAGAGAATTATCGAAAATATTATAAACCCCTTTAAAATTATGTCCCTGACCAATAGGCCAGGATAGGGGGCACACACTAATGTTCAGATTGTTTTCAAGTTCATCGAGCAGATCAAATGTGTCCTTACCTTCACGGTCTAGTTTGTTGATGAAGATAATTACGGGCGTATTGCGCATCCGGCAGACATCCATCAGCTTCTGCGTTTGCTCCTCGACCCCCTTAACACTATCGACTACAAGGATAACACTATCTACCGCAGAAAGCGTTCGATAGGTATCTTCAGCAAAGTCTTTGTGGCCCGGTGTATCCAGAATATTGATCCGCTTACCATTATACTCAAATCCCATAACGGAAGTAGCAACAGAAATTCCTCTTTGCTTTTCTATTTCCATGAAATCTGATGTGCTGCTCTGGTTGGCCTTATTGCGTTTTACCGTTCCGGCAGTATTTATAGCACCTCCAAACAGGAGAAATTTCTCTGTAAGGGTTGTTTTACCGGCATCGGGGTGACTAATGATTGCGAAGGTTTTCCGTTTCTCTATTTCAGGGTTGAGCATATAACATCAGGGAATTACAAAAATGCAAAGGTAGTAAAAATCACTTCAGAAAAACCTCCGTGCCGCCATACCCAAACCTTTCCTTATGTGCGTCCATAAAAGTCCTGACCTGTGGATGCTTGCTAATTACTTTGTAGATCTCGTTTCTAAGTGTACCGTTGCCGTTCCCGTGGATGAGAACAATTGATGGTAGTTTGTGAACGATCGCGGCATCGAGACTTTTGCGGAAATGCGCAAGCTGAATATCCAAGATCTCCTTATTAGTCAGGAACTGATAATCATCCCTTAGTTTTTCGATGTGTAGGTCAACTTCTTTACCTGGACTTTCAACTTGCCGCTTTTCGGCAGCAGGCTTATAAAAGCTTTCTTTCAGCTTTTGCGGGTCGATAATTGGTTCATTTGAGTCAAGCTGAATCATCCATGCCGGATGATCGAGATATTCAGAGCTCTTTTTGGCGCCTGAGAAATCCTTCGCACGCAACTTTTCCGAGAACATTATGGGCTTTTTAATTTCCGCACCTTCGCTGGCAAATAACAATATCTGTAAATGAAATTTAGGCCATTGATCGAGTTCATTTAAGGAGGCGGAATATATCTGGATAGCAGATTTAGCAGAGATTATCCCATGATATTCACCTTTAAATTTATTAGGTTTTTCTGTGGTTAACGTAAGTAATAGCTTATATGAGCTGGTATTTACAAGATGGAGGTGGACGACAGCGCCCGCTTTTTTATCCGGTACTGCTGCCACGAAAATACCGCTTGATACAAATTCCGTTTCCTGTTTGGTTTCTATCTGGGTTTGTACATCTTCACTTTGGCCATGGACCCGGGTTACCTGACTTGCTAACACTGGGATTTCAAATCCATCCTCGTCGGTAACCGCTATAGTCGCATCGTCGATTATACGGGTTATATACCCTTCGCGTCTTTCTTCGACAAAACGGACAAACTCGCCTAGCTTATATTTCATAATTAGATTATATGTGGGAATGAGAAGCAAAATTACGGATAAGATTAGGGTAAATCTGTATTTTTGCACGATATGGGCAATACTCAGCCAAATAACCCTCTCCATGGTAAAACTTTGGAATCGATATTGATTTCCCTTATTGAGGCTTATGGGTTTGAAAAACTTGGTTTCCTGATCAGGATTAAATGTTTCAATGAGAACCCAGACCTTCAGTCGTCCTTAAAGTTCCTGCGTAAAACTCCTTGGGCACGTAAAAAAGTTGAAGACCTTTTCTTAGAACAAAAAGAAATTAATCTAAGATTCATTTTACGTCCAAATATGGTTAAGTTAAAGAAACGCTTAGGAGCTGCTATTTAATCGCATTTTTCGGGAACCTTTACTTGTGTATTTCGTACAACATGCATCAAGGCATTCGAAACACAAATGGGGATTTTTACGAAGCACTTTAAGCGCTTTTTTTATTTGATTCTGGGTTGTTTTATTATGCCTGTTTCTGTATTCGCAGATTCATATCCGGCGCGACTCCACGAGTTCTTTCCTTCATTTACCCCCAATGCCCCCACCGTAATTAAGCCAGGATTTTTACTTTCGAAATCTAGAGTTGCAAATGCGGCGCCAGAAGCAATCGATGTTAAGAATTTTTATCTTCAGGCTATAAACCTTCCATACCAGATTTTGCCACTAATTGGAAGTGATGCGGACGGTTCAATCGCATCGTTTAAAATAATAACCCGAACCCCGGCTAACCCACAGGGAAGGTTAATGCTTAATAATGTGCAGGTGTCCAATGGCCAGGTATTGACTCCTGCCGAAGCTAAACTGTTGAAATTTGAACCAAGATCAGGATTTACGGGTGTTGCCAGCTTCACCTATACCGTAACGGATAATGCCGGGTTAAGCGATTCAAGCCCGGCGACTTTCACTATCCCGGTAACGAATGATCCATCACTTCTGGTTTGCAGCGGTACAGGTCTTGGAACAAACATTCTCGGAGCAAACGGAACATTTAGCAGCCCATACATCACACCGAATAACACTGTTAACAATTGCATTAACAATGGTTCCACCACAGCTGGTCCGGTTGGAAACCTTGGAAACTCTAAACCTTTGCAAACGACATATACGTACGCTTCTACTTCCGGTGGGTTGGGTCCTGAGGGCACATACTCATTTCTTAAAACATTAGGAACCATCAGTGCCTCTGATCGAAATTGCATCAAAACTGATTGGGTCGCTTCTGACCATACCGGAGATGGAGGATACGCCATGATCGTTAATGGTTCTCCAAATTCGGCGACATTTGGTAAGACATTTTATCAGGCAACCAGCATAGCCGTTTGCCCTAATACACTTTACGAATTCTCCGCTTATGTGATAAATGTCCTGCCAGGAAACCATGTTGCGGCCGCAGCAGGATCTGAACCTAACATCAGTTTCTATATAAATGGTGAGTTAGTTTCGACTTCCGGTGCGATAAGCTATTCGACCGCAGCGACTAACTGGGTCCCTCAATGGGTAAAGGTTGGAGGACTTTGGTATTCCGGCCCAAATACTTCGGTCGATTTAAAGATTGACAATGCCACCTTCGTAGCAGGGGGTAACGATTTAGGTCTTGATGATATTTCTATGGCTATCTGCGGACCAGATATCACCTATCCCAACATTGATTTGACTGCAAGATATTGCTCTTATGGTGTATTGCCATTAAAAGCAGATATAAAAGCTTCGATTAATACCTATTCAGCCTACATTTTTCAGAACAGCATCGACGGGGGATTGACCTGGACAGACATGGGAACAGCCAAAATCGGCAGCCCGGTATATAACTCAACTTTGAATGTGTATGAGTATCAGGCTACTTATGGGGATATTCCAATTACACCCTCTATGGATGGATATCGCTATCGCCTCAAGGTTGCTACTGATATTAACAATCTGACCGGAACGTTGTGTAACGTCTCCGCGGATAAAATAATAACAGTTTCTACATTTAATTATCCGTCAGGCGGAGCAGATATAACGGGCTGTAATAGTAGCGCTACAGCGAAGCTAGTTGCGGCAGCTGCTGGGGAAACATGGACAACAGTAGCCGGAAATCCATCTTCAGCAACCATTGATCAGTCCGGTAATATTGCTGGGATGACGGCCAACGGCATCTATAAGTTCCAGCTCACAAATACGGTTGGATGTTCGGACACCGTAAATGTAACCCGCGATGAAATAAAAAGCGCCGGATCGGATGCGTTCGTTTGCGGCTCTTCGACCACCCTCAAGCTGGCAGATGCCGGAGCTGGTTATAAATGGGAGATAGTTGCAGGAAATCCGGCCTCAGCGACGATCAACCCTTCAACAGGTGCGATTGCGGGACTAACTGTCGACGGAGTGTATCGTTTTATATTACGCTCGGATTACGGCGGATGTACCGATGAGATACTGATCACGAAGGCAACGATTTCTCCTACAAGTACAAAAACTGATGTTTTATGCTTTGGAGCATCTACCGGAGCAATAGATCTGAGTGTGACCGGTGGTACGGGTCCTTATTCTTATAGCTGGAGTAACGGGCAAACGACACAGGATTTAGCTGGATTGCCTGCAGGAACTTATACGGTATTGATAACCGATTCAAAAGGTTGTTCAATAACTTATCCGGTTACAATAAACCAGCCTTTAGAACTGACCTTATCCTCTGTGAAATCAGATGTGCTTTGCTTTGGCGCGAGCACGGGCTCGATCAACTTGACTGTTGCTGGAGGTACCGGACCTTATACATATAGCTGGACCGGTGGAACAACATCAACAACGGAAGATTTGACCAATCTTTCTGCGGGAAGCTATACCGTATTCGTAAAGGATGTCAATAACTGCAGTGCAACTGCCACCATCATCATCACACAGCCTGCAGCAGCACTGAGCGTAACTTCGACAAAATCAGATGTGCTTTGCTTTGGCGCCAGCACGGGATCAATTAACCTGACATCCGCTGGTGGAACAGGACCTTATACATACAGCTGGACCGGTGGAATTACAGCTACCACGGAAGATCTCACTAACCTCGCTGCAGGGAGCTATACGGTAACTGTAACTGACGCCAATAACTGCAGCGCGACCGCTACGATTACGATTACCCAGCCTGCAGCAGCTTTGACCCTCAGTTCAACCCAGGTGAATGTGCTTTGCTTTGGAGCAAGCACCGGATCAATTAACCTGACTGCTATTGGCGGAACAGGATCCTACACCTACAGCTGGACCGGCGGAACAACAGCTATCACAGAAGACTTGACCAACCTTGCAGCAGGAACTTATACGGTAACTGTTAGCGATGCGAATAACTGCAGTGCAACTGCCACCATCACCATTACTCAGCCTGCAGCAGCACTGAGCTTAACTTCGACAAAATCAAATGTTGTTTGCTTTGGGGCCTCAACAGGATCAATTAACCTGACAGCTACTGGTGGAACAGGACCTTATACATACAGCTGGACCGGTGGAACCACAGCAACCACGGAAGATTTGACCAATCTTTCTGCGGCAAGCTATACAGTAACTGTAACTGATGCCAATAACTGTAGCGCTACAGCCACCATCACGATCGCTCAGCCTGCAGCTGCCCTCACTTTAACGTCGACACAAACAAATGTTCTGTGCTTTGGCGCAAGTACCGGATCAATTAACTTGACTGCTGCTGGTGGGACAGGAGCTTATACGTATAGCTGGACCGGTGGAATTACAGCTACCACGGAAGACCTAACCAACCTTGCAGCAGGAAGCTATACCGTAATTTTAACCGATGCAAATAACTGCAGTGCAACAGCTACGATCACCATTACCCAACCTGCAGCAGCAATGACCCTCAGTTCAACCCAAGTGGATGTGCTTTGCTTTGGAGCAAGTACCGGATCGATTAACCTGACTGCTACTGGTGGGACAGGAGCTTATACGTATAGCTGGACCGGCGGAACCACAGCCTCGACGGAAGATTTGACCAACCTTGCAGCCGGAACTTATATGGTAACTGTTACCGATGCCAATAACTGCAGCGCGACAGCCAACATCACGATCGCTCAGCCAGCTTCCGCTTTAACATTAACTTCGACAAAATCAGATGTGCTTTGCTTTGGCGCAAGCACGGGATCAATTAACCTGACTGCTACTGGTGGAACAGGACCTTATACATACAGCTGGACCGGTGGAACCACAGCAACAACTGAAGACCTAACTAACCTTGCAGCCGGAACTTATACTGCAATTGTAACCGATGCGAATAACTGCAGCGCCACAGCCACCATCATGATCGCTCAGCCAGCTGCCGCTTTGACATTGACTTCTACTAACACAGACGTACTATGCTTTGGCGCCAGCACAGGCTCTATCAATTTAACCGTTTCGGGTGGAACAGGAGCTTATACTTATAGCTGGACCGGTGGAACCACAGCGTCTACTGAAGACTTAACCAACCTTCCAGCAGGAATGTATACAGTGACCGTCACGGATGCAAACAACTGCAGTGCCACGACAACTATCTCAATCATTCAGCCGGCCTCTGGATTAACCGTCAACTCTACACAATCGGATGTGAGATGTTTTGGAACTTCTACAGGAGCTATAGATTTAAGCGTAACCGGGGGTATTGGTCCTTATACTTACAATTGGAGTAACGGACTGGCGACCCAGGATCTATCAGGGTTGGCTGCCGGGACATACACAGTTACAGTTACTGATTCGAAAGGATGTTCAGCGACACTGACCTTTACAATAAATCAACCACTTATGTTGACTGTAACGTCGACACAAATAGATGTCCTATGCTTTGGCGCAAGTACCGGATCGATTAACCTGATTGCTACCGGTGGAACAGGAGCGTACACCTACAGCTGGACGGGCGGAACCACAGCCTCGACGGAAGACCTGACCAATCTTGCTGCAGGAACTTATACCGTAACTGTTACGGATGCAAATAACTGCAGTGCAACTGCCACCATCACCATTGTTCAGCCGGCAGCAGCACTGACCCTCAGTTCAACCCAGGTGGATGTGCTTTGCTTTGGAGCAAGCACGGGATCGATTAACCTGACAGCCGCTGGAGGTACAGGACCTTACACATATAGCTGGACCGGCGGAATTACAGCTACCACGGAAGACCTGACCAACCTTGCAGCCGGAACTTATACCGTAACTGTTACGGATGCAAATAACTGTAGCGCTACAGCTACGATTACGATTACCCAGCCTGCAGCAGCACTGAGCTTAACTTCAACAAAATCAGATGTTCTTTGCTTTGGGGCCTCAACAGGATCAATTAACCTGACAGCTACTGGTGGAACAGGACCTTATACATACAGCTGGACCGGTGGTACCACAGCAACCACGGAAGATTTGACCAATCTTTCTGCGGGAAGCTATACCGTATCAGTAACTGATGCCAATAACTGTAGCGCTACAGCCACCATCACGATCGCTCACCCTGCAGCTGCCCTCACTTTAACCTCGACACAAACAAATGTTCTGTGCTTCGGCGCAAGTACCGGATCGATTAACTTGACTGCTGCTGGTGGGACAGGAGCTTATACGTATAGCTGGACCCGTGGAATTACAGCTACCACGGAAGACCTAACCAACCTTGCAGCAGGAAGCTATACCGTAATTGTAACTGATGCCAATAACTGTAGCGCTACAGCCACCATCACGATCGCTCAGCCTGCAGCTGCCCTCACTTTAACCTCGACACAAACAAATGTTCTGTGCTTCGGCGCAAGTACCGGATCGATTAACTTGACTGCTGCTGGTGGGACAGGAGCTTATACGTATAGCTGGACCCGTGGAATTACAGCTACCACGGAAGACCTAACCAACCTTGCAGCAGGAAGCTATACCGTAATTGTAACTGATGCCAATAACTGTAGCGCTACAGCCACCATCACGATCGCTCAGCCTGCAGCTGCCCTCACTTTAACGTCGACACAAACAAATGTTCTGTGCTTTGGCGCAAGTACCGGATCGATTAACTTGACTGCTGCTGGTGGGACAGGAGCTTATACGTACAGCTGGACCGGTGGAATTACAGCTACCACGGAAGACCTAACCAACCTTGCAGCAGGAAGCTATACCGTAATTGTAACTGATGCAAATAACTGCAGTGCAACAGCTACGATCACCATTACCCAACCTGCAGCAGCACTGACCCTCAGTTCAACCCAGGTGGATGTGCTTTGCTTTGGAGCAAGTACCGGATCGATAAACCTGACTGCTACTGGTGGGACAGGAGCTTATACGTATAGCTGGACCGGCGGAACCACAGCCTCGACGGAAGATTTGACCAACCTTGCAGCCGGAACTTATATGGTAACTGTTACCGATGCAAATAACTGCAGTGCAACAGCTACGATCACCATTACCCAGCCTGCAGCAGCACTGACACTCAGTTCAACCCGGGTGGATGTGCTTTGCTTTGGGGCCTCAACAGGATCAATTAACCTGACAGCTACTGGTGGAACAGGTCCTTATACATACAGCTGGACCGGTGGAACCCAAGCAACAACTGAAGACCTAACTAACCTTGCAGCAGGAAGCTATACGGTAACGGTGACCGATGCCAGTAACTGCAGCGCGACATCCACCATCAACATTACTCAGCCTGCTTCCGCTTTAACATTGACTTCTACTAAAACAGACGTACTATGCTTTGGCGCAATCACCGGCTCGATCAACCTGACTGTCGCTGGTGGGACAGGAGCTTATACGTATAGCTGGACCGGCGGAACCACAGCTACCACAGAAGACCTGACCAACCTTGCTGCAGGTACTTATACGGTAACTGTAACTGACGTCAATAATTGTAGTGCTACTGCGGCGATCACGATTACCCAGCCTGCTTCCGCTTTAACATTAACTTCGACAAAATCAGATGTACTATGCTTTGGTGCCAGCACGGGTTCAATTAACCTGACAGCTACTGGTGGAACAGGAGCTTATACGTATAGCTGGACCGGCGGAACAACAGCTACCACGGAAGATTTGACCAATCTTTCTGCGGGAACTTATACGGTAACTGTTACCGATGCCAATAACTGCAGCGCTACAGCTACGATTACGATTACCCAGCCTGCAGCAGCACTGAGCTTAACTTCGACAAAATCAGATGTTCTTTGCTTTGGGGCCTCAACAGGATCAATTAACCTGACAGCCACTGGTGGAACAGGAGCTTACACGTATCGCTGGACCGGAGGAACCACAGCTAGCACTGAAGACCTGACCAACCTTGCTGCCGGAACCTATAGCGTAATTGTAACTGATGCAAATAACTGCAGCGCTACAACTACCATCACCATTACCCAACCTGCAGCTGCCCTCACTTTAACGTCGACACAAACAAATGTTCTGTGCTTTGGCGCAAGTACCGGATCGATTAACTTGACTGCTGCTGGTGGGACAGGAGCTTATACGTACAGCTGGACCGGTGGAATTACAGCTACCACGGAAGACCTAACCAACCTTGCAGCAGGAAGCTATACCGTAATTGTAACTGATGCAAATAACTGCAGTGCAACAGCTACGATCACCATTACCCAACCTGCAGCAGCACTGACCCTCAGTTCAACCCAGGTGGATGTGCTTTGCTTTGGAGCAAGTACCGGATCGATAAACCTGACTGCCACTGGTGGAACAGGAGCTTACACATATAGCTGGACAGGCGGAACCATAGCTACCACGGAAGACTTGACCAACCTTGCAGCCGGAACTTATATGGTAACTGTTACCGATGCGAATAACTGCAGCGCCACAGCCACCATCACCATTACTCAGCCTGCAGCAGCACTGAGCGTAACTTCGACAAAATCAGATGTGCTTTGCTTTGGCGCAAGCACGGGATCAATTAACCTGACTGCTTCTGGTGGAACAGGACCTTATACATACAGCTGGACCGGTGGAATTACAGCTACCACGGAAGATTTGACCAATCTTTCTGCGGGAAGCTATACCGTATCAGTAACCGATGCGAATAACTGCAGTGCAACTGCCACCATCACCATTACTCAGCCTGCAGCAGCACTGACCCTCAGTTCAACCCAGGTGGATGTGCTTTGCTTTGGCGCCAACACCGGATCAATTAACCTGACAGCTACTGGTGGAACAGGACCTTATACATACAGCTGGACCGGTGGAACCACTGCAGCAACTGAAGACCTGACAAACCTTGCAGCCGGAACTTATACCGTAACTGTTATTGACAGGAATAACTGCATTGCAACAACAACCGTCACTATTAATCAACTCCCGGCGTTAGCGCTAACCGTTTCTAAAATTGGAGTGGACTGTTACGGTTCAAGCACAGGTGCCATAGATATAAATGTAGTTGGAGGCAGCGCACCTTATACCTACTTATGGACAGGGGGAAAAACGAACGAAGATATCTCAGGTTTAAAAGCTGGAACTTACAATGTATTGGTTACAGACAAAAACAACTGTATGGTAACAGCGTCCATAATCATTGAGGAACCTGCAGCGCCGTTGACTTTAACCTTTACGAAGACTGATGTTCCTTGTTTTGGTTTTAGTAATGGAATTATCAACCTTAGCGTATCGGGTGGTACAGCCCCATATAAATATTCTTGGACAGGTGGACGTACAACCGAAGACCTTGTTGGTATTGCTGCAGGTTCGTATAATGTGGTTGTCACTGATGCCCGAAACTGTACCGCATCAACTACGATTACTGTGTCTCAGCCACCCATTGCTCTTTCGTTGAATTCAACACATAAGGACGTGCTTTGCTACGGTGCAGAAAACGGATCAATAGATCTAAATGTAACTGGTGGCACAGCGCCTTATAAATTTGTTTGGACGGGAGGATCTTCCACTGAAGATATCTCTGGTCTAAAGGCGGGATCTTACAACGTTACGGTAACGGATGCTAACAATTGCAGTGCGACACTTTCAGTGACAATTAACCAGCCAACTACAGCCTTGGAATTAAATTTATCAAAGACCGACATAATTTGTTTTGGCGGAAATGCCGGTGCCATCAATGTTAAAGTCTCTGGCGGTGCAGCTCCTTATCGATATCTCTGGTCAGACGGAAATACTGCAGCAGTTCGTACTGCGCTTGCTGCGGGGGATTATGAGCTCACTGTGACTGATGCGAATAATTGCACAAAATCTGCTTCAGTAACAATTGTACAACCTTCACAACCATTCGCATTAAACCATACCCAGAGCAATATCTATTGCTATGGTGCTTCAACTGGTTCGATCGACTTGAATGTAATCGGTGGTTATGCACCATATAAATACATATGGGATAACGGTAAAAATACTGAAGATTTGTCTGGATTGTCGGCCGGTTCATACACAGTTACAGTAACCGATTCTAAGGGATGCGAAGTTACATCATCGATAACAATAACCCAACCTCAAAGCATTGAAGTGGAAATTTCGAAAACCAATATTTCGTGCTATGGATCAACTAATGGCGCAATAAGTCTTGTCGTGAGGGGTGGTACCGCACCCTATACCTACAGTTGGAATAATGGCAAGACAACCAAAGATCTGATAGGTCTTCCTACTGGTGTTTACAGTGTATTAGTTACTGACGCAGCAAACTGCTCGGTAAAGAAAGAGATAATTATATCTCAACCAGACCCTCTAAAAGCTGTTTTAAGTGTAAAAAATGCAAGCTGCCTAAATAATGATGGAGCTATTTCGAGCAGTATTACTGGCGGCATAAAGCCATATAAAATATCGTGGACAGGAGACAAAGCACTATCTGGAGATGCCCTGGTTAACTTAAAATCAGGTAGTTATGAAATGATTGTTACTGACGCTGCAGGATGTACAACCAGTGTTAAAGCCGAACTTATTCTGGGGACATGCGCCCCAGTTGCTCATAACGATAAGTTCAGTGTTGAACAAGACAATTTATTAATAGGGGATGTGGCTCCAAATGACATAAGCCCGCTGGATGCTAAGCTGACTTTTAGTAAATTGACAGATCCCAAAAATGGCACATTAACATTTGAACCAAACGGTAAATTTACATTCTTACCCGACAAAGGATTTGCTGGAATTGTTGAGTTTTCTTATCAGATATGCAATGCTTCAGGAGCCTGTCATACAGCAAAGGTTGAAATAAATGTAAGCAGCTTCTCTGTAGTGAATCTTACACCGGAACTTTCCTCAGTTTGGGAAGGTAGAAAAATTTCAGTGACTGCGAGATTAGAGCGTGCGGTCAAGGACGATGTAACGATCACCGTTGAGTATAGTGGTAAGGCAGAAAAAGAAAGGGATTATTTGGTACTCGATCAATATTTAAGTTTGACTATCCCTAAAGGTTCTTTATCAACTACTCAAAAGATGACAATCGCTGCGCTTAATGATGGTTTCCAGGAAGGGGATGAGGATATTATTATAAAAATAAAAACGGTCTCCAATCCTGAGGTGCGTATAGGGAATGGTGCGGTAGTTATAATTAATGATGTTTATCCTCCTCCACCTACGACCGATGTTCCGCAAGATGAACCTATCAATGCAGAGATCGTACCCGACCCTCTGATGTCACCAAATGGTGATGGGTCCGGTAATGAATTTTTCACTATTCAAAATATAGAAACCTATCCGGATAATGAGGTAGTGATATTTAACCGATGGGGGAATGAGTTGTTCGCAATTAAAAATTACAATAATAACGATAGAAACTTTAAAGGCTTTGCCAATAAAGGCCTTCTCGTCAATTCGGACCTGCCTTTAAGTGACGGTGTATATTTCTATATAATTACAACATACCGGACGATTGGACCCGAGCGGACAAAACAGGTCAATAAGGGTTACTTGATACTTAAAAGGTAAAATCTTAGCGGCAAATTCATACGTTTAAACATTTAATTACCCCAAATCGGATCATTGGCACAAACCTTGTTTTAAGTGGGCCTGGGCTAAAAAGCTCTGTTTACTCAATTATGAAAAGAACAAAATTACTTTTTGCTTCTGCAGCAGCTGCAGTAGCTATTCTCATTGGATCATCAAATTCTAATGCGCAGACCGCTCCTGTGAATGATGGAGATTCAAAAGCAACCCGTTTAGGTATTGGATTAAGTGCGGGAATACCCACAACAGATGGTTATAAATTCGCATTTGGTGGGGACCTGAGATTACAGCAGGATTTTACCAGTAATGTATCAGGTATTTTGTCAGTTGGATATAATACGTTTTCACTAGAATCGGGGCCTGCTGCAACTTCATCGGTCGACAATATTGATTTCATACCTGTAAAAGCAGGAATTAAAGTATTTCCTGTTGCACGATTTTATTTCTCTGGCGAAATTGGAGCTGGATTTGGAACGCGAGATGGGTCAAAAACAGCATTCATCTACGCTCCGGGAATTGGGGTAGGAACTAACACAGGAATTGATATCGGCTTGAGATACGAAGGAATGACAGGAAATTCGGCCATAGGTCTTAAAAATCCGGGACAGGTTGCTCTCCGTCTGGCATACGGATTTAACCTAAACTAATTTTGAAAGTCCCGCAGATATGCGGGACTTTCTTGTTTTTAAACAACACATTCATCTTTAATAACGATATTTACAAAAAATCAGATAGTATGAATTTACGATTAGTCATCTCAGCCTTATTAATAGCAGGAGCGCTTACCTCATGTAACCAAACTGCGGAAACGAATGAATCAAAAGTTGCTGACAGTGCAGCAGTCGGATCCGCGCCAGCTGCGGATCTTAAAGACGAAAACAGCCAAACCGTTTACAACGATTATCTCAAGTTGAAGGACGTTTTAGTTTCGTCGGATGCCTCCGGCGCCAAAGCTGCGGGTAAGGAATTGGCAGCTGCATTGAGCAAAATTGATGGCTGCGAAAATACTTCAGCATTAGCAAATAAGATTGCTGAAGCAAGTGACCTTAAAACTCAAAGAATGCATTTTACTGCACTAAGCTCCGATATAGTTGCACTGATGAAACATACTGATGTGAATTCAGGCGCTATGTACGTTCAGTTCTGCCCAATGGCAAATGAAGGAGAAGGAGGCTATTGGCTTGCAGCTGAGAAAGAAGTTAGAAACCCTTACTACGGTGATGAAATGCTTAACTGCGGATCTGTAGAAGAAACAATTGGTACTGGCAAGAATTAAAACGGTCATGTGAGCAATTTTTCTCTTCTCGTTTAAATTAGTGGCAATTAATTTTGGATTAAATCTTTGATTGCCAATGTTTATACATTGTCATTAACAAAAATATTGCAAAACCTTTCATCAAAATTGCCACATAAATGAGCATAATTATTAGTTTTGTCTAATAACTATTATAAACCAATATGTCTGAATCAGCATCCTTAAAAATAGGAGACAAAACATACGATTTACCAATAATTGAAGGTACTGAGGGTGAAAAAGCAATAGATATTTCGAAACTTCGTGATCAAAGCGGATTTGTCACCCTGGATTCTGGTTACAAAAATACTGGTGCAACTAAAAGTGCAATTACTTTCCTCGATGGCGAGGAGGGCGTGTTGAAATACAGAGGATATGCTATTGAGGAACTTGCAGAAAAATCTACTTTTTTAGAAGTCGCATATCTTCTCATTTACGGTGATTTGCCTAGTCAAACTCAGCTGGATGCCTTTCAGGCTGATATCTCTAAGCATACTCTCGTTCATGAGGATATGAAGAAATTCTTCGATGGGTTTCCCTCAAAATCTCATCCAATGGGCCAGTTGTCCTCCTTGATTTGCTCACTTTCAGCATTTTATCCTGAATCTTTAAATTCCAGACAAACCGCCGAGGAGCAAAATCAGACGATTATTAAGCTTTTGGCGAAGATGACCACGGTCGTTTCCTGGATATACAAAAAATCGCTGGGCCATCCTGTAATATATCCACAGAACAATCTGGGTTATGTGAGCAATTTTCTAAACATGACATTCGGACAGCGTACTGAGGATGTGGAAATTGACCCGGTATTTGTTTCTGCAATGAACGTTTTGTTCATTCTGCACGCTGATCATGAACAAAATTGTTCGACTTCAACAGTTCGGATGGTGGGATCTTCGGAATGCAATCTTTATGCGTCAATTTCTGCCGGTATTTCTGCATTGTGGGGCCCACTTCATGGTGGTGCGAATCAGGCTGTTATAGAAATGCTGGAACAGATTAAAAATGATGGCGGCGATACCGACAAATGGATCAATAAAGCCAAGGATAAGAATGACCCGTTCCGTTTAATGGGATTTGGACACCGTGTGTACAAGAACTTTGATCCACGCGCTAAAATTATCAAGAAAGCATGTGATGACGTTCTTGATAAATTAGGGATTGATGATCCGGTTCTCGATATTGCTAAGAAACTAGAAGCTGCGGCTTTAAGTGATCCTTACTTTGTTGAACGTAAGCTTTATCCAAACGTTGACTTTTACTCGGGCATTATTTACCGTGCATTGGGTTTTCCAACTGATATGTTCACTGTTTTATTCGCACTTGGCCGTTTGCCTGGATGGATTGGACAGTGGAAAGAAATGCGTGAAAACAAGGAGCCCATAGGTCGACCAAGACAAATTTACATAGGCGAGACTCTTAGAGATTATGTCGAGCTGAAAGATAGAAAGTAAAAAAAAGCCGGTTCAAATGAGCCGGCTTTTTTTATGACCTATGCCAAGCTTATCGCGATAGCCATTCCAACTACTTCGGTAATAACCAGTGATAGCACGAACAATATAGAAATTGTAAAAAGTTTCATGACGGTTTTCCATCTTGATCGCTCATATACTGTCCTTATAGATCTATAGGTATACCAAATCAAAATGGCGAAGAATATTAGTTCAATAACTTCACCCCAGTTTGCAGGCAGTACATATTGCAAAAATTCGGAGACAAAAAATGTAAAGAATGCAAACGAAAAGAGGTGTATTGTATAGATCAAATGTTCCAAATATAACTTCTTATTCCGTCTGAAATTCAACATAAGGAAAAAGGCAAACAAGGGCATTAGGAAAAATAGGAGTTTCGGAAAATATTTATCTTTGAAGGCGGCTTTATCAAAAGTGTGGCCAGTCTTTTCTCTATATCCCACCTTTAGCTCTTTCCAAAATTTAGTGATTTTATCATCTCTAAGGGAATCAGGCAAAGCTGCTTGGCGGTTATGATACGATGTAATGTTACTATCCGCGGCAGTTAGGTTTATTCTCCGGTAGGTCTTAAGAATTTCTTCATCTGAACTTCTTTGCTTTTCGGATTCTTCGTGTTTTACCGCTGAATCTAATCTCGCAATTTTATTGAGTTGAACTGAATAACTGTCAAGTCTGAAGACTTTATACATCGCTTCTTTTTCGTCTACGTCCTGTTTGTTAAATACTGGAGCAGAAAGAAAATATACTAAGGTAATGAAAAGGTACAAACTGATTGGAGGAATATGTGATGCCATCCGGCCATCCATATAGTCTTTTGTCAGCTGCCCTGGTTTGGTAAGAAATGGCCGGAGGGTTTTCTTAAACTTCGAATCATAGTGAAAATAATGACCTACGCCATGACTCACAAAAGCCCAGAAAGGTTCCTTAATTTCGATATTCTCTTGTCCGCAGTTACTGCAAAACTTGCCATTAACAACTTGTCCGCAATTAAGGCAGTTATTTTCCTTACGGTAATGTTTTGACATTTTAATGCTTTATCGCCTTCAATTGATCAGGTACATGCTTGTATTTAAACACAAAGGGGAAAATTATCGCTAGAAGTAACGCATAACCTGCGAAGGTGAACCAGATACTTTGCCAGTCCCGAACTCCGCCACTTGTAAAGAAGTCGACAACCCAGCCGCTCAATATTCCGCCAAAAAATGCCCCCAGGCCGTTTGTCATCAGCATGAATAATCCCTGAGCACTTGCACGGATAGCGGGATCAGCCTCCCTTTCTACGAATAATGATCCGGAAATATTGAAGAAATCAAATGCCATTCCGTAAATAATCATGGACAATACGAGCAACCAAAGGCCATCGCCCGGATTTCCTATTCCAAATAAAGCAAATCGCAAAACCCAGGCGATTATACTGAACAACATGACCGTACGAATTCCGAATTTGTATAGAAAGAATGGAATAGTGAGTATAAATAGGGTTTCAGATATCTGCGAAATCGAAAGTAATAAATTCGGATGCTCAACACCAAACGAACCAGGATAGGTGTTTTTAAAATCATCCAAAAACGAGCCTCCAAAAAGATTCGTAATCTGCAGGGCAGCACCAAGGAACATTGAGAATATAAAGAAGATAGCAAGTTTGCGTGATTTGAAAAGCACAAGTGCATCCAATCCAAGAGTAGACGAAAAACTTCTTGCGTCGCCTGATTTGAGTGGTGGTCGGGGAGGCATGGTGAAGGAGTAAAGTCCTAATGCCAGAGACGCGGCAGCACTGACATAAAGCTGCATGGGACTTTTTGTTAAGTCCAATAAATCGACTACCCACATTGCTGCAATAAACCCAATCGTTCCCCACACCCGAATAGGTGGGAACGATTTTACAATATCCATATTATTTTTCTCTAAGGCATTGTAGGATACAGTGTTAGCCAAAGCGATTGTCGGCATATATGCCATGCAATTAAAAAGCATGATAATGTAGAGTGAAGGGTAATCTTCGATTTGGGCTGCAAGAAAAAGGAGCAATGCCCCTGCAATATGACAGGCTCCTAGTACCCGCTCTGCATTGAAAAAACGATCGGCAATGATACCCATTACAGCAGGCATAAACAGCGAAGCAATACCCATGGTGGCAAAAATACTGCCGACCTCAACACCCGTGAAATTGAGGGTAACAATCATGTATCCGCCAAGGGATATTAGCCATGATCCCCAGATAAAGAACTGCAGGAAGTTCATGACAATTAGCCGTAGTTTTATATTCATATTTTGCGCAATTTATTGCAAAAGATAGAACTAATTTGGAATATAAACCAATCGGATATTAAAAGTTTGGCGAGTACGCTAACGATCAGGACGATCTTCTTTTTGAAAGTTCGTCACGGATCTTCGCAGCTCTTTCGTAGGCTTCGTCAGCAAGGGCTTCCTTTAGCTTGACTTTCAGTTCGTCTTCACTAAGTGAACTATAACTCAACGCCGCTGGGGGTGTTTTTTCTTCTGGTTGAGGTTCAATATTTTCCAGGAATACAAACTCATTTCCTTCAATCACGATGCCTGCAGTTGCGAGAATAAATTCATAGGTATAGATCGGACAATCAAATCGAACTGCGAGCGCAATTGCATCAGAAGTTCGTGCATCTATTTCCGAAACTTTCTTCCCATCACTACACATGAGTTTAGCATAAAAAATCCCGTCTACCAGGTTGTAAATAATAACTTCTTGTATAGTGACATTATAAGTCTCAGCCAAGGATTTGAAAAGATCATGGGTGAGGGGGCGGCTGGGAGTCATCTTTTCTATCTCAATGGCGATTGCCTGCGCTTCAAAACCGCCTATAATGATAGGTAATCTTCTTCTGCCATTTACTTCGCCAAGCACCAGGGCGTATGCTCCTGACTGTGTTTGACTGTAAGATAACCCAACTATATCTAATTTTAACTTCTTCATCAAGAAAGCTTAACACGTAAGAAAATCACGCAGAGAATTTAAGAATGTGATTTATAAGCTTTAATAGCCTCTGTTAATTTCGGCACTACTTCAAATGCATCGCCGACAATGCCATAATCAGCAACCTTAAAGAATGGAGCCTCAGGATCTTTATTGATAACAACAATTGTCTTAGATGAACTGACACCGGCCAAATGCTGAATAGCCCCGGAAATCCCAACAGCAATATATAAATTCGGGCTAACAGCAATTCCTGTCTGACCAACATGTTCTTCATGTGGACGCCAGCCTGCATCGGAAACCGGCTTAGAACATGCTGTGGCAGCACCAAGCACATCAGCAAGTTCTTCTATAATATTCCAATTCTCCGGACCTTTTAGTCCACGGCCGGCTGAAACGACTAATTCAGCGTCTGGGAGGGCAATTTTGTCAGTAGCTCTAACGACATTTGTCACTTCAATTCGTAAATCCGAGTTATTTATTTCCGGATTGAAGTCTTCGATTGTAGCTTCAACCGGTGATTCATTGACTTGGTAGGAATTAGGGTTTAAAGCGATCACTTTTTTCGCAGAATTGAATTCTACCATAGCAAACGCTTTACCAGAGAATGCTGTTTTTTTGACGGTGAAGCTGTTATTTTCGATTTTTGGAAGATCGACCGCTGAATCAGCCAATCCCGCCTGTAATTTCACTGCGATACGGGGCGCGAGGCCTTTACCGCTAAAAGAATTTGCAAGTATCAGTATGTCGGAGTTTTCTTTATTAGCTGCATTAGTAATAACTGAAGCATAAGCCTGGATCACAAAGGACTTTAATTTATCATTGTTGACATTCAGTACCTTTGCAGCACCAAATTTGCCAAGTGAAGTTAATTCATCCTTGCCGACATCACCAATCGAGATTGCAATCAATTCTGTGTTTAACAAAACGGCCACCGATTTGGCGTAAGAAACCACTTCGTATGTTGATTTCTTAAACTTGCCGTCTGCATTTTCTACATATACTAAAACTGACATATTTGATCTTTTTCCCTGGAGGAGTTTAATTATTTCGTTAAATAACTTTTGCTTCTGTATGTAATAAATTTACAAGCTTTTCTGTTTCGTCAGATGATAACATCGTTACAGAGCCGCGTGGAGCAGGGGTAGTGTACGATTTAAATGTCACCAATTGCTCTATATCCAAAGCTTCTATCACCTGTAAAGGTTTTGTCCTGGCAGACATTATTCCGCGCATGTTAGGAATCTTCGGTTCTGCAACTCCCTCGGCACAACTTGCTACAAACGGAAAATCAACCTTGATTACTTCTTTTCCGCCTTCAATTTCCCTTTCTAAACTGGCACTTGTACCGTCAGCATCGAGCTTTTTTATAATTGAGGTTGAAGGAAGATCGAGAAACTCACCGATCATAGCGCCAACTTGAGACCCATTATAGTCAATTGATTCTCTTCCTGTCAGAATTAGATCAAATCCATTAGTCTTCGCATACTCTGCTATCTGATATGAAACGAAGTAGGCATCGCGCGGCGCGGCATTTACACGTACTGCGTCGTCTGCACCGATGGCCAAAGCTTTTCTGATTGTCGGCTCAGCTGACGCTTCACCTACGTTTATTACGGTAACTGTGCCTTTTCCTCCTTCAGATAATTCAATCGCCCGCGCTAAAGCAATCTCGTCGTACGGATTCAATATATATTGTACACCAGCGGTATTGAATTGTGTATTATCACTGCTAAAAGTTATTTTTGTTGTGGTATCGGGGACATTACTGACACAAACTAATATCTTCATATAGATTCTGTTTTTACAAATCTACTCAAAAAAGCGAAATTAAAATGCATCAAATACGATTACTGAAGCTGTTGAATTTCCTCGAAAGCGAGCCGAATGACCCCTTTTTAAAATACGCACTGGCAACTGAATATCTAAACGCTAAAGAGCTGGATAAATCTTTGGAATACTACGAAGACCTTTTGATGAATCACCCTGAATACGTTGGTACATATTACCACGCTGGGAAATTGTATGAACAACTCAATCGCAAAGATGATGCAATAGCTACCTATAAAAAGGGCATGGAGGTATCACGGAGCGCAAAAGATATGCATGCTTTTTCGGAGTTACAAGGAGTGTACAATTCGATTATGGGCTTAGATTACGAAGACGATTAAATGCTCAGCAAACGCCATCTCATCTTTCTGAGCGATGTTGTTTGGTTTACGCTAACAGCATTCGGAGGTGCACAGGCTCACATCGGTATTATGCTGAAGAATTTTGTCTTCAAACGCAGATATATTACGGAAACTGAGCTGCTGGAACTAAATGCCCTAACCCAAATTCTTCCCGGACCCTCATCAACACAGACCTTGGTTGGGATTGCTTATAAAGTAGGGGGCCTCCCAATTGCAATTACTACATTCCTAATTTGGATGCTTCCATCCGCTGCAATAATGTGTTTAGCAGTTATCAGTTACACCACACTTGGGCAAAAGGAAAAATTCGAAAATGTACTCAACTTTATTCAACCCGTGGCGGTTGGGATTGTGGGCTTTGCTGCCTATCGGTTCGGCCGGGCGATATTGAAGACGAATACAGCAATTTGGCTCGCTGGTTCTTCCTTAGTAGCAACATTAATTCTTAAAAATGCTTATGCTTTCCCTATTATCATTTTGATAGGAGGGATAATTTCATCGGCAATCGATACCCCCTTTGAAGAAACAGAAATTCGAAGTAAACTTTTTTCGAAGGTTAACCCTAAAAAGATTGCCTATTTTATTGGCGTACTTTTGTTTTTCGCAGGGCTCGGTGCTATAATTAATCGTACATCGCCATTCAGCTTACCAATACGTCTTTTTGAAAATTTCTATCGAAACGGCATTATGATTTTCGGTGGAGGGCAAGTCCTTGTGCCATTCATGTATACAGAGTTTGTGGAGATGAAACAATATCTGACGTCCGATCAATTCCTGTCGGGTTATGCTCTACAGCAGGCCTTACCGGGGCCAACTTTCTCGTTTACCTCGTTCGTCGGAGCTATGACCTTGAAAAATTCGGGTTACAGTGTTTTAGGTCAGGTTTTAGGGGGCCTTATCGCTGTGCTTGGAATTAATTTACCAGGATTGATATTGATATTGTTTATTGTTCCCTTCTGGAATGATCTGAAAAAGATAACCCGAATAAAAAATTCCCTTTCGGGGATTAACGCAGTATCCGTAGGGTTTATGGGTGCTGCATTTATCTTACTTATGCAGCCTATTGGCATAAGCATGATTTCCGTTGCTGTTGTTACCGTTACTTTTCTATTACTTGTGTTCACCAAAATCCGAACGCCGTTTCTTATTCTGGCTGGTATTTTATTGGGAATTTTTTCTTAAGAACCCCCTGAAAATTTAGCATTAGAACGGTGGCTCGTCATCCAGATCGTCCATTCTCGATGGCCGTATGATGAAGTTGTTGGGCTTTTCAAAATCCTGCGATGGTGCAATACCCGCAAATGGATTTGCGTTTGCCGGGGCTGTAAAATCTTCTTCCAAATCGACAAACTTTACAAACTTTCCAACAAAACGTAATGGTACTGTACCAGTTTCACCATTTCTGTGTTTGGCAACTATTACCTCTCCAATACCTACAGTCGAACGACCTTGTTCATCCTCAGTAAGCCCATAATATTCCGGTCTGTATAAGAAAAGCACCATATCAGCATCCTGCTCAATGGAGCCCGACTCCCTTAAATCCGACAACATCGGCTTTTTACTTCCTCCAGGTCTGTTTTCAACGGCACGGCTTAACTGCGATAGCGCAAGTACGGGAACATTCAACTCCTTTGCCACTGATTTTAACGCACGCGAGATACTACCAATCTCCTGCTCACGATTGCCACCTTTCCCATCACTTTTACCATGCATCAATTGGAGGTAATCTATGATGATCATCTGGATATCATACTGAGCCTTTAAACGTCGGCATTTCGCCCTGAATTCGAATATATTTAGGGCTGGAGTATCGTCAATGAATAGGGGAGCTTCTGTTAATTTGCCAATTTTTGAGTGCAGCTGCTGCCATTCCCATTCAGCTAAATGGCCTTTTCGGATCTTTTCCTGCTCTATTTCCGTTTCGCCCGAAATAAGACGATTTACCAATTGAACTGAGGACATCTCGAGAGAGAAAAAGACAACGGGCTTGCCAAACTGAACTGCAGCATTTCGGGCACAGCTTAAAACGAACGCAGTCTTACCCATGGCAGGCCTTGCCGCAATTATTACCAGATCAGAGGGCTGCCAGCCGGAAGTTATGCGGTCAAGTGCAGTAAATCCGGAGGCCACTCCTGTAAGTCCGTCTACCTTGTCTTTAATTTTCTCCAGGTTTTCCAATGACTCACGAATAATATCATCCATTTTCCTGGAATCGCGTCGAAGATTATTTTGGGCGATATCAAACAGATTCTTTTCTGCATGGTCAAGCAGATCGAATATGTCAGTTGTATCTTCGTACGCATTACTAATAATTTCTGTGGATATCCTGATCAGCTCGCGCTGTATAAATTTCTGTGAAATTATTCGAGCATGATACTCGATGTTGGCAGCAGAGGCAACACGATTGGTCAGCTCGGTAATGTAATATGCACCCCCGATCATTTCAAGATCACCCTGCTGACGAAGTTGAGCAGTTACTGTTAAGATGTCAATTGGTGACGATTTTTGAAAAAGGAACTGAATCGCCTCAAAGATCTTTTGATGGCTGTCTTTATAGAAGACGTCGGGCTTTAATATGTCGATAACTGCAGAAAGCGCATCCTTTTCGAGCATAAGCGCCCCTAAGACAGCCTCTTCCAAATCTAATGCTTGTGGTGGTAGTTTTCCTAAGCCACTTGCGATAGTACTAAGCCTGTTTCTGCGATCCCCTGATATTGTGTTTTTGTTTCCCCGGTTAAAATCCTGGTCCTTATCTAAACTCATAACAACAAAAGTATACAAAAAAAAAACCGTAATTTTTTAAGTTTTTCACACCGTAAATTTTTAGCAAAAGACACTATTAGCAATCAAAGCGCTCAATCACTTTACAATTAACATCTTATGTGGATAAACATATCAAAACGCCAAAAATATTGCTCTGTATTTAAAAATTCGGGCTGTTTATAACTTTTTTGGTTGTTAACAAGTCTCTGGTTGCTAATGATAGATTAGTCATTTTCCCCCTCCAAATAGAAATTATATCTAACTTGGCAATTCTAAAATTAATATCAATGAACACTAACTCTTTCAATAGGCGGCGTGACGCTCCACAACATGAGTCTAACCAAATGATCTTCGGAATAAGAGCAGTAATAGAGGCCATAAAAAGTGGAAAAGAAATAGAAAGCTTGTATATCCAGCGGGGCTTAACTGGAGGAATAATACTGGAGTTAAGGACCTTGATTAAGGAGAATGACCTGCCTTTCCAGCTTGTGCCAATAGAAAAATTAAATAGACTCACACCAAAAAATCATCAGGGAGCGGTCGCATTTATATCGCCCATAACATATGAAAAGATAGAAAATGTAATTCCAGCTATATATGAAAGAGGTGAAGTACCTTTAATTCTAATGCTAGATGGAGTGACCGATGTTAGAAATTTTGGCGCCATTGCTCGAACCGCCGAATGTGCAGGTGTACACGCATTGATTGTGCCATCAAAAGGCTCGGCACAAATTACTCCGGATGCTGTTAAAACGTCGGCTGGAGCACTTTACAAAATTCCTGTCTGCAGGCATGACAGCCTTTTTAAAATAGCGAAATTTCTTCAGGAATCAGGTCTGCAATTAGTTGCCTGTACAGAGAAAACGAATGATTACCTATATCAGCCAGATTACACTGTGCCAACGGCGGTTATAATGGGATCAGAAGAAAGTGGCATCTCTACAGATCTTATCCGAATCTCCGATCACCTTGCGAAAATTCCTATGTTTGGTGAAATTGAATCACTGAATGTTTCAGTCTCTGCTGGAGTACTTCTATACGAAGCAGTCCGGCAAAAAATGAAATCTAAATAAAATCAACACCGAAACGCTGTTTCACATCGGCAACAACCTGCTTGATCTCCTGCTCGCGGTCACGCGGGCAGATCATCAGGGTATTGTTGTCTTCCACAACGATAAAATCGTGTAAGCCCTGTAAAACTACAACCTTTCCTTCCGGCACATTTACCATGCAGTTTGAGGAATCATACATTATTACTTTCTCTGAAGGAATTACGGCGTTTCCGACGTAATCTTTGTCTGCCAGCTCATAAACTGAGGCCCAGGTTCCAAGATCTGACCAGCCAAACTCGGACGGTAAAACGTAGACATTTTCAGCCTTTTCCATCACGCCGTAGTCGATAGAGATATTGGTACATTGGGTAAATGCCGTTTGTATGAAATCTTTTTCTTTATCGGTATTATAAACGGTTGCACCTTCATTGAAGATATCATTTATCTCAGGGAGGTGTTTTTTGAACGAATGGAGAATATTTTTAACAGACCAAACAAAAATGCCGGCATTCCATAAAAAATCGCCACTCTGAACAAACGTACGGGCTAGTTCAATGTTGGGTTTTTCCGTAAAAGTTTTGACTTTGTAGAAATCATCATCGATCTTTTTTGTATTGTATTGGATATATCCATATCCGGTATCAGGTCTGGAAGGTTTTATTCCAAGGGTAATCAGGCAATCATTTTCCGAAGCTGTTTTAAGTGATTTGTTAATACATCTTATAAACTCTTCGTTATTTAATATTAAATGATCAGATGGAGCAACGACAATTGCTGCATCAGGATTCAATTTCTGGATCTTATGACAGCCATATGC
This sequence comes from Daejeonella lutea, assembly GCF_900168015.1. Taxonomy (GTDB): domain Bacteria; phylum Bacteroidota; class Bacteroidia; order Sphingobacteriales; family Sphingobacteriaceae; genus Daejeonella; species Daejeonella lutea. Next base: position 969,463 of record NZ_FUYR01000001.1, on the reverse strand, counting down.
AATGCAGGGGGCCGTATTACGCATGACAGGTTCACATAAAATTCTGCTCCTGTCCATATCAGGGATCTGTTCCAGTACCAGGTCTGCATAGATCTCGTTGGTTAGAATAAAGATATTTTCCTGTGGAACTATGTTTCGAAATCGCTCAAACGTTTGTTGTATCAGAGTTTTTCCAGTGCCAAGGATATCAATAAATTGTTTTGGATGTGCAGTGCGGCTAATAGGCCAGAACCTGCTTCCAATTCCCCCTGCCATTATTAGGGCGTAGTTATTTTTCATAGAGTCGTTAATACCTTAAATTATACCTTCCCGAAGAAGATCGTGGAGATGTATGAATCCTTCAAATTTGGTTTTGGAACCAACCAGGATCTGAGTAATGTTATTTTTTCTCAAAATGTCTAATGCGTTCACTGCAAGTTCGTCTTTGTCAATATATTTTGGCGTTGTGCTCATAATGTCTTTCGCCAAAAGGCCTTCAATGGAATTGTTCTTTTCCAGCATTCTTCTGATATCACCATCAGTAATAATGCCAGCAAGCATTCCACCATCAACAACAGCTACTGCACCTAACCTGTTTTTAGTAATTTCAATTATGACATCTTTGACAGTAGAAGATGATACAACCTCTGGTTTTTCGTTCTGTGAAGCTAAATCACCAACTTTTAAATAAAGACGTTTCCCCAAAGAACCACCTGGATGATATTTTGCAAAATCTTCTTTTGTGAATTCCCTGCACTCCAGCAAACATACTGCCAATGCGTCACCCATCGCCAATTGGGCAGTTGTACTAGTAGTAGGAGCGAGGTTATTGGGACAAGCCTCAATTTCAACGGATGTGTCAAGAATCCAATCCGCTTGATTAGCCAAGTAGGAATTAGTGTCCCCAACCAATGCAACTAGTTTATTATCAGACTGTTTAAGTAATGGTATCAGGACCTTGATTTCCGGAGTATTGCCGCTTTTGGAAATGCAAATTACCAGATCATTATTTTGAATCATCCCCAGATCACCATGAATAGCATCCGCAGCATGCATGAAAATTGCGGGTGTTCCGGTAGAATTAAACGTTGCCACAATCTTTTGTGCAATAATTGCGCTTTTACCTATGCCAGTAACTATTACACGGGCGTTTAGGTATAAGATTTGATGTACTATCTCAGAAAAATCCTCGTTTAACTGTGTAGAAAGTCGCATAATTCCTTCTGCTTCGATCTGCAGTGTTTTTTTTGCTATTTCTAGTATTTCTTGTGGATTTTTCAACCAGATTATTTTTTAGTTAAAAAGATAATTTATGGCAAAAATATGTTATTTTGAATATTATTATGACCCATTTTTCATTTTTTCCAGATAGACAATGGAAATAAACAAATCCCTATTCGATAATCTTCAGAACTTTTTTGGGTTTGATAACTTTAAGGGGGATCAGGAAGCAATTATCACCAGCATACTGCAGAAAAAAGATACGTTCGTAATAATGCCAACCGGTGGTGGAAAGTCAATTTGCTATCAGCTACCCGCATTAATGAGCGACGGCACGGCGATCGTTATTTCGCCGCTAATTGCCCTCATGAAAAATCAGGTTGATCAGTTAAGGGCTTTCGGCGGAACTGACAGTATTGCACATTTTTTAAACTCATCACTTAATAAGTCCGAAATCACAAAGGTCAAGGAAGATGTAACTAGCGGTGCAACAAAATTATTGTATGTCGCCCCTGAGTCCTTAACCAAAACCGAAAATATTGATTTCTTAAGAGGCATATCTATTTCATTCGTAGCTGTGGATGAAGCTCACTGTATTTCTGAATGGGGTCATGACTTCCGGCCGGAGTACCGAAAGATCCGGCAGGTTATTGACAATATAGGTGATAACATTCCAATAATAGCACTTACGGCCACTGCTACTCCAAAGGTTCAGCAGGATATCCAGAAAAACCTGCAGATGAGTAATGCGTCACTTTTCAAATCCTCATTTAACAGGCCAAATCTATTTTATGAAGTACGGGCGAAAAGAGATGTTATTAAGGAAATTGTCAGATATGCAAAAATGAATTCCGGGAAATCCGGAATCGTATATTGTCTGAGTCGCAAAAAGGTAGAGGAAGTAGCTGAAGCGCTTAAACTAAATGGGATTAAGGCTCTTCCCTATCACGCCGGGCTTGACCCAAAAACACGGGCTGAAACTCAGGATAATTTCCTGATGGAAGATGTTGATGTAATAGTCGCAACAATTGCATTCGGAATGGGTATTGATAAGCCCGATGTTCGTTATGTTATCCATCATGATATTCCTAAAAGCATGGAGGGGTATTATCAGGAAACAGGCCGGTCTGGAAGAGATGGAGGTGAAGGTATTTGTGTAGCTTTTTATTCCCAAAAGGATATTGATAAGCTTACAAAATTTATGAAAGATAAACCTGTTTCTGAACGAGAAATAGGAACTCAAATATTAAAAGAGGTTATCGATTATGCCGAATCTTCAGTTTGTCGACGCAAGCAGATCCTCCATTATTTTGGAGAGAATTTCAATGAAGCAGGCTGCAATAATATGTGCGATAATTGCCGGCATCCCAAAAAGTATTTTGACGCTGAGGCACCTTTATTGAGAGCCCTGACATTAATTCGTGATTTCGGTGAAAAATTTGACGACCAGTACATTATCAATTTCATGCTAGGAGTGGATAATGCTCAGATTTCATCCTACGAGCACGATAAGTTACCATTGTTTGGATCGGGTAAGGAGGAAGGTGAAATTCTTTGGAAGTCCTTAATGCGTCAGGCGGTGTTGAATAACTTTGTTCTGAAAGATATTGATAATTACGGGCTTCTAAAGCTCACCAAATCTGGAAAAGCATTCATTGAGAATCCTTATTCTGTTAAATTTATTCTCAACTATCTGATGGAGACGGCTGAGGATGAAGTTGAAGAATCGCAGCATCAGGCTGGGGCTTTGGATACAGTGTTACTGCAGATGCTGAAGGATCTTCGTAAAAAGATCGCCAAGCAGAAAAATCTCCCACCGTTTGTGATTTTTCAGGATCCTTCTCTTGATGAAATGTGCACTCACTATCCTGTTTCTTTAGATGAGTTGAAACAAATCCAGGGTGTAGGTTCAGGCAAGGCAATGAAATTCGGCCCGCCATTCATAGAGATGATTAAGAAATATGTCGATGAGAATGATATTGATCGTCCGGTCGACCTTGTAATCAAAAGTGCGGCAAATAAATCTGCCCTAAAGGTTTCTATTATTCAAAATATCGACAGGCAGATTGCGCTTGAAGATATCGCTTCGGCGAAAGGTATTTCATATGATGAGATATTAAAGGAACTTGAAACGATCGTTAATTCGGGTACAAAGCTGAACCTGAATTATTATATCGATGAAATTATCGAGGAAGATAGGCAAGACGAGGTATTTGACTACTTTCGCGGATCGGAAGTCGATTCAATTGACACTGCCTTAGCAGAATTAGGGGATGATGACTACACCCGCGAAGAAGTACAATTAATGCGTATTAAATTTTTATCAGAGCTAGGAAATTGATGATAAGTAATATTCCCAGGATAAAGCATTCTCAAACGAATAATTTTTTCCTGATGGCGGGGCCATGTGTAATTGAGGGTGAGGAAATTGCCTTGAGAATAGCAGAGCGTATCGTATCTATAACCGATAAACTTCAGATACCGCTAATATTCAAAGGTTCTTACCGTAAAGCCAACAGGTCAAGATTAGATTCTTTTACCGGTATTGGTGATGATACAGCGTTGAAAATTCTGGCTAAAGTTGGACGGGAGTTTGATATCCCCTGCGTTACTGACATTCACGAAAGTAATGAGGCTGCAATGGCTGCTGAATATGTCGACGTCCTTCAAATTCCAGCATTTTTATGTCGTCAAACCGATCTTCTCATCGCCGCTGCTAAGACAGGAAAAACAGTTAATGTTAAAAAAGGACAATTTCTTTCTGCGGGCTCAATGAGGTTTGCTGTCGACAAAATTACTGATTCTGGTAATCCAAATGTAATTCTCACCGATCGTGGTAACACCTTTGGATACCAGGACATTATAGTTGATTACCGTGGTATTCCGGAGATGAGGGACTTCGGTGTGCCGGTTGTAATGGACTGCACCCACTCACTGCAGCAGCCAAATCAAGCAAGTGGGGTGACAGGTGGTAAGCCTGCTCTGATTGAGACCATTGGTAAAGCCGCAATTGCAGTGGGAGCTGATGGTCTTTTTATTGAAACCCATCCCGATCCTGCGAATGCAAAGTCAGATGGGGCTAATATGCTTCAACTCGACCTTCTCGAAGGTCTAATGACAAAGCTAGTTCGGATTAGGGAAGCTATTCTATAGTGGTTTGAGATCCTATGTCCCTTGTTTCGCTTGCGCCAAACTAAAAAAGCCTTTATAAGTTCAGGACCAAGTTATGGAAAAAGAGAAAACGCAATCAGAACGGTAATTAAAAAAAACGAAAGCAGACTACTCGACATCAATAAAATGCAGGCAATGCCAGTGACTTAATCGGTAGTTATAACGTCATTGAACCTCGAGACCTTCAATGATGTGAACACAATCGAACAAAATCCCAATAAATTAGACGAGGTATTGAGAATTTGTGCCGATTTGCCGTTTGGCATTTTCCTATTTATAGATGTTGTTTTTTAGCCATTGAACACTTGACGCCGGATCATCAATGTTTTTTGCGCCGTCCTGTTCAATAAAAGTGTGCTCGACTCCCGAAAGTTTAGAATTTGTAAAGATGTGTTTAAAATCAACTTTTCCGGTGCCAACAGGGCAGGGCCTGCCGGTTGTTTTATCTAAGTCTTTTACATGCCAAAGCGGGAACCTCCCGGGATATTTTTTGAACAGAGCAACAGGGTCTTGCCCGGCGGCAGTGGCCCAGGCCAAATCCAGCTCCATGAATACCTTTTTCTTATCAGTATTTGTTAGGACGTAATCGAATGCGGTAACACCTTCAATCTGGTCGAATTCTGATTGATGATTATGATATGCAAACCTCATGTTGTTCTGTTCTGCAAGATCACCGGCCTTCACAAACACTTCCGCCGTACGTTTAATTTCATCGAGCGTTGAAATTGCAGAGCTAGAACAAATTACCCAGCTGCAACCTCCCTCTGCCGCGTCATCTACAATTTCCTGAATGTTATCCCTGAGATTGCGGGAACGGGGACGGGCTGCCGTCGAAGTAGCAGATGCCGCAGGTGTGCGCGGAAGCCCCCCAATATGATTTCCTATCCACTTTAATCCCGTGTCTTTGGCCATTTCTGCAAATACCTTTGGTTTTTGTCCATAGTACAAACCATTCCCACCCGTAGCGGTCTCAATTTCTTTTATGCCTATGTCAGCGATTTGCTTCAGGATAGATCGGGTGTCGGCGCCCGGAGCATTTAATAAAAATCCTAGTGTATATACCTGAAGGCCGACGGGGGGATATTTCGGAGCAATGGATGAATCACGAGCGACAATCCAATTAGGTATGCTGCTGCCAATGGCAAGCATAGCTGAGCTCTTTAAGAACGTTCTTCTGTTTGACATATTAATTAATACTGCTAAACTCGTAATTGATATTCCATTTAAATGTTTCGCCCGGTAAGGCTTTTATTTTTATAAAGGGTTCCGGACTGAGTGTTGTGGGCACAGACCAATACATAAAGTTCGATAAGGGCTTATCTGCGGTGATTCTCACACTTGCTCCGGTGCGGGAATTGGCCACGGTAAAGTCGTAATCTTCAACTCTGTCGCCCGTAAAACCTTTTGGATATTCCATTGTGCTCTCACCTTTAGTAAGCACCTTGAGGTAGTTCATTTGTTTGTTTTCAAATTTCATCAAATTCTTACCAGCAGACTGATTATTGATCTCAAAAGGTAGTGTAACTGTGAAGTCTGGTCCGGTTGGTTGTTTATCAATAACAAAGAAGTTGTGATTGAAGGTACTGGTTTCAATGAGGTTTTTTCCAATATTCTTAAGGCTATGTTCGAGCACTAATACAGGTTTATTCTTTAACAGGCGCAACGTCTTGGTATAAATATATGCATAGCCATTTGCATCGTGGAGCTCATGAACGAATGTAACTGCGTTCTTTTTCTTCTTAACCTTCCATTCTCCAGCATTTACGATCTCGAATGGGCTGGAAAATCGATAGGGATTAGCATTAATTTTTTTCAATGACCCAACTCCAATTTTTACGAACGACTCGCCAGGTTTTACAGCGTCATATCCTATCGGATCAAAGGCTTCGACTGGGCCCTGGATCGCATCATGTACTTTGGGGTCATGCTTTGCATACCATTGCCCAAAATATTCATGATTTTTATATTTCAAACTTGAAACTACACCCGCCCAGTCGAACCTGGTGGCACGGTAGAAACCATTGGTTGCATCCGGAAGATAAAGTTTCGCTTCAATAAGTCCGTTAGATATGGTCGTTTCAGGATGCTGAGCAAAGATTTCGAGCGCCGAAAGCAACATGGCCAGAAGGATTTTTATTTTCATACTAGTAAATCTAACAAAAAGACTAGAGTGAAAAGCTATGAAACAAAAAAGTTAGATGGTTACACCCGTTAGCGACATATCGCTGTAATTTCCTGTAAACGAGAAAGATAAATTTAAACACGATGATGATCCGCTTTCCATTTCTGAATAAATTGCTTGATCTCCCTTGGACGTAAATTTTCCTTAACAGCTTTATCCGAGAGATGTGGAAGTTCCTCATCTGATGCAAAACGAAGTGCAATGATCTGTCCCATAGTTAATCCTGATGGCAGTATTTTGCCGGTCAGAATGTAGTGCCTGAAATTCTCTTCAGCCCGAATTGCGCGGTCCTGTGCTTTAAGTGGAAATAGTCTCACATATGCGTACATAATAGCGCAGCAAACGAATAGTAGCATAATTAAACTCGCAGAGTATAGATTGGGGCTGTAAAGAGATTCATACAAGTTAACTCCCGATCCGATTAAACCAGCGACCAATAGGATCAATAGCACTCGATGAAATCCTAAGACGGTACGAGCGTGATTTTGGTAGTTTTGTTCCATGTTATTTTTTTAAGATTTTAAATTCCGTTCTTCGGTTATTTTTCCGATTTTCTTCTGTCGAATTGTCCATAACTGGTGCACTTTCACCATACCCCTTAAAGCTAAGTGTTGGTGCTTTTACCTTATTAAAAATCAGGTAATCATAAACCGTTTTTGCACGATTTTCTGAAAGAAGCTGGTTTGACTTATCATCACCTACATTGTCTGTATGACCTGCAATTTCAATAGTTACAGTTGGATTCTCTCGTAGGAATGTAATTAGATGCCCTAATTCCGTTTTTGATTCTGGAAGTAATTCGAACTTATTTGTCTCAAAAAATATATTATTGAGCACAACCATTCCGCCTACCTCCACTTTTTGTAGAGGCACTTCTATCAAATATGGCTTGACCGCCCCTTTTAAATCCGGAGTGAAATTTTGAGAATAAAACATGTATCCCGGTTTAGAAACATTAAGTGCGAACGAATTGCCTGGAGTCATTGTAGCAAGAAATTCCCCTGCAACACCATCGGTAAAGTCATCGAACGTGAATGAGCTGGTTTTGAGATTGATTATCTGAACTTTTGCCTCCAGGGCCTGTTTATTATTTTTATCGAATACCAGTCCTTTAACATATGTTACGCTTTTCGGACGCAAATTTTCAGGCATCTCAAACGAATAAATATCAAACCCTCCAGAACCTCCCTGTTTATCGGAGGCAAAAAAAGCAAGACAGCCGCTGCTGCTGATGCTCAAACCGCTCTCTTCACCGAAAGTATTGATAGGATAACCCAGGTTTTGTGGTTTCTCCCAAATTATTTTCTGTTCGCCCGGGTTTTTTTTACGCGTGATGAAAAGATCTTTACTACCCAGGCCCGGCCAACCATTTGAGGAAAAGTAAAGGGTTTGATCATCAGGGTGAATAAAAGGGGATTGTTCGTCGTATGCTGTGTTTATTTCAGGACCTAAATTAACTGGCACACTCCATGACCCTTCAGCCATTAGGTCGGATTTCCAAAGATCATAACCACCACGACCACCATTCCGTGTGCTCACGAAGTATAAAGTACGTCCATCGGCACTGATAGAGGGTTGTGATTCCCAGCCGGGCGTATTTATCGGGGCACCGAGGTTAAAAGGACGGCTCCATTCATTTCCTTCCCATTTTGAGACGTAAATATCGCAGCGCCCCAAACCATCCGGCCGGTTACAACCTGTAAAAAAAAGATAATTGCCATCAGGTGAAATACATTGAGCACCTTCATTAAACTCAAATGTGTTGATATTTGCACTGAGCGCTTTTGCCGCTGACCATTTTTCCTGATTTTTTACACTTGTAAAGAAATCTTCATTATTACTGGTTTTCTTGGTAAATATGATCTTACTTTCGTCGGCGGTGATGACAGGAAGATACTCATCCTGGTTCGAATTAATACCTGGACCCATATTCACAGGCTTGAAACTAACTGGTTTTTTAATGGCTTCCAGACTGAAAACACAGTCGGCTATATATTTAGCAGTTCTAATTTTACTTTCGTCACTTAAGCCTGGAAAGGAGGCATACTTTCGGAAATGGAGAAGTGCATTCGCATAGTCGCCTGTGTTTAATTCGCTTTCTCCGAGTCCGAAATATGTGAGATTATGAAATTCCGGATCGATCTCAATAACTTTTCGATAATTACTAACCGCGTTAGGGTAGTCCTCAATACGCCTGTATAAATCCCCTAGCTGCTGAAATGCTGCAGTGAATTTATTATCCTCCGACACAGCTTTTTTAAGTTCAGTAATCGCCATATTGTATGCCTTATCGCCGATATATTTATTGGCTTGCAGGTAGGATTTTTGAGCTAGTTTGTTTTGGGATGTGGTTACTTTTTGTCCAAAACACAGTGCGGAACAGAATAGTAAAGATAATAACAGGATTTTTCTCATTACAAAAGGCAGAAACGTGATGTTAGAAATATACAAATTAAAAGGTTAATAAGTATTTAACGCTTCGTTCGCTGTTTAGGTGCGTTATAATTGTAATGGAAATCTTTGCATCCCAGTCAGGCATGCTGATGTCAGCAAAGTAATTACAAGATTGAAAGCGAAATCCCGTGCTAGGCGACACCACGCAACGTTATATGAACTGAAACGAAGGAGCTTCTAATTCCAGAATTTGCGTAAATATTTATTAAGGAATATTAAGATATTTATGCGTCTGTAGCGAGATCTCCCATTTTGGGTTCTGCATTACATAGTCTATAATTAAGGGAGTCATCTCAGCAGATTTTGACCACTCAGGCTGCAAATAAAGCTTGCAATTTTCTGAAACATGTTGAGCATGTTCCTCGGCCCAGGCAAAATCACTCTTGTTAAATACGATCACTTTCAACTCACCAGCGAAGGGATTGATGTCGGGCCTTGGAGCTTTGAACTTTTTTGGAGAAAGGCAAATCCAGTCCCAGCTTCCCGACAGCGGATAAGCTCCGGAAGTTTCAATGAAGGTTTTGATGCCCCGAGCCTGTAGTTCTGCAGTAAGGTAATCAAGATTATATATTAATGGTTCACCGCCTGTGACAACCACTGCTTTTCCAGGAAATTTTTCTGCGTTTTTTACAATCTGGTCTGCTGCTGTAAGCGGATGCAGTTCGGCGTCCCAGCTTTCCTTAACATCACACCAGTGGCAGCCAACATCGCAACCCCCCAGACGAATGAAATATGCCGCTTTTCCGGAATGAAAACCTTCACCCTGAATAGTATAGAACTCTTCCATTAGGGGTAATAAGGTGCCATCTGCTGGTATTTGGTGTGCCATTTTGTAATTTAGGATGCAAATATAATTAGTTTAGCGGATCGTGAAGTGATTAATACGTATTGCGACACAGCAGTGACACACAAAAATGGAGTGGATTAAAATATTTCAAACTGACATCCTGGATGGCGATGATTTTATAAAACGGATCGAGGCTTCAGGGAGGACATTTTGTGCTGTTAAAACACAGGGTGAGATATTTGTAATCCAAAACAAATGTCCGCATGCGGGTGCCGACCTGAGTCTTGGCTGGTGTAAAAATGGGAATATAGTCTGTCCTTATCACCGGCATGAATTTGATTTAAATACAGGGCGCGGCCTGTTAGGCCAGGGTAACTATGTGCATACATATCCCACCGAAGTACGTGAAGATGGAATATATTTAGGTCTTAAAGAAAGCTGGTGGAAATTCTGGTGATCTAATAGATTTCTTTTTTGGCTGATGCTAGCGTATTTTTAAGAAGACCCACAATCGTCATCAATCCAACTCCGCCAGGTACCGGTGTGATCCAGGATGACTTTGGTGCTACATTGTCGAAATCAACATCGCCATATAATTTATAACCCGACTTCGTTTCGTTTGAGATTTCTCGGTTCATTCCCACATCAATAACTACAACACCTTCTTTTACCATATCCGCGGTGATGAAGTTCTTCTTTCCAATCGCAACTATGAGGATATCGGCATCAAGCGTGAATTTTTTTATATCCGGAGTTCTGCTATGGCAGATCGTTACTGTACAATTACCAGGATTTGTGTTACGTGCCATCAGGATACTCATTGGTGAGCCCACAATATTGCTTCGTCCTACAACGACACAGTGTTTACCGGCTGTATTTATGTTATATTCAGCAAGCATCAACAGTATGCCGTAAGGGGTAGCCGGAAGAAAGGAGGGAAGGTTCCGTTGCATACGCCCAAGATTTATCGGATGAAAACCATCCACATCTTTTTCAGGAGAAATACGCTCAGTTACGTTGTCGGCTGAAATATGTTTGGGTAAGGGAAGCTGAACCAGAATGCCATCTGTATTGGGATCGTTATTTACTTCTTCGATCTTTTGTAAAAGAGCATCTTCAGTGATATCATTTTCAAAACGATAAAGCGTGGAATCAAATCCAACCTTCTCACAATTTTTAATTTTGCTGGCCACATAGGTTTCAGAACCCCCGTCATGCCCGACAAGGATAGCGACAAGATGTGGTTTCCGACCAATTTTTTGCCGGATATCTGCGGCTTCTTCTGCGATTTGTAGTTTTAATTTTTCTGAAACAAATTTTCCGTCAAGTAATTGCATTCGTAATAAAATCTTAGTTTATCCACATTTTGCGGCTTTTCAACACAGTTTTTTCGTTAATCGCGAAAAACGATAATTAGCGCATTCAGCATTAGTCAAGCTTCAAAACAGCCATAAATGCTGTTTGAGGGATTTCTACGTTACCAACCTGGCGCATACGCTTCTTACCTTTCTTCTGCTTCTCCAAAAGTTTCCGTTTACGTGAGATATCTCCTCCATAACACTTGGCAGTTACGTCTTTACGCAGTGCTTTAACGGTTTCGCGTGCGATGATTTTTGCACCGATAGAAGCCTGAATAATAATCTCAAATTGCTGGCGCGGAATAAGCTCTCTTAATTTTTCACAGATCTTCTTACCGAAGTTATATGAATTTGTACGATGGATAAGTGATGACAAAGCATCAACAGGTTCACTGTTCAGAAGGATATCCAATCGAACCAGGTCAGATTGCCGGTAGCCGATTTGATGATAGTCGAATGAAGCGTACCCTTTTGAAATTGTTTTTAACCTGTCATAAAAATCAAATACGATTTCCCCCATTGGCATTTCAAAGATGAGTTCAACCCGGTCTGATGTTAAATATGACTGATTTATAATTGTGCCGCGCTTTTGGATACACAGCGACATAATCGGTCCGACGAACTCAGACTTAGTAATAATGTTAGCTTTTATAAAAGGCTCCTCAACATGTTCCAGCTTACTTGGGTCGGGAAGATCAGAGGGGTTATGTACATCAATTTCAATTCCTTTGGAAGTGAATGCTTTATAAGAAACGTTCGGGACGGTTGTAATGACAGTCATGTCGAACTCACGCTCCAAACGTTCCTGGATGATCTCCATATGAAGCATTCCAAGGAAACCGCAACGGAATCCAAATCCTAATGCAGCCGACGACTCAGGTTCAAAAACAATTGAAGCATCGTTAAGTTGCAGCTTGTGCATTGCTTCACGCAGCTCTTCATATTCATCCGTATCTACCGGATAGATCCCGGCAAAAACCATCGGCTTAACTTCTTCGAAACCTTTGATTGGTTCGCTGCTAGGTCGTTCTTTATGAGTAATCGTATCACCTACCTTTACTTCACGCGCTTCTTTTATTCCAGAAATGATGTAGCCTACATCTCCGGTCTTAATTACATCCTTAGGTTTCTGTGTGAGTTTCAGGGTTCCCACCTCCTCAGCGATATAATCTTTTTCAGTGGCAACGAATTTTACTTTATCGCCTTTACGGATCTCTCCATTCAAAACTTTGAAGTACGCAATGATACCACGGAAAGAGTTGAAAACAGAATCGAAAATCAGTGCCTGTAGTTCACCATCTGGATTTCCTTTTGGAGCCGGTACACGTTCAACAATAGCTCTTAAAATGTCATGAACACCGAGTCCAGTTTTACCGGAAGCCGGAATAATTTCATCACGTTTACAGCCAATCAGTTCTATAATTTGATCCTTAACCTCCTCTGGCATTGCACCGGGCAAGTCCATCTTATTAAGGATTGGGATTATTTCAAGGTCATGCTCCAAGGCAAGGTAAAGGTTGGAAATAGTTTGAGCCTGAATTCCCTGAGAAGCATCTACGATTAAAAGAGCACCTTCACATGCAGCAATTGACCTCGAAACTTCATAGGAGAAATCCACGTGCCCTGGGGTGTCGATGAGGTTGAGAACATACGCTTGGCCATCCTGGATATAATCCATTTGGATAGCATGGCTTTTAATTGTAATTCCTCGCTCACGCTCAAGATCCATATCATCGAGCAACTGAGCCTGCGACTCCCGTTGTGTGATCGTATTTGTATACTCAAGGAGACGGTCAGCTAAGGTACTCTTACCGTGATCAATATGTGCTATTATGCAAAAATTACGTATGTGCTTCATTGAGGCGCAAAGATACGGTTTAAGTTGACAGTTGAAAGTGGGCAGTTGTCAATTACGACCGGAAAACTATCCTCTGTCCACCGTCAACTTTCGACTGGTTTATTGTATTTTTTTTGATGTTCTGCCGACCAATAGCTCCTTTTTGCTATTTTAGACAATAACCACTTAACAGCAGAACATTCATGACAATTGGTATTTTGTGTGAGCCTTCGCCCGAAACACGGGTTTCTTTACTTCCTGAACATATCTCGACTCTTAAAAAACAAAAGATCGACGTGTTGATCGAATCTAATGCTGGCTCCAAAGCATTTGCTTCAGATTTATTGTATCAGCAGGAAGGTGCAGAAGTTAAAACCAGAGAAAATGTCCTCAAATCGTCAGATATAATCCTGACGATCCATCACCTATCCGACGATGATCTGAAGGTTGTTAAAAATTCTGCAGTAGTTTTGGGGATGTATAATCCACTGTCGCAAGGTTCAATTATAGACAGTTGGGCTAAAAGTGGATTAACAACATTCAGCATGGATATGCTGCCAAGGACTACACGGGCACAAAGTATGGATGTGCTTAGTTCGCAGGCAAATATTGCCGGGTATAAAGCCGTGCTGCTGGCTGCCATGCAACTACCAAAGTATTTTCCAATGTTTATGACAGCAGCCGGTAGTATCGCACCTGCGAAAGTGATGATATTAGGGGCTGGAGTCGCCGGTCTTCAAGCGATCGCTACCGCAAAACGATTAGGGGCAGTTGTCGAGGTCTTTGACACGCGACCAGCGGTTAAAGAGGAGGTGATGAGTCTTGGAGCCAAATTTATTGAAGTGGAAGGAGCTAAGGACGCATCGGGTGCTGGAGGCTATGCTGTAGAACAGTCAGAAGAGTATAAACAGAAACAGCAGCAAAGAATTGCTGAAGTGGCTGCAAAAGCAGATGTTATAATAACCACTGCGCAGATCCCTGGTAAAAAAGCGCCGATACTTTTGCCAGATAGTGTTCTCGATACAATGAAAACGGGTTCACTGATTATTGATCTTGCTTCGGTCACAGGAGGTAATACAGAACAGACGAAAGACCGGGAAACCGTTACTTATAAAAATGTAACCATCATCGGCAATTCAAACCTGCAGGGAACTATGCCGGCTGATGCGAGCAAGCTCTATGGCAAAAACATCCTGAATTTTCTGCAGCTGATCATAAAAAAAGATGGGGAACTTAATCTCAACTTTGAAGACGACCTGGTGAAGGGAGCATGCATCACCCACGGCGGTGAGATATGTAATGAACGGGTTATGGGAATAATTAATAATTAATAATTACGAATTACGCGATTCCTGCAACTAACAACTCAAAAACTTACAACCAATAACACACAACTAAATATGGAAACAGCATTTGATTGGATCACGCTACATCAGGATATGATATATATTGTGGTATTAAGCGTTTTTTTAGGTATTGAAGTTATTGGCAGGGTGCCAAGTGTATTGCATACCCCACTAATGAGCGGTGCCAATGCAATTCATGGCGTGGTAATTATAGGGGCCATAATTGTTATGGGCAAAGCTGATTCAGGAAATTATACGGCATTAATCCTGGGATTTCTAGCTGTTATCTTAGGTACATTAAATGTTGTCGGAGGGTTCGTGGTTACCGACAGAATGCTGGAGATGTTCAAGAAAAAGAAATGATATTATCGTATAATCAAGAAAAAAACTAACGATGGAATTGAATATTCTTACAATCTGTTATTTAATAGGATCAATAACGTTTATAGCCGGTTTGAAGATGCTGAGTCATCCGGAAAGCGCGCGAAAGGGTAACCTGGTAGCGGCTGCTGGGATGTTTGTCGCCATAATAGGAACCATCTTCCTTTATGAAGAAGAAGGTGTTAAATTGGGTAATTATATTTGGATTTTTGTTGCCCTGTCCATTGGTACCCTTCTTGGTACCATGGCAGCCAAGAAGGTGAAAATGACGGCTATGCCCGAGATGGTTAGCTTGTTCAATGGTATGGGAGGAGCGTGTGCCGCGCTCATTTCTATTGTTGAGTTCAATCACTTGATGCACAGAGGTGCTGAAGGTCAGTCCGCGGATGGTGGCACATTATTAATAATTTTTGCTGGCTTAATTATCGGAACAATATCTTTTGCTGGTAGTATGGTTGCCTGGGGTAAGCTCAATGGCAGTATTAAAGATTTTTCATTCAAGGGACAGCACATTGTCAACCTTTTAATCTTTGGGGTGATCATAACCTTATCAGCCTACCTGATCATTTCCGGAGATCCGGCAGCGAGCAGTCTATTCTATGTCATCTTTGTGCTTTCAATCGTATATGGTCTGTTCTTCGTTCTCCCAATTGGGGGAGCTGATATGCCGGTGGTAATTTCCCTGCTAAATTCATTTACGGGCGTGGCGGCTGCTTTTGGCGGCTTTTTATACGATAACCCAGTAATGCTGACTGGTGGAATTTTAGTAGGTTCCGCGGGGACTATCCTCACCATACTGATGTGTAAAGCCATGAACAGACCCCTGAGTAATGTGTTGATCGGCTCATTCGGTGGCGGCGTTTCTGGTGGGTCGGGCAGTAAAGATCAGGGGGCTTACAAAGAGATAAGCATTACTGATTCTGCAGTTGTTATGAGTTACGCAAAAAAGGTAATAATTGTTCCTGGTTATGGTTTGGCGGTTGCCCAGGCACAGCATGTATGCCATGAGCTTGAAAAATTATTACTTGACAAAGGAGTAGAGGTGAGTTACGCTATTCATCCAGTTGCTGGTCGTATGCCGGGGCATATGAACGTACTTCTTGCGGAAGCTGACGTAGATTATGGAAGTCTGCAGGAAATGGAACAGGCAAACGATGAATTCCCATCTACCGATGTTGTTTTGATACTGGGTGCAAATGATGTGGTGAATCCTGCGGCCAAAACCGACCCTTCATCACCGATCTACGGCATGCCGGTACTTGATGTAGAACTGGCAAAACTAGTGATTATCAATAAACGAAGCATGAATCCCGGATATGCTGGAATTGAAAACGAACTTTTCTTCCAGCCGAAATCTTCGATGCTGTTTGGAGACGCGAAATCGGTGTTACAGCAATTGGTAACGGAGATAAAGTCTTTGTAATGTTGAGGTATGAAGTATGAGGTACCAACTCTCAACTCTTAACCTTCCACTTTCCACTCTCAACTCTCAACTCCTCCCACTTACTCAGCTCTCTTCAACCCGTATTTCTCAATTTTCGAATAAAGGTGACTTCTCTGGATATCGATGTCGTCTGCAGTTTTTGAAACGTTCCAGTTGTTTTTCTCCAGCTTATACTTGATATAATCACGCTCAGCGTAGTCTTTATACTCCTGGAAGTTCGTGAACTGGTCGAAGTTGGTAGTTGACCCGTTTGTTGCCGTCTCGCTTACAGGAGCTGCAGCTGAAGGATTAGCAAATGTCTTAACATCCTTATCTGTAATCGTTTTGTCGCTAAGGATGATCAAGCGCTCTATCATATTGCGAAGTTCCCTGATATTACCCGTCCATGGCATTGCCTGTAAAGCTTCCATAGCAGCATCATTGATCTTTTTAACGGGAATTCCATAATCCTGGCAGATTTCATCACAGAAATTCTGCGCGATTAAAGGGATATCATCTTTACGTTCAGTCAGATGAGGAACGTGTATTAGAATAACACTTAAGCGATGGTAAAGGTCCATCCTGAAGTTTCCGGCTTCAATTTCTTTTAGCAGGTCTTTGTTAGTTGCAGCGATAACACGGACATCAACATCTATTTCTTTTTCGCCACCAACACGGGTCACTTTATTTTCCTGTAGTGCACGTAAAACTTTAGCTTGAGCCGACAAACTCATATCACCGATCTCGTCGAGAAAAAGAGTTCCACCGCTGGCCTGTTCAAATTTCCCTATACGTTGTTTTATCGCTGACGTGAACGAACCTTTTTCGTGCCCGAATAGTTCACTCTCTATTAATTCTGAGGGGATCGCTGCACAGTTAACTTCAATAAGCTGAGAATGGGAGCGATTAGATTTCTCATGCAGCCACCTTGCAACCAATTCTTTACCACTACCATTTGCACCGGTAATCAGCACTCTGGCATCAGTAGGGGCCACACGTTCAATAGTATCTTTTATACGATCAATAGCCACAGAGTTACCCAGCATTTCGCGAACCTTGCTTGCCTTCCGTTTTAATACTTTAGTCTCGGTGACAAGGTTTTTACGCTCCAGTGCATTTCTTACAGTAATAAGAAGGCGGTTTAGATCGGGTGGTTTCGAGATAAAATCAAAGGCACCTTTCTTACTTGCTTCAACCGCAGTTTCAACAGTGCCGTGCCCCGATATCATGATAAATGGCAAATCTGGCTGTATATTAAGTCCTTCTGTGAGAACTTCCATACCATCCATTTTATTCATTTTGATATCACAGAGAATCAGGTCGTACTCGTTCTTTTTAATAAGCTCCAGTGCGTCAGGACCATTATCTACATCTTCAACCTGGTATTCTTCATATTCAAGAATTTCCCGCAGTGTATTGCGGATTGCCCTCTCATCATCTATTATCAAAATTTTTGCCATATAGTCTTGTATGATCCTCCTTTATTCTGCGAACATAACCCACGAATATAAGGATTGTTTGAACATTAGTAAATGTTTGAAAAAAACCCCGGATTAAATCCGGGGCCTGATTCGTTTAAAAAAGCAAGCCTGTAAGCCGGGTTCTGTGTCCGCCAACGGCGGTACCTATCATTTATCTAGCCGCGCAATCGCTTGCGAGGTCTAACGACCTACCCATTCCGGATATGCCGCAGATGCGGCATTGTAAGCGGGCAGCCTCACTTCCGGAACCTATTTGGTCTTTCAACTCCTGGGGTTTACCGTAATCCCGGTCGCCCGGGAAGACCGTGAGCTCTTACCTCACGTTTTCACCTTTTCCCGCCTAGGGCGGGTAGTTTGTTTTCTGTAGCACTTTCCGTCTCTGCCAAAGCAGATCCTTCCTGTTAGGAAGCAGAATGCCCTGTGTTGCCCGGACTTTCCTCCCCGATGAATCGGGGCGATAGATCAGCTTGCAGGGCAAAGATAGGCAATAAGTTGAAAATTGAGAGTTAAGAGTTGACAGTTTGCACAACTACAAGGAGTTGTGGCCACGTACCTTAGCTCACAAATCCTAAATATGATCCTTGATTCAAAGTCTTAATTCTAATTGAGCTTCTTATCTACCTTAATAATGCTTTTCAGGATAGCTGTTGATGCACCGTAGTAAAAATCCTGGTTTATGTTTGCGAAGGTGTCTGTGGGCTTGTGATAATCTTTATGATCCTCTACTCCGAAGTAGATGAAAGGAATATTTTCCTTCGCAAACGGACCCTGATCACTCTGCATGGTCCAGTCTTCAGAGCCTGTATTCGGCAAATCGTGGCCAAAAAGGATTTTTATACCTGTATTTTTGTCTTCTCCCTCAATGATCGATTTTAGATAAGGGTTTTTATATGTGCCTGATGCATACAACTCTCCCTTGTCATTATGGGCAATCATATCCATGTTAATGTTCAGTATAATCTTGTCTTTGGAAACGGCGGGCTCTTTAACAAAAGCAGAAGCGCCTCTTAAGCCCGACTCTTCGGCATCAAAAGCAATGAATAATAATGTATGCTGTGGTTCATTCTTTTGAAAATACTCAGCAAATGCCAGCAAGGCGCCTACACCAGAAGCATTGTCATCAGCACCATAATAAATATCATTGCCATTAACTCCCACATGGTCGTAATGAGCGGAAATAACGATCACTTTATCGCTCTTACCCTTGACAAACCCTATAAGATTGTTTCCCTGCCTTTCCTCATTCTGCCTTGTTTTAAAAGTAAATGGATGAGTATAGTTTTTTTCATACGAACTCAACCCAATGTCATTGAGCCGTTTAATAATGTAGTCAGCAGCCAGTTTATTGCCGGGTGTACCGGTTTTCCTTCCCTCATACTTTTCAGAAGAGAGGGTCTGAATATCGCCCATCAACTTTACGCGGTTTATTGTTTGTGATTGCCCTGCAGCAGCAGTCAGGAAGAGTGATAGAAAGATAATTTTTTTCATGTATCGCTTTTTTATTTGTTGTCAGATGTCGGAATCCGGAGGTATGAAGTCGGATGTCCGAAGGCTCCAAGTGTCGGAAATCAGTCATACTCATTCCTAAGACCTCAGTCTCCGCTAAGCCACCTCCCGAATATCCACAGCCACAACCCGCGAAACACCTTGCTCCGCCATCGTCACGCCGTAAATTATGTCAGTGCTGGCAATTGTTCTTTTGTTGTGAGATACGATAATAAACTGCGATTGCCCGGAAAATTCCCTGATTATATTATTGAATTTATCAATATTGGTGTCATCAAGCGGGGCATCAACCTCGTCGAAAATACAAAACGGTGCAGGTTTCAATAAATAGAGAGAGAACAGTATAGCAGTAGCAGTAAGTGTCTTCTCTCCGCCAGATAATTGATTGATGGAAAGAGGCCGTTTGCCTTTTGGCCTGGCCAGGATATCAATATCCGATTCAAGCGGATTATCCGGATCAACTAACACTAGATCACAGCTGTCTTCCTGGTTGAACAAAGACCGGAAAACTTTTATGAAATGCTCTCTAACCTTTATGAATGCATCCATGAATTTCTCCTTCGCAGTATCATCAATCTCCTTAATGGTCTGCAATAGCGAAGCTTTCGCTTCAGAAAGATCTTTCTTTTGATTTTGAATAAAGGTGTAACGCTCATCCATTTCCTGGTACGCCTCCATTGCCATAGGATTGATTGCGCCGAAATCATCAAGCTGCCGCTTTATCCGCTCAGTTTTATCCCGCAGATCCTGTTCGCTGTCGTTTTGATGTTCAGTGGTATTTTCCTCATCAAGTAAATTAGCGATATCGATAGAAAACTCAACCGCCAGTCGTTCCTTTAGTGCATTCAGTTCAAGCTTGATATTGGTTTTCTGATCTTTTATTTCGTTGGTGATGATGTCTGATTGCTCTTTATTTCGCCTAAGATCCGAAATATTGGTCTCAAACTCGGTGATAGCGCCCCTCGAAGCATAATAAGCTTGTTCGGCCTCTTGAACAGCCTTCTCAAATTCTTCTTTTTGCGCATACATTCCGATAAGGTCATCATCAGAATGGTCAGCATGCTGCAATGTTTCCAAAATACTGATCTGGGTAATCTCAAGCTCTGCATTATTTGTCGAAATCCGAGTTTCCAGATTAGTTTGCTGGCTTTCGCGATACTCGAGATCTTTAACAATTCCCGAAACCTTATTCTGCTGCTGATGAAATTTAATATTCTCCTGATTATAGGCAGATGACTTTGAGCTCAGATCTTCAGCAAGCTCATTGTAGGTTTGCTGATCGGCAACAAGCTGCTCCTGCTTAAGTTGCCTGGCAGTCTTTAGTTCCTGCAGTTGCGGTTCAGATGCTAAAAGTTCATTAGTAATGCTATTTATCCTTAACTCAATGTCCTGCTTCCGGGTCTGGCTATTTTCTATAAAAGCCAAATACTGTTCTTGTTTTGTTTTTACTGAAGTATATTCATTGTTCAAGCGGTTAATCTCAAACTGGAGTTTTTGGATCTCCTCATGTTGGGATGAGCCTTTCAGGCTATTTAATCGCAGCGTTTGTTCCTCAACAGAGTTTTTAAGTTTGGCAATCACAGTTTCGCCTGTACTGATTTCTTTCGACAGCTTTTCGAGATTTTTTGCACGCCCAATACGTTTACCTTCAAATAAACCAACTGATCCCCCAGACATCCCGGTCCTAGTTTTGGAAAACATCCCCGACTTACTCAGCAATACGACCTGTTCTGATGGGAGCGGGGACTTCAATTCGTCGTCTTCACCCGATTTGATAAGAAAAACATTGTAAAGCAGCATTTCACAAAGCGACCGGTACTTAGCGTCGGCATCTATTATGTCCATTGCTGGAATTAAGTCGCCGCCATTTGAGCTAACTGTTGGTCTGTGGGGGATGGATTTCAGTGCGTCAAGTACAAAGAAATTAGCGCGACCACGGGAGGCTTCGCTTAATAAACGAATTGCCTGTACAGCATCCGCCTGGGTCTCTACTACATAATGGTTCATTACCGGTTCCAGGTAATTTTCAATTGCAATTCGGTATTCTTCATTGCAAAAAAGAATATCTGAAAAAAGCGGAGCTTGTTTTGTCCAGCCTGCGTTTTTCTTGAGAAATCGAATAGAATCAGGGAACCCTTCAAGATTGTCAACCATTGACTTGGTCAAGTTGTACTCATTCTGTTTTGAATCTACCTTTCTGCTTTCCTGATTCAGCAGTTCCTTTTCATAGCTTAGCTGCTCAGCAATGGTTATTAATTGTTGCTGGAGTTCTTCCTCTCGCTCTTTAGCGATATTGAACTCAGTTTGCTTACTTCCAATTTCTGCCTGAAGTGCCGTGATGACTTTGTTGAATTCGCCAAGTTCACCTTCCTTGGCTTTGGAGTCTGCGACATTTCGATTGCTTTCCTGAAGAAGCGCGTCACGCTGAATGTTTAATATGGCAATATCTTTCTCAAGTTTGTAAACCTGGTTCTGAAGTTCGTTGTTCTCACGGCTAAGCCCGTCCAAACCAGATTTCGCTTTCTGTTGAGCTATTCGCATTTCTTCAACCTCACCGTGTTTCGATTTTACCGATGTTTCAAGAATTTCGAGTAATTCCGTTTCCTGTAAATGCTCTTCATTCAGTCGTTTTTGGTTATAATAAACATGATTGAGCTGGTTTTTATCTTTGTCGAGCTCTTCATTCAAGCGGCGTTTTTTATCCTCAAGAAACCTCAGCTGCTCATTTTTGAGCTTTTTGTCGCTTTCATAAGCGCGGATCTTTGTTATAAATTCATTGGTAGCCTTCTGTTGTACAGAAAGATTTTTTTCCAGATTAAGACTGTCGAGCTTTTGCTGCTGAAGCTGGGCCTCAAGATTTGCAATTGCAGTGCTGATACCAGAATTATCAATCAATTGCTGCTGCTCACGATCTTCAAGTCGTTCCAATACATCACGAAAACCGATGATTCGGAATGATGCCAGGGCAATACTCATGTTTTTGTACTGGTCTTTGAGACGGTAATATCGCTCCGCTTTTTTTGCCTGATTTTCGAGAGTCTTAAGATTCTTCTCGATTTCAAACAGTAGATCGTCGACGCGGCTTAGGTCAGCTTCAGTGTCTTTAAGCTTATTGAAAGTTTGCTTCTTTCTGAGTTTATATTTTGAAATGCCGGATGCTTCTTCGAAAAGCTGCCGCCGTGAATTCTCTTTATTTGCAATAATCTCGTCAATCATCTTTAACTCAATGATCGAATATGAGTCAGATCCTATCCCCGTATCAAGAAATAGATCGGTGATGTCTTTCAGCCGGCATTGGACATCATTCAGCCTATACTCGCTATCGCCCGACCGGTACAGCTTTCTTGTAATTGTAACCTTTGAAAAGTCTGTAGGCAGTATATTTTTTGTATTATCAAAAGTTAATGATACTTCTGCAAGGTTGGAAGGTTTACGGGTTTTGGTGCCGTTAAAAATAATATTCTCCATCTTTTCAGAACGGAGCATACGTGTGCTTTGCTCACCCAGAACCCAACGAAATGCATCTACTACATTAGATTTCCCGCAGCCATTAGGACCCACAATGGCAGTCACACCCTCGTTGAAATTGATAGTGATCTTATCGCCAAAGCTCTTGAAACCTTTGATTTCCAGTTGGGTAAGCTGCATAGTTCTGATTTCCGCCCGATACGGAGAATAATAATTTGATGGGCTTAATTTATAAAATTATACAGACCTATGTAAAGTTTTTAAAGATCAGTGGACAACTATTATTATTCCGGATACAAACACTAATTTTATTCGAAATAGAAACCCAAATCTTAGATATACAATACTATGGAATACAGACGTTTAGGTAAATCGGGTCTGAAAGTGAGTGCTCTTTCTCTCGGAAGCTGGCTTACATTCGGCAATCAGATAGAAGATAAAGTAGCTGAGGAGCTTATGGATATGGCTTACGACAGCGGTGTGAACTTTTTCGATAATGCAGAAGGTTATGCCGGTGGCAAGTCGGAGATTGTGATGGGCAAGATCCTGAAAAAGAAAAACTGGGATCGCAGCTCGTACATCGTATCAAGTAAGATTTATTTCGGTGCAGAAGAGAAGAAGCCGAACATGATCGGCTTGTCGAAAAAACACATCTTCGAGGGTACCCACAATGCCTTGAAACGACTGCAGGTTGATCACCTCGATCTTTTATTCTGTCATCGTCCCGATCCTGAAACACCAATCGAGGAAACAGTTTGGGCAATGCACCAGCTGGTTCAGCAGGGAAAAGCCTTGTATTGGGGAACATCCGAATGGAGTGCATCGGAAATTATGGAAGCACACTATTTTGCAGAGAAAAACCACCTGGTTGCGCCTGTAATGGAACAACCTCAATACAGCATGCTTTGGAGAGATAAGCTCGAAAAGGAATTCCTGATGCTGTTCCGTAATTTTGGAATGGGCACCACTATCTGGAGTCCGCTTGCGTCAGGTTTATTGTCAGGTAAGTATAACAACGCCAATCCTAAGGACACCCGGTTTGGAATGGAGAGTCTGGGCTGGCTTAAAGACAGATGGCTTGTTGAGGAAAACCTGAAAAAGATCAATCAGTTGAAAGACCTTGCCGACCAGCTGAATACTTCTATGCCTAAACTCGCTATAGCCTGGTGCTTGAAAAACCCTAATGTGAGTACTGTTATCCTTGGAGCCTCGAAAACTGCGCAGCTTAAGGAAACGTTGACATCTTTGGAAGTTGTGCCTTTGATCACCGATAAGGTAATGGAGCAAATTGACCAGATCACTGGAACCAAGCCGCAAACAATAGTTGTATAACCGCCTTAGTGATGCGCTCACACTGCTTCAAACGTAGGCTAATCGTAGGCTAATCGTAGGATAATCGTAGGATGAGGTCTCCTTGGTAATGTTTAAAGTAATGGAGCACTCAAATTATCCGCCCAGACTTATAACGTACAACCTATAACGTACAACTCAGATATCTTCCAACTTAAAGGTATCCTTAACCCGGATACCTTTTTCAGTTTCCTGCAAGGTACAGCACTCGTTCACAGGGTCGTGCTCGAGGTAAAGAATGTATTCGTTTTTCACAGCTTCTTCCAGGAACTTTCTCTTTTCATCAAGGGTTTTCATCGGGAACATATCATAAGCCATTACATAAGGCAGGGGGATATGACCGATAGACGGCAACATATCTGCCATGTAGAGAATAGTTTTGCCTTTAAAAGTGATATGGGGCAGCATCATAGAGTCGGTATGACCATAGGCAAAACGGACTTTAATGGTGTCGGTAAATTTAATACCATCTGTGTTGTCAATGAACTTTAACTTGCCGCTTTCCTGAATCGGAAGAATGTTTTCTTTTAAAAAAGACGCTTTTTCACGGGCGTTAGGATTCACCGCCCAATCCCAATGAGCTTTGTTGCTCCAGAAAGTCGCATTCTTAAAGGCAGGCACTAAGCTCCCTTCAGAATTTCGTTCAATTGATCCCCCGCAATGATCGAAGTGCAGATGAGTTAGAAAAACGTCAGTAATGTCGTCTTTAGCAAATCCATGCCTTGCAAGGGACTTCTCCAGCGTGTCATCTCCGTGCATGTAATAATGCTTTAAAAACTTTTCGTCCTGTTTGTCACCAATACCGTTATCCACCAGGATAAGCTGATCACCATCCTGAATAAGAAGGCAACGCATTGCCCATGAGCACAGATTATTCTCGTCAGCAGGATTAGTCTTCTGCCATATAGATTTCGGCACAACCCCAAACATAGCACCGCCGTCGAGTTTGAAATAGCCTGCATTGACTGTATATAATTTCATATCAGTGTTTGGTTGAAAGCTTTAGGCCTATAATCGACGAGATCAGCAAAAACAAAAAGAACATTCTCCAGAAATCGGTTGGTTCTTTAAAAAAGATAATTCCGGCAACGACAGATCCTACCGCGCCGATTCCAGCCCAAACCGCATACGAAGTACCCATAGGCAACGTTTTGCTGGCGAGAAATAACATGTACATACTGATGGAAACACTGAACAGAAATGCCACTATCCAAAGCCAGAATTCAGAACCCGTAGAATCTTTAGCCTTTGCCAGGGAGCTGGTAAAGCCAACTTCGAAAAGTCCGCCGATGATTAGGTATAGCCAGGCCAAAATCTATAATTGAGGATTAAGAATTGAGAATTGAGAGCGGAGTATAATAGTTTTCAATTCTCCACTCTCCATTCTCCACTCTCAATTATAAGTGTATAACTTCACCGTACGCATCCGCGGCAGCCTCCATAATAGCTTCGCTCATTGTAGGGTGTGGATGTACAGTTTTAACGATATCCATACCGGTAGTTTCCAGCTTACGCGCTACAACAACTTCTGCGATCATTTCGGTAACATTTGCACCGATCATGTGTGCGCCAAGAAATTCGCCATATTTCGCATCAAAGATCACTTTAACAAAGCCATCTTTCGCACCGGCAGCACTCGCTTTACCAGAGGCTGAGAATGGGAACTTACCGACTTTAACTTCATACCCTGCTTCCTTAGCGGCTTTTTCAGTATAACCAACTGAAGCTATTTCTGGCGAGCAATAGGTACAGCCCGGGATATTATTATAGTTTAACGGCTCTGGATGATGGCCTGCGATCTTCTCAACACAAATTATACCTTCAGCGGAAGCTACGTGAGCAAGGGCTTGTCCCTTAACAATATCGCCAATGGCATAAACTCCATCAATATTTGTTTTGTAGAAGTCATCTACGATAACACGTCCTTTTTCAACTTTTACACCTACTTCTTCAAGCCCGATGTTTTCAATATTTGGGGTAACACCTACAGCAGATAGCACGATATCACATTCCAAAGTCTCTGTTCCGGCTGCGGACTTGACCTGAACTTTACAGGATTTTCCGCTTGCATCAACTGATTCAACATTAGCGCCGGTCATGATGCTAATTCCGGATTTCTTTAAGCTTCTTAGCAATTGCTTTGAAACATCTTCATCTTCCACAGGTACGATATTATCAAGGTATTCTACTATCGTTACTTTAGTCCCGATAGCATTATAGAAGTAAGCGAATTCAACACCGATGGCTCCTGATCCTACAACAACCATTGATTTCGGCTGCTCTGGTAATGACATTGCCTGACGGTAACCGATTATCTTTTTACCATCCTGCTTCAAACTAGGTAATTCTCTTGATCGTCCGCCGGTAGCGAGAATAATGCTTTTAGCTGAATATTCAGTTGCTGCACCATCTGCTCCTTTAACTTCAACCTTGTTGCCTTTTTTAAGCTTTCCAGTGCCCATGATGACGTCGATCTTGTTCTTCTTCATCAGGAACTGAACGCCTTTGCTCATTCCGTCAGCAACGCCACGACTTCTTTTTATAATTGAATCAAAATCAGCTTCAGAACCTTGAACCTTTATTCCATAATCGGCAGCGTGTGTAATATATTCAAATACGTTGGCACTTTTTAGCAATGCTTTGGTTGGGATACAACCCCAGTTAAGGCAAATTCCACCTAAAGATTCACGTTCTACAATGGCTACTTTTAAGCCTAATTGAGAGGCGCGAATAGCCGCTACATATCCACCTGGTCCGCTTCCGATAACTATAATGTCGTAATTCATATGTCTAATTTCTGGTACTTTGAGAATTCATCGCAAACTTAGATAATTTGTTTTATAATGGGAAACGAGAGGTGAGAGAAGAGAAGCGAGTGACGAGAAGCGAGAATTGAGATATGGGTTATTTTAAAACGCACACATCTAGTTTCTTCATTCCGAACGGTTAAATATCGCTTACAAGAAGTTTGTATCTCGAATCTCGTTTCTCGCTTCCCTCAAAATGTGGATAAAAAAATACCTCGATCTATCACAGATCGGCGTGAAAATCAGCAGATTTAATATTATCTTAACATTGGAATTGTTACAGTCTGATAAAAGCTGATTATCTTTGCCGCAATTTCAAACAACCAATTCAATTCAATCTCACATTAAAGGAAAATTTATGAAGAAGTTTTTACTCTTAACACTTGTTGTTATTGCAGGTGCATTCGGCGCAAATGCACAGGTAACAACAAGTAGCTTAACGGGTACCGTCCGTGATTCGAAAGAAACACTGATAGGAGCCACCATTAAAGCTACACACCAGCCTACAGGAACTGTATACGGTTCTTCTACAGGTGCGGATGGTAGGTTTAATATCCCTAATATGCGTATCGGCGGTCCTTATTTGGTTGTCGTGAGTTATGTTGGGTATGAAAATCAGACCTTCAATGATGTCGCACTAAAATTGGGAGAACCGTACGTATTGAATGTTACCATGTCTGAAAGCGGTCGGCAATTGCAGGAAGTAGTAATTACTGCTGCTAATCCCAATTCCGTTTTAAATGCTGACAGGAGTGGTGCAGTTACTTCTATTTCAAGAGCACAGATCCAAACGCTTCCAACAATCACAAGAAGTGTTAACGACATTACCAGATTAACTCCTCAGGCAGGTGGTCCAAACGGATCAATTGGTGGTGGTAGCTATCGTTCTAACAACTTTACGGTGGACGGAGCAAACTTTAACAACCAGTTTGGTATCGGTCAGAATATCCCGGCAGGTGGGTCACCAATTTCTTTGGATGCGCTCGATCAGATTTCCATCAATGTTACACCATATGATGTTCGTCAAAGTGGTTTTACAGGTGCTTCTGTGAACGCGGTAACACGTTCAGGTACTAATACTTTTTTCGGAACTGGTTTCTATTCATTTAGAAGTGACAGCCAGCAAGGTGGTAAAGTGGATGGTGTTAAAATCACGAAACAACCTTATCGTCAGAATCAGTTCGGTGTAAGTCTTGGAGGACCAATTGTTAAGAACAAATTATTTTTCTTCGTCAATTTGGAAAAGAATGATATTACACAACCAGGACCGGCTAAGATCGCATCGACACCAGGTACGCCTTGGACAGCAGCAAATCCGAATGTTGCGCGGCCTACATCAGACTTCCTGAATGGCGTGAGGTCATATTTACAAACAACCTATGGTTATGATCCTGGCATTTATCAGGGATATAGCAACTTGAGTAATAACGATAAGTTTCTTGCCCGTTTAGACTGGAATATCACCGACAAACACCGATTCAATATTCGTTACAACCAAGTTGAAAGCAAGTCACCGAGGACACTAAGTACTTCAGTAACTAATTCCGGCTATACTTATACTAATAGTCGTACAAGTAATTTTGCCCTGCATTTTGCAAATTCGAATTATTATGAAGACAATAATTTATATTCTTTAACAGCAGAGGTGAATTCAAGTTTCGGGAAACTAACCAATTCGCTTCGTGGATCCAGAACTAAGCAAAATGATCCTAGAAGTTCTGACAGCGATGTGTTTCCATTTGTAGACATCTTAGAAGCTGGAAACCCAATCACTTCTTTTGGTTACGAGCCTTTCACGTACGGAAACTTAAGAGATGTTGAGAACTACACATTCAACAATGATTTGACTGGTAGCTTCGGTAAACACCTTATGACTTTTGGCCTTCAGGCAGAGTTCAGTACTACTAAAAATGGATTTCAGCGCTGGGGAACTAGTCATTACACCTTTGCGTCATGGGCAGATTTTGTAAATAAAGCAAAACCTACCAATTTTATGGTGACATATCCATTGACTGCTGACGGATCTCAAGTTTTCCCAAGTTTTAAATTCGCGCAGTACTCTGCATACTTACAAGACGAGTTTACTTTAACTGATCAGTTTAAATTAACGCTGGGAGCTCGTTTTGAGAGAGCATCTTACCCGGATGCTGACGAGATCAAAACCCATCCTTTAGTTGCTGGCCTGACATTTGCAAATGGCCGAAAGGTTGATACAGGAGTTTTGCCAGAGAATGTTATTACATTTTCACCTAGGTTAGGGTTTAACTGGGATGTGTTGGGTGATCGTTCACTTCAGTTACGTGGTGGTACAGGAGTGTTCGTAGGAAGAATTCCAAATGTTTGGACAGTTGCACAATCTGGAGATTCTGGGCTATTGCAAGTTTCTCAAGTTTTTAATGGCCAGGCTAACACGCCAGGGATATTCAACCCGTCTATCAATGCATATGTTCCAACAACTAAACCACCAGCTGGAACAAGTATTCCGAGTGCTGGTATCAGCGTTCTTTCACCAGATCTTAAAAACCCAAGAGTTTGGAAATCAAGCCTGGCAGTTGATACTAAACTTCCTTTCGGTATAGTGGGATCATTAGAAGGAATTTATGGTAGAGATCTGCAATCAGCATATGCATACAATGCTAACCTGGATGCAACAACACCATTGACTGTGACAGGTTATCCGGATAACAGACCTGTATTCGCTCAGGCTACTGCTGCCAAATTTATTAATAAACTGACTCCAGCTGGCCTTCCTTCGGCAACCGGAACGGTTGGTTTCAACACGATTGTAATGGACAACGTTGAAGGCGGACATTACTGGTCTGTGACAGCTCAATTGAACAAGCAATTTTCAAGAAGCCTTGGTGTCAACTTATCATACACTAAGAGCGGTGCAAGGAATTATGGTGACTTAGGTGGAGATCAGATATTAAACCTTTGGTCATATCCTTACACCATTACAAATTCGAATACGCCAAGTTTAGGATACACAAGTAATGTTATTCCTGATCGTGTAATTGCTTCTTTGAACTATCGAAAAGAATACCTGAAGAATCTTGCTACTAGTATTTCATTATTCTATGAAGGTGGTGTTCAGGGAAGATATAGCTACTATTATTCATCTGATTTCAATAGAGATCTTCAAGTAAATGATTTGATCTACGTTCCTCGGGATCCATCAGAGATTACTTTTGAAGCGATTCCTGCGAACACCAATGGCTACCGCTCTGCAGGATATACAGCACAAGAACAAAGTGATATCTTCTTTGCATTTATTGAGCAGGATGATTATTTGAAAACTCGTAAAGGACAATATGCGGAACGTAATGGAGCTACTACTCCATGGAGAAATCAAGTAGATGTTCGTCTTACGCAGGAAGTTTTCAAGAATTCGAAAACAAAGAATTCATTTGAATTCAATGTCGATATCTTTAACGTTGGAAACTTGTTAAACAGCGAGTGGGGTAACATCAACTTCGTGAATAATATGGGAATTCTTATTCCGCGTAACACTGCTACTATGGGAGGTGCTACCAGACCTACATTCAGATTAGCTGCCAATAGCGGCGATGCTGTTAGGACATCGTTTGGTACGGCTCAAACTATTTCCTCTACGTATTACGCACAGTTTGGCTTCCGATATAAATTCAATTAATTATAATATTCATTGGAAAACCCGTTCTCAAAAGGAGCGGGTTTTTTTGTATCCAAAATTTTAGCCTCATTTTAAAACATTTAGCTCTCTGGTCGCTTATATTTGCTGCAACCAATTAAAAAATCAAATTTTATGAACAGATTAAAATACAGCTTAGCATTGCTGTTGGTATTTGCTTTGGGTTTTAATAACCTGGCAAAGGCTGATGAAGGTATGTGGCTGCCGATGCTCATTGGTAAGAACTATGAGCAAATGAAAAAGCAGGGTTTTAAGCTAACCCCTGAAGACTTATATAGTGTTAATAAAGCGAGCATCAAGGATGCAATCGTGTCCTTTGGTGGTTTCTGTACAGGAGAGATCGTTTCGAAAAACGGATTGATCTTTACCAACCATCATTGCGGATATGATGCCGCAGCATCAAATTCAACGCCTGAAAATAACATTCTCGATAACGGGTTTTATGCTAAGTCATACCAGGAAGAAAAGCCAATCCAGGGTTTGTTTGTTCGTTTCCTTGTTCGTATGGAAGATGTAACACCTAAAGTTATGGCTGCTCTTGCAGGAGTACAGGATAAAGACCGTGCTGCAAAAATTGCTGAAATTAGCAGGACCATCACCACTGAAGCTACCGCAGGTACTTCAATGGAAGCCGATGTGCGGGATATCTACAAAGCAAACCAATTCCTTTTGTTCATTTACGAGCGCTTTAATGATGTTCGTTTAGTGGGTGTGCCTCCTCAGTCAATCGGTAAGTTTGGTGGAGATACAGATAACTGGGAGTGGCCGCGTCATACCGGCGATTTTTCTATCTTCCGTGTCTATGCTGATGCAAACAATAAAGCTGCGGCATATTCTGCTTCAAACAAGCCATATACTCCTAAAAAGTCTCTGCCGGTATCAATCAAAGGGGTGAAAAATGGGGACTTTGCAATGGTTTATGGTTTCCCGGGACGTACTGATCGTTATCTGACCTCGTATGGAGTGCAGACAGCAACTGAGCGCTCTAATCCAACGACAGTAAAACTTCGCGACATCCGCTTGAAAGCATGGAAAGAAGAAATGGATAAAAATGTAGACGTTCGTCTTAAAATGTCATCTCAGTACGCAAATATTGCAAATTACTGGAAGTACTACATCGGGCAGACGGAACAATTGAAAAGATTAAAAATTTACGAAAATAAGCAAAAAGAAGAGGCTGCATTTACTGCTTCATTGGCTTCAAACCCGGAGATGGCCAGTTTAATGAATCAGTACAAAGCTGCCTATGAAATATATGATCCATACGTGGTACATTATACATATATCAACGAAGGATTATTAGCATCACCCTGGGTTAGAAATGCTTCCCAACTTGGTGCTGCACTTAACGCAATGACCACCCGTAAGGATGATGCTGCTTATATCAAAATGGTGAATACCAATTTAAATAATATGGTAAACACTTACGAAAACACGTATCTCGAAAACGCTGATAAGAAAATTTTTGCACAAATTCTGACGGGCTTTTATACTGATGTTCCTAAAAATCAACATCCTAAATTTATCACACTTATTGCCGAGAACTATTGGAAAGGATCACCGCAGGCAACTTTCGAGAATTATGCTGATTATTTATGGAAGAACAGCAGCCTCATCGATCCGGCTAAGCTTCGTACATTTTTATCTAATCCTACGAAAGAGGCTTTAGAAAAAGATCCAGGTTATATGTATGCAGTTAACTTGATTCCTGCTGATTATGTAAAGAACAATTTTGGGACAGTATTAAGCGATTTTCAGGCGACTAAGACCCGTCTGGACAATTTATATCTAAAAGCACTTCTTGAAAAGAACAAAGGAGCACTGATCTACCCAGATGCAAATTCAACCATGCGGATCAGTTACGGTCAGGTTCAGAATTATAGCCCTAAAGACGGTATAACTTATGATGTTAAAACAACCATCGATGGAATGGTTGCTAAATATCAGCCGGGTGATGACGAATTTGATCTTCCTCAATCACTACTGGATGCATATGCAAAACGTGACTTCAGGGAATACGGTGAGAACGGAACTCTTCCTGTAGGGTTCATAAGTAATAATGATATAACAGGAGGTAATTCAGGTTCACCTGTATTGAATGGCGATGGAGAATTGATCGGCCTGGCATTCGATGGAAACTGGGAAGCTATGAGCGGAGATATTGCATTTGATAAGCAATACAAACGTACAATCTCAGTTGATGCCAGATTTGTTCTTTGGTGTATCGATGTTCTTGGCGGGGCAAAAAACATCATTAATGAATTGGACATTAGAAGAAATAAATTACCTGTGCCGAAGGATAAGTTAATAATGAAGAAGACGGAGTAGACATCTGCGCTACACTCGCAATGAAAACTTACAATGAGCTTGTACTTGCGAGGAATTACGACGACGAAACTACCCTTCATAAAAAAGCCTCGCTGAAACCAGCGAGGCTTTATTAATTCAACATTTAATAATAAATAAAATCCCCGTACGGTGACTTGATCGTCACCTGCTTTTTGTCGGACGATTCAACGCGGCCCACTACCTGTGCATCGACATTAAATTCCTGTGAAATACCAATAATGTATTGGGCAATCTTCTCCGGAACATAAAATTCCATTCGGTGCCCCATATTGAAAACCTTATACATTTCTTTCCACTCGGTCCCAGACTGTTCCTGAATCAATTTAAACAGGGGAGGGATATCAAGTAAATTATCCTTTATAATATGCAGATCGTCTATAAAATGCAGGATCTTGGTTTGAGCACCCCCGCTGCAATGAACCATTCCATGAATGTCCTTTCTATATTTATCCAGGATCGTTTTTACAATTGGAGCGTAAGTCCGTGTAGGTGAAAGTACCAGCTTACCCGCTGTAATGCCTTCAAATCCAGCAATGCTAATCTCATCGGTTAGCTTTTTACTTCCCGAAAATATCAAATCATAGGGTACCGCCGGATCATAGGCCTCAGGATACTTCTCTGCGACATATTTATGAAATACATCATGCCGAGCCGAAGTTAGTCCGTTGGAACCCATTCCACCATTGTATTCCTGTTCATAGGTAGCTTTCCCATATGATGATAGACCCACTATCACATCACCGGACTGGATCCGGTCGTTCGATATAATATCAGAACGTTCCATTCTGCAGGTAACCGTTGAATCTACAATTATGGTACGCACAATATCTCCAACATCAGCAGTTTCACCACCAGTCGAATAAATGCCTATCCCTAGCTCTCTAAGCTCCTGCAGGATGTCTTCAGTTCCATTTATGATCTCTGCGATAACTTCGCCGGGAATGAGGTTCTTATTTCTGCCGATTGTAGATGACAGCAAAATGTTATCCATTGCCCCGACACAAAGCAGGTCATCAAGATTCATAATTATAGCATCCTGCGCAATTCCCCTCCAAACAGATATATCTCCGGTTTCTTTCCAGTAAACATAAGCAAGAGATGACTTTGTTCCTGCACCGTCAGCATGCATAATATTGCAATATGCATCATCCTGGCCGAGTATATCGGGGATAATCTTACAGAAAGCTTTCGGAAAAATACCCTTGTCTATATTTTTGATGGCATTATGCACATCTTCCTTATCGGCAGAAACGCCGCGCTGGTTGTATTTGAGATTGGACATCGATCAAAAATAAGGAATTTTGATTTCATTAGTCAGCAGTTTTTTACTTAGATATGTAGGGGTAGATACTGCCATTTGCTAAAGACCCCCAAAACTATTTTTTCCATATTTATCAATAAATCTTTAAATTTACTTTATTCAGCGCAGGGCACAGATGCTCCAAAAAACATCTTGTTTTGTCCGAAATACGCTCGGGGTAGTTCTTCAGTCCAATTTCCATTAGACTTGATACTTAACTTAAAGTTAAACTGCGGACGGGCCGATTTTTGCTAACTTAATCACCAACTTATCACCTTTGTTCTAAGCCACTTCTCTTTCGGGAATGGTAGGGGAATGCTCTATGCCTGCTTCGTACCAGTTCCGGGACAGTTCCGGGACAGTTCCGGGAAGGCTTCGGGAAATTTCCGAATGCGTCACGGATCTTTCTCCCTTCTTTCTCTCATCTGTAACGAACCTGGTAAGAATGATTCTGCCATCGTTCTTGAACAATAACTCTAAACAATAAGAATGATTTAAATGGTAGAAATGCAGGCGGCTGCCTCGATGAATTTCGTTAAACGAAAATAAGAAAAAGCATTTTAAATGCAAAAAATTAAGTTAGTGACAAGGTATTATCTGTAAACGTGAGATGATCCAATAAAAAAGCCCCGCTATAAGCAGGGCTCTTGATTCTTGTTTCTTGACTCTATTTAATAAAAAGCAATTCTCTAAACTTCGGTAATGGCCATTTAGCATCGTCAACTAACTGCTCCAGTTTATCAACATGGTAACGGATTGGGTCGAAGTAAGATTTCACTCTCTCATCATACGCAATTGACTTATCTCTGATATCTTCGATATTGTTAGCTTTCTTACGCTCATCAATCATTTTCTTATTATTCGTTTTGATGAAGTTAACATGCTCAGAAATCTTTTTGATGATGTCCATTTGCGCTTCGTAGGTATCAGCACCTAGGCCAATATCTTTTAAACCTTTTACGTTTTCAATAAGAGTTGTCTGATAACTGATAGCAGTAGGAATAATCACATTATCAACAAGTTCACCCATTACACGAGCTTCGATCTGAAGTTTCTTGAAATAGCTTTCAAGAAGAATTTCATGGCGTGCATGCGATTCACGTTTGCTGAAAACTCCGGTTTCTTCAAATAACTTATCAGTTTTAGGATCTAGCAGAACGTCTAGAGCCTTTGGAGTAGTTTTAATATTGCTTAAACCTCTCTTTTCAGCTTCCTGAGCCCACTCATCGCTGTAACCGTTTCCTTCAAAGCGAATGGCTTTAGATTCTTTGATATAGCGTTTGATTACCGTCATCAGAGCTACATCTTTCTTGTCGCCTTTTTTAATAAGTTTATCAACTTCTGTTTTGAATTTGTTCAGTTGATCAGCGACGATAAGATTTAAAATCGTCATCGGGTTTGCTGAGTTTGCAGACGAACCAACGGCACGAAGCTCAAACTTATTACCTGTGAATGCCAGGGGAGAAGTACGGTTACGGTCAGTATTATCCAAAAGTATTTGCGGCACCTTAGGAATACTTGTCCATAAAGACGGTTCCTGTTTCATTTTAGATGTAACTCTTGAAGTCTCGATCTCATCTAAAAGGTCATTTAACTGGCTTCCGAGGAACATTGAAATGATAGCAGGAGGTGCTTCGTTAGCTCCCAGACGGTGATCGTTGTTTACTGAAGCGATAGAAGCTCTTAACAGGTCAGAGTATTCGAAAACCGCTCTGATCGTATTTACGAAAAACGTAAGGAACATCAGGTTGTTCTTAGGCGTTTTACCCGGAGCAAGCAGATTTTTGCCTGTATTAGTTATCAACGACCAGTTGTTATGCTTTCCTGATCCGTTTATACCAGCATAAGGTTTTTCATGCAACAACACTTTAAAGTTGTGTCTGCGTGCCACCTTATCCATCAGATCCATTAATAATGAATTATGGTCGATAGCAAGATTTATTTCTTCATAAATTGGAGCACACTCAAATTGAGAAGGCGCAACTTCATTATGACGGGTTTTCAAAGGAATACCAAGTTTGATCGATTCAATCTCTAACTCCTGCATGTAGGCAAGGACTCTATCCGGAATAGATCCGAAATAGTGATCATCCAGCTGCTGATTCTTAGCCGACATGTGGCCGAATAAAGTTCTGCCAGTAAGGTATAGGTCCGGACGCGCATTGAATAGAGCCAGATCAACCAGGAAGTACTCCTGCTCGATACCTAGTGATGCATTTACTTTCTCAATACCTTTATCAAAATACTGTGCTACAGCTACAGCTGCTTTGTCCATGACGCTTAAAGCTTTCAGCAATGGTGCTTTATAATCGAGTGCTTCTCCAGTATACGATACAAATACAGTTGGGATACAAAGAGTGTTCCCCATAATAAATGCAGGTGATGATGGATCCCATGCTGTATATCCGCGAGCTTCGAATGTACTACGGATACCGCCATTAGGGAAGCTCGATGCATCCGGCTCTTGTTGCGACAACGCTTCGCCTGAAAATTTGTCTAATCCTTGTCCGTCAGATCCTGGCTCAAAGAACGAATCGTGCTTTTCAGCTGTAGACCCGGTTAGCGGTTGGAACCAGTGTGTGTAGTGAGTAGCTCCTTTACCAATAGCCCATGCTTTCATTGCTGATGCAACTTGCTCAGAGATTGCTCGGTCGATTGGAGTACCCGAATCAATAGAATGTACAATACTGTTAAAAGCTTCTTTTGATAAACTGTCTTTCATCTTCTTTTGATTGAAGACATTTACGTTGAAATATTCAGAAGGCTTGGCTGAAGGCGCTTTTACTTCAGTGGTTGTTCTGGAAAGAACTGCATTTAGTGCTTGAAATCTTAAAGATGACATCGTTTTGCTCAGTTTTTGATTAAATTTTGCTAAAAGTAGTGTTTTGTCTTAAAAAATAAAGGCGATTTCCGAAAAATGTGCAAAAATTTACACCTTTTTCGGAAATTTCTCCATTTGGAGCCGAAAAGTAATAAGTTGTATGTGCTAAGTCTTTGTGTTGTTCTACGAATTTTGGTATTCAGCTTTATGTAAAGTGATATCAAAATACATTGCGCCTCATCATTTTTAAGTTACCGGTCGTTGTAACTTATTACTTAGAACTCATAACTTATAACTTTTTTCCTACTTTTGACCATCCCAACAAAAAACCGATACATTGGAAAATTCGCATTTAACTACCGTAGAAACAGCTAAAGATTTAGGCCTTCTTCCCGAAGAATTTGATAGAATAAAAGAAATACTGGGGCGCACTCCAAATTTTACAGAGCTTTCGATATTTTCTGTCATGTGGAGTGAACACTGTTCTTATAAAAACTCAATAACCTGGTTAAAGACCTTACCTAAAGACGGTCCCAGGATGCTTGCAAAAGCTGGTGAAGAAAATGCGGGTATGGTTGATCTTGGCGACGATATTGCCTGTGTCTTTAAAATTGAGTCTCACAATCATCCATCTGCTCTCGAACCTTACCAGGGAGCAGCTACCGGTGTTGGTGGTATAAACCGGGATATATTTACAATGGGTGCGCGTCCCATTGCTCAACTGAATTCGCTTCGTTTTGGTGACCCGGAGCAGGAACGTACAAAATGGCTAATTAAAGGTGTCGTGAAAGGAATCGGACACTACGGTAATGCTTTTGGTATACCAACGGTCGGTGGGGAACTGTTCTTTGATGAGTGTTACACAGTTAACCCACTTGTAAATGCAATGTCTGCAGGGATTGTTAAACCTGGAGAGACCGTTTCTGCAACTTCGTATGGTGTTGGAAATCCTGTTTATATAGTTGGGTCAGCTACAGGAAAAGATGGAATCCACGGTGCTGCATTTGCATCAAAAAATATAACTGAAGATTCGATAAATGATCTTCCTGCTGTCCAGGTTGGTGACCCCTTCCAGGAAAAGTTATTACTTGAGGCGACACTTGAAGTTATCAAGACCGGCGCTGTAGTTGGTATGCAGGATATGGGTGCTGCCGGTATAATCTGCTCAAACTCTGAAATGTCCGCAAAAGGCGAACATGGGATGAAAATCAACCTTGACCTTGTCCCGGTGCGTCAGGAGAATATGAAACCCTTTGAAATCCTTCTTTCAGAATCGCAGGAGCGTATGCTTATTGTGGTGGAGAAAGGCCGCGAGAAAGAGGTGGAAGCAGTCTTCGATAAATGGGATCTGAATTGTGCCATCATTGGTGAAGTTACAGACACGAAGCGCTTGCATTATTATATGAATGGTGAGTTGGTAGCTGATGTTCCAGCGGATGATCTGGTTCTTGGTGGAGGAGCCCCTGTTTACAAAAGGGAATTTAAAGAGCCAGCGTATTATCAGGAAAATTTGAAATTTAATATCGATGATATCAAGGAGCCCTCGGATTTAAAAGCGGTCGCTGATCATTTGATTTCTCATCCAAACATTGCTTCAAAGAGATGGGTTACTGACCAATATGATTCTATGGTTGGTACGGCTACGATGACTACAAACCGTCCAAGCGACGCAGCAGTAGTTAGCGTCAAAGGTACCGACAAAGCTATCGCCTTATCCGTCGACTGTAACTCCAGATATGTTTATGCTGATCCGGAGAAGGGTTGTGCTATAGCTGTAGCGGAAGCTGCCCGTAATATTACCTGTGCAGGAGGGGAGCCTGTTGCTATAACTAATTGCCTGAATTTTGGTAATCCCTATGTTCCTGAAGTTTACTGGCAGTTTGTTGGTGCGATCAAGGGAATGGGCGCAGCATGTACGAAGTTTGAAACTCCGGTAACAGGCGGAAACGTGAGTTTTTATAACCAGTCATCCGATGAAGGGCCGGTTTTTCCAACTCCTACAATTGGTATGCTGGGAGTGCTTGATGATTTAAGCACATTCATGACGTCTGATTTTAAACAAGCCGGCGACCTGATATATATGGTAGGTGAAAGTGTGAATGATATTTCATCTTCCCAATATCTGGCATCTTATCATAAGATAACTGCTTGCCCTGCACCACACTTTGATCTTGATAAAGAATATGCGATGCATCAGGTGATAAAACAGTTGATCAGGCAGAATCTTATTCAATCCGCACATGATGTTTCCGATGGTGGTCTTTATATCGCCTTATTAGAAT
Source organism: Daejeonella lutea (assembly GCF_900168015.1). Taxonomy (GTDB): domain Bacteria; phylum Bacteroidota; class Bacteroidia; order Sphingobacteriales; family Sphingobacteriaceae; genus Daejeonella; species Daejeonella lutea. The sequence continues at coordinate 930,290 of NZ_FUYR01000001.1, read as the reverse complement.
CATCGATGCCTAATGGTCTTGGTTTTGAGATTGAAAGTGATTCCGGTGTTCGTAAGGATGCATTCCTGTTTGGCGAAGCACAGGGCAGGGTAGTCGTATCGGTAAAGGTAGAACAGCAGGAAGAGTTTATTGAATTACTTGCAACCTCCGAAACCGAATTCAGCCTTTTGGGCAAGGTTTCGTCCGGAAACCTGAATGTTGATGAAATAAGCTTTGGATCGGTTAATGATTCGCAATCCATTTACAACAACGTTCTACATAACATACTGGGGGAATAAGATGCTGAAACTTAACCGCGTACACCATATAGCAATTATATGTTCTGATTATGCGGTTTCAAAAGCCTTCTATACAGAAATTCTTGGCCTTGAGGTCGTACAGGAAGTATACCGAGCTGAACGGAATTCCTACAAACTTGATCTCGCTGTAAATGGAATCTACCAGATCGAGTTGTTTTCTTTTCCTGAACCTCCCTTACGAGCCTCCAGGCCTGAGGCCCGCGGTTTGAGGCACCTTGCGTTTGAAGCAGATGACCTGGATAAGGCAGTCGATGACTTGAGCTTTCATGGTGTAGTTGCAGAAGATATTCGAACTGACGAGCATACCGGAAAGCGTTTTGTGTTTTTTAAAGATCCCGACGGACTTCCTCTGGAACTCTACGAAATATGACTAAGGTTTTCCAGTTCAAACAGTTCAGCGTTGACCAGACCAATTGCGGAATGAAAGTTAATACCGACGCTGCGTTATTGGGGGCAATTGCTGAAAATGAACGCATTGAGCGAATACTGGAGATCGGTACTGGTACGGGAGTCATTGCCCTGATGGTCGCACAGCGATATCCTGATGCAATAATTGATGCCGTCGAGATCGACGATGGGGCAGCAGAAACGGCAGGCCTGAATTTCCATAACTCACCTTTTGCAGATAAAGTCAACCTCGTTAAATCTTCTATTGAAGATTATTTCTCCGGCTCTGCAATCAGGTACGACCTTATAGTTTCTAATCCTCCATACTTCATAAATTCGCTGCACTCGACCGAACCGTCAAAACAACTTGCTAGACATACCAATGAAGATTTCTTTCGAAATCTCATATCACAAGCGGCTGATCATTTAAGTTCTAAAGGTCTGCTATACCTGATATTACCGCTTGACACTGCCGAATTAATCAAATGTCTGCTTGGTTCTAGCACCTTAGAAATAAACAAGACCATATTCATTCATTCTTTTCACCATTCCAAACCCTATCGATGTATATTGGTTATTGGTTTTACAGAGGTGGCTGACAATACTCAAAAATTCGTGATCTATGATAGGCAGAATGTTTATACGGAAGAATATCGAATGCTTCTGAAAGAATATCTAACAATTTTCTAGTTTGTTTATATGACAAGGATAGGCTTGATATCAGACACTCATAGTTATCTGGATGACTCGGTCTTTAAGCATTTTGAGAACTGCGACGAGATTTGGCATGCGGGCGATTTCGGAGATAGCAAGGTTTCGGATGCCTTAGCTGAATTTAAGCCGCTTAAAGGAGTCTATGGGAATATCGACGGGCGGGAAATTCGATCCCAGTATCCTGAGGATTTGAAATTTATTTGTGAGGATGTGAAAGTATGGATGACCCATATAGGCGGTTACCCTGGAAAATATGATGGACGGATACGGTCTGATATACTACTCGAAAAACCCGACCTATTCATCTGCGGGCACTCGCATATTCTTAAAGTGATTTATGATAAAAATATTACCTGTTTACACTTAAATCCCGGCGCGGCAGGTAAGTACGGTTGGCATAAAGTTCGTACATTGCTTCGATTTTGCATTTCTGAGGATAAAATTCTTAATTTGGAGGTCATTGAATTAGCGAGTAGGTAATGTATAAAGTACACTAAGTATGTCTGGAATTTTAACTTTAGGCCAGTTTATAATTGAAAAACAAAGCGATTTCCCCTATGCAAAAGGAGAGTTGTCGCGCCTCCTTCGGGATATTGGAATTGCAGCCAAAATTGTTAACCGCGAAGTAAATAAGGCCGGATTAATGGACATCCTCGGAGAGGTAGGAACGATAAACATCCAGGGTGAGAATCAGAAGAAATTAGATGTATTTGCAAATGAGCAATTTATCTCAGCCTTAACAAGCGGTGGAGAGTGTTGTATCGTTGCGTCAGAAGAAAACGATGAGTTCGTGCCAATCGACGCAGAAGTTTCTAAAAATGCACGTTATATTGTAGCAATTGACCCACTTGACGGCTCGTCCAACATAGATGTAAATGTGGCTGTAGGAACAATCTTTTCGATTTATAGACGCAAGTCAACGGATGGAAAGGCTACTCTGGAGGATGTACTTCAGCAGGGAACAGAGCAAGTTGCGGCTGGATATGTGATATACGGATCTTCAACCATGCTAGTTTACACCACCGGTAAAGGTGTGAATGGATTTACACTTGATCCCTCGATTGGGGAGTTTTGCCTGTCGCATCCAAATATGAAAATCCCGACGGATGGAACTATTTATTCCATCAACGAAGGGAATTATGTACACTTCCCGGATGGGGTAAAGAAATATCTGAAATATTGCCAGATTGAAGATGAACAAACATCTCGTCCTTATACATCTAGATATATCGGATCGATGGTGGCGGATATCCACCGTAACATGATAAAGGGCGGTATTTTCATCTATCCGACAACTTCGAGTGCACCCAATGGTAAGCTGAGGCTTGTCTATGAATGTAACCCAATGGCATTTATCATTGAACAGGCCGGAGGAAGGGCTACGGATGGTTATAATCGAATATTGGATCAGCAAGTGACCTCTTTGCATCAGCGTTCAGCCATATTCATCGGCTCAAAAAATATGGTTTTAAAAGCTGAGGAACTTATGCAGCAGTATTCGGCATTGACGCCCGGTGAGAAGGCGGAGCGGAAGTTGGAAGGACTGGGGATAATTGGAGGGATAGATTGAGGGTCGTTTTAGCGGTAATCAGTAATCGGTAATCAGTAATCGGTGCAAACGTACACACCTGGTATTCTGATTACAAAACCCTGCGTTGTTAACCGAGCAGTACCGATTAACCGATCACCGTTTACCCGATTACCCGATCTCTAACACTCCAACTCAAATTCCTAATTTCAATTCCTCACTCTCAAACACCGTATCCACCAACAACTCCTTCTGCTTTCCAGCCATCACTGCAAGCTCGTCGCAGCGTTCGTTTTCAGGATGTCCGTTATGACCGCGCACCCACGTGAATTTGATCTTATGTAATTTATAGACTTCGAGGAAACGCAGCCATAGATCTTTATTTTTCTTTCCTTTGAATCCCGTCTTTAACCATCCGAACACCCATTTCTTCTCAACAGAATCAATTACATATTTAGAATCGGAGAAGATCATCACTTCCTGTCCCGGCTTTTTTATACTTTCCAAGCCTTTGATCACTGCAAGTAATTCCATCCGGTTATTCGTTGTTTTACGGAAACCTTCGGATATCTCCTTATAGTGCTGGCCTGAGCGAAGTATAGCACCATAACCTCCCGGTCCGGGATTTCCGCTCGATGCACCGTCAGTATAAAGCTCAATCATGTATATTACTAATGAGAGGCAATTATAAGGAATTTGTTTCAAGCTCAGGTTCTTAGACCCCGCGTTCTTAAATAAATGTTATAAACGCGCAAATTATATCATCAGATGGATAAAAAAATTTGCAGAGTATAGTGAAATTCTTACTTTTGCATACACAAAAAAACGGTGGCTGTAGCTCAGTTGGTTAGAGTATTGGTTTGTGGTGCCGAGGGTCGTGGGTTCGAGCCCCATCAGCCACCCAAGTTTTGAAAGCAGTTCTGAAAAGAGCTGCTTTTTTTGTTACACTATTTCCCTCTTACTTGGATAGTCGCGAAAAAATTTCCCGTACCTGTTTCTCAAGCTGATTGAAAACTAAGCCTGCCATGATGATAATGCACGCGATAATCTTCCATAAGGGCATTTCTTCCCCTAGAACCAAAGCAGAACTTATTAACCCTACCACAGGCACGAGCAGAGTATAGGGAACAACAACTGTCGTAGAGTAAGAATTCAAAAGAAATCCCCACATTCCATAGCCTACAGTCGTCGACATGTAGACAATGTACATTACGGATATAATCGTTTCTGCGTTGATATGTGCAAAAGATGTAACGATGGATTCTGGGCCTTCCAAACAAAGAGAAATTACCATCATGAATGGAAATGCGACAAGATTTCCCCAGGCAACGAGGGCTAGGGACGACTCTGATGCGACCTTCTTTGAAAACATATTACCAACGGCCCACGACATTGCAGAAAACAGCGTTAGTATAAACCCTAATAACGTCGTACCTGCACCTACATGAATTGCTACCATCGCTAATCCTGCGAAAGCAATGAGGGCACCAATTATCTTCCATTTACTCGGCCGGTCATGAAATACCACTGCGGCCAGACCCATAGAGAAAAACACCTGTACCTGTAATACCAGTGAAGCCAAACCCGGTGATAGCCCTAAATGCAGCCCTGTAAATAGTAATCCGAACTGCAACACAAAAATAAAGAAACCGTATCCGAAAACAAGCTGCCATGAAGCTTTGGGTTTGGGAATAAAAAATACAAAAGGGATAGCAGCGAGGCCGAATCGTACTGCGCATAATAAGAATGGCGAGAACGTTTTCAGGGAATAATGTACAGCGATGAAATTGACTCCCCAGATGGTGACAGTAAGGAGAGCTAAAAGGATATGCTTTAATTTCAAATTAGGGACCGGGAGTAAGAACAGTTGTTGTTATTAAAGTTTGAATATTAGTCCCAGATTCCGTTAGCGGCAGTAAGAATTATTGGTGTGCCTTCGGTCACCATGATCGTGTGCTCATGTTGTGCCACATGGCCGCCGCGATTGCCAACTAAGGTCCAGCCATCTTCCTGCTGGTCAGCATACGTGGAATCTGTGGCAATAAACGTTTCAATTGCCACAATTGAATTCTTTTTAAAGCGGGTAGTATTGTGTCGGTCATAACAATTCAGGATATCGTGCGGCTCTTCATGAAGGCTTCTCCCCACACCGTGACCTGCCAGATTCTTAATGACTTTATAACCCGATTGTCTGGCCTGTGTTTCAATGAGTTTCCCGATGTCTGCAATTTTTACACCTCCTTTGATATGGCTTATAGCTCTTTTCAAAATCTGTTTGGAAATATCAACCAGAGGCTGGAGTTCATTTAAATCCCGGCCGAGAATAAATGAACCGCCATTATCCGCCCAAAAGCCATTCAACTCTGCAGATACATCTATGTTTATCAGGTCGCCCTCTTGTAAAACCCTTCTTGCCGAAGGTATGCCGTGTGCAACTTCATTGTTGACACTGATACATGTCCAGCCAGGAAACTCATAAGTAAGTTTTGGTGCTGACTTAGCGCCCATGGCAGCAAGGATATTTCCTCCAAAATCATCAAGTTCTTTAGTCGACATACCTGGTGAGGCATGTTCCCGCATTTGTTTTAAGGTTTCAGCAACAGCTTTGCTCACCTGTTCCATTCCGGCAAATTCGTCCTGAGTTGTGATTGACATATTATTCTTTTGAACAAATATAGGCCTTTTAAAATTATTGGCAGACTAGCCAGCCTATTCAACAGCCTACATGGCTTATCCGCTAAATAGGGTAGCTTTAAAGCAAATAACCTCGTAAACCCACGGCAAGATTGCGCGAGATCACGAGGTTCATTCTCTTTTGATTATATACGCTGAGCTTATTTAGCTTTAGCGCTGGTTTTTTTCGGAGTAGCAACTTTTTTGGCTGCCGGTTTAGAAGGTGCTTTCGCCGTCGCAGGCTTTTTGGCAGCGCTTTTCGGTGCAGATGCAACAGAAGTTTTAGTGTCAGCTTTTTTAGTTGAACCCGATGCCTTCTTGGCATTTGCAGCTACGGTTGGTTTACTGGTTGTTTTCGTTGTCGTTGCTTTTTTCGTTGCTGTGTTTGTTGTTTTCACAGCCGGAGCTGCTACTTTTTTCACAGCTTCTGGTTTCTTAGCAGCTGCATTTGTCTTAGGAGCCGCTGCCTTGGCCGTGCCGGCCTTTTTTGCAGGAGATGTTTTTTTAGTGCTCGCTTTAGATGTCAGTGAGTCAAACTTATTTTCCGCAGACTCCTGAAGGTCTTCAGCTACTTCTTTTGTCCCTTCAAAAAATTCTCCGATGGTTTCCTTTACTTTTTCGAAAAATCCCTTTTCTTCTGGTTTAGAATTCTTGCTCATGGTTTTATGTTTTTAATTACCGCTTTTATTAACCAACAGATTTATGATTTGTTTCGGCAAAATAATTTACACCATGAGATGCCCGATGATTTTTTGTTTGTCGATTTTATAGTAATGATGTGCGGGTTTGCCTCGCATTGGATTTAATCAATCAAGCGGGGGGATATAATCTGATCTAATAGGGGATGGGATTATCTGCCTGAGCAAAACGAAGGATATTGCTATTGAGCAGAAATCTATATTTTACGGACCGGCAGCTTTAGTTAAATATTTGATAATAAGATAGATAAAAAGGGTGTCGAAATCTTAAATTCTATATCGTCTATCTCGACCTGATTGATTACCCATCAATTATATTTTCCTTTATATCTATCATTTTGCTTGAAAATGATGGATCAAAATTATTAGCAGAATTACAAACCGATTTCTATCTGACATTTAATAAGATGAATAAAGCACTACTTTCAATTCTATTTTTTCTAACAGTTCTACAAGCCAGCGCACTTGAAATAACCCGCATTGAACCTGCTTCATGGTGGGTTGGTATGAAAAATACAGAGCTTCAAATCCTTGTTTATGGACAAAATATTTCTAAATCGAAAGTTAGTCTAAGCTATCCCGGAGTCAAGATTAAGGACGCAGTGACAGTTGAAAGCCCCAATTACATATTTATCTATCTGGATATCTCCGCAAAAGCAAAACCGGGTACTATGAATCTGGTTTTTACTTCTGGCGTTGAAAAGTTAGTGCAGGCTTATCCGCTTATGCCGCGTGCTAAAACTCCGGGTGCAGCTGGTTTTACTTCGGCTGATGTGCTGTACCTTATTACACCGGATCGTTTTTCAAATGGCAACCTGACTAACGATATTCTGGAAAACTCAACAGTCAATAGAAAGAATGCTAATTCCCGTCATGGCGGCGATCTGCTGGGTATAGAGAACCATCTCGATTATATAAAAGATCTGGGTATTACAACAGTCTGGCTTAACCCTGTCCAGGAAAATCATATGCCTGGAGGATCATATCATGGGTATGCTATTACTGATTTCTACAGAGTGGATCGCCGCTTCGGTACAAATGAAGAATATCGTATGTTCATTGAAAAGGCACATAGCAAAGGGTTAAAGGTAGTGATGGATATGATTTTTAACCATAGTGGTAGCGCGCATTGGTGGATAAAAGATCTGCCGTCCAGAGATTGGTTAAGCTCACCAGACGTTTACATGGGTAGTAACCACAATAGATGGGCATCACTGGACAGCCACGCCCCCAAAAGCGAAAAGGATAAACTTATCAACGGTTCCTTTGTAAGGACAATGCCCGATTTAAACCAGCAGAACCGGCATCTGGGTACTTACCTCATCCAAAACAGTATTTGGTGGATAGAATATTCGCGTATAGATGGTATTCGCCAGGACACGCATTTTTATGCTGATTTTGATTTCATGGCGAGATGGTGCAAGGAGGTTGAAGCTGAGTATCCTGATTTTAATATTGTCGGCGAGACATGGTTCCCCGGCGGTACAGCAGCAAGTGCATGGTGGCAGCGTAACTCTTCTTTGAATAAAAAGAATTCACACCTCGAAACAGTGATGGACTTCAATCTTGTCTTTAGAATGCAGAAGGCTTTTGATGAAGAATCTAGAAGTAGTGACGGAGATCAGGCAGGTTTGTTCACCCTCTATGAAATAATAGCCCAGGACTTCCTTTATGCCGATCCAGATAAGGTGCTTATATTTCTGGATAATCATGATATCAGTCGATTTATAAGAAAAGATGAAAAGGACCTGAATCGCTACAAACAAGCATTGGCATTTTTGCTTACAACCCGAGGAATTCCCCAATTATTTTATGGAACCGAGCTCCTGATGAGCGGAACAAAACAGGAGGGCGACGGTCAGATGCGAAAAGACTTTCCGGGAGGATTCCCTGGTGATACAGTAAATGCCTTTACTCCGGAAGGTCGTACCGATATGCAAAATGAAGCATGGAACTATATGCAAAAACTCCTGCTATGGCGCAAATCAAATTCGGCAGTTACAAGTGGCTCTTTGCAGCATTATATGCCAGAAAGCAATGGCGTGTATGTTTACGCAAGGATAAAAGACGAGCAGCGGGTACTTGTTATACTGAACGGAAGCAACGCAGATAAGTCCTTACAGATGGAGCGATTCAAAGAATCTACTGGCAAATATACTGCAGGTAAAGATATTATTAGTGGTAAAAGTGTTGATATCCAAACACCGGTGAGTATCCCGGCCCGTGGTGTAATGATTATTGAACTAGGTAAATAGCGATGAATCAGGAAACAAGAACCAAAGCTGGGGCGCTATCTTCACGAGCATGAAAGTTCACCATCCAGCGTCTTGATTCCTGGTTCTTGTATTAATATTTGATTAGCTCACATCCAACCTGCCTTCAACGCTGTCATCCATGGCCTTACCGGTTACTAATGAAACCGCTATCTTGAGAAATGCCACCGCTTTACCGTGTTTTGTATCCCAGTAATATCCCTGGGTTGGATCGACTTTGATCAAACTGATCATTGGGTCGTTCTTACCCTTCTCAAACCAAACTTTAAACATGGGCTGCCAAAGTTCGTCTATTTTTTGCTGGTCATCTATCGTTTCGGCGATACCATAAATGCTTATATACCCCGTGTGTTTGTCGGCCTGAAACAATAGTTGTACGAAAGGATCTTCAGCGATCTCCGCATTTTTGCCGCTGTCTTTTCGGCTCAGAAACCAGATACTGCCATCTTCATCTACTAATTGTTCTGACATCGGCCGGGTTGAAAACGGCAATCCTGTTTTTATTCCAGAACAGAAAAAGCAATTTTCAGCCTTTTCCACTAATTCTTTCAATTTTGCTTTTGCCTCGGGACCTTCGAGGTTCTTAAGGTGATCTTCTGCGTGTTCCATAGGTGATTTATTTTATTGATAACCCCGAAAGTCCGGCCGATGTTTTTAAGTTTTGAAATGAACCTCTTTAATAGGTATTCGTTTTAAGAATTAATCATAAGTTTGGAACGAGGAATAGTTGAAAATTGGCATTTGAAGATGAAATATACTGTCGTTTTACTAGGGTTTCTGTCCATCAGTTTTTCGGGATTTTCTGATACTCCAGGTTTGCTTAATAAACTTGATAAGGCTTTAGCCAAAAAAGACAGCTTCACGAATTCCAAACTCACCAAAATAGAAACCCTTAAAGACAGATTAAGGGTTGGGGGGGATGCCGTATTAATCTTCAATCAATACCTTGAGATTTTCAATGAATATAAAACCCTGAATTTTGATTCTGCTTATGCATATCAGAAAAAAGCATATAATACTGCAATCAAACTGAATGACACATCAAAAATAAATCGCTCCAAAATTGATCTTGCATTCATCCTGCTCTCCTCTGGAATGTTTATAGAAACGAAAGAGGTGATAGATGCCATCGAGATAAGCAGCCTGGATCAAAAAAGTAAAATTGAATATTATGGACTAAAGGTGCGTTATTATTACGACTTATGCGATTTTGTAAAAGACAAATCATATTGTGATTCATACCTGAATTCCGGGAATCAATATGCTGACTTGGCAATAAATCTTTCAACATTTGGATCGTACGATTACTTTTTTAACTCAGGTCTCAAAAATTTACAACAAGGTAATCTCCAACGAGGGATATCGGATTATAAAAGCATAATTAATACGCCCGGGCTCGATGGGCATCAGTATGCTATACTGGCAAGCACGTTAAGTTACATGCTTTACAGCACCGGGCAAAAATCCGAAGGCTTTAACTTTCTGATTCGGGCCGCCATTGCGGATATCGAGTACTCAACAAAAGAAAATATAGCTTTATTTAAACTTGCTGATACGCTTTTCCATGCTGGTGATAATGAACGAGCCTATCATTATATGCAGGAAGCTATGGCTGATGCTGAGTTTTATGGTGCACGGCACCGACAGCTGCGTGTTGGAACCATGCTGCCGGTAATAATGGGTAAGCAGCTCGCCCTTGTTGAAGAAAAGAATTCTCTTATCTACAAATATGCTTTGAGTGTGACGGTACTTAGTTTGTTGATTGTTGCATTCATTGTAATCATTTTTATCCAGTTGAAGAAGCTAAAAGCTGCTGAGCAATCGCGTTCGGCAGCCAACGCGGCGCTGCTTCACACGAATAAAACTATCACCGAAACTAATACGGCCTTACGTGATGCGAATCGTATTAAGGACGAATATATTGGCTACTATTTCAATATTAACTCTGAATACATTGATAAAATAGAGCGTTTTAAAACCTCTATATCGCAGAAACTGGAGATGGGCAGATATGACGATATTAAAAAGAGCATCTACAAGATTGACCTGAAGAAGGAGCGTGAAGACCTTTCACAAAGTTTCGATCGTGTTTTTATTAAGCTGTTTCCTGATTTTGTCAAAGAGTTCAATTCATATTTTAAAGATGAAGACAGAATTGAACTTCCACCTGATGTATTGCTTAATACCGAGCTTCGGATCTTTGCGCTGATCAGACTAGGTATACACGATAATGACCGTATCGCCAAGATTCTCGATTATTCTGTCAATACAATCTATTCTTACAAAACCCGCATCAAAAATAAATCATTTGTTCCAAATGATGAGTTTGAAGATAAGATTATGGCTATAAAAGCCCATTAAAAATCAATATTCAGCTTCTAAATTATATCAGGTAACATTCTGATAGTCAGATTATTTCCTGAACTTACTTATTATTACTTTCTATATTCCTCAAGTTTTGTGTTGTTTCGGACGATCAGAAAGACTTCATTTGTTTAGCAAACCAACAAAAACCCCGCTAGAAGCTAATTTTCGTGAATTAAATGCAAATTGTAATTGGAAATTTTTTAAGCATCCGGGCTTCAACATCTTTTGGGATATTGGGTTTAGTTCTCATTGCACCAGCCTTAGATTACAAATGGTTATGTAAGCTTTCGGCTTATTTACACCGGGAATCCATCGCTGACATGTCAGGCATCCGATCCAGAAATTTCTGCGTTCGAAGCACCTCGGTTATTGTCCAACCGCACAACAACTTCCTCATAATTTGTCCCAATCGCTAAGCTAATCCGAATATGAAAAGAAACTTTACTATCCTTTTATTCACTATCCTTTCAATCTGTTGCCCAATCATTACGCTAGCGCAGGTACAGCCAGTGCAATATGGAAAACCGTTTACCAAAGTTCCGGATCGACGGGATGTATCTATTTATCAGGTAAACATAAGAACGTTTAGCAAGGAGGGTAACCTGAAAGGGGTAGCCTCAAGACTGGATTCAATCAAGGCCCTGGGTTTTAACGTAGTTTACCTGATGCCAATATTTCCTGTAGGCAAAATAAAGGCCGTAAATTCACCGTACTGTATCCAGGATTACACATCAGTTAATCCTGAATTCGGTACGCTTGACGACCTCCGTGCTGTAGTTGACGGTGCGCATAAACGAGGCATGTCATTGATTCTGGACTGGGTTGCCAATCATACATCCTATGATCATCCCTGGACTAAAGACAAATCGTGGTATCTCCAAAATTCAAACGGTAACATTATTAGTCCGCCGAATATGGGCTGGAATGATGTCGCCCAGCTTAATTTTAACAACCCCGAAATGCGCCTTGCATCTATCGCGGCAATGAAATACTGGGTATTGGCAGCAAATGTCGATGGGTACCGCTGTGACTACTCGGACGGCCCTCCCTTTGATTTCTGGAAGCAAGCTTTGGATACGCTCAAAAATATCAAATCCCGTAAATTGATCCTGCTTTCTGAAGGGCGACGAAGTGATCATTATGCTGCCGGGTTTGACTATAATTTCGGTTTCCGGTTCTTTGATAACTTGAAAAGAATTTACAAAGGCAACCGTTCGGTACTGACTATCGACAGCTTAAATGTAAGCGATTATGCTGGTGCTGAAGGCGGGCAGCAAATAGTACGTTACACATCCAATCACGACGTTAATGGCTCAGACGGAACTCCCCTCGATCTTTTTAACGGGACGAAAGGTTCACTTAATGCATTTATGATCGTCGCGTACATGAAAAGCATCCCTATGCTTTACGGAGGGCAGGAGGTAGGTCTGCCTTATCGTCTAACTTTTCCATTCACGGGAAGGAAGATTGACTGGAACTTAAATCCGGATATTACCGCTCAGTATAAAAAGATCATTGCTTTCCGCAATAGTAGTGTCCCAATACGCCGCGGAACTTTGACCTCTTATAGTACAGCCGATGTTTGCGCATTCACCAAGGAAGCAGGTAATAAGCGTGTTTTCGTGGTTTCAAATCTGCGCAATACATCGCTTAGTTACACTATTCCCGAAAAAATTGTAAATTCCAAATGGGATGATGCCTTTACAGGAACCAAAATTAAACTGACCAATACGATCACCCTTGAACCTTATTCTTACTTTGTTTACAAAAATTAAGAAATGAATCCCATCCAGATTTCACCTACTTTCCTGATATACTAACGCAGTAATGGGCAATACCAAACAATATTTAAGTACTATGAAAAAGCTAAGACCACTTCTGGCTATCATGTTCCTTTTGATAGGAAACGCTGCCAGCTACGCTCAGATAAGGATTGAAATTGCAAAAATGCCTGCTCTCCTGGCACCTGAACAAGGCTTATATTTTGCAAGCAACATAAACTCGTGGGATCCTGGAGATCCCGACTACAAATTTCAGAAGACTGCAGATGGTAAGTATTTTATAGAACTTCCTGATTCATTAAACTCCTTTCAGTACAAAATTACCCAGGGAACATGGGCCGCAGTAGAAGGCGATGAAGATGGTAAATCAAGGCCTAATCGCACGTTTAGTGTTGAAAATGACCCTAAACACCTTGCAATAGAAATCGCCCGCTGGGAGCAGGGCATTGCCTATAAATTTCAGATAACTGAGATTCCGGCCAATACGCCCCATGACGCCACCCTATACATCACCGGCTCGTTCAATAACTGGAACCCCAGAGATGAGCGATATAAGTTAACAAGGCTTAAAGACGGCACTTACAGGGTCAAAGTGCAAACTGAACTAAGTAAAATCGAATATAAGTTCACCCGTGGTACATGGTCTTCAGTCGAAGGGAGGGATAATGGTAAAGGATTGTCTAATCGTGTAATTTCAACAGACAAAGCAGGAGCAGAAGCAATACAGGTGAATGTTAAAACCTGGGAAGATCTGCCGCGGAGTGCCAACTCGCTATCTTTTTATGAGGTTTTACTATTATGCTCATCAATTATTGGAGTGCTGGCGGTATTGATTATCAGGAATATTGATAATTATGATAAAGAAGCCAACCGCTGGCTGATAACCTTGATATTGATGACTTCGGGTTTCACAGCTGCCAGGGTATTGACAGCAAATAAGGATTTTGTTGAAATATTTCCTAAAATGCTATTAGCCCCCGATTTTATTTTGTTCACTTACGCTCCGGTATTTCTCTTCTATGTTCAAAAATTGCTTTTCAATGCGGTAACACCACCGGCCAATTGGAGATGGCATTTCGTTTTGTTCGTTTTACAAACTATAGCTTATGTTCCTTTATTTTTAATGGATAACACTGAACTTGTACTCGGGCTTATCAATCAAACTATACCGGTCCGGACCTTATTTGCCGTAATTGGAGGACTTGCTGTACTTGTTAATATAGCTTACTGGCTCAACATCCGTGGAGTCATTAATCAATATAAAAAGCAATCTCATTCAAGCTATTCCTATGATGAAAATTTAAATTATTTGAATACGGTAATGACCATTAAGGCTGCCTGTCTCATCCTTGGTTTAGCCACGTCCATTATATTTATCTATGGCTGGATGTATGGTGTGGATGTTTATTCAGCTGCAGAGAGGTGTATCAACTGGATATGGTTCCTTTTTTCGAGTACGTCATATGTTTTAGGATATTTTGCGATCTACAAGTCTAAGATCATCAAGCTGAGTACCAGTCCGCTGTCGGCGAACCATTCCCAATCTGGTGATTCGCCGGTTCATTCCCCCGACAAACGAAATGATGATGCGATGGACGAAGTGGTGATGCAACAGTTTAAGGAAAAATTAGAAAGTTATATGGAGCGCAGCAAACCCTATACAAATCCCCAACTTTCGATAAACGACCTGGCTGGAAAATTAAAAATCCAACCGCATGTCCTTTCCAGAGTGATCAATGAATGCTATGAAAAGAATTTCTTTTACTTTATTAACGAATACCGTATTGATGAATTCAAGCGGAAACTTGAGGATCCTGAGTACAAAAAATATAAACTGCTTTCAATAGCCTATGAGGTAGGGTTTAACTCGAAGAGTGCTTTCAACCGTTCGTTTAAAAAACTCACAAAATATTCGCCGAGTGAATATTTTGCCTCCAGGAAAATGGATCATTGCGAGCTCAGTCAGGAGACAACTCCATGATCCTTTCGACTCCTCTTCTTGAAAGACAATAAATTTGCTAAATCGATTTAATTCTTTTGAAACACGTATAATATTTCTATCTTGGAACGTTTAAAGTGTGCAATCACAACATAACAAAACAAAAACCATCTAAATGAAAACAAGCAATATCCTTAAGGCTGCTTTCAGCATGTCTATGGTCATCTTTAGCGTGGAACTAAGCGCGCAACAGCCAGCTCCTAACGCTGCCAGTCCTGCTCGTCCCCCTCGTGCGAACCCTGCAGATACGGAGGTATGGGAACCTTTACCACCCGTTGTTACACCTGGTAAAACGTTGAACGAAGTTCCTTCTGACGCGATAGTGTTATTTGATGGTAGCAATCTGGACGAATGGATCACGGTTAAAGACAAATCACCTGCGAAATGGACGGTTGGTGGAGGAATGTTCACTGTAAATAAAAAGACAGGTGGCGGGAATATAGAAACGAAAAGGTCGTTTAAGGATTACCAGCTTCATATAGAATGGATGGTTCCTGCTTCAATACAGGGTGCTGGTCAGGGACGTGGAAACAGCGGACTCTTCCTGGCCTCAACTGGCGGAGGTGACGCAGGGTATGAGCTGCAGATCCTTGACTCATATAATAATGAGAATAAGACGTATGTTAACGGTATGGCGGCCAGCATTTATAAACAATTTGCACCGGCGTCAAATCCTGCAAAAAAGGCAGGGGAATGGAATGTTTACGATATCAGCTGGAAGGCTCCGACCTTCAACGAAGACCGTACAGTGAAATCACCAGCCAGAGTAACAGTTCTTTTCAATGGCGTATTGGTACATAACAATGTCGAGTTGCTGGGCGAAACCGTATTTATAGGAAAACCATCCTACAAACCCTATGTATCCGCACCAATTAAGTTACAATCGCACGGCGACCCGAGCGAACCAATAAGTTTTCGCAATATTTGGGTGAGGGAATTAAATTAACCGAAAGAAGAAATAGAATGAAAGAAAAAGACACATTGAAAAAGGAAAGTGGCCAATCACGCCGTAATTTCATTAAAACCGGTGCATTAGGCGTGGCTGGTTTTACGATTGTTCCCCGCCACGTTTTAGGGAGAGGATATCTTGCTCCAAGTGATACGTTATACATCGCCGCAGTTGGAGCAGGTGGCCAGGCAAATACCGACATAGGTGCATTTGATCGGAGCGGAAAAGCCAAAATTGCGTTCTTATGTGACGTTGATTTTGATCGTGCATCTGCTAACATCAAAAAATTCCCGGACGCGAAGAAGTATGTCGATTGGCGTGAGATGTTTGACAAGGAAAGTAAGAACTTTGACGCTGTTTCTGTGACTACTCCCGATCATACTCATGCAGTCGTAGGTTCGGCTGCAATGTCATTGGGCAAACATATATGGATCCAGAAACCACTGGCTCATGATGTATTCGAAGTACGTCACTTAACTGAAATGGCGAAAAAATATAAGGTAGTTAGCCAGATGGGTAACCAGGGATCCTCTAACGACAGCGTCCGCAGCATGCGTGAATGGTATGATGCCGGCCTGATCGGAGATGTTCACACGGTTTATTGCTGGACAAACCGCCCGGTATGGCCGCAAGGAATTGCTTGGCCGACAAAAAGCACAACACCACCAGCTTCACTAAACTGGGATCTATGGCAGGGAACAGCTCCTGCTAAACCCTTTCCAATAGGATTTGCTGAAGGAGGAATTAAGCTTGTTCCGTTTAACTGGCGCGGATGGTGGGATTACGGAACCGGAGCATTAGGTGATATGGGTGCTCACATTATTGAGGCTCCAATGCGTGTTCTTGACTTGGGTTATGTATCTGCTGTAGAAGCCAGTATTGGGTCAACATACGTAGATGAATTTAGAGAAGGTATATTTCCTGATAGCTGCCCGCGTGCCAGCTATGCAATTATGACATTTCCTAAAACCCCTAAAACTCAGGGTCCTGTTAAGCTCCACTGGATGGACGGCGGAATTATGCCTGAGCGTCCGGAGGAATTAGGTCCAAATGAGGCTTTCGGAAATGGTGACGGCGGAATGCTGTTTGTGGGAACTAAAGGTAAGATACTTGCGAATTGCTACGGTACTGCAGCACGTTTACTGCCAACATCCCGAATGAACGAAATTGATGTTCCTGAAAAGTTAGCTCGTGTTAAAGATAGTATGCAGGGACACTGGGCACAATGGGTTGAAGCAAGTATTGCCGGATACGGTAAAATGGAGACCAGCTCGCCATTTGAGAAAGCAGGTTTATTATCCGAAGCTCTTGCGATGGCTAATCTTGCAATCCGCGGATATAATATGCCGAAGACAGTTCAGGGGCCGGCTAACGCAGACGGTACACCAGGACGTGTACGGACGACTTATCCGGGTCGGACCAAGATCCTTTGGGATGCAAAAAACATGAAAGTTACAAATGTTCCTGAATTGAACCAGTTTGTTAAACGTGAGTATCGTGCACCGTGGTCACTTAGTTCTTAATATTAATGAGTGTTAAAAAATCCGTTATAATATTATCTGTTGCTGGATTGTGTGCTTCCATCGCATTCAGCGACCGTTTCAACACCTTTCAGGCTAAACCGGACGAAAGCCGTTTTACGCCTGTAACCCTTACTCAACCTGGCGACCTCGATGAGCCCAACACTTTCGAGGTACTCAAGGACGGGCGGGTATTGATAAGCGAAAGAAAAGGTGATATAAAGTTATTTGATCCTGCTACCGGTGTAACCAGCGTAGCGGGATCAATTGCTGTAAACACCAAGTACACCAGTGCTAAAGGTGTAGTCACTGAAGCAGAAGAAGGCTTGCTGGGCTTGACTGTAGATCCGGACTTTGAAAAGAACCACTGGATATACACATTCTATTCGCATCCGACCCAAAGTAAATTTGTGCTCAGTCGCTGGGATTTTAAAGACAATAAGTTGGTTCCTGGAACGGAGAAAGTGGTACTAGACTTCACCACCCAACGTGAAACTTGCTGCCATACCGGCGGGGGAATGACCTGGGACAAAGAGGGTAACCTATATTTGACTGTAGGAAATAACACCGGTACCTCGCTTTCTTCATCAACTGACGAAAGGCCTAATCGGGTAAACTGGGACGATCAGCGGGGAACTGCAAATACAAATAGCCTGATAGGAAAAATACTGCGTATTAAACCCCAGGCTGATGGATCATATAAGATTCCTGCAGGAAATCTGTTCGCTCCGGGAACGGAAGGAACCCGGCCTGAAATCTATACCATGGGACATCGCAATCCATGGAGACCATCAGTGGACAGTAAAACGGGATTTTTGTATTGGGGGGATATTGGCTCTGATGCGAACGAAGACACAGATATAAGCCCTAGGGGTTATGATGAACTAAACCAGGCACGCAAACCAGGATTTTACGGCTGGCCATACTTTGTAGGGCCAAATGCTGCTTTCAACATCTTCGACTACAAGGAGGGTGAACTGCTTGATCCGAAAGATCCTTTAAAACCGGTGAATAATTCGGTCAATAATACCGGTTTGAAAACATTGCCGCCAGTTGCCGCACCGTTTATATATTACCCTTATGGAGTGTCCGACAAGTTTCCACTGCTTGGCAGCGGAAGCCGTAGTGCAACCGGTGGGCCTATATATCGCAGAGCTGATTTTAAGGATCCAAAAAGACCATGGCCTGCGTACTACGAAGGTAAATGGCTCGCGACAGATCTTGCCAGAGGCTGGATAATGTCAATTTCCATGAATGAAAATGGCGATTACCAATCGATGGAACGCTTCCTGGCTGATTACCGCCCGGTCGAACCAATTGATATGAAATTCGGACCCGATGGAGACCTTTACGTATTAGAATACGGCAGCCTTTGGTTTGCAAAGAGCTCAAGTGCTAAGCTTGTACGGATTGAATATAATTCAGGGAATCGTAAGCCGGTGGTGGCTATCGCTGCTGATAAAATTGGAGGAGCTGTGCCACTTACGGTTAATCTATCATCTAAAAATACAAAAGACGCTGATGGCGATCCCTTACAGTATACCTGGAAGATTAGCACGCCGGGTGTAGCCGACCGTATCATCAAAACCGCTAATCCTGTATTGAAACTTGATAAGCCAGGCGTGTACACTGCATTGCTGACGGTTAGCGATGGTAAAACTTCTAACAGCAAATCATTGAAGATAACGGCAGGCAACAGCCCACCGGATGTTCAGATTAAGCTGACAGGAAACCGCACGTTCTTTTTCGATAACACTCAGCTAGATTACGCGGTATCCGTTGCCGATAAAGAAGACGGTAGCCTTTCAGCGGGAACGATTGACCCCGCTGCTGTTTCAATGAGCATTGACTATGTTTCCGATGGCTTTGATTATGCTGAAATCATACAAGGGCAGCGGAGTGTTGATGCAACCGTGCAGGTTGCAGTAGGAGAGGCGATTATGAAAAAATCCGACTGCTACAATTGCCATACACTCAATACAACCAACATCGGTCCGACGTTTACTCAAATTTCTGAGAAATACAAAAATGATTCGAAAGCGGAGGAGTACCTTGCCGGTAAAATCCGTAATGGAAGCAATGGTGTCTGGACTAAACTGATAGCCATGCCGGCTCACCCTGCAATAACGGAAAATGATGCACGGTCAATTGCTAATTACATACTCAAAGTTAGCTCACAATCAGCTAAAACCTTACCAGTGAAGGGAAGTTATGCAATTAAACTTCCAAAAGACGACGGTGGGACAGGTTCGTACCTTATACGTGCAGCTTATACAGACAAAGGAAAGGGAGCTATTCCGAAATTGACCACAGAGAATACCGTAATTCTGAGAAAACCATCCTTCAATCCGTCTGTAGCAGAGATTAAAGAAAAGGTCACAGTGAAGGTGAATGGAATTGATGGAATAACTAACGTAGTGCCCGTGAACAATGGCATGATTGGGTTCCGGGATATTGATCTTACTGGAATAAAGCAAATTGAACTGAAGGTTACCACTAGTGTGCGCGAGGAAAATCCAGGTGGTAGTATTGAAGCGAGGCTTGATTCACCAACAGGCATTTTATTAGGTACTGCTCAGGTTAGTCCTGTTGCCGATGAAGTATTAGGTGACGCTTCTGCTCCCCGAAAGATAGAACTGAAGCCTGTAACAGGGAAGCATACTATTTATTTCGTATTTAAGAATGCTGGTTCCTCTCCATTGATGCCTTTATTTTCGGTAAATAACATTAAATTTGTGAATTAAATGACATTAGTCAAACACAATAAATAACCACCAATGCAGTTTTACTGTAGAGGTTTTATACAACTCAATTAAAATATTTTGCCCTGCCACGTGCAGGCAGGTCATTACCACTAAAAACAAATTAAAAGAAGATGAAAAAATTACTCACTACATCTGGCGCATTACTACTAATCATGGCTCTTTTCGTAGCTGCAACTGTTGATGGTGCATGGAAAGGTTATGTTGAAGGACAATACAATGTTACTGCAGCGCTGAAAGTAGAAGGAACAGCTTTAACTGGCACTTTTTCTATCATTGATAATAACGCCAAATCTGAAAATCCAGATGATAGCGGTTATAGCCCTTACGTAGCTGCGCAATTGGGAAAGAATGTTATTGAAGATGGTAAAGTAGATGGTGAGAATATTACGTTTTCAACCAAATTTAACGGTAAGCCGGTAAATTACAAGGGAAGCATTGTTGGAGAAAAACTTGTGCTGACCACCACATTTAAC
The DNA here is from genome assembly GCF_900168015.1 of Daejeonella lutea. Classification (GTDB taxonomy): domain Bacteria; phylum Bacteroidota; class Bacteroidia; order Sphingobacteriales; family Sphingobacteriaceae; genus Daejeonella; species Daejeonella lutea. The sequence continues at coordinate 909,864 of NZ_FUYR01000001.1, read as the reverse complement.
GAGCAACCAGTAAAAATCACCCTGAGCAGGGCGAAATAATAACCAAAAACGGAAAGCTATGAGAAGAGGGATTTATGCAATATTAGTTTTAAGTCTGTTAATTTCCTCCGTATGCTACGCGTCGATGATTCAGGGGCGCTGGGCAGGAAATATTGAAGGGCACTTCGATGTGACAGTGAATCTCAAGGAAGAAAACGGAAAATTATCCGGAACCATTAATTCTGAATTGGGTGAAGCTCCCCTTACCGGTGGAAAAATAGTAGGAAATGACATCTCTTTCAAAGAAATGTCCTACAAGGGCATTGCAGTTTCCTACGTTAAAGGCAAGCTTGCGGGTGACAAGATAAACCTCGTCGTTGGTTTCCAGGGACAGGATATGAAAGGCACCCTTGTTCGTGTGAAAAAATAATCAGTATTCAGCAAGCAGGAAATTATCCCTGCTTGCTTCTTTTTCTGCCTCTATGGCCACCTTCCCGGGATTAGTTCCATCTTCGTCATAAATCACTAACGTATTTTCACCTTCTTTCAGCCACGATTCTGGAATATAAAGTCCTGAGACCTTTATCTTTTCAGGATATCTGCCGAGGTTATGACCATTGACCCAAACAGATCCATGTCCCATGGTTGTAACATTAACTCGCCATATTATTGTCTTGCTTTTATCCTGGCGGGGCAATGTAAATGTGGATTTAAAAAATGCGGGTCCCGCAAAATCCCCTGGTGGCAGTGATGTCCACGCATCAGGGGCAAATGGATCTCCTGGTCCGCCCTTCAATTTCCAGTTTGAAATAATTTTGACATTGCTACTATCCCTTTCAAGTGTTACAGGGCCAGCTATCCCTTTCATATCGATGGTATCCAATCCACCGAGAAAAAATAATTGCTTGTTTCGCCCGTTGTGGGCTGTAAATATACTTACAGTGTTAACCTTGCCAGCGTTCAGGTTAATTGTAAACGATTTATCGGTCAGCTCCGCATCCTGTTTTACTCCGTTCACAAAGATGGTGGCCCTTTCTTTCACGTTTTTAAACCTCATGATGTATGTTCCGCTGGTATCAACCTGCACCTTGGAGCGATACCAGGCATTTGCCGTTAAATCGCCATCTGCACCCATTTGTAATGGGTTGGTACTGTGTGTCCAGGCCGAATCATCAAGTTCTGGTAATGCAGCTTCTACTGCTGGTTTTATCTGCCATTTATCAGGATGTAACTGCAGCGTAGCAGCGCTAGACGGAACTGTTGAAGCTGCCAGGGGAAAGCTTGTTTTTTCAGTGTAAACTCTGGTCGGCATTGGGTTTTTATCATTCCATTGACGTTCTGCTGAAACCATGATTTTCCCGTTCTTGAGGGATGTTTCTTTTATATAAGAAGGTCCTGTAATCAGGTAATTGTCTTGTCCGATTTGCTCGATCCAGGTTTTGGCGGCCAATGCACTTTGCACTACCAGTATTCTAACCTGATTAACGCCTGCTGAAAATATATATTCGGCGGGTGGGCCTTTGACTACTGAAGAGAACACCAGTTTCGTGGATTTATTAACAAAATTCGCGTTTCCTTTCAAAACCCTAAAAGAACTGTCAGAGGAGAAGTAGAGCTGCACAAGTGAGTTGAGGTCCCCATATACAACTACTGTGCTTGTTTTTCCCTGAGGAAGAATAGTATAAATTCGTGTTGGCGCCCAATCCAAACTTATAGCCGGCGCAATTTTGAAATTCTGAATGACTGGCATTATTTCGCCGGCGGCAATTTTAACATTTGCTGATAAAGCCCCGCTGAGCCCTTTTGGTGGCTGAATGACTGCTTTTTTCGCTATTTTTCCGGGATTATCGAGAAACGTGATTGTGCCCGCAGGGCTTACCCTGGCGTTAACCTTGATCGCTGTATCCCGGATCATCCAATGGGAGATTTTCCCTCCATCTGTGCTATTAGCAAGTACTTCCTGAAAGCTCCTGGCAAACCAGGCAGCCCTTTTATAAGCAAAAAATATAGGCCGGAGATCGCCGGCCTGGCCCACACCTGCACCATAATCGTATGATGCTGCCATATCCCGGTCATTATTATATCCGAAATTACTTCCTCCGTGTGCCATGTATACATTGTAACCATTTCCTCCGCCGGCGATGATTTTCCAGGTGCGTCGATCGTAAATGGTGGAGTCCTGGGGCTGAGGACCGTAATTGAAAAACCAAACCCCCCAGAATTCGGTCGAGAACCATGGATTCGGGCGCTTGGGATCATCGAGGTTTTTCAGATTCCCTGCAGGGTCATTTCCTGGATGCAAACCGCTGAAAAAGTATGGTACCTCTAGCCCAAGTTCATTGGCTTTTTTAATAAGATGGCTGAAATACGGATTGGGCACTTTGGTTCCCCAACTTTCAGGGTGCTCATTCTCCAGCTGTACCATAATCACCGGTCCGCCCTTGTGTATTTGATTTTTCGAAACAATAGGGATCAGTTTCTCAAAGAAACGGTCAGTTGCTTCAAGAAAGGGTACATTATCTTTGCGGGCAACGAGCCCTGGCTTGAACTTCAGCCATATTGGAAAGCCGCCAAAATTCCACTCCCCGCAGTAATAGGGGCCCACACGTACGATAGCAAACATATCCAAACTTTTCACGAGGTTCAGAAAAGCATCCAGATCATGATCTCCGGAAAAATTGAATTTTCCTTCTTCAGCCTCATGAAAGTTCCAGAAGGTATAGATCTCGACAGCATTGTATCCGCCTCGTTTCAGACGTTCCAGACGGTCTTTCCAAAGGGCTCGGGGAACGCGCGCATATTCGATCCCGGCTGAAACTAAAAATGTCTTCCTGCCATTAATGATGAATCCCCGCCTGTCGAAATTGATGAATGCGGAAGCTTCCTTGGACGGGGGGAAAATGTGATCGTTCCTGTTTGGGTTTTCAGAGCTTGTAGATTGCCCGATAGCTTCGACAGTTAATGTAATCAGAAGGAATAGAATTACGGAGTTTCTGTATCCCCAACCACTAGTTTTCATGACGCTGGTAAAAGGATTGCAGCTTAATTTTCGCATGCTTGTCATTATATGCCCGATATATCGCCTAAACTTTCTTTTGGGTAATAAAATAGGTGCCATTTTAGGATGTTAGTTCCTTTTTAACACAATAAGTAATTGATTAATATTCACTTATGTGAGGAAAGGTGTTTTGTTTAAATACTTATGAAGTGGGACGTCTTTCGATTAAAATCAATATACATTAGGTAAAAGTGAATAAACCTTAACCTCTCTGAAATCATTTTTTCAAGGTAGTTCTTTAAAGTTTACACATAAAACTTAATCATTAAATGCTAACTAATTTAATTCAACTATGATGAAATTCTACTCTTCTGGTTCTCCGCTTTCTGGACGAACAGAACAGCAAAGCTATGCAAAGCTCCTAAAAAAGCTATTGCTTTTCGCGTTTGTATTATGTGTTTCAAATGTTGCCTTTGCTCAAAAAAGTATTAAGGGCCAGGTAACAGAAAACGGTGCCGGCTTGCCCGGAGTATCAGTTAGTGTAAAAGGTACCAACCGCGGGACTTCCACTGATGCTAACGGAAACTATTCAATAATGGTGCCCGATAAGGAAGCAGTTCTAATATTTAATATGATAAGCTTCACCCGTCAGGAAATTAAAGTTGGTGATCAATCGACAATAAACATCAGTCTAAGGGCTGAAAATATGGACCTCAACGAAGTTGTTGTGGTAGGGTATGGTGTACAGAACCGTCGTGACGTAACAGGTTCTATTGCAAGAATTGATAACTCGGTGCTATCCACCGTTCCGGTCGGATCGTTTGATGCAGCCTTGCAGGGCCGCGCAGCGGGAGTTCAGGTAATTCAGTCGACCGGTATGGCAGGGTCAGGGGCTCAGATCCGTATCCGCGGAACAGGATCTATTACTGCAGGGGGAGAGCCACTTTATGTAATGGATGGTATCCCTATTCCCAATGTAGCCGGTACGTACGGTGCTAATAATGTTAACCCGCTTGCATCTATCAACACAAATGATATAGAAAGCATTGAAATTTTAAAGGATGCATCTGCTGCAGCAATCTACGGTTCTAGGGGTGCAAACGGTGTAGTACTAATTACTACCAAGAGAGGGCAAAAAGGCAAGCCGCGTATCAATTTCGCCAGCAGGCTTGCAACTTCTAATCTTACGGCAGGTCCGGAGATGTTAAATACACAGGAATTTATAACGCTTTACAAGGAAGCCGTTGCAAACGATTTTAAATTTAACCCTACAGGTGCGCCGGCAACACGTCCATTGCCTGGGAACGTCGTTGAGTCAGAAGCACTGAAAACTAATACAGACTGGGCATCCCTTGTTGTGCAGACTGGGCTTTCCACTTTTAACGATTTCTCTATTAGTGGCGGAACTGAAAAGTTCATAGCTTACCTGGGACTTTCCAATGTAAACGAAAAGTCATTCCTTGTGAATGACGCATTCAACCGAAATAGTGCGCGTTTGAATCTGGACTATAATCCCTTCAAGTTTCTAAAAGTGGGGGGGAATATTTCCTACTCGAGCACAAGGCGTAACGTGATCCCCAATGCCTGGGATGGAGGTTACGGTTTGGCGATATCTAATGCCCTTCCGTATTTTCCGGCCTATAATGCCGATGGATCATTGTATACCCCGCCTGTTTCGGCCAATCCTGTTGCTCAGATTGAACAAAGAACGCGTAAAGCCTGGGGTGGAAGAACGCTTTCAAATCTTTTCACAGATGTTACTTTCCTGAAAAATCTTTCGCTGCGTCTGGAAGGAAATCTTGACTACAGTGATAACAGCAATTATGCGTTAACAACGTCAGTTGTAAGTCCAACACCTACTGCTTCAGATGGCCGATCATACCTGACAAATTGGAACACAAAAGCGCTTTTGAACTATTCCCTTGACCTGAATAAAGTTCACCGCTTCCGTTTCATGGCTGGTACTGAACAATTAAAGTATACTACCGGTGGAAAAACCCGCAACGTAACATTCGATCCGGGTAAGGAGGACTGGCTGTACAATAACCCGGCACTTCCGGCAGAAGTAAATCCTGATGGCACTCAAAACACCAATAACAGGCTTACAATAGCCGTTCCATCTGAATACACATTTATCTCACTATTCGGGAGAGTTAACTATACGCTGAAAGATAAATATATCTTCACAGGTACTGTACGCCGCGATGGGTCGTCGCGATTTGGTGTGAACAATAAGTTCGGAACATTTCCCGCAGTTTCTGCAGCCTGGATAATTACCGAAGAAAATTTCATGAAATCTGCCAAAGCATTGAGTTATCTTAAGCTTAAGGCGGGTTACGGACTTACAGGAAACGCTGAAATTGGCAATTACGCTCAATGGGGAACAACCAATGTTCAGAACACTAACATTTACAATGGCCAGCAATTCTGGACAATCAACGCCCTGGCTAATCCAGATTTAAAATGGGAGACAACCACCAAGTATGATGCCGCCCTGGAATATGGTTTCTTGAATAACAGACTCACCGGAGAGCTTGCGTATTATGTGAATAATGCAAAGGATTTGTTTTTAGGCGTGAGAACCCCGACTTCAACAGGCCAGGGATCAGTTCTTGCTAACGTAGGCAAGCTCCGTAACGAAGGTGTGGAGATTAGCCTTAACTCAAAGAATATTGTTAAGAAGAACTTCACATGGTCGACAGATTTGAATCTCGCTCGAAATACCAACAAAGTTATCGATGTTGGAACAGCAAGCCCCGATGCTCTTGGCGGTGTAGGTGACACCCGTGTTATAGTCGGTCAGCCAATCAGTACTAACTTCCTTGTTAAAACACTTTATATAGATCCGGCAGATGGAATGCCTGTTTATGAAATGCTTGACCCAATTACAAAAAAGCCTAACGGTACAACCAAGGTTTATAATTCTCAGCGCGACCGACAGGTTGTAGGCCAGCCTTACCCGGATTTCATCGGCGGTATCGAGAACAGGTTCTCCTGGAAAAACATTGATTTCGGTTTTATGGGATCATTCCAGGTAGGGGGAAGCATCTATGATGATGCTGATAAATTCCAGATGAATAATATAGGCGCATGGAATTTGAAGAAGAGAGCTTTGCAGAGATGGCAAAAGCCGGGGGATGTTACTGACGTGGCCAGACTCACGCTGGGTTCAAGCGGACTTGAGCGCGTGAGAAATACTACCGAGACACTTTATGATGGAAGCTATTTCCGTTTAAAGACTGTAAATCTGGGCTATACATTTCCAACAACGCTTGTTAAAAGACTAAAGCTTTCCAGTGCCAGACTTTCTTTATCAGCAAGTAATCTGTTTACCATCACCAAATTTCCGGGAGATCCAGAGATTTATCGCGACCTGGGAAATGCCCAGCAGCGAAATCTTAGCGCTAATGTAAGCTACCTTACAACTCCTCAGTCACGAGGTTTTACCCTGGGATTAAATGTTAACCTATAACTACAAGAACATGAAAATATTAAAATATAAAATAACTACGCTCCTGGCTGGATCAGTTTTCCTGCTTGCTTCCTGCGAGGATATGGATTTCCTTGACGTAAAGCCGACGAATAATGTTATCACAGATGATGCGATAAAGACCCCAGAAGATCTTCAGAAACTTATGGGATCAGCATACACCCAGGTTCGTGGTGCAGGTTTTATGGGCGGAACTGCTTTGGTTGCTGGTGATGTGATTGCGGATGACGCGACGACTACTAACAGTACTTTCGACTGGTCACAGATCGCCAATCACTCAATGGACCTTTTCAATCCGCCTGGACGAACAATCTGGGGAGGGACGTACAGCGCTATAAACAGGGCTAACATAGCTGCATCAAGTGCTTTGGCAGATGCCATCCTAGGTGGAGCAACAACTCCGTTGGCGAATACCCTTAAAGGAGACGCCGCGTATATCCGGGGACTGGGCCACTTCCATCTGGTAAGATATTTTGGTTTGCCTTACGCAGATAACACAAAAGGAACAGCGAATATGGGAGTTCCAATTCGCACCAGGGGTACAACAACTATTGCTGAATCATACCTGGCCTTGCCACGTGCTACGGTGGACGAAGTATATAACAGTGTAATTGCAGACCTTAAAATTGCAGCAGCAAACCTGCCAGCTACCCGTACATACAACGGTGGTTTTGCCACTCCTGATGCAGCAAAAGCACTGTTGGCCAAGGTGTATTTTTATAAAGGAGATATGGCAAATGCCGCTGCGGAAGCTAAGCCTCTAATGGAATCAGGCAAATACGAGTTGGACGCAGATATGACCGCGAAATATTCACGGGCTCAATTAAAGGGAACCACTAAAGAAGTGATATTCATGATCCCAAGTAGTGCTACATCTGATGATTCTTGGGGATCAATACGTGGCAATTACCGTTCGAATAATACCACGAACCCTATTCCGCAATGGACACCTTCACCAAGCCTTGTCGCAGCTCATCCTGCTGGTGATGCCAGACGGACTCGATACTATGTGACCAAAAGCAATATTGTTTATTCAACCAAATTTGACTACACCCATATGGATGGAATCATTGCCGGCTTTGATGAGCTAATCCTGATCTATGCAGAAGCACTCGCAACTTCAGGAACTCCGGCCGACCTGACCAATGCCGTATTATGGTTGAATAAAATTGAATCCAGGGCATATGGATCTCCAAAAACCACTGTTGCCCTTGGAAAAGATGCAATTATCGCAGCAGTTCGCTCGGAACGTCGCCTGGAACTTGGCCTGCGGGGAGAACGCCTGCACGAACTTAAACGTCTTAAATTGCCTGTTCGGGGAGATGCCTGGGATTCGCGCAAACTTCTTTTCCAGATTCCTGATGAAGAGCAGAGCGGAAATCCAACGATTGGACTGAATTAAAAAATAAACTTAACAAGACTGGTGCAGAAACAAAATGCACCAGTCTTTTAAATTCAACTTATGAAGAAATTATTTGTTTTGAAAGCCGCTGCCATATGCCTTTTGTTCTTAACGTCATCAATTAGTTTATTAAATGCTCAGCAAAACTCTAATGTGAGCGTCTGGCCTAGAGGAGTGTCATATGAAATCTTTGTCCAGTCCTTTGCGGACTCCGACGGGAATGGAAAGGGTGATATTAAAGGGATGACGTCAAAACTAGATTATCTGAAAGATTTAGGGGTTGAGGGCATTTGGTTGATGCCGATGAATCCTTCACCGTCTTATCATAAATACGATGTCACCGACTATTATGATATTCACCCTGATTACGGGACCCTGGCAGATTTCAAGGAATTTATTGCTGAAGCGCATAAAAGAAATATTAAAGTGATAATGGATATGGTGATTAATCATTCCAGCAGATCTCATCCCTGGTTTGTAGACGCCAGATCCAATCCCAACAGTCCATATCGTGATTATTATGTCTGGACCCATAAAGATGATCCCCAAACAACTGTTGAAGGCAGAATTATTGCCGGAGATTCGAATAACCGTAATCGCTGGGTTAAAGTTCCTAATAGCGATTATTTATATTATTCATATTTCGGAGGCAGCATGCCCGATTTGAACTTTGATAACCCTAAACTTCGTGAAGAGATTTTCAAAGTGGGTCGCTTTTGGTTATCTGAAGTAAAGGTCGATGGATTCAGGCTTGATGCTGCCCGGCATATTTTCCCTGATGAACGTCCGAAAGACAACCACCAATGGTGGGTTTACTTCCGCAATGAAATGCAGAAAGTTAATAAGGATGTATATCTGGTGGGTGAAGTTTGGGCACCTGCCGAAATCGTTGGTCCATACATGAAAGGACTGCCTGCATTATTCAATTTTGATATGGGTGCTGCTATTACGAAAGCAGTAAACGAAGAAAAGGAGGGTGCTCTAACCGCTGATCATAAAAAAATAAGGGATTTCTATCAAACCATTAACCCGGAGTACGTAGATGCAACTTTCATCACCAATCATGATCAGAACCGGATCATGAGCATGGTGAACAATAATCCCGACAAGGCGAAAATGGCTGCCGCACTTCTTTTAACCCTTCCAGGATCGCCGTATCTGTATTATGGCGAAGAAATCGGAATGCCAGGTAAAAAACCGGATCAGAATATAAGAGAACCATTTTTATGGGATGCTAAAGCGAAGGACAAATCGCGTGCTACCTGGATAGTTCCGCGTTATGGGACTGATTCAGCAGTGGTATCCGCCGCACAGCAGATTAAGGACAAATCTTCAATGTTTAATCATTACAAGACATTCATCCAGGTCAGAAATACAAGCAAAGCACTTACCTACGGAGAGTTACAGCCAGTAAAGCTGGAAAATGCCGCCCTATGTTCCTTTGTACGTACCACGCCTGATGAAAGTGTGCTCGTATTGCACAACCTCTCCGGCGCTCAAGCGGATGTGAATCTCCCTGAGAATCTTCAAGGCTACAAAAACATCTTATTCAAAAACAAAGACGCCAGTATTAGAAACAGTAGCGTGAAAGTCCCGGCATACAGCACATTGATACTAAAGCGCTGATCTTTTGTCTAGTCCACTCTGAAATAGAAGCCCCCGGGCTTCTATTTTTTTTAGGAATTAATCATAAGTTTGGGAGGATTAACCCGTTTAACTAATGATTTTGAAGCTGAACACTAAGATTGCCCTTGTCTCGCTGCTGACACTTTTCCTTACATCTAAAGCCTTTTCGCAACAGGTTCCTTTAATTCCTCTCCCCAACAAATATGCAAAGGGCGAAGGCAGTTTTACGCTTTCATCGAACACACCAATAATCCTTAATGATCAGTCGCTCCGCGCCAGTGCGGCTTTTTTACAGCAAGAGTTGCTTAAACACACCGGGATCACCCTAAGTGTTCAGCAAAAAGCAAGCGCTCCCGCAATAGTTCTGTCTCATCTTAAAACCGCTTACACTGTTCCTGGTTCCTATCAGCTGAAAGTCAGCCCCGATGAGATACGCCTTGTGTCAGGAACAGAGGAGGGCTTATTTAACGGCCTGAATTCTCTGTTACAACTTGCGAGAACGGCGCCTTCAAAGGGAGGTGAGATTACACTTGCAGCCTGGGATATCACTGATTCCCCGAAATATGAGTGGCGAGGGCTGATGCTCGATGAGTCGAGGCAATTTTTCGGTAAAGAAACAGTAAAGTTCCTCATCGATTGGATGGCTTTCTATAAACTTAACCGTTTTCACTGGCATCTTACAGATGAACCGGGATGGAGGCTTGAGATCAAGAAATATCCAAAACTCACTCTGGTGGGTGGCATTGGCAATCATATAGATCCAACCGCGACGGCAAAATATTACACACAGGAAGATGTTAAAGATATCATTGCTTACGCCGCAGATCGTTTTATTACTGTAATTCCCGAAATAGATATGCCTGGCCATGCTGCTGCTGCTAACAAGGCATATCCCGAATTTAGCGGGGGCGGATCCGAAAAATATCCCGACTTCACTTTCCATCCCGCGAAAAAGGCGACATACGATTACCTTACAAATATTCTCAAGGAAACAAACGTTCTTTTTCCTTCGGGGATGGTTCACCTTGGCGGCGACGAAGTGCATTTTGGAAACGAGCAATGGAGCAAGGATAATGAAGTCCAGTCGCTTATGAGTGATAAAAAGCTGGGCGACTTAAAAGCGGTTGAGGAATATTTTATCCAAAGAATGGCTGACTCGCTGGCAAAGATCAATTCTAAGGTCTTGTTGTGGGACGAGGCAGCGAGCAGCAAACTTTCACCGGCTAATACAATTATTTTCTGGTGGCGTCACGATAAACCTGAACAGCTCGCACTGGCGCTATCAAAGAAGTTTCCCGTGGTAATTACTCCAAGACTGCCACTTTACTTCGATTTTGTCCAGGACAGCAGTCAACGGGTTGGCAGAAGATGGGAGGGCGGATTTAACCCTGTCGATAGGGTATATAACTTTTCTCCATCCAAACTACACACCCCAGGGCAGGCCAGCCTGATAAAAGGAATACAGGCCGCTTTGTGGACTGAACGAATTCCGACGATCACAAAACTCGAACACATGCTGTTCCCGCGGATCAGCGCACTAGCTGAATCAGCGTGGACCAATGATGTTAATAAAAACTATGAGCAGTTCGAAAGCAGACTTGTAGGCCACCTTGAATTATTTCGCAAAGACAAGATATATTTCTTCAACCCGTTTAATATTTCCGAAAATCCAGAGCCATTTGTTGCAGGTCAGAAGGATAATTAATTAACTGGGTGTAGAAATATTAACCCTCATTGGGGTATATAATCCTCAATTCGGGAAAAATAGTTGAATTGACATGGCGATAACGACGATCTTTGCAACTTTATTGCTCTGGCATATCATTTGAACATATAAATATGCCCTCCAAAAGGGCATGTTTTTCATAGGTAGATGTAGGGTCGAATACTTGTATTCGGCCCTTTTTTGTTTAGGATGTATAATGAATCGAATAGGGGTCTACCGCGCCTGACTTTAGAGTTTTAGATAACTAAAGTTAACTCAGAAATTGTTTGGTACGTATTCTCAGACTTCCGGTTTCTTCTCAAATATTCCCGATGGCCATCATCTGCTCCATGGTGGGATTCACACTTCCACCTTTCGGTTCCAGGGTTACGGCAAAGGCTTGAGCGCCTTTCACTGATTTCATACGTTTCATGCCGGAATGGTCATCAGTAGAATCGAAAACCCCGAGATCCACAGGTTTGCCATCAACGAGTGCCCAAAGCTGATATTGATGTTGATCATCATTTGATGGCATGTTCAGCGAAGAAAGGTCAATCATTACTTCTTCCTTTTGCGGACTAAAAGCTACGGTCATTCGTGCGGCAGGAGCTTTTGGAGAACCCTTAAGGTTAACAAGTTTGTATTGTCCGGGTTGCTGATATATCTCAAGGAATTTTTTGTTGTCTTCTAATTCCTTATCCATGTAATTTACACGATTAGAGAATTGCTGGTTTTCCGCTTGCAGAACAGCTAGCTGAGTGTGCGATTCTCTAAGTCTGTTATTGAGGTTTATCAGCAGAATTACGCTGACAAGCAGTAAAGCAACCGAAGCGGCAAATGCATATTTATAAAAACTCGAGGAGCTTTCAACCGGTCGCAAGTGTGTCACACGGGCTTCCTCCACAGGAGAAGTTTCTAATGAATTCAGAATTTTACTACGTACTGACTCTGAAGGCTCAATGGCATTAGATATTGCGTAAGCCTGTAAAGCGTTTTCAATTGCCTCTACCTCGGCCTTTACCTCCGGGTATTGCGCAATCGACTGCTCAACCTCACGAATCTCCTCCCTGCTTAAGTCGCCCAGAACATAAAGTTCCAGGATACCGCTCTCCAAATATGTTTTCAGGTCTTTCACTTAATTAAATACCTTTCTTAACGTAATAATTGCATTTCGTAGTCTCGTTTTTACTGTCCCTAAAGGAATATCGAGTTCCTCTGCGGCTTCAACATGTGTGAAGCCACGGAAATAAACAAGATCAAGTATAACTTTTTGATCCGGGTTTAACTTCTCCACAAGCTCCTTCAAACCGAGTGTTTCAGGATTGATGGATGTGGTAAAACCTTTGTCCACAGATAATACGATATTTTCTATGTCTTCGGTTTTCGAGTGATTGCGAAAATCTTTCGATCTGGTTTTATCTATTGACAGATTCCTGGCAATATTAACCATCCAGGTAAACAAGCGGCCCTTAGAGTGGTCATATGAGGATATTGAATTCCAGATTTTTACAAACGCTTCTTGTAACAGATCTTCAGCAATCTCTTCATGCTGTACAACCCGGTAAATAACACCATAAAGTGCAGCCGAGTACATATCATATAGGGCTTCGGCTCCTTTACTATCCCTGCTGCGTAAAGCCTGAATTAATTCCGGCTCTGATAATGAAAGTTTAATGGTCCTGCTCAACTATTTTTCTGCTTGCCTCTAAGGTCGAATATTTTTTGTGAAAAAAGTAGTTTGGTGGAAAATATCTCAAGACAGAGGTCTGAAGTCGGAGTCAGAGGTCAGCGGTCGAAGCTCAGAGTGGGTAAGATAAGTTGTCGTAAACCTTAGATGGCAGAAATTCATCAGTGTTCAAACCTACAACTTCTGACCACCATCACCAATTGTCGGAAATCCATCAGACCTCGGACTTCAGGGTTCCGTCATCAGATCGCATTCCCGAAAGTTGTATCATTTAATTCACCCCATTAAATCCGCCATCACCGCAATCCCGTAATTCATCGCAACTAACAAAATTTAAATTATGAAAAAAATATTTATCCTAACGATCGCATTAGCAGCTTCTGCGATCACTTCAACTTTCGCACAATCAACTAAAATAGTAGGCGGTGCTGAAATGTATCCGACAAAAGACATCGTAGACAACGCGGTAAACTCCAAAGACCACACAACACTTGTTGCAGCGGTGAAGGCAGCAGGCTTAGTTGAAACTTTAAAAGGCGACGGTCCATTTACAGTCTTCGCACCAACCAATGCAGCATTTGATAAACTTCCTGCCGGAACAGTTGGTACATTGGTTAAACCAGAAAACAAAGCTATGCTTACCAAAATCCTTACTTACCATGTTGTAGCTGGGAAATTGGGATCAAAGGAAATTGCCAAAGCTATTAAAGATGGGAAAGGTACAGCTGAGTTCAGCACCGTGAGCGGAGGTAAAATCTGGGCGATGATGAATGGGAAAAGCCTTGTTTTGAAAGATGAAACCGGAGCAACGTCGATAGTTACCATTGCCGATGTGTTCCAGAAGAACGGAGTAATTCACGTGATCGACTCGGTCATCATGCCGAAGTAATTGCTTTCTCTTTTTTAAAAAGAGCCCTGGTTTAGCCGGGGCTTTTTTTTGTGCTGGAGATTGGAGGTCAGAAGTCGGAGGTCAGAGTTCAGAGTTGGGGAGGTATATTATAAAATACTGTTTAAGAAACTCAGATGTCGGAAATCCATCAGACCTGATACCTCATACCTATATTCACGGAAATCCATCATACCTGATACCTGATACCTAATACCTCATACCTAATACCTCATACCTCTATTCACGGAAATCCATCAGACCTCAGACCTCAGACCTCAGTCCTCATACCTCAGTCTTTCCCCGTTAAATCATAGATATCCTTGATACTCTCCAGAATTTTCTCAAAATTGATATTGAGATCAATGATCCTTCCGGTATGGATATCAAAAACCCAACCGTGGACGATCGGATAACCGGCACGTTTGTAATTCAATTGGAGGACTGCTGTTTTGATCACATTAGTACATTGCTCTTCCACATTCAGTTCAACCAATCTGTCGTAACGCTTATGTTCGTCGGTGATTGAATCAAGCTCATTCTTGTGCATGCGGTAAACATCCCGAATACTTCGCAGCCATGGGTTGAGAATCCCCATATCTTCAGGCTGCATTGCTGCTTTCACACCTCCGCAGTTGTAGTGCCCGCATACAATGATGTGTTTAACCTGCAGGTTTCTAACGGCATAATTAATAACCGACATTACGTTTAGGTCAACGTTATTTACCAGATTGGCAATATTCCTATGAATAAATGCCTCACCCGGACCCAGACCCATAATTTCCTCAGCGGTCACCCGACTGTCGCTGCATCCAATATACAGGTAGTCCGGATTATGATCCCTGGCAAGTTCACTGAAAAAGTCAGCATCGGTACCGGTTTTGCTTTGGATCCACCTTTTATTATTTTCAAAGAGTTCTTCGTATGAGGTCATGTTTCTTCGTTGTTTGTGCAGCTGATGTGAACAAAAATAGGATTTTTATGGTGATTAGGTGAATCTCGCCAAGTCGATAACACTTCCCGACGTGGCACCAGCAAAATTTTCCTGTTCAGGATTTAGTCGATCGGCTTCGTCCCATTTTTTCGCGAGCCCGTCACATTTATTAGCTGATCCGTTGGAAGCATATTACTATTGTACGAATTAAACAACCTGATATTATGAAAGCTTTAACTCTGGTATTCCTGATCCTCTTCGCATTCTCTGATAGAAGCTATTCCCAATGCGGTAAAAATATTAATCTCACGGGATCCAAAACCCAGCATCTCAACGAGAGCGGCAAAGTAACCCGGACGGAAGAAGAAAAATCGTATGTTCATATAAGCAAATCAATCATCACGATAACTGTAAAGGATGAATTCAAAGCTTCCTGCACTATCAAGTCTGTGCAGTGCGACTGGAGTATTCCTTTCAAAAAAGGTAGGACTACCATTCACGCTGTCATGACTAATGATATGGGTGAACCAAAGGATTTGGTTTTGTCGATTGAGGGGAGTGATCTGGGATTGTTCCTTCTGTTTGAGATAATCGGCAGTCCCGGGGATAAGGTTAAAGTAGCGCTGGACAAATTCGAGGAGGCGGCATAGGGTCCGAACTGTAGCTCGTGGCTTTTTTAATTGTCCATTTATCCTCTGTCAATTTCCGCCTTCGTCAATTCAAGGATCATCTGAATAATCCTCTCATCCTTGATTATCCTCTCGTGGCCAACACCCACGTAGTTTTGTGTTTGTATAGACGGATGTTTCTGGATAAAATCCTGTAGATAAGGATAGGGTGATACCATATCCTGACTGTCATAAGCAAGCCAGTGTTTTACGTTTTCCCCAAACCGGTAAACATCGTTCATGTTAAAGTCCGCCGGATCCATGTCAAACCGCTCATTAAAGGTTTGAAAAAAGTAGTCCTGGTCCGGTTGTGAAACATTCTGCGATATCATACTGGAGATAAAATTCTCCTTCAGGCGGATGAGCGGGCTAAGATTGATTAATGAACCAGGAGGTGTATCTGATAAGCCGATTGCATTCGCCATCGCACCCAATGAATGTCCTATTGCAATGCCAGGTGCACCATGATGTTTAACAACAGCTTTCACCGCTCCGGCATAAAGCAGGAGATTGGAAAGCTCTCCTTCAGAACTACCGTTCCCCGGCGCATCAAAGCTGATAATCATGGTGTCGAGCTGCCTAAGCGCATCAATAAGCTCATAAAAGTCAGCCGCTTTGGATCCCCAGCCATGGGTTAGTAAGATTTTTATTTTCCCGCTGCCCCAGATGTATCCGTTGACATTCAGTTCTCTGTTTGCAAAATGGGGATCGCTTACACTTACACTGAACTTCCGTGCTTCGTCCAGCAGTTGCTGCTGATGGTTTCGTACAGGCCATTGGGGAGAATAGCAGATAAATTCCCAGATCAGGGTATTAAGTTCCTCCTTCTTCATATGGTCGGTTACAGCAAGTTGCTTAATGAGCGACCGGAGTTTCTTCATGGCGACAAGTTACTACAATTCATGAATGTTGATTACGCAATCAATCACTACCACTTTTCATTTTCACCGACACGAAACTGCACAATTTTTCTGATCAAGTCGTATGGAATCGGTTCATTCAAAGGAAATTGCACAGAGCCTTTACCCTGTTTGTAGCCGGCCAGTTCTGCTGCAAATTCACTGTGACCGGTAGGGGTAGCATAAAGTCCAATATGTTTTTTATAGCCGGCAAAGTACACCAGCGGCTTGCCTTTTAGCTTGTAGGCTGGCATACCATATGAAATACTTTCAGCAGCATTTGGGGCTATCTCACTAATAATTTCGCGGATCTTTCTTAAAGCCGATTGTACTTCCCCTGGGGATTTATCGATATACTCGTCAACAGATTTGAAGTCAACATTCATAGTATGTACATTAAATGAGTTTTAACAAATTTAGCCAAACTGACAAATGCAGTAAGGGTTAATGACGACAAGTTGGAGGGGGGATTGAGACAGGACCAGGTGAAAGTGGAAAGTTGAAAGTGGAAAGGTGAGAATTGAGAATTGAGAATTGATGGACGGTCGTTGCTAGGCACTTGCCGCATCATAGCGCGCCCGGTTATCATTATGCTTTAGTCCCCACTTTACCATAGCTTCCATCATTTCACTAAGTTCTGCTCCTGCAGGGCTTAAACTATAAGTAACAGACGGAGGAATAACTTCCAGCGCCTCACGCACAACAAGGTCATCCGCAGCCAACTGCTTCAGGTGCTGAATAAGCATCTTTTCTGTGATAGCGGGAATAGCTCGTTTTAACTCACCATAACGCTTTGGCCCGCTCATCAATTGATGAATAATGATAGGCTTCCAATATCCCCCGATCTTTTCCATCACATAATTCACTGGGCAATCTAAAGTAAGTTGCCTGTTAAGATTTCGTGTTGAGCTTTCTTTGATCTCTGTCATATCTACACACTTTGGGGTAAGTACTTGTATAAAAGTAAGTACAAATATACCTTTGGTGTATCATTAATTAAAATAAATCAGATATGAAATTTGTTATAACAGGATCATTGGGTAATATCAGCAAACCGCTGGCCCAAAAATTAGTCGAAGCCGGCCATCAGGTTACGGTGATTTCCAGTCAGCCAGAAAGAGCTAAAGACATTGAGAATCTTGGCGCTAAGCCTGCAATTGGAAACCTTAAGGACATTGCGTTTCTCGCGCAGACATTCCAGGGCGCGGATGCCGTGTATACCATGGTGCCGCCAAACTACGAAACTTCGGACTACCGTCAGTACTTCCGTGATATGGCAAACAGTTATGCAGCAGCCATTAAGAGCGCAGGAGTGAAGCGCGTGGTCAACTTAAGTAGTATTGGCGCCCATTTACCAGAAGGTACCGGGCCGATCAAAGGCTTACATGATTTGGAGCAGATCTTCAGCAGCCTGGACGATGTCGCGATCGTACACCTGCGCCCGGCATATTTTTACACCAATTATTATGCAAACATTGATATGATCCGCCATGCGGGTATCCTGGGGTCTAACTATCCGGCTGATGCGAACCTGGTAATGGCTCACCCTTCAGATATCGCCGATGTAGCTGCAGAGCTTATTCAACAGCCAATTACCGGTAAAACTGTGCGCTATATTGCCAGTGATGAAATCAGCGCAGGGGAAGCGACAAAACTCCTGGGCAGTGCCATTGATAAACCTGAGCTTCCATGGGTGGAATTCAGCGATGAGCAATCATATGCAGGGATGGTGCAGGCAGGCTTATCAGAAGAACTGAGCAGGAATTATACAGAAATGGGCAACGCTGTGAAAAGCGGGATACTATTCGAAGATTATAAAATAAACAAGCCGGAGTTGTCGAAAAGGAAGTTTAAAGACTTCGCGGGAGAGTTTGCTTCGGCTTATTAAACTACGAGCCCATTAATTGCCTCCAGCGAAGCTGGGGGCAATTAAACTATCTGCAAGTCAGACTCAAGCTGAAATAACCATGATTTCTACGCCCATACTGATTACCGATTTACCGGTCACTCATTACTATTAGCCGATCACCCGATTACCACTTAAACTTTCAACCTTTCCTGCAAATAACCACAAAAAACGGAAAGTCCTCATACTCGGAGTGCTTTGGCGGTTTTTCAGAGATTTCCTGAATGTCCAGCAATCCGAATTCACCAAATTCCGCCTCCACTGAAGCCTTGTCATAAAAATAAAGGGGAGCACCTTTTACCAGTTCGTAGCGGTCTTCGCTGATCTTTTTGCCTTTCCCATACGTGGGGGCCGTTTTTGGAATGACTGTGAAGATCATCAGGCCGCCGGAGACAAGCTGATCATAGCAATCCCGAATGAGCTTATGTCTTGCATCTTCACCGAGCAGGTGTATCAGTGCGTAACAGAATATGCCATCGTATTTCACCTTGTCGAAAGGCATCTCAGAAACTGAACCCTGGTAGACAGTCATATCCCTGCCGTAAAACTCACGCAGGAGCTCTATAGCGGTTACTGAGATTTCTATGCCAGTGACTCGCATTCCAGCTTTCGTGAACTCCTCGGCATTTCGGCCGTAGCCAATTCCCGGCACGAGCACGGTTTTAGCGTTTTGCTTTTTGAACAGGTCCTTTGCGATTAACGCAGATTTTGCTGGCTCCAGTCCCCACATTGCTTGCTTTTCAGCAAAGGCAGATTCCCAGAACTCCGGATCATTACTATTACCTGACCGCTTTCTTTTCGCATCTTTCATAGAATGTTTGCTTTTGCTTTTCTGCTAGAATTGCTCATCATCGCTTTAAAGTTAAAACTACTGCTTCTTCCCTTCAAGTTTTCTAAAATACCTATCCAAACTTTCATCCAGATCTTTACCGTCGGTATGTATTTCTTTACAAAACTCCTGGCAGGCTGCCGGATTTTCACTATCGTCACATTGGGTTACACAGTCATTCTGCGTATTGCGCGGCAGAATATCATACATATGTGTAATCGTATAAACAAACAGTATAAAGGTTAGGAAAATGCTGGCAAAAAACTTGATTGGGAATTTGTTATTCTGAACTACTGGAACAGTCGGCGGAGTATTGAAGGGCAATATATATTTTATACGGTCATAATTCCAGCACAAAAGATAGATACAGGCAACCACCATTGCCGGGGCAGTCAACAGCGATCCTTCAAAGCGCACAGCCAGTGAAAGGATACAGATGTTTAGGATGATCGGCAGGTAAATAAGCACTCCTAAAACCACCGTACGGGGGAAGAGCAGGAGCAGAGCAGCCAGGATCTGCGCATACCCGACGAAAGTGTAGTAATAACCCGTATGATGCAAGGCTTCCAGATAATGTCCCATGGGCTGGTTGTTATGCAGGTCTGTAAATCGCTCACCTATAATTTTAACCCAGCCAGGAGGCAAAAAGCCAGCAATAAGCGCAAAGCGGGTAAAGGTGGTAAAATATCGCATCCATCTGTTGCTGACAGTCTTAGCATGTAATGACTCTAATCTTTCTGAAAATCCCATATGGCGAAAGTACTTTGTAGTGCAAAGCTAAGTAATATTATTTCATTTCCTAAAGAAATAAAAGATAGAGGAAGGATCAGTCAGAAAAAGCAACGCAACCCTGTTTTGACCCCAGGTTTGGCTAGGCGAAGAAAATGACGAGGTACCTATCTTCAACATTCTCAAAACCAGGCTGATGTAGGGGGAAGTATTGATAGCCGTACCAAGCAATCAGTTTCTTCTGCTATTGAACGCTATATCCATTGTCAATGTGTCGGAAATCCATCAGACCTCAGACCTCCGACTTCTTACCTCCAACCTCAACAATCGTCCTGAAAGTTAAATTCACTCTGGGCCTTGTAATAAGTTTGCTTGGCGGCAGCCTGTGCAGCCAATGGCTTTGGGTTGTTCCTTTCATCACCAGCAAACTCCCATGCTCTAGAATGAGGGAGACTGTTTCTTTAGATTCCTTATGCTTGAAAGCGAATTTACGTTCGGCGCCGAAGCTCAGGGAGCCTATGGCGCCATTCTTTTGCAGGTCTTTTTCCGCGTCGCTGTGCCAGGCCATCCCCACATCACCATTATGATATAAGTTGAGGAGGCAGGAATTGAAGTGTTCGCCGCTCTTTTCCTCGGCGACTGCTTTTAATTCCAACAGTTCGTTAGTCCAGGGGAGTGCCTGCTTGGTGGTGTTCGAGTATGTATATTCAAAATTACGATCCCCATACCAGGCAACTTTTCTTTTGGTAATGATCAGCTTTCCGTAGATTACCGCCTGATCGTTTTTCCATTCGATATTATTCAGTAAGGTTTCGTAATAATGATCTGCCTGCCGCCGGTCAAACAGCCTGCCGTAATAATTCACTATACCATCCACTGGCAGCAGATTTTTATCAGGTGACGCTATTTCATTGTTGAAGAGATCCATTTTTGATAAGCTGTTTTCATACAATTTCCGCAGGGACGGTAACCTGCGTTAATTGCCTGGCTTTGCGATGCAAAGAAAACCCTGTTTTCGGGTTTCATCCGTTTGCCGGATTTACAATGCAAGGTGCCGAATATTTTTAATTTCTGGTTCCCGCCAAGCGTGATTTTTGTATCCCGGATCAATCGCATTAATTCCGCACTGCTTAAATCAATGTGATGTATCATATGTTAACTGACCGCATCATGAAATATTATTCCCATTGTATACCGTTCGCCGGTGTGGACTTCACTCACCCCATGTTTCATGTTTACCCTGTAATAGCCCTTGGATCCTTTTACCGGCCGGAAGTTCGTTGTAAAGATCAGCATATCTCCCTTTTTTGGAGTCAAAACTATAGCTTTTGATTGAGCCCGGGGTGTTTGCTGTGTGAGTACAAATTCTCCGCCGGTATAATCCTTGCCGGGTTCGTTAAGAAAAACTACAGCCTGGATTGGGAAATAGACTTCGCCGTAGAGGTCCTGATGCAGGGTATTGTATCCGCCCGCACCATACTTCAGGATCAGAACAGTCGCTTTTAACTGGTTATTTGCGCGGCATTCTTTCAACAGTTCTGTGTGTGCTGCAGGGAAGATGGTAGCTATATTCAGCACCTTCATCCAGGAGTTTGCAATGGGAGCGAGGTAAGGATATACATGTTCCCTGATATCCTGGATCAAGCCCGGAAGCGGGTAATTGAAGTATTTATATTCACCCAGGCCAAAGCGGTAACGCTCCATCACGACAGTCTTGCGAAAGATATTTTGATTACTGTAATATGAGATCAGTTCCTGACACAGCTCGTCCGGTAAGAATCGGGAGATGATAGCATAGCCTTTTTCATTCATTTGATCCCTGATGCCTTGCCAGTCCTCTGATGCGATTTTTTCTTTCATTACGGATAATTTATTTAAAGATCAGTAGGAGCATGGTAACGTGAAACCCGAAACTTGCTCTTTTCAGTTACGAGCTACGAGCTGCGCGATATGAGCTTCCACAAAGCGGACGAGAAATGAATTGTCCGCGGTCAGGGCGCTGTTACCACCTCTTATTTCGCTCCGGTTGGTGTGCAGAAATCTTGAGACTTATACCTGATGCTTGCCGCCTTCACTAAAGTTATGGCGGGGGAAGAAAAATAATTTTTAGCAGAGTCTTCATACTTACCGCCTATTTCGCGTTCGGTGTACTGTCCATCCGGGTCGGACCTCACCTTACTAACGGCACCATTCGGGATTAGAACCCAATAACTGTAATGCACCAGTCGTAGTGTTTAAAGCAACAGTAAGCTTTCGTCCGCTATTGCGGTTAATTGAGAGTAGAAAGTGGAGAGTGGACAGATATCCTAGTGCACGTGGCTACACGCGATAGGTGGCCGTCTCAGACTTCCAACTTCATTCCTCATGATTCATTTTTCATTTCTCCATAGGCAGTCATTTTTTATTAATCACAATACCGGTACCTGGTTTTATGTAAAGATAAACCAGGCTTGATGGCAATCGAAATTTTGGCAGTGTTTGGCGGAAAATGGCGGTGCTTGGCGGTGCGCGTAGCATAAACCCGCAGAATTAAGGTTGAAGGGGAAATTCCCGCAGTTTAACGCAGGTCTTTTCCCCGAAGATATGCAATGGAATGGTAGCCCTATCTCAGTGTGATCTCAGTGTTATCTCTGTGTGGTCTCAGTGTTATTAATGTGTTAAAATAAAGCTGGCCCAAGGACATTTAGTTATGCGGGTTTTTTGCGGGTTTTAGCATTTTGTCCGCCCAAACTATTACCTTAGTCACAAAAATATCCAAACATGAGACTTTTAATCATCTTCCTCGCAGCCTTAACTCTGAGCTGTTCTTCAACCAAATCTCAAATCTCATCATCCTCTAATTCAGGAACTACCATTAAAACGGGTGCTGAGCGAACAGAGGAATACGTACCATACTTAAAAGGAAAGCGGGTAGCTATTATGGCAAACCCGACTTCTATCATAGGCAAGACCCATTTGGTCGACAGTCTGCAAAAGTTGGGGATAAATGTCGTTAAAGTTTTCGGTCCGGAGCATGGCTTCCGCGGCAACGCGAGTGCTGGTGCACATGTGGAAGATGAGATTGATGCAAAATCAGGCATTCCTGTGATCTCTTTATATGGCAAAAAGAATAAACCGTCTAAAGAGGACATGGCTGATGTGGATGTGATGGTATACGACCTGCAAGATGTTGGCGTGCGTTTTTATACAAATATCAATGCTTTAAGCCGCCTGATGGAGGTTTGTCATGAAAATGATAAAGAAATGCTGATCCTTGACCGCCCCAATCCGAATGGCTACCTTGTTGACGGTGCGGTTCTCGATATGAAATATAAATCAGGAATCGGCATGTTCCCAATCCCGATGTCGCATGGCCTCACGGTAGCCGAATTTGCGCAAATGGCAAATGGACAGGGCTGGTTGACAAATGGAGTGAAATGTAAGTTGAAAATCGTAAAAAATGCGAACTACCATCATGATATGCCGTATGTACTACCAGTTGCACCTTCACCTAACTTAAATACGCAGCAGGCAATTTTACTCTATCCTTCTACCTGCATGTTTGAAGGAACTTATATCAATCTGGGACGTGGTACTAAATTTCCTTTCACGGTATTAGGTAGTCCGGAGTTAAAAGGAAAATACGAATTTAATTATACCCCGGTGAGCATTAAAGGGATGGCAGAAACGCCACTTTTTATGAACCAGGTTTGCTACGGACTTGACCTCCGCAATTACGATGTGGAAGAATTGAGACGGAAAAAGCAGATAAACCTCGGTTTTATCATGGAGCTGTACAAAGCGCATCCTTACAAAGAGAAGTTCTTCGACTCTAAGCTGAGCAATCAAATGAATAATATTGAGATCCAGATAGGATCGGGGTTATTCAGACAGCAGATTATTGATGGTAAATCAGAAGCTGAGATTAGAGCGAGTTGGGAGCCAGGGTTGAGTCAGTATAAAGAGATGAGGAAGAAGTATTTGTTGTATAATTAATAACTTTCCGCCTCATGCCTGCGGACTGGCACTTACTTTTCCTTCAGCTGAAAAGTAAGCAAAAAGCCGTCGCTGCGCCTGCTGCTGTTGAAGGCACTGCTTTGGCTTGGCTAATGCTTGCCGCACCAGCCGATGCGAAAGAAAGCTGAACGGGGATTCAGTGCTTGGGCTCAAGAAGCGTACACACCGTTTAGCTGGTGTAGAGGGGCCGGCCTGCGGCCTGCGGGCAAACGACGTGCTACTAATCTATTGAAGTCGATGTGTACGATAGGTACGATGTGTACGTCTCGCGCTCCCCTTTTTTCAAGGGGAGCTGTCCCGCTTATTGCTGGACTGAAGGGTCGGTCCCCATATAATTACATTTCGCTTGTTTTCGTGCTTGTCGTTAGGTACGATAGGTAGCTGCCGTTAATTAATCTTTCATCTCTGCAAGTTGCAGAACTCGCCCTCCTGAGTTTTGGCAGTAAAGGCGCGTTTTAGCCCCTGAACAACTTTTCAAAATTTACCAACCATTTAAGTAATGCGGAAGTGGTGTACTGACATTCATACTTGTGCTAACATTAACACGGCTTGCATTGCGCCTTGGGGCTAAAATGTGGATTTACAACAAAAATCGGGCAGGCGCGGGATTTTTGCTTACTTTTTTTCCTGAAGAAAAAAGTAAGTGCCCTTCCCGCGGCACGAGCGGGGAGTAATGAAAATTGTTATCTTCGAATTAATACCTTTCACCCGTAACAAAAATACCGTCTCCTTCACACCATGAAAGCAAAAACCCTTTTACTTCTTATAACCCTTCTCATCACCCTAATAAACCCCACTTCTTCCCAAACTAAGTTTGACTTCTCTAAAAAAGGCAACATCCATGATGAAGTAATCTATTCATGGGACAACTATTATCGCGACTATTTCGCCGGGGAAATTAAAAAGAGATTATTTGAGCAAGGTGATGTCTATATCCTATACGACGCTCAGATTGCCGGACTGCAATCCTTTGTAGAGATGACCCGCAGGTGCAAGGATACAAAACAAATGGCCGAGCTTGTCGATCTGTTAAGCCCGGTTTTTTCCCAATTAAAACCGATAGCCCCCGACAATAGCGCCGGCTGGATCTGCACAGGAGGGAGTATATGTACAGCATACGGACTGCTTGGTAAGGAGGTACCTCTTTGCAGCGTGCAGTTCCTGGGTTTGTTAGGGGCCCTGGCTACGAATATTACGGAAAATATTCCACTGCGTAAGCAAACTCCGGCAGAAAAGACTTTCGTAGCGAACACATTCAATACCATTTCGGTCCAGTTAGACCGTTGGTTTACCCCAAACTATTTTAAGTCGGTTGATAACCGGCTTCCGCGGACCGCTGCCGATATGAAAGATGCGAGTGCAGGTCATTATTTTTCGGACAGAGATCTGTGGTTTTTAACGGTTCTTTCGGATCTGTCTGAACTCCACCTGGCAGGAGTGAAGCCTGCAGCTGAAGATGGACAAAAGGCCTGGGCTGATCTGCAAACTCAGAAGGAGGGTATTGCAAAAATATTTGATCTCTTTGTTGCAAGGAGCTACATCACAACATCTCCTGCTGGCAACAGGGCTGAAATAGATAAAGGCTTTTGGAAGAACCATTTTGACAACAGGTATGCTAAATACGCTGGTCCTGAAGCACCCGTCACCTGGGAACAAGACGCCGCCGGAGAATGGAAGATGATCACCCGGGTTAAATGGGATAGCACTTATCTATCGGACGACGTATCCTGGGACATTAGTCATGCAAGAAGATTGGTCCCTGCTTTCGAAACGTTTGTCAGGAACCACGAAAATATCAAAAAGGTGTGGGGTTATACTAATCCAGCTTTTGACCCCGTCGCCCTTCGCCAGGCCTATGCCAACCAAATCATTCAGAAGATCTGGAATAAGAGCACAACATCCCCTTTATTTACCAATTTCTGGAGCGGAGATAATGGCTGGTACCGGGTTGCCTATGCACACCAGACCGGCAGGAGAATGGAAGGTTACACGCCGTATGGTATGAATGACTCAATGCCCTTAGGGGGTTATCCGATTTGGGGGGCATTTGATCCGACTTTAAGGACAGTTTTCCAGAATCTTTTTAGTTTGTCGCATTCCAATGATCCTGAGGCAAAAAGTTTTATATCTCAGTATTACAAATCGGTCTTTGCCAACAGGTCTAAGAGTTCTGCAAAACCGGTTGGCAGTTTGGCGTTTCTGTCGGATTTGGTTGAGGTATCTGGAGGGAAAGGTAAATAACACCATTAATCGCGCCTCATGCCGGCGCAAGTGCACACACTTTTTGCTTTTGGTCAAAAAGTATGCAATGCCAACCGGAGGGAGACCACGAATTCCATTAAAAACAAATAAAAGTGCTGAGTAAACCCCACCGCTGCACCTGATGCTATTAAAGTCAGTGCTTTGGCCTGGCCTGTAGGTGCCGCACTCCCGCAATTGCGAGACGGAAGAACGGTGAACGGAGATAATGTGCTGATGCTTAAGAAACGTACCTAGTGGTGCTAATGTAAATATGCTGGCCTGTAGCCCGCGTTGTGTACGCTCGCGCTCCCCTTATTTGAAGGGGAGCTGTCAGCTTCTTCAGCTGACTGAGGGGTTTTTTAAATTCGTTTCTTGCTCCTGAACGCCTCTAATCCAAATACCATACGAGCGTTAGATAAATGGCAAGTTGACAATAGACTACTTCTTTTGCCACGTTTCCAACAACCCAAATATCCCCTTATTCTCCAAAATCCACATTCCAATATGATCATCATTAATACCGTCCAGCAGCTCATAGTTAAATACCGGGGTGCCCGCACTCATATCCGTTTTAAAGCAGCGGAATAATATGTCTTCGCGGGTGTTTAGAACAGTGGCAACCTCTGTGATATGCGTTGATAGCAGGAAAAAGCAATTCTTGATGCCTGAGAATAAGCCGGAGATCCGGAGCGAAGCTTCGTAGGCATCTTTGATATTTGTACCTCGGAAAAACTCATCGAATACAACTAATAGCTTCATATGATTATTGATTTGTTCGGCTACTAATTTTACGCGATTGGCTTCAGCGTAGAAGTGGCTTTCGCCGAGCCTGATATTGTCCGGTAAGTTGATAGTTGAGATTATTCCGTCTAAAAGGGACAGGACCATCTTTTCGGCTGGTACCGGAAAACCCAGATGAGCGAGATATACTGCAATGCTCACCGATTTCATAAAAGTTGATTTCCCGGACATATTTGCGCCAGTAATGAACGCCATATTGGTCTGATTGTCCAACGTCAGATCATTCAAAATAGGACGTTCTAAAAGCGGATGGAACACCCCTGTAAGCTCCAGTGTGCTGCCTTTGCGGAAAACCGGGAGTACATATTTCCGGGCTCTGGAACTGGAAGCAACTGAATAAAATGCATCTAAAAGGTACAAGTCGGAAAGAAGCTGCTTTAAAGTTTTATAATGTTTGTTGCGCAGGAGAAAATCTGCACGTTCAACTTCGTACCGGCTGAATGGTTTTCTAGCCCTAAGGCCTTTTAAAATTAAAGGGATCTGCTGAAATTCCTGCAAGCCTTCTGCCAGGCGGGTAAAAAGTGGGAGGGTAGTTTCTTTGCAGAATTCATTGCAGAAAAGAACAATGAAGCGGAGATTTTCTAAGGTTTCGGCAACACCCCTGCGCTTGATATAATAATCCGCCGATGGCATCCAGTAGCGTTTCACGACATTCTTCATGGCATTAACGCGTGTAAATTTTCGCGGTTTGTCTGGCCTGCTGAGATAATGATCCATGAAATCAACTGAGGTTTTGTCGAAGGTCAGATGCTCCACATTTACCATTAGATACCGGATGGTATTTATCCGTTCTGAGATGTTATCTTCATCTCTTAACGGATTCCCGATAATTTCTTTTAACATCAGATCACCGCCATTGGTTATGGTTCTGTTGAAGACGCATACTATGGAATCGCTTCCGCTGCCGAAGATCTGAAGGTCTGATTTGGTTTGGTCGTCGACGTAAAAGGGCTTCATAGGTGTTAGTAAGAGGTTAAGTAGAAAATGTAAGATAATGAAAGGTGCGCAATTATGTGCCTTCGGAAATTTTCCTAGTTTTATACCAAACTTCACACAAAAACTATTCAGCATGAGGCGATTAATGTTAAGTCTGTTATTCCTGGTTCTGATTCAGGCTCCCTCCGTTTTAGCTTCTAATTTTCCGAGAATTCCGCTCGAAGCTGCACTGAAAAGAGCCTCGGCCGAAGGGAAAAATGTGCTGGTTTATTTTACCGCCAGGTGGTGTGCACCATGTAAAAGGATGGACCGGTTGGTTTTTCCGGATAGTGCGGTCAAAGCTGAGCTGGAAAAGCGTTATGTGCCTATCGAAATTGACGGCGAATCAGTACGGGGGGAAGCTCTAAGAAACGAGTTTAACATAGCGGGTTTTCCAACTTTTTTGATCGTTAATGCGGACAGGGTGGTACAACAACGTCGCTTTGGCTATTTGGATGTTAAGCGTTTCATGAATTTTGTGTCCACAAGCCCTGATCCTGCACAGGACGCTGAAAACCTAAAAATAGAGCAATATATCTTGACCCGTCAAGCAAGTCAAAAGACAGCCCCGGCACTAAGTTACGGTTTGAAACTTGGCCCTAATATCTCACGGTTTACTAACTATTCCAAAGAATGGGGTTTGGGATACGAGGCAGGTGCATTTGTGGCTCTGGAAACCAAGCGTCTTTTATTGCGACCGGGACTGAACATGATTGAAAAAGGGGGTGCTGGCACTTCACGCACCTATGTTCAGTTTCCATTAGATATTGGCCTAAACCTTTATAAGGGTTCTGTATTCGGACGTACCGGAGGTTACCGTGTTATTGCATCACCTTATACAGCAGTATTACTAAATAAGAAAAGGTATGTCATGCCGGGTTCAGATCATGGTGTGAAACTCGGTCTCAGTGCCTTTATAGGTAAAAGTAAGCAATCGGAATTTATCCTATCTTCGGACACCGGTGTAAAAGATGTAAATTCTGGTTTTCCTGGGAAACAAAGAAATCAAACATTCGGTTTTCAACTTGCCTTTACATTATAATGAGAACTTTTAAGAATTACCTATTAGTATTACTGGTGTTCATTGCCAGTGGGCATGCTTCAGCGCAGATCTTTGCGCCGGTTAAATGGTCGTATTCTTCTGTAAAGGACGGAGACGGTATTTACACCCTTCTTTTCACCGCCAGCATCGATCCGGGATGGCACATTTACTCGCACGTACAGCCGAAAAAATCCGTTGCCGAACGCCTAGCTATCAAGTTTACCAAGGGCGAAGGAACTCACTTAGAAGGCAATGCACTGGAAGTTGGCAAATTGGAGAAGTTTAGTGATGAATCGCTCGGGATCTACGCATATCAATATTCCGATAAGTTGGTTGTACGGCAGAGGGTGAAGTTGAAGAATCCGGCTTCAAAACAGGTTAGCGGTGTGCTGAGGTATCAAACGTGTAATGATGTGAGGTGCTTGCCGGCAGAGGATGTGGATTTTGTTGTGAAGCTGTAGTGAATTACGAATTACCACCCCTCAGTCCGCCCGAGGCGGACAGCTCCCCTTGAAGGAAGGGGAGCGCTAGCGTACCCAACGCCAGACAATGATTTTTTTACCGAAAAGATCGCAAAGTTTTCGCAAAGGACGCAGAGGGAGAAGGGGTGCATATCCGCCCAGACTTATAACTTATAACTTACAACTTATAACTTACAACTTATAACATACAACGTATAACGTAAAACGTCAGACCTCATTCGCCACCTTTGCAAACTTATTCCGATACTCAATCGGTGTCAGCCCCGTGATTTTTCTGAAAATATCCCTGAACGCTTTAGTATCTGTATAACCGACCCCGTACATCACCTCGGTCACATTCTTTCGGGAGGCTTCAAAGAACTTTTTTGCTGCTTCGATGCGTACGCGCTGAATATATTCCACCGGACTGTTATTTGTCGCATCCTTGAACCTGCGTTCGAAGGTCCTGCGCCCAACGTTTATATGATTAACCAGGTCTTCAACGGTTATCTTGTCCTCATAATTGGTTTCAATATAATCCTGCACCTTTTGAATGTCGGCATCACCGTGGTTTTTCTGCCCGCGGAAAATGGCAAACTGCGACTGGCTGTCGCGGCCGATATCCAGCGCAAAGTATTTGGAGATCATTACGGCTGTTTCGCGGTCAGAGAATTTCTCCACCAGATATAGTATTAAATTCCATAAGCTGCTCGCACCTCCGCTGCTATAAATATTATCATGCTCGGTGATGACGGCGCCATCTTCAACTTCGATCTGCGGGTATTTTTCCCTGAACTCGGAAATATGTGCCCAGTGTGTAGAGCATTTCTTGCCGTTTAGCAATCCGGTTTCAGCCAGCAGGAAGGCGCCTATACAAAGGCTGGCAAGACGCGCGCCTTTCATATGGAGCCGGGTAAAGTTGGGTATGGCTGCGGCATTAGCGAGGATACCTGCGTTCGTATCACCAAAGGTCGGCGGTATAATGAGCAAATCGGTTTCACCGACATCCTTCAGCAGCCGATCGGTTTTAATGGTATACTCTCCATTGTTAGCTGGTACATATTCGTTCAGGCCAACGTACTCAACCTGAAAGATGGGTTTTTTACCGAAGGTGGTAAGAAATTCGTTGGCCGTATTAAAGGTTCTGAAAGCTGGTGTAATTGCTTCTATTACACCGTACTGTGGGACGAAAACTGAAATTTGCATAATTTTAATTAAAGAGGCATAAAAATGGGTGTCGTAATCCAACCCCTAAATTGTCGCTTTTACAACAGACCACCCTTTGTGATCTCTTGCATCTTTGTAGTATAATAATAACCAAAAATTTAGATATCATGACAGCACAAGAAAAAATCACTGTAGCAGCAAGCATAAATGCTCCCTTATCAAAAGTATGGGAGGTGTGGAATAATCCAGCAGATATCATGCAATGGAATACTGCAGATCCAAGCTGGCATACGCCAAGCAGTGAGAACGACCTGAGAACAGGGGGTAAGTTTAAGAACCGAATGGAAGCCAAGGACGGCAGTTTCGGTTTTGATTTTGAAGGAACCTACGACAAAGTAGACCATCACAAGGAAATAACTTACACAATGGCAGACGGCAGATCTGCAACCACACTATTTTCAGAACAAGACGGAAAAACCACTGTAGCGACTAGCTTCGAACCTGAATCACAGAATTCTCCCGAAATGCAAAAACAAGGATGGAAGTCGATTTTGGACAGCTTCGTCAGATATGTTGAAAGTAAATAAGCCCGCCTTCGCTATAGCTATGGTGGGCGATGCGAAGAAATTCTATTAATCTTATCATCCTATTAATCATAATCAATCATGAAAAAGAACAAAATTATCTTCTGCATAGCCACAACCATAATTGTTTTATGGGAAGGTTTGATGCCGCTGGCAACCTGGCTTTTTGCGCCTCAATATATGACAGTGGGCACAAGGGACCTTGGTTACCCCGACTATTTCGCTTTTGCGCTGGTGGTTTGTAAAATCCTCGGTGTAATCGCTATAGCTTATCCGAAGACTCCGGGCAAATTAAGGGAGTGGGCTTATGCGGGCCTAACCTTTAATCTGATCTTTGCCGCCCTCAGCCATGCTTGTGTGGATCAGAATCCGGGTTTCATAGCCATGCCACTAGTGTTTTTGGGAATTCTTGCAGTTTCCTATGTGTACGGAAACAAAATGCGTGCGACCGCTTAAGCCATCGTTTAACAGCAATTTAAATTTTATCAGAAATGGAAAAGAACACAGTAACACTACATCGGATAATTACGGCAAGCCCGGAGAAATTATTCCGCGCCTTTTCAAATCCTGTTGCACATGCGAGCTGGTTGCCGCCTTACGGTTTCGCCTGTGAAGTGCATGAGATGGATTTTAAAGTCGGAGGCAAGTTCAAGATGAGCTTTCTGAATTTCACCACCGACAGTAGCCAGTCTTTTGGCGGCGAGTATCTGGAGATTAAGCCTAATGAGCTTGTGAAGTACTGCGACAGGTTTGACGACCCAAATCTGCCGGGTGAGATAATTACAACAGTAACGCTAAAAAAGGTTTCAGTAGGAACTGAACTTACAGTTGTACAGTCAGGAATTCCTGACCAGATACCAACGGAAATGTGCTACCTGGGCTGGCAGGAGTGCCTGGAGAAATTGAAAAAATTGGTTGAACCAAACATCCCGGATGCATAAAGTGTAATTCATGTTATTTGACAACAGGGATAAATTAACAGGCGGGATCTTTATCACCTTCGCCGGGAATTGTAGAAAAGCTCTCACCTTTTATCAGGGCTGCTTTGGCGGCACGCTGGAGTTTGAAACGTTTGACCAGCCCTTAAAAGGCTTTACTGAAAAGCCGGTAATCAGCGGCTTGCTGGTTTCTGAAAACCTCGTTATCCACGGGTCAGACCTGGTACACGATGAAGGTCGAAGGATCGGCAATTATCTCTCTGTATTTCTCCCTTGCAAAAGCGCTGATGACCGGAGAGTAATCGCCGGTAAACTCCGTGGTGCTTTCGGTGCTTATAATGAAGACGAAAGGTTGATCGAGGTGGTGGATAGGTTTGAGGTGAGGTGGGTATTGGGAATTACAAATTAAAATTTCGAGTTAGACGGAGAGTATGTGAGACACTTCCATGCAACCGTGAATCAGTCAAGTTTGAATTTAACTTTCAAAGACGACAAATATATTTACACGGCCTCCGGTGTCGATGAGACCAAAAACCCTCCGGCAATTCGGGGGCTTTTGGTATGTCGCGGCTGAATGTCTGGATTTAAGAGCAAAGGGCATAATGTTCAGCCAGTTTTTTGGCACAGATCTATCACCGGAACCTGGGCGGGACCTTGATAAAAGAGTTTAGAGGGTTTAGCTTTGCTCCAAAATTCCTATCGCTTCCTCATTTCCCTGCTGCGCGGCGAGATCATATACTGAAAGTCCGCGGGCATCGCTAATATTTTTATCAGCTCCATGGCTCACAAGGAGACGTAGCATATCGTTACGGCCAAACATGGCTGCAAACATTAAAGCTGTGCCGCCATTACCGTGCTGAAGATTTAGGTTTGCACCTTTTTGTATCAATAATTCGACAATATCTCCATAGCCCTTGAATGCGGCCCCCATCAGAGGGGTATTGCCACCATAATCTGCAGCATTCACGTCTGCTCCGTTTTCCAGCAGAAATTTCGCGGTTTCGTATCGTTCATTATAACAGGCGATGATTAGGGGAGTGTAGCCTTTATCATCCCTCACGTCCAGACTAGCACCTGCTTTAACTATTTCTTCAAGTACATCCGCCCGGCCTTGCCGGGCGGCGTGAATTATAACCTCGGGTGTTATTTCCATAAGATTATGCAGGAACTTTCATTGGTTTTTCCCGATCCCAGAAACGATGCATCGCAATCATTTTTATAAAGGTATCACCAATTGATGTATCTCCAATGATGACACCTTCTTTTAATGCCAGTTTTGCCGATTGCTCTTTGGAGACCTTCTTGCCGAAATAAGTCGCATCTATTACCTGCCGGGCAGATGCATCAACTGCAACGGCTTTACAATGGCGAAATGCTTCATTCAAAAAGTGGATTGCATCTGGATCCGCTTCGAGCGTAGCCGAGCTGTTAGTCCCTCCGGGCACAAACACAGCGTCAAACAAAACTGAAGCAGCAGTCAGGAACGACTCGTCGACCGGGATTTCCGTGGAATCTTCAGCTACTACAGGTGCCAGCTTGGGTGCAATAACCGAAACGACAGCCCCCTCAGCTTCCAGCTTGGTTTTCATAGAGTTAAGTGATTTGCTATCCACGCCATCTGCTGTCAGGAATGCGATCTTACGTGTTTTTATCGTGTCTTTAACGGTATCCGCCATACTTAGTGCCGGAGACTTCTCTATCTCACTTTTGATGCCCTTTATTGATTCATAATCAGCCAGCTTTCCGTCCGCAGGAATGCTGAAATTCAATTGTTCAGGATCTTTTGGAACGTGCAGACCTAGATGAAGCCCTACCGGTGTTGCCAAATCAGGGTCAATTTGATTAAGTACCCCCAGCATACGTTCGCGGATGGCTACTGTTTTAACTTTGCCCAGCTCGAATGACAGTGCATCGATCATGTGCTGCTTTTCCGGGTCAGACTGGCTCTGGAAAAACAGGCGTGCCTGACTGAAATGATCGAGGAAGCTTTTGCTACGGGCACGGATCTTTCGAGCGTCGATTCGTTCGTTATATGAAACGAAGCCTCCTTCTGCAGACGGAGCTTGCAATGGGGCATTATCGTTTAAGGAATTTGGTCCGTAGCTCGTTTTGCCCTTGTTAATAGCTTGTCTCATAAAGCCGTCTCGCTGGTTATTATGCACCGGCACGACAGGGCGGTTAATTGGGATTTCATGAAAATTCGGACCGCCGAGTCGGATCAACTGCGTGTCGGTGTAGGAAAATAATCTTCCCTGCAGCAGCGGGTCGTTGGTGAAATCGATTCCTGGAACAACGTGCCCGACATGGAATGCCGATTGTTCGGTTTCAGCAAAGAAGTTATCTGGATTGCGGTTCAACGTAAGTTTGCCAATCCGTTGTACAGGGACAAGCTCCTCAGGAATCAGCTTAGTTGGATCAAGCAGATCAAACCCAAACTTGAATTCGTCCTCTTCAGGAACAACCTGTATTCCAAACTCGAACTCAGGAAAGGCACCTGATTCAATAGCATCCCATAGATCACGGCGATGGAAATCAGGATCCTTACCAGAGATCTTCTGCGCCTCATCCCACGCCACAGAATGTACGCCGAGGAGAGGTTTCCAATGAAACTTTACGAAGCTCGATTTTCCCTCTGCATTCACAAGCCGGAAGGTATGCACACCAAAACCTTCCATCATACGCAAACTGCGGGGAATCGCGCGATCACTCATTGCCCACATAATCATATGGGCTGACTCAGGCATCATAGAAATAAAATCCCAGAACGTATCATGGGCCGAGGCTGCCTGAGGGATCTCATTATCGGGTTCAGGTTTTACGGCATGGACGAGATCAGGAAACTTCATAGCGTCTTGTATGAAAAAGACCGGCATGTTATTGCCAACAAGGTCGAAATTACCTTCCTGTGTGTAGAATTTAACCGCAAATCCGCGTACATCCCGCGCCAGGTCTGTGGAGCCCCGTGATCCGGCTACAGTTGAGAAACGTACAAAGACAGGGGTCTCGCGCCCAGCCTCACCTAAGAAGTGGGCCTTGGTGAGACCTGCCTGCGATTTATAACATGTAAACACGCCATGAGCACCCGATCCCCGGGCGTGTACAATCCGTTCAGGTATACGTTCGTGATCAAAATGAGTGATCTTCTCGCGAAGGATGAAATCCTCAAGGAGGGTGGCGCCGCGCTCACCAGCTTTTAATGAATTCTGGTCATCGTTGATCGGCACACCATGATTGGTCGTCATCGTTTCTCCAGAACCAGATTCAGTATTCCCCTGAAGGTCATCGATCTTTGCATTAGATGGTTCAGGGGCAGATTTTTTCAAGTCTGTTGATTTTTTTGGCGGTGTGGCTTTACCGCTTTCGGATTTATTGGCCTTCGCTGATTTTGTTGATTCTCTTTTCATGAACAGGGATATTACTATGGTACTACAAACTGACCAGAGGTTTGTTCTACCTGAATAGACGGTATAAATACCTGGTTTGAAAAAAATAAAGCCAGGTGCATTGGGTTAAGAGCATAGCCGATGCAGTTAAAAAGACTTAATGAAATTCGTATTTTGCATCAAACAATAATTGCCTTTTTACCTTTATGTAGCGTCACGCTAACAGATCCTATGGAAAAGCCGAAAAATTCACCTGCTAAGTACAGGAATATCAGTTTTGTTTACCATTCAGGGCGCAATGAATTTCTTCATATTGATGATTCTCTTGGTGGACTTAAGCCGAGCGAACGAGAAAATATTACTCCAGAACTTGCTTTATCATTAGTTCATCCTGATGACAGGATCTATGTAAAGGAAAAATTTATAGAATTTTTGCAGGGGTCGCTTTCAGGTGGAGTTGATGTACGGGTAGAATTGAATGGAGAAATCCACCGGGTGCGACTCATACCGTTTGTAATACAAGAAGACGGAGTGGACCTTATTGCCGGTACAGTGAGCGATATTACTGCGGAATGGAAGAATCACGAATCAGTCCTGCGCTATGCAAATAAAAAGAATTCGATTCTTAATATGCTTGCTCACGATCTAAGAGGACCGCTTGAAATAGCCAATACGCTGGTAAAAAGAATTGATACAAAGCTCGAAGATGCTGCACATCTCAGGGATGTCCGAACAATCTCTTCCATCTTAAAAGAATCGATACAACTGATAGCTAACCTGATTGACAGGGAATTATTGGAGACGGTAGAGGTGGAGCTTACGATGAAGCGGATGGACATAGTGATGAAGATCAGCGAATATATCGAGGAATGTAAACGCTCGGGTTCTATTGCTGATCGTGTTTTTGAAATGAGCAGCAGTACTAAAAGTATATATGTTGATCTGGATGAGGCTAAGTTTATGCAGATCATGAACAACCTCTTAACGAATGCTTTGAAGTTTACCCATCCTGGTGGTAATATTTCGGTTGGCATTGAGGAGAAGCAGGAGAGCGTTGTTTTTTCATTTAGCGACAATGGCATTGGGATACCCGACGAATTCCACCACGAACTTTTCGAGAAATTTACCCCCGCCAGGCGTAAGGGTTTAAATGGTGAACCCAGTACAGGTTTGGGTTTGTCAATTGTGAAAATGATCGTGGGATGGCATCATGGGAAGGTTTGGTTTGAAAGTCGCGAACATGAAGGCACGACGATCTTTATAGAGATACCTAAGATTTATACTCCAGAAAGCTAGAAATTACGTTTCGAATCATGCCATCGGAACAGCAGGCATTCAGAATGAAACCTGTCCGTCGCTCAGGAACAGACGCTCATTACCTTCATACGGTCCGACATTCTCAAGGTTAGTTAGAATATCTACCGTTAGATCCAGATAAGCAAAGTTTCGGCTAACCATTTGTAAAACGTTTCGACGAACATTCCAGAATACGCGGTAGTAATGTTGCTTATAGCAAACTAGGTCATCTGCGTGGATAGGATTACCTTTTTTATCCTTTATATCTTCAGGAAAGTCCATTGTGTGAGCTCATGTGAAGTATTATTAGTTAATATACGCAATTTTGATGGTGCGCACTTAATAATGTGGTAAATGTTCGGGGATTCTTTCGCACCTAATTAAATGATAGACTGGTCCGGGAAATTGACTTGATGATGGAATGACAAAAGGTGGTGGCAGTTCAGGATTAGCTGCGCTGATCCTGAATGGGGGGCGTTACACTCTTCAACCCTGCGCTTCTCGTGCCTCGAAGCTGGGTTTGTTGTTTTTACTTCATCTCACAAGCCTGCGGCTTGCAGATTTCGTAAAAACAACAAACCCCCTTCAGCGATGCTGAAGGGGGTTGAAGTTTGTCGGGGTGGCAGGATTCGAACCTACGACCTCCTGGTCCCAAACCAGGCGCGATACCGGGCTACGCTACACCCCGAACATTTAACAATGATAACCGGTGTTCTTCATTTGTTAAGGGACTGCAAAGATAGACTTTTAAGAGTCTGTGGCAAATATTTTTGAAAATATTTTGACGCTTCAGAACAGTGTTTGAAACTGACATTTATAACGTATTGATCCACAGGTTTTATAATCTTATAAGGATTCCTCTGTATTGATTAATTTTAACATTTAAAAGTAAAGGTCTTAAATGTTTCAGGAAGTTTTTATAAGTGTGTAGCCGAATTCAATTGCTAAAAGGCGATGTCGCTTTTATCAAGTTCTTAAAACTCCGAATCAGCTTTGATGTAATGCAAGGCAACAAATCCAGACTTAAAAACCTTTGAGCTCACCAGTTCCAGATCTGTATTTCCCTTTATTAACGTGGTATCCAATAATCGTCGACCTTTTCCGGCAAGAATTGGGTGAATGACAAAATAGAACTCATCAACGAGGTTAAGGGCAATCAGTTGAGAAGGCAAGTCAACACCTCCAGTTGAAATTTTCTTCCCTGGTTCCTGTTTCAACCGGAGGATTTCCTTCTTAAGACCATCGCGGACAAGCCGCGCGTTTCCATCAACACTTTTCAGAGTCTTTGAAAAAACAAGTTTGTCGATGGCTGTGAATTTTCGGGCAAATTCATTTTCGTCCTTGGTTCCAGAGTGACTTTTTGCAACATCCGGCCAATAAGGTACCATCAGCTCGTAAGTCTTGCGGCCGTAGACTAGCAGGTCAACATCGTGCATCAGGTCGGTGAAATACTCATGAACTTCCTCGTTCGCTTTGCCTTTGGTATGCTCGCAGCATCCGTCGGCTGTTAGATTGATGCCATAGATCAAGTTTCTCATGTTACAGGTATTAAGGTATTTCTAAGAATTCTTTTAATGAATATGAAGATAAAAATAAAAATATTGAATACTGCTGTAAGGGGGTAACGCGGACAAAAGGGGGGCCGTACAAGCCAGTTTGCAAATTATATATTGATTATGCTCGATCAGCAGATACTTCGTATGCCTGTCGACAAAAAAGACTTAAGTCCTGTAGAAAAATTCAGAATCCACCGCTTTTACTTTTTTCTGACTTCGTAATAATGAACAGTCCAGACATTTATAAATAAATACCTTTTTAGTGAAAATATTTTTTGCCAGCCTGTCTGAATTACTATATTTGCAGTCCTCGAAAGAGGGTTTTTTATTTAAAGGAGAGATGCCTGAGTGGCCGAAAGGAACAGTTTGCTAAACTGTCGTACTGGCAACGGTACCGAGGGTTCGAATCCCTCTCTCTCCGCCTTCGGTCGCCGAAGCTCCCTACGGCGGACACAGTCCGCTTGAGGAAGCGAAGGAGACCCGGTCGCTAAAGCACTGTACGGCGGACACAGTCCGCTTGAGGAAGCAAAGGAGACCCGGTCGCTAAAGCACTGTACGGCGGACACAGTCTGAGGAAGCGACAGAGACCCGGTCGCTAAAGCGATCCGAGCAATTTCAAAAAGCCAGACATTTATAATGTCTGGCTTTTTATTTTAGGGAATGTGGTTCTATGTCTATATTCTAAGACTTAATTCCGGTAAACATTATGTTGGCTGTACATCAGACCTGAACGGCCGGATAAAGCGACATTTGAAAGGGTATGTTCCCGCCACCAAACAGCATTTACCGGTTGGACTGATATGGTGTTGTTCTTTTCCTGAAAAACACCGCGCTTTCGAATTTGAACTATACTTAAAATCAGGTTCGGGAAGATCTTTCGCAAAAAAGCACTTATTGAAAAAAACACCAATTTCTAACGTTTAATCTGGGATAACCATCTTCGATTTTATCATGCAAATGGAGTCATTTTATCTACAACAACAAGTTTTGACCAAGCGTATTCCCGTAAAATCTTAAATTAAGGTCCTGACGAATTGCCAAAAGGGGCGTAATAAAACCCTAGATATTGAAGCCTTTTTTGTATTTGGAGATACTCACTCTGTATAACCCGAATCAAATTCCACAATCCATTCAATGCCATATTTATCTCTGAACATGCCGGCATAGGTCCCCCAGGGGCTCTCTCCAATGGGTCCTTCTACTTCTCCGCCGGCTGATAGTCCGTTAAATATTTTGTCCGCCTCTTCACGGCTTTCAGCAGCCACTACTATTTTTGATCTGTTTTCCTGTTCATTTACCCGTCCCATAAATTCTGGGACATCATTAGCGATTAACACATTATGTTTGCCAATAGGTAAAGCTATGTGCATCATTTTATTTGCTTCATTTGCCGGTACAGGAAAATCGGCGCTTGCTAAATCTTTAAAACGAACAACCTTTGCGAACTCACCGCCAAAAACTGATTTGTAAAAAGTAAATGCTTCTTCGGCATTGCCATTGAAGTTGATCCAGGGATTGATTGCTCTCATTTTTCTTTTTTTTATTGTGATTATTAATTCGCTGTTTATTTCTTTGACGACAAGGTGGCCAGCAGTTCTTCCAAGTTTTTCAGGGTCATCGCGAAGCCTATTTTGAATCCTTCTAATAACTTTTCCAATCGCTCAAACGATTCATTAAAAATGGTAATGTTTACCGTTGTTATGCCGTTATGCTCGCTGAAATTGTAATCCCATTCAGAACCGGGCAGTTCACGATTTTCATCTTTATCAGAAAAAGCGTTGTACATTTTGAAATTGGTTTTCGGGGTAACAGACGTAAAGTCCTGCACCGCCCAACGCTCCATACCATCGGGGCTGATCATCGCGTAAAACCTTCGTCCACCTTCTTTAAAATCCATATACTTAGTCTTGGCACGCATCGGTGCAGGCGCGCCCCATTGATCCAATAATTCG
The DNA here is from genome assembly GCF_900168015.1 of Daejeonella lutea. Classification (GTDB taxonomy): domain Bacteria; phylum Bacteroidota; class Bacteroidia; order Sphingobacteriales; family Sphingobacteriaceae; genus Daejeonella; species Daejeonella lutea. Next base: position 869,734 of record NZ_FUYR01000001.1, on the reverse strand, counting down.
GCTTTGGTAAAGGCATCCCAAACTAAAGTAAGACTGGCATTGAATTGCCTGGTTATATAAACGGTCTTCGCCGCTTTGTCGACATTGAAATCAAATAGTAAATTTTCGTTTCCCTTATCGCGGGATTTTCCTTCGTTCAACATATATTTTGAGTTTAATGGTTTCCTCTTTCATCAATTTTACTTCGTTTGCTGTTCATTATCCCGCTGGTTATTTTGAGTCGACAACAGATTATCAAGCTGATTAAATTGCACTTCCCAGTTATGTCTGAACTGCGCTAACCAATTGTCAAATTCCCGCATTTTTTTTGGGTTGAAGTGGTAATAAATCTCCCTGCCGCTCTGCTCAGGTTTTATCAGTTCGCACTCGTGCAATACTTTGATATGTTTTGACACTGCCTGACGGGTCATATCAAATTTTTCTGCCATGGCGTTTGGCGTTAAGGCCTGAATAGCGATTAAGGTCAAAATTGCCCTGCGTGTTGGGTCTGATATGGCGTGAAATAAATCTTGTTTCATTTCGAGTATATATTATGCAACCGTGGAGTTGCAAATATAAATGCAACCTTTGGGTTGCGCAAATATTTTATCATTTTTTTTGAGTTTCCGTAAGTGACTGTATTTAATGTCGCATTCCCTCGCTATTTTGTCACATACACCCTAGGGTATTAATTTTACGATTTCCGAGTTTTGATGAGCACAAAATCGAACTCCAAATGTTTTATCCAGGACTATGAGAAAAATAATCGTTTTATCATTCATTACTCTTGATGGGGTAATGCAGGGACCTGGGGCGCCGGATGAAGATCCGTCAAATGGTTTCAAGTATGGGGGCTGGGTTGCGCCTAACTCTGACGAGGTATCTGATAAAGTGATGCAAAAGGAGATGGAGCCGGCTGATCTTATGCTGGGACGAAAAACATTTGATATCTGGGAAAATTACTGGCCCCGTCATGAGGATCAATGGCCGGGCGTTAATGATGTGACAAAATATGTACTGTCCAAAACCAGAACTAAATCCGACTGGAGTAATTCGGTATTTCTAACCGGGGTGGGGGATATTGAAAAGGTAAAAAAATCGGATGGTCCTGACATTAAAATCTGGGGCAGCAGTGAGCTGGTCCAGCTCTTGTTAAAGCATGAATTAGTTGACGAGTTCTGGCTCAACATTCATCCTCTTGTACTGGGCAAAGGGAAAAGATTATTTAACGACCAGGCTGTTCCGGCAGCGTTTGAATTAGTAGAAAGCCAGGTTACGCCCAGCGGTGTTATAATGGTAAATTACAGGCGTAAGGGCGATGTCAAGACTGGAACCGCCGGAGCTTAGAGATTTACAATGGAGCCTGATTTTTAAAAATTGGTGATAGCAGTACTTTTAGGTAAGATAAGCTGGCAAAATAATGAGTCTTTGTAATTCCTTTTTCAGACCCCATGTTTCAAAGATCCGACCTCTGCATAGTCAATCCTCACATGATAGATGCCCATTAACATGGTCTTAAAGATCAGCTTGATCGTTTCAATGTCCTTTAAAGTGATATTGCTGTCTATAAGCTGTTCCTGGTCGAGCTTGTAATCGATAATGCGTTCCACAAGGTTATTGATACTTTGGGCGTCAGGTTCTTTCAGGCTCCGCGAGGCCGCTTCGACGGAGTCGGCTAACATAAGTACAGCGGTCTCCTTGGAAAAGGGGATAGGCCCGGGATAACGGAATGTGTTCTCGTCCACAAATTTCTCAGGAAAGTTCTTAAGGAACGACTGGTAAAAATAATCAACCCGTGTATTTCCATGATGTGTCCGGATAAAATCGATGAGCATTTCCGGGATTTGATTTTTGCGTGCAATCTCAACTCCTTTATTCACATGCTGAATAATGATTTGGGCACTTTGTTCGTAGGAGATGGTATCATGCGGATTAGCCCCTCTATTCTGATTTTCAATAAAGTATTGCGGATTAACAATTTTACCAATGTCATGATAAAGTGCTCCAGCACGGACAAGTAGTGCATTTCCGCCAATTTTAAACATGGCCGCTTCTGCCAGATTAGCGACCTGAAGCGAGTGCTGAAATGTTCCGGGAGCCTTAAAGGCGAGGTCACGCAGCAGTTTTGAATTGGTATTGGTTAACTCCATCAGTGTAACGTCGGAGGTAATTCCAAATCCACGCTCAAACGCGTAAATCAAGGGATAGGCAAGCAGTGAAAGCAGTACTGAAAATATGAACGGGACAAAATTCATCCATTCAATGTCCGCAACCGAACCGTCGCGGATGAGCGAAATGCCGAGGAAAGCAATGAAATAATTAAGCAGGATGAGAAGTGCCGAAATAAGGAACTGCTCTCTTTTTATCAGGTTCTTAATGCTATATATGGCAACCATACCTGCGGAAACCTGAAGAAATGCAAATTCAAAACTATTTGGTACGAAAAAGCCTGCAATAAGAACCACTAATAAATGGATATTCAAGGCCAGGCGTGTGTCAAACAATATCCTGATAATGATAGGAACGATACAGAACGGGATGTAATAAATATTAGGAATTTTGACACGAACAGCCCAGGACAAGGTAAGAAGCATTCCTGTTATGATCAAGAGGATTAAGGACATCTGTCTGTTATCCGCATATATATCTTTTCTAAACAGGTAGAGAAAGACGACCAATAGTGCTATGATCAAACCCGAAATTAGGAATTGACCGAGCATTATTAAATTTCGGTTTCCAACCACTTTAGCATCGTCCTCATACGCCGTTCTTAAGGATTCGAGCTTCTGATAAATTTCCGCACTCACACGTGTATCCCTTGCCACAACAAGCTCACCTTTTTGAACCATCCCACGAGTTGTGGAAATGCTGTTTAATGCGTTTTCTTCCTGCTTATCTGTTAGCTGTTCGTCGTAGACATAATTTGGCCTGAGATGATTCTTAGCAAGTTTAAGTAGCCATTCTTTATTTTGGATTTGCGGGTTTTGCTGAAGTTGTTTTTTCATGTACGCCAATGCGCCATCCAGCGTAAATGCATCAGCCGTATTTAATTGGGTACTAACGTTGTTGGTAAGGAGGCTAAAATTATAATGGGGGCCGTAACGTTGGTATTTTTTTACCTGATCATATAAACCGCGGCTATAGATCTCTTTTAAAAGCGTATTTGCGTACTGATTGTATTTTGCCTTATCTGCAGCAGGCAATCCTGATGTTTTCCACTTGATCTCAAATTCAGAATTTAACGCTTCGATAGCATTTTGTGACAGCTCCAGATCATTCTGGTATATTGGCAGGACGGATTTCAGGATATCTTCGCGATCCTTTTCAATCTCCGCATTCGTCTTCTTGATCGCAAAGCTGTAGGGGGAAAACAAATCCTTTTGCATCCAGACCTTTCCTCTTTCATATTCAAATCGAAAGCGTGCTTGTTTAGGAAGGAAAAGCGTGATTATGGCAACACATAAACCCATCATCACAAACTTGATATTTGAGCTATACTTCCTGTATAAGATTAAGTGTAAATGCTTTTTAAGTCTTGCCAAAGGTTTGGAGTTTGATCAAAAATAGGAAAAATTTGGCTAGGAGCTAACAGCTATGGGCTATCAGTACTTACAAATCTTATTAGACACTTAGCTATTATGATGTTTTTAAAGAACTCATGACTTAATTCCCTTTTCTCATCTTTAATTTGTCTTTTTCCTACATTTTCCTACTTTTGTCGAATAATAAGGGCGCCCATAGCTCAGCTGGATAGAGCAACGGTTTTCTAAACCGTAGGTCTTAGGTTCGAATCCTAATGGGCGTACGAATTTTAAAAAGAAAAAGCCTGTAATTAATCACAGGCTTTTTCTTTTGGAATCACTTTCTGTCCGATATCACAAGCCAATCTTAGTCGATATTAATTGGTCCGAAACCACTGTTATGTAAGTTTTATTGCCCTGGAAGTCAACAAACGATGAGGGACTCACGATCAATTGACCTTGTTCGTAGGTGGGTGTGACATCACTTATACGACGATATCCTGACGATAGTGCTTGTTTAATGAGATTTTCATGTTCTTTTTGATCATAGCTCGAATATTCAATTGAAACTACTCTGCCATTATGAGATGACTTTTTAATACTCGCATATTCCTTTGCAGTTTCCCCTTTATCGTAAAAAGATATATCTCGATCTTCCCTGATAGGGTCTTTGAACGACGCGGATAATTTAAAGCCCTTCGGTTGAACCATTTTTTCAAATTCCTTGGAATCGATAGATATACTTCTCTCCATTTCAGACAGAGTAATTACAGACTGGTTCGTAATAAAAAAGGGACTTAACAGCAGGAATAAAAGTGATTTCAAATACATGGCAATAACTTAAATTACATAAATATACTGCAGTTAAGGTTTCAGCTTATCCTTAAATACTTTTTCAAGTTTCTCGACTTTAGGGAGAATAACTAAGCGGCAATATGGCTCCCGGCCGTTCAGATTATAATAATTTTGGTGATAATCTTCGGCTTTGTAGAAAACCTGCCCCGGAACGATTTGCGTGACTATTGGATTTGGGTACACTTTCGCTTTAGCGATTTCGGCCTTGTATTTTTCAGCCTCAGCTTTTTGCTGCACATCATGATAAAAAATAGCCGAACGATATTGAGTTCCTACATCAGCACCCTGACGATTAAGGGTTGTGGGGTCGTGCATTTTCCAGAAAACTTCCAGGAGATCGGCATATGATATTTTTGCCGGATCAAAAGTAATTTGAGAAACCTCCGCATGTCCGGTTTTTCCCGTTGTTACCTGTTCGTAAGTTGGATTTTTAACCTTTCCTCCCATGTACCCTGATTCAACTTTTGTTACGCCTTTGATACGCTGAAACACGGCCTCTGTGCACCAGAAACATCCCATGCCGAATGTGGCTTTCTTTAATACCGGCTTCTTTTGAGAATAAGCCATTGTGCTAATTACGCTTATGCACAATACAAATATGATCTTCTTAATTTTCATTACGATTGATTTTTGCGTTTAACTTCTGCCGCCGGGATAAATTTTAATGAAATGGAATTAACACAATGCCGGGTGTTTTTTGCGGTAAACCCTTCACCTACGAAAACATGGCCCAGGTGGGCGCCGCAGTTTACACACTGGATCTCTGTACGCATACCATCGGGGTCGGGAAGACGTTTTACTTTACCTTCAATCTCTTCATCAAAACTTGGCCAGCCGCAATGTCCGTCAAACTTGGTTTTTGAAGTATACAATGCTTCATTACATCTTGCGCAAACATATAATCCTTCGCCCATGTCTTTAACGTATTCTCCGCTGTAAGGTCTTTCTGTTCCTTTATGGACGATAACAGCTTCCTGTTCGGCAGTGAGTTTATTGTACCCATTGCTGTCGACACCCGGCACAAAATTGCTGTCCTGTACAGCATTCGTATTTACCTGCTTTTGCTGACACGCAACCGCGAAAACTGAAAAGATAGCGAGGGTGTACAATATTAATTTGATATTTTTCATTATTTAAATTTAGTCCTTGAACAAGTTAATACAATATTATGCTTTTTTAAATCCTGAATTCAGGTTTCAGTCTACCACTCATTTCCTTTCTCATTTTCATCACTTTAGGCAAGGATACCTTGCGGATATATGGTTTGTCAGGATGATTCTTAAAGTAATCCTGATGGTATTTCTCTGCGGGATAAATTTCTTTAAAGGGTTCGATCTGAGTTACAATTGCATTTTTGTAATGACCCGATATCGTAACTTTCCTTATTATATCTTCCACTATCTGTCGCTCTGTGGGAGTCCTGTAAAATACTGCAGAGCGATAGTCGTCACCAACGTCCGGGCCCTGCCGGTTTAATGTAGTCGGATCATGTGCATAAAAAAAAGCTTCAACTAAAGTTGCATAACTTATTACCTTAGGATTGTAGTAAATCTGCACGGATTCTGCATGTCCCGTGGTACGGGAACAAACCTGCTCGTAAGTCGGGTTTTTGACAGTACCGCCCGCATATCCTGAAACGACCTGGTTAACGCCATTCAACTCTGACATTGCTTCTTCCATGGCCCAAAAACATCCGCCTGCAAATGTGGCGACATCTTCACCTTTGGCTGGCGCGGGAAAGCTCGTAAATGACCCGCCGCCTATTTGATCATACGTCCAGGCGATAAAGAGTCCCATAACAGACAAATAAAAGATGAGCTTCTTCATAGAGCTTTAGTTTAGACTACTTACGCAGAAAACGACAGTCTGGTCTTAGAGCAGCTATGGATTATTTCATTATGACACGATGGTGACCTGCTAAAGCTGACCCAGAGTAATTCAACTGGTAAACTATTTCCCCAGGCTCTATGTTATTTCTATCTACGGTCCATCGGCTGATGAAAAAACTTTTTAAACCAGTGGGTTTATAATTTTTCCTATTCATTGTCTGTGAGTTAGCGGTATAAATCCAAAATCTGAGTTTTTTGTTTGCAGATTAAGCCGGAGTTTGTACTTTTGCCCCCGGAGAGCTGGCAGAGTGGTCGATTGCGGCAGTCTTGAAAACTGTTGAACTGTTAAAGGTTCCTGGGGTTCGAATCCCTAGCTCTCCGCTTTCAGTCGCCCAAGCGACTTTCATCGGACGCAGTCCGTTTAAGTTGCGAAGGAGACCTGCCAAAAAGCCTGATAAACTTATCAGGCTTTTTCTATTTCACGATAATCCCAATACCTATCCACCCAGCACTGATTACCGATACCGATTACCTTTTGCTAACTTTTACTCTCCAGTTTCTCCTCAACCACAGGAGATTTGAAAGTATTGAATTTAGGCTTTACAATACGAATACTTCTTTTAGAAAGGTCGATGCTTGCATTTAGCTCAAAACCGACTAATATGATAAGTGAGTTAAGATAAAGCCAGATCATCAAAACGATAAGTGTTCCAATTGATCCGTAAAGTTTATTGTAGTTACCAAAGTTGTTGATGTAGAATGAAAACCCCCAGAAGGTGAGGACGGCCAGGATTGTTGCCATCCAGGAACCTGCACTAAAGAACTTCCATTTCTTAGGATGTGCCGGGCCGTAGCGATACAATAGCGAAATGGTAACAAAATATACTACGACAAGAATGAACCAGCGACCCGCATTAACCACGTAGAGCCAAAACGAATCCTTAAAACGGAGCTCAGTTTTCAGGATCCCGAAAATATATTCACCAATCGTCATGATGATCAGACCGAAGATCAGAGCAAATGAGATGAGAACCGTGAGATAAAGTGCTACAAGTCTTTGTTTGAACCATGGACGGGTTTCTATGAGCAGAGAGGATTTGTTAAAGGCTTGCATCAGCGTATTTACACCATTTGTTGCAAAAAATAAGGCCAGAAAAAAACCGAAGGAGAGGAGTTTGGAGTTCTGGTTACTTACGATATCCAATAAGGTTGTTTTGACCGCTTCATAGGCTTCCAGTGGTAACACAAGAGCTATTAACTCCATCAAAGAATTCTGGAAGCCAGCTACCGGGATATATGGAATAAGTGTAAACAAGAATATGATGGCCGGAAATATCGCCAGCATAAAATTATAAGCCAATGAAGATGCTTTATTTATCAGCTCATCCTTTCCGATCTCCTGGAAAAAGAAACTTGCAACAGTATAAACTGGCAGGGGACTAAATCCGGGTAATATCATAACCTTTGTCCACTCGATAAGCAGATGATAAGGTTTGAAATTTAAAAGGATTTTATGCAGCCAGAGCATCGTTCTTAATTAAAATGTACATTGAGCTTTTCCATGAAATCCGAAGGCGGCAGGCAGGGCCTGTTTCTTTCCTGATTGATGAATACAAGCATGGTTTCGCCAGTATTTATTAATTCTTCCTTTTCATTGAACAATTCATAACGAAAATGGATCCTTACAGAAGGCATAGTCTCCATCGTTACTTTGACCGTGATCTCTTCGTCGTATAATGCAGGCTTAATATACTTGCATTTTAACTCTGTTACGGGCATGATTATTCCGGATTCTTCCATGGATCTGTAAGTCAGTCCAAGGCTTCTAAGCATTTCAACCCGACCCACTTCATAAAATTCTGCGTAATTGCCATAATACATATAACCCATCTGGTCTGTATCAGCATAACGAACGCGAATCTTAGTTGAGTGAACAAACATTACTTCCTGATGTTTCGTGCATTCAGAGCCTGCTGAAACTTCCTGGCGTTTATTGAATGCTCAGCCATAGTTTTAGCGAAATTGTGATAACCCGAGAAATCTTCCTTCGCACACATATAAATGTAGTCGTGGGTAGCATAATTTAAAACTGCGTCAATCGCATTGATGCTTGGCATATTTATCGGGCCGGGAGGAAGGCCAGTATACATATACGTATTGTAAGGTGAACTGATGCGCAGATGCTTGTTGAGCACCCGTCTGATAGTAAAATCGTTTGCAGCGAAAATTACGGTAGGATCTGCTTCAAGCTTCATACCTTTCTTTAACCTATTCATGTAGAGTCCGGCAATTATCGGCATTTCTTTATCCTTTAATGCCTCACCGTCGACGATTGAGGCAAGAATGCTGACTTTGATAGGAGTAAGGCCAATTTTATCAGCTTTAGATTTACGCTCGGCAGTCCAAAATTTCTGATACTCATCATGCATTCTTATGAAAAACTTCTCTGCGGAAGTGTTCCAATACAGTTCATACGAGTTGGGGATGAACATTGTATAAACGTTATCCTTATTAAATCCATATTTTTCAACAAATGATGCAGAATCCAGCAAGCTTCCAATGGATGCAGAATCGGTTTCCAGCTTTTTGGCAACCATCCCAGCCAGGGTTTGTTTAAGCCTCACGTTCTGAAATGAAATTTTGACGGGCTCCTGATTCCCGGCCTTGAGCATATTTATGAATGCCCGGTTGCTCATTCCTTGTTTCAGCCTGTATCTTCCTGGTTTTACCGTGCCGGGATAATCCATATTATTTGCAGCATTCAGAAAAGAGATACTATCCTTCACCATTTCATCTTTTCTGATAGTTTCATAAACATCATCAAAGTTTGAGCCTGTTTTAATGTAGAGGTATTCCGAATTATCGGTTACGTTCGGCCCGAAGTACTTCATGTAATAGTTAAATGCTGTTCCGGCCAGCATAATCACGAACAATATGCCTAAAGCAATGAATACTTTAGTTTTGAAACTTAATGGGCTATTTTGTTTTGTAGTCATTCTATTAAGTAAATGATTTTGAGTTGAGTTTCTGGATAGCCAGTAAACCTCCAGTTAAATTCCTAACGTTTGTATATCCATTTTGTGCTAATAACCTTTTTGCAGTCTCGCTTCTGCGCTGACAGATCACTACTATTTCCTCATCTTTGTAAAAGTCAAGTTCCTCAACATCCCTGATAAGGCTACCAAGCGGAATATTTTCACCGCCGACATTAAAGGTTTGGAATTCCAGGGGTTCACGTACATCGATAACTTTTAACGTGTCATCATCCTTATAACGTAAGTTGAACTCGGCCGCCGAAATATCCATCGTATTATTCCTGGTTGCTTAATACTACATCTATTGGCGTACCCATGCTTATTTTATTCAGGGTATCGCTAAGCGCCGGAAACTGCTTTATGACTTTTGCATTTGTTGAATCCCGGATTGTACCTTCGTACGTTACGCTACCTAAGACCAAAGAAGCCTGACCTAAAGGGAACTTGATCTCACTTAATGTTAGGCCTAACAAATTTGGAATATCAACCTCACTAGCGCCCAATCCGTCTCCCAGCACGAGGTCTACTCTTGAGCCTTTGGGAATTTGTGCCCCCCTAGTAATCGTATTTCCACCAAATGATGAACTAATGACGACATCTCTTGCCACATCAGACACATAAGTGGTATCGCCGACTTTTAGCTGGTAATTATTGAGTATTGACCGGACTTCGAGGAAGGTTTTACCCGCGATATCCGGAAATTTAATATTGGGAGCATCCCTCGTAATAATAAGGTAAATTGTCCGGTTAGCTTTAACATTGGTATTGGGATCCGGATCCTGTTCCACAACAATTCCGGGCTGTTTATCAATCAGGTAAACGGAATCATTAATCTGATATCTAAGCCCCTCGGCTTCGAGAAGTTCAATTGCGCGTTCAATTGATAAGCCTTTCAGTTTTGGTACCGGCATCCCTTCCCCGTGATGGGTGTAAAACCCGAGACTGTAAAAAATAACCAACAAAAAAGAAATGATTGATACCGTTGCAATGATCAGATTCTTGCGGAATGTTTTAGTTTTTAAGTAATCTAAAAATTTACTCATTAATAAGCTGGCTTAATTTAATCTGATTCGTTTCGGATTAACAGGCTATTAGCAAAACAGCAATTAGCACCCAAAAATAATTCAAAATTCAGCAATTACCGAAGATAAAAATTAAGCCCGCTTATAGTCCAATTGTTTTTTAACAATATATTTGGGCCAATGAACAAGATTATAGCTTTAGTAACTGGTGGATTTACAGGAGAGTCCGTTGTATCCTTTAAGAGTTCTGCATTCGTAGAGTCGCAATTAGATAGCAAAAAATATGACGTTTTTAAAATCGTAATCCTTAAAGATGAGTGGTATTACGAGGACAAAAAATCGATAAAGCACCCGATTGACCGAAATGATTTTAGTATCAAAATAGGAGATAAGAAGATAACCTTTGATGCTGTATTTATAATGCTGCACGGATCGCCGGGTGAGGATGGAAAGCTGCAGGGATATTTTGACTTGCTGGGAATTCCTTATACAAGCTGCGATGCATTAACCTCATCGATCACTATGAATAAGGGATACACAAAAGCCGTAGTAGATGGAATTCAGGGACTTCATGTGGCCAAATCAGTTCAGCTTTTTGGAAATTCTAAAAATACCTCCGGGCAATTATTGAGTTCTTTGAGCCTTCCCTTATTTATTAAGCCTAATAGCGGAGGAAGCAGTATTGGAATGAGCAAGGTTACAGCCGCTGAAGAATTGCCAGGCGCCCTTGAAAAAGCGTTCAACGAAGACACACAGGTTCTTGTGGAGGAGTTTATTCAAGGAAGAGAATTTTCAGTTGGTGTTTACAATGGAAAAGACGGAATTGCGGTTCTTCCCGCTACTGAAGTAATACCTTCGAATGACTTTTTTGATTTTGAAGCTAAGTACACTCCCGGTGCAACCGAGGAAATCACTCCTGGCCGAATGACAAATGAAGAAAAATCAAATGTTGAACGGATTGTGAAGGATGTTTATATCAAGTTGAATTGCAGGGGTATGGTCCGGATTGACTATTTCCTGCAGGCAGAAACCAGTAATTTTTACTTCGTTGAGATCAATACTATACCAGGGCAGACCGCACAAAGTTTTATTCCGCAGCAGGTGAAAGCGGCAGGGATGAATATTGGTGAGTTTTATGGTGAGTTGATTGAGAAAGCCCTAGAAAAGTAATCAGTAATCAGTAATCAGTAATCAGTGCGAACGTACCGTACCTGGTAAAGGGTTTTCAATCGATCAATATCTAATACCGATTACTTGGCGCAGCCACTGATTATTGCTTACTTGGCGTAGCCACTGATTACTAAATGGAATATTGTGCGATCATGTCTTCAGACACCTTAACGCCCTTTCCGGTATTAGTGTCGATCATGACGTAATCGAACCAGCCATCACACGACACTTTTGCAGTTTTAAGGTTGACGATTTCAAATTTAACCCGGCAGCCTTTGGGATTAATTGTTTCGATGCCCGTTTCTACAGTAAAGATATCTCCCAATCCCAGGGGCCTCTTGTAGTCGACATGCGCAGTGCGAACAACCCAGCCATAACCCTGTTCGAGAAAGGTTTCCATGGGCATTTTATAGAATACTTCCATTTGTTCGTAACGGGCTGCCAGGACATAGTCGAAATAGGTACTGTTATGTACGTGGTTAAACATGTCGATATCGTCAGGACGGACCTTGAATTGGGTTTTGAAGGAACTGTATTTGCGGGGAGTTTCCATAGAGGACGAAAATCGGGAATTTATTGGGAATTCCAACGTGTGAGCTTTCGGTAAATGGTTACCCATTGTCGGTTACCAGGTTGGGTGTAAAAGAGGGCCGTTAATAAAGAGGTAGTATTTTAAAGCTTACATTCAAGCTGATGACTGCCACCTATGTCGCTTGCAATAGATCCAGCCGGGTAACTGATAACTGGCAGCTGGCAAGCAGTTCAAATCACACTTGCAAATCCCATCCCCAAAACCTATCTTTGCATCCAATTAACAAAATTTATAATCGCTTTAATATTATTCAAGTAATGTATTTAAGTACAGAGTACAAGGCAGAAATTTTTGCCAAGCACGGAAAAGGTGCTACAGACACTGGTTCTGCAGAAGGACAAGTGGCATTATTCACTTCACGTATTGCTCACCTAACCGGGCATTTGAAGAAAAACAAGAAGGATTTTTCTACACAATTATCTCTTCAGAAATTAGTTGGTAAACGCCGCGCCCTGCTGGCATATCTTTACAAGAAAGATATAAACAGGTATCGTGCTATTATCAAAGCATTAGAGTTAAGAGATATTATAAAATAATCTTAGCAAAACATTGCGAAGCCATCCTTTTTTGGGGATGGCTTTTTTACTTTATTAGAATTAAACCAATATAAAAGAAGGTGTGCTCTAAAGAGGAAAAGTACACCGCTATAAACCAATGAGTTATAACGCGATAAAAAAATCATTTGATCTGGGCGATGGCCGTATGATCGAGATCGAAACTGGTAAGTTAGCTAAACAGGCTGATGGTTCAGTAGTAGTGAAAATGGGAGATACGATGCTCCTTGCAACTGTTGTTTCGACAATAGGCGCTAAACCAGGTACAGATTTTTTACCATTATCTGTTGATTACCAGGAAAAATATGCGTCTACAGGACGTATACCAGGCGGTTTTTTACGCCGTGAGGCAAGACTTTCTGATTATGAAGTTCTTATTTCCCGTTTAGTTGACCGTGCCCTACGTCCGATGTTCCCGGATGATTATCATTCTGATACTCAGGTAATGATCTCTTTGATCTCAGCCGATAAAAATATTATGCCTGACTGCCTTGCAGGACTTGCAGCTTCTGCTGCGATTGCTGTATCTGATATTCCATTTAATGGTCCAATCTCAGAAGTGCGTGTTGCACGTATTGACGGTAAATTTGTTATAAATCCTTATCTGAGTGATTTAGAAAGAGCAACAATCGATTTCCTGGTAGCAGGTACTGAGCACGATATCGTAATGGTGGAAGGCGAGGCTGATGAGATTTCTGAAGAAGATATGGTTGCTGCAATTGAATTTGCTCACAAAGCGATCGTGATCCAGGTTCAGGCTCAGAAAGAACTTGCTGAAATGGTTGGAAAAACTAAAAAACGCGAGTATAGCCATGAGTCACATGATGAGGAGCTGAAAAAGAAAGTTTACGATGCTACATATGATAAGGTTTATGCAATTGCTAAATCTAATTCTGCAAAGCATGAAAGAGGAGATGCCTTCGGTGCCATCCTAATGGAATTCATTGGAACTTTAGGTGAAGATCTTGATGATACAACCGGATTCCTTGCGAAGAAATATTTCCACGATGTTCAATATGATGCGATCCGTAACCTTGTCCTTGATGAAGGAATTCGTCTTGACGGCCGTGATGCCCGTACTGTCCGTCCGATCTGGAGTGAAATCGGCTACCTGCCATCTGCTCACGGATCAGCGGTATTCACCAGGGGAGAAACACAATCATTAACTACTGTTACCTTAGGTGCTAAATCTGATGAGCAGATGATCGATGGAGCATTCTTCAATGGTTATCAAAAATTCCTTTTACACTATAATTTCCCTGGTTTCTCAACCGGTGAAGTTCGTCCAAACCGTGGAGCCGGCCGTCGTGAAATTGGTCATGGTAACCTGGCTATGCGTTCGTTAAAGAAAGTTATCCCTGTAGATGATAATCCTTATACTATTCGTATCGTTTCTGATATTCTTGAATCAAACGGTTCATCTTCAATGGCTACAGTTTGTGCAGGTACTCTTGCGCTGATGGATGCCGGTGTAAAGATCAAGGCTCCTGTTTCGGGAATCGCTATGGGATTGATCACTGATGAGAAAACGGGAAAGTATGCGATCTTAAGTGATATTCTGGGTGATGAAGATCATTTAGGAGATATGGACTTCAAGGTTACCGGTACAGAAGCTGGTATTGTAGCTTGTCAGATGGACTTGAAGATCAATGGCTTAAAGTGGGAAGTATTAACTGCAGCGTTAAAGCAAGCAGGTGAAGCACGCCTTCATATCCTTAACGAAATGAAGAAAACTATTTCCGTTCCTCGTGAGGATTACAAACCACATGCACCGCGTATTGTTACCCTGAAAATTGATAAAGAATTTATTGGTGCTGTTATCGGCCCTGGTGGTAAGATCATTCAGGAAATGCAACGTGAAACAGGCGCAACGATAGCGATCGAGGAAAAAGACAATCAAGGTATTGTACAGATCTTTGCTGATAACAAAGAAGCTATCGATAAGGCAGTTAGCCGTATCAGAGCCATTGCTGCAAGGCCGGAAGTTGGCGAAGTATACGAAGGTAAAGTTAAAACCATTATGCCTTTCGGTGCATTCGTTGAGATTATGCCAGGTAAAGACGGTCTTCTTCATATTTCGGAGATTGACTGGACCCGTCACGAGACAATGGATGGTGTTCTCAATGTAGGTGATATAGTTCAGGTTAAACTTTTGGACGTGGACAAACAAGGAAAATTAAAGCTTTCCCGTAAAGCATTGCTTCCTCGTCCTCCAAGACCAGAAGAAACCAAGCCTGCTGAAGCATAATTTTAAGGTGATATTTAGAAGCCTGTCCAGAGCAATCTGGTCAGGCTTTTTTTTTATAAGCTGGTGGCTTTTATATTTCCCAGCGCCAAAACGCCTCAAAATCTCTTTCAAAATTGTAAATTTGATCCATGAATCACCTAATCGCCCCATCTGTCCTTTCAGCAGATTTTGCTAATCTTGAAAGGGATATAATAATGATCAATCAAAGTGAAGCTGATTGGTTTCACATCGATATTATGGATGGGGTTTTTGTTCCCAATATTTCGTTCGGTTTCCCTGTTTTGAACGCCATTAATAAACATGCTAAAAAACCTTTAGATGTACATTTAATGATCGTCGATCCCGACCGATACCTTCAGGATTTTAAAAATTCGGGAGCTGCGAATATAACTGTGCATTATGAAGCATGCACCCATCTTCACCGAACTTTAAGAGCCATTAAAGATCTTGGATGCAGAGCAGGAGTTGCTATAAATCCTCATACTCCAATAAATGTATTGGAGGATATTATACAAGATATTGATTTGGTTTGCCTGATGTCAGTTAATCCGGGATTTGGTGGCCAGCAGTTTATTGAACATACCTATAAGAAAATTAAGGCTCTTAGATATCTGGCAACTGGCCGAAA
Organism: Daejeonella lutea; assembly: GCF_900168015.1. Classification (GTDB taxonomy): domain Bacteria; phylum Bacteroidota; class Bacteroidia; order Sphingobacteriales; family Sphingobacteriaceae; genus Daejeonella; species Daejeonella lutea. The sequence goes on along the minus strand of NZ_FUYR01000001.1, from coordinate 854,301 downwards.
CAATGAGCTCATCATCGAAATTGATGGGGGAGTTGGACCCCAGAATGCCCTTGCGCTTTTGAAAGCAGGAGCCAATGTTCTTGTTGCCGGCAACGCTGTATTTGCAGCGGAGGATCCGTCGCTGGCAATATCTGAATTAAAACGATTAAATTCGGATATATTAACTGCCTAACCTGATTTGAAGCGTACTGGAAATTTCTGTCATTGGTATTTCTTTCCGACAGCTGCGCTTTGCTGTTTTTTACTCATCAGTACTTTCCTGTGGTCAACTGTTGCTCACGCCCAGGATGTTACATCTATCAAAGGCATTGTACGTTCATCAAAGGGAGAACTGCTTAGTGGCGTTACCGTTCAAGTCAAGGGGTCAAAATATATCACACAAACGGATCGTGATGGCGAATATCTAATAAATCCCGTTCCTGTAAATATCACCCTATCTTTCAGTCGCTTAGGTTATAAAACACTCACACTGGACCTCGGCTTGCTACCAATGCGTGAAAATGTCCAGGATGTTGAATTAGTTCCCGAGGTACAATCGCTTGATGAGATAAATATAACTGAGAAATTTAGCGGAAGTAATTTTAAAATAATTGAACCCGATAAGTTTAGCGCTTATCCTAGTGCATCCGGGAGCTTTGAAAACCTGATCAAGAATATGCCCGGTGTTTCCGCTAATAATGAATTGAGCTCGCAGTACTCAGTTCGCGGGGGTAACTTTGATGAGAATCTACTTTATCTGAATGATATTGAGATTTTTCGACCCTTATCTGTGAGCAAAGGGCAACAAGAAAGTCTAGGTTTTGTAAACCCCGATATGGCAACACACGTGAAATTTTCAGCAGGTGGATTTGAAGCGCGATACGGGGATAAACTTTCGTCTGTGCTCGATGTTCGATATTCCCGTCCCGACTCCCTCTCGTTAGAAGCTTCGGCAAGCCTTTTAGGGAGCTCAGCAACACTAAAAGTACCTCTCAAAAACAGCTATATTCTCGCCGGGGTCAGGATCAAAAAAAATCAAGATCTCCTGGAACGACAAAATTTAGCCGGCAATTACAGTTCGAAATTTTCGGATTATCAATTACTGTATCGTCAGAATTTTACCCCTAAATTAAATGTTTCTCTATTTGGTAATTACAACAGGGGAGAGCTGAATGTTGTGCCCGGACAGCGGGAAACCGAGTTTGGTACCTCTGATGAGGTATTGAAGCTATTTGTCAACTATGATGGAGTAGAGACGACTGAATTTAAGTCGGCCATTGGCGCCGTCACATTCGCTTATAACTTTTCAAATAGCGCGAGCATAAAATGGATCAGCTCAATTACAGGTATTGATGAACATGAGAATACAGATCTATTAGGGTGGTACACATTCGACGAAAGGGATGGCCTTAGCCCAGGTAATGGAGGGAGTTTGCTGGGCCGGGGCTCACAATACGATTTTGCAAAAAACAAGCTTAATACTTTAATTTATAATACGGAGCTGAGAAGTTATAAGCAGTATAAAAAATCGTTCTTGGAACTGGGAATTAGGCTGCAGCACGACCAGATAAATGATGATATTGAGGAATATATTGGTCTGGATTCGACAGCTTATTCCAGACCTCCTTCGGCCAACTGGCGCTATTCTGATGTGATTACTCAGCAGAATGACGTGACTATTCGGAGAATCAATGGTTTTTTTCAGAACACGGTTAGTATCAGTCCTTACCTCACTTTCGCTGTTGGCGTACGAGCAAACCTCAATTCATTTACCCGTGAATTGTTAATCAGTCCACGATTCTCATTAATGTATTATCCGGATAACAGTGATGGACTTTTGTTGCGGTTTTCGGCGGGATCTTACTCTCAGGCGCCCTACTATCGGGAATTAAGGAACTTTAACGGGAGTATCAATCCCAACGCTTTGTCGCAACAGTCCTATCAGCTTCTGAGTGGTATCGATCGTAAATTTGATGGTTTAGGCACACGATTAAAGTTCAGTTCGGAAATATATTATAAATTTTTAACCCGGCTTACACCTTATAAAACTGAGGACCTAAAAGTCAGATATTTTGCAGATCAGGAGTCGAAGGGTTATGCAGCTGGTGTTGACCTGAGTCTTAGTGGCAATTTTGCCAAAGATCTCGAATCGACATTTCGTTTGTCGTTAATGAAGACTGAAGAGGATATCAAGGATGACTGGTATTTTATCACCGGAGGTTCGGGGCTCCCAAATAACATTGTCAGGCCCGGATATTTGAAAAGGCCATCAGATCAACGCGTTAACTTGGGTATTCTTTTCCAGGATCGATTGCTGCAAAATCCGACTTATAAGGTCCATTTGAACTTATTATTTGCATCTGCACTACCAACGGGTCCGTCCGGATCACAGCGCTATGAGGATGTCTTCAAGATCCCTCCCTATAAAAGAGCTGATATCGGGTTCTCTAAAGATTTTGCTGATCCTGATAGCAGGAAAATACTGCCGTTCATTAAAAAATATTTTCAGTCTTTGAGTGCACACGCAGAAATATTTAATCTTCTGAATAACAAGAATACGGCATCTTATCTTTGGCTAAAAGATGTCGGCGCAGTGCAATATGCTGTACCGAATTACTTAACCTTCAGGAAATTTAATTTTCGAATTATCGCACGTCTTAAAACCCGTTAGAATATTGTCACGATTTGCAATATAGGGGCCTGAAAAGGTAGAATGTGTCAAAATATTCTGCTACTTTTGGGCAACAAATCCTTAAATCATGACACACAATTTTGGTGCAGGTCCCTGCATTTTACCTCAGGAAGTTTTTAAACAGGCATCTCAAGCCGTACTAGAATTCAATGGTACCGGTTTATCTATTTTAGAAATATCCCACCGTACACCTGAGTTTGAACAAGTAGTTGACGAGACGATCCGGCTTATAAAGGAACTTATGAATGTTCCGGAAGGTTATTCGGTAGTTTTATTACAGGGAGGTGCATCCATGCAGTTTTCAATGGTGCCAATGAATTTACTAGCAGACGGACAAACAGCAAGCTATTTAGATACTGGCGTGTGGGCCAGCAAAGCACTTAAGGAAGCTAAGATAGTTGGAAACGTAAACATTGTTGCTAGCTCTAAAGAAGCCAACTATACATATATACCTAAAGATTTTACGATCCCCGCTGATTCAGCTTACTTTCATTACACGTCAAATAATACAATTTACGGGACAGAGCTTTTCGAAACGCCGCACACAGAAGTTCCGGTTGTTTGCGATATGTCATCAGATATAATGAGCCGGGTTGTTAATGTAGCGGACTTTTCACTCATTTATGCCGGTGCACAAAAAAATATTGGACCAGCGGGTTTGACAGTTGTAATTGTTAAGGACAGCATTTTAGGTAAATCGGGCCGCAAGTTAGGTTCTATGCTTGATTACCAGGTTCAGATAGAAGGCGGGTCGATGTATAATACCCCGCCCGTTTTCGCAATATATGTAGCCATGTTAAATCTTCGCTGGTTAAAATCAAAAGGCGGCATTGCTGATATTGAAAGAGAGAATTTAGCTAAAGCCGAAGCTTTGTATAAGGAAATCGACCGTAATCCATTGTTCAAAGGCACATGTAATGTTGAGGACAGATCGCGAATGAATATATGTTTCGTGATGGAGAATCCTGAGCTTGAAAAACCATTTCTAAAATTTGCAGAAGACAGAGAGATCATTGGAATCAAAGGACATAGAAGTGTTGGAGGATTCCGCGCATCGATGTACAATGCCTTGCCAATAACAAGCGTACATGCTTTGATTGACGCCATGCAGGATTTTGAAGAAAAACATCGCAATTAAGCTGTTCGGACTGATGTTCAGTCCTTTGGTATTAAATGCACAAATTGACCATTAGATAATTTCAATTTACTATAATTATTATGTTTCGAATACTCGCCAATGATGGCATCGACCCAATAGGTAAACAATTGTTAGAAAAAGCTGGGTTTCAGGTAGACACTGATCACATTCCCCAGGCTGAATTATTTGAAGGCTTAAAGAGATATGATGGTATTACTGTCCGAAGTGCAACAAAACTCCGCCAGGATCTTATTGACGCATGTCCTAACATAAAGTTAATAGGCAGGGGTGGAGTTGGGATGGACAATATTGATGTCGATTATGCAAAAGGAAAGGGGATTGCAGTTGTAAATACACCTGCGGCATCTTCACTTTCGGTTGCAGAGCTTGTATTTGCACATTTATTTACAGGAATACGCTTTTTGCAGGATGCAAATCGTAAAATGCCTGCTGAAGGAAATTCAAAATTCAATGATCTTAAAAAAGCCTATGCGAAAGGTGTTGAACTTCGGGGCAAGAGAATAGGTATAATCGGATTTGGCAGAATTGGTCGTGAGACTGCCCGCGTAGCTCTTGGACTTGGAATGGAGGTTCTCGCTTATGATCTCTTTGAAGTTCCGGCAGAGCTTGATATTCAGCTTGCAGGAAACATTACAGTAACCTGTCCAATAAAAGCGCTGAATATTGATCAAGTTATTAAAGAATCTGATTTTATCAGTTTACATGTTCCATTCTGTGAGAAGCCTGTTCTAGGTAAAGAAGAATTTGATAGCATGAAGGATGGTGTTGGAATTGTGAATTGCTCACGAGGGGGTACTATAGACGAAGAAGCTCTAATTGAAGCCTTAAATTCAGGAAAGGTTGCATTTGCCGGATTGGATGTTTTCGACAATGAACCTAATCCTCGTCAGGACCTGCTTTCTCATCCTAAAGTTTCCTTAACCCCGCATATTGGCGCATCAACAAACGAAGCTCAGGAAAGAATTGGTACCGAACTGGCTAACCTGATCATCGATTTTTTCAAAACCATTAAGGTTTAGTTCATTGTAGGTTTGAATCAGCCATTGAAATAAAATGCCAACGATCAAACCCTTTTATGGAATCCGGCCAAACCCTGACTATGCAGGAAAGGTTGTTTTAGATGTTGAGAATTTAAGCCTTGATGAGGCTAAGATTATCCGGCAGGAGAATCCGTATTCTTACGTGAATATGTTGGTTCCGAAGCTGGATAATCTTTTTTTAAGGGGATCCAAGAACGAACTTGCCTTTAAGAAAATAAACGAAAATTTCGAGGAATTTATCGAGAACGGCGTATTAATACAGGATGTAAAACCGTCAGTCTATGTTTATCGAATCTCAAAAGATGGGAAAACTCAGACCGGCATTTGGACAATTACATCGGTAGATGACTGTCTGGATAATACCATAAAGAAACATGAGCTGACTAAGCCTGATCGGGAAGCTGTCCTTATTGATTACCTTCAGCAAACAGGCATAGACGCTAATCCAGTTCTCATTACCTACAAACCTGTTGCGGAAATTGATCGTGTTATCGATCAAATTTGCCAGGGTCTTCCTGATCTTTCCTTCAGTAAAAACGATTCCCTTCATGAATTGTGGAGGACCGATGATAGTCACAATATTCAAACTATTGTTGATGAATTCAAAAAATTGCCATCAGCTTATATCGCCGACGGCCATCACAGGGCGGCAGCAGCATCCCTTTCGGCACTGAAGCAACGTCAATTTAAGCCTGGGTATTCTCGAACCGAAGAGTTCAATTTCTTTACAACAGTGTACATGGCTTCAAACCAGTTGAAGATCTATCCCTTTCACCGTATGGGCAAAGATTTAAATGGACTGACAAGCACTGAGTTTATTGAAACTCTGGGCAAACATTTTGAACTGGAGCGCAGTAATTGTGCTATCATGCCTGAAAGACTGCATAAATTTGGGATGTACATTTCGCGGCAATGGTACAAACTAACACTAAAGACTGCAAAGAACGATCAGTCAAATGCTGTTTCTGATTTGGACGTTAGCATACTCCAGGAATTAGTATTCCACGATATTTTAGAGATTGAAGACTCAAGGGTCGACCCAAGGATAAGTTTCGTAGGGGGGCTTGTAGCACCAGATGTCATTGAAGCCCAGGTTGATAATGGTGAATATGCTGTCGCGTTTACTTTATTCGCTACCTCGATTGAACAACTGATAAAGGTAGCAGATCAGGGAGGGGTGATGCCACCTAAATCCACCTGGTTTGAACCCAAATTCCAGGCAGGTTTGTTGATACACAAGATCAATCAGGTCTAATCTAGTAAGTAAGTTTCACCTTTAACTGCTATTTCCGCAGAATATCCTTCTTCATGTAATGACTGTCTAAAGCTTTCCATAGAAGATATTTCGCCATGTACAAGAAATACTTTTTTTAAGCTTGAGGGTTGTTGGTGCTTCACGAAGTTCATCAGGTCATTGTGATCACCATGGCCACTAAATAAATCAGTCTGTTTAATTGTAGCGTAGACCGATAACTCCCTGTGCCTTATATTTACAATTGGGTCTCCACGTAGCAAACGATTTCCCAGAGTACCCTTTGCACAATAACCGATAAAAAGGATGGTGCAATAGTAATTTGAGATGTTGTAATATAGATGGTCCTGAATACGTCCGCCCTCGAGCATTCCAGCTGAAGAAATGATTATACAAGGTTCGTAATAATTTGAAATTGCCTTACTGGCATTCATATCCTGTATGTATTCAAGATTTTCAAATTCAAATTCGTCTCCTTGCTTCTTATAAAAATCCTGAGCTTCCTGATTCAAAAGGGGGTGATGTTTCCTGAAAATATCTGTAGCATAAGTTGCCATCGGGCTATCCACAAAAACCTTTACACGAGGTAGCAATCCTTTGGTAAATATGCGATTAAGCGAATAGACAAGTGCCTGGGTCCGGCCAACACTGAATGCGGGAATGATCAAACGCCCAGGTGATTTGATACAGGCTTCATTAACTGTTTCGGTAAGCAGTTCTTCAACGCTTTTGGTAGCTTTGTGCCAACGTCCGCCATAGGTCGATTCACAAACGAGGTAATCTACCTGCGGTAATGCTTCCGGATCGTTCAAAACGGGATAATTTTTCCGGCCAAGATCGCCGCTAAAAGCAACAGTTTTAATGCTGCCATTTTCATTTACAGTGAATACGGCTGCTGCCGCTCCCAGCAAATGCCCCACGGGTACGAATGAAAGGCTTATATTTCCCGTAATCGCAAAAGGCTTGTTAAAGCCAATGGTGACGAAACGATCAACCGTTTCCATCACGTGTTTTTGAAGGTATAGGGGTTTGGGCCCGGAGTTGAAACCACGTTTGCTTTTACGCGCCTTGCGCTGCTTGTTCAAGAAAATGTTCACTGAGTCTAATAAAAGAAGCTCGGTAAGGTCGGCGGTAGGTGGTGTGCAGAGGATTTGTCCGTCAAAGCCATGGCGTACCAGTGTTGGCAAATTTCCGGAATGATCGATGTGAGCATGTGTGAGGATGACGACATCAATTTCCGACGGAAGAAAAGGGAACTGTTCATTTTCTTCAAGCCAGGTATCTTTCTCATAATCCAAACCGCAATCAATGAGAATATTGTAGTTAACGGTTTCCAGAAGATGCATACTTCCGGTAACCTGTTGCGCAGCACCCCAGACGGTTAGTTTCATATCAGTAGACAGTAATCGATAAACAGTAATCGGTGGTTAGGCCGAGTAAACAGTGACGGGTATTAATCATTCAGAATCTTCTTTATACTTTACGGTACCTTTGCACTGATCACTGATTACTTCTCAGTAGTTTCGAGCTGCAACTGACTCAAATACCTATAAAGCCCCTCCTTATTTTTCATCAAATCCGCATGGCTGCCGCTCTCAATGACTTTTCCTTTCTCGAGAACAACAATTTTGTCCGCTTCACGAATTGTAGACAATCGGTGGGCAATGATTATCGACGTGCGGTTTTTCATAAGTTCTTCCAATGCTTCCTGTACCAGGCGTTCAGACTCAGAATCCAATGATGACGTTGCCTCGTCAAGGATCAAAATGGCAGGATCTTTCAGAAGTGCACGGGCAATTGCTATCCTTTGCCGCTGCCCTCCAGATAGTTTAACCCCACGCTCGCCAACTAATGTATTATAGCTTTCCGGGAAGCCTGCTATGAAATCATGAGCATTAGCTCGCTTTGCAGCCATAATAATTTCCTCTTCCGAAGCATTTAGACGTCCATATGCTATGTTTTCGCGGATGGTGCCACCGAATAATAAAACGTCCTGTGGAACAATTGCAACCTGGTTTCTCACATCGGTCAGCGAATAAGCTGATGATTCCCTTCCGTCGAACAATAAGCTACCTTCCTGAGCTTCGTAAAAACGTAATATCAAACCTGCAATAGTTGATTTTCCAGCACCGCTTGGACCTATAATTGCAACTTTCTCACCTCGCCTGGCTTCGAACGAAACGCCATTCAGGACGGTAATTTCCTTTCTGGATGGATAAGCAAAAACAACATTTTTAAACTGTAAATCCCCGTTGATCTTTTGAGTGATTTTGTTATTTTCTCTGTGCATAGAGATTGGTTCATTTTGCTCACCAAGTATTTCCAGAACACGCTCACTTGCGCCGAAAGCTTTTTGCATAGTCGCATACAATTCCGGGAAGCTTCCCATCGCTGCTCCCACAAAAGTAGAAAGCAGGATAAACGTGAACATGCTTGCAAGACTTATTTCTCCAGCTTGAACAAGATGGGATCCATACCATACTACTGAAACAATTGTTCCAAATAAACAAAAGACAATAAACGATGCAAATATTCCTCTGAACTTCGCACCCCGCATAGCTATTTTTACTACTTCCCGGATACTCGTATTGTATCTTCCCACTTCATAGGCTTCATTCACAAATGCTTTTACATTTGAAATTCCCTGAAGTGTTTCTTCCACTATGGTGTTTGATTCTGCAAGTTTATCTTGTGCCTTTCTGGATAGCTTACGAATAAAGCGGCCGAAAACAACGGCGATCACCACCATAACGGGTAAGACAGCGAGCAGCATGAGTGTCAATTTTCCTGATACGAGCACAAGAAAAATTATACCTCCTGTAAATATGATCACTTGTCTGATCATCTCAGCCAGGGTAGTTGTTATGGCGTCCTGAATCTGGGAAAGATCGGCTGATAGCCTGCTATTTAATTCACCAACTCTCCTTTGCGAAAAGAAGTTCATGGGTAAGGTAATAAGCTTATGATAAGTGTCACGACGAATGTCTGCCAGACCTTTTTCGGCAACCTCTACAAACCAATTAATTCTGAAATACGAGAATATTGACTGAACGAATAATACTCCAAGAAGTGTCAGAGCTACGGTGTTAATATCAGTAGGGAAGGAGTCAAGTATTTCCCTTGGCATTATTGCACCAGTAGGCTTTGCCGGTGCGCCAGTGCCAATTAACCTGCCCATCAGGAGCGGGAATAAAAATGAACTTCCGCTGGATACTATAAGACAAATAAGACCTAGAAAAAATTTTGTACGATATGGCTTAAGGTAAGATAATAACTTCATTACCTGCCTGATACTTTCCTTATTAATCTTAGCCTTGGGTAGTTCTTCAGCCTGAGCGTTACCGCTGTTCAATCGAGCACGTGCCATTTAAAATTTGGAGTTATTCGTCAGTTATATGACGGGGCAAAATTAGCCTAATTTGGCCAAGTTAGATGCGCTTGATATCAGCTTTACGTAATTTTTTACCTCGTATTGCATAAATTATAGCAAGCGCCAGTGCTATTAATGATGTCGTTAAATAAAATTTCATCTTGTCAAAGCTGGCTGAGTGTTTTATGTTTTCGTCTTTTAGCTTATCATTTTCTTGCTGAAGCTTTGTTATAGTTGATTGAAATCTTTCTATTCTACCTTCTACTGTCACAGCACGGTGTTCTACTTCTTTTTTCTCGAAATCTTTGTAGTCGAGGAGTATTTTTAGCTCAGAAAATATTTCATTGTCCGTTAGCACAATCTTAGTCAGGATATCATTCGAAACCTGCATATCCCTTTTAGTTTTTAAACCGAAAATCCCGGTTCGTTTCGTGAGGCTGTTATCATATTGGCTGAATTTCATGCTTCGGTTTTCAAGAAGCTTATTTATTTTAATTCGTTGTGAATTATAGGCTGAAGTGTCGGTCTGAGCTGAAAGACTCAGGTTGAATATAACCAATATGAACGCCGTAAGAATTCGTTTCATCGTATCAGTTTGTTGAGTTCAGGGTCCATGCCTCGGCTTTTTCAGAAAACAAAGGTTTTACCTTCGCCCACGTTGTCTGAAACAGAACTGAAGATCTGTAGGCATTTAAATGAGCCTCACTTTCCCACTTACTCAACGTAAAAAATATCGTCTCATTACCCGCATCCTGCAAAAGCTCGACACCGCCGCAGCCATCAAAAGAACTAATTAAGCTGGATGTAAGTGAAAAAATTTGCTTGAAACTGTTTACTTTTTCCAACTGGAAGGTCATCTTGACTATCCGCGTTATCACGACTGGAATTCTATTCGGACAATATCGCCGAGGTGAAGACCCAATAAGCCACTGGCGTTACCCTTATTAATCGCAATTTCGAGGTGATTGCTGATCCCAAATAAGCATAATTTCTCACCCTCAGGAACTTCATTGTAGTGCCAGCTCAGCTGTGAAATGGATTCATTTCTTTTAAAGAACAGTGTGAAGTCGCGATTTAACTGGACACGAGTGAATATTTCTTTGGTAATGTTGGTGATAATGTTCTGGAATGAATCGATGTAAATTACGCTTCCCCGGATGATGTCACGCTCTATGACGGGTTGAAGAGTCATACGATCCTCAACACCGGACACCGGAATACCAATGTCCTTTAACTTACCACCTTTTGCTAAATGACTGGCCGCTTTGGGAAAGATATCCGAAAGTGGAAAGTGCAGGTATTTCAAGTCCTGCATAATGTTTAATTCAACAATCTCCGTAGGTTCTTCTTCAAATAACAGGGAGAATATACCGTTATCGGACCCAACAAAATAATGTTCCCGGTACTTCAATGCCAGGTATCTGGTCCGTTCGTTAAATACAGAATCAATTCCAATTAAGTGGACAGTTCCTTTTGGGAAATAGTGAAACGCATTTCTAAGAATGAAGGCTGCCTGAGGAATATTAAAGGCAGAAATATCATGACTTATATCAACAATATTTGCATTTGGCAGCTGGCTCAGGATACTTCCCTTGAGGGCAGCCTGATAAAAATCTTTATAGCCCAAATCGGTCGTTAAAGTAATTATTGCCATTTAAAATGTAAATATTTATTGTTAATCTTGCGATAGATATTGTTGGTACAAATATTGAATTTTAATCTCAAATAAACACCGTGAACTAAAAATAACCACAACTTGAACGAGCTAAATCTAACTTTAGAAAATGTGAACCCAGTCGTGATCTGGGGCGCCAATAATGAAAACTTTGAGATTATAAAAAAACATTTTCCGAAGATAAAACTCGTAGCCAGAGGAACTGATCTGAAAGTTCTGGGAGATGAAGCAGAGATCAATAACTTCAATCTTAAGTTCACCGAGATAGTGAATCATTCGGATAAATTCCAGAGCCTGAGCATTAACGACATTGAGCAGATTTTGGGGGCACCAATTACCGCAATTTCAGAAACCGAGGCAAATTCTCCGAGAAATGGCGGAGGTGGTGATCCAATCGTCTTCGGTCCCAATGGGATTGTAGTCAAGGCACGTACGGCTAATCAACGCCGCATGGTGGACAGCATCAGCAAAAATGACATCATCTTTGCCATTGGTCCAGCCGGAACCGGAAAAACATATACGGCAGTAGCACTTGCTGTTAGAGCCTTGAAAAACAAGGAAATAAAAAGGATTATATTAACTCGACCTGCAGTTGAGGCTGGTGAGAACCTGGGCTTCCTGCCGGGGGATTTAAAAGAAAAGATTGATCCGTACTTACGACCACTGTATGATGCCCTGGATGATATGATCCCGGCTGAAAAGCTTAAAGTTTTTTTAGAAAACAGAACCATAGAAATTGCACCACTCGCTTTTATGCGTGGGCGAACCCTCGACAACTGCTTTGTAATTCTTGATGAGGCTCAGAATTCCACTGACATGCAGCTGAAAATGTTCCTTACCAGGATGGGTCCTACAGCAAAGTTTATCGTAACCGGTGATGTAACTCAGATTGACTTGCCACGAAAGCAGCAGTCTGGGTTAAATACAGCCTTACGTATTCTGGGCGACATCAAAGGGATTGACATCATATATCTTAACGGGGACGACGTAGTGCGTCATAAGCTTGTTAAAAATATCCTCAGGGCTTACGGTGATATCCAATAATAATTCATAATAGCATAAAATACATGAGTGCCATCAAAGAAACCCATTTTAATTTCCCCGGTCAACAGAACTTCTACAAGGGGAAGGTGAGGGATGTATATACCATCGGCGATAAATTTCTTGCTATGGTCGTCACCGACAGGATTTCAGCATTTGATGTTGTTTTACCAGAACCAATTCCTTTTAAAGGTCAAGTTTTAAATCAGATTGCAGCGAAATTTCTCCAGGCTACTGTTGATATCGTTCCTAACTGGGTTCTTGATATTCCTGATCCAAATGTGACGATCGGTAAGATTTGTGAACCATTCAAGGTAGAGATGGTGATAAGAGGTTATTTGGCAGGTCATGCCTGGAGGGAGTATAAGGCAGGTAGACGTTCTGTTTGCGGAGTGGAACTACCGGATGGTCTTAGGGAAAATGATAAGCTTCCCGTTCCGATAATTACACCGACAACGAAGGCATCTGTTGGCCATGATGAAGATATTTCGAGAGAAGAGATCATCAGCAGGGGAATAGTTTCGGAAGAGGATTATTTAGAACTGGAAAAGTACACACGCGCCGTTTTCCAGCGAGGAACAGAGATGGTTGCTGAACGAGGGCTTATATTGGTGGATACCAAGTATGAATTTGGGAAAGCTGATGGGAAGATATATCTCATAGATGAAATTCATACACCCGATTCGTCACGTTACTTTTATAGTGAGGGTTATGAAGAGCTTCAGCTGCGAAATGAGCCCCAAAGGCAATTATCAAAAGAATTTGTCCGGAAATGGCTAATTGAGAATGGCTTCCAGGGTAAAGAGGACCAGGCAATCCCGAAGATGAGTTCCGAATTTGTAAAGTCGGTATCAGATCGTTATATTGAACTTTACGAACATATTACAGGCGATACGTTCATCCGGCAGGAAAATTCTGATCCAGCGGCACGGGTTGAGAAAAATATTAATGAGGCGCTCAAAAGACTCTCTTAATAATTACCTTAAAACCGGAATAAATAATTAAATTAGTACCAACCTGTTCAGGTGTGTTCTGCTTCAAACTACATCCAATGAAATTTACAGTCGATAAACACGAGAAATATGTATTAATCAAGCTGAATGAAAACAAGCTTAATAGTTTGATTTCTCCCCAGCTTAAATCTGAGTTAATCCTTACTAATACTGAGGGCCAGCGAAATATCATCCTGGATCTGTCGAATGTAAAATATTCTGATTCGTCGGGTTTAAGCAGTTTGTTAGTTGGGCACCGTATTTGCAAAAATGCTGAAGGGACTTTTATTCTTACAGGGATCAATGACAATATAGCCAGGCTTATCACTATTTCACAGCTGGAAAACATATTGACCATTGTTGCCACAGTTGATGAGGCCATAGATCTTATTTTTATGGAGGAGATTGAAAAGGAGCTTAAAAGAGAATTGAAATAGGAATAATGAACACACTGCATGAAATTCGAGGTAACAATTTTAGGTAGCAGTTCGTCAACTCCAATTTTTAACCGAAATCCAACCGCACAGCTTCTTAATGTTAACGAAAAGTTTATTCTTATCGATTGCGGAGAAGCCACACAAAACCAGTTATTACATTTTGGCCTAAAGGCAAATCGGATTGACCAGATTTTTATCAGCCACCTCCATGGCGATCATTATTTGGGACTCGTTGGGCTATTATCCTCTCTTCATTTAAATGGGCGAACAAAGCCCATGGATATATTCGGTCCGCCAGAACTAAAGGAAATAATTGATTTACAGTTCCGACATTCGCAGACGTTTCTTAGGTACCCTTTGAATTTCAACGTTACCAATCCATCCAAAAGCAGTAAGATTTTTGAAAACTACGATATCGTCGTGGAAAGTTTCCCACTGGATCACAGAATTCCATGTACTGGGTTCCGGTTTACGGAAAAGCAACGGTTGCGGAAAATGATAAAAGAAAAAATTGAAGAGCTCAACATACCAACTGAACAGGTGCAATTAATAAAGAAAGGTGCGAGTTTCACAGATAAAAAAGGAAAGGTTCACCTGGCTAAAGACCTGACGACCGATGCTGACCGTCCAAAGGCATATGTATACTGCTCTGATACAATCTGCAGCTGGAAATATCTGGATTTTATTAAAGATTCAGATACCTTGTACCACGAAGCAACTTTCCTTCATGATATGCTGGCGAGGGCAGAAGAGACTTTCCATACCACCGCGTTACAAGCAGCGGAGGTTGCGCTTAAATCAAATACCAGGAAATTACTAATTGGTCATTTCTCAGCCCGCTATCGCGAACTTGACCCTTTACTTACAGAGGCAAAAACTTTGTTTCCCAACACATTTCTGGCAATAGAGGGGATGACTTTTGAGATCTAAGGGCACAATAAAATAGGTGAACTGCAGGTTCATTCTAACCTTGTTTCATTAAGAAGCTTTCCCGCAGAGAATTTTATAATTGTCTAAAGGCTCGTTATCAATCTTTCTTCCCACCAAACACAGAGAAACTTACGTATCGTTTTGGATTCGCTTTCAGGTCGATCATAAGCTTATCCAGATTTGCCGCGGCATTGTTAAGATTATTGTACATCTTCTCGTCGTTGATCAATTGTCCCAAAGTTCCCTGGCCGGTATTAACTTTATTTACAATAACTTGAAGATCAGCTACAGCTTTATTAGCTTCAGCAATTGTTTGAGCGAAATTTGCTTTTGCTACATCATCAGACAACTTCTCAAAGTTGCTCATGATATTCGTAATTTTTGCGTTGTTATTCTTGAAATTGCCTGTTATAGATTCAAGGTTACTCATTATAGCTGCAATTTTAACACTTTGCGAAGTAACTAAACCGTCAACGGTTTTGGTCGTTCCTTCCATCGTTTCCAGAGTCCGTGCAATGCTTGCAAAGCTTCTGTCAAAATTACGCTGAAATTCAGGACTTAATGTTGCATTTACTGATGTAAGAACTGAATCCATTCTTGCAATGATCTGCTCCGCCTTCTTTTGGATTGGCTCGATCTGATCTGTCAGATTTTTCTGAATGTTAGCATTAAGTGTGTCGCCATCCTTTGCAAAATCGCTTCCGGTCCCTAACTCGAAAACTATCGCTTTTCCCCCAAGCAAATCGGTGCTTTCGAGTTTTGCTATGGTATTTTTAGGAATAGCGTATTCAGGATCTATTTTGAACTGAGCTAGAATCTGGCCATTTGGTTGGAGTGTGAGGTCGGAAACCCGGCCTATTTGATAACCGTTAACTAAAACAGGTTTGGAAATTGCCAGCCCGTCGACCCGGTCATATCGGGCGTAAAATTCGTTTTCGCTTGAAAATACGTCATTGCCCTTCAAAAAACTGTATCCTATAATCAATATTGCAATTGCAACTGCAGCTAATACACCAACTTTGGTTTCGTTTGTTATCTTCATTTAAACTTGTTTATCAAGAACTTATCAGGGCCCAAGGTATTTTAAATAATGTTATAAACCCACTTTTGGATTTCTTATTACAATAATATTATTTATCACTGAGTTCTGCTTGCTTCTTATAGGTCTGGATTGCTTTTAACAAATTAATCACTATTTCGTTTTGCCCAGCTTCTGAATTCATATATTCTTCCTCCTCCGGATTTGAAACAAAACCTATTTCAGTTAGTACAGCAGGCATTCCGGCTTTTGCCAGGACCGCAAGACTTTGTTCCTTTACCCCTCTATCCGTTCTACCTGCGAGAACATATTCGTCCTGCATATAAGATGCCAGCTTTATGCTTTGTTCACGAAAGGCGTTTTTCATCAGTGAAAGCATAATAATACTTTCCGGGTCTTTTGGATCGTATCCTTCATAATTGTTCTTGTAATCCTTCTCAAGTAAGATGGACTCGTTCTCCCTAATCACAACATCCTGCTCATCAAGTCGCCCAAATCCGGAAACAAAAGTCTCGGTACCGCGTGTCGATGTACTCTGACGGTTCGCATACCGGGGGATTTTTCGCCCTCTACTGTCCTTTCCGTAGCCTACGATCACCCGTTTGATCGGCATGGAATTGCAATGAATCGATATAAATAAGTCTGCCTTTATATTATTAGCTATCCCTATACGTTCATAAAGCGGAACAAATACGTCAGTTGACCTGGTGAGAACGACTTTTACATCTTTTAAATTCGCTTCAATTGCTTTACCAAGCTTTAAGGCAACTTGCAGCGCAATATCTTTTTCCTTTGAGAATAATCCGCGGGTTGCTCCATCATGCCCTCCATGTCCGGCATCAATCACAATGGTTTTAATTCGGTAGGGGACTTCGGTACTAGTTGTTGAGAAAGAAGTTAAGGTTATTAAAAGTAAGACAGGCAGTAATACGTAAATGTATCTAATCAATGGTATATTTTTCATTAATTTTGAGCGTATATTATTATCTATCATCGCAAAAATAATATTCATCATCGGATTTGAAATTAAATAGACCCCTTTTTCTTCATTTTTTAATATTGCTGACTTGTATGGGGTATTTTCATCCGACTTCATATGCACAGCAGCTTATCCTTCGGCCTGACAGCACCAAGCGCGATACTACATTACAATTGCCCCTTAATAAACCAGATACAACAGTAAAAAAAACGACAAGTAAAGGGGGACTAGAATCTGAAGTACTTTACTCTGCAGAGGATTCAATTATTTCGGATCGGCAAACTAATATAGTAAAAATGTATGGTAAGGCTCGGGTGAAGTATCAGGACATGGAACTTGATGCCGACTACATCCAGTACGATCAGAAGAATAATACGCTCTTTGCCAAAGGTTTAATAAATCCCAAAACTAAAAGATATACAGGCAGGCCGCTATTCAAGCAAGGTTCGGAACAGCCGATTACGACGGATTCTTTATTCTTTAATTATAAGTCGAAGAAAGGGAAATCCTACGGAGTTTACACTGAAGCGGAGGGTGGATACCTGCAGGCACAGCAGTTCAAAAAGAACGAGTATGGCGAAGGTAATTTTGTACATGGGGTTTATAGTTCTTGTAATTTGCCGTATCCGCATAATCATTTTGGAATAAACATTACCAAAGGTATTGTTACCGAAAAGCAAATTATAACAGGCCCGGCATATCTTGATATAGAGGGGGTTCCGCTTCCACTCGGTGTACCATTCGGCTTTTTCCCAAAACCCAATAAGCGTTCAGGTGGACTTCTTTTCCCAACGTTTGGGGAAGATGTCAGAGGATTTTTTATGAGAGACCTGGGTTATTACATCGGGCTAAATGATTATTGGGATCTTGCAACACGTGGTACGCTGTACTCCAAAGGATCCTATGAACTAAGCTCGGCAGCCCGCTACAGGAAGAACTACAAATACGATGGCAGTCTTAATTTTCGATTTGCTTCGACGAGAAATGGGGTAGAAGGTACCGAAGCTTTCAAGCATCCAAACAAGGACTTTAATTTAACCTGGAGTCATTCACAAAGCCCGCTTGCAAATCCAGGCACCACCTTTAGTGCATCAGTAAACGCTGGGACAGGATCGTTTTTTCAAAATGTTCCGGGTGCAGTTGCTTACAATCCAACAGAAATAGCACGAAACACCCTTTCATCTAGTATAAGTTACGGGAAAGTGTTTTATGACGGCCTGTTTAATTTTACATCGAGCTTAAGTCACAGTCAGGATATTGAATTAGGAACTGTTGCACTACAATTGCCTCAGTTTAATCTTGGAATGACAACGATCAATCCGTTTGATTCTAAAGATAGAGCCGGCGAACAAAAGTGGTATCAGAGAATTAGCCTCGGTTATACCATGCAGGGTAGCAATTCAATAAATACTACAGAAAGTGAGCTTTTTGACCGAGAAACTTTAAAGAAGTTTCAAAACGGTATACGACATGATATTCCGATTTCGATGTCATTAAATGTGGCAAAATTTTTCCAATTCAATTCAAGTATTAATTATAGTGAGAGATGGTATCTCCAGACTAAGAGGACGAGTATGATCAACACCCGTGACGGGTTCAGGGACACCTCGTATATGGTTTCCGGATTTAGCCGAGTTTACGACTACAGTGTAAATAGTGGTTTTTCGACGAAACTATATGGTAAGTTTAATTTCAAAAAAGGAAACCTGATGGCTTTACGCCATGTTATGACCCCATCGATATCAGCCAACTACCAGCCAGATTTTGGCGCATCCCGATACGGATTTTTTAGGAATGTAGCCAATGATACATCTACGGTTGCTCCACGACGTTATTCGATATACGAAGGTTCCTTGTTCGGTGCGCCTTCAGTAGGACGGGTAGCTGGAATAGGTTTCAGTTTGGATAACAACGTGGAAGCAAAAGTCCGTTCAACTGCAGATTCAACGAAGAGTTCGGTAAATATTCCAATCCTTCAGAGTTTGACTTTTTCCGGGGCATATAACTTTGCTGCTGAATCGTTTAAACTATCGACGATTGGTTTTTCCGGGCGAACGGCATTATTCAAACAGAAAATGGGCATTAACTTTTACGGCACGCTTGACCCTTATCAGCTTGATGGGAGAGGACAGCGGATCGATAAATTTACAATAAGCAACGGCAAACCTGCAAGGCTTACTAATTTCGGTCTGTCCACAGATTTTAGCCTGAATTCAACGGCAATAAAAAGCCGTAATAAGAACCTGAACCAGTTGGAAGCCAATAAGCAGAATCTAACGCTTCAGCAGCAGGACGAATTAAATGCTATCAGTCGCGATCCAAATGCCTTTGTAGATTTCAATGTGCCATGGAATATTAGCGCCTCCTATAGTTTTAACTACTCAAAAAATGACCTGAAAGCAGTTGTCACTAATACTCTCAACTTTTATGGTGATTTTAATGTCACTCCAAAATGGAAGGTTCAATACACTTCTGGCTATGACTTCCAGAGAAACGACCTAAGTTTAACAACGTTTTCTATTTACAGGGATCTGCACTGCTGGGATCTTTCTTTCAGATGGTCGCCTATCGGTCCTTACAAATTCTATAGTATGGATCTGCGTGTGAAAGCATCTATCCTTCAGGACCTGAAATTGAGCAAGCGTCGCGACTTTTACAATAATTTCTAATTTATGCTAGCCGAACTTATTACCATTGGTGATGAAATTCTCATTGGTCAGATTGTTGACACAAATTCTGCCTGGATGGCTCAAAAGCTGAACCTGGCTGGAATTAAAGTAAAACAGATTTCATCGGTGTCTGATGAGAGGCAACATATTTTAAATGCTCTAAGGGAGGCTTCACAACGGGCAGATATTATATTAATTACCGGCGGCCTGGGACCTACTAAAGACGATATCACCAAGAAAACCCTTGCTGAATATTTCAATGTCGGACTCAGAACGGATCAGGGTGCGCTTGACAATGTAAAGCGAATATTTTCTAAGTACAGCTCTCCAATGCTGGAAACTAATCTGCGTCAGGCAGAGGTGCTTGAAAATTGCACAACCATTCTTAATCAGAATGGAACCGCACCGGGAATGTGGATAGAAAACAAAGGAAAAATATATGTGTCAATGCCTGGTGTTCCTTTTGAGATGATGTACATGATGGAGGAATTGGTGATTCCAAAAATAAAAGAGTCTTTTAAACTTGAGTCCATTGTTCACCATACCATCCTTACTGCTGGCATTGGAGAGTCGCTGCTTGCTGATAAAATTTCAACGGTCGAAGATTCACTTCCCGAAAACATTGGACTGGCATATCTCCCGAAGCTTGGAGTTGTAAGGCTCAGGCTGAGCGGCAGAGGTTCGGATAGCGAATCCCTTAAAAAAGAGATCGCACACTACGCCTCTCGAATTGTAGGGCTTGTTGATGAGTTCGTAGTTATTGAAGCTGACCTTCCCCTTGAGAAGGCGATTTTGGATACTATGTCAGCGAAAGGATTGACCTTGTCGACAGCTGAAAGTTGTACCGGCGGATATATTGCCAGTTTGTTAACTAAACACGCCGGAAGCAGTAAGGTTTATTTAGGTGGTGCTGTGTCATATTCAAACGATCTGAAAACGACAATGCTCTCTGTTTCTGAAGAAACACTTTATGAGTATGGGGCTGTGAGCGAGGAAACTGTTTTGGAAATGGCTAACGGCGCATTGGCAAATTATAAATCCGATTATTCTATCGCTGTCAGTGGAATTGCTGGCCCGGATGGCGGAACGGAAGACAAGCCAGTAGGTACTGTATGGGTAGCCATAGCGGGAAAAACAAAAACAATATCCCGGAAATTTCAGTTTGGGAACAAGAGAGCACAGAACATTGAACGATCTGCAATCAACGCCCTGTTTCTTCTGCACAAGCTGGTGAAAGAAGAACAAGCATAACGAAGATGTTCGAAAAAGCTTAGTTTTGTAATCAAATAACCAATTCATTAACTAATATGGCCAGATACGAATTAGTGCTACCTAAAATGGGGGAGAGCGTTGCCGAAGCGACGATCATCAAATGGACAAAGCAGCCAGGTGATTCAATAGATATAGATGAGTCTGTTTTAGAAATAGCAACTGATAAAGTAGATTCTGATGTCCCATCACCGGTAGCGGGAAAGCTTGTTGAAACACTTTACAATGTTGACGATGTAGTTCAGGTAGGAGCGACCATCGCTATCATTGAGACTGGCGGTTCCTCTGATAGCAGTGAAAGAACTCAAGCATTGAAGGATAATACCAAGGCCCCTGAAGTTCCCGATCCTGCAAGACTTCATGCGGAGGAACAAGAACAAGCAAAGCCAAGCCAAATTCCATTGCGCGATGAAGCTCCTGCGCAGGTCGCCGGAACGGCAACGGCAGGAAGATTCTACTCGCCCCTGGTGAAAAGCATGGCGGCGGAAGAAGGGATAAGCTTGTCGGAACTCGATGCCCTCCAAGGCTCCGGATCCGAAGGCAGAGTTACCAAACAGGATGTTCTGGATTATATTTCTAATAAAAGGTCCGGTTCTGCTTCATCAGGATCGGCAGCTCAAACTACTATTGGAGCAACCAATCCTGTGCAGCCAGAATCTCAGGCAGCGGCGCGGATTAAAGTATCCGAAACTAAAGTTCAGCCTGTTGTCTCCTTGTCAGCTGGAGATGAAATAATTGAGATGGATCGCATGCGGAAGCTGATAGCTGAACATATGGTGATGAGTAAACATACTTCCCCCCACGTTACATCTTTTGTTGAGGCCGACGTTACGAACCTTGTTCAGTGGAGAGACAAAGTTAAAAGTGGTTTTGAAAAAAGAGAAGGTGAAAAGATCACGTTTACTCCAATCTTCATGGAAGCAGTTGCAAAGGCGATCAAGGATCTTCCAATGATCAATGTTTCTGTCAATGGAACACAGATCATAAAGAAACGCGATATAAATATAGGTATGGCTGCTGCTTTGCCGTCGGGTAACCTGATTGTACCCGTTATTAAGAATGCTGATCAGCTGAATCTTGTTGGTCTTACAAAAGCAGTTAACGACCTGGCCAAAAGGGCTCGAAATTCTCAATTAAAACCGGATGACACAACTGGAGGAACTTTTACATTAACCAATGTCGGTACTTTCGGTAACGTTATGGGCACTCCAATAATAAACCAGCCTCAGGCAGCGATTTTAGCGGTTGGAGCCATAAAGAAAAAGCCAGCTGTAATAGAAACCGAATACGGCGATGTTATCGCGATCCGGCATATGATGTTTCTTTCCTTATCTTACGACCATAGGGTAGTCGATGGATCGTTGGGTGGATCGTTTATCAGGAAAGTTGCAGATTATCTTGAAGCCTGGGATATCAACCGCGAAATCTAATATCAACTCAATTATTTAATAAGATGAAACACATAAGAGGGTTTTTGATTTGCTTCCTTTTTCTACAATGCCTTAGCCTTACTGGATTCGCCCAACAGTCGCCACCATTTTTTAATGAGATCGAAACTTTTAAGAAGCAGGATGCGATTAATCCTCCACCCAAAAACGCTATTGTTTTTGTAGGAAGCTCTTCTTTCAGAGGCTGGACCAATGTTCAAAGTTATTTTCCAGGTTATACAATCATTAACAGGGGATTTGGTGGCTCAAGTTTGCCTGATGCTATTCGATATGCCCAGGATATAATAATTGCATACCAGCCTAAACAGGTCGTGATTTATTGCGGTGAAAATGACTTTACTGCCGAAGGTGTAAATGCCGATATCGTATTTGATAGGTTTACTACATTATTTGAGATCATACGAAAGGACCTTCCTAAAGCACATGTGGTTTTTGTTTCCTTAAAACCCAGTCCAAGTCGACTGAAGTTTCTACCGGAAATGGTCAAAACAAATGCTATGATCAAGGAATATCTTAAACAGTACCGTCGCACAGGTTATGTGGACGTATACTCAAAAATGCTCCTTGCAGATGGAACGCCGATGCCTGATATTTTTAAAGCTGATAAGCTGCACATGACCGAAGCCGGATATGTGATCTGGCAAAAAGCGATAAAACCATATTTGAAGAAATAGAATAAGGAGCAAAGAGCAACGACTTTGCAACACACGGTCTTCGTTCTTTGCTCCTTGTTCCTTAATTCAATATTAGGCCGTTTCGAATTGCAATCTGGTAAGCTCCTCAAATTTTCCTGTTAGCGCTCCAGCCTGGGCGATGAATGCGCCATCTTTTTCGATTAGGTCTTTCTTTGAAATTAGTTCACTTATCTTAATTCCACCTAAAACGTACTTGAGTTCAACACTTTGATGTTGTTCGGCTATAAAATCAAAATTAAGCTGCCCAATGAGACCATCACTTTTATATCTGATGTATACAGGAATTACATGATCATTTTGAAGCTTTAATTTTGAATCATTAAGAAACTTCTTGTACTCATAACGGTATTCGTAGCGTAAAGCAGCAATATCAGAAAGAACAGCGGACCCGGTTGGATGACCACCTGCACCTTTTCCGTAGAATAATTGCTGATCAGCAAAAGCAGCTTTAACAGACACGGCGTTATATTCGTTTTCTACATTGTAAAGGAAGTCGCTCTTCGGCACCAGGCGCGGGAGTACATATAACGCGATCTCTTGCTCATTTAATTTTTTCGCCGTTGGAACTAACTTGATCTTAAGGTTATGTTCCTTGGCGAAGTGTAAATCAGCCCCCGAAAAATTCTGGATACCTACATTCAGAACTTGTTCTGGCTTTACAAAAGCACCATAAGCATGAGCTGCAGCAATTACCAGCTTATATTTCGCGTCATACCCTCCAACGTCCAACAAAGGATCTGTTTCTGCAAAACCCAGGTCCTGAGCTTGTTTTAATGCATCACCATATTCTAGCCCCTCATTAGCAATTTTTGAAAGAATATAATTTGATGACCCATTGAAAATACCACTGATTGAATGCAAAAGCTCATTATCATAGTATTCTTCCAGATTCCTGATAATTGGAATACTGCCACAAACTGCTCCCTCATAGAGGAGAGAAGTTCCATGGGTGTTTTGGAGGGCAACAAGTTCATTAAGGTGTTCAGCAATCATTTTTTTATTGGCTGAAACAACATTTTTCCCATTTTTTAATGCATTTGCAGTGATATCAAAAGCTGCATCTGCATCATTAATTAACTCAACAATAGTATTGATTTCCGGATCATCTAAAATATCAGAGGCATCAGCCGAAAACAAGCTTTCCCGAAGCGTCCTGGGTTTTGAGGGATCCTTAATTACGATCTTCCGGATCTCAATATTAAGGTCTTTAGTGCTAATTATATCATGAAGTCCCTGGCCCACTACACCAAAGCCGAATAGGCCAATAGTTAATCTTTTACTCATTTAAGCAATCTTATGTAAGCTAATCACCTGATTTTCGGTTTCAGCGTTGTTTATAAAAGTCCCAATTTCTTTAGTTAATATTTCTGTTTCAATCAAAAAACCATCATGCCCGTAAAAGGAATTTAATTCAGCAAAACGGGCTCCGGGTATGTTTTTAGCCAGAAATTGTTGCTCTTCCAATGGGAATAAAACATCATTCACAATTCCGATCACCAGGGTTTTAGCCTTAATCTGCCGTAATGCATCTCCTATTGAAGCTCTTTTTCGCCCAACGTTGTGGCTGTCCATTGCTTTTGTCAGATACCAGTAGCTGTAAGCGTTGAAACGATTTACTAATTTTTCACCCTGATAATTCTGATATGATGAAGCCTTAAAATCTTTAACTTTTTCATTACCAACTTCTAATTGCGTAGCTCCATAGGTACCATAAGTTCTGTATGATAAAAGGGCTATGCTTCTTGCAACTTTTAAGCCTTTTTTACCCCCGCTTGGCGATTGAGAGTAAAAGGTACGGTCGGAAGTTATAGCTAACCTCTGGCTCTCATTGAAAGCTATGCCCCATGCCGAATGCTGGGCGTTGGCGGCTATAAGGACAAGTTTTTTAATCCTATGTGGTTCGAGGATTGACCATTCCATTGCTTGCTGACCACCTAACGACCCGCCGATCAGCAAACTAATTTCCGGCAATTCCAGATAATCGGCAAGGATCTGATGTGCGGCAGCGAGATCTCTCACTGTAAATTCAGGAAAAGACAGGTAGTAGGGCAGTCCGGTAACTTTGTTTTTGCTTAACGGGTTGGTTGTCCCATAATTGGAGCCGAGTACATTTGCGCAGACAATAAAATGCTCTTTAGGATTAAACAAGCAGTTATCGCCGAAGAGTCCCTTCCACCAATCAAATACATCGGAATTAGCCGTAAGCGCATGACAAACCCATATAACGTTATCCTTTTTTTCATTCAAAGAACCAAAGGTGTGATAAGCGATCTGTAAATCGTTTATTTTTTTACCACTTTCAAGCTTGAATGGCTTTTTATGATTATGTAATTTTTCAGAGTTCATTCTTGTTTTAAATCATCGGGCAGATACCCAATAAGAAAGTTATGATCTATTTAATAGCGGCAAATGCCTGTTCCAGGTCAGTTTTAATATCATCAATGTGCTCAATTCCTACCGCAAGCCGCAATGATGACGGATTTACTCCCGCAGCCAATTGTTCCTCATCAGTTAACTGTTGATGTGTAGTTGCAGAAGGTTGAATGATTAATGTTTTTGTGTCTCCAACATTAGCTAAATGACTTATCAGCTTCAAGTTGTCGACAAATTTAGTTGCCGATTCCTTTCCACCTTTCACTTCAAATGAAAGCACTGCACCGAAGCCATTCCGCAGATATTTCTTTGCTCTTTCATGAGTAGGACTACTTGGCAGACCCGGATATTCAACTTTGTCTACTTGTGGGTGACTTTCCAACCATTTAGCAATTTCCAGGGCATTATCTACATGACGTTGTACCCGCAGAGATAATGTTTCCAGGCCTTGTATTAGCAAAAATGAATTAAATGGAGATTGGGACGGACCAAAATCGCGTAAACCCTCTACACGTGCACGTATAATGAACTGAATATTTCCAAATGGTCCGCCGATTCCGAAAACATCCTTAAATACTAAACCATGGTAACCTTCCGATGGCTCTGAGAATTGAGTGAATTTTCCGTTTCCCCAATTGTAATTCCCACCATCGACAATTACACCTCCAATGCTTGTACCATGGCCGCCTATCCATTTCGTGGCAGATTCCACAACGATATTGGCTCCGTGTTCCAGGGGACGGAAAAGGTAACCTGCTGCGCCAAATGTGTTATCAACAATCAGCGGCAGATCATGCTTCTTAGCGATTTCAGCAATTTTCTCAAAATCAGGAATACTGTAACTAGGATTTCCGATGGTTTCGAGATAAATCGCCTTAGTTTTATTGTCTATCAATGAGTCAATACTTGCCGGATCATCCCCTTTAGCAAAGCGGGCCTCAATTCCTAACCTTTTGAATGATATTTTAAATTGGTTGTATGAGCCACCGTAAAGAAATGATGAGGTTACAAAATTGTCACCGGCCTGCAGGATATTGGTTAAGGCAATGAATTGTGCAGCCTGGCCCGATGAAACTGCAAGAGCTGCAACACCACCTTCCAGGGCGGCTACCCGTTTCTCAAAAACGTCAGTGGTAGGATTCATTATCCGGGTGTAAATATTTCCGAATTCTTTTAAGGCAAACAGATTTGCACCATGCTCAGAGCTGTTGAACACGAATGAAGTGGTTTGATATATCGGAACTGCACGTGAACCAGTTGTAGGATCTACTTCCTGACCTGCATGTAATTGTAATGTTTCAAATTTTAAATTTGGAGTCGACATAAGTTTAATTTGTAAAAAGGGTGAGTTGTAAACGGGTGCATGAAACTTCAGTGACCTGACATTAAATCAACCCTATAAGGCTAATAGCCTTATAAGACTTTAATAACGACAGGTCCAGCGCATGCAAAATCTGATATCACACTGATCAGATTTAAACTTTACTTTTTCCGTTTCGGAAAATACAAGGGTGGTGTTTTCTCTTTTCATTCTAAAAAATTTATATTTCCCTTACGGGACAGGAATTGGCACCTTCCCCGAATTGACCGGGGGGTTGTCAGTGGGTCATAGAGCCTGATCTCTCGCCACTTCTGTATAAATCAATAAACCAAGAGCTTACTGAAGACAGATTGGTATTGCTACCAAATAATATTTCAAATATAGGTTCTTCTGTATAATCAAACCAAATTTAATTTGTAAAAATTTTTATTTCATTGATTATCAATCAATTGCCTTAAAAGCATTTTCCAGGTCTTCTATAAGATCTGAGATATTTTCAAGTCCGACCGACACTCTGATTAAATTTTGCGGGGTTTTCGTGGCTGGTCCTTCGACGGATGCACGGTGCTCAACCAGGCTTTCTACCCCTCCTAAACTAGTTGCCTGAGTAAAAACTTTAAAGGCATTTACTACTTTAATTGCTTCGTCCGCTCCGCCTCTCACTAAAAATGACAGCATACCCCCGAAAGAACTCATTTGATTTTTGGCTATGTCATGCCCGGGATGGGTTTCAAGTCCAGGATAGTATACCTTTTCAACGAACGAACTTTTTTCCAGGAAACGCGCTATAAGAACAGCATTTTCGTAATGCCCTCGCATACGATAGGGCAGCGTTTTTATCCCCCTAACGGTCATATAACAATCAAATGGTGCTGGCACAGCGCCACCAAGAACCTGAATTGCCCGGATTTTATCCCACATCGAATCTTTCACTGCAGTCACCAGGACACCTCCAAGAACATCGCTGTGTCCGCTGAGATACTTTGTGGTTGAATGCATAACAAAATCACATCCGAGATTTAAAGGAAGCTGGAAAATAGGAGTACTGAACGTATTGTCGCAAGCAGTAAGAATTCCCCGGGATTTTGCCAGGACAACCAGAGACAGAACGTCACAGACTTTTAACAAAGGATTGGAAGGGGTTTCGATCCAGATCAATTTGGTTTCCGGTCGAATCAGCTGCCGGACTTTAGCGATGTCAGACATATCTACAAAGTCGACCTCCAACACACCTTCAAAAACCTGAAGCAATTGCGTTCGCAATCCATGATACATATCATCTGGTGCAATAATATGTGAACCACGGGGCAGTGACTGGAAAAGTGCGGCAGCGGCCGCATTACCTGATGAAAATGCGCATGCATCCGGACCCTGTTCTAATCTTGCTATTACATTTTCGAGTGATTTCCTGTTAGGATTATCTATCCTGGAATAGATAAATCCTTCGGGATAGCTTCCATCAGCGGCTCGCTGGTAAGTAGTAGATAAAGAAATTGGCTGAATAACCGCCTTAGAATGTTCGTCAATTTTATTTCCGGCGTGAATGGCAATGGTTTCGATTTTCATCTGGTATTTTGTCTAACAGGCTGCCAGGCCTTAATGAGTAGCTATATTTGTGCTTTTAATCGGGCTTAATTTACAACTACCTATTGATATTATTAAGAACGTTGTCTAAAGGATATTTTTTACGCGCTTTTACAAGCAAATGATACGGGTTCGGTACACTAATCGTATTTTTGCACAAAGTAATCTGAATGAATTCTGAATTAAGTTTCAATCTGCTTCTTGCTGATCAAAGCCTTTCCGCAGATCTTCGTGCAATTGCAGAGAAGGTGAGATCGGGAGATCGTATTTCTTTCGATGAATGTGTTTTATTATATGAAAAGGCTGAGCTGGGATACCTTGGAATACTAGCCAATTCCATCCGCGAAAAGCGACATGGCGACAAAACCTACTTCAATCGTAATTTTCATATTGAGCCTACTAATCTTTGTGTTTACGATTGTAAATTCTGTTCGTATTCGGTATTAATAAAAGAACGTTCGGACGGGTGGGAGTATACGATGCAGGAAATGCTGGATATTGTAAAAAAATATGATGGCCAACCTGTTACGGAAGTTCATATTGTTGGCGGAGTTCTTCCACAATATGATGTAGCATTCTATTCGGAATTGTTTACGTCCATCCGGAAGCACCGCCCTGACTTGCATATTAAAGCATTAACACCGGTTGAATATCATTACATTTTCAAGAAGGCAAAAATTGATTATGCTACGGGTATGAAAATGATGAAGGATGCGGGACTGGAGTCTATTCCTGGTGGTGGTGCTGAAATATTTCACCCGGACATTCGGGTCCAGATCGCAAAGGATAAATGTACCGGTGATCAATGGCTGGAGATTCATGAGGAATGGCACAAACTGGGAATGAGATCTAATGCCACAATGCTTTACGGACATATCGAAGAATACTGGCATAGGGTGGATCATATGGAAAAGCTGAGATCTCTGCAGGATAAAACCGGCGGCTTTCAAACATTTATACCCTTGAAATTCCGAAATCAGGACAATCAAATGTCAGATATTCCGGAAGTTTCAGTAATAGAAGATCTGAGAAATTACGCTATAGCTCGCATCTATTTGGATAATTTTGAGCACATAAAGGCATATTGGGCAATGATAAGCCGCAGTACCGCCCAATTATCGCTGAATTTCGGTGTTGATGATATCGACGGCACTCTTGATGATACGACTAAAATATACTCTATGGCAGGAGCTGAGGAGCAGCACCCAGCAATGACTACCCAGGAATTGGTTGAACTCATCAAAAATGCTGGACGGCACCCGATAGAACGTGATACTCTTTATAATGTAATCACGGATTATCAAAATCATGAATTTCCTCAGGAAGAAAAACCTAAATTTTACAAATTACCAGTGCTGAATTGAAGAAAACACTATTTATAATCCGCCATGGCGAAACAGATCTGAATAAGAGAGGTGTTGTTCAAGGCCGCGGAATGGACACAAACCTGAATGATCACGGCAGAGCGCAGGCGGAGGCCTTTTACCAGGCATATAAGGACGTCCCTTTTGATAAAATTTATACCTCTACGCTCAAGCGGACACATCAAACCGTTAAACAATTTATTGATTCTAATATCCCATGGACGCAATATCCTGGTCTCGATGAGCTTGGCTGGGGCATTTATGAAGGGTTGGAAAGCAACGATCAGATTAAAAACGAATTTGTAAATATTCTTGGTAAATGGAGTGCTGGAGAGCTTCATCATAAATTCGATAAAGGAGAAAGCCCACTGGAAGTTAAGGAAAGACAGCTGACTGTTCTGGAGAAGCTTATAGAGGTTAACGATGATAAGAATATCCTTATTTGTATGCATGGACGCGCGCTTCGATTATTCCTCTGCCTTTTAACTAACAAGCCCCTTACTGAAATGGACTCTTTCCCTCATCTCAACACTACTTTGTACAAAGTCGAATTCGACGGGAAGGATTTCCATATCGTTGACTTCAACAATACCGATCATTTAAAATCCCTTCCGATTCGTTTTGAATAAGATTAAAATATCCGCTGTTTCCTATACTAATTCCAAACCATTTGTATTCGGTTTAATGCATTCCGGAATATTGAATCAGATTGATTTAAGCTTAGATATTCCTTCAGAATGTGCCCATAAATTGATTAGTAATCAAGTAGATATAGGATTGGTACCTGTAGCTGCTTTGCTTGAAATTCCAGATTATAAAATCATATCGAGCTATTGCATTGGAGCAACAGGCCCTGTCGATTCAGTATTTATATTTAGCAACAAGCCTATCGGAGAAGTTAACACAATTAAACTCGATGAACAATCAAGAACTTCAAATAACCTGGCAAAAGTGTTGCTAAAAAACTATTGGAATCTTAGTCCGAAAATAGTCGATGACGGGCCCGCTGATGCATTTGTACAGATTGGTGACCGGACTTTTGGCAAAAAGAATGAATACGCCTACAGGTACGATCTCGCGGAGGAATGGCAAAAGTTTAATGGCTTACCCTTTGTGTTTGCTGTATGGGCTGCTAATAAAGTGATTCATGATAATTTCTTACTGGACTTCAACGCGGCATTAAAGTATGGCCTTGATCACCGTAATGTTGTGATAGAACAACTCCCTTCCCGGGAAAACTTTGATTTTGGAGATTATTTAACCAACAAAATCGATTATCGGCTCGATCATAAAAAACTTGAAGCGCTTAGCACATTCCATCAATTCATACGTGAATTGTGATGGCCTCAATGGAGTCGGTCTAAAACTAGTTTAATAGCCTTATCAATAACTATCCCCGGATTTGCTGAGAATTCCCTATTGGTCCTACTTGCTAGGATAGCATTAACAGAGATTGCTTTGTGTCCTAATACAGACGCTAATGCATAAATCCCGGCGGTTTCCATTTCCAGATTGGTCAAGCGATAATTTCCTGACCTAAAGGAACTGAATAAGGAAATAAGATTAGAGACAGCAGTTTTTGCGCGAACTTCTCGTCCCTGAGGTGCATAAAATCCAGGTGCGGTAACTGTAATCCCTTTTTCCAAGTCTTTCCCAATGGTATCCATGAGACTTTTATCTGCCGCTGTAAGATATGGTGAAATACCTTGAATATGTTTGAAATGTGATCTTATTGAGTCGAGCAATTGATGCTCATCGCCTGATAGGTTAGGTAGGTAATAATTCATCAAGGCATCCAGCCCTAATCCAAACTCAGAAACTAAAATGGTATCCATAGGAATATCATTTTGAATTGCTCCGGATGTACCGATGCGAATGATGCTTAGGTTTTTTAATTTATCATTCACTGTCCGTGTATGAAAATCGATGTTAACTAGCGCATCGAGCTCGTTTAAAACAATATCTATATTGTCTGTACCGATACCGGTGGATATAACAGTGATGCGTCTTGATCCCAAATAACCAGTATGGGTAATAAATTCGCGCTTGCCTTTTTTTAGTTCGATCCGGTCAAAATGCTGGCTAACCTCGCTAACCCTGTCAGGATCACCGACTGTTATAACAGTATCGGCGATATCCTCGGGCAAGAGGTTCAGATGGTAAACGCTGCCGTCAGGATTTATTATTAGATCTGTATCTGATATATTTTTCATTCAAAGCAATTGATTAGGCAAAGCTATATCTAATCTTAAAGGGTGTTAATAAATTTGAGATTTATGGTGCTTATCTTTTTAAATCGCCCTATTATACGCTCTTGGCCTGATTGACGTATTTCGAGTTTGATGAGGCAAATTGTGTCTGATGCTTGCTCCATTATTTTAAGATTTTCATCTTTGATTATCTTCATTACTTCGTTCATCTGTGCATGCCCGAACCTGATCTCATATGCAGAACTTATACTTACTTCAACAACTTTTGCGCTGCTTATTGCTTCTACCGTAGCTTTTTTATACGCATTGATAAGTCCTGGTACTCCCAAGAGCGTTCCGCCAAAGTATCTAACTACAACCACCAGCACATTCGTGAGATCATACGAAAGGAGGGTATTCAGGATTGGCCGGCCTGCTGTCCCAGATGGTTCACCATCATCACTAAGGCGGAAGACAGACTGGTCGGGTGTCAGGCGGAAGGCCCAGCAATAATGGTTAGCTTTGGGATGCTCAGCTCTCAGAGAGGTTAACATAACCTTTACCTCAGATTCATTTTGGAGAGGGAAGATGTAAGCAATAAATTTACTGCCTTTGTCACGGAAAGTGCCTTCAGAGGTAGTTTTTACAGTTTTATAGGTATCGTCGAAGAGCATATTTTTAGGCGCGGGATATTAAGACGATCGAGATAAGGGCTAGTAATACCCCCAGGTAATTTATCTTGCTTAGCTTTTCATGAAAGATCAAAACGCCTACCAGCGATCCCAGAACAATTACTCCAATGTTCATCGCTGAAAAAACCAGTGAGGGCTGGCTTGCCAGGGCTTGATGCGCCTTGAGGTAGAAGAGAATGTTTCCAAAATTAGCAATTCCCAGAATCCAGCCGCAAAGAACATTGATGAGTGCAAACTTGATCTTTCCGGCAATATATAATGTAGATAAGTAGATGGCGGAAATAGTGAATGCCATAATGAAAACGACTAGTAACGAAGATGTAAATGGAACTGCAACTGTTTTAGCGATCTGTTTAAAAAGAACGTCTATCACACCCATTCCAATAAACACCGCCAGAGGGTACACCCAGTATGATGTTGTGCCGCCTTCATTCTTTTGCCATGGAACTGAACATATAATAGCCACAAAAGCTAAAACAATGCCTGCAATCTTTAGTGTTGAATGCTGCTCTCCAAAGAACAAAAATGCAGCTAAAACCGGAATAAAAAGCGACAAACGCTGAGCTACATCGGTTTTAACGATACCCGTATACCTTATGGAGAGAGCGAGGATCACAAAAAGTGACGGGAGCAATATACCCAGAATCACATATGCAGGCAATAGGCTTCCTCCCAATGGGGGCATAACTGGATCATAGATGATATAGGTCAAACCAGCCGCGATAGAATAATTCCATAGAATTGCCTGTCGGGTATCTATAGCGTATCTTTTTGCCAGTTTCAAAAGGACAGAAACGAATACGCTGCAGCAGATGCTCAGTATAATATAGATCATCTTATGATTCGTTTTGCCATGTATTCAGTTCGTCAGATCCTACGGTGATGGTGTGTAAAGGTTTGCCCTCCAATACAGGCGCAATAATACCACTTTCCCATTCCTCTTTTCCTGTAAATACCCTGGCTTCGTCCCATAAACCGGCATTGATAAAAAGATTAAGTACGGTTGCTCCGCCTTCAACGATCACAGATTGGATATCCATTAAATATAACTGGTAACAGATTAACTGGGGCAGAAGATTGTCAAAATCCTCAAGCTCAAGATATTTAGTTCTCCCGATTAATTCTGTTCTTAATGCATTGAAGATGATAGTGTCCTGGCTCTGGTCAAAGATATTTAAGCTTGAAGAAAGTTCCAGATTTCTGTCAACGATGATGCGTATCGGCGATTTCCCTTTCCATTCTCGCACATTTAACCTTGGATTATCCGCTAACGCAGTGTTTTTCCCGATCAAAACGGCATCTTCCTCGCTCCTCCATCGGTGGACTAGTTGTCTGGAATTTGACGAAGTGATCCATTTCTGACTTCTGTTTTCGGGAGCAAAAAATCCATCTTTAGTTTGCGCCCATTTAAGAATTATATAAGGGCGCTGCTTTTGTATCCTGGTGAAAAAACGTTTGTTTAAGGTGTAGCATTCATTTTCAAGAATTCCTTCAATAACCTCTACACCAGCATCTCTCAGTCTCGTAATTCCGTTTCCGTTCACATGTGGAAATGGGTCACGGCAGCCAATCACAATTCTCGGAATATTGCTGTTTATGATGAGATCAGCGCAGGGAGGGGTTTTGCCAAAATGGGAGCAGGGCTCTAAACTGACATACATTGTCGATCTCTTAAGCAGCGCTGGACCATCAGCATTTGATTCAAGAACATTTTTAATTGCGTTTACCTCGGCATGAGCTTCGCCAAATTTCATATGGTAACCCTCGCCAACAATTTTACCATCAGATACTACAAGCGCGCCAACCAAAGGATTCGGGCTAACTGACTCTATGCCTAAAGCAGCGAGTTCAATACAACGGCGCATAAACATCTCATGGTTTATCATGCGGTAAAAGTAAGGAGGATAACAGTATTATTTTAATAAACATTGTCGAAACACAGTCCCTGTTTATAGATTCAAATACTTTACTTTGCGCCATGACAATTGCCAGCATTGAAAAGATCTTTATCGAAGACCTTACAGGCTTATATGGCCCTGAAGAAGCAGGGAGTATTGCCTGGCTGGTTATTGGTTTCGTCTGTAAGATTAATCGCACGCAATACCTCAATAATAAAAATGATGATCTTAGTGGGCGTGAGGTGACGACCTTTCATAGAATCCTAAGCGATCTGAAGAAAGGCGTACCTGTCCAATACCTCCTTGGAGAAACCGAGTTTTATGGTTCCATATTTAAGGTAAACTCCTCAGTTCTGATCCCCCGGCCTGAAACTGAAGAACTAGTAGATTGGGTTTTGAAAGATCTTAAAATAAGAATTGCTGAGCTGCAAGAACCAACGTTATTGGATATTGGAACCGGAAGCGGTTGTATCCCAATCAGTATCAAGAAATATTTGCCGAACCTGGGAGTGGCGGCTCTGGAAGTATCAAATGATGCATTAGAAGTCGCTAAAGAAAATGCTAAATTAAACCACACTGATATACACTTTACTCTGGATGATATTTTAAATCCTACCGCCGATTGGCAGACTTTTTCGGTCATCACCAGTAATCCACCTTATGTCACACTTGCTGAAAAGAATCACATGCATGTGAACGTACTGGAACATGAACCGCACCTGGCCTTATTTGTGCCCGAGGACGATCCCCTAGTCTTTTATGAAGCAATTGCCCGGTTTGCGAGCCAACATCTTGAAAAAGGGGGATTTATTTATCTGGAAATAAATGAAAATCTGGGGCAGGAAACTGTTTCACTACTCAGTAGAAAGGGTTTTAGAAATATTCAGCTACGCCAGGACCTGCGCGACCGGGATAGAATGATAAGAGCACAAATGTAATCTCAGGAAACGTTTGCAACGTAACAGGTACTACTTACAATTTATAAATCTAAGAAATGGTATCATCATATGAAGCCTCTTTAGAGGAACTGTCAGTCCACAGAATTGGTAATAAAGCTCAGAACGAATTTTACAACTTATCCGATCAACCCCTTGAAATAACTGATGAAATGCTTGGACGGTTGCTGATGCAATATTTCCTTATCCCTTTTGAAAAAGAGAATGAGGTTTACCGCTTTATGCATTCCAGCAGTGATCTGAATTTAAATGAATTATTTCACTTTAGTTCACATATTTTCGCTGATGAAAGTAGATTTCATGAACTAAGCGGGCAGATCACTAAACACCTGTTTGATATCTCAAACCATCCAAAAATCAAATCAGGAGAGCTGTATATCGCCAGGTTTAAAGACCTGCAGTTGGAAGGACAACTTGTTGATGCTATTGGCATCTTTAAGTCAGAAACTAAAGAACCTTTTTTAAAGATAAATTCCGCTCAAGGTGGTTTTGATCTGAGTTACGAAGAGCAGGGAATAAATATCCATAAACTCGATAAGGGTTGTTTAATATTTAATTCGGATAAGTCGGAAGGGTATAAGGTGATGGTTATAGATCAGACTAACCGTAACGATGCAGCTTATTGGAAGGATGAATTTCTTAAGCTGAGGATCAGGAATGATAACTTCAATAAAACAAGCAATACACTTAACGTTTGCAAGGATTTTTTCTCTAATAAAATTGAGGAAGATTTTGACATCTCCAAAGCCGATAAAATCGATCTTTTAAACAAATCGTTAAAATATTTCAAAGAAAAAGACAGTTTTGACATCGATGAATTTGCAGAAGATGTTATAGGGAATGAGAAAGCAATAAAATCATTCAAAAACTTCGCTCAAGATTATAACAATGAATTTGATGCCGGACTTGAGGGCTCGTTTGATATTTCCACCGCAGCTGTAAAAAAGCAGGCGCGGGTTTTTAAAAGTATATTAAAACTGGATAAGAACTTTCACATATATATCCACGGCAACAAAGAGCTTATTGAAAAAGGCTTCGATGAAGATAAATCGATGAATTTCTACAAAGTGTACTTCAAAGAAGAACAATAAGGTTTTTGGGATAGGGCCTTAGGATCATTGCGATTGCCTAATTTCGAATGCCTTTTAGCTCCTTGGGTGGAAATGAACAATCGTCTCTCTCAGATAATCCCGGTCAAGGTGAGTATAAATCTCGGTGGTCGTAATACTTTCATGCCCAAGCATTTCCTGCACAGCACGCAGGTCAGCACCACCCTCAATTAAATGAGTTGCAAACGAATGCCTGAATGTATGCGGACTGATATTTTTTGTAATTCCTGCCGCCTTCGCAAGGTCTTTTATAATTAAAAATACCATAATCCGGGAAAGCGGGTTACCCCTTCTGTTCAAAAACACAAAGTCTTCCTTTCCTGGTTTTACCGGAACATGGATTCGAACTTCGTTCAAATAAATTCTAAGAAATTTAATCGCTTCAGATCCAATGGGAACCAGCCTTTCTTTATTCCCCTTGCCTAAAATTTTGATAAATTCAATGTCGAGATGAAGATTTGAAATCTTCAGTCCCGTTAATTCCGAAACACGCAGGCCGCTACCATATAAAGTTTCAAGCATCGCTTTATTCCGCTGACCTTCTGGTTTTGAGAGGTCAATAACGTCCATGATGCTATTGATTTCGACGATATTGAGGGTATCGGGCAATTTACGGGTCATTTTCGGGCTTTCCAGCAAAGAGGATGGGTCGTTTTCCATCTTATTTTCAAGTACCAGAAATTTGAAAAACGATTTCAGACCTGAGAGTACACGTGCTTGAGTGGGAGGGATCATGCCTAGTTCATTTACCCACACGAGGAAATCTTTAAGGTCGGTTTTCGTGACTTTTACCGGGCTTTTTTCTTCGCCTTTGGACATGAAAAATTGCCACAACTTGTCCACATCATGCAAATAGGCCTCTATGGTATTTGCTGACAAGGATCGTTCAAGTTTTAAATAAGCCTTAAAGCCGCGGCGGCTTGATTGCCAGTCCAAATTATTTTCTAAGTTTGATTAAAATTATTTCTGATGAAGATACAGATCATTAACGGACCAAATTTAAATTTACTTGGAGTACGGGAGAAATCTATTTATGGCGATAGCAGTTTCGAAGATTATCTAAAAACACTCAGAGATAAATATTCCATAATTGAGATAGAATACTTTCAAAGTAATGTTGAGGGCGAAATTATCAATAAACTGCATGAAGTTGGATTCAGTTATGATGGGATAATCCTTAACGGTGGCGCTTACACACACACATCAATTGGAATAGCGGATGCCATAGCTGGTATAAATACAACAGTGGTGGAAGTTCATATTTCAAACATTTATGCCCGGGAAGAATTCCGTCATACATCCCTTACTGGCAAGAATTGTAAAGGTGTCTTGACTGGTTTTGGCCTGGATGGATATCGCCTCGCGCTCGAAAGTTTTTTATAAACGATCAAACGTTTTCTTCTTTAGAACGAAGTACTGCCAAACAATACTTATTCTCATCATACCTGTTCTGTTATAATGTGATTTATTTATCCTGGCGGCTTTTTTTCCATTCTTAAAGATCGCTTTAAAGAATGCAATATGGGCTTTGTTGATGGCCATTGCATGTTTTGGCCGCCCATCAACCAAAAACTTCATTAAAGAAACCAGATCAAGCCATAATCTTGCGAAGATGATGATACTGGCATTGAAAAACGATAAATTCTTTTGTATAAGAACCAGATTATTTCTGAAGTTGAGGTATGTCTTGAAGGGACTTTCAGCATTTAGTGTACCTCCGCCAACGTGATAAACAACGGAGTCCGGACAGTACATAATTCTATAACCCTTATTTTTCAATCGCCAGCATAGATCTATTTCTTCCATATGAGCGAAAAAATCTTCATCAAGTCCGCCCGCTTCCTCCCATTTTTCCCGTTTGATAAACAGTGCTGCCCCCGAAGCCCAAAATATCTCAGTTTCGCGATCATATTGACCATTATCCAACTCAACAGAATCAAAAATGCGGCCCCTGCAGAAAGGATAGCCCAGGATATCAATGTAACCACCTGCTGCTCCTGCGTACTCAAACTTTTTCTTATCCGTTTGAGATAAAATCTTAGGTTGGGCAGCTGCGATACGGTCGTCGCGCTCCATTTGTTCAATAACTGGTTGAATCCAGTCTGCCTGAACCTCCACGTCCGAATTAAGCAAGACGTAGTAATCACTTTTTACTTGTTCGAGAACTTTGTTGTATCCACCGGCAAACCCGTAGTTAATTTCGTTAGAAATTATCTTGATCTGAGGATAGTTCTTCCTTATAAATTCCAGCGAACTATCCGTGGAGGCGTTATCACCGACGATAATCTGAAGATTAGAAAAAGTGCTGGCGCAGACCGAAGGAAGAAATTGTTGCAAATGAACCAATCCATTCCAATTCAGTATTACAACGCTAACGCTGGGCACTTTACTCATTTCTTGATATCCTCAGGTTTGAACTTCCATCTCTTGTGCGACCAAAGCCAATAGTCCGGTTGCTTTTCTATGAGATCTTCCAGTTTTTTCGTGTGGGCTGTAGTTATTTCATATTCAGAACAATCGTTCGGATTCTCTATCAACGGTTCAACTACACTTTTATAGTGTCCTCTTTTTATGCGCTTTATACTGAAATATACAACTGGACTATTCGTTTTGGAAGCAATCTTTTCAACTCCCAAAAAAACGGCTGTAGGTTGATTCAAAAAATCAGTAAAGTATTGGGACTCTTCGCGTACAGGTGTTTGATCACCCACGAGCACCAGCACATGCGGGGTATTCTTATATTCAGTAATCTTTCTCAAAGTTTGTTTCATCGGAACCATTATCGTACCGAACCGGGCACGAACTTTTGTAATTAGCTGATCGAATTTGGTATCAGACAATGGTTTATAGACAACAAGCACATCACGATCTAGCTCAGACGGAATTCCAAGTGGTCCCCATTCCCAGTTTCCGTAGTGCCCTGAGACCGCTATTACCGATCTTCCAGCCTCAAGATGCCTGCTGATTGCTTCCAGATTTTCGAACTGGTAGCGTTGTTGCAACTCTTTTTTTGTTATTGAGATGCTTTTTGTTGATTCCATGATCATATCAGCCAGAAATTTATAAAATCTCTTTTCAATTCCCGCGCGTTCAGCGGCTGATCTATTAGGAAAGGAATTCGCCAGGTTATTATGAACAACTTTACGGCGGTATTTAAAAACATGATAAAGTAAAATAAACAATAGATCAGAAATGAGATAAAGCAGCCAAAAGGGAAGAAGTGAGATGAGCTTAAGAAGAATAGATACTAGTCCGAATAAAACTTTGTTCATTCTGAAAATTCTAATTACTCAAAGTTGCTATAATTAATCTCTCGACGATTGCGAACATTCCTTATCGCTGGCTTGTTTAATTTACTAATTTCGGCATCCGGATCACAAACTTAACTCATACAATGGTAAAAGGCGCAATTTTCCCTTTATTTTATCTGCCTCCAATCGACTATTTCAGCAAGTTGCAAGAAAACAGAAATCAAGTTGTAATTGAAAATGCGGAGCATTTTGAGAAGCAAAGTTTCCGAAACCGCGCTTCTATACATTCGCCGAATGGTAAACTTGATCTAATAGTTCCTGTCATCAAAGGCTCCAAAAATCATACAAAGGTTAAAGATGTGAAGATCAGCTACGACTTCAACTGGCAGCGTCTCCATTTATTGAGTCTACAAACAAGTTATAGAAGTTCAGCGTACTTCGAGTTTTACGAGGATGATCTAATGCCTTTCTATGAAAAACGGTGGGATTTCCTTTTTGATTATAATGAAGATCTTCTGGCCTTGCTTTTGCGCTTCCTGAAGCTAAACATACAGTACGAATACACAAACAATTTTGAAAAAGAACACTTTGCCAGTCCGGATTTCAGGAGCAGTATTCATCCGAAACGGTCAATTTTAAATGATGGTCGTCCCTATTTCCAGGTCTTTGAGGAAAGAAATGGATTTATACCAAATTTAAGTATTGTTGATCTTTTATTTAATCAGGGTCCGCAGAGTAATAAGTACCTTTAGAAATGGCTAAGATCCGGCGCATCCACCTTAAGTCTAAAAAATACATTCCCGTTCCCGGAGTAAGCCCTGGTTCTATACAACTGTATGAAGGATCATTACAACCTAAAATAACAGCGTATTCTTATGGAGTGTCAGCTTATCACTGCGAGAATCTGGAATCTCTGGATGAACTTGACCAACATTTTAAGAAACATCCAACATTAACACACTGGATCGACATCCGGGGAATTGGGGATCTCGGGCTCTATGATTATTTTGAAAAAAAATTTAAAGTTCACAAACTCGTACTCGAAGATATTGCTAATATTCAGCAGCGCCCCAAGATCGATGAGTATGACGACTACCTCTTTGCGGTAAGCCGAATGCTTTATGTAGACGCTGAACTGGAAATTGAGAACGAACAAATGTCATTTTTGCTTTTCCCAAAGGTGCTTTTCAGTTTTCAGGAAAATTACACAGATACGGTCGAGCCAGTTATTCACAGACTAGAGCAGGGGAAGGGCAACATTCGAATCAGCGGAACATCTTACATGCTTTATTCATTGATGGATATCATTGTAGATAATTACTTCACCCTTATTTATAAACTTGGGGATGAACTCGAAACTATTGAGGAACTGTTGTATCGCAAACCTGATAAGACCCTGATGTATCAAACTCAATCCATAAAGAGGGCCATGATAATGATCAGACGAGCAGCCTGGCCCGAAAGGGATAAGATGAACGACATGATCCGAAGTGAAAGTAAACTGATTCATAAACAGACAAAGCCTTTCCTTAAAGACACCTATGATCATTGTATGCAGGTAATTGACCTGGTTGAAAGCTATAAAGATGTGACGACCAGTCTTATTGATATGAACTTATCGTTCATTAGTAATAGAATGAATGAGATTATGAAAGTTTTGACGATCATTTCCTCCATTTTTATTCCCCTTACGTTCATCGCTGGCGTTTATGGAATGAATTTCGCTTATCAGGATCCAGAGACGGGGAAGATCTTAAAACACAATATGCCGGAACTTTATTCAGAAAACGGTTATCTGTATACTATGGGAGTGATGTTGGTCATCGCTATCATGCAGATGATATACTTCTGGCGCAAAGGCTGGCTGAGCAACAAATAAGAGACACTTCTGGTCAGAGTAAAGTAGTTTATCCTGCCGTTTCTCATCCGTAATCGCTACTTTTAACCATGCAATCTTTCGAACTGGACAAATCGGATATCCTGAAGATCAGAAAAGCCCTCGAAGAGGATGATTCTGCATTGAAGGCACTTGTCGCCGAGTATCATCCATCAGAGATTGCGATCCTTTTCGAAGGATTACCACAGGAATCGCGTGAGAGGATTATCAGCATTCTTCCTGCTGAGGTCGCTTCTGAGGTTATTTCCGAGATGGATGCCGAGTTCCATCCTGAAAAATTACTGGAAAATCTTCATCCGGAACGTAGATCGGAAATTGTCGAAGAGCTTGATTACGATGACGCAACGGATATCATCAGCCAGCTTCCGGAGGAACAACAACAGGAGATTCTTGAAGAGCTGGATGAAGAAGATGCATCTAATATTCGATCACTTTTAAAGTACGACGACGACACCGCAGGTGGTTTAATGAACACCCAGGTGATCAAGATCAGTATGAAATTGATGAAAAAGGATGCACTTGAGCTCGTGATTCAACAATCTGAAGAAATGGAGGAGTTCTATACTATCAACGTTATCGATGATAAAAATGTCCTAAGGGGTATCGTTTCTTTGAAAGATATAATAAAAGCCCGAAATAATGTCAGGATTGAAGAGATCATTAAGACAGATTTTGTGTTCGTGAAAGCAGATACAGATCAGGAAGAAGTCGCCCGCTTAATATCACAATATAATTTAACCAGTATACCCGTAGTTGATGACAATATGCACCTTCTGGGCCGGATAACCTTCGACGACGTCATCGACGTGATGGAAGAAGAAAATACTGAAGATATTTTGAAAATTTCCGGGGTTTCGGAGGATGAAGAGTTGGCTGGTAACTGGAAGGAGGCGGTAAAAAGCCGTTTACCCTGGCTTATATTGAATTTAGGTACAGCATTCCTGGCTGCTTCGGTTATCAGATATTTCGACAGTTCAATAGCCCGAATGGGAATATTGGCGGGCTATATGGTTATGATTGCAGGCATGGGAGGGAATGCCGCAACCCAAGCACTCGCCGTGACCGTAAGACGTATTTCTTTAAATGACCTGACAGACAATCAAGCCTATCGCACGGTTTTGAAAGAATTTACTGTCGGACTTATAAACGGCGCAAGTATCGGATTTGTCATCTTTCTTTTTGCCGTGTTTTACGATGGTAATCCAATGCTTGGGCTTGTAATCTTTGTGGCAATGACAGGAAACTTAATTATTGCGGGAATGGCTGGTTCTTCAATTCCGCTGATGTTAAAAAGGGTTGGTATCGACCCTGCTATCGCTTCGTCCATTATCATCACAACATTCACAGATGTTTTTGGCTTTCTTCTCTTGCTTGGTTTGGCTAGCAAGCTGTTATTGTAGCCCTAATAACTTATACAATATCCTTTTTAAGGCTTGGGTTTTTATTCTAAATTTGCTTACCGGCAAAATGTACCACTTACCATATGACTGAGATCAAAAACAACTGGACAAAAGAAGAGATATCAGAAATCTATCACAGCCCATTGCTGGATCTTATTTATCGTGCGGCAACTGTGCACAGAGAAAATAAAGATTATTCTGAGGTTCAAATTAGCAGTTTACTATCAATAAAGACAGGTGGTTGTCCAGAAGATTGTGCTTATTGTCCGCAGGCAGCACGTTTTCATACCGATTTGGAGGTGCAGGCGCTGATGTCTGTTGACCAGGTTACAGATGCTGCTCAAAAAGCGAAAAATGCCGGAGCATCCCGATTATGTATGGGTGCCGCCTGGAGAGAAGTCAGGGATAACCGCGATTTTGATCGGGTTATTGAAATGGTCAAATCAGTAAATTCTCTAGATATGGAAGTATGCTGTACTCTGGGCATGCTTACTGAGTCACAAGCACAACGTTTAGCGGATGCCGGCCTATATGCATATAACCATAACCTTGATACATCCGAAGATGACTACAAAAGAATCATCACTACACGAACTTACGATGACCGCCTCAAAACAATTGATAATGCCAGGAAGGCTAAATTAACAGTATGCAGCGGTGGTATAATAGGATTAGGTGAAACGGTCGAAGATCGAATTTCAATGCTGAAAACCCTGTCTAATATGGTTAAACATCCAGAATCGGTTCCTATCAATGCCCTTGTTCCAGTTAAAGGAACTCCTTTGGCCGATCAGCCAAGAGTTCCAATTTGGGATATGATCCGGATGATAGCAACAGCACGAATTATTATGCCTAAAACAGTTGTTCGTTTATCTGCAGGCCGGACTGAAATGAGTTTAACTGACCAGGCATTCTGCTTTATGGCAGGGGCCAATTCTATATTCGCGGGCGATAAATTATTAACGACGCCTAACCCGGCGTTTAATGAGGATATGGAAATGTTTTCATTATTGGGTTTGAAGCCTCGTGAAGCATTTAAAAATGGCAGACCAAGGGTTAGGGTTGAGGAAGAGGCTTTATAATATTTGAATTTTTATATTTTAAATGCAAAAGTATATCAGGATCATCTACGTATACGATGCCCTTTGCGGGTGGTGTTATGGTTTTAGTAAGGTGATCCACGCCTTTTATGAAAGCCACGGATCCATATTCCCATTTGAGGTTCTTAGCGGAGGTATGATGACTGGCGAACGAGTGGGGTCAATAAATGACATTGCCCCATTCATCAAAAGTGCTTATAAGACTGTTGAGGATACTACGGGGATTAAATTTGGAGAGCCATACCTTAAACATCTGGAAGAGGGTACAATGATCCTGAACTCGGAAAAGCCAGCAATAGCACTCTCCGTATTTAAATCATACTTACCTGAAAAAGCTGTGGCGTTT
Organism: Daejeonella lutea; assembly: GCF_900168015.1. GTDB lineage: Bacteria > Bacteroidota > Bacteroidia > Sphingobacteriales > Sphingobacteriaceae > Daejeonella > Daejeonella lutea. The sequence goes on along the minus strand of NZ_FUYR01000001.1, from coordinate 810,155 downwards.
ACGCACGATCTGCAAGATGCTATCTACTTTGAAGGACAAGATCCAAATGAGAACGAATTGTATCGTTACCTTGCCGTTAATTTCGGAATTGACCCTGACGATTTTGAAGTAAAACTTCAGGAAGAATCATTTAAAACTGCCGCATTCTACGAATTCTCACTGGCAAAGCAGATACAAGTAACAGGATTTCCAGCTGTATTAGTTCAGTCAGGAGAAACCGGTTTTTACCTCATTGCAAAAGGATATACAGATCTTGATACACTTGAACTCCGTCTGCAGAATGTTCTGAGCGAAATCCAGGCGAGTTAGTTCGGTATCAGTTTTTGGATATCCTGGATTAGTTTGTTAATGTAATCCAACTGCTCGTAGAGTAAATACTGATCTTTTGTAGCGGGAGAATCTGGTGCGGCCTCAGGAAACCGGAGTTCTGCCTCATTAAAATCTTTTGCTCCCAATTTCCTTATTATTTCACCCAAAGTATATAATGATTTGCGTATTAGTTTGATGTGACTTTCATTTGTTTCTGGTTTATCAGCATTCTGCAGGTTCGTGATCAACGTCGCGATGTAAGAAGAAAGTATATGATTCAAGACCACAAATTTATGGACCTCTTTATTATTCTGTTGCTTACTTTTTGGTTCAGACTGCATCCGCTGAAAAGCACTTCCAAGGTTTGCAGAGCTTACAAATACATCTTTCCGTGAGAGTTTATATGATGTGATATCAAAAGGTCTTTCGGCAAGTTCGTTGGCCACATTCACTAAATAATGGTAGTTAGCTATTAGTGCTTCACGCATGAAATTCCTAAGGTTGCGGTACTCCCAGTTTGGAAGGATTATAAAACTTGCAGCTAAGGCGATGAAAGAACCTATAAACGTATCAATAATCCTTTCCTGAGCTATGCTAATATTATTCTCACCAAGAAAACTAAACAAAATGAGCGTATATGGGGTCATGAACAAAACACTGACTACATAATTCAGCCTTTGGAAGCTAAACATCCCGACCATAAAAACCATCAGTAAAATAAAGAGCGTAAATTGATCTTTAACAAAAATGAGTATTAAAGCGCCAGCAACGCCACCACAAAGTGTACCTATTAAGCGCTGAACATTTCTTTGTTTTGTTAGGCTGAAGGCAGGTTTCAGGATCACCAATATTGTCAGAAGGATCCAGTAACTGTGGTGACCAAATGGGAATAATTTAGAAACCAGATATCCAATTAAACACATCAACGCGACTCGTATTGAATGTCTGAACATTGACGACTTAAAAGTGAGGTTATCCTTAAGAAGCTTTATATCGAAGTCCTGGTGTGAAACAAATTTTTTAAGATCTTCAGTACTGCGGATATTTGCTCCTGATAGCTGTGGATTATCAAAATAGCTGTAAATCTTCCTTACTCTGCTCGCCATATTACGGACATTTATAAGGATCTTCTTGAGCACCAGATTGCTTATATTTTGTTCCTCTACCTTATCAATGTCAATTTTGAGAGCGTCAAGTGCAGCTTTATAGTGATGCAAGCGTACAGGTTTATCATTGCTGACGATGAAATAGCTTAGATTATCCAATTCCTCGCTAAACTTCAGTATGACCGCTTTAAAACCTTTCAAAGCATCAGTCTTGCCAAACTTCGACCGTATCGCCTGGTAATCATAATGCGTTGCCATGGTTTGCTCGAACAAATCGACAATGTCCACGAACACTAGAATTAGCAAGCGCCCGGAACTCGTTGATTCCTTGACCATCAGCCGGCTTTTAAATAAAAGTTCCCTAACAATATCCTGATGTTGATTCACTATAATCTGTTGTTCAACAAGTTTCTTGTAATTCTCATCATGATCTGTTGCAAGGTCATAAAATTCCGACTTTATTCTAACGAAGGTGGCCACCTCCCGAATACATTCTCCTAAAGCCTGCTGCGCCAGTCGGTAGGGGCGAATTTGAGTTAAGGATAAGCTAAGGAGGGTGTACCATGCTCCGCCGGCAAGAATATATATCGCGTGCATCCAAATCCCCGAGTGTGCAACAACATTCTCATCAATGGTGAGGATCATGATGATTAGGGCAGCTGTTCCCACAGACGAAGCTCGATTGCCGTAAATGGAAAACATGGAAAAGAAGAAACACAGGGCAACTATCTCTATTCCAATAAGGATAGGATTCCAGTTGACGAGACTGGTCAATACAGCGGTGAGAAATACAAAAAGATTGCAGAAAAGCATTCCATTTCTCTTATGAACCACTGGGCCGGGATTGTCAGCTATGCTAATGCACAGTGCACCAAGAGAGATAGTTAGGCCGGTTGAAAGAAGGTTCAGATTATAGAAGACAAGAGAGGGGAGTAGCACCCCAAAAGTTATTCGCAATCCATCGGAAAAATATTGGCTGAAAATGAACGACTTAATTTCCCTCGATTGATTCATTATAACAAAAATACCCTTATCTGAACTGATTATCAATTCAGATAAGGGATAATTTATACTGCTGTTACGCGGGTTTCTATATTACCGCGAGTTGCCTTAGAGTAGGGGCACACACGGTGGGCCTTATCTGCAAGTTTTTGTGCTTCCTCGGCTGGAATTCCAGGAATGTGAACATCGAGTTCAGCAGACAGTGCAAACGCATTACCATCTTTATTAAAAGAAACGTGGACATCGACGCTTGCCTCAGAAGAATCGACGCCCTCATGTTCAGCTATTGTCCCTAAGGCACCCAGGTAACAAGCACCCCATGCACCGGCAAACAGTTGCTCGGGATTGGTAGCACCACCCTGGCCGCCCATTTCGTGAGGTTTATGAAGATCCATTTCTAATATTCCATCTGAAGACTTAATATGTCCATTACGACCACCTTTTGCAGTAACTACTGCCGTATATATTTTTTCCATGATTTTGTTTAATTGAATGGAGCAAAAACTGTTCCCACTAAAAGTATTAATGCATTTAATAATAAATATTCTTTGTGTACGGGCAGCCTTAAAATAAAAGCTTGGTTCTAAAATTAAAGAAATGTGAATAAGCCAAAGTTTTGAGGATGTTGATTGTTGAAGATATATACATGCTAATCAACTTATTATCAATTGAATAAGGTCTTTTTCTATGTTTATAAGTTCAGCTTTTTTGTGAGCAACCTGTTTATAAAAACTATGATTTTTCTCTTGACACAGGTCCACGTTTAGCCTACCTTAGTATTAATAAGAACGAGGTACATTGACAGTCTGAAATAAAATCCCAAAAGATCCGAAGCCTTCGGGTTTCATCAGATCCGGGATTATTTAAACTTGATTCAGAACAGATCGCAAGATTTGTTTGAAAAGATCAGGATCGAAATGACAGACGTTATTAAAAATTGCAAACAATCTAAGGAATGAATGCAATTAGGATAAAGGGCCACGGGAATCTTGCTTGAAAGATCATTGATTCTACGAACCGGTTAAGTGCCATAAAGCTTATGCTTTTGATCAACTACGGTTGTGAAAAAAGTTAAAACGGAAACTGGAATCGCAAGAGGATGGTTTCCGTTTTTCGTTTTAAATGAATTCTATATTGTATTTTTCCCAGTTTTCAATTTTAAATACCAAGAAGCTCACTGAGTGGGAATTGAATACCTGGCGGTCGGGAATCATCAGAACAAGATACAACAACTTCACACGCCAATCTCGATAATTTACTTAGCAATAGTTCACTGCTAATGTTAATAATTTGGAAATCGATGAGATGTTAACAACCGGTTTAAAATGTAGTTAAGTTTCACTATACCAATTATATTACGAATAGAATTAGGTTGAAAAGACAGTTAATTTTGTTAGTAACCTTGTTATTAAATAGCTTCATTTTTCCCTTGACAAAAGCCAAGGATGCACTATATTAGTATTATTAAAACGGACGTACTTTGACAGCCTGAAACAATATCCACAAAAATCCGAAGCTCTCGGGCTTCAACAGATTTTGGATAATTTAAGCTTCAATTCAGACCGGCATTGTGAGATAAAGGCTGGAGATGATAGCTCCTAAGGACAGGCATTACCTATTTTGCAAACATTCTATGGAAGGGTTGCGATGATAAAGTAAGGGTCAACGGATACTAAAGGTTTGAAAAGACCGGCAGGAACGAACCAGGCAAAGTAAAGAAGAATTAATACTTTGAGCGACTATGGTTGCGAAAAAGTTAAAACGGAAACCCCAATCGAAAGACCAAGGTTTCCGTTTTTCTTTTGCACAAAATCCAATTCCCCTCAAACCTTCTTGCGTTTTTCTTATTTTTGATTAAATGGGAAAAGATAATTCTACGGCACAGGGTAAGATATTTGTTCTGGACACTTCGGTCATATTATACGATCACGATGCATTCCAAAACTTTCAAGAACATGATGTAGCGGTTCCAATTCAGGTGCTTGAAGAACTTGATAACTTCAAGACTGGAAATGACACAAGGAATTACGAAGCCAGAAGCTTTATCCGGTTGATGGATAATATTTCCAGAAGTGCGCTCCTAAATGAGTGGATCCCATTAAAAGGGAAGGGGAGAGGGAGCTTTAAAGTAGTAATGGATGAGGTGCCCGAGAAAGTCAATGCAGAAAAAATTTTCGGAGAAGGGAAATTTGATCATCGAATTTTGAATGCCGCCCTTAGTCTCCAGGAAAAATACCCGTCCAAACGGATCACGCTTGTTTCAAAAGATATTTGTTTAAGACTTAAAGCAAAAGCTCTCAATCTATTTGCTGAGGATTATGAAACTGGAAAGGTCAAAAATGTTGAAGAACTATATACCGGAAAGACAGTCGTCAGCAATTTAACAAATAAGGTAATAGACGAGCTTATCAGTAAAAAAACTCTGCCCATAGAAAAAACAGGTGTTAGTATAATTCACGAAAATCATTTTTTTACTTTAAACAGCAAGAATAAAACAGCGTCAGCATATTACAATCCTAAAAGGTTCGAACTGGAGTATATCCCTCATCAGTCGGTTTATAATATAGAGCCGAAAAATCCGGAACAGGCTTTCGCTATTCATGCATTGATGAACCCGGATATTAAATTAGTAACAATTCAGGGCAACGCTGGTACCGGAAAGACACTTCTTGCTATAGCCAGTGCGCTTGAACAAAGAAAGAATTATAGACAGATATTCGTGACCAGACCAATTGTCCCTTTGAGTAACAAGGATATTGGTTTTTTGCCTGGAGATGTTAAGTCTAAGATAGATCCTTATATGGCTCCAATCTGGGATAATCTAAAATTTATCAAGGACCAATTAAATGATGATGATAAAGCCCAGGCGAAAATTGATGAACTGGTGTTGACCGAAAAGATTTCAGTGGCCCCTTTGGCGTTTATCCGTGGACGAACATTAACCAAAATATTTTTCATTGTTGACGAGGCTCAAAATTTAACACCTCATGAAATAAAGACAATAATATCAAGAGCTGGAGAGGACACCAAGATTGTTTTTACTGGAGATATTTATCAAATAGATACACCATATTTGGATGCCGAAAGCAATGGATTATCTTATTTAATAGATAAGGCTAAGAATCATCCATTGTATGCTCATATAACACTACAAAAGGGCGAGCGAAGTGAGTTAGCTAATCTTGCGAATGATTTATTGTAGATTATAAATATGTCTATACAAAAAAAGCCTCCGATTTCTCGGAGGCTTTTTTGTTCAGTGATATATGTTGATTTAGTAAACAACTTTCACATTAACAGCGTTAAGGCCTTTTTTGCCACGCTCAACTTCGTATTGAACTTTATCGTTTTCACGAATTTGATCAATTAGACCTGATGAGTGAACGAAAACGTCTTCTTCACCTGATTCTGCGGGCACGATGAACCCGAATCCTTTAGTTTCATTAAAAAACTTTACTGTACCTTCTTTTTGCATTGTGTTATTTATTAATATAATAAGAACAAAGGTACGGAAAATAGATTCGATTTTAATTAATATTATTCATCGAATCGCTGTTGACAGTTTTTTACACGGTCATCACCATTATTTTCCAAAGATTATTTTTAACGCTCTAGCTCTACCAACGACATTTGGAAGATGTTCAACCATAACTATTCAAAGGTTCAGATGCTGATTTTGACGTTCTATATTGTATTATAATTAATATTATGTTAAATAGAAAAGTAGACTGCGTACTCCTATCTTAGTATCATACCATTTTAGTTACACAAAAAAAGTCCGGATATAACTACCCGGACTCTTAATAATTGGAATTGTGTTTCGTTAAAGCGCTTCGATCTTCTTAGTTAGTTCTTCAACCTTAGCATTGTCTTTTTTAACAAGATAATACGTTTTGAGATTTTCAAGAGCTATTCTGGATTTAGGATCTAATTCCGTAGCTTTCTGAAGGTATGGAAATGCTTTTTCAAATTCTACTGAAGCTTTCTTCATTGCCGCGTCATACTCCTTTTGTTGTGATGGAGGAAGCTTGTTCGCCTCATTGTAGAGCGCAATTCCCTTATTCAGCATAACACCACCAATATTAATACTTGCGTCTGCAAATGTTGGATCGATTGCGATAGCTTGCAAATATGACTCTTCCGCTTTCACTGGATCACCAACTGTGCTATATGCAATACCCAGGTAATAAGGATATAACTTATTTTTTGGATCTCTCTTAGCTTGCTCAGCGATTTTAGTAATAACTTCTTTTTGCTTGCCAGACATTAAACTTAACTCAATTTCCTGTGTTGCTAACGCCGGATCTTTAAATTTAGTTGCACCTTCGCCGGCGATGGTAATAGCTTTAGCTGTATCACCTTTCATCGAATATAACCGAGACAGATCAAGGTAAATCTGGTTGTTTGCTGAAAAATTCGTTTTTACTAATGCCTCGTAATTCTTTATTCCTGCATCGTAATTTTTAGAATTTATGGCTGAAAGGCCAGCATAGTAAGTTATTGTAGTATCACCTGGACGATACGTTAATGCATTCGTAAAAGCTGTATAAGCGTCCGCGAAATTATTGGTTTGGTAAGCCTTAACACCTTGATTTAACTCATATTGGCTAAATATTGCTCCATTTACATGGTCAAGATTTGCTTTGTTGGCACCATCTTTATCCAGTTCGACTGCTTTCTTATAAGCAGTCTGTGATTCAGCAATAAGCGGTTTGGAGGTGGCTGGGACACTATCCATTAAAGCTAGTTCACCATAAATTAACGCTTTGTACGTCCATGCTGCCGGGTCGGCTGCAGTCTTTTCATTTGCTACTGCCTTATCCACCGCTGTTTTAGCTGTTTTCAGGCTTGGAAGTGCTAATGGCATTGAATTCGCGTCCTTTAGCTGGACATAACTGTCATAATTTTTCTTAGCATTTGCCACTTCCCCTTTTTGCGCATATACTAACACAGAGGAAGCTGTTAGAACAGCTGCTAAAATGAAAGATTTAATTTTCATGTTATTCTAATTTAATTTGAGTTGGTTTATTCTATTGTTTATTCTTTGCAGTTCAATGTTATCTCCAGTATGTTTATATAAGACTGATAACGATGTCAATGACTTTAACTCATTTGGGTCAATTTCGTTTGCCTTTGATAAATAATATTTTGAAACATATAAAACACTATTCTTGCTTGTATCCCGCAGGTATAAATTTAGATACAGTAACCCTAACGCATAATTTCCCTCATAATTATTAGGGTTTATATTTAAAACGGCTTTATAATATTCCTCGGCTTTTAAAGTGTTGCCCACCATTTCGTTTGCAAAGCCAGCAAGATAGTTTAAATTGACATTGTATTCATCTAATTTTAAAGCCCTTTCGGTAAATTTAGCTATTTCAGCATAATCGTTACGATTTACCAGAAGATTAATCAGTTTGAATATGAGGTCTCTGTTTTCAGGAAAGGCCTCACTCCCAGCCTTCAACGAATTTACTGCTGCTAATTCCTCCCCTCGTGCATCGTATAGATTTGCTAATACGAGATAGTATTCGGGCTTTGGTTTTTGTCTTATAAGTTTGATGTAGTAAGAAATGGATCCTTCATAATTACCTACTTCCTGGTGCAACAATGCCAGATTATGGGTTATCGAATAATTGTTTTTATCAAGGGAATCAAGGATTGTAAAGTATTTCAACGCATCGGTAAACCTTCGTTCTTTAAATGAGGTATTTGCCCGATATAAATAAACCTGTTGAAGCTGGCCGTTTATATAGTCAATTTCATAGGAAGCATCTGATGCTGATTTAGATGCTTTAATAAACTTTAGAGAAAATTTTGCGACTTCAAGCGGGTCTTTTGAATATTTCAGTTTCAAATTTGAATCTGCCCGGGCAAGAGTTGAATAAACTAAACTCCGGATTAAGTTATTTTTGAAAGCATTTGAGTCTGATTTTGTTTTAAATGCATCATCGATAAGCTTTCGTGCAGCCTCAAGGTCCTTTATATCCTTTGATTTGGAATATTTTGCATAGCTGTTCATCGCATCCTTGGTGATCAGGGTTTGAGCCTGCAAGGGTGCGATGAACAACAGCATAATTGATAAAAGAAATATAAATATTCCCTTCATTGTAATTTTATTCAGTTTCCGGAGTCTCTGGTTCTTCAGCCGTATCGCCGGATTCAGCTGAGGAATCTTTCGTCGGTTCCGAAGAATCACTTTCTTCTAATGCAGATGAGTCATCGGAGATTTCAACATCCTCATCAGACTCCTCCTCGTGTTCAACCTTTGTGATCGACGCGATTGAATCATCTCCTTTAAAAGTAATTAAGCGTACACCCTGTGTTGCACGGCCCATTACTCGGAGATCACTCAATCCGATTCGGATAACGATACCAGATTTATTAATAATCATAAGATCATCATTATCGGTAACATCTTTTATAGCAACGAGTTCACCAGTCTTTTCTGTAACATTGATGGTTTTAACCCCTTTTCCTCCCCTATTAGTAACGCGATAATCATCGATGTCAGTACGTTTGCCATAACCATTTTCAGAAACGACTAAAACCGTAACTTCTGGATTATTGATGCTGATCATACCCACAACTTCATCCTTGTCGTGTGCGAGTGTGATACCCCGTACACCTGTTGCAGTACGGCCCATTGGACGAACAGTTGATTCGTTGAAACGAATTGCCCTGCCTGAACGAAGTGCCATTACTATCTCACTTTCACCAGTGGTCATACATGCTTCCAGCAACTGATCACCCTCATTAATGTTAATTGCATTTATTCCGTTAGCCCTTGGACGGGAATATGCTTCCAGAGAAGTTTTCTTAATAGTTCCCTTCTTGGTACACATGATAATAAAGTTGTTTTCCAGGTAATCCTGGTCTTTTAGATTTACAACTTTAATATATGCCTTAATATTCTCTTCCTTTGGAATGTTAATAACGTTTTGGATAGCGCGGCCTTTACTTGTCCGTGTACCCTCAGGGATTTCGAATACCCTCAGCCAGAAACATTTTCCTGTTTCGGTGAAGAAGAGCATATAATTGTGATTTGTTGCAATCAGGATATGTTCGATAAAGTCCTTATCCCGTGACTGAGATCCCATTGATCCCTTACCTCCTCTGCCCTGTTTCCTGTACTCTGTTAACGGTGTACGCTTGATGTAGCCTTCGTGTGAAATCGTGATTACGACCTCTTCGTCTACAATGAAATCCTCCATACGCATATCATCTGCAGAATGCGTGATTGAAGTCCTACGCTCGTCTCCGAATTTATCTCGTATTTCTATGAGTTCCTCAGTGATAATCTTCATTCTAAGACTCTCATCAGCCAGAATCTGATTCAAATATTCAATGGTCTTCATCAGTTCGGCATATTCTTCCTTGATCTTATCTCTTTCAAGTCCGGTTAACCGGCGAAGAGTCATATCCAGGATAGCACGTGCCTGAATATCAGACAGACTGAAACTCTCCATCAAGCTTATTCTCGCGTCTTCAGGACTGTTCGAAGCACGGATAAGTCTAATTACTTCATCTAAATGATCGAGAGCTATCAACAAGCCTTCGAGAATGTGTGCGCGTTTCTCCGCTTCAGCCAGGTCGAATTTTGTTCTCCGAATTACCACCTCATGACGGTGATCAACAAAGTGTCGAATAAGATCCTTAAGATTTAATAACATCGGCCTTCCATTCACAAGCGCAATATTGTTTACGCTAAAGGATGTCTGCAGGGCTGTATACTTGAAGAGGTTATTAAGGACAATAGAAGCATTCGCATCTCGTTTGATTTCGTACACGATTCGCATTCCATCTCTATCGGATTCATCCCGGATCTCACTTATCCCTTCAATTTTTTTATCGTTAACAAGACCCGCAGTCTGCTCAATCATGTTAGCTTTATTGACCTGATAAGGGATTTCATTAACGATGATCCGCTCACGGTCGCCTTTGTAGACTTCAATCTCAGCCTTTGCCCGCATGACTATCCTGCCACGACCGGTTTCAAAAGCTTCCTGAACACCAGAATATCCGTATATGATTCCTCCAGTAGGGAAATCCGGAGCTTTTACGTGATGCATCAAATCTGCAACGGTAACTTCATTGTTTTCAATGTATGATATTGTCGCATTCACCACTTCTGTCAAATTGTGGGGCGGCATGTTTGTGGCCATACCAACAGCAATTCCAGATGCTCCGTTTACAAGCAGATTGGGTATGCGCGAAGGAAGAACAGTTGGTTCCTCAAGTGTGTCATCAAAATTTAGCTGGAAATCAACAGTATCCTTGTTTATATCAGCCAGCATTTCCTCGGCAATCTTTTTAAGGCGTGCTTCTGTATAACGCATTGCTGCTGGTGAATCCCCGTCAACCGACCCAAAGTTACCTTGTCCGTCAACCATGGGATAACGTAAGCTCCACTCCTGGGCCATCCTTACCATAGCAAAGTAAACCGATGAATCTCCGTGAGGGTGATACTTTCCTAATACATCACCGACAATACGAGCTGATTTTTTGTGAGCTTTACTGCTTGTAACACCAAGATCAAGCATTCCGTAAAGTACCCGACGGTGTACAGGCTTGAGTCCGTCACGTACATCGGGAAGAGCACGGGAAACAATGACAGACATCGAATAATCGATGTAAGCTGACTTCATTTCCTCTTCTATATTAATTGGGATTATTCTATCGTTCTGCGGCGCTAAATTATCGTTTTCTGTATCTTCAGCCATGTTTTATCAAATTCTGATTTTGTGTCTTTCAAATTAATTGAAGGCTTTTTAAATCATCGGCAAACCTTCACTTTTTAAGCCTTGCGAAGTTAGCAAAATTCATGGTCTTTACGCTTTGAATGGTAAAATAATCACCCTAAGATGAAGGGTATTTTTACACATTTTTGGCACTCAGATTATGACTTAACTTAAAGCTGCTGTGAAGAATAGAAATATCGCCGTCTAATGGTGGAAAGTCAAAGAATTAATCGTCGTTGAGAGCCTTCTTATATACATCCAGAGCCCTTTTTCTTGCGAATTCATGCTCCACGATTGGTACCAGATGATACTTGTTAAAATCTTTTATCCAGGTTTTTATATAATGTAGTTTCGGATCAAATTTGAGTGTTTGGGAAGTTGGATTGAAAATCCGGAAATATGGCGCCGAGTCGCAGCCGCTTCCGGCCGCCCATTGCCAGTTTCCGTTGTTTGAAGATAACTCATAATCAATCAGTTTTTGAGCAAAATATGCCTCCCCCCAGCGCCAGTCGATCAGAAGGTGTTTTGTCAGAAACCCAGCAACGATCATCCTAACCCTATTGTGCATCCATCCTATTTCATTTAGTTGCCGCATTCCGGCATCAACAATGGGATATCCGGTTTCACCTTTGCACCATAATTCAAACTCGTGCTCATTGTTCCGCCAGGGGATATTATCGTATTTCTTCTTGAAGCTTTGGTCCACGACATGAGGGAAATGGAATAAAATCATCATAAAAAACTCCCGCCAAATCAGTTCATTGAGCCAGCTTTCATTCCACTTAAAGGCTAGTGAAACAAGGTGACGGATACTTAGAGTCCCAAATCTCAAATAAGGGCTGGCCTGGCTCGTACCAGCGATTCCTGGCAGATTACGTGTCTTATGATAATCGCCAATTGTTTCAGCATCGAGTTTTAAAGGCAAGAGAGTTGGATGGAGATTGGTAAACCCAAGTTCTTTGAGCGATGGAATTTGCTTGAAATCGATTTTAAGCAATGCCGCAAGTTGCTTTTCACTTTGAAAAGTTTCAGGCTTATTTTCATTGTATTTTTGCCTCCATTTCTTTGCATAGGGAGTAAACACCGTATACGGTGATCCGTCAGATTTTAGTATCTCTGATCGTTCGAAAATCACCTGGTCTTTAAACGTTTGGAAGTTTATTCCTTTAGAATTAGCCAGCTTCCTAATCTGGTTGTCACGAAGAATTGCATATGGTTCGTAATCGTGATTTGAAAAAATTTCTCTTACATTAAAATTCTCGAAAATCTGTTTGAATGCATCTAAAACAGGGCTATGAAGGACATAAAGCGAAGATCCAGTTCTTCTTAACTGAGTGTCAATATCGCAAATTGTTTGGTGGATAAAGGCGACACGCGCATCGTGCTTTTCGGTCAACTTATCCAAGATTTGAGGATCGAAAATAAATACAGGTAAAACTGGATATTTGGAACTAAGGGCGTAGTAAAGTGCCGTATTGTCTACCAAACGGAGGTCTCGTCTAAACCAGAAAATGCTAACCTCACGCTTCATTCAATCTATTGGGAGTATATTTCTGTTAAAGCATCATCCAGGGCGGGGTAGCGAAACTGAAAACCTGCATCAATTAATTTCTGAGCAGAATTACGGTCACTAATCAGAACGATCTCACTCATTTCCCCAAGCAATGTTTTAAGAACGAATTCTGGAACATTGACCGGCCAGACCGGCCTGAACAGCTTCTTTGCCATAGCTCGCGTAAACTCCGAATTGGTCACAGGAAAAGGACTTGATGTATTATAGACGCCGTTATAAGTTGAATCTTCAACAACCTTTTCAAAAATCGAGATCATGTCGTAGAGATGAATCCATGGTATCCATTGCTTTCCGCTCCCTAAAGCAGCTCCGGCAAAAAAATTAACGGGTTTTTCGAGTTCGACAAGAGCTCCACCGTGTCGGGTTAGGACGATACCAATTCTTAGCTTAATAATCCTTTTACAGAACTTAGTCCCTTCATCGATTGCATCCTCCCATTGTTTACAACACTCCGCCAGAAATCCAGTTCCATTGCTGCTCTCTTCTGTTAATACTTCATCCCCCCGATTTCCATAGTATCCACCTCCTGAAGCGGAAATAATAGTGTCAATCTTTGCCCCAGTTTTTTCAATGGTGTTAAACAATAGCCTTGTGGATTTTACGCGGCTATCAACAATTTCCTGTTTACGTTTTTTTGTCCACCTTTTATCTGCGATCCCTGCCCCTGCTAGATGTATAATAGTGTCAATTCCATCAAGGCATTTCGGGTCGATTTGGCCAGTATCGATATCCCAGTAAAATGCTTCTGCGTTTTTAACTCTGGAGGGGTCACGGGTTAGAATTTTTATGGCATGTCCTCTTTTTTGGAGATTTCGAACAATTCTGCTTCCGATAAGTCCTGTGGCTCCGGTGATAAGTATATTCCTTGGGGTGATAGACTGGTTCATTGACATTGTTACTTGAATAACCTATTCAGGGTTTCCTCCCGAAATTTAAAAATCTTTCTGATTTTTTCCCTGACAATAAAATTATGAACTATTGTTCCGAGTAAACCCAAAGGTAACTGATACTTTACTTCGTCATGCATCAGAACTCCATTATCTTTTGCCGTGAATGTGTGGGTATGTTCCCACAATAAGTACGGTCCTTTTACCTGCTTGTCGATAAAAAGAAGAGGTTTATCTACTTTGGTAATTTCAGTTTGCCACTTTAAGGGTATTCCCAGGAGTGGTTTCACGGTATAATCAATTATCAAACCTTCATAAACTTCTTTCCCCTCCAGATTGGTGTGAATTTTAAATGCCATTTCAGGTGGGGTTATGACTGCAAGATTAGCCGCTGATGAAAAGAAATCCCAGGCCGTTTGAATGTCGGTATTAAGAAATTGCTCACTTTTGAAAGTGTAGATCATATCATTTTTCGTCAAGGTGTTCCACAACTTTTGCCAGGCAGATTTTCAACCATTCGGTATAATTATCCGGATGAGCCAAAATATCTTTTTGCAACTCTCTCATGGAAATTAATTTCCAATCCATCACTTCATCTGGATTTGGTTTAGGGATTTTATCAGTAAAACCAAAATACACATGATCGAATTCGTGCTCGATCAGGCCATTCTCAAGTTCAGCGCGATAGGTAAAACTAAACGCAAAATTTAATGGACATTTTAGGCCCATTTCCTCCGCGATACGCCGGGTGCCAGCGCTCTTTATATCTTCTCCCTTTCGGGGATGACTGCAGCAGGTATTACTCCATAAACCCGGTGAGTGATACTTTTGCAATGCCCTTCGCTGCAACATTAAAAAACCCATAGAATTGAAGATAAAAACCGAGAAAGCTCGATGTAAAACACCAGTTTTGTGGACACTTGTCTTATCTAAAACTCCTATTTCAACATCATTTTCATCCACTAAAACCAGCAGCTCATCATCATTATCATGGGTATTCATGTTTTAATTATTCTGTTTTAAGTAGCTTGTAATAATCTTTTTTAGCTCCGGATCCCTAACATTTGAAATTGACTGAGTTAGAAAAGATTTGTCGGCTGTCATATGGTCATTATAGCCTAAGAATGAAGGCACGTTATTCTGAATGGTATATCGCAAAAACCTCAATTCAACATTTTTATTGTCCGCCTGAATTGCTTTCTCCAACATACCCTTGCCTTTCTTGAAATAAGATAACTTGCTGAAAGGATTAATAACATATTTTGCCATCAACATGTTAGCGCCCCCCTTATAGCCCAGCAGCAAGGGATTATTTTTCTCGTTATAAGGATGAAGCTCCTTAATAAGATCCTTGCAAACCTTCTCAGACGATGTGGATTTGTGAAATTTCAGCCTTACAGTGCTTGTGGATGGGTCCTTAGCCAGCAGATTTACCCCGACAAAAGTCACAATCAAAAATACAATCATCTTCATACCCATTTCATTTTATTTTGTACCAGACAGTTGATCATCAAACCAAGTTTCCGGCCATTATTTATTCTGACCCGCTCTGTTAAAACTTTGTGAGCAGGTAGACTTTTTATCTTATTAAACAAAGTTTTATAGTAGATGTACGCGAGATAAACACCTCTTTTAGAAGAAATAGGGAGTTTTCTAATTCCAATTAGTGCAGCATTAAAATCTTCTTCAATCTCTAGCTCGATTTGTTCTTTGGAGACATGATTAAACTCCTGAATATCAACACCAGGGAAGTAAGAACGTCCCAAAATTTGATAGTCGTCCTTCATATCTCTCAGAAAATTAACCTTTTGAAATGCAGCACCCAATTTCATAGCAGAAGGTTTAAGCTCCTCAAATTTTGCTTTGTCGTTTTCAGTAAACACATGCAGGCACATTAATCCGACGACTTCAGCTGAACCTAATATATATTGGTTGTAATTGTTGGTATCATACAATACCTTTTCCAAATCCATTTCCATACTCCGGAGAAACAACCTGATTAGCTCCAAGTCAATTTCATATTTATTTACCGCATTTTGGAAAGAGTTCAGAATTGGATTGATTGAGATTTTACTTTCAATTGCCTCGTAAGTCTCGGCAGTAAGTTTTTCCAGCAAATGCCTTTGCTCAAACCCATCAAAACTGTCAACAATTTCATCAGCTAGCCTTACGTAACCATAGATCGAATAGATTGCATCTCGTAATCGAGCATCTATGAAATAAATTCCCATCGAAAAACTGGTACTATAGGTGCGAGTGGTCATTCTGCTGATCTCTACAGAGAGATTATCAAATAGAATCTTCATGTAATTTCTTGTTTAGATGTTTTTGTAAAGTTTCGGCAACAATCTTTCCTGAAATCAAGGCTGGTGGCACTCCAGGTCCGGGAACTGTTAGCTGTCCGGCATAGAAAAGATTACTAATCTTTTTGTTTCGAATGCCAGGTTTAAGTACCGCTGTCTGCATTAGAGTATTCGCAAGGCCATAAGCATTGCCTTTATAGGAGTTATAGTCTTCTATAAAATTACTTACACAATAAGATCGCTTATAATCGATAAATTCATGCACCTCCTCTCCCGTTTGTTCCTCCAGCCTCTGTACCATAATCTTGAAATACTTATCTCTCAACTCCTCACTGTCGGCTAGTCCCGGTGCTATTGGCATTAAAAGGAATAGGTTTTCATGTCCTTCTGGGGCCACAGAATCATCAGATTTTGATGGGCAGCACACGTAAAACAATGGTTTCACAGGCCATTGTGGTTTTTTATAGATCTCTTTGGAATGTTCCAGAAGGTCCTCTTCGAAAAACAAAGTGTGGTGATGTATTTTGCTTATTTTTTTCCTGATTCCTAGATAGTAAATAAGGCAGGATGGAGCAAATGTTTTCTTTTCCCAGTATTTATCTGAATAATTCCTTTCGGAGGATGGGATAAGCTTACTTTCAACATGGTGATAGTCTGCTGATGCTACGACAGCATCAAATTGCAGGTGCGAACCACTAACACTCACGCTGGTTACCTGATTGATTTCGATATTTATCGCTTCCACCGGGCTGTTGAAATGGAATTTTGCACCAAGCTTTTCTGCTAGCCCTTTTATTGCTTCAATAACTGAGGCAAAGCCGCCATTCGGATACCAGGTTCCTAACTTTAAACCGGCGTAATTCATCAAGCTGTACAAAGCAGGTGTATCCTGTGGCATCGCCCCAAGGAATAACACCGGAAACTCCATTATTGCAATCAGTTTGGGGTTGGTAAAATATCGCCGGACATGGCTACTAAAGGAGCTGAACACCTGAAGACGCATAGCGCCTTTCATAAGGTCGAAATCAGCAAATTCCATAAGAGAAATCCCTGGCTTATAAACTAGCTTACCCATGCCGGTATCATACTTGAACTTTGCTTCTTCCATGAACCGATCAAGCTGCGCCGCACTCCCCTTTTCGATAGACTCAAAAAGGGCGCGCAACTTTAAATAATCGTCAGGAACCGCAATGGTTTCATTTTCAGGAAATACAATATCAAATGATGGTGACAATAATTTTAAATCATACACTTCGGAAACCTTGACCCTGAAGTCGGCAAAAAAGCGTTCAAATACATCCGGCATCCAATACCAGCTTGGCCCCATATCAAAAACATACCCTTCCGGACTCCGGAATTGTCGTGCCCGGCCTCCGGCAGTTTCATTCTTTTCGAAAACGTGCACATCATGTCCAGCAGAAGCCAAATAGCAAGCCGCGCTTAAACCAGAAAAACCAGAACCTATAACCGCAATTTTCGACATATCCTAGACTGTATTCAATTGTTTTATTTCATTGTGAAGAGAACTTATGTCACGGAGCCACACTGATTTTTGTCTCAAATCGAGTTGACTGAGTAATTTTTGGTTGCCTGCCAGGTAGATCTTTTCACCATTAAACGCATTGTTTAGATCATTGACGTACTGATTGATGTTTTCAAAAAGATTATAACGCACTAAAAACAGTAACAAGTACTTTGGGTTTATATCTCTCATAGCCGATAAAGCAGCTTCATACGATACACTACTACCAAGGTATACAACTTTATGCCCGCTTTTCCGAATAATAAATGCTGCAAACAAAAGCCCGATCTCATGATATTCGTCTTCAGGAAGAAATAACAGCCATGTATTGGAATTTAGAGCCGCAGGCGGCAATGCATCGATAGCTTTTAAAATTTTTTGGCGGACCAGGTTACTTATGAAATGCTCCTGAACACTGGGTATTACATTTGCTGACCACATGACCCCAACACGCACCAGCATTGGGTATATTATCATTTGATACATACTCTCTAAGCCGTATTTAGCGAGCGCATCTTCAAAAAGTGCTTCAAATCGGCTTTCGTCGTAACACATACCAGCAGAAATTAGCTGCGATACAAAATATTCATGATTGTCATGTATAGATAAATCATTGCTCTGAAGAACAAGGGTGGACAGCTTTTCATCGGGCATTGCACATAATTCAGAAACTTTATGCTTGGTTTCCATCAGGCTTACGATATTTAATAGTCGCCTTAACTGTTCGCCATCATAATAACGGGTATTTTTTTCTGATCTATCCGGTTGCAGAGCTTTGTAACGCTGTTCCCATATCCTAATGGTGTGAGGCTTTATACCCGAGTATTGAGAAAGCTGGGATATGGAAAATACATTCATTGTTTAAATTTATGCAAAAATATCTAAACAAAATTCATGCCTTAATAATATTACAATCAGACCGTCAAATAAATAATGTAACGGCGCCGAAAAAAAGTCACTAAAAAAGCCGCGAAGGTTTTTCGCAGCTCTTTGAATTGAATTTAGAAAGGTAATTTCAGCATTTCAAACCATAGTAGAAAGGCTTAGTCCACTTTCTTCCAATGCTCTTCCACAACCATTCCATTAGGCAAGACCCCACTAGTTATCATTTTATCACCTTCCGTTTTGAATTTGTAAGCGACGGTTACGTTGTCATTCTGAGAGGGCTGGCTGCTGAATTTACTGGTGATCAATATACTGTCACCCTTAATTTCATAACTACCGGAGTTGTAAAGCTCTGGTTCTAATTGTCCTTCCAACAGGTATGCTTCATAGGTATCCGAAGTGTATGTTCTTTGCATCAAAAATTCTGTAGCAGCCTTTCGGGCTTTGCCGTTATAAACACCCCCAGCATATTGCCACTTGCCTTCGACCCCATTAGACGAGCATCCTGTAATTAGAATTAAGCAAATTGCCAATAATGCTGTTGTTTTCAATTTTTTCATAAATCTCAAATCCAGTTAATTCCTTTTTTTAATAAAGCTAGCGTTTTTTCTTCTTCGGATCCGGGTTTCGGTTTAAAGTCGTATTCCCAATTAGCCCGTGGTGGCATACTCATTAATATTGATTCAACCCGCCCATTGGTTTCAAGACCAAATTTTGTACCGGCATCATAAACCAGGTTAAATTCCACGTACCTGCTGCGTCGCTGGTATTGCCATTTTTTATGTTGCTGCTCAAATGGCTTGTCTTTATTTCTTAAAATGAGCTCGGTATAAATCGGTAGAAATGTTCTTCCTACGGCCTTGGAGAATTCAAATATTTCATCCCATTCAAGATTAGTAGATTCCGGATTAAGCCGGTCGTAAAAAATACCCCCTATTCCCCGGGTTTCAGATCTGTGCTTGATGAAAAAGTAATCATCTGCCCATTGTTTGAATTTATAGTAGAAGTCGCTGTTAAACTTATTGCAAGTATCTTTCAGACTTTGATGGAAGAATCGGGCATCCTCATCAATAACGTAATGTGGTGTAAGGTCTATTCCGCCGCCAAACCATCTTAGCTCTTTCCCAGAGTCAGAGGCCATTTCAAAATAGCGTATGTTCATATGAATGATAGGAATCCAGGGATGATTGGGGTGGATCACGATCGATACTCCAGTCGCAAAGAAATCATCTTCATTCACGCCGAATGCCTTTTGTATGCTTTCGGGAAGCTTTCCTTCAACGGCAGAAAAGTTAACACCTCCCTTTTCGATAATATTGCCATGTTGAATTATTCGCGTCCTTCCGCCCCCACCTCCCTCGCGTGTCCACGATTCCTCTTCGAACTTTCCTTTTCCATCAGAAAATTCTAGACCTGCACATATCTCGTCCTGGATCTGTTTATAAGCATCCGCAATTTGTTCCTTTGTGATCATCGCTCAAAAATGATGTTTTTATCAGAGATTTAATTCTTAAGAATGGAATTTTGATAATGCGATGATTCGTATGGTCTCTCTCAACAGTGCTTCACTATATTTTTTTATCAGCGGAAAATCACTGTCAACTGATTTCCACATAGTCCAGGTCTTTTCCAAAGGTTTCCTTTAACTGATACAAGGCAATAAGCGCAATGGCAATCGAAATAAAACCTACTGTCAATGCGCTATTGATAATTCCCATGCTGCCTTTAAGGGCTGTGAAAGAAAGTGTTGCGAGTACCAACGAGCCTCGTACAAAATTGGGTACAGTGGTTGTAACGGTAGCTCTTAAATTCGTTCCAAATTGTTCGGAAGCTATGGTTACAAAGGTTGCCCAATAACCCGAAGAAAACCCCAGGAACAATGCAAGCCAGATAAATTGTTGCGCGGTCATTCCCTTTGCATTTAAAAAAACAACTATACTAACTGCGGTAAGCAATAAAAAGGTTAACATAACCTTCTTTCTTGAACGAAGCATCTGGGCCATGAAGCCGGCAACAATATCCCCTATCGCGATGCCAATATAACACCACATGATTCCTGTTCCCGCAGAAATCGGGTCAGTAGCATTAAGTTCTTTTCCGAATTCAGGAGAGAAAGTAACCAAAACACCTACCACAAACCAAAGTGGTATACCAATAAGTATGCAACTCAGATATTTACGGAACCTCGGGCCATCGTTGAATAACATGAATATATTACCCCTGCTCACTCCATCATTTTTAACATTTTTGAACATTCCGGATTCGGCAAGACCAACTCTCAAACCAAGCAGAAGTAATCCCATTACACCTCCAATTATGTAAGAGGTTTCCCAAGAATAATGTTCCCCAACCAAGGCTGCAGCTACTGCCCCCAGTAACCCTACTCCGGCAACAATCATTGTCCCGTATCCCCTGTTCTCTTTACTCATTGTTTCGGTTACTAGTGTAATACCTGCACCAAGTTCACCTGCAAGGCCAATTCCTGCAATAAAACGGACAATGGCATAGGCTGGAACGGAAGTTACAAAACCATTTGCCATATTCGCCAGCGAATACAATAGAATCGATCCAAAAAGAACACTTATCCTGCCTCTTTTATCACCGATTATTCCCCACAGAAGTCCGCCGAGAAGCATTCCAAACATCTGGCTATTGATAAGCATCGTGCCAACGTCAAGCAGATCAGCATCGGGAACTCCCAGAACTTTTAAACTTTTGACCCTGATCACTGAGAAAAGGATCAAATCATAGATGTCGACAAAATAGCCTAGGGCGGCAACGATTATGATAAGCCGTATATTTTTTGAATTAGCAGCAGTTTGATCCATACATTTAATTTAAGCGTTCAATCTACAAACAAAATTGAAAAACCAAAAACAGACCCCGAATCAAATACTAAAAGCCATGTCAGTCAAATCACATTATCATTCGAATATTTTTGAAATCACCTCGTTTTGCTGATATTGCACGTATGGTTGTTTCCGAAAATCTCCTTAAATGGGCAATGCGTCTGTACCCACCTTTGTTTTTCCAGCGTATTTGGGTTAAGGAGTTTGATAAAGGATTTACCGGTGTTCATGTGAAGATTTCGAAAAGTTTCCTCAATACCAATTATAACAACTCCATCTTCGGCGGAACAATTTTTAGCGCATCAGACCCTTTCTACGCCCTGCTGTTTGACCAATTGCTAAAACGAAAAGGATTCAAAGTTCGAGTATGGTTGAAAAGTGCGAATATTCAATACCTAAAGCCTGGCAGAACCAATTTATATTTCAAAATTTCGTTAACACAAGACGATATAAACGAAGCTGAGGAGGCATTAAACACTGTTGGTAAGTTTGTAAAGGCGTTTCCCTTGGAAATCATAAATTCGAAAGGTGAACTTTGTGCATCAGTAATAAACGAGGTCTATGTCCGGAACTTGTTTTCAGGTGAAGAACGTACAGTTGCTTATTGATTTGTGAAACTGTGAACGCTTCCGGGTGCAAGTGTTTCGTTGACGATAAAACAAGAGAATTCAAATGAAAATCAGAAAGCTCATTTTGGAAGGTGAAGGTGTCAGCCAGGATTTTAAGAAAAAGATCACCAGTTGCGAAAAGATAGCTAAAACGATGGTCTCTTTTGCAAATAATAAAGGTGGAAGATTGCTCGTTGGGATTTCTGATGATGGTACGATTAGCGGGGTAAAATCTGAAGATGAGGAAAAATACATGCTTACCCGGGCAGCGCATTTCTATTGTAAACCAGCACTAGATCCAATCTTTGAAGAAGTATACGTTGATGATAAAATCGTTCTGATCGTCGAAATCAAAAAAAGCGAAATGAAACCTCATTATGCACTCGGCGAGGATAAGAAATGGTGGGTTTATATTAGGGTAAACGATAAGAGCGTGCTTGCCAGTAAGATAGTTGTCGACGTCCTCAAACGCGAAAACAATGAACAGGGAGTCTTTCTGGAATACTCTTCAAAGGAAAAAGCTCTGCTCGAATATCTGGAAGAGCACGAACGGATCACCTCCAGAGAATACAGCCATATGCTCAATCTTTCACGACGCCGCACTCACCGTATCCTGGTAAACCTTGTCCTCTCAGGGGTAATCAGAATGCATACTACCGAAAAAGAAGAGTATTATACTGCTTCTTAACACACCAAGCCATACCCGTTTCGTAACACATCAATGGTAAAACGGATTTATTACAAGTATAAACCCCATTACAAAACTAACCTTAAACTGGCAATACCAGTGGTAATTTCGCAGCTGGGCCATACATTGGTACATACAGCTGATAGTATCATTGTAGGCCACTTCGCTGGTACTATTCCATTGGCCGCCGTAGCCCTTGTGAACAGTATTTTTATGGTTGTGGTTGTAATTGGTATGGGAATATCTTATGGCCTTACCCCACTTATTGCTCAGGAAAGTGGCAGAAAAAATTTTAAAGAGTGTGGAAAGTTGCTGGCGAATAGTTTAATTATCAATTCAATAGTGGGCATATTGCTTTATGTCCTCGTGTATTATGGCTCACTAGCCGTAATTGATCGTATGGACCAGTCTCCTGAAGTGGTTAGGGAAGCAAAACCCTATCTGTCCCTGCTTGGACTTTCAATCATCCCGCTTATGGTTTTTATGACCTTTAAGCAATTCGCGGAGGGTCTTGGTTTTACGAAACAAGCAATGATGATTTCATTATGGGGCAATCTGTTTAACATTTGTCTTGGGGTGATATTCGTCAAAGGACTTTTTGGAATCAGTCCGATGGGTGTAAGTGGTGTGGGCTGGAGCACGCTAACGGACAGATTGATTATGGCGATTGTGATGGCGATTTACGTAATAAGATCGACACATTTCCGAGACTACCTTGGCTCATTTGCCATAAAGTCTATCGACGGTATCCGATCTTTAAGCATTTTGAAGATCGGTGCACCTGTTGCAATGCAATATACCTTTGAGGTCAGTGCTTTTAGTGCTGCAGCAATATTCATCGGAACCATAGGGGCTGTTGAGCAAGCCGCACACCAGGTAGCTATAAACCTTGCTTCCATGACTTACATGATGGCAAGTGGAATTTCATCGGCGGCAACGATTAAAACAGGTAATAATTTTGGCAGGGAAGATTACATGACCCTCCGACTTTCAGCTATTTCGAGTTATCATATCGTGCTGGGATTTATGGCAATAACGGCAATAATTTTCATTGGTTTAAACCAGTATCTGCCATGGATCTATACTTCAGACCGATCTGTCATAGCAGTTGCGGCTCAACTACTTATAATAGCAGGGTTCTTCCAGCTATTTGATGGAACACAAGTTGTTGGATTAGGAGTTTTAAGGGGAATCGGCGACGTAAATATCCCTACAATAATCACTTTCGTCGCTTACTGGATTATTGGTTTACCTACCGGTTACTATCTTGGGATAAGCCTTGGCCTGGGTGCCAATGGAGTATGGTACGGACTAACTGCAGGGCTTTTAGTTTCGTCAGGGCTACTTTTCCTGAGATTCCAGTATTTTTCTAAGAAACTGGTTCAACTAATTCATAAAGAATAGATGCAACCGGAATTTTGATTTCATTGTAAATCTCAGATTGCATTTTCTTGAGCCTTTCGTTGTGATCTTCCAGGCGGTCGTTAATATTCATATACCTGATCAGATCGCCTGTGCGAGTGTCAATAAAACGGTAACGTGTAAAGAATTGCTTTTCCATAATGCGAATCTACAATAAATTAATTGAAAATCAGCATTTTACCAAATATAAACTATATTAAAACTATTATAAAAAAAGATCCCCTGCCACCCTAAATGTATTGCAGTGAGCGTCAACTATATGCTTTATATTCGGAGAGTACCCGCCACCCATACTGATCTGCACAGGGATAGCGTGTTCCTTACATAGCCCAAGCACCATTGCATCGCGCTTCATACACTCTTGAATCGAAAGATTTAACTTCCCCAGTTTATCGGTTTCCAAAACGTCAACGCCGGATAAATAAAAGACAAAATCCGGTTTGAAGGTTAATAATATGTCACATAAGTGAATGTAAAGTAAAGTGACATAACGGAGGCCATTGGTACCATCCTCCAGTCCTAAATCCAGATCAGATTTCTCTTTCCTGAACGGGAAATTGCTTTCCGCATGCATCGAAAAGGTAAAAACCCGATCGTCCCTGGCAAATATCTCCGCTGTACCATTGCCCTGGTGCACGTCCAGATCAATAATTAAAATACGACTTGCCAAAGCATTGTCAAGTAGAAAATTTGCCGCTATAGCTTGATCATTGAGCAAGCAAAAGCCCTCTCCCCAATCGGAGCCGGCATGATGTGTGCCCCCTGCAACGTTCAAAGCAACTTTGTTTTTGATCGCATGAATTGATCCGTTTATTGTGCCCTGTGCAATTCGCATTTCCCTTTCAACTAACTCACGAGAAAGCGGAAAGCCGATCCTTCTGATCTCTGCAGGACTTAATGTCAAATCCCTCACACGCTCCCAATACGACTTACTGTGGGTTCTTAAAATCGATGATTCATCAACCGGATCAGGTGAATGAAGATCACTAGCGGAAATTAGGCCCTCGTGCAAAAGCTGCTCTGGTATAAGTTCGTACTTAAGCATCGGAAAACGATGCCCCGCTGGCAGAGGGTGCGCGTATATTGGATCAAAAGCGATGTAAAGGCTCAGGCTGATTTTGATAAAGGTTGAGTTTTGAATTTACCTGGCCGGAATAAGCGGATCAATAAGGCAATAACAATGACAATAAACGCGCCCCAGGCTGCATTAATCACATTTTGATATTGAATTTCGTCTACCTGCTGGCGCTTTAATGCAATCCCATACAAGGCCCAAAGAATAACCAGCCCAAAGAAAAAGTTCCGGCGGACGAATATTATAAAGAAGGAAAGCAGCGTGGCTACCCCAATCATAATAATTACCCAGTTTATCGATGAAATACCAAAGCCGCTCCAGTTAATTGCTACCAGGAATGCGCTCACATTGGCGATTGTCGCAATACAAATCCACCCAAAGTATATGCTCAATGGGAATTGTGTAAATACTTTACTGGATAACTCTCTTTCAGGGTTAGATATATGTGCCCTAACGCTGATCATGGTCAGGGTTACCAGCTGGATGATGATTAACAGTAATGACAAACCAATGGCTTCATTTACCCACGCTACAAGCCATGCCCCGGTAGCAAGGGTATTGATGATAAACAGTATACCGATAGCCCTGATATCGAAATCAGCCTGCTCCTGTTGGTTAGAATTAAATGCCTTTACCATATGGTAAATACAAAATGCAATTAGTGCAAGATAAATAAGCCCCCAAATGGCAAATGTTAAGCCTGCCGGGGCGAATAATGTCTCATACTTTGCTGACACCTGACCAACATCAAGGGAAGAGAGTTGTTTATTTTGTGCCAGATAAGATAAGCTCAGCATTATTGTAAGGCTCACTGTATTCAGGATGGCTAAAGATTTAGTTGTCATATCTGTTGAAGAATATTAAAAACCATAACATGAATTATACTAAAATGTTCAATGTTGCATACTGGCCTTGTAAAATTACATTCTTGGACGGCTGACAAATTGGTTTCCCTTTACGGAAAATCGCCATGGAATTGTTTTATATGGACCGTCGAAATTCATCCCAACTCGTGCAGATGCCACAACCTCATCATCAGCAAAGTTTTTCCCTTCGTCGGTGATCCATACAACGTCCCCTTGAAGGTCGGTTCCATTATGAAGCTTATTCAGTCCCAATGCTTGCGCCAATGCGCCTGGGCCCTGGCAAAGCCGTTGGTCCTGGCCATAGATGCGCCTTCTATCGCGCATAATATCAAGTCCCTCAATAGGTTCAAGAGCTCGTATTAAAGCTGCATGAGACATGCCTTCCTTCCCGGTTACTATGTTTACCATATCATGAATACCATAACAAATGTACATATACACGACACCTCCCGAGCTGTACATCATTTCGTTTCTTGGTGTTCTCTTATTGTTATAGGCATGAGAGCCCCGGTCATCCGGGCCCCGATAAGCTTCTGTTTCAACAATAATTCCCCCTGTCAGCTGCCCGTCGATTAGTGAATACAAGTTCTTACCAAGTAAAGCCCGGGCAACACTAATGACGTCATCCTGCTTATAGAAACTTAATGGCAACTTATTCTTCATTAAAATCAATGAGATTAACGATCATCGTCAGGTATTTTTCGTCAGTTTCATCAAAAGTGTTTAAATCGGCACTATCGACATCAAGAACGGCTACTACTTTACCGAATCTATGTAACGGAATAACAATTTCTGATTTGGAAGCCGAGCTGCATGCAATATGGCCTGGAAAGCTCTCTACATCCGGGACGATTATCGTCTTATCCTGTTCCCAGGATGACCCGCAAACACCTTTTCCCTTTTTTATACGAGTACAGGCTACCGGACCCTGGAACGGACCTAATACCAGCTCATCATTCTTTATCAGGTAAAACCCTATCCATAAAAATCCAAACTGCTCTTTAAGAGCTGCACTAATATTTGCCAGGTTCGCAATTAGATCTGGTTCACCTGAAAGCAATGCTTTAATTTGGGGTATAAGTGATTGGTACTGATCAGTTTTTGTACCCTGTATGATATTTAAGTCTTCAGCCATAAAGCAAAATTAGCAATGGACCATCAATAAGAAGCAATAATTAAGTCAATTTCATATCTTTTTGAATAAACACCTAAAGAATAAATTTCGATGGTTTACCTTTGGCCACTGTATCACAATTCCCTGGATCAAAAATGATCGTTTCCCTGACTATAATAAGGTATAGACCAATCCTAGTTCCTTTCGCACTTTTGGCTATGGCAATTCACCGCATTCCGCTCGCTATAGATAAAAAGTGCTCTTTCTGGAAGTTAATGGGTTCGGGTAGAAACGGGACTTTCGACCTCAATCCGGATTGGCAGCAGTGGGCGTTATTGGCAGTTTGGGAAGATAAACAAGACTTTGAGAATAGTTCATTTATTCAATCCTGGTGGAAAACATTTACCTACGAAAAGTGGACAATTTTCATGGAGCCTTTAAATAGTCATGGAAAATGGGATGGAAAAGAACCGTTTAGTTTTACTGAAAATGCTAAACCTGCGGATGGTCCCGTTGGCGTTCTGACTCGAGCTACAATTCGCTTCAATAAGCTAAAATCTTTCTGGAAGAATGTAGATCCGGTTGCTAAAATTATGGAAAAGGCTCCGGGCTACATAACATCTGTAGGAGTTGGGGAAGCACCTTTCTTTCGCCAGGCTACTTTTTCAATATGGGAAAGCATGGATACTATGAAAGCTTTTGCTTATGGATCTATAGAACATGGAGAAGTCATTAAGAAAACCCGACAGCAAAATTGGTATAGCGAAGAGCTTTTTGCACGGTTCCGTATACTTTGTTCCGAGGGAACTTTAAATGGCAATAACCCAATGGATGGTATTACAACTAATAAAATGGATGAATTATGAGAGTAGTAGCCGAATTACCACACCCGGATTGCAAGATCACGATCTTCTCGATGAACCAAAAATATATTATAAAACTTGAGAAGGGGAGTTTTGAACAGATCTATAAACTAGCAGAACTTGATATTCCCGAAGGTACAAACGGAGTTTTTCAAATCCTGGATGAAGACTTTATGAAAACTGCAGCCGAAAGATTTGACCAAATGAGAGCCGATTTTCATGCTGCATTCAAAAGGTATGATAGTTAAATATACCCGTTCGTACGAGTAAGGTATATCCTATAACAATCTCATTATCATATCTCTTTCGTTAAGGCCAAATTTAATTTTGCTAAAAAGGCCATCCCATACCAGTTACCGCCTTTCGATATAAACAAACACTAATCATAACTTTATCTATCATTCTGACTTAGTGTATTATATCTTTACTAACAAAATAATGTTTTGCCATAGGTTATTGCCAAATCATTGCAGAATAGACGTTAAATTTTAATTTTGATTGCTTGAAAGGCAAAGGAATTTTTTAGTATTTTTGAACTATGAAAATCAACTCGTCACGTTTTATCGTTTTAACTTTATTAGTTATTCTGGCAGCGTTCAGCCGTGCCCTCCCACTGGTCGTCGATCATACCTGGAATTTTACAGCAGTAGGTGCCCTGGCAATTTTTGCAGGTGCTCAATTTAATGACAAGCGCCTTGCATTCATTATGCCTTTGGCGGCGATGGCCCTTGCTGATCTGCTCTTTTTAAGAAACGGGTTCAGCCTGTTGGTTTACAGTGGATTTATTGCCATGGTAGCCTGTGGTTTTTTAATCCGAAATAAGGTCAATACAATGAACGTGATCCTGGCATCATTCATAAGTGCATCGGTATTTTATTTAATTACCAACTTTTCATTCTTCTACCCTGTAACCTTATATCCTCGTAATTTTGCAGGAATTATCGCTTCTTATACCGCAGCGCTACCATTCTTCAGAAATATGCTTTTAGGTAACCTCGTTTATTCAGCAGTTCTTTTCGGAAGTTTCTACTTATTATCGAAACGTTACCCAGTGCTTGCAAAAGCATAATTGTAAAATATAATAAAAAAGCCCGTCCTTTTAAGAAGACGGGCTTTTTTTATGCCCCAGTATTTAGCAGGCGGGCGACCAGCTTCGGAACTCCCAGGGAAGCCGGTTCGATTATTCGTTCCACATCACCGGGCACCGACGTTTCGTTCAGATCTACAATGAATTTTAACGCATTTTTCGGTACCAGGTCGATTAGCCCCGCAGCCGGATAAACCTGCAAAGAAGTACCAATGACAATAAATATGTCAGCCGTATAACAGATTTCCGCTGCTTTTTCTATCATCGGGACCGCTTCACCAAACCACACGACATGTGGTCGCAATTGAGATCCCTGATCACAAAGGTCCCCCATTTTTAACTCCCAGCCTTCTATATCGTACGTGAGGTTTGGATTGTTGTTAGATTGAGATTTAGTGATTATCCCATGCAAATGGACGATTGTAGAAGAACCCGCCCGCTCGTGAAGATCATCAATGTTTTGTGTTATGATAGTTACGTCGTATCCCTGTTCTAGCTTGACGAGAGCACGATGAGCATCGTTGGGTGCTGCTTCCCGAACAGACTTTCTGCGTTCATTATAAAATTGCTGAACGAGAACGGGATTCCGCTGCCAGGCCTCTGGTGTGGCAACATCGTAAACGTTATGACCCTCCCAAAGTCCGCCGGCGTCGCGAAATGTCCTCAGTCCACTTTCTGCGGATATCCCGGCACCTGTTAATATTACAGCTTTCTTAAGCATTGAAATTCATATTTATACAAAAATAGCGATGGATTTGATATCCACCGCTATTTAAATTTAAGGAGTAAAATTATGTATTCTGAAAGTGTTAACGAAAGTCAAGTCTGAATCCCGCATTGAAATTTAAGCCTTTAGTATTATAACCGCTGAAATCAACATAGTTCTCATCTAATAAATTCTTCACATCAGTAAAAATGGTAATCCTTTGTGTCGCTTTAAACTGCGCATACAAATCCACCATATTGTAAGCTTTCATCTCAGCGTCAATAGTTTTAAACGTGGAATTATCGAAGTAACGATCTTGCCTGTCTCCAGTAAATTTATAAATCAGGTTGAAGCTCAAAGCCTCACTTGCATCAAAACCAGTATTTAAGCCGAAGGAATCCTTTGGACGTCTGAATAGATTAAACGTTTGGCTGGCTGGTGTTGTTACTTCACCGTCCACATGGGCATAAAAGGCCGTTAGATTTAGCGATGTTATTGGCCTGTAGCCAAGTTCAACTTCGAATCCTTGATCTTTTTGATTGTTTTGATTAATGTACCCGAACACTCCCGGTGTAACCTGTCCAAAATCAATTACCTTATCAATATCACGTTTGAAGTATGAAAACGCAAAATTCAGGTTTGAGGTAAAATTAAAATCCAGGCCAGCTTCATAAGTAACGGATGTTTCCGGCTCTAAGTTCAGGTTACCATACTGCGAAAACAACTGATAAAGAGACGGCACCCGGTAAGCTGACGAAACATTAACGAACACCTTATACCGTTCGGCAAATAAATATGAAGGGTTGATGGTGTAAGTGAAATTACTTCCATACTGGCTATGGTCGTTCATACGACCGCCAAGTTCCGCCTGAAAGCCACTATTTGACCGTACAAATAAAGACGTGAAAAGGCTTTTAATATTATTATCAGCAAAAAGTGGGGGGCTGAATGTATTATGCTGGTGAGTTTTGGAAAAACGATAACTGGCACCGCTGGCTATATCGATATTACTATTGAAAGCATAATTAAAGTTGGCTTCCAGATGGCTTATTTTACCGCTATTATTGGTGATTGAACCATTATTGTTGTACCTGTTCCTGACATTGTTCTGGCTAACATTGAAACCGATCGCTCCTTTGTCAATAGTATACTTACCTCCCAGCCCAGCTAGTAACGCAGTCTTATCATACGTGTAGTTTTTGGCGTCAGCGAAGGCACCATTGTCTAAATCAGCCTGGTTATTATTACCCTGGAAATTCCCGCTTAGCCTGAATTTATTGGAGAGCTGTTGCCCCAGGTTTAACGATACTGATTTTTGATGAAATCCATCTTTATCAAAATTTGTTTCGCCCTTGCCGGGTGCAGCAGTTGAAAAGCTTTTTGAATCCAAATTAGAAGCATTAAAGGCTACTGATGTAGTTCCAATTTCACCATTCAATCCTAATACCTGTTTATAAGTATCATAGCTTCCACCGGTTGCGAGCAAACTTGCCGCTAATTTACCCGCACCTTTCTTAGTAATGATGTTTATCACACCAGCCACGGCGTCTGAGCCGTACAAAGTTGAGTTTCCGCCCTTTAGAATTTCTACACGTTCAACCTGATCAACCGGAATGGCTGATATGTTATATTCACCCGTTATTTCAGAAGCGTCATTTACTGGAATTCCATCGATCAGTATCAAGGTGTTGGCAGCTGAAGCACCGCGCAAATAAACAGATTTAACATCCCCCGGGTTGTTGCCGTTTCCTCCAATTGTAATTCCGGCAATATTGTTTAATACTTCTGGAAGAGTTCTGCCCTGGCTTTTGCTTAAGGTTTCAGCTGTGATAACCCGGGCAACTTTACCAATTTCCGAGATTTTTTTGGGTGAACGGCTGGCGGTAACTACCACTTCCCCGAGTGTTTCAGGATTACGATCCTGTGCAGATGCATTGCTGTAGAGCAATACAAATTGTGCAAGGCCGAGCCCTGCTGCAACGTAAAATTTTGTTCTTTTCATTTTGTTGTGAGTTAATTATCCCACAGCAAACAGATAATGAAGAAATACAGAAATGGCCCTGTTGTACACCAGTACCACTCAAGCTTCAATCCCCGAAAGCTATGAATTGTTAAGCTAAGGCAGGTCTTCTGACTTACTCCCGGTTTATCCGGCCTTCCCATCCGCCTGGGGCGAACAGTGACCATTAAATTGGATAACCGTTGTGGAGAACACAGCAGCGGGACTGTCCGGGATTCTAACCCGGTTCCCTTTTAATCCCGATCGTGAAATCGGGAACCTAAAGCGACGCAAATGTAGCAGAAGATTTAATAATTACAAACTTGCATATCGATCTCCGCGTGAGCACCTTCAATATCTCTGTTTATCATATATTTAACATATGAAATGTTAGTGCCCCTTCATCACATTGATTAAGGTATGCTCAAACCCTGAAAAAAAAGATCCTGCACAGAAAACCCAAAAATACGATTGAAACTTAATTAGTCATTCTGTGTTCATCGCTTTAACTAAATAGATTATGAAAGACATGCCTTTAACCGTTAGAAGATCGATTGAATTACTAGGCCTCTGTTTGCTCGGAGCATTACTAGTCCTGGGTCAGGGTATTATAATGCCTGTATTGATGGCATTTTTCGTCAGTATAATGCTGCTTCCGGTTTATCGGTTTCTCAGAAGAAAAAAGGTTCCTGAAGTCCTTGCAATCCTGCTCCCAATATTGTTAGTCGCCATATTCATCGCTGGAATCATCTGGTTTTTCTCCTCACAAATTAGCCGCCTTGTTGCCGACTTCCCGTCCATTCAGAAGAACGTGTCAATACACCTAAGCAGCCTGAGCGACTGGATCAATCAGAAAACTAATTTCAGCACTCAGGAACAAGTTAAATTTCTGAAAGATCAAAGTAATAAAATGTTCACTAATGCCGGAGCAATGGCCAGTGGCGCGGCTGTTTCACTTAGTTCAGTCTTCGTTTTCTTTGGCTTGATGCCGATTTATATTTACCTCTTTCTATTCTATAAAAATTTACTCCTGCGCTTTGTTTTCATCTGGTTTGAACCCAGCCAACACAAAAAAGTGGAAGAAGTAATGAAAGAAACCGAAGTGATCATCAAAAGCTATTTGATCGGCCTTGTGATACAGATCGCTTACATAACGGTTTTACTTGGTGGCATTCTGATGCTGATTGGAATAAAGCACGCATTGCTCATTGGGGTTATCTTTGCCATTCTAAACCTTATTCCTTACGTCGGGGCACTGGTTGGAAACCTGATTGGTGTGCTCCTAACCTTGACATCTTCCCAGGAAATAGGCCCAATTTTTATCGTTCTTGGTGTTATAGCCTTAGTGCAGTTCCTTGACAATAACATATTGATGCCCAGGATAGTTGGTTCTAAAGTAAGGATCAATGCATTTGCTGCTATCCTTGGAGTATTTATTGGGGGAAGCCTGGCTGGAGTGTCGGGAATGTTCCTTGCACTGCCGATGATTGCTGTACTTAAAATTATTTTTGACCGTGCAGATATGTTTAAACAATGGGGTGTGCTATTGGGCGATGAACGGCCACAAAAAAGTCCGATGAGTTTTCTGAGGTTACGTCGGAAAAGCGATAAGGTAACCCAGGAGATACAGGCTAAAGATGATATTAAGCCAACAAAGGCAAAGAAATAATTGCTGCTAAGAAATTATAAAAGATGAGCAAAAGATCTAGTGAGTGAATCAGCTGGACCATTTGCTCATCGTTAAGAATAGATTTACTATCTGATTGAATATAAAAGTGTGGCTCCCTTGTAATCAGGATTAACAGAAGGACTTAAGCTAAAATTGCTATTACTTCCTTTCTTATGCAATTGAGGAACTAAAATTCCTACTCCAGCTCCCAATGCATAACCTAACAAGTTGTCACTTAAAAAGTGCTGACCAGCCCGCAATCTCAAATATCCCACAGAAGCAGGTACAAGTGCTGCCGCTGCCCATACATATGGCTTCGCTTTTGAATCAGGATTAAAGTCCTGAAAAACTTTAGCCAGGAAAAATGTTGCAGTTGCTGTTGCGGCCGTATGTCCAGCATAAAATGCACGTTGAGAATCTTTATCCATACGCTTGTCTAACGGTGCTTCCGTACCGTAAACAAACGGTCGGCTTCTTTGGACAGATCCCGCAGTTAAACTAAACATGGCTCCGGTTATGGCCATAGATTCCGTGAACAGAACCATAATCTGCCCGGCTTTTTTGCTTTCATTCTTATTCAGAAGCATTACAACCGGTGCCGCAAATGAAGCGTAGAAAGGTATGTAGCTATCTTTATCTGCTTTTTCAGAAAAATCACCTGCACTAAATCTGTCGAATCCGTTTACATCGTCCGGCGTTTTCGCCATAGCTTCTGATACAGTCAGGGCATCTTTGTTCTTTATCATGTTTAAGCCAAGATAACCCAAACCAAGGCTACCGAGGATTATTGGACCATCAGCCTTAAAGGAAGTTTTGTAAGGGGAATCATTCTGGGCAAATGCAGAGAATGTGATAATCAGCGCTAGTAAAGTAGTAGTTATAGATTTCATAATATTTGATTTTGGAATTGTTCTTCAATTCCTAAGCCAAATAATGCAAAATCATATTTTACCGGGTCAGAGGGATCAAACTGACGCAGATTGTGAGTAAGCTCGAGAGCTGTCTGCCAGTCAACCTGCTTGCGCTGAATGAGCTTGAGTTTTCTTGCCACTCGCTCCACGTGCAGGTCTGTCGGACATATCAAATCCGCGGGTCGTAAAGACTTCCAGATTCCAAAGTCCACACCTTTGTCGTCATCCCTAACCATCCATCGTAAAAACATGTTTAAGCGCTTGCAGGTCGATTTTTGAAGTGGCGAGGAGACATGTTTTATCGTTCTCCGTGGAAAGTCTGGTAATGAAAAGAAGTACGACCTGAAATAATTAAGTGCGTTTTCAACGACCAATGAATTCGTCTCATGTGCGTAGCAAGGGGCAGAAGATGGCCTTGCTGATCCTGTATTACTATGCCAGGAAATCGTTGCAAAGTCATCACGAAATTCCGGCATACAAGGTTCATTTACCCGTGGATTAAATGCCGACTCCAATGAAGGATAAATTTTATAGTGTTGTTTAAAAAACTCAACAAAATAAAGCGTATCCGTATCGTTAAATGTACGATGTTTGAATTCGGTGAAACGCTTAAGGTCTGTATCCTGATGATTCATGATAAAATCATAAGGTGCCCCATCCATAAGACCGATTAGTTCATTGCACTTGTTGATTATGGTTTTACGTTGCCCCCAGGCCAGCATGGCCGACCAGAAACCCATAATCTCGATATCTTGTTTCAGTTGAAATTTATGGGGGATACAAACAGGATCTAGTTCAATAAAACCCGGGCGATTGTACAAATCGGCTTTCTCATCTAAAAATTCTTTTAAAGAAGTCCTATCAAATTGATGACTGCCGTTTTCCACTTCCACCTAAAGTATTACGATAGGGCTTGCTTGATATCCTCCAGCAAGTCCTCAATATCCTCCACTCCCACGCTTAATCTGAGCAGGTTATCAGTAACACCAACTTTTTCCCTTTCAGCCTTTGGAATAGACCCGTGGGTCATGGACACAGGATGATTGATAAGTGATTCAACGCCTCCTAGCGATTCGGCGAGTGAAAAGACCTTGAATGAAGAAGCAATTCTATACGTCTCCTGCAGATCAGCTCCCTTCAAGGTGATAGATATCATTCCGCCAAAATCACGCATTTGTTTCTTAGCAATGTCATGATTAGGGTGATCAATAAAGCCAGGCCAGTAAATCTTATCGACTTTCGGATGAGTCTTTAGAAATTCTGCAATCTGCCTTCCGTTTTCACAATGCGCTTTCATCCTTAAATGAAGAGTTTTTAAGCCGCGTAGAACGAGGAAACTGTCCATCGGTCCAGGAGTAGCACCACATGCATTGTAAATGAACCAAAGCCGCTTGTAGAGATCATCATCGTTCACCATTAAAGCTCCCATGACCACATCCGAATGTCCGCCCAAGTATTTGGTGACAGAGTGCATTACAATATCAGCCCCCAGATCTATCGGATTCTGAAGATATGGAGAAGCAAAGGTGTTATCAACAGCCAAAAGAACCTGACGCTCCTTTGCGATGCCTGCAACCGCTTTAATGTCCACAATCTGCATGGTTGGATTAGTCGGAGTTTCAATCCATATTAGTTTTGTGTTGCTGTTAATATGTTGTTTCACATTTTCAGCTTTGGTCATATCCACGAAATGGAATTTAATCCCATAATTTGCAAAAACCTTGGTGAATATGCGATAAGACCCCCCGTATAGGTCGTCTCCGGTAATAACTTCATCCCCGGGACTCAATAATTTCAATACGGCATCTGTGGCCCCCATGCCACTGGAAAAAGCAAGTCCGTGTTTTGCATTCTCTAATGCAGCAAGACACGATTCCAAAGCCTGACGGGTCGGGTTTGTACCGCGTGAATATTCAAATCCTTTGTTATCGCCCGGCGATTTTTGCCAATAAGTCGAGGTTTGATAGATCGGGGTCATTATTGCCCCTGTAGTAGGATCAGGTTCCTGTCCTGCATGAATAGCTTTGGTTCCGAATTTCATGTTAACGTATTTTGCAGCTCTACTGCTAGAAGCTGGTTAGTTTAGATTTTGAATTAGTCAATAAACTGATAACTCTTGACTCATTTCTTATTGTTGGGAATTACCGTCGGGTCAAGCTCAGTTCTGAATTTATAGCCCATTCTTTTCCCTGTTGGGTAGCCCGAGTTTGCACCCATAAATTGCTTTTCCTGAAGCGTAATTTGTCTGACCGTCTCGAAAGGTGGTGTCAAAAGATCAAAATCCATACAGTAAACTATTGCCAGCTGCAGGATCTCAATTATCTGACTCTGCTTAATCTTGCCTTTCCCAAATGAGTTAAAAAGGAAACCGAGCTGACTTTGTCCATCCACAAAAAAGTGCTCCTCCTCATTAATGAAAATCCTGCCAAGGAGGTATCCCATGTCGGAAGAACGATTGTATTTGAGCGAATCAGCCAGAAAATTGTGAATGTGAATTATTCCACAGTATTTCCTTGTCGGATTTGCTTTAACATAGGCCAACTGATTAACAGCGTGCTCAGGTGGGAAACTAAAGACATTACTGTGCATGGAGATCACTAAAACATCTCCCGAAAACTTTAACTGAGCTTCAAAATCACCTTTATCAGAATATGAGATATCAACAGTTGCGTCTTTGTCCTTAAAATCTGAACGCATCCTGGTTCCGATAGTTTCCAGTTCTGTTTTAAAACGACTGAAAACGTCAGAAGTGGTCCTGAATATCTGCTGCTTCAGACGTGCTTTATCTTCAAGCAGCTTAAGTATCTGATCATAAGGCGTCGTTTCTGCCATGGAAGTATCTTGTTAGCTTCTAATTCTTATTCGTAATCCCTTAATACGCCCTTGCAAACAATACACGTTGAGAAGATGGCTTTCCGGTAACCATGCACACACCTTCTTCCAACTTGTTATTCAAAGGAATACAGCGTATGGTGGCTTTTGTTTCATCCTTGATCCGTTTCTCAGTTTCGGAAGTACCATCCCAGTGCGCTGATACAAAACCTGCCTTTTCATCCAGGATCGCCTTGAACTCCTCATAAGTATTGGCCTCCCGGGTATTATCTTCCCTGAATTTCAAAGCTTTATTAAAAATGCTTTGCTGCATTTCGATCAAAAGATCCTCAATATGTCCAACTAATCCATCTCTGGAAATCGTCTGCTTCTCCTTGGTATCTCGTCTGGCTATCTCAATTGTTCCATTCTCCAGGTCGCGGCCTCCAATAGCGAGCCTCACCGGAACACCCTTGAGCTCATACTCAGCGAATTTAAATCCAGGCCGCAGTGTATCTCTATTGTCATACTTAACAGAAATGTTCTTTAGCTTAAGCTCCTTCGAAATTTCTTTTGCTAATTCTGATATCTTATCAAACTCCTCATCAGACCGATATATAGGGACGATCACCACTTGTATGGGTGCGAGTTTTGGTGGCAGCACTAACCCGGAATCATCAGAATGCGCCATGATCAATGCGCCAATTAATCGGGTTGAAACACCCCAAGACGTTGCCCACACATGGTCAAGCTTACCTTCTTTGCTGGTAAATTTAACATCAAAGGCCTTTGCAAAATTTTGTCCCAGGAAGTGACTCGTACCGGCTTGTAAAGCTTTACCATCTTGCATCAGCGCTTCAATACAGTAGGTATCCAAAGCACCGGCAAAGCGTTCGTTCGCTGTTTTCTTTCCTCGGATAACCGGAACTGCCATCCAATTTTCGGCAAAGTCTGCGTACACTTCAAGCATTCTTTCCGTTTCCTCTATAGCCTCCTGCGATGTGGCATGTGCTGTATGTCCTTCCTGCCATAAAAACTCTGCTGTCCGTAAGAAAAGGCGTGTTCTCATCTCCCACCGAACCACATTTGCCCATTGGTTAACAAGAATTGGCAAGTCGCGGTACGATTGTATCCAGCCTTTGTAAGTATTCCAAATAATCGTTTCTGAGGTAGGCCGTACAATGAGTTCTTCTTCAAGCTTTGCATCTTCGTCCACAATAATATTTCCGTTGCCATCATTCTTCAATCGATAATGAGTAACTACAGCACACTCTGTGGCAAAGCCTTCCACGTGCGAAGCTTCTTTTGAAAAGAAAGATTTCGGGATAAATAAGGGGAAATAAGCATTACTGTGACCAGTGTCTTTAAACATCTTATCGAGTGCAGCTTGCATATTTTCCCATATGGCGTAACCATATGGCTTTATAACCATGCATCCACGAACGGCAGAGTGCTCGGCCATGTCTGCTTTTGTAACAAGTTCATTATACCACTGTGAATAATCGTCTTCTCTGCTTGTTAAACCCTTGCTCATAACTTGAAACGGAATAGATTTCGTATATTTATTAATTGAATTGTTCAGTCAGCAAAGTTATAAAACTACCCGAGCTATTATAATTTTGAGATGCAACCATTCTAAGAATACTATCGTCTTGAAATTAAACGTTGATTATAACCAAATAACTGCCGTTATGAAAACTAAACTTACACACCTGCTGGCGATCTCATCGCTTCTGATCATGGGCTCCTGCGCAACAAACAAGCAAACAGCCCAGGTTGATCAAAATGATGATGTTTACTATTCTGAAGCAAAGGCTAAAGAAAAAGCAGAAGTTGTTGCTCAGGCTGATCCTGAGACCCGTAAATCCGACTATGTCACTGATGAGGAACTCTATCGGGACGCATACAGTGGTGATTATGCCCAAAGAATTTACCGCTTCCGTAATTACACTCCGTGGAGAGGATATTATAATAATATTTATGGATATAATTATGGCAGCATATACAATGGCTATTACGGCAACATGTACAATGGCTATTACGGCAACATGTACAGTAGCTATTATGATCCATTTTACAATCCGTTTAGCTTCTACGGCGGCCCCGGTATAAACCTGGCGGTAGGCATCAATGGAGGGTTCTTCAATTATAATCCTTGGAGATATTACGGATACAACTACACCAGTAATTTCTGGGGGACTACCTCTTACTATAATCCATATGGAATAGGCTTTGGGGGCGGTTACGGAAACGGATATTATGGTGGTGGCTACGGTGTTGGTCGTCCCGCTTATACTTCACCTAATTATCGTCCGCGGCCGGTAAGGGGATCAAATGGTCTTCCCATCGATCCTGGTGCTGTAAATGGCGGAAACGCTGGAGGCGTTATCAGAAACGGCAATAACCCTAATGTTATCCAGTCTGGCGGAAGTCGTGCCGGTCGTTATGACGGCAGTACTTCAACTGCTCCAACGTCAAGGCCTGCTGCAACACAACCAAGACCGGAGCGTGTCAGCCAGCAGCCGCAAAGGAGTTCTCAGCCAGAACGCATTAATTCCGCACCTCCGTCAAATAACAACAGCGGCGGCGGCAGAAGTGATGGTGGCGGTAGCAGCAGTGGTGGTGGCGGTGGCCGTCCATCAAGAGGAAATTAATGCCTATTAAGTAAAACCTTATGAATTTCAGAATACTATTATCCATGGCAGCCATAGTGGCTGCTACCGGACAAGCATATGCCCAATATTCAGGAGATGCCCTTCGTTTCTCGCAAACTCCCTTCGGAAGTACAGCCCGATTTAAAGCTATAGGAGCCCAAACAGGTGTTGGTGGCGACCTGAGTTCAGTTGGGGCCAATCCCGCAGGATTAGGTTTATTTACCCGCTCTGAATTTAGCCTCACGCCAGAATTCAACAGTTTTACTGCAGATGCTCAATATCTTGGTCAGAGAAACCTTGGACGGAAAGACCAAATGGGTCTTGCGCATGCTGCAGTTGTGTTTAACTCCACAGTAACCAAGCCTAAAGGAGCTCAGTTGGACAAAGGCTGGATCAGCTTCAATTTCGGACTGGGATATAACCGTACAAAGGGTTATGGCAATAACGTGACGTTCTCCGGCACAAACGGAGTTAATTCCGTTGCGGATTACTATTCTGAGTTAGCTACAGATAATTATGGTGCACCCAGCACCCTGCCGGTAGGAACCTTAGAGCGTATGGCGTATGATAACTACCTGATAGGCTATGACGCCGCTGGTTACTATTTCCCGGAAACGGATGTCAACAATGTGCAGACAAATACTACAGACAGGACCGGATCCCAGTCGGAAGTCAACTTTGCATTTGGTGCAAATTATGAGAACAAGTTATATATCGGAGCTAGTATTGGATTAGCAAGCATCAATTATAATAGCTACACTGAATATATTGAGGACGGCTATAATGTTACCGAAGGCAGTGACTATGTTCTTAATTTTAATCAGCGGCAGCTGACCAGAGGTTCAGGTATAAACGCAAAGGTTGGTGCTATCTTCCGTCCTACTGCAAACGTAAGACTTGGTGCTACTTTCCAAAGTCCCACCTGGTATACCATCGAAGATACCTACGCAGAAAATCTCGACACCCGTTATTCTAAAAGTGTTAATGGTGCAACTCAATACTTGAATGACGAAGAAGTATACGATTTCAGATACAAACTGCGAACTCCAATGAAGCTTAGTGGTGGTATTGGCTATTTCTTCGGAAATCAGGGATTCCTCTCCGCTGACGTGGACTTTGTGGACTATTCAACTATTAACTTCCTCCCATCACAGAATGGGGACAATGCACTGATCAACGATAATAACCGTGATATTTTGGATAATTACAAAAGCACTGTGAACTATCGCGTTGGAGCTGAATACAAGATTGAAAACATTATGCTGCGCGGTGGTTACGGAGTGCAGGGCAATCCTTATAAAAATCTATCTGACACCGATTTAAATACCAGCACCTATAGCGGCGGGTTGGGTTACAGAATAAGGAATTACTATGTTGACCTCACTTACCAGAACGTTGGCTTTAATTCAGACGTGAAGCCCTATACGCTTAATAATGGGACAGGCCCGATCGCGTCATTAAAGAACACCCGCCACAATGTCTTTCTGACTGTAGGCACACGGTTTTAAATTGTGCTTAAGATAAAAAAGCCGCCTCCTATTAATGGGGCGGCTTTTTTATTCCTCAATCAGTAGATCTTAGCTTTTTCCTGCAAATGATCTCAACATCCACGTATTCTTTTCCTTAAACTGCATAAACTTATTAATCAGGTCATTTGTCCCATCATCTCCTGCATCGGCAGTAGTGCTCATTATCTCGCGCTCAAGCTCGATAAGGTTGCTGAAATCATCCAGTATTGCTGCGACCATATCACTATCCTTCATTCCTATTGTGTTCGCTTCCTTAATTTTTGAAATCTTAATATAATCAGCAAACGTGCTGTAAGGTGATTTGCCTAGTGTTAATATCCGCTCTGCCAGCTCATCAATTGTTTGCTGGGCGTTATTATAAAGCTCTTCGAACTTTATGTGCAGTGTGAAAAAATGCGGACCCTTGATATTCCAATGGCATCCCCGAAGTTTTTGATAATGAATATGGTAGTTTGCCAAAAGATCATTTAACTGGTCTACAATAGGCTTCACTTCCTTTTCCTCTAAGCTGATTTCTTTAGCGTTCATGATAATTAAATCTGGTTAATATTTTTTCTGGTAACACTATACAAATTTCTTGCCTGAATAAGCGAATGGTAAATTAAATACTATGGTGACACTTAAATTGGCAAATTGACTTAATTTGCGAATTATGCGTCCCAATAATAATACACTTGTTCCAGGCTTGAATGAGAAGTTTTCTGGTTTCGTCTGGAAGATAAAAGTTCACGGCAGCGGCTTGTTAGCCATTGAAACCCGCAATTCTGAATCAAAGCAGGTTTCGTTTAGCTCATTAAATTTCAAAACTGGCCAAACGTATTTTAAGGAACGCTTATATCACGAAACCTGGAATCTCAGCCTGGCTTTTGCGGGAAGTCAAAACTTCATCCTCAATGCTTTTGAACATTCCCAAACACCGGAGAGCAAGGGAGTTCTTTCGGTTAGTGCAAGTGACGGAACAGTTTTGTGGGAACAATATAACATTTCTCTAAATGAGGTTCGCGACGGTGGATTGGGGGTGTACGACACCAGGATTCAGCCAAGAAAATACTATTGGATTGATCATCTCACCGCTTCACCTATAGCCCCGCCGGCAGTGGACAACCCTGCTGAAATTTCCTTTCCGGAATATGAAAATTCCTTTACTTTCCCGGGATTCATACAACACGGCGAAGTGGCAGGGGAAATATCATTCTTAGAACATTCTGGCAAGAATTTACTCAGTTTTCATGAGATCGAAGGAGGCCGAATGAAACAACGATTAGTTGTATATCAGGAAGATAAGATCCTGCTGGATGATATATTAATATCCGGTATACAAAAACTACAACCGGAAGCGTTCTTTATCCAGCAAAATCATCTTTTCTACGTTCGAAACAAGGAAGAAATACTTGCATATTTAGTATAATTGCAAACTTTTAACAAATTTAATTCAATGCTGATACGACTGGTATTATCACTTTGCTTTATCTTCTTAGTGGGTAAAGTGAATGCATCTATAACTCTAGATTCGATAAGTGTCGAGAACTTAAATGGCAAAAAAACTATAGTACATAAGGTTGAGGCAAAAGAAACCTATTATTCTATTGGCCGAAAATACAACGTTACACCACAATCCATTATACAATTCAACAGTAACAGAACACTCCAGATAGGAACTATTCTCAGAGTTCCAACAGACCGGTCATATTCAGCTCCTCAAGCTCAGGCAACTTATGAAAAACCAGAAGCTACCGCACCTTCCAAATTAGCTGTAATCGATTATAAAGTTGGGCCGAGGGAGTATCTGGTTGCGATAGCCCGAAAATTCAATACAACAGTTGAAGATATCAAGGCACTGAATAATCTAACCAGCAATAACCTTGCTATCGGCCAGATCATTAAGGTGCCCTACGGAAATACCAGCGCAGTCGTACCTCCACAGGCACCTCCCCTCGATATTCCTAAAGCGGAACCAAGAAACTCTTCGACTCAAATCGACAGCAGTATGAATGCTGGTGACCGACTCAAGTTGCCACCCGCCCGGTATGGCCTGCGTGAGGTAGATGAGCGCGGGGTCGCCATTTGGATCTCAGATGAAAACCTGGACGGAACTAAAATGCTTGCGCTGCATCAAACTGCCCCTATTGGCACAATTATTAAGATCACAAACCCAATGACCGGCAAAAGCACTTTCACTAAAGTTGTTGGTAAATTCTCTCAAAATGAGTCAACAAAAGATGCTATCATTGTTATAACGAAAGCTGCTGCTGATCTTATCGGCGCAATAGATAAACGATTTCAAGCAACGATAGTATACGGTGTCCCTAATGAGTAATAAGCCATTTGTCATTGGTATTGCCGGCGGTAGCGGTTCCGGTAAGACGTTTTTCTTAAAGTGTTTTCTGAATCATTTTAAAGATAATGAGGTCTGCCTGGTATCACAGGATGATTATTATTTCCGCGTCGCCCATAACATGACGGCAGAGGAAAATAAGCTTTACAACTTCGACGAACCCTGCACCATTGATAATGATCTTTTCATGAGCGACATTTCAAAGCTCATTAACGGGGAAACGGTATATCAGAAAGAATACACTTTCAATAACCCAAATGCTGAACCCAGGCTCCTGGAAATTAAACCAGCTCCAATTGTAATTGTCGAAGGGTTATTTATCCTGCATTTTAAGGAGATTTCAGAACTGTTGGACCTTAAAATATTCATCGACACCGACGAAGACATCGCATTGCAGCGCCGCTTAAAGCGGGATCTGCTGGAACGTGGCTATCCGGAAGGCGATGTGCTTTACAAGTGGAATAATCACGTCGTCCCTGCTTATAAAGCCTATTTGCTGCCATATAAAGACGAATGTGATGAAGTGATAACCAACAACACGCACGTGGCCGAAGATATTATTATGATCACTGATGAAATTTCGGAAAGGCTCAGAGCTACCGTGTTAAGTTCAGACACTTAACTTCTTACTTCTTCTCATTAACAACCCATCTTTCCTTAAGTAGTATCGTTGTGTGATTGCAAGCGCAGCGAAGCAATTTTAGTTTGATTCCAGGCAAATTTAACACACCTACAACATCATTTCAGGAATCTCTCCTTCAATAATTAACTCACCCGCAGTTGCTTTCTGAATGTCCTCAACAGTTACCCCCGGAGCTCTTTCAAGCAGCTTAAAACCCCCTTGTGGTACAATTTCTAATACTGCAAGTTCGGTGACTATCTTTTTCACACACCTGACTCCTGTAAGCGGCAGGCTACATTCCGGAAGCAGCTTACTTTCACCCGCCCTATTTACATGCTGCATGGCAACAATAATGTTTTTAGCAGAAGCCACCAAATCCATGGCACCACCCATACCTTTTACCATTTTACCTGGGATCTTCCAGTTAGCAATATCACCTTTCTCAGAAACTTCCATCGCACCAAGTATGGTCAGGTCCACTTTCTGCGAACGTATCATCCCGAAACTTAAGGCTGAATCAAATATCGCAGAACCTGGCAAAGTAGTTATGGTCT
The DNA here is from genome assembly GCF_900168015.1 of Daejeonella lutea. Taxonomy (GTDB): domain Bacteria; phylum Bacteroidota; class Bacteroidia; order Sphingobacteriales; family Sphingobacteriaceae; genus Daejeonella; species Daejeonella lutea. Next base: position 765,462 of record NZ_FUYR01000001.1, on the reverse strand, counting down.
GCTTGCCGGCATTGATCAGGTCCGGATCCTCTTCTCCCTCAAAAGGAAATGGTCCCATGCCCAGCAGGCCGTTCTCCGACTGGAGTACAATATTTATACCTTCAGGAATATAGTTCGCTACCAGCGTCGGTATACCAATTCCCAGGTTTACGTAATATCCGTCCTTTATTTCCCGCGCAATGCGCTTTGCAATTCCGTCTTTATCTAACATTTCAATATGATGATTTGAAAATTTGTTAATTTGAAAATGTACTAAGTCGTCGATTTTGCCGAAGCAATTATTTTTGATAATACCTTGACGATAGATTGTATTTGTTGCGTGGGTACATCAGATACCGAAAGATATTCAGATTGCGAGATAAGTTCAAGGTAGTATTCCACTTCATCAGCTTCCTTCGCCGCTATTTTCATTTTATGAATAAAATCTGCCTTACTTTCTGCATTTTGAGCTTCTTTGACATTGGCTCCGATCGAAATCCCTGCCCGAAGTAACTGATCAGCCAATGAGTAATCACGTTTTTTTTGCAATTCCCTTGAACATCTGATTATCTGCAGAGCGAAATCGAATGTCAAAGTCACAATCAGATTTTCTTTGTCGTTTCGCATAGCATCATCAAATTAACAAATCTTCAAATTTCTCGTTCTGCCTTTCTATTCGTCCTCTGCTCTATCCTTTTCTCATAGTCCCTCCCCTGGAAGATCCGGTGTACAAAAATACCCGGGGTGTGAACGTGATCCGGATCGAGTTCTCCTACTTCCACCAGCTCTTCAACTTCTGCGATAGTAATTTTGCCTGCCATGGCCATAACCGGATTAAAGTTTCTTGCGGTAGAACGGTAAACAAGGTTACCTGCAGTATCACCCTTCCAAGCCTTCACGATTGCAAAATCAGCTTCAAAAGCTGCTTCCATAAGATAATCCTTGCCATTAAAATTGCGTACTTCCTTTCCTTTGGCTACTTCGGTGCCTACTCCTGCGGGTGTAAATATTGCCGGCATCCCGTAGCCTGCAGCCATGCAGCGCGTAGCCAGGGTACCCTGCGGAATAAGCTCAACTTCCAGTTCCCCCGAGAGTAACTGCCGTTCAAATTCTGCATTTTCACCTACATAGGAAGAGATCATCTTGCGCACCTGTTTTTGCTGCAGCATCAGCCCAATTCCAAAATCATCAACTCCTGCGTTATTAGATATGCAGGTAAGATCACTTGTTCCCTTCTTTACAAGGGCATTAATACAGTTCTCAGGAATACCGCAGAGCCCAAAACCACCCAGCATCAAAGTCATGCCATTGCTTATGTCCCGGATTGCTTCATCAGCATCAGTAACTACTTTATTGATCATACTTAATTGGTTAGTTGACGAAAATACAAAAGCTATCGGACTTTACTTCTTCATAAGCACAATGATCTTGTCATTCGAGCCATTACTCGTTGCCACAAATACTTTCCCCTCCGGTGAGACGCAAACATCTCTTAGACGCCCGTAAGTACCGCTAATTAGTTTTTTAGACTCATCTACTTTATCGCCTGCAGCGTTAAGCCTAAGCTGATACAGGGTTTCGTCTTTAAGAGTAGCCAGGATCAGGGAGTTTTTCCATTGAGGGATAGCGTTGTTGTTATAAAAATCCATTCCGGAAACTGCCAGAGTTGGTGTCCAGCGGATAATAGGCTGGGCGACATTGTTTGCGGTACAAAAGCTTTGTTCACCATTCTCATCACATAATCCATTCACTGTTGGCCAGCCAAAATTCCTGTTCTTCAGGATAATATTTACTTCATCGTCCTTGTCTGGACCATGTTCCGAGCTGTAAAGTTTGTCGTTAGCGAAAACTAGTCCCTGCGGGTTTCTGTGGCCAAAGCTCCAGACCGGATTGCCTGCAATAGGATTATCAGACGGGATAGTACCATCGAGATTAATTCGCAAGATCTTGCCGCTGGTAGAAGTCAGATTCTGGGCCGAGGGCTGATTGGATGCATCGCCGGTGGTGATATAAAGTTTAAGGTCTGAACTTATCAGTAAGCGGCTTCCATTGTGGATATTGGAAGCCGGAATGTTGTCCAGAATGATGGTAGGGCTCGTTAGCGTGGAACCATTGTAGGTATACCGAACCACTTTTTCCGTATATGTGCCGGCCTTGTCATAATTATAAACAACAAAAACGTGCGGATTTGCCGTAAAGGAAGGATGTATGGCCATTCCCAAAAGACCACCTTCTCCTGTCGCCTTTACATCAGGAATAGTGATAACATTTGTAACAGCACCTGTGCCTGGATTTACCCGGCTAATTCGCCCGCCTCGCTCCGTCATCCAGATCATATTGTCTGGCCCCCAGGTGATTTCCCATGGCAAAGTGAGATTTTGCGACAATACCTGTATATCAATTGTTGCGTCAGTCAGAACAGGCTCCGGATCATTCGAGGATTTCTTGCAGCCGCCATAGATTAGCAGCCCGGCAAAAAGGGTTAGTAAGAGTAGCTTTTTCATAACAGGAAGTTTGAAATTAAACATCCCGTAATGGAAATTGTTCTGCTATTTCAGGTACACGTATGTGATGCCATCCCCGCCCCGATCAGCATGTTCGTCTTCCATACGGTCTACCTGCGGATATTTACTCAAATACCCCCTGATAAGCTTACGTAAGATTCCATCACCCTTTCCATGTATTATTTTCAAGCTGTTCAGTCCCATCATCACCGCTCTGTCCAGGTATTTCTCTATTTCGTATAAGGCTTCGTCGCCCCTGCGGCCACGAAGGTCGAGCTCGGTACTGAAAGTTGAAAAATCCTGGGTGAGATCGTGAGCATACGATTTACGGATTTCTTTTGGTACAGCCTTATTGGAAATCTTTTCTACCCGCTTAAGCTTTACTACCGATCTTAGATCACCCATAGCCAGGATGACATTGTCTCGGGCTATCTCTATAACCTGTCCGATCGTTTCCGAATCCATTAGTTTTACCCAGTCACCTTTTTGCAATTCAGCAACAGTCTGCGGTTTAGGGGCTTTCTTTTCAGGGACAGTATGTTTCTTCAGTTCCTGCTCCAGGTTCTGACGCAACTTCTGTGTTTGCTCTTTCTCCGCCTTATTCTCTTTGATCTCTGAAATAGTATTCTCAATCAGCTTATTGGCATTCTTGATAATATTCTGAGCTTCAACCTTGGCATCCTTAATTATCGACCGTTTATTCTCCTCGAGATAGGTTTTCAACTGCTCATTCTCTGCCAGCATGACTTTCAACCTGCGCTCCCCTTTTTCCAGGGATACCCGCGTATCAATCAGCTCTTTTTTATCCCGTTCCAGATCAACCAGCAGTGTGTCAACTTTTTTCTGGTAATCACCAATTTTATTTTTCGCGGATTGGAGCACCTTTTGGCTCAGGCCGATCTTCTGGGCTATTTCAAATGCATATGAGCTTCCAGGCTTGCCCAGCGACAAGATATATAAAGGCTGCATTTCCTGGTTGTTAAATAGCATTGACGCATTTTCCAGTCCTGGTGTAGAGTTCGCAAAGGTCTTCAAATTGGAATAGTGGGTTGTAACCACCCCTCTAACTTTCTTTTGATTGAGTTCTTCCAGAACAGCCTCCGCAATTGGTCCGCCAAACTGGGGATCAGTTCCCGTACCAAATTCGTCAATAAGTATAAGCGTTCTCGAATTTGCCATTTCGATGAAGTTCTTCATCTTCGACAAATGCGCACTATAAGTACTCAGGTCACTTTCAATCGACTGATCGTCGCCAATGTCAGCACAGATTTGCTTGAACAGGCCTATTTTGGAATGTTCGTCAGCAGGAATCAACAATCCAGCCTGCACCATGATCTGCAATAAGCCCACCGTTTTCATACAAACCGACTTACCTCCAGCATTGGGACCAGAAACAACGATAACCCGCTGCTGCTCATCAACTTTGATATTTAAAGGTACAACTGTCTGCTGGTCTTTTTTAAAGTTCAGAAAAAGCAAGGGATGCCGTGCATTAATGAGATCCAATTCGGCTTCCTTAATCAAAACAGGCATTTCCGCGTCGATACTTATCGCGAACAGAGCTTTAGCGCGTACAAAGTCAAGCTTCGTGAGCAATCCATGGTACGATAGCAGCAAGGGCACATAGGGTCTCAATTCATCTGTTAAGGCAACAAGTAACTTGATGATTTCACGACGTTTTTCAAACTCTAAGTCCCGGATAATATTATTCAACTGGAACACTTCCTCAGGCTCGAGGTAAACGGTCTGCCCGGATGAGGATTCGTCATGAATAAAACCCTTTAACTTTCGTTTATTCTCTGCAAGAATTGGAATACATAATCTGCCGTCACGAACAGTCAGGTTTCCGTCTGCAGTCCAGCCATTGTTCTGGGCATTCTTAAATATCTGATCAATTCGCTTTCTTGCTTCTTGTTCTGCTTTGGCTATATCTGATGTTATATTTTGCAGCTCAGATGACGCATTGTTTTTAATTTTCCCTTTGGGATCAATAATCCTTTCAATCTTGCCTAATATGGATTTTTCAACCGGCAAGTGCTCAAACAGAGCTTGGAGATTTGTATACTGTCCCTCCCGTTCAAAAAAATAATGAATAACGGCAAACACTGTACTCAGCGACACAGATACCCTGAAAAATTCATCTTCCGTCAGGTAAGTCCCTTCGATCCGTGCTTTTTCCGCCAGGGTCTTGATATCGAAAAAGTTGGTTATAGGCAGCGGAGAGTCATTCAGCAGTATACTTTTAAATTCATTGGTCTGCCGCAGGAATTTATTGATATGATCAAAATTAGTCATCACACTAATCTTATCCACCATCTGCTGACCCATCGTGCTCAGGCAGTACGATTTGATCAACTCTTTTATGTCAAGAAATCCAAGCTTCTCAGCCGCGGTATTGGGGTAGATCATTTAACTAAGGTCTTCTTTCTTTGTTCCAGCTCGTAAATTTTATTCAACCTCTTCTCTTTTGCTTCCAGACGCTTACTTACTTTGCTGTACATACTGTCGAGTAATACGGGCTGAAGGCTGTAATACTTCATGCTCTTGTCGAAAACCGCTTTACTGGTGTTATGGTTTTTATAAACCGTGGCATAGTAGTTCTTCCCTTGTATCCTCAGCGTGTCACTGTACAAAAGTGTCGCCATATACCCGTCAACCACAGACAGATCAGTAAGGACCTCAACCATCTGCTTTTCTTCGAGAATTCCCTCCGGCGCCGCATGACGACGACAGGCAGTTAGCATGAAGATGGAAAGAAGCAATATAAATATGTGTTTCATCGCTGATGTTGGATGTTTCAGTACCCTCCGGTGTCTTTGTTCTTTAATCTTTGCTCTTGGTTCTTGGTTCTTGGTTCCTGTTTCTTCCCCCTTGATACTCTCCCTCTTATCCCGTAGGTTTACCCCTTTCAAATTTCATACAAAAATACGCATTTAATGAGCATTGCAGCTAACATATCAGCGATAAAGGATGAACTTAAAAATACCGGAGTTCAGTTAATTGCTGTCTCTAAGACTAAACCTGTAGAAAGCATCACGGAGGCATATGAAGCCGGACAGCGGATCTTTGGAGAAAATATGGTGCAGGAACTTGTAGAAAAGGCCGAGAAATTGCCAAAGGATATCGAATGGCACCTAATCGGTCATCTCCAAACCAATAAAGTAAAATACATCGCGCCGTTTATCTCGATGATCCATTCCGTCGACAGCATCAAACTGCTTCAGGAAATAAACAAGCAGGCCTTGAAAAACAACCGTGTTATCGACTGCCTGCTGCAGATTTATATCGCTGATGAAGACACTAAGTATGGAATGGATTTTGCTGAAACCATTGAGCTATTACGCTCCGACGAATTCAAGGCGTTAAAGAACATCAGGATAAGGGGTGTTATGGGTATTGCCACGCTGACAGAAAACCCACGGATGATCCGTGATGAATTTCATGAGCTTAAGACCTTTCATTCCGGCTTGAAGGAAACCTTTTTCCGGAAAGACCCGGGTTTCGATCAGGTTTCTATGGGCATGTCCGGGGATTATAAAATCGCCGTGGAGCAGGGAAGCACAATGGTAAGACTGGGTAGCACATTGTTTGGAAACAGAACTAAAAAGAATTAGCATTTGGGAAGTACAGACTATCTGCGCTTAAACTGACAACGATTAAACCTGATAATCAAGAATGGATATTACGATACGTGTAGCCCGAAAAGAAGATTGCAAACGCTTACTGGAGCTTGTTCAGGAACTTGCGGTTTACGAGCGCGCACCTGACGAGGTGACTGTCACCCTCGAGGAATTTGAAGATGCCGGATTTGGCCCTCGGCCGGTTTGGAAGGCTTTTGTTGCTGAATCTGAAGGCATAATACACGGGTTTGGACTCTATTACATTAGATACTCTACCTGGAAAGGCTGCCGTTTATATCTCGAAGATTTATTAGTAACGGAAGAAATGCGTGGTCAGGGTATAGGTAAGATAATTTTTGACAGGCTGATTGAAGAAGCAGTAGAGAAAGGCTTCAATGGAATGTCCTGGCAAGTACTCGACTGGAATGAGCCAGCAATTAATTTCTACAAGAAATACAACGCACCCCTTGATGGCGGATGGCTTAATGTTTCGCTTTCTAAAGAACAATTATCCAATTTCAACTAATTTAACCAGACTGGCAGGTGATTAAGATCTTTAAATTTGGTGGGGCATCTGTCAAGGATGCGGAAGGGGTAAAAACATTAGCGAATATCCTGGAATTACATAAGTCGGATAAAATCCTGATTGTCGTTTCGGCAATGGGTAAAACGACCAACGCTCTTGAAAAGCTGACAAAATCCTATGTTGCGCAAAACGAGGATGTACACCAGGTGTTCGATGAAATTAAGCAATATCATGAGCAGATTATGAATGATCTGTTCGAGGATAAAAACCATTCTGTATTTAATGATGTTGCAAACGCATTTATCGAGATAGACTGGATCCTGGAAGAAGAACCGCACCCGGAGTATGACTTTAACTATGATCAAATAGTATCTATTGGCGAGCTGGTATCCAGCCGGATTGTTGGGGCATACCTCGATTCTATCGGGTTAAAAACCCGTTGGGTAGATGCCCGTGGAATGATTCATACCAACAATACCTACCGTGAGGGCAAAATTGATCTCGACAAATCGCGTTCAGCTATCAAAGGACTTACGGATACACTTCAAGATCAATTTATAATCACCCAGGGTTTTATCGGAGGAACATCCGAGAACTTCACTACTACCCTCGGTCGTGAGGGTTCCGACTATTCTGCTGCAATCTTTGCTTCCTGTCTCGGCGCGGAGTCAGTCACCATCTGGAAAGATGTTCCCGGCGTACTGAATGCGGATCCGAAATTATTTGAAAATAGCCGGGTCTACAGCCATATTCCATATGTCGAAGCGCTTGAAATGGCTTATTATGGGGCAACCGTCATCCATCCCAAAACAATAAAGCCGCTGCAAAATGCCGGGATTCCACTGTTCGTCAAACCCTTTATGCAACCGCAGGACAGTGGTACCTGCATTGACGGTCAGCCAGACTTCGACAAGGAACTTCCTGCCATAATCGTAAAGAAAGAACAAGTTCTCGTGTCCATCCGTACGTCCGACCTGTCCTTTATTGATGAAGCAAGTTTAGGCACAATATTCAGTTCGCTTTCAGCGATCAACATAAAGATTAACATGATGCAGGTCTCAGCTCTGAGCCTTTCACTTTGCTGCGACTTCAATGAAGCTCGACTGGAACGGCTGATCAAAAAGCTTTCAGATTATAAGATCAGGTATAACACTGGCCTGGATCTGATAACTATCCGCCACTACACCCGGGCTGATATTGACAAACTCACGTCTAACAGGTCGGTTTTGCTGGAACAAACAAGCAGGAATACTGCCCAGTTTGTATTAAAGTAAGAGATTGAACAAGGCGATATTAAACCCACCAGTTCAGGAGTTTATACATGAAAATGCTCGTGCAGATGTCGCTGCTGTCAGTCTGGCGAAAAGTCCCTTCCCCGACGTCAACTCAAAAGAGCTCGCCCAGCAGATCGACGGAAGGAAGCGCTGTGAGGTGAAATTGCGCTTATGGCATAACACTCCGGGAATATATTACCCCGACAAACTGGCGCTCGAGCAATGCTCCTCAGAAGAAACTGCAAAATATAAGGCTAGGCTGGTTAAAGGTGAGAGTTTAATTGACCTGACCGGTGGCTTTGGAGTGGATGCAGGATTTATGTCCACTAAGGTAAATCATACTATTCATTGCGAACTTAATGAGGAATTATCGGCTATCTCGAACCATAACTCCCATGTGCTGGGCTTTAATATCGAACATATCCACTCTAACGGCATTGATTACCTGAAAGAATCTTCAAACCCCTTTGACACGGTTTATATCGACCCGTCCAGAAGGGTGAGTTCCCGTAAAGTGTTCATGTTAAAAGACTGTGAGCCAGATGTAGTGACAGAAATGAACCCACTGTCAGACAAATCTCAACGGATCATCATAAAGACTGCACCCCTCCTCGACATATCATTGACTATAAAAGAGCTGGGCAGCGTATCTGAAGTTCATGTACTGAGTGTAAGGAACGATTGCAAGGAAGTAGTTTATGTTATCGACAAAGGATCAAACGAAACTGATCCGCCAATCACCTGTGCTCTACTAAACAAAGAAGCAGTCCAGGAATTTACATTTCGGGCATCCGAGGAGAAAGCTTTTTTATTGGGACACTATTCAGCTCCCCGGGCTTTTCTTTACGAGCCGGATGTGGCCCTGTTAAAAGCCGGATGCTTTAAGCTGATAACAAGGGAATTCAAAGTTGACAAACTTCATCAGCATACGCACCTCTACACCTCGGACTTGCTCAGCAAAAGCTTTCCCGGAAGAACATTTACTGTGATCAGCACAAGGGAATACGGAGATTTTATCAAAAAGAATTCCCTAAAAAAAGCAAACATCATCTGCCGTAACTTCCCGCAAGATGCTGAGAAAGTCCGGAAAAAGCTCCGGATCAGCGATGGCGGTAATGATTACCTTTTATTCTGCACCGGCCCTAAAAACGAACTTTTGGTGATCCATTGCAACCGAATAGCTTAGTGTCTTAATAGGTAGGCTGGCTCTTTCTTTATGCTTTCTTGACATTCGTCGCCTGCAGTCCCTTCCGCCCCTCTTCTATATTAAATTCTACATTGTCGTTCTCCCTGATAGCATTTGCCCCGCCCTCAACATCTTTGAAATGAACGAAAATCTCCTTGCTATCATCATCATTTACGATAAATCCATACCCCTTCTGAGTATTGAACCATTTTACTTTTCCTGTTGCCATAATAAATAAAAAAATAAAAGCTCTATGTACTTAAACACAGAGCTATTAACTAATATAAATATAAAGAATCTCTCGTCATCCAAAAGAAATTATTTATTCCCTGGCGTTTCTAAATTCTAATCCCCTTTGCACAACAGAGGAGGTTCCAGCCTGCCTGCGGTAGGCAGGCTTTCGCTGGAATCGGCGTAAACCAGAAGCTATCACATTTTTCTGCGTCCCCTACGCTTTGTGGAAATCCCTGCCTGCCGACAGGCAGGTTGATTCTTGGTTCTTGATACTTGATACTTGATACTTGATTCTTGACTCTCGATCCTTCCTCCAACTATTTATTCGGTTGGGGAGTCATTCTCAAATACGGCTTAATCGCTGTATAACCCTTCGGGAACTTAGCCGGAATATCTTCGGTCTTAATCGCAGGAACAATAACCACATCCTCACCTTCCTTCCAGTCAGCCGGAGTTGCAACGCTATAATTTGCTGTAAGCTGCAAAGAATCAATTACGCGCAAAATTTCCTGAAAATTCCTTCCCGTAGAAGCCGGATAGGTGATCATCAGTTTAATCTTCTTGTCAGGTCCGATAATGAACAATGACCTTACGGTAAATGTCTCAGATGCATTTGGGTGAATCATCCCATATAGTTCAGCCACTTCTCTGTTCTCATCAGCAAGTATTGGAAAAGTCACCTCAACATCTTGTGTCTCGTTAATATCCTTGATCCAGCCTTTATGAGATTCTTCGTTGTCAACGCTTAATGCAATTACTTTTACGTTACGTTTCTCGAATTCGTCTTTAAGAGATGCCGTTTTCCCTAATTCCGTAGTACACACCGGAGTATAATCTGCCGGATGCGAAAACAATACCGCCCAGCTATCTCCTAAATATTCGTAAAAATCGATCTCACCCTGAGATGATTTAGCCTTAAAGTTTGGCGCAATATCGCCTAGTCTTAAACTCATAATACCTTGATTTAATTCCCTATCAAAAATATAATAGACTACTAATTTAGTGGATATTCGTTAGCAATTCAAAAAAAATACCCCTTAATTGAATAATGGGGTATTTATTTACAGTGCGATGAGGAAAGTTATATGTTGTACGTTTTACGTTGTACGTAACTAAACGCTCGCTTATCCACCCAGACGTATAACGTAAAACGTACAACGTACTACTTACTTCTGTTTCAACTTCAACTTCTTATCATAACTCATCCCTCTAAACCTGTTTCCATCAAGTTTATCAGTCATCACTTCAGCTTCTTTTACCGACATGGGTTTAACACTGCTGATAGTCGTATTCGGCTTAATCAGGCTAAATGTTCCTTTTTCGGAATAGCTCAGAGCTGCTGCTAGTAATGATTCGGTTTTGTCGCCAAAATCTTTTGTCACATCATCTGCAACAGTGAAATCAGGTGTCATACCGGTGTAGTAACCGCCGACATTCTGTGAATTCTTGGTTTCAAACTGTGGAATATAAAGGTCAAGCTTATCAATGCCGATGGCAAAGAATCCAACTGGCTTACCGTAAGTTGTCCTTCCAATTAGCTTAACATCCATATGCGGTTTCAAGTTATTGATAAGTAGCTCACTCGCAGAGGCTGTTCCTGAAAGAACCAAGAAATAAACCTTGCTGATATTCGCAGAACCAACTTTCGCAAAAACCTCTCTGTTTGCCGCAGGCTTGTAATCAATGTCAGCATATGTAGCATATACTCCATTTACCCCGCCAGTAAATGGCTGTAATTTACCATTGCCGTCTGTTAGTGGTTGATTTGATAAAATACTAGCTTTACCATCCTGCATCGTTTTGGTCCAGAACGTAGTATACATGGTGGTCCCGTTCAATGATGCTGGTGCTATCAGATTGGTAAACACATCGGCTGTTGCAACAGAACCACCTCCATTATACCTCAAATCGACAACAAGCTCGGTAACACCGGCCGCAGTAAACTCGGCCATCTTTGCTGTCAGGGCATCTCGGGAGTTGGTAGTAAAGCTATTGAATACAATATAACCTACTTTCTTGCTGCCCGCCGTTAGCACCGAGGTATGGAATATCGGTGTGGTGGCATATGTACCGCGATTAACTACTACGTCTTCTGTTGTTCCGTTCGGCTTTTGAACAGTAAGACTCACCGTATTGGCCGATCCAAATACAGCATCACTCACAAAAGCAACGTTAGCATCTGCACCAGTACTCAGTTCAGTTCTGCCGTTGATCTTGGTAATCCGGTATCCGCGCTTAAGCCCTTTGCCGGCTGCTGGCGAGTTCGGAGAAACATACTTGATCCGCAGGTCGCTTGTTGGGGTCGTACCATTATAAAAAACAGAAAAACCATAGTCACCGCTTACCCCGCCTAGTTCTGATGAAACAGATCCATCATCCAGGAAGGAATACTTATCTACAGGCTTGCCTGTTCCCGGCAATTTAATAATAGCATCTAACACCGCCTGGTTACTAGCATAACTGCGTGGTTTAAAAGCATCATATGATGGGAATGGCTCATTCCAGTAATAGGTTTGTGCGGCATACAGGAATATAGAATCTTTAGTGAGCTCTGCTCTGGTTGGTGGTGTTACGACTGGCGGTGTAACGGGTGTTGGAGTAGGTTTTGGATCTTTCTTACATGCAGAAAAGCCAATCAGAACACCAAAGGTCAGGATTACAAGCTTTTGAATAGTTGACTTAATTATCATTGTTTATTTTAATTTATAATTGGTTTTTCACTAGTTACAAGATGAATTTACAGAAAGTCATCCACATTCACATAATCTACTCCGCATGATGCCGCAAAATCTTCATCTGTTTGGGTAGCTCCTATGATAACAACTTCTTTCCGTACTAAGTTATTGTCTTTGAGTATATACGTTAATACGTCTGGTTCGGGTTTAAGTTTTATTTCTTCTGCATAAAAAACGCGAAGATACTTTTCCAGGCCATTCCATTCCAGCTGCCGGATCTTATTGAGCTGAATTTCGGGCTTACCATTGGTGATTAAAAACAGCTGTTTTCGGTCAACTATAATCTCCTGCATCAGCTTCAACACTTCCTTGTACATTAGCAGCTTTAAAGGAAGAATGGCCGAATAGTGCAGTCTGTCAAAGTTGAGCCTGTATTTCTCATCGATATTAAAGGCCTCTTTTGCCTTATCAAAAATTTCAACTGCACCATGATGCTCATAGGCCGTTTTAAAAAAAGACGTGAGTTCTGCAGAAGAGGGCACGCCTTCTGTAAACTCGATAAAGTTTGAAAAAAGGTAATAAACCTGTAGTAAATAGTCTTTCTCGGGGTAAATAACATTATCCAGCTCGAATACAAATGCTTTCTTCCCCGGATCGAAGTCTTTATATTCCAGCATCATTCACTAAATATAAGCTATACTCTGTTTTTTGTTCTTTGGTTGCCCGGCTAAATACGCCGGTCTCATTTTTCAATTGCATATCATTGCCCACTGCCACTCCTGCTACTAGCATTCCCCCGTCCAGCACACTTATCTCGCCTGCCTTTTGAGCCACCTTATTTGCCTTTTTATCAAGCCATTCATTGGATGGGATCATCAGCCTGATCTGGTATTCATCAAAAAGGTCTCTTGCTTTAGCGAGCTCACGAATTTCTCCAATCCTTAAAGGGTATACTTTTGTGATACCAAGATCGAGACAGGCTTTTAAGGTTTCGTGGACAAAACTTGGGGAGTCATAATGCGGTATTACCAAACTTGTCTTTCCAGGAAGCTGTGGAAGCTCACTCACATCGGCAAATACCACAGGCTGAGCATCTCGTTCTCCACTTCTCGTTTCTCGCTTCTCGGTTCTCGCTTCTCCCAAAATCCGCTCAAGCCGGTACGATTCCGGACTTAAGCCTGCAGTTATCAATACGGGCATTGCTACATGATTATTTGTCCGTCTTTCATAATGATCTTGCGATCCGCCATGTTCGCCAGGTTCTCGTTATGGGTAACGATCACAAACGTCTGCTGCAAGCGATCCCGAAGATCGGCAAACAGCTGATGCAGGCTCTCGGCATTATTCGAATCCAGGTTCCCTGATGGTTCATCAGCCAGAATAATGGATGGACTATTGATCATTGCTCGTGCTACCGAAACTCTTTGCTGCTCCCCTCCCGACAATTCATTCGGTTTATGATTAGCACGGTCTTTCAAACCCAGCAGATCCAGCAGCTCCCTTGCCCTTTCTTCGGTCTGCTTTTTACCCTTATTAGCTATATAAGCAGGAATAGCAATATTTTCGAGGGCGGTGAACTCGGGCAGCAGGTGGTGAAACTGGAAGATAAAGCCAATATGTTCGTTACGGAAAGCGCTGAGTTTTTTTGGTGAAAGCGTTGCGATATCTATGTTATTCAGGCGCACCGTACCCTGATCCTGGCGATCAAGCGTACCGATAATATGAAGCAGAGTACTTTTTCCTGCTCCGGAAGCTCCTACAATCGTGATGATTTCGCCTTTTTGTACTTCGAGGTCAACGCCCTTAAGGATATGAAGTTTTCCGTATGATTTATGAATTCCTGTTGCCTGAAGCATATATAAGGTCAGATTGGAATTGCAAAGGTGCAAATTGTTTACAATACTGTTTGCAGACTGCAACAAAAACAGTGATTTTTTAAGAATTGCTTAACCTGAATTTTCAGGTTTCCACATAAAAACGTAGTTTTACTTCAAATAATAAGTACATGAACATTCACGAATATCAGGGTAAAGCAATATTAAAGAGCTTCGGTGTCAGAGTTCAGGAAGGCATCGTTGCATCAACTGCTGAAGAGGCTGTTGAGGCAGCTAAAAAGCTGAAAACAGAATACAATTCAGACTGGGTTGTAGTAAAAGCACAGATCCATGCGGGTGGTCGCGGTAAAGGCGGCGGCGTTAAGCTCGCAAAGAATCTTGATGAGGTGAAAGAAAAAGCGGGCCAGATCATCGGCATGCAGCTGATCACCCCTCAGACCGGTCCGGAAGGCAAGCTGGTTAGTAAAGTTTTGATTGCACAGGATGTGTATTACCCTGGAGAAAGTGAAACAAAGGAGTTTTATGTTAGTGTCCTTCTTGATCGTGCCAAAGGTCGTAACATCGTGATGTATTCTACCGAAGGCGGTATGGATATCGAAGAAGTAGCAGAGCACACTCCGCACCTTATATTTAAAGAAGAAGTAGATCCTAAGGTTGGCCTCCAGGGCTTCCAGGCTCGTAAGATTGCATTCAACCTCGGACTTAGCGGCGATGCATTCAAGGATATGACCAAGTTTATCGCTGCATTATACCGTGCATACGACGAAACGGATTCATCCATGTTTGAGATCAACCCGGTTCTGAAGACTTCAGACAACAAGATCCTTGCTGTTGATGCGAAAGTAAACCTGGATGATAACGCCTTATTCCGTCACAAGGATTACGAAGCAATGCGCGATACCAGCGAAGAGGATCCAACAGAAGTTGAAGCCAGCAAATCAAACCTGAACTATGTAAAGCTTGATGGAAATGTGGGCTGTATGGTTAACGGTGCCGGTCTTGCCATGGCAACTATGGATATCATCAAGCTTGCAGGCGGTGAGCCGGCAAACTTTCTGGATGTGGGCGGAACTGCAAATGCTGAAACGGTGAAAGCTGGTTTCAATATCATCCTTTCTGATCCAAACGTAAAAGCTATCCTGATTAACATTTTTGGCGGTATTGTTCGCTGCGACCGTGTTGCACAAGGTGTCATCGATGCTTACAAAGAGATCGGAAATATTCCGGTGCCAATCATCGTGCGCTTGCAGGGAACCAATGCTGTAGAAGCTAAAAAACTAATAGACGAATCAGGACTGAAAGTATACTCTGCTATTTTGTTGAAAGAAGCTGCGGCTTTGGTAACGAAGGTTTTGGAGGAGAAGTAATAAGGAACAAAGAGCAAAGAATAATGACACGCCCCCGGTAATTTATCGGGGGCGTTTTTTATTGCCGATATTCTTAAGGGTGCGTGAGCGGTGTGTACGCTAGTGCTCCCCTTCCTGCAAGGGGAGCTGTCCTGCTTTTGGCAGGGCTGAGGGGTCAAATCCTACCCCTGTCACTATCGTACAGCCTGCTCATAAAGTGTCCCATGCAGCGCCTTAAGCGTCCCCTCAGACATCTTTACCACCTTCCGGTCATACGTCATCAGGCCATTCGTTTCAACCTCAACATCTGTAGTCTGCGTGTAGATTGCTGCAGATAGTCCCAGAGGAATCAATACCCGAAGATCAGTGATCAATTTGGTGTAGCGCTTCAACAGTTCTTCTTTAGTTTTAAAGCTTTGATAACCCCAGTTTCCTTTGTCCAGCCACGTATGACCCTCGATCGGCAGACCCAAGCCACCGAACTCACCCAAAACGAGTACCTGCTTGTCACCAAATAAAATCGGAACCGGCATTGCTGGATCGGGATAGTTGTGAAGATCGGCTATATGCCCGACAGGAAAGTAATTACCGCCACTCGCGCTGTTTACTAATCGTGACGGATCTTTCTTCATCGTCCATTCCGTAATTTCTTTCGTTTTGAACTGTCCCCAGGCTTCATTGAATGGTACCCACATCACGATAGAAGGAAAGGGGTGCAAAGCCTCCATAATTTTTTCCCACTCAACGCGGTACGATGTTTCAGAGGCTTCCGATCGTAACTTATCCTGTGGTTTTCCGGATATCTGACCCGGCCTGCTGTCCCACGCCGACCCTTGTATGTCGCCGCTCGGCATATCCTGCCAAACCAACATACCAAGCTTGTCGCAGTGGTAATACCAACGTGAAGGCTCAACCTTAATATGCTTCCTGATCATATTGAAGCCCATGTCCTTCGTTTTCTGCACATCAAATGCCAGCGCTTCATCCGTTGGCGCAGTGTAAAGACCATCCGGCCACCAGCCCTGGTCGAGTGTGCCGTACTGGAATAAAAACTTATTGTTTAGTAACATGCGCTGTATCCCTGCAGCATCTTTCTGCATACTAATTTTGCGCATGGCGAAATATGAGCTTGCCTCATCTACAATCTTACCCTTCCTGATCACAGAAACTTTCAGATCATAAAGAAAGGGTTGCGAAGGGCTCCAGAGCTTCGGATCGCTGATCGTCAGTGTATGGCTTTCTCCTGCACTGCGCACACTATTGCTTACTTGTTTTGCCCCATCCCACGCGCTTACCGCAACCTGGTCCCCGGCTTCCGCATTCGTGACTTCTACATTCACATCAAGCGCATTACGGTCAATATCAGGAGTAGGCTTCAGCGTGGTGATATAGGTTTCCGGAAGCGATTCTAACCAAACCGTCTGCCAGATCCCCGTCACTGGGGTATACCAAATTCCATGGGGATTTTTGGTTTGTTTGCCCACTGGCTGAGTGCCGTCATCCGTAGGATCAAACACCCGCAGGGCTATTTCCTGCTGTTTGCCTTTCTTCAGAAACGAACTGATATCAAAACTGAAAGGATCGAAACCGCCTTTATGCGCGCCCACCTTCCGGCCGTTTACATAAACTTCGCACTCCCAGTCCACCGCGCCAAAATGAAGCAGCACCCTGGGCTTTTTCAGGTTATTCGACAGTTCAACAGTCCTTTTATACCACAGAATCGAATCCTTCCCTACCCTTTTACCCACACCGGAAAGTGACGACTCGATAGCAAAGGGAACCAGGATCTCATTATCAAAGCCAGATGGAATATCCCGTTGGTCTAATTTCGTCAACTTATATTTCCATAGGCCATTGAGATTTTGCCAGTTACCGCTACGAGCCAATTGCGGTCTGGGATATTCCTGTAGGGCATTGTTAGGAGTTACCTTCCCAGCCCATGGGGAGGATATTTTTCCGGTCACCGCTTTCCAGGGTTCCTGAGCGGCCAATGGGTGTAGTAAACATGAAAGAATTAGCAGTACGAAGTAGTTTTTGAATGCCATAGGTGGTCGGGTATAAGTTTGTTTGTATCAAATATATAAAGATTAGCATTTAGCCGTAAGATTAGTTCTTATTGTGAATTATGGAAATTACTCCTCGACTGGTGTAATTGGTTACGCTTTCATTTATCCTGATACGCGAATTAAATTTATTGAAGATTATTCCACCACTCATAGAGTAGGCCTAGTTCTTTACTCCAGGTCAGATAGCGCACCCCCACCGCTGCGCCATGCGCTACTTAATCTAATGCTGAGTCTTTATCTGTGGTTTAACGCACTCCCTCAATAGCGGGACGGAATGACCGTGAACGAAATTCAGTGCACGCGCTCAAGCAGCGTCCAGTAGCTGTCAACCGTCCGCTGTCAACCTTCAACTCATAAAATAACTTTTAGCAGAGTCTTCATACTTACCCCTCCTTCGCTACACTACGGCGGGCGCAGCGCCTATTTGCAACAACGAATTTCGTTCCTGTACGCTTCGCAGAAGTCTTGATTCTTGGTTCTTGATACTTGGCTCTTAAAAAATAACTTTTAGCAGAGTCTTCATACTTACCGCCTATTTCGCGTTCGGTGTACTTCCGAAGTTCGGAATCACCATACTAACGGCACCATTGGGGATTTGAACCCTGACTGTAATGCACCAGCCTTAATCAGTTGAAAGTGGACAGTGGAAGTTGACGGTTAGCATGATGCATAGCCAGTCGAATAAGTAGCGCTCCTCTCCGCTCAGCCGCTGTCAACTGTCAACTCTCAACTATGAGGGAGGCCCGCGGTGTGTACGCAAGCGCTCCCCTGCCAAGGGGAGCTGTCCCGCTTATTGCGGGACTGAGGGGTTATCCTCTCCGCCCCAGCCGCTGTCAACCCTCAACTGTCAACTGTCAACTATGAGGGAGGCCCCCGTCCACTTAACCGCCCCAATCTTTGCTCTTTGCTCTTTGTTCCTTGCTCCCGCATTCCACGTACCTGGCTACCTGAGAAATCGACCGCACCAACCGCCTCCTTCGGTACACCCCATCTCCTGCCCGCCCACCAGCCCGCTCAGGCCGTGAGTTAATACATTGAATTTTGATCTTGCCATTTTAGTAAATTTTAAAAGTTTAAAAAATCAGCGCCTTTGTTATACCGGTATGTGGTGCTCGGATCAAACATCGCAAGCATTTAAAAGCCAGCGAAATTCTGACCGGATTTGACCGAATTTGACCGAATTTGACCGACCTCGTGGCATAAACCCGCAAAAAATCGTGTGATCATGAAAAACCCGCAGGTTTACGCAAGGTCAAAGACAGTGCTATCTAAGGGTGATCTCAGGGTGATCTCAGGGTGATCTCAGGGTGATCTCAGGGTGAGGAACAAGGGAGAATTAGGACTGGAATACGTGCGGTTTTTCGGTAATAACCTGCAAGTATTGCTGGCATAAGCTCGCTGTGCACTCGGCGAACTTTGTGTTCTTCCTCTGTGCACTCCGCGTTAAAACCTAAGTGCTTTACAAGCCGAGGCTTGCACATAATGTTAATTTCACCACGAAGGACACAGAGGAAGGAAGGGAGAACACTAAGGAAGACACGGGTAAGATTTTTTGTCCTTGGTTTAAGAATTTATTGGGTCCTTAAATTTAACAGACTAGAGGTTCCAGCCTGCGCTGGAATGACATGGCTTTTTAGTAAAATTAGGAGATTCCAGCCTGCGCTGGAATCTTATTTCATAAACCTGTTCGCCAAGTCTAAAACCGATTGCCGATGGTAATAACATCTGCCCCCAATTTTAAAGTACGGCAGGATGCCATCCCTACGACGCCGATAAATGGAGCTGGTACTCCAATGTAGATTATTTCTCAGGTCGGTATCGTCCCACCAGTCGCCTAACTCTGCAGCTCGGGCCGCTTTATCTGCATGTGCAAAATCATTCGCTTCCCGGCCTCCGGCTGATCCGTGGTTAACGATCAGCTGCAACTGGGCGACGAGCGATTTAAGTGCAGATAAGTCCAGGCCTTTCAAGTGGAATAGTTTTACCACAAATTTCCGGACGACCCTGGTTATATCCTAGTTATAAATGGTTATATCTGGTTATATTTTGGTTATATCTGGTTATATTTTGCATATATCTGCTTATACTTCCTTATATTCTTATGCATGGGCGGGCATTACAGCGGCAGACCCTACTTTTACTTTTTTTTGATCACATCCATTTTAAGCTAAACATTTCTCCTATCGGAATGCCTTCAGCTCCCAAATTAAATGAGTTTTACCAGGGAGGTTGGTTATCCTTGCCAGTCCTATTATCCGTGAATTTTGATCTCCTCACTTAGCATCGCGACAAACTTCTCAATCTTCGATTTCCTTAATTCCGGATTCTTAGTTCCACGAATCCGATAGTTGAATGCAAAAGTATTCGCCTTATTCAACGTCGCCCAAAATGCTTTCGCTTTCGTATTGGCCTCCAGCGCCGCAGCAAAATCCTCAGGCATTGTCATCGTCGCCGGACCAGCATAAGCAGCGTCCCACCGCCCGTCTGCCTTTGCCGCATCAACTGCTGCAAGTCCGGCTGGCTTCATCCTGCCCGCCTTCTCCAGTTCAGCAATCTTTGCTACATTAATCTTAGACCATACACTCTTAGCCCGGCGGGGAGTGAAACGCTGCAGGAAATATTGCTCATCATAGGTCTGCTTCTGTCCGTCGATCCATCCATAGCATAGGGCGACGTCGAGGCCCTCAGCGTAACTGATAGTCACACGTCCCGATCCTTTCTTAGCGATCTTCAGCCAAAGACCTACGTCAGAGATATGAGCCTCAATCCATTCCGAAAACGCAGCTGTTGTCTCAAATGATAGCACAGGCAATCCATCCTTTAATTCCAAATCCATATGGTGCGTAAGTTAAAAAAAATGGATGATTTCTTGTTTGAGCCCTTCCCGATCAACCACTCAGATTCCAGCGAACGCTGGAATCTCCCAATTTTAGATAAACGTGATGTCATTCCAGCGAAAGCTGGAACCTCCCAATTTCAAATAACTGTTTTGTCATTCCCGCGAAGACCTGCGTACGGTAGGCAGGCTGGAACCTCGTGCCCTCCCTTAAAAGGCTTGTGAATATTCCTGATTAATCGATCGCCTAAACTCCCATATTCAAATATAATAAACCAAAGGCCCGTTTGATTGTCAATTTCAATATGGAACCATTTGAAATTAATCTAGTTGGAGAGAATTTAACCGTTACGCCAATCGAAAATGGCAGCTATGTAATCACAAAAGCTGGTAGAGAAGTTACTGTGTTAGTGCCGGAAATAACCGATGGTGCATTGACGATCTGGAAGTCGAAGGACATGTCGATAGACCAGGCTATGCAGATTGGCGAACTAATCGAAGAACATTACCTTTAAACCAGGTTAACGAATCCGAAAAAGCGGATAGGCATTTTTATCAAATTATTTCCCATGCATTTCGGCAGAGACAGTAGCACAGAATTAGGCGACATTGACTTTACACTGCCGCCGGATCATCCGGTTACTTCGGACACCCTGCAACGCAAAGGTGATCCCTCAAATTTCGATCTGCGAATCGGCAGTTCACTCTGGGGCCGCAAGGAATGGATTGGAACCTTGTTTCCTGAAAAGACTTCAGAAAAGAACTTTTTGACAGAGTACGCCCGGAAAGTCAACTACATTGAATTAAACGCTACATTTTACGGAATGCCTCCCCGCTCCCGTATAGACGGCTGGTATGAAAAGGCCGCCGGTAGGGATTTTATATTTGCCCCAAAAATACCAAGAAGCATCACCCATATCCTGAGGTTTAAAAATACAGGTGAACGCATCCGCGAATTCCTTGATGTGGTCAGTGGGTTAAAAGAAAAGCTCGGGCCGGTATTCTTTCAATGTAATGATAATTTCAGACCTGACCAGTATCCTTTGCTAATCGAAGCGCTGGATAATGCGACATCATCATATAAGACCGGGACATTTACCGTGTTTGTCGAGCTACGCCATGAAGAGTGGTTCGCAGATCCGGAGTTTTTCGATCGCGTTGCCACCGACCTGGCTGCACGGAATATTGGCCTTGTGCTTAATGATACTCCTGTCCGACGGGATGTCTTACATATGGCGCTTACCGTACCAAAGCTGTTCGTTCGTTTTAACGGGAACGGCGATCATCCGGCCGATGAAAATCGCATCAGGAATTGGGCTAAACGGATCGCTAGATGGAAAGCTCAAGGCCTGACAAATGTTTATTTTACCATCCATCAGGAGGATATAGAAACTTTTCCAGTCTCACTGGAGCGGGTCCGTGCTATCTTCGCAGAACATAGTGTATAGCAGTGATTACTTTTGGTCCATATGCGACCACCTTCGGGGTCGGGATGACACCATAAACAATTTCTATATAGATTTGACCCCTTCAGGGTCACGCCGACTACCCTTAATCCTATGAATCCTATCATCCTATGAATCCTGTCTCCTATCAATCCCCATTAATCCTATGAATCCTATCATCCTATGAATCCTATCATCCTATTAATCCTATCATCCTATGAATCCTAGTATCCTATCAATCCTATCATCCTATGAATCCTATCATCCTATGAATCCTATGAATCCTATCATCCTATGAATCCTGGTATCCTATTAATCCTAGTCCTAAACAAAAAAAGGGAGCCTCTCGACCCCCTTTTCATAATTACATAATAAACAATCTTATTTCACGGTATCAACTACCGCTTTGAAAGCTTCCGGGTGATTCATTGCAAGATCAGCCAAAACCTTACGGTTTAATTGGTTGCCGTTTGCAGTTAATTTTCCCATTAATGCTGAATATGATAATCCGTGCTGACGGGCACCTGCGTTGATACGCTGGATCCATAATGCTCTGAATTCTCTTTTCTTGGTTTTACGGTCACGGTATGCATATTGCAAACCTTTCTCGACTGTGTTCTTAGCAACGGTAAAAACCTTGCTTCTTGATCCCCAATAGCCTTTGGCTAGGTCTAAGACCTTTTTTCTTCTTCTTCTTGACGCTACTGCGTTAACCGAACGTGGCATGTTGTTTTGTGTTTTGGTAAGCGGTGTCCCTTCTCGGAAACTTTAAGACCTGATACCTGGTTAAATTAATTTGTTACTTATTTGCCGATTGTAAGCATACGTTTAACGTTGCCCATATCTGCGTCAGATACTAAACTGCTCTGACCTAAAGCACGCTTGCGTTTAGTGCTCATCTTGGTTAAGATGTGGCTCTTGAAAGCGTTCTTTCTTTTGATTTTACCTGTTCCAGTAAGCTTGAAGCGCTTTTTTGCACTGGAACACGTCTTCATTTTTGGCATAACTCTGTTTTATATTTATTTGTCAATGATTCTTATTCGTGATAACTGTCAACTGTCAACTTATCAATTACTTTTTACCCGCGTTTTTCGGCGCTACCGTCAAAAACATCCTCTTTCCTTCTAACTTCGGTAACTGTTCTACTTTACCCACATCTTCCAATGCCTGGGCGAACTTTAATAAAAGGATCTCTCCCTGCTCTTTGTAAACAATTGCACGGCCCTTGAAGTGAACATAGGCTCTCACCTTCTCACCACCTTCAAGGAATCCGATCGCATGCTTCAGCTTAAACTGGAAATCATGATCGTTGGTATTAGGCCCAAAACGGATCTCTTTAATGATCGTTTGTTTTGCATTGGACTTAATTTCCTTCATTTTCTTTTTCTGCTCGTAGATAAACTTGTTGTAGTCAACAATCTTACATACAGGCGGAACTGCATTTGGGGAAATCTCAACAAGATCAAGATCTTGTTCAATCGCCATTGCTAAAGCTTCTCTGAACGGATAAATACCCGTGACAACGTTGTCACCGGTAACCCGGACCTCCGGGGCCCTGATCAGATCATTGATCTTGTGCTCAGCTTCCTTCTTTTTAAACGGAGGGCGTGGTCCTCTATTAAATCCTGGTCTTCCTAATGCCAAATTACTATTTACTTAAATTGTTATTTCTTTAACTAACTGATTGCTAAACTCTTCCAAGGTCATGCTTCCTGCATCCCCGTGGCCATGTTTCCTAACAGAAACCATACCATCATTCATTTCCTTTTCACCAATTATGAGCATGTACGGTATCTTCTTCACTTCGGCATCGCGTATTTTGCGGCCAATCTTCTCATCTCTGGAGTCAATCAAGCCGCGAATATCGGAATTATTAAGCGATTCTAAAACTTTTTTTGCATAATCCTCATATTTTTCAGAGATCGGCAGCACGATAAATTGCTCGGGTGTAAGCCATAATGGAAATTCGCCGGCGCAATGTTCAATAAGCACCGCTACAAAGCGCTCCAGCGATCCGAAAGGTGCCCTGTGGATCATTACCGGGCGGTGTTTCTGATTATCGCGGCCAGTGTACTCGAGTTCAAATCGCTCCGGCAGATTATAATCTACCTGGATGGTTCCCAGCTGCCATTTTCTGCCCAATGCATCCTTTACCATGAAATCGAGCTTCGGACCGTAAAATGCGGCTTCGCCAAGCTCAACTACAGTTTTCAGTCCTTTCTCTTCGGCTGCTTCAATGATGGACGTTTCAGCCAGCTGCCAGTTCTCATCAGTACCGATATACTTGGTTTTGTTTGCCGGATCACGAAGTGAAATTTGAGCGGTATAGTCCTCAAAGCCAAGGGCTTTAAAAACATATAATACCAGGTCAATTACCTTCTTGAACTCTTCCTTTACCTGGTCCGGGCGACAGAATAAGTGCGCATCGTCCTGGGTGAAACCACGTACACGGGTCAGGCCATGCAGCTCGCCACTTTGCTCATAACGGTATACTGTTCCGAACTCGGCATACCGTACAGGCAGATCTTTATAGGATCTTGGTTTAGTTTTATAAATTTCGCAGTGGTGCGGACAATTCATTGGTTTTAAGAAGAACTCCTCTCCTTCCTGCGGGGTTTTTATCGGCTGAAATGCATCAGCACCATATTTATCATAGTGGCCGGAAGTAACATAAAGATTCTTGTGCCCAATATGCGGGGTAATCACCTGCTCATAACCGGACTTAACCTGTGCGCGCTGCAGGAAATTCACCAGCTTCTCGCGTAAAGCAGTTCCTTTTGGAAGCCATAGCGGCAGGCCCATTCCTACTTTTTCCGAGAAAGCAAAAAGCTCCAGCTCTTTACCAAGCTTGCGATGATCGCGTTTCTTGGCTTCTTCGATCATGTGCAGGTAATCGGTCAGTTCGCTTTGTTTCGGAAAGGTAACTCCATAGATCCTGGTAAGCTGTTTACGGGTTTCATCCCCGCGCCAGTATGCCCCGGCAACGTTCATCAGCTTAACCGCCTTAATGAAGCCAGTATTGGGGATATGCGGCCCGCGGCAGAGATCAGTAAAATTGCCCTGGGTATAGAATGTGATGGTGCCGTCAGTAAGATCCTTGATCAGATCCAGCTTATACTCATCATCCTTTTCAGTAAAATATTTAACAGCCTCATCTTTAGAAACTGCTGTTCTGGAAAACTCAGCCTTGGTGCGGGCCAGTTCCATAATCTTCTCTTCAATCTGCTTAAAGTCGTCGGAAGAAAACTCGCGGTCGCCGAAATCTACATCATAATAAAAGCCGGTTTCTATCGCCGGACCAATACCAAACTTAGTTCCGGGGTATAGCGCCTCCAAAGCCTCTGCCATCAGGTGAGCTGAAGAATGCCAGAACGTATTCTTGCCTTCGAGGTCGTTCCAGGTAAGCAATTTAACTTCGGCATCAGCCTCGATCGGGCGGGAAGAATCCCAAACCTGTCCGTTAACCTGTGCTGCTAGTACATTTCGCGCTAAGCCTTCCGATATCGAAAGGGCAATCTGGTGGGCTGTCACGCCCTGCTCATATTCACGAACGGAGCCGTCCGGAAGGGTAATCTTAATCATATACAAAATGATTTATTAGTTATGTAAAATGAAACAAGCGGTCATATACAGAGTGACCATCAATTCGGGTGTAAAAGTAGGGATTTAAGTTATACGTTGTACGTTATACGTTGTACGTTATACGTTGTACGTTCTTGTCATACACGGTACCGGGTATGATGTCGATAGATTTGGTATTAGCGATGGGTACGCTAGTGCTCCCCTTTTTTCAAGGGGAGCTGTCCCGCTTATTGCGGGACTGAGGGGTTTAAATATACGATTATATTAACATACAGAAGCCTCACGACAATTCACTCCACATATTTCGCCACCAAAATAACATTAACCACAAAAATCATCCAGCACATATAAAAGATAATTGGCGTTGCAGCAAAATTTCCAAATTCAGAACGGTTTATAATTGCCGAGTAAAGGCCGGAAGTAAATAGTAGTAAAAAGAATTCTATGAACATGTATTTTTTGAACATGTATAAATTGAATAGATCTTTTGCAGCACTTGACTTTTTGAAGCCTATAATCCCAAACAGCACGCCCATTATTAAGGCAACCATCCCTATGATCGGGTCCTTATCATCTCCAGTGTGCAGCGACTCATAGAATAAAACGACGCATATAACTACATACAGCCAGGAAAAAGTTATGAAAAAGAGCTTGAAGGTTTTAAAACTTATCTGCATGTTAGTAGGTCATAAGGTACGGGAGACCCGCGGGCCGAAGGCCGGCCCGTCTACAAAAGCTAAGCGATGTGTACGTTTCTTAAGCCTCAGCACTGCATCCCCGTTCACCGTCAATCCGCATTGGCTGGTGCGGCAACCGCAGGCCACGCCTCAGTAGTTGCTTCAATAGCATCAGGCGCAGCGGCGGCTTTTTGTTACTTTTCAGCTGAAGGAAAAGTAAAGATGCCCACGCGGCATTAGCGGAAATCTCAATAAAACACCGTATACAACGCCGTCAATATCCCCACAATAATCACCGACCCCACAATAAACCCTGGCGAACACCTGAACATACTCGTATCAATAACCAGCGCTTTATGCCTTTCCTTACCACTCCTGTCAGCAAGGCTCATCACAACCATAAGCAGCATGAGGAAAACAAAAACAACTGTCATCCGATCCATAAAAGGAAAATCCGGGAAGGCACCGTTCGTCCACAATGGCAGGAATTTAAGTACTGTAGAAAGCGGAATAGTCAGGATAGCGGATGTAAGAGCTGCAGCGGATGTGGTTCTTTTCCAAAAGAATCCCAGCAGGAAGATGGAAAGTACTCCCGGAGAAATAAAGCCGACATATTCCTGGATAAATTGGTAGGCCTGATCGAGGTTCCGCAATGCCGGCGCAACAATACTTGCCAGCACCATGGCCACGATGACGGTGATCCTCCCGGTGCGTACCAGCTGCTTGTCTGAAGCGTCTTTTTTGAAGAACTTTTTGTAGATGTCCAGTGAAAATATAGTTGAGATACTATTTGCTTTTCCTGCAAGCGATGCAACGATCGCTGCGGTCAATGCTGCAAATGCAAGTCCCTTAAGACCGTTCGGTAACAGGTTCATTAAGGTCGGGTACGAATGATCCGGTTTTACCAATCCGTTCACGTCCGTCATCTCCGCCTGGAACATGCCATTCTGATACATGACATACATCGTGATTCCCGGGATCACAACAATAAGCGGGATAAGGAGCTTCAGGAATGCCGCGAAAAGAATTCCTTTTCGTGCTACCGGCAAACTTGCTCCCAAAGCGCGCTGCGTGATATATTGATTACAGCCCCAGTAGTTCAGGTTATTGATCCACATCCCTCCGATCAATACCGACAGGCCGGGCAAGTCGGTATAATATGGGTTCGACTTATCAAAAATCATGTGGAAGTGGGAAGGTGCTTTGTCTTTAATAACCGCGAGGCCTTTCAGAATATCTCCTCCATAACCGAATTTTTCGGATACCAGTGTAAGTGCGAGGTAACAGGTTACCAGTCCGCCGAGGATGAGCACCAGAACCTGGATCACATCCGTATATCCAATAACTTTCATCCCTCCGAGGGTAACGACGATAGAAAATATCCCCAGGCCAACCATGCACCATTCGAAGCTGATGCCCGAGATGGAATTAATAGCCAGAGCACCCAGGTAAATGATGGAGGTTAAATTGACAAACACATATACCAGCAACCAGAATATCGCCATCAGCGTTGCTACAGTATCATTATAACGCTGTGAAAGAAACTGCGGCATCGTAAATATGCCGTTCTTCAAATAGATCGGAATAAAAAATACCGCCACAATGATCAGCGTAGCCGCTGCCATCCACTCATAGGATGATATAGCAAGCCCCAGCGCGAAGCCTGAACCCGACATCCCGATGAAGTGCTCGGCCGAAATATTCGAAGCAATCAGCGATGCCCCTATTGCCCACCAGGTAAGCGAGCCCTCAGCCAGGAAGAACTCCTTCGAATCCATCCCCCCTGCCAGCTTCTGTTTGGCTGTTTTTTGATGGTACACCCAGTACCCATAACCACTTACAACGATAAAATATATAAAGAAAACTACATAATCCAGGGATTGTAAATGGTTCATAGCGGGCTTGTGATTGGATGAGATTATTTTTTAAGATAAATATTTAGTTAAGATAAAGGGTAAAGTAGAAATGAACAAAGAGCAAGGAGCAAAGAGTAAAGACTATACCCGGTTAAATAAACATATTGTTCGGGTGGCCAAAATGGTCATTTACCGACCTGAAAAAGTCTTTTATCTTTGCTCCTTATTCCTTGCTCCAATGAACAACTATCTTTTGGGAAATTACGATCCCCTTGGAATTCACACCCCCGAGTCTTGATTCTTGGCTCTTGTTTCTTGGTTCTTGCTCCTTGCTCCCTTCTAGTATCCCGGATTCTGCTTCAAATACCCCGGCAAATTCGACGCACCGTCGATTGCAGTTTGTGGTATCGGAAACACCCTTTTATTCTTATCAGAATTGGTCTTTTCAGTCCAGGTGCCTTCATATTTTCCAAAGCGGATCATATCAGGGCGTCTGAGCATCTCCCAGTAAAATTCAAAGCCACGCTCGCGGAAAAGAATATCCAGGGTCATGGATGTAAGCGGAGCCGCTGGTTTAGTGAATGTACGTGCGGCTCTCACAAAGTTCGCGTCAGCTAGTGCACTGGCAGCATCTCCTTTTCTTAGCTTGGCTTCAGCACGCATCAGGTAAACATCAGCAAGACGCAGGATCACGATATCGTGCTCCCCGAAGTTACGGCCGCTTACCGAGGTCTTACTGAATTCATATTTCAGCACTCTGTAGCCGGTATTATAATTACTGCCGGCAACGGTATAATCCACATTTTCAGTGAAATCAACTGGCAGTGTCGGCCTGTTGCGGGTATTGTAAAATAGTTTACCAACTTTCATCTTGCCATCTGCGCACTTTTCAAATACGCCGTTAGTTCTCAGCAGTCCGTATTGCTGACCGCGCAGGATACCCCTGTTCACATTAAATACGGCAGCATCTACACACTCGGCAGCTGGATTGGTATAGATGTCCAGGTTTTGTCTGTGGAAACGCGGATCAGCTACTGCCGGATCAAGCGGAAGATTAGCATTCACCCAGGTGCGGTAAAAGTCTGGGGTAATAGCCGGTCCATCGGTTCCGTTGGCTCCGGTATAGGCCGGAAGCGGGAACTGGTCGCCGGATATAGAGAAGTATGCCATACGGTTATGGCCGTTAAGGTTCGCGCGCTGATCCACAGCGAAGATCAGTTCTTTATTGGTGTGATTGTTATCATTGAAAATGGAGAAGTAATCTGCTGCTAAAGCATACTGACCTGAATTAATGATCTTATCACTGTATTCGATTACCTTATCCATGTCCTCCGTTTTGAAGGTAAATGTGGGTGCATATACGTCGCGATATACCGCTGAGTTCAGGTATAGACGGGCAAGCAGCCCCCAAACCCCACCTTTGGTTAAACGGCCGGGGCCGGTGGTATTTTCAAGTACTGGCTCGATGGCAAGTAGTTCTGATTTGATGTAGGCAATAGCTTCCTCTCCTCGAAGGATCTTCGATGTTTCTTTTACATCTTCTTTCACAAAGATTAAACCCCAAAGGTCAAGCGTAAGCATGGAGTAATAAGCTCTCATACCTCGTGCTTCTGCCAAAAGAAGTTTTGCACTCGGATCAGGGTTAGACGGCAGCGCATTGATTGCCGTTACAGCCCGCGACAATCCAATCAGGATATGGTCCCAGGTGTTCTTCACATTCACATCCGAACTGATGTTTTCATGTTTGTGAAGCTGCTGATAGATGCCGTTATCGCCCCAGTCGGTACCGCCGCGGAATGGCAGGATGGCCTCATCAGTCGAGATCTCCTGCAGTGAAAAATAATTGGTGTGCGTAAAGATATCTTCAAGCTTTGCGTATGCCGGCACTGTTATGCCTTCTGCCTGTTGGAGACTGGTTAATCCGCTGGTTGAGGCTTCGTCGAGGATATCTTCTTCGAGCTTCGAGCAGCTATTCATTACTGTCAGGCCTATAGTAAGCAGGAACAGGGTTGATATTTTCTTTTTCATTACTTAAATATTAAAATGAAAGGTTTAGACCAAAGATTACTGATTTTGCCCTCGGATAACTTAGAAAGTCTATACCGTAAGACGATACCCCGCCAATGGCACGGTCAGCATTTACTTCTGGATCGTAACCATCGTATTTGGTGATCACAAAAAGGTTTTGTCCGGTTACCGACAGACGCAAGGTATTAGCCCAGCCTATGCCGAGTTTACTGGTATTGAAGTTATAACCAAGTGAAGCATTGTTCAGCCTGAAATAAGCTCCATCCTTCAGATAACGGGTGCTCACCATGGCTGCATTATTGATCGATTCTTTTGTATTAGCAACTGATTCTGGTGTTGCATTCACGTTCTTGGCAAGTCTTAATTTAGAGAAGCCCACATTAGCGGTATAGTCGTAGGTTTTGTTGCCTGACACCCCGTTCATGTTTACGCTCAGATCAAAGCCTTTAAATGCCACGCTTCCAAATACACTATAAAGCATATCAGGTACTGCGGTTCCTGCAGAGATCCGGTCTTTATCTGTAATGATATTATCTCCGTCGAGGTCGCGGTAGGTGCTTAAACCGTTGGCATCAAATCCGGTGAATTCTTTCAGGAAGAATGTCCCGATTGGCTGACCATTGAGGTATCCATTGATAGTGGATGAGGTGATCCCTGCACCTGATACCGAACCGGAAGGAATTATAGAATATGGCGAATTCTCAACTTTGTTCTTGGTATGGGTGATATTTCCGCCAATATTATAAGTGAAATTATTTCCAGTGGTATGGCTGTAGTTAAGGGCAAATTCAACACCCTTGTTGGTAACGGTCATGTCTTTCACATTCGACCATACCGTTGATGCCGGTTGAACAGGATCTGCTGGTATTACCTGTAACAGGATATTATCAGAGACTTTGTTAAACACATCAAGGGTTCCTGACAATGCGCCATTAAACAATCCAAAATCAAGTCCTATGTTAGTTTGCTTCGAAGTTTCCCACTGAATATCCGGATTGGCAAGCCTTGAATACGTTGTACCTGCGGCGTAAACAGAAGTAGAGTTGAGCGGGTAGCTGGCCGATGCCAGTGAACTAAACAGGGCCTGGGTGATCTTTGGTGGAATTTCCTGGTTTCCGGTGATTCCGTAACCCGCACGCAGCATGAGGTTGCTGAACATGGAATTCTTAAGAAAACTTTCTTCAGATATCTTCCATCCCAATGAGAACGACGGGAAATAGCCATACTTGTTGTTCGCTCCGAACTTCGAAGAACCGTCGGTCCGGAAATTAGCCGTCAGCAAATATTTACTGTTGTATTGGTAGGTTACCCGGCCAAAGAATGATTGCAGCTCATTATTGAATGCAAAACCTCCGGGGCGATTATTTGCGAGGGTAAGCTCCTGACCAACACCAGGGTTATAAATCGGGTCTGCATTACCCACAATAAATTTGTTAATACTGTAATTACGGCCCTGAACAAAGATCTTCTGGAATGAGTGACCACCCAATGCTGAAACATTGTGCTTATCGTTGCTCCAGTTCCAGGTCAGATAGTTTTCTATCAAGGTGTTTTTATTTATGTTGTAATAGGTTTCCAGCCTGCCGTCAATCAGTGGCACGGTACTAGGAAGCGATTCAACATCACGTGTAGAGGTAGAATTATCTACTCCAAAATTCAATTTATAGACCAAACCTTTAAGTATTCTTAGGGATGGCGAGATGTTTCCGATCACCCGGTTGATAGTGGTTATCTCCTTATTCAGGTCCAGGTAAAGAAGCGGGTTATTGGTTCCCTGATAAACCGCAGGGGCTCCGGCCGAATTGCGGGCTGGGTAGGTCGGATTGTAAACAATAGCATCGTTCAGTAAACTGGTGATTGGCGGCCTGCTATTTTTTGTATTATTTGCACTGATATTCACATCGACCATCAGGCGATCGTCCAGGAACTTTTGGGTTGCGTTGAACCTCCCTGAATATCTTCCCATTTGGTTTTTCCTGATGATGCCTTCCTCCTGCTGTGAACCTAAGGATGCAAAATAAGATAGCTTCTCCGAGCCACCGCTAAGGTTAAGGTTATAATTCTGTGTCAGACCTTGTCTTGTAATTTCATCTTGCCAGTCGGTATCCCCTCCTTTATCATCTAACACGCCTCCAACCTTTGGAACTTCGGTACGAAACTGCGCCGCAGTAAAAACAGGCAATGCTCTGGCTATTTTAGAAATACCTACGCTGCTTGAAAAGCCAAGCATTGATGTACCCGCCTTGCCCCTTTTTGTCGTGACGATGATAACACCATTAGCACCGCGGGATCCGTAGATCGCCGTTGCAGATGCATCCTTCAACACGTCGATCGATTCGATGTCTTGTGTATTGATAAAAGCCAGTGGATCACCGCCCCCGGTGCTGGAATTATCCAGCGGTAAACCGTCGATGACGAATAAAGGGGTACTTCCTGTCCTAAGTCCGCCCGGTCCCCGCACCGTTATTCCGGTTGCCGCTCCTGGCTCGCCGCTGGCTGCCGTAACGTTAACCCCGGAAACTTTACCTTGCAGGAGCTGCTGAGGCGAGCTTATTATCCCTTTGTTAAATTCCTCACTTTTTAACGACTTAACCGCACCAGTGATATCTTTTTTATTTTGGGTACCATAACCAACCACCACAACCTGCGCCAGTTCCGCCTGATCAGGCTTAAGTGTAATTTCAAGTCGCGACCTGCTTCCAACAGTAATTTCCTGGGTGATATAGCCCACATACCGGATGACAAGCACCGCATTATTGTCCGGTACCTGCAAACTGAATGCACCATTCGCGTCGGTACTGGTGGATTGACCGCCTCCTTTTACAGCGACACTGGCCCCAACCATCGGCTTGCCGTCGAGCCCATCAAGTACAAGGCCTGAAACCGTCTGTTGAATTAAAAATGTGGCATTTTTCCTGGCGAAACCTTGTTCTGCGAGAGCCACATCAGGGAAGAATGCGCATGGAGCGGCAAGTAGTAATGCCAGACCAAGATGTACGCAATGCCTTGAATAGTAAATTTTTACCATAAATAATGTTCTTTTAAAAAATGAAATTGACTGTTGTGAAGAAAAACAATTTAATTGCTGTTTCTTTTACGATGCTGGTTATCTAATTATTAAATTATAGGTGTACTCAGTTAGCGTCCCTTATACAGGGAAGTCCTTTTTTTGATCAGTTTTTTCTTAAAACTTAAGGGTAGCGGGAAGATACTTTGCCACCAGATCCTCATAGTAAGGCTTCAGCTTTTTCCAGTCAGGTGGCTCAGGATTTTTTGAGTAGAGATCGTAGGGGTTGAATAATTTTACCCATTTCAACATGCTTCTGTCATGGTCATCCAGAAGGTATTCATACTCCCCTTCACGATGCCATGCGTAGAATGAATGGTAGCGCAGCATATACAAGCCTTCTTCGGGTAAATGATCTTTCATCATCTGATAAACATATTCATCATGTCCCCAGGACATATTCACATTCCGTAAACCGCAGCCTTTTTCGTAGACGCCGTATTTCGTTTGATATTCAGGGATGGAAAAGTCAGAGTTATATTTGAAGAATTCAGGATAAACAATTTTATCGGAATACGCACAGCCTACCGGGAAGGTATCACCTACCACAGCCCACTGAGGTTCGCCGAAAAGGCAGAGTACTTTACCCATGTCGTGCATAAGTCCTACCAATACCATCCAGTCCGGGTGGCCGTCGCGGCGGATTGCCTCGGATGTCTGCAGTAAATGCTGGAACTGATCAAGATCTGTATCAGGATCTGAGTCATCTACCAGTTGATTGAGGAACTGGAAAGCTTCCCAAACCGGCATTTCCTTTTTATTGAAATTGAGATAATTATTGCGCTTTTCCTGAACGAAATCAAAGGTCTGATGCGTATGATTTAAACGATAGAACTCCTTTACAGTATCTCTGGCAGGGTCGTCGTAATTACGATACTCTTCAGTTGATTTAGAGGTAGCGATAGTATCAGGCTCCGGATATCTTTCAAGGACATCATCTTCCCATACATCGAGGCTCGATAAAGGATTTAATTCTTTTTCGGTGAACTTCTTTTGATCGTTAATCATAGCAAACAGTTTTGATTTTAAAGAATTGCAAATCTAATTTTGTAATTTTTATGCTATACTGTTGTATATTACTCTGACTTTATTTGCGAAACCGTTTTCGCAAATAAGGAGGAAATGGTCTGTTGTTTTGTTCGCTCTATTAGCAACGCAGGGTACAGCCAATTTTAGCTATGAAGAATATCAATATTAAAGATCTTGCGCGAGAGCTGAATCTTTCCGTGGGAACAATATCCAAGGCGTTTCACGACAGCTATGAGATAAGTGAGGATACAAAGAACCGCGTGCTGGAAACTGCGCGAAGGCTGAACTATGTACCCAACCCCTACGCCAGCAGTTTACGCGGGCGACGGAGCAAGAATATTGCGGTTGTTATCCCTGAGGTTGCTGACAGCTTTTTTTCGCTGGCTATCAACGGGATTGAATCAGTGGCCAAGGAAAAAGGCTATCATGTACTTATTTGCCTTACCCACGAGAGCTTCGAGAACGAAAAAACTATACTGCAGGAATTCCAGGGCGGACGAGTTGACGGTGTATTGATGTCCGTTTCGCGGGAAACATCCGAAAGTGCACACATCCTGAACCTGATGGGCAACGGAGTACCGTTAGTATTCTTCGACAGAGTTTTAGATGAGATAGATACCGCCAAGATCACCACTGATGATTTTGAAAGTGGCTACAAGGCCACTGAACACTTGATTCAGCAAGGTTGTGATAACATTGGATTTCTGGGAATCTCAGAATGCCTTTCGATTAGCAACCGACGGCTTGAAGGGTATCAAAAAGCCCTTAACGATTATCATGTGCGTTACGATAGTCAACAGATCATAAACTGTACAAATGATGCGGTTCAAAATGACATTCTGATCAGGGAATTATTGCAGGGGCCGAACCGACCGAACGGCATTGTTGCAACTGTGGAGAAACTAACTACCCCGGTTTACAGAGCATCTGAAGCGTTAGGCCTCAACATTCCAGCCGATCTGAAATTTGTTTGTTTTTCCAATCTTGAAACAGCCTCCATACTTAACCCATCCCTAACCACCATTACCCAGCCCGCATTCGAAATGGGAAAAATAGCAGCCACCCTCCTGTTCAAATCCCTGGAAAAAAATGATTTTAATTTAAGCAAAGAAAGCCAGGTAGTTCCATCACGTTTTATAATGAGGGGGTCGACCATATAACCAGAAGTACATTATCATGAAAAGAAACATAAAATCAATTTCGCTGGTATTACTTACAATCCTATGCAATTTCGCAATTGCGCAGCCAAAGAAATATTCTACCTCAAACGCACACTCGCACAACGACTACCTCAATGCCTCACCCTTTTATGCAGCGTTTAAAAATGGCTTCGCATCGATAGAGGCGGACATTTATCCGCTTAATGGGAAATTACTTGTTGCGCACAGTAAAAAGGAAATCAATGCTGAAGCGACCCTAAAAAAACTATACCTCGAACCGCTAGCTCTGGAACTTTCTTTTAATCCGTCAAGGAAAATAAAACTGCTGGTTGATATAAAGGATAATTATAAGGCCAGTTTAGACCTTCTTATTCAGGAACTGTCACCACTCAAAGCGTTCCTTTCTTCGCCAGATGCCAACAAACCCCTGACTATTTTAATTACGGGAACAAGGCCGCCGCCATCAGAATATAAAAATTACCCTTCGTATCTGATGTTCGATGATGATCTCAAACTCGCACATACTCCTGCGGAATGGCAACGGATCGGCCAGGTTAGCCTCTCATTTACCCGTTACTCGACATGGAAAGGTGACGGGAAACCGTCTAAAGCTGATCTTAAAAAGCTAAAGCATACCGTTGACAGCGTCCACAACGCAGGCAAAACCATCCGATTCTGGGCCGCACCCGATAATACTACGTCCTGGAAGCTACAAAAGAAACTACGCGTTGACCTGATTGGCACCGATAAGATTGAGGAACTGGCAACATTCCTACGGAAATAGTAAAACGTTCACCTTTACAAGCGTTTAGACAGCTGTCAACTGTCAACAATCAACTGTCCACTAGTTAAACGTTCCCCCAACCATGCGTCAGCACATCCGCCAAATGCATCGTCTTAATTTTAAGCCCATGCTCATCGATATAAGCCTGCAGGTTGATCAGGCAGGATGCATCTGTTGAAATAATATAATCGGCCTCCATCTCAAGCGCATTATTGATTTTCTGCTCGGCCATGGCACTGGAGATTCCATCAAACTTCACGGCAAAGGTGCCACCAAATCCGCAGCAGACATCGGTATCCTTCATCTCTACCAGGTCAAGGCCATGCACTTTATTCAGGAGTTGACGCGGTTCTGCCCTGATATTACATTCACGAAGGCCGGCACATGAATCGTGATACACAGCCCGCCCTTCCAGCTCAGCTCCGAAATAATCTTTACCGGCAACGTTGACGAGGAAATCTGACAGCTCATGAATATTACCTTGTATATTCCTGCACTTGTTATGCACTATTGTATTGGTAAATAAGTCATTATAGTAATTTTTAACCATGCCCGTACAAGACGCAGACGGCGAAACAATATAATTCGTTTCAGAAAAATCATTTAAGAATTTTCCGCCAACGGCTTTTGCTTCCTCCCAATACCCCGCATTGAAAGCAGGCTGCCCGCAGCAGGTCTGTTCCGGATTATATTCCACCTTATAGCCGGCCTTCTCAATCAGCTTGGCTGTATTGAAAGCGGTTTGCGGGTATAGCTGATCAATAAAACAGGGTATGAAGAGTTCGACGGTCATATAAGGAGTATCAGGTATAAAGTATCAAGTAGCAAGTATCCAGTAGCAAGTAGCAAGTAGCAAGTAGCAAATATCAAGATTCGAGTATCGTCTATCAGGTAATGGGTATCTATATTGAAATGCGTAGCTAAACGAAATATAACTTGTCCAATGACGTCGACTTTTAGAGGCTCATAAAATAAAACCGCCCAAAATCTTGATACTTGATACCTGATTCTTGATACTATTCAGAGTGCTAAATTCCGAAAAAAATACTACCTGCGGGTAATCTCAGGTTGATTTTTATCTTTTATTAATAGTAGTGACAGCAAAATCAGCAGGCCGATGATAAAAAATCCGGCGAGACTGATAGCTGAATTACGCATGCTGCCGGTAAATTCTTCGATATAAGCAAAGCTAAACAGGCCAATGACTATCGCAATTTTCTCCGTTACATCATAAAAGCTGAAAAATGAAGCCGTATCAGGTGTATTCTCGGGCAGGAACTTGGAGTATGTGGAACGTGAAATGGACTGGATCCCTCCCATCACAAGGCCGACAACCGCGGCAATGATGTAAAATTGAAATTCATTCTGAACGAAGTATGCAGCACAGCAAACGCCTATCCAGATGGTAAGAACAAAGATGATCACTCGTATATTCCCAATCTTCTTCGCGAAATATGACATGATAAGGGCTCCCAGTATTGCTACGATCTGTATGACCAGAATAATTGCAATCAACTTGGATGTTCCGAGCTTAAGGACCTTCTCGCCAAAGCCAGCGGCCACGAGCATGATCGTTTGCACTCCCATAGAATAGAAAAAGAATGCCAACAAGAACCGTTTGACCTGGGTCATCGATTTTAGCTGCTGCCACACCTTCACGAGCTCTTCAAAACCATTGCTCACTTTGCTTTTGACAATCTTAGCATGATTCATACTACCTGCCGGGAGTTTTCGGAACGGGATCTGAGCAAATCCAATCCACCAAAGTCCCACCAGCAGGAAGGAAAGCCTTGCAGGAAAGGAACCGTCGGTTATCCCGAAAAGCTCAGGTTTTAGCACAAACACAAAACAAATGATCTGCAGGACGACACTTCCCACATACCCGTAAGCGAATCCTTTTGCACTAACGCGGTCCTGCTGATCCACGCTCGCAATCTCGGGTAAATAGGAATTATTGAACATCACGCCACCGATATAACCCATCGCTGCAAGGGAAAAGCAGATAATACCGAGTTCAAGGGTTTCCAACTTGAAGAAAAATAATCCGGCACATGCTATACTTCCTACATAAGTAAAGACTTTCATAAACGTCTTTTTGTTGCCACGAAAGTCAGCTATAGATGAAAGAACCGGCAGCAGCAACGCCATGATGAGGTACGACACACTCAGTGCATAATTTGAAAGTGCAGTATTAGTGAAAGTCCGGCCGAAAAATGAAACCTGGTCGCCATGTTCCTGTGTTGTGGTGATGATGGTGTAGTAAGCAGGAAAGATCGTAGATGTAATAACAAGATTATAGGAAGAATTTGCCCAGTCAAACATAGCCCAGGCTTTAATAGTCGATTTGTTATTTTGCATTTAAGGGAGCTTTGTTTCGGGATTGAATATAGGAAAATACCATCGAAACCGCAGGCTAAATAAAGAGATTCCAGTCCGATCAAAGTAATCGGCTGGAATTATAAAAACATTGAATTAGTCGATCTTCTTCAGGCTCGAAGCACCGGATTCGTCGTTCTTTATTTTTGTGGGATTTCCGCGGTACTGTACATCACTCGACCCGCTTGAACTGATTTCCAATTCATTGAGCACGTTGATGCGTGAATCACTGGCGCCGGAACTTTCAATGCGGTACCTCCCCACAACAAAGTCAAGTGCGTCAACCGAGCTCGACCCGCTCAGGTCCAATTCGTGAGAACCTGCCTGACCTTTAAGAAATATCTCTGACGCACCACTTGAAGAAGTCTTTACATTAGCAGCGTTGATTTCGAGGTCTACTTTGCTTGAACCGCTTAAATCCAAGTCAAAGTCGTTTACGGTAAGCTTTCCGTCCCCAAGAATTTCAACGGCTCCTGATGCCTCGATTCCCTGATATTCCTTGGATGTAACAAATACCGTTATCGGACCAACATCACAGAAACTTCCGTCGAGGTCGATGATCAGCCTGTTGCCTCGAACATAGGTCTCAAGCTCCTTCATTATATTATCATCTGCTGTTATTTTCAAAGAGTTAACAGGTCCCTGTTTCAATATCACTTTAATTGACCCACTCGTTTCCACGCGTGTAAACGAACCTACATCCCTGGTTTCGGAAACCTGGTTTCCAGACCCGCTCACGCAATTGAATCCATTGCATGAACTGAAAAGCACACCTACAGCAAGGCTTCCGGCTATAATTTTTGAAGAAATATTCATGTTACGTTTTTTACTTGGACGCAAAGTTTTAAATCTGGTTACACAAGATATGAATTTGCAGGAAAACAAACAGGAATGTTAACGTTAACCTGCATTTCGTGAAGACAATTCCTGGATTTTTTTCCGTTCGCCTACTATCCAAACAATATCATCCCATTCGAAAACAGTTGT
Organism: Daejeonella lutea; assembly: GCF_900168015.1. GTDB lineage: Bacteria > Bacteroidota > Bacteroidia > Sphingobacteriales > Sphingobacteriaceae > Daejeonella > Daejeonella lutea. The sequence continues at coordinate 726,390 of NZ_FUYR01000001.1, read as the reverse complement.
TGATTCAGGGTTGAGAATCCGCTCATTATTTCGTTCAATCCCGATGATCAAACCATTGGTACGTTCACGAAGGCCTGAATTACGAATTGTAACACCTTTCAGCCTTGTATATTCGTTCACCACGATCCGCTGTAAGGAAATATCATTCACATGCATTACGGTACTCTCCACATGAACCACGGAATCAAACACAGGCTTAAATGATTGGATCTGATCATCAGTTGCAATAATTCCAACCTGGTCAAATGGCAGGAGTATGCTGTTACGATCGGGGGCAAGAATCATTTTATCTCCCCGTTTAACGTAAACAAGATTAACTCCATACTTTTCCCGCCAGGCTAGTTCCGGCAGTGTTCGTCCAATATAATCCGCACCAGGGGGAACTTCCAGCTGTACGATATGAGCATCCCACGGAGTTAGTTTAGCTTCGAGGGCAGCATTTTTACGCGACACGTTTGCATCAAGCGAGTTGTATTCATCGTCCTCACGGGCGTTGAGATTACCAAGAAACCTTAATTCAATGCGCTGATAGAAAGCCTGGATGCGTTTAGTAAATACAAATATGATCACCAGGATTATCGGCACGGCGATAAATATTGCTATTTCGGTATCGAATAACTCAAATACCCAAAAAGCAACCAGCAGACCGCCGATTAAAATCCGGGCTATCTCCAGAAGTAAAAGGGGGCCGCGACTGTATTTTTTCTCCAGCCACATTTCTTTATAGGCCATATTATTTGGACGTTTGGCCATTAAAGCCCATAAAAACGGAGAAGCAAATATTAAAGAGACAAGCAGGCCAATAGTACTTCTTGTGGTAGCATCCTTGATCTGTTCGCTCAAAAAGGGCATGAAGAAATTTATTGAGAACACAATTAGCGCCAGTAAAATGACGCCGTTTGTGAGAATAATCATTCCGTACGATTTCAAAACAATTTTCCAGTCGTTCTCAGCCTGGATAGCCTGGGTTCCTGAGGAGTAGTTGTTTAGTCGTTTTACCAGCCTGGCCGGCAGAACACGTTCCAAAAAGTCGTAAAAGGGACCTGAAAACCGGATGAGATATGGAGTAGTAAAAGTTGTAATAGCAGAAGCACCAACAGCAACGGGAAACAGGAAATCCGATATTACACCCAGGGACAAGCCCAGGGTAGCTACGATGAACGCAAACTCTCCGATTTGAGCCATACTCATCCCCACTTGGACGGATTGTTTTAAGGGTTGCCCCGAGATGACAGCACCGATAGTGGTGCTGAATAGCTTTCCGAACAAAGTAAGAAGGGTTACAATGACTACCGGCCAGCCATATTGAACAATAGCTTCCGGGTCGATCATCATTCCAACAGAAACGAAAAATACTGCACCGAAAAGGTCCTTAACTGGCTTGGTTACATGTTCCACTTTCTCCGCAGATGTAGTCTCGGCAAGGATGGAACCCATAATAAATGCCCCAAGCTCGGCAGAAAATCCAACCTGGGTAGCCAACACAACCATCCCAAGACAAAGCCCTATTGAAATGATCAGCAAAGTTTCATCATCAATCAGCGATTTTGCTTTTTTGAGCAGAGTTGGTATAAGAAAGATCCCGCCAATAAACCACAAAGCCAGAAAGAACAGCAGTTTGGATATGGTGTATATTATTTCCCCCCCTGCAAATTGCTTGGTAACAGCTATAGTTGAAAGCAAAACCATCAGTAAGATCACCACAATATCTTCTACCACCAGCACACCAAAAACGATACGGGCATACTGTTTGGTTTTTACACCTAATTCGTCAAATGCCCTTATTATGATTGTTGTAGATGAACTGGCAAGCATCCCTCCAAGGAACAAGCTGTCCATGGTAGACCAACCCATCAATTTACCGGTGAAATATCCGGCTACTGTTATAAAAACGATCTCTACAAATGCTGTAATCGAGGCGGACCCACCTACCCGTAATAATTTCTTAAAACTGAATTCCAGGCCCAGATTGAAAAGCAGGAATATCACACCGATCTCGGCGAGAATTTCAATGTTTTCATTATCAGCAACCGTAGGTAAAAGATGGAAATGAGGACCAACCAAAAAGCCGGCGATAATATAACCGAGCACCAATGGTTGCTTTATTTTCCTAAAAATAAGAGTTGTGATTGCGCCAGCTATTAGTATGAGAGCTAAATCGCGGATAAGGTCAGGCAGGTGTCCCATGGCCGCAATTTAAGTTTTTCAATGAAAAAGGCGAAATCCCTGCGATTGCTTAGTGTAAAGATGTACAGGATACTGGAAATCACTGGCACGGGTTCACTCTCAGAAATATCGGCCACTAACAACTAAATTAACTGGTATGTTTTGGCTTTTCAGGCAAACTAATAAGTTTCTGCAGTCAGGAAATGTAATAGTATTCGCCATTCGCCTTTATAGTTCCTGCGTCGAGCAAGATTCGGATAACCTCAAGTTTTTCCTTATCGTTTCCTGCCTTAACCGCGTTTATAAGATTATCCAGCAGCAAAGAGTTATTGCTTAAAACATTAAGCACATCTTTGATAATCTCATCGGTGATCGTCTCCTTTTTACCTGCTCGTTTTTTCTCAATACAAACATCACAAATTCCACATTCAGGGACATGACTTTCGTTGAAATACTTGAGCAACTGCTGGCTGCGGCATTTAGGTGTTTCGGCGTAAGAAATAACTGAGCTGACCTGCTCCTGGTTAATTTTAAACCTATCAGCAAGATAACGGGCATTGATCTGCAGGTGCTGGTCATCAAGTCTTTGTTTTAAAAAAGTAATATGCGGTTTGTCAGTTTGTTCGATATAGCTAAGGATCTCCATATCGTGAAGCTTGCGCAGTATTTGGCTTACTTCCAACTTGGATATCCCCAGTCTTTTGGCCAGATCGGTTTCCTTTATTCCAACAAACTGATCAAATAAGCCTCCATATGATCGAAGCAGGATTTTTATGAACGAATCATACGCTGGCTGTTCAACCTGAAACCGGTAGATCTCTTCCTGTCCAATTAATATCTGCACCCGCGAAGGCAGGTAAACCGTTTCGCTTAATGCAATATATTCGTCGTGCTCCAGAAATTTAAATGCATTCAAAGTTTTTATGGCATCCAGTTTAAACCGATTACAGAAATCAGCTATGTCGATTTCTAAAGTCAAGCCCTCTCCTGCACCATATGCAATCTGAAAGTAATTGCCCAGATGATGATAGGCCAGCTTAATCTCACGGACTGAGGGATAGCTTTGCTCGAGCTTTTTTAGCAACCGGGTCTTATCAGCATTATTATGAAGTAAAACAGCATAGGCTTTCTTCTCATCCCTGCCGGCACGCCCCGCCTCCTGATAGTAGGCTTCAAGGCTTTCTGGCAGGTCCAGATGCACCACGAAGCGAACATCGCCCTTGTCGATGCCCATTCCAAACGCATTAGTTGCTACCATCACACGCGTTTGGGAGTTCTTCCATAACATCTGTTTTTTTGTTCGGGCAGCACTGTCCAGTCCCGCATGGTAGTACTCTGCTGTTATTCCTTCCAAATTGAGCAGACGGGCAATTTCCTGGGTTTCTCTTCGATTCCTGACGTACACAATTCCGGTACCTTTAACATTCCTGGCAATTGCATAAAGCTTACGCAATTTATTTTCCTCGTTGTAAACCAGATAGCCCAGATTTCTTCTTTCAAACGACTTGCGGAATACGTTGCTTTTACGAAATTTAAGCTTATCCTGAATATCCAGCGCAACAGTGTCGGTAGCCGTAGCTGTTAAGGCCAGAACGGGGACTTTTGCATGCAGTTCGCGCAATTCAGATATATGAAGATAAGGCGGACGAAAATCATATCCCCATTGTGAGATGCAATGTGCTTCATCAATTGTTATCAGGTTTACGTTCATATGCCTGATCCTTTCACGTACAAGGTCTGAAAGCAAACGTTCAGGTGAAAGGTACAGAAACTTGATATTACCATATATACAGTTATCAAGTGCAATATCGACCTCCCTCTTCCCCATCCCTGAAATGATTGCGATGGCTGAAATGCCTTTCTCCCTGAGATTCTCAACCTGATCTTTCATGAGGGCGATCAGCGGCGACACAACGATGCATATCCCTGGCTTTAATAAAGCAGGCACCTGGAAACAAACGGACTTACCCCCACCGGTTGGCATTAGCGCCAGGGTATCATGTCCATCGAGTACAGACTGGATAATCTCCTCCTGCATAGGGCGAAATTTGGCAAAGCCCCAGTATGAATGGAGGATCTGATGTATGGTCATTGGGAGAAGGTAGAAATGGCTAATGCTTCGCCAGATGGCTAATTTACTAATTTGCGCATTTACTAATTTACTAATTCGTTATTTTGCGAGTTAATTGTTTGATTAAATGAAGAAATCCCTTTTTATAATTTTAGCCCTGATATTTAGCCACACAGTTTTCGGACAGCAGAACGCGAAATGGAATGTTGAGAAACCAGCTGGCCCTAGTAAATCTTTTTCCTTTCAGACCAACGAAGGCACCTGGATGAATTTGGATCTTAGTCCTGACGGTAAAGAAATTGTTTTTGACATGCTGGGGGATATATATAAAATGCCTGTTAGCGGCGGTAAAGCGACTTTGCTTGCAGGTGGACTCGCTTCAGAAGTTCAACCCCGATTTAGCCCTAATGGAAAACTGATCTCGTATACCAGCGATAAAGAAGGAGGGGATAATATTTGGGTGATGAATGCCGATGGCTCAGGCAAACGTGCCATTACGAAGGAAACTTTTCGCCTCTTAAACAATGCTGTATGGACTCCTGACAATCAATACCTGATAGCCAGAAAGCATTTTACAAGCAGCCGTTCGCTCGGTGCCGGCGAAATGTGGATGTATCACGTAGCAGGTGGTGGTGATGGAGTACAGCTTACAAAAAGAAAAAATGATCAGCAGGATGCAGGCGAGCCGGAAGTATCCCCAGATGGTAAGTATGTTTATTTTTCGGAAGATGTTAGCCCGGGACCAACATTCCAGTACAATAAAGATCCCAATGGCGAAATTTATAATATCAGGAGACTGAACAGGGAAACTGGCGAAATAGAAACCATAGCTGGTGGTGATGGCGGCGCAGTACGACCGCAAGTATCGCCGGATGGCAAGAAACTGGCCTTTGTAAAGCGCGTACGGCTAAAAAGTGTTTTATTTTTGCAGGATCTGGAAACTGGTGAAGAATGGCCGGTTTATGAAGACCTTACTCATGATCAGCAGGAAGCCTGGGCGATTTTTGGGGTGTATCCAAACTTCTCCTGGACTCCGGATAGCAAAAACATCATCTTCTACGCCAATGGTAAAATAAAAAACCTGGAGGTGTTAACGCAATATGTTTCTGAAATTCCTTTTGAAGTTAATGCTACCCACTCGATTACTGAGGCACTACATTTTGAGCAAAAGGTTTTCCGTGATGAGTTCGATGTGAAGATGGTGCGTCAGCTTAGCACGTCTCCAGATGGAAAGATGATTGCCTTTAATGCAGCCGGATATATTTATACCAAAGTACTTCCGGATGGTGTTCCTGTGCGCATAAGCACCGGGACCGATTTTGAATTCGAACCTGAATTCAGTCCCGACGGACGTTCAATCATATATGTAAGCTGGAATGATGAGCAAAGAGGTTCTATTTTTAAAAAGGACCTGCAGTCGCAGATGATAACTAAGCTCACTTCAGAAAAAGGATACTATTACAGTCCAAGATTTTCGAACAGGGGCGATAAGATCGTTTTCAGGAAAGGTATTGGAAACGATGTTTTAGGCTATGCTTTTGGCAAAAATCCGGGAATGTACATTATGCCATCTGAAGGTGGCAAGCCAAAACTTGTTTTGAATAACGGTATCCGCCCGATCTTCAATCAGGATGACACGCGCATTTGGTTTCAAAGCAATGAATCTGGAAAAAAAGCACTTAAAAGTGTTGACTTGAATGGCGGTGGTGTCCGTACTCATTTTACTTCTCAATATGCAAATATATTCGCTCCAAGTCCTGATGGGAAATGGATTGCATTCACCGAGCTATTTAACGTTTATATAACCCCATTGGTCAACACAGGTACCGCGGTTGATCTTTCGGCCAGCAATAAATCTATACCGCTGACTAAAATTACAAGGGACGCCGGAACATATATTCACTGGAGTAAGGATTCGCAAAAATTAAACTGGACTTTGGGTCCGCGTTACTTTACCAGGGAGATAAAAAATGTATTTCCCTTCCTCGAAGGAAGCGGCGATAAGTCTGCAAAGGTTGACACTGCTGGAATTGATATTGGCTTGAAGCTTAAATCTGATCTTCCTGACGGAATCATCGCAATCACCGGTGCACGCATCATAACGATGAAGGGCGATGAAGTTATTGAGAATGGAACAATCGTGATTGAAAAGAATAAGATTATTGCTATTGGAGCTAATATTGCGGTTCCGGCTGATGCAAAGGTTATCAATGCGAACGGAAAAACTATTATGCCGGGAATTATCGATGTTCATGGCCATCTTAGAGCCAGCGGTGATGGTGTATCCCCGCAGCAGGATTGGAGTTATTATGCTAACCTCGCATACGGAGTGACAACATCGCACGACCCTTCTGCAAACACGGAAATGGTTTTTAGCCAGTCTGAAATGCTAAAGTCAGGCAGAATGGTCGGTCCAAGGGTTTATTCAACAGGAACTATTCTGTATGGAGCAGACGGGGATTTCAAAGCAGTAATTAACAATCTCGATGATGCCAGATCGGCCCTCAGAAGAATGAAAGCTGTGGGTGCCTTTTCAGTAAAATCATACAATCAGCCGCGCCGCGACCAAAGGCAGCAAATTATCCAGGCAGCTCGCGAGCTGCAGATGGAGGTTGTACCTGAAGGTGGCTCTACGTTTTTTCATAATCTTACTCATATCGCGGATGGACACACCAGCATCGAGCATAACATTCCTCCTGTTCCGGTTTATAAGGATGTAAAAACATTCTGGAATAAAAGCACTACTTCTTACACCCCAACGCTGATTGTTAGCTACGGATCTCAATCAGGTGAGAATTTCTGGTACGACCGTACAAACGTCTGGGAGAACGAGCGTCTGCTCAGTTATACTCCAAGAAATATTATTGACTCACGCTCCAGAAGACGGACAACTTCTGAATTTGCTGACTACGGTCACATTGATGTGTCGAGGGCAGCGAAACAGCTTGCGGATGGTGGCACTAAAGTTAATTTAGGAGCGCACGGACAGATCCAGGGAATAGGTGCTCACTGGGAATTGTGGATGCTCGCGCAGGGTGGCATGAGCCCGCTACAAGCTATTCGGAGTGCTACGTTAAACGGAGCCGAGCACCTGGGTATGGGAAAAGAATTAGGCTCACTGGAGACCGGCAAGCTTGCCGATCTGATCGTTTTGGATGCTAACCCTCTGGAAGATATCAGGAATACTGAAAAGATTAGGTATGTGATGATCAACGGCCGCGTATACGATGCAGAAACGATGAACGAAACAATCAGCCGCGAAAAACCGCGGGGCTTATTCTGGTGGAAGATGAGCCGTGGCGAAAGCTTTACTATCCCGCAAGGAAATGTTGAAACTCACGTTTTTACGCATCCCGAATGTGACTAAGACGAAGAATTAAGTAGTATGTATCAAGAATCAAGATAAGCCTGTTTGGATTTAGCAGGATCACACGAAAAATGTGGTAGTAAGACACGGAAATTAAGCCCTGCCATAAACGCTGCCGACGGTCAAATCTTGATACGCGATGCTCAGCCTGCCGCCGGGCAGGTTGATACTTGGTACTCAATACTTGCTACTTGCTACTTGATACTTAATCCCTATCTCTTAAACGTAAGCGCAAGCTTATCACCGGCGTATAAATAAAGCATATCAGCTTTAACTTCATACTTTGTTGTTTTTTGAAGGTGAGTGATGATCTGATTTTCATCATCCATAATTCCTTCACAATACATTTTGGTTGATCCTATTCCTGAAAACGTAATCTTTTGGCCAATCATTTCATATTCTGAAAAGAATGAGTTGCAAGCAGCTTTTCCGCTGATCTTGTTTTCTTTTTCATCAAATTTAATAAAAGCCCTATCGCCATAATTAACTGGTCGTTTCTCGATTGAAATCAACTTCCAGTTTGATTCACCAAGCTTTGGCTGGTCGGCGGTGGGTTGTATGGCATTACATGATGCCAAACTAATCAGGCACATTAGTAAAAAAAGTTTCATGATCTTGTGTTTTATAGCTTCCTCTACAAATGTTGAGCCATAATATATCCACTAGACCAGGCCCACTGAAAGTTATACCCTCCAAGCCAGCCGGTTACGTCTACACATTCGCCACCAAAGAATAGGCCGGGAATTTTTTTTGACTCCAGGGATTTGGATGATAATTCATCGGTGTCAATGCCTCCACGCATAACCTCAGCTTTATCATAGCCTTTATCACCCGCCGGCTTCACGATAAAGAAATGTATCATTCTTTCTATTTCATTCAGCTCGGCTTTTGTTAGGGAGGCCAGGTTCTTAGTTACCGGGAGAAATTTAGCAAGGGCATCAGCAAACTTCTTGGTATAGATCTCAGCCAGCATACCCCCAAGTGTCTTTCGCCCATTTACTGCTCGACCAGCCTCAATTAGATCTTTGATTTTATCATTGGGAAGAAGATCAATTTCAATGTGTTCACCAGGCCGCCAGTACGAAGAAATTTGGAGGATTGCTGGTCCGCTGAGACCCCAGTGCGTAAAAAGTATATTCTCCTCAAAACTGATGCGAGTATTTGATACCCTGCAAAAAATCGAATTGCCAGACAGTTGAGCATACCATTCTGCATCTTTCCCGGTAATGGTGAGGGGCACCAGCGCGGGTGCTGTTGGTATTACCTTTAATCCAAATTGCTTTGCAATACGAATTCCGAAGTCTGTAGCCCCCATTTTTGGTATCGGCAATCCCCCTGATGTGACTACAACCTTTGCCGCTGATAGAGTTTTGAGTTTAGCATTTTTCTCATAGGAAATATCAAATCCTCCGTTGGCGCATTGAGTGATCTGCTTAACTTCGGCCCCGCAAATAATCTCCTGCCCCATTTCATAGCACAAATCTTCAAACACCCTGACAATATCCTTTGCATTATTGGTTTCAGGAAACAGCTGTCCCAGCGTTTTCTCCTGGCCATTTATGCCATAGGTCTCGAAAAAACTTATGGTATCCTGAACGGTGAACTGTGAAAATGCAGACTTGCAGAAATGAGGATTCTGCGAAATGAAATTGGCTTCAGTAGCATATAAGTTGGCAAAATTGCACCTGCCGCCTCCCGAAATAAGGATCTTCGCCCCTACTTTATCATTCTTTTCAAGAATCAGGACCTTTTTGCCTAGATACCCTGCCTGAACCGCACACATTAGTCCGCATGCACCTCCACCGATAATAATAGCATCAAAGTCTTGTTCCTTATTCATGAAAACTTATCTTTCAATGCCGCCAGTTTTATGGCGATATCGGTTTCAGGCTCAGGCCGCGGTTTCTGTACTGGCCGCGATTCTGTCCGCTCAGGTTTTACAAATTTAGGTTTTGGTTTAGCTGCCGGCGCTTCCTCCGTTTTCATTGTCAGTGCTATCCGCTTGCGTGCAACATCGATTTCTGTTACTTTAACCTGAACCTTCTGACTTACTTTAACTACTTCGTTCGGGTCTTTTACAAATTTATTTGACAGCTGGCTAACATGGACGAGGCCATCCTGATGAACACCAATATCAACAAATGCTCCAAAGGCTGTGATATTAGTAACAATTCCGGGCAGAGTCATACCAACATGCAAATCAGTGATCGCATTGATTCCGTCAGAAAAAGTAAATGCCTCGAACTGCTCTCTGGGATCCAATCCCGGCTTAGCCAGTTCATTTAGTATATCGTTTAATGTGGGCAATCCAACGGTTTCACTCACATAATTTTGCAGCTTTATCTGCTTCCTGAATTTATCTTCTTTGATAAGCTCTTCAAGTGAACATCCCAGGTCTCTTGCCATTTTTTCAACCAGGCTATACCTTTCAGGATGTACTGCACTGCCGTCTAGCGGATGATCCGAATTTCTAATCCGGAGAAAGCCGGCTGCCTGCTCAAAAGCTTTTTCACCCAGCCGGGGAATTTGCTTGAGATCCGATCTTCTTTTAAATGCTCCGTTCTTGTTTCTATGCTCTACTATGTTTTGAGCAAGTTGGGGACCAAGACCGGAGATATACGAAAGGATCTGTTTAGATGCTGTGTTGAGTTCCACTCCGATTGAATTCACACAGCTGATTACCGTATCATCCAGGGAGGTCTGTAAATGATTTTGGTCAACATCATGCTGATATTGTCCAACCCCTATCGATTTAGGGTCAATTTTAACGAGTTCAGCTAAAGGATCCATCAGGCGTCGCCCTATTGAAACGGCCCCTCTTACGGTGATATCTTTATCTGGAAATTCTTCCCGCGCAACCTCTGAGGCTGAATATATGGATGCGCCGCTTTCATTTACCATCACTACAATGATATCTGTGAGATCAAGTGATCGCACAAATGTCTCCGTTTCACGTCCGGCAGTACCGTTCCCGATTGCGATAGCTTCGATTTTATATTTCTCTGCCAAAAATCGTACTGTTTTTGCAGCTTCTTTCGAACTTTCATTCCCATTATGGGGGTAAATGTTGGTGTTTTCCAGGAGCTGGCCTTGTTCGTCTAAACAAACAACTTTACATCCGGTCCTGAAACCAGGGTCAATTGCCATAATACGTTTTTGTCCGACAGGTGCGGCAAGCAATAATTGGCGAGCGTTATCAGCAAAAACACGAATGGCTTCAGTATCAGCAGCCTTTTTCGTCAGTAATCTTACTTCCGTTTCCATTGACGGCTTGATGAGGCGTTTAAAGGAATCAGCAGCAGCAAGCTTTACTTCAGCAGATGATGGGTTGTTGCTGGTGACAAACATATTTTCTAATATGATCAGGGCCTCGTCTTCCGGTACTTCAATATCCAGGGTAAGTATGATCTCTTTCTCTGCCCTCCTCAGCGCAAGTACACGATGTGACGGCGCAGATTTTACGGGTTCACTCCAGTCGAAGTAATCTTTGTATTTCTGTCCGGCTTCTTCTTTTCCCTTTATAAGCTTGGAATGAAAACTCCCTTTGTTAAGAAAAAACTCACGCATTTTAGACCGGAGATCAGCATTTTCGGCCATAAACTCTGCAAGTATATCCCTGGCACCCGCGAGGGCATCAGCAGTGGTAGCTACTCCTTTTTCTTCATCAATATATTTAGCGGCTTCAAGCTCCAGATCAATATTCAGCTGTTCGAGCACTTTATCTGCCAATGGCTGTAACCCACGCTCCCTGGCTGCCGATGCTTTGGTTTTACGTTTAGGTTTGTAGGGAAGGTAAATATCTTCCAGGGCAACCATCGTCTCTGCATTCTTAATCAGCGTTTCTAACTCGGGTGTGAGCACATTCAGATCAGTCATAGATTTCAATATCGCTTCCCTCCGCTTATCCAGATCGAGTAATTGCTGCATCCTATCCCTTATAGCAGCGACTTGAACCTCATCAAGACTTCCGGTCATCTCTTTACGGTAACGGGAAATGAACGGAACCGTACCTCCTTCATCTAATAATTTTACAGTTACCTCAACCTGCTTCTCCTGCACGGATAATTCTGATGCTATTTTTTTATAATTGCTCTGGCTCATTCCTGTTCGTAATTGTGATGCGAATTTGCAGTTAAGAGTTTTAAAATCAAAAAAACCTTATCCACATGTGCCTGGGATTTAGAAACAGTATTCAGTAATCAGTGCCAACGAATATGCAGTACCAAACGTTTACCGATTACGGATTACCGATTTCTGACTACTGATTACTGACTACTGACTACTGATTACTAATCACCCTTTAACCGATCAGTCGGCTCCGCCCCTGGTAACTTCTGTTTCCCGAATACTGTTACCATTGCCGATTTATTACTATTTTTGGCCTGATGATCGAACCATCTCAGCTATCAGAATTCGGCAAGGTATTTATCTACATGGTGATGGGCATTTTATTTGTCCTGTTCACATTCTTCCTTGGATGGCTCGTTGCCCTTAAAAGGCCAAATCCCGCTAAGCTAAGCTCCTACGAATGTGGTGAAGAACCAACAGGCAGTTCGTGGATTCAATTCAATTCACGTTTTTATGTCGTCGCTTTAATATTCTTGCTGTTCGATGTCGAGATGGTTTTTATTTTCCCCTGGGCTACGATATTTAGCCAGGAGACACTGCTGGCTGCGGACAGTCGCTGGGGCTGGTTGACCATGATTGAAATGTTCATTTTTATCGGCATTCTTCTAATCGGCTTAATGTATGTTTGGAAAAAGGGTGATCTGAATTGGATCAAACCTGTGAATGAGCTGCCAGTTGGTCCCGGCAAAGTTCCAATGTCGATGTATGCAAAGATTAACAATGACAATTACATTGTAAGAAAGTTTTCTTTGGAAAACCAGGTCCTTCATGACTCGATTATCCAGGAAGATAGCAAACCCCTTTCGGTAAAGCCTGCATTTAAACCGCAATTTAAAAAACGCTAAGAGTGAGTTTAGAAATTAAGAATGATAACGGTGGTTTTGTAATCACGAAAATGGATGATCTGCTGAATTGGGCGCGTCTTTCATCTTTGTGGCCTATGAGTTTTGGGATAGCATGCTGTGCTATCGAAATGATGGGGTCAATGGCATCAACCTACGACCTGGATCGTTTTGGAGTTTTTCCAAGGCCCTCACCACGACAGTCGGACGTCATAATTATAGCCGGTACAGTCACGTTCAAGATGGCAGAGCGCATTAGAAGGCTTTATGAACAAATGCCAGAGCCGAGATATGTGATCTCTATGGGGTCATGCTCAAACTGCGGGGGTCCATATTGGCAGCATGGCTACCATGTGGTCAAAGGGGTCGACCGGATCATACCTGTTGACGTTTATGTGCAGGGATGTCCGCCACGACCGGAATCGTTAATAGGCGGTATACTTGAATTACAGAAGAAGATAGAGCAGGAAAGTTTACTTAATAGCTAAGAGCAAACAATTTAATACACTATGAAATCATTTTACGGGGATTTGAAACTTGGAATATTAGGCGGCGGTCAGCTTGGGCGGATGCTTATCCAGGAATCAATAAACTTCAATATCACTACTCATGTCCTGGATCCAGATGCTGATGCCCCCTGTAAAGACCTTTGTAATAAGTTCGTTAAAGGTTCACTTACAGATTATCAAACAGTATATGAATTTGGCAAGGGTGTTGATCTGATCACGATAGAGATAGAAAAAGTTAATGTAGATGCATTGGAGCAACTTGAAAACGAAGGCGTTTTGGTTTATCCACAGTCGCGTGTAATCAGGTTGATCCAGGACAAAGGTGTACAAAAGCAGTTTTTCAAAGAGAATGACATACCCAGCTCAAGATTTCAGTTGATTCAAAACCGTACTGAGCTCAAGAATGTAGAATTTTCGCTGCCATTCATTCAAAAACTCCGAAAAGACGGGTACGACGGACGAGGTGTTCATCCTGTCAGAAGCACTGCCGATCTGGATGCTGCATTCGATGCTCCCAGCCTTATTGAAGATTGGGTTGATTTTGAAAAAGAGCTGGCAGTGATCGTTTCCCGGAATGAAGATGGGGAAATTAAGACCTTTCCGTGTGTAGAAATGGAGTTTAATCCGGAAGCGAACTTGGTTGAATTTCTCATATCTCCATCTACGCTGCCTGAAGAAATACTTAAGAAAGCCGATGAACTGGCTGTAAAGATTGCCCAGGATCTCAAAATTGTCGGGGTATTGGCCGTTGAACTATTCCTGACTAAAGACGGAGAAATACTCGTGAATGAACTCGCTCCCCGTCCGCACAATAGTGGACATCAAACCATTGAGGGAAACTATACCTCTCAATATGAGCAGCATCTACGGGCGATTTTTAATTTACCACTTGGCGATACCCGTTCAATAAGCAATGCCGTGATGATCAATCTTTTGGGAGAAAAAGGATTTGAAGGACCCGCTGAATATGAAGGACTGAATAATATTCTTAAAATAGATGGAGTGTATGTACATCTTTATGGTAAGAAGCTTACTAAGCCTTTTCGAAAAATGGGCCATGTGACAATTCTTGACGATGACAGGGAAAAAGCCATAGAAAAGGCAAAGTTTGTGCAGACAACTATTAAAGTAAAGATTTAATTTATTAAGTTAAAATACTTATATTCAATACAATGGATAATACTAAGCAAACCAACGTACCGCTGGTTGGAATAATAATGGGAAGCAAATCCGATCTTAATGTGATGCAGGATGCTGCTGATGTTTTGAAGGAATTAGGTGTTAGCTATGAACTGACAGTGGTATCAGCTCACAGAACCCCTGAGCGGATGTTCCATTATGCAAAATCAGCTCATGGAAGAGGATTACGTGTGATCATCGCTGGTGCGGGTGGTGCTGCTCATCTGCCTGGAATGGTTGCGTCCATTACGCATATACCTGTTATCGGTGTTCCGGTAAAATCGTCAAATTCTATTGACGGCTGGGATTCTGTACTTTCGATCCTTCAAATGCCTAATGGAATTCCTGTAGCCACAGTAGCACTTAACGCGGCAAAGAACGCAGGCATACTGGCAGCTCAAATACTTGGAACCGCTGATACGACTTTATCACAAAAATTAATTGATTTTAAGGAAGAGTTGAGAAAAAAGGTGGAAGAGAGTGCGAAAGAGATGGAAGGGTGATGAGAAATGAGATTTGAGATCTGCTCCAGTTCCACAAATGGTACGTCAGGTTTATGCTCATTTCTCACAACTTATGGCTCATCTCAAAGCTAGTTCCACTGCGGATTTTCCGGGAAATTTGCAATGTGGGCATATTTTGGACCTAATCCAATCACCACCTCTTTCCACAAGTTTTCTTCATCCTCAACAAAAATTACCTCTGAATTATACTTGCTGGCGACCAGCCATGAGTTCTGATCCAGTTCACTTTCAAGCTGTTCTTCTGCCCACCCAGAGTATCCCATAAAGAACTTAATTTCAGAACTGTCAATTTGATTGTTGCTGATCAAAATTTGCAGGGCTTCAAAGTTCCCACCCCAATATACACCTTCCATAATTTCGATGCCGCTGCTCAGTTTGTCATAACAAGAATGGATAAAGTGGAGGGTATCGTTGGCTACCGGGCCGCCGATATAAACCGGCAATGAACAATTAGATTCTGGAAGTATATCACTGACAATAAAATCGCTTCTTTGGTTCAAAATAAAACCAATAGCTCCCTGCTCTTCAAATTCAGTTAGAAGAACGACTGAGCGTTTAAAATTCGGATCCAGCATGAATGGCTCTGAAACAAGCAGGCTTCCTTTTTGAGGTTTAACGGGAGTTAGCATAGGAGGATAACAAGATCGGTCATAAAGTGTTTTACGGAGTAGGCTGTGACATATTGGCTGTGACATATGGACTTCTTTCTAGCGCACCAACCAGTTATTAAATCATAGGAATTAAGTAGTCTTATATTCATCTTTTTTCAGATCATTTCTAGTACCTCATAACTCATTTCTATAAGATAAATATAAAGGATACACCCCAAACTAATAAAATCCAGCTCGCATTTGTTAAGTTTGTGCAGGGAAATACCTTCCCGCCCTCATTGTGCTTATTATCAAAGAATGTCAGTAGAAAAAACAGTTATCGAAAACTTACGCCAGGAATACAGCTCCGAGAGTTTATCTGAAAAGGATGTGGCTAAAGACCCTATTAAGCAGTTCGGAAAGTGGTTTAAGGAGGCAATGGATGCTGGTATCAACGAGCCAAACGCCATGACGCTGGCTACGACTAGCATCGACAGAAAACCATCTGCACGGATAGTACTTATGAAAGGCTACGAGGAAAGAGGTTTTATTTTCTATAGCAATTATTTGAGTGCTAAGGGCAAAGAAATGGCTAAAAACCCGGTGGTTGCACTTGTATTTTTCTGGCCGGAACTGGCCCGACAAATCCGCATTGAGGGAACCGTCGATAAACTGACCAAGGAAGAATCTGAAAAATATTTCCATTCGCGACCTAAGGGAAGTCAGATTGGCGCGGTCGTATCACCTCAAAGCCAGGTAATCGACGGCCGTGCAGGACTGGAGAAAAGCTGGCACGAAACTGAATCCCGATATGAAAACAGAGATATTCCTAAACCCGCATATTGGGGTGGTTACGTGGTGAGGCCACAGGTAGTGGAGTTCTGGCAAGGGCGTCCCAGCAGGCTTCACGACAGAATTGTATATAAAAAAGCGGACAAGCAAAACTGGAAGATTGTTCGGCTTGCCCCTTAATGGAAATGGAATTCGACGATATTAAGAACCTTATTACTGAAAAATTCGGTGTTTCAGCCATTGTTGAGGAACAAAGCGGCGGACTTCAGCATGCTCTTATCATTAACCCTGATCAAATTGCCAGCGTGTGTCTGGAATTACGCAATAATGAGCAAACCTATTTTGATTTTCTGTCTTGTCTTACCGGGGTAGATTACGGTGTTGAAGAAAATAAATTCGGTGTGGTATATCATCTCGCATCGATACCATTCAAATCTCAGCTTACACTTAAAGTAATTAAAGAACATGATCGCAACGCTGAGAAGTCCCCATCCTTCCAAAGTGTTTCCCACGTCTGGAAAACTGCGGAGTGGCATGAAAGAGAAGCCTATGATTTGTTCGGTATCTTATTCGAAGGAAATCCTGATCTTAGGCGAATACTTCTTCCTGATGACTGGGAAGGATATCCCCTTCGTAAAGATTATGTTGCTGCCGATGAATATAAAGGCATAAAAATAAGTTAGTTGCAGAAATTGCACACATTATTCGTATTGAAGATTCACAGCTCACACTAATGCGCCCAGTTAAAACAAGATATACCCAGCTTACGGAACATCTCGAACCGGAAGAGATGATCATCAACATGGGTCCGCAGCATCCTTCAACCCACGGTGTCCTGCGACTTGAATTAATTACAGATGGGGAAATCGTTAAAGAGGTCCTTCCTCATATGGGCTATCTACATCGCTGCTTTGAAAAACACTGTGAAAGCCTGAGCTACCAGCAGATCATTCCTTTTGTCGACAGAATGGATTATCTGGCATCCATGAATAACGACCATGCCTTTGTAATGGGGGTTGAACGGATGATGGGTATCGATAAGGATATTCCTAAGCGGATCGAATACATACGTGTTCTTGTCTGCGAGCTGAATCGTATTGGTTCGCACCTGATAGCCATTGGAACTTATGGGATTGACATTGGCGCCTTCACTCCTTTCCTGTGGTGCTTCCGCGACCGGGAACATATCATGAATATGCTAGAATGGGCTTCAGGATCGCGGATGCTTTACAATTACATCTGGGTTGGCGGTTTGTTTTACGATTTACCTGTTGGGTTTGAAGAGCGCTGCAAAGAGTTTATAGACTATTTCAAACCGAAGCTACAAGAGCTCAATGAGTTGCTAACCGATAACCAGATCTTTATTAACAGGACTGCCGGTGTCGGCATTCTTCCTCTGGATGTTGCGATCAATTATGGCTGTTCGGGACCAATGTTAAGGGGGTCCGGATTGAAATGGGATCTGCGTCGTATAGACGAATATTCGGTATACCCTGAACTAGAATTCGACATTCCTATCGGAAAAGGCGAAATGGGTAAAGCAGGAGATTGCTGGGACCGCTACAAAGTACGCGTCGACGAGATAGTAGAATCAGTTCGTATCATTGAGCAATGCCTGGAGCGTCTTCAAAAAGAGCTGAAACGGACCCCTGAATTCGACCCACGTGCAAAACTTCCTAAAAAGATTATACCCAAAGAGCAGGATTTTTATATCCGCGCCGAGAATCCTAAAGGCGAACTTGGCTATTATTTTATTACTGATGGAAAAACAGAGATCCCGAAACGTGTAAAGGCACGTGCACCGAGCTTCAATAACCTATCTGTACTACCAGAAATAACTCGAGGGGTTTTGATTGCTGATTTGGTAGCGATACTGGGTTCAATTGATATCGTGCTTGGTGAAGTAGACAGGTAATGTTCAAGGTGCGAGCCAAGGATACCCTATATCAATGGCAATTCAAGTAGAATCAGTCAGCCTAATAACAAAAAATCCCGGCTAAAGCCAGGATTTATGACCTCAATTTATTAATTACCTTAATATACTTTTACCATAAAGATATAAGGTTCCAGTTTTTTGAACTGTTCAGAAGGTTTTAAACCTGCCATCTGGTTACGTTTATTCAAAACTAACTTATCGATCAATGAATCTTGTGGAATCGCCTCTATGGCTTTTAACAAATAACTCGACTTCACAGCGAATGCCACCCCGTCTACAAGGGTCTGTTTACGGTTGATAATTCCCACCACGTTACCTCTATTATCCAGAAGTGGTCCACCACTATTTCCCGGATTAACAGCGATAGAAACCTGGTATGCAACTGTATCTCCAGCATAACCATTTTTAGAGCTTACATAACCCTCATTATATACCAAATCATCTTTTGGAAAACCTACGGTATAAACGCCTTCCGCGACATTAGATGCAGATCTTTTAAACGTGTAAGGCAGTGAAGCCAGATCCTTAAAGGCAGTATCTACAATTTGTAATACAGCCAGATCATAGGATGGATCGATATAAATTTGCTTTGCCTTGTAAGATTCACCTGCAGAGTTCTGTACATAAATAGAATCTGCGTCTTTAACAACATGATAATTAGTTACGACATACCCGTTAGACGTAATTGCAAAACCGGTACCACCAAACTGACCTGGATTAACTGGCCCTCTCGCGGGCTTATCAGTAAGCTTTTTATTAAGGGCATTTTGAGAGCGCTCAATGCTGCTCAATTTACGTCTCAAATAGCTGTCAGAAATTTTCTCCGTAAAATAGCCTGTAGAAAATAATGTCCCGAATACAGCAATCATCGCAACAGTTGCAGCAATTGCTGTACTTACACGATATTTATTCCAAAGTTTGTGGATAACCGGAAGATCTGGTTTCACTTCTCTTTTTAACGAATCAACATCGATTTCCTGGTGAATAGTGTTCATCTCCGCTGTCAGCCGAACTCTTTCGCCATATTCAGTCAGGTGACTTACAAGGTTTTCATGTTCAACTACATTGAGATCAAAAGCCGGATCGGTACTTCTTTTCTGTTGAAAATCCGCAAGTTCAGCGGGTGACAGCTCACCCCTTAGATACGCATCGATCAAATTGGTAATTTCAGTATCCTTATTCATTTTCTTTAATTATGATTGAAAAAATAGCTTTTTCAATCGCTGCAGGCATTTATACTTCTGAGTTTTGGCATTATCCGCATTGGTATAGCCGAACTTTTCAGAGATCTCCTGCATAGATCTATTTTGTAAGTAGTAATCTTCAATTATGGTCTTGCATGGCTCTCCCAATTGCTTAAGCGCATGTTCCATCATTGTAAACTGTCTGTCTTTCTCTTCGTGCTTCTCCAAATCATCCTCGATAGGAATTATTTCAGAAAAATCCTCAATGTTTCGAACATTGCGACTCTGAGCGTTCAGGCGTTTCAGCCACAATCGCCGACAAACAGAATATAAAAAAGTTTTGAGCTTACTGTTCAGCTCAAAATTTCCGCTTTTAACCTTATTATAAAGAACGATAACCGACTCCTGAAAAATATCCTTTGCATCATCCTCATTTCCATTATTGTTCAGTACTAATTGAAGTACCATAGGGAAATAAGTTTTGTAAAGCCGGTTTAATATATCTTTAGAGTCATTCAGTATTCCCAGTATGATCTCATTATCGGCTGGAACTGAACTTTTTATCTCTTTTCTCACTATTAATACTTTTTACGGGGAATTGTAACCCAATGATAGCAAAAATATTTTTTTATATTTTTTTCAAATCAGCGGGTTACCTTTTCAATTAACGGGTATTAAGTGTAAATTATTTAAATAACTTTTAACCACTAAACAATGAAAAATTTATTCAAATTCGGTTTCTTAGCTCTAGCTATCTCTTTATCAGTTGCTGCTTGTAACTCAAACAAAACTGAAGAAGCTGCTGCTGACACAATTGATTCTACTGCAGAAGTAACTACTGATTCTTTAGAAGCTCAAATCGATACTGTTGATTCAGCTGCTGCAGTTGCTGTTGATTCAGTAAAACACTAATTAACCAAAAATTACAAGAAAGACCTTCTCATTCATTTGAGAGGGTTTTTTTGTGGGTATTATTTGAGGCAAGAATCAAAATTTTGGTGGCTTACACCAGTATGGGGCATGTCGGATAGATAGTCTCTTAACAGCAAGTTGGGTCATGCAACACTTCAAAATTTATACTTCAACTTAACTCGCTTCTATCTTGTTCCCAGGTTCTTGATTCCAACAAAAAAAACGAGCCTCTTTCGAAGCTCGCTCATCAACTAAAACTAAACTAAAACTATTTTTATACTGTTTCCGCTGGTTCTGCTGCAGGTTTCTTTTTAAACCAACCTTTTATCTTTTTCGAATTCGAGTCAGCTATCAGCAACATACAAGGCACTAATATCAAAGTCAGGAACGTAGCGAAACTTAGTCCAAATATCATTGTCCACGACAATGGACCCCAGAAGGCTACGTTGTCACCTCCAAAATATAGATGAGGATTAAACTCGCTGAACAAGGTTGTAAAATCCATATTCAATCCCACTGCCAGAGGAATAAGTCCTAACATCGTTGCAGTAGCTGTCAATAACACCGGCGTCATACGGGTACGACCTGCTTCGAGGATTGCATCACGAACGGTCATACCATCAGCAATCATTAACTCGAAAAATTCTACAAGCAGAATACCATTTCGGACTACGATTCCTGCGAGGGCGATAATACCAACTCCGGACATAACGATCGACATATCCATTCGGAAAATGATTACACCCAGTAACACACCAATGATACTCAGGCCAATTTCACTTAGGATAATCAGAGGTTTTGAGATAGAGTTAAACTGTGCAACAAGGATCATTAGAATCAAGCCCATTGAAATCATTAAAGCCGTACCAAGGAAATTCATGGTCTCCTGCTGCTCCTCCTGCTCACCTGCCATTTTCACTTCGATTCCAGCCGGCGGGTTGTATTGATCAATTTCATTTTGAATATTAGCAACAACCTCGTTTGGATTGTATTCGCCCAATACATTCGAAGACAAAATGATAATGCGCTTTTCCTGTTTACGTTTGATTCCACCATATGTATTAACATAATCAATTGATGCGAATGATGACAATGGAACCTGGCGAATAATTCCGCCCATTCCCATATCACGGTAGGTCATTTTCATGTTCCTGAGTGCATCCAGATTATTTCGCTGTGACTCGGTTGCACGAAGGTTAATTTCATAGTCCTCATCAGCATCTCTGAATTTAGAAACTTCTTTACCAAATATAGCGGTACGAAGGTCCATACCGATTTGGCCAGAAGAGATTCCTTCACGATTTGCCCGTTCCCTGTCGATGTCAAATATGATCTCAGGCTTGTTATTTTGAAAATCAGATTTTAATTCTTCAACTCCGGCAATCTGCTTTGAAATGAGATACTGTTTTAAGTTCTCAGATGTCTTCACCAAAGAATCCAGGTTATTACCAGTGATCTCGATACTGATTGGCTTGGCTGTTGGTGGTCCCCCCTGCTCCTGTGCAACTGTGATCTCTGCGCCAGGAATACCTTTCACAGCTTTACGGATCTTATCAAGATAAATAGAAGTGCTTTCTCCGGTCCTTTCGCCAAAATTCACAAAAGCCACTGTCACTTTACCCATATTCGAATACTGACCCTGGTCCTCACTCTGAGGATCGGTTACACCGATAGTGACGTTTGAGATAATGGAAGAAACGTCAGGATTATTTCTGCCCACAACCTTCGTTACATCATTTTCAACTTTCTTAACAACTTCATTTGTAAACGCCTGGTCTGTTCCAACTGGCAGGTGAATATAAACGAATACGAAGTTGGGATCGCTGCTTGGGAAGAACACTACCTTTGGTGGAACAACCATCATCAGACCGATTGTGAAGATGAACAATCCGACCGTACCCCAGAGAATTGCCCTTGGCCAGTTCAGTGCCCATTTCAGAACAGAAACATACTTATCCTGAACTGCTGGCCATATACGAGTTTGAAACCGCTGTATGCCTTTAGCGAGGTAAAAATGGTGCAATAAATAAAGTAATGCCAGGAACACAACAAAATTACCCAGGCCAAAACTTATTAGATAAGAAAGCACGGCTGCTCCAAGAAATATCAGCAGGGTTTTCTTAACTCCTTTATCAAACCTTGGTTTAACCGGACTATGATCTTCAGGCTGCATGAAATCAACCGCAAATACCGGGTTAATTATATAAGCAACAACAAGAGATGCCAAAAGAGTGATGATCAACGTCATTGGCAGGAAGAACATAAACTCCCCGATCACCCCTGGCCAGAACAATAGCGGTACGAATGGTGCAAGTGTTGTTAGAGTTCCAGAAAGTACCGGTAAAAAAACTTCCGCAGCTGCTGCTTTCGCAGCCTTTTTGATTGGAACTTTTCCATTGTCAAATATCCTGTGAGTATTTTCAATTACTACGATCGCATCGTCAACTACAATTCCCAGACCGAGTAGGAACGAGAACAATACCATCATGTTCATGGTAAAGCTGAACCCGAATAAACCACCGAGTGCCGGCATCGCCATAAAGGCGATGAACATGGATAATGGCACCGACAAAGCAACAAAAAGAGCGTTTGTTACACCCATGAAAAACATCAGTATCACCGTTACCAGAATAAAACCAATAATTATGGTATTAATAAGGTCATGCAGGGTAACGCGGGTCTTGTCTGACTGATCGCCAGTGATCGTAACTTCCAGGTTCTTAGGTAAAGTAGTTGCCTTTAATTCATTTACAAGGGCATTAATTTTATCCGAAGCATCGATGAGGTTCTCGCCGCTTCTTTTCTTTACGTTCAGGGTTATTACATTCTTTCCATATAAGCGGGCATAACTCTCCTGCTCCTTGAAAGAATCTTTAACTTCTGCGATATCACGAAGATAAACAGACGCACCGGTAGGTGTTTTAATAATAAGATTTGAAATTTCATCAGCACTTGCGAACTCTTTTTTAACGTTAAGCGTACGTCTAATGCCATCCATCTTGATCGTCCCACCAGAAATCGTTAAGTTTTCATATCCCACAGCACGTTCAATATCGCTGAAAGAGATTTGTGCCGCAGCCATTTTAATCAAATCGGCATTAATTTGTACTTCTTGATCCAGGGCACCAACAATATCGACACCAGAGATCTCTTTAAGACTTTCGACCTCGTCCTGGATATCTTCAGCATATTTTTTGAGACTCTTCAAATCATAATCACCCGAAATATTCAGATACATGATAGGAAGGTCAGCAAGATTAATATCCATCACATTTGGATCATTCGGAAGATCAGAAGGAAGGTCCTGACGAGCTTTATCAACTGCGTCCTTTACCCGTTGTTTTGCATCTTTGATGTCAACATTTGTGTTGAATTCTGCCGTTATGATTGAAAAATCCTGGTAGGAATTTGATGTTATCTTCTTCAAACCGGAGGTCGATTTCAATTGTTTCTCGATCTGCTTGGTAACCAGGTTTTCCATGTTTGCAGGAGATGTACCCGGATAAACTGTCTGAACGAAAATTTTTGGAATAATTACCTCAGGAAAATTCTCTTTCGGGAGGTTATTATATGATGAATATCCAATTATGGCAATAATCAGCGTCAGCACGTATATGGCTGTACGGTTTTCAATTGCCCAACTGGAGGGTTTAAACTCTTTGTTAATGTCTTCCATTTTATTTCTTTGTTAAACGCTGTTAGAAAGCAGACAGTTGGAATTAATTAGCTTTTATAACGTCACCTTCGCTGAGACCATCTGTACCAGCTATCACTACTTTGTCACCCACTTTCAGACCACTCAGTATCTCTGCTTTACCTTCTGAGATTTTACCGGTTTGGATATTAACTCGTTTGGCTTTTCCATTATCAGAGATAAACAGGTAATCACCATTTTCAGCTTTTTGAATAGCATTTACTGGAACAATTAATGCTTTGTCATTCTTATAATCAATGATCTTCAGGATACTAAGCATGTTCGGACGGTATCTGCTATTCGCGGGAAGCTTAATTTCTACATTGAAACTTCTAGATACCGGATCGATAGTTTTAGATGCAAAAGAAATCTTAGTATTTATTGAATCCGGTACATCCGGAAGAATCACTTGTACATTATCACCTTGATTTACACGACCAGCATAAGATTCGGCAACCTGAGCCTTAGCTTTCAATTTGTTGGCATTAATAATCCTGATTGAAGACATTCCCGGAGAGGCAACTGACCCTACTTTCATATCCATAGCGTCAATGGTTCCGGAAATTGGTGCTTTAATTTTATACATGGCGATCTGGGATCTTAAGGTTGAGATACGACGTTCCGCGGCTTCCTTTTGAGTTCTGGCATTGATGAACTGAACTTCAGTTCCAATTTTTTGATCCCAGAGATTTTTTTGGCGCTGATATAAAGTTGTTGCAAGAGATAACTGGGTTTGTAGCTCAGATATGTTTTGTCTTAGGACTTTATCATCAATTTGAGCAAGAACCTGCCCACGACCAACATTCTGTCCAACAGAAGCATACACTGCTGTAACAACTCCCTGAGCTTCCGGGCTCACCTGAACGTTGTCTTCTGCATCAATGCGACCCTGAACTTCAAGGAAGTTACTAAATGTGCTTTCCTGAACTTCCAGGATACCAACAGTTTTAACATCCTCAGCAGTCTTAGCTGATCCAACTTCGGCTTCAAGAGCGGCAATTTTCGAGTTAATCTCGACTCTTTGTTTTTTAAGTGTTTCGAGTTCGGTTTTTTTATCGGTTGTTTTTCCTCCACACGCTGCAAGAAAAAGGACAATACCCATAAATATTAAATTTTTCATAGAACTGTTATTGGTTTTAATTTTTAGATTCTTGAAGTCTGTTCCTAAAGGATTTTTGCCAGACTTATTGTTATATGTGATGATCATATCGTTATATTTCGATTGCGATTAGTATATTATTTTCCCTAAAGCTTTATCCACATTCACTCTGTTGATCATTTGATCATATAAAGCATTTATATAATTATTCTGTGCTTCCTTTAAGGCCGTTTCAGCAGTGGTGACTTCAATACTCGAACCTACCCCCTGTTCATATTTAATTTTAGAAACTCGTAAAACCTCCTGAGCCAGGTCCATATTTCTCTTTTGATTCTCAAGAGATTTCTGACTGTTCAAATAAGTGGTTTGTGCCTGGTCAACTTCCAGGTTGATCCCGTTTTGAAGATTGATGAGATCGTTTTGAGTTTTCACGATTGCCAATTTGGCGTTACGAACCTGGTTTAGCTTGATACCCCCGGAAAAGATTGGAACAGATAGTCGCAAACCAATAATTGTGCTTGGGAAGTTGGTGTCGAATAATTGAGAAAAATTATTCGATTGAAAACTTTGCGAAGTACTTCCAAATGCGGACAAAGACGGTAAAAACTGACTTTTATACCTTTTGAGATCAAATTCATTAAGTTTTTTCTGAGTTTCCAGCAAGGAATATTCGATCCGGTTGCGATAAGCAGTGGTGTCTCTTGACACGAGTGCCTGATCCGCCTGAAGGCTCGCGATGGAATCAGTCAAAGTTAACTTGCTATTAACTGTCATCCCCATCTGGAACTTTAGAAGGTTGACATTTAATGCTAGCAAGCGAATAACATTTTCGCGCTCAGTTTCGAGATTGTTTTTCAAAACAGTTAATCGGTCAACATCAATTTTCTCAACGAAACCGTTTTTAAACATAGCTTCTGTGTCGCTTAGCGATTTGCGGAGTCTTTCAAGATTCGCATCGATCAAACTCAGCTGCTCATTACTTACAAGCACTGAATAATATGCCTTTGTGACTGCAACCGATGTTTCAATTCGTGTTCTTTTAAGGTTTTTCTGAGATAATTCCTTATAAGTCTTGGAAGCCTGTAAGCCAACAAGGTATGACCCATCAAACAGCAACTGATTTAACTCAAGTCCAACTGAAGACTGGTATTTTACTCCGAATTGAACTGGAATTTGGGTTCCAGGCTGGCCGAAAAACTCACCGGGCAAAAGGCTCGTCGGAAGCTTTATAAAGTCCTGAAAATTCGCATTTCCACTTACTTGAGGAAGTCCGATCCCAATCGTCTGCTTAACTGTATTTATTGCAATTTCCTCATCTACCTGAGCGTTTAACACCGAGACCTGATGATTTTGTGCATAATCGATGGCCTGTCTTAAACTAAAGGCAGCAACTGTATCGGCTTGCTGGGCCTTCGCGGTTAAACCCAGGCAAAGGCAAATTATTAACGTTAGATATTTGTATTTCATGGTAGCTATTATTCTTCCTCTATTACCTCTTTGTATTTATTAATCAATTTATGTCCTCTCAACGAGCATATGCCGTAAAGAAAATGTTCAGTAAGTTCAGCCATTACCTGTGCTATCCCATACTTTCCATTTGTATATTCAGAGCTGTTTGAAAAGATCAGGTCAACCTGCTCAAGCCGCATCTGTGTAAGGATGTCACATTTAATATCATTTCTATAATACCCCTCCTTAATTCCTCTCAGCAGGTTACTGTAGATCGTTTCGTAAAGGCTTGTTTGACGAAATTTTTTAAACGACATCCAGGCTTGCGGGTGGTATTTCTGCAGGTCGTAAAACAAATTCGGGTTCATGTTAGAGAGTAATTCCTTCATGTTTGTTACAGCAAAGAACATTTCGTGCACTGCATTCTCTGCCTTCTCTGAACCGTCTTTGATCAAACATTTCTGGCCATTAAGCTTATTCTCGATTACCATATTTACGATCTCGTTCTTATCGCTGAAATGCGTGTAGATCGTCTTTTTAGACATGCCAAGGTGTTTGGCGAGGTCATCCATCGTCACACTCTTGAACCCATGCTGACAAAAAAGATTGTCTGATTCAGAGATTATATATTCTTTTACTTCCAATTATTACACTCCTTCATTATTGCGTCGCAAAACTATGGAAACTTTTTTCAATTCCAAAGTTTCCATAGAAAATAATATTAATTTAATGGCAAATGACATTACCATGATGAGTGTGGGATTTCAATGGAACAGGCATTTAGGAATGGTGATTAGGCAAAAGCTTCTACTAATTTCAAAAAGCTTAACTTCGAAAAAATTTTATACGAATGAATTTCTCGCCATTATCAGCTATATCCCCTATTGACGGGCGTTATCACAAAGCAACATCAGAACTATCAGGATATTTTTCAGAATCTGCATTAATAAAATTCCGAGTATTCGTTGAGATTGAATATTTCATATCTCTGTGTGAGCTCCCATTGCCACAGCTTGCCGATTTTGACAGTTCAAAATTCGAAGCCCTGCAATCGATCTATAATAATTTCAATGATACTGATGCACAAGCCGTTAAAGAGATTGAAAAAACAACTAACCACGATGTTAAAGCTGTTGAATACTTTATAAAAGATGAGTTTTCAAAACTTGGCCTGGACAAGCACAAAGAATTTATCCACTTCGGACTTACATCACAGGATATTAATAACACAGCAATACCGCACTCGTTCAAACTAGCAATTGAAAATTCATATCTACCGGCATTGAACGAGCTTATTGGTCAGCTCAAAGATCGAGCATCAGAATGGGCGGAAATTCCGATGTTGGCCCATACTCATGGTCAACCGGCTTCACCTACACGACTCGGGAAAGAACTTCAGGTATACATTGAACGACTCGAAGCTCAGCTTTCGCAGCTTAGTGCAGTTCCATACTCAGCGAAATTTGGCGGAGCAACAGGTAATTTCAATGCACATCATATCGCCTATCCAAAAATTAACTGGATTGAATTCGCTGATAAATTTGTTAACATTCGACTGAAACTGAACCGCTCCCAATACACAACACAAATTGAGCATTACGATAATTTTGCTGCTCATTGCGATGCACTAAAGCGTATTAACAACATCTTAACTGATCTGAACCGCGATATTTGGTCTTACATTTCTATGAACTATTTTAAACAGCAAATTAAAGCAGGTGAAGTTGGATCATCTGCAATGCCTCATAAAGTCAACCCCATAGATTTTGAGAACTCTGAAGGGAATTTAGGCCTTGCAAACGCCCTTTTCGAGCATTTATCAGCAAAGCTTCCGATTTCGCGTCTCCAGCGCGACCTCACAGACTCGACTGTACTCCGCAATATCGGAGTACCGGTTTCGCATACATTAATTGCAATCAAATCAACTATACGAGGTCTTAAAAAACTTCTCATCAACAAGGATTCGATAAAAGGAGACCTTGATGCAAATTGGGCCGTTGTTGCTGAAGCGATCCAGACTATCCTTCGCAGAGAGGGTTATCCAAATCCCTACGAAGCACTTAAAGAACTTACGCGGACTAACACCCATGTAAATGAACAAACAATTAGTCAGTTTGTAGATACATTGGACATCAAGGATGAGGTTAAGACTGAACTTAAGGCCATCAGTCCGTTTAACTACACCGGAGTATAGGCAGTCATACACATGTCATAACTTTATCCGCCGCAGCAGGAAGTTTAAAAATTAGTAATTTTGTGGATATTTTAATGATATGAGCACTGCAACATCAACTACGAACGTCTATACCGAAAGTACCCCTAACCCGGCCACACGGAAATTTTTAGTTAACAAATTGCTAACTAATAACAGCGTCGACTTTCCAACTAAAGAAAGTGCAGAAAAATCGCATTTTGCACGCGAATTGTTCAAGTTTAATTTTGTTACTGGAGTTTTTTTCGCGAGCAATTTTGTTACTATTACCAAGTCTGAGGGCTCAGACTGGCAGGATATTGAACCAATTCTTAAAGAATTTGTTAAAGGTGCAGTTGAATCTGAACTGAATATTCTTGAGAAAGAAGAAGCGGCGGCGAACTTTGAAGGTACTGAAACTGAGATTAAAATACAGCAAATTCTGCATGATTATGTACGTCCGGCAGTTGAACAGGATGGCGGTGCCATAAGCTATAAATCTTACAATGAAGGAGTTGTAACAGTTGAGCTGCGCGGATCATGCAGCGGATGTCCTTCATCAACTATCACGCTAAAATCAGGGATAGAAAACCTTTTAAAACGCATGGTACCTGAAGTTACTGAAGTAGTTTCGGAAGCGTTATAAGAAAAAACTTCCCACAAAAATACATTTGTCCATATTAGGGACTGGTAAGGTTCAAGTTAGGGGATCCTTCGTTCAAATACCCTTTGAACGAAGGATCCCCTAACATGGTACATCACGACCAAATGGAAGGAAACTCAAGTTTCAAATTTACTGGTCCCTCGGTTTTATAATATTACGAACCTGATTAGCCCAATTTACGATAGCCTCCCTTTGTGAAACCGTGAGTTTCGCGTCCTGATGTGAGATGAGGTACGATTTCAGTGGCATATTTTCACTCTCTACTTCATCCATTACTTCGTCTAGTTTGTGAGATTTGAAGCGGGCATTAAATGCCTCGAAATCTGAAAAATTGAGCTCATTCCTCCCCTCTTCAATATGATGGTCTAACCACCATGCAACAGGCTGGATTTCGGAATACCAGGGGTAATTTGTATTATCGGAATGACAGTCATAGCAGGAAGTCTTGATCATCGTTTTGATGCTATCCGGAGCCTGGTAGTGATTGAAGATATCATCTGGGGTCGCTGAATTTGACTGATTTTTGGCTGGTCTTATAAACTGGATCAGAACCAATATTACTAGCAATCCGAGCAGAATCTTCTTTAACATACAACCGATTTAAGTATTAAATTTTCTAGTTGAACTCCTTCTTAATTGATTCAAGTAGTTCTGAAGAAATACGGCCGTTCGTGGCGACAATCTCGCGTCGCTCAAAACAATCATTGCCACCGTTGAAGTCAAACGTTTGACCTCCTGCTTCTCGTACCAGAACCATGCCAGCCGCAATATCATATGAATTGAGATTATACTCGAAATATCCGTCAAACCGGCCACAAGCAACGTATGCCAGGTCGAGGGCTGCAGAACCTATACGGCGCAGGCCGTGACATTTTTGCATCAGGGTGCGCAATACTCTCAGGTATTTTTCCATTTTTGAAAATTCGTAAAATGGAAATCCTGTGGCAAGCAGAGTATTTTCTACAGCGGGGGCATTTGATACAGAAATCCGCATCCCATTAAGATAAGCTCCCCCATTCTGCCATGCTGAGAAACATTCGTCGCGATTAATTTCATAGACAACACCGAGGACAAGTTCAGCTTTATATTGAAGCGCTATGCTGATGCAAAAAGATGGTATGCCATGGATGAAGTTGGTTGTCCCATCCAAGGGGTCGATAATCCAGTTGTAACTTTCTGAAAGAACTGTGCTTGTCTCTTCTTCTGTAATGAAACCAGCTTCAGGAAGTATTGAGGTAAGGCCTTTAACAAGGTCTCTTTCTGCGGTTTTATCCACATATGAGACCATATCATGGAGACCTTTATATTCTATACGTTCACGATCAAAGATTTTCGATTCCCCACGAATAAATTCGCCAACAACTTTTGTCAGACAAATTACTTCTTTGGTGAGTGCTTGAAGATCCATATTATTTAGCAGGAATACTCTCAGGATGGTTCTTTGCGTGTTTCGTGAACCAAAATAAGCCGGCGATACCGGTCAAAACAAGTATAGTTGAGATTAGTTCTGCTTGAGTGAATCCTACTCCGAAAAGATGGTACTTTGAATTCACCCGGATTGATTCGATTAGAAATCGTTCGATTCCATTAAGTATTAAATAAATGGATACCATTACACCCGGAATTTTGATCCTATGTCTTATTGACCACAAAAAGGCAAAAATGGCAAGTCCCATTAAAACTTCGTAAAAAGGCGTCGGATATACAGGAAGGGGCAGTTCATTGCAAAAATTGCCGGTGCATCCTGCAATCGGAACACCTTCATTAACTACGTTATGCGGATATTTAAAAGACCACACCCAATCCGGAGCCCAGCTAAGCCAACCTGGCTTTGCTTCCTGGTTTACTATCCCCCAATCACCATCACCTGACAAGTGACAGCCAATTCTACCGACAGCATAGGCAAGCATCAAACCAGGTCCAGCAATATCAACCATATGAATCCACTTGATCCCATATTGTTTAGCCTTGTAAAGAACGGCAGCGCCACCAACCAGGAGACCTCCGTAAAATGTCAGTCCGCTAAAAGAAAAAAGTCCTCCGATAGGATCTTTTATGAAATCGTCCCAATATTCAAGGTTATGAAAGACCTTTGCTCCTAAGAATCCCCCCACAGCAGCCCACATGAGCAGACTCCCCATTATTTGGTGTGGGTGAACAACTTCTTTTACGGTTTTTGGCTTGGCTAATGCTTCTTTTTTCTTTTCAGCATAGGACCAATACACGAACAAGGCCCCAAGCAGTATACCACCAAGTATATTTCCCCGAGATGATAATATAAATGTTTGCGGATTCTCAACGAAATCGGAATAATGAAATAAGCCTTCAACTAGTTTAAAACCCATTAAAAAACCAAAGAAACCATTGAAAAATAGTTCAGCGATGGAAGCAGGCTCGCCAACCGTAACTTCGCGGGTAAAGGGATGGACAAGACCGAGTTTTTCCTTTCGCTTAAATTCTTGCGACAACGCCCAGTACCCTGCAGCAAATGCAAGCGCAACAAAAAAACCAAAAGTCTGTACTGGAAGTGGAATTTGAATTCCGGTAAGGTATTCTATTAAGTGAGTTATGGTTGGAAACATAAGCTAAATATACGTGCGGATTATAAGAGGCAAGGTAAGATAATTACGAATGAAATCAATCGAATAGATTAGTTCATTGAGCAAACACCTCGGACTGTTCACTAATTTCCATATCTCCGTCAGCTGCGATATTTTCAAATTTCACAGATCTTAGCTCATTTACGAGTAATGGATCATAAGGAGTTTTAACTTTCACATAATTACGACTGAAGCCATGCATAAATCCTTCCTTATGATCAGCTTCGAAAAGAACTGATTCTGATTTACCAATCTGAGTCCCATAAAATGCCCGGCGCTTCTTTTCTGAAAGACTGTGAAGCATCTTGCTTCGGTCTGAACGTTGAGAGCCCGGCACCTTTCCTTTCATGCCGGCCGCCGGGGTATTATCCCGCTCAGAATAATTGAAAACATGTAGGTAGGATATATCCAGTTCATTCAAAAAATTATATGTATCAATAAAGTCATCCCTGGTCTCTCCTGGAAAACCAACAATGACATCAACGCCAATACAGCAATCGGGAATTAATTTTCGGATTAAGGAAACTCGCTCGGCGTATAATTCTCTTTTGTAACGACGGCGCATAAGCCCCAGAATTTTATTAGACCCTGATTGAAGTGGAATATGGAAATGCGGTACAAATTTATCGGACCTTGCTACAAACTGGATAATTTCGTCGGACAACAAATTAGGTTCAATGGATGAAATACGAATCCTGTCTATTCCATCAATAACATCCAAAGCCTTCACCAGGTCGAAAAATCGATCCTCACGCTCCCCGTCACGGATACCAAAGTCGCCTAAATTTACCCCTGTAAGAACTATTTCCTTAACACCAGAAGCAGCAACTTCCTTTGCACGATGAAGAACATTCTCTATGGTATCGCTTCTGCTGCTCCCCCTTGCTAAGGGTATTGTGCAAAATGTGCACAGATAATCACAGCCGTCCTGTACTTTCAGGAATGTACGGGTTCTGTCGCCAAATGAGAAAGAAGGTACGAATTCCCTTGCCGCTTCAATCGGACTGTTAAAAATCCTGGTGTTTGGTTCTTTAGCCAGATCGGTGATGTACTCGATGATCCTGAATTTTTCCGCTGCGCCAAGTACAATATCAACTCCTGGAATTTCAGAAATTTCTTTCGGTTTGAGCTGTGCATAACATCCCACAATTGCTATGTAAGCATTTGGTGAATATTTTAAAGCTTCCTGAACAACCTTACGGCATTTTTTATCTGCATGATCTGTTACAGAACATGTATTAATAATGTAGATATCGGCATTGTCAATAAAGGAAACGGTTTCAAATCCTGCATCTTTGAACTGACGGCCAATAGCGGACGTTTCCGAAAAATTCAGCTTACAACCGAGAGTGTAAAACGCAACCTTTTTGTTCATAAAGGGGCAAAGATACAAAAAAGTGGAAAGGTCCCAGCAAGGGGAATCTTTAACTATTGCCCCATCGAAAGGAATTATCTTCCAGTCCCACCAAATCGATCACCCGATTGATAACAGTTGCCGCTACATCTTCAATGGTTTTAGGCAAACTGTAAAATGAAGGGGTCGCCGGACAGATTATCCCTCCAGCTTCCGTCACCGTTTTCATATTATTGATATGTATCAAATTGTAGGGAGTTTCTCTTGCCACAAGTATAAGCTTTCTCCGCTCCTTCATTATCACGTCGGCAGCACGGGTAATCAGGTCATTGGATATCCCTGCGGCAATCCGACCAAGTGTCCCCATGGAGCAAGGGCAAACAATTAGAGTGTCAAAGCCTGCCGATCCGGATGCAAATGGCGCATTAAAGTCGTGTTTATCAAAGAAGGGCAAATCATATTGTTCATAATCAGTATTACCAAGTTCGTGTTGCCAAACGTCTTTTGCATTGTCTGACATTACGATACCAATTTCTGAAATTTGAGAATTAAGAGATACAATTTTATCGAGCAACACTTTTGCATACACAGATCCACTGGCACCAGTTATCGCAATCGCTATTTTTCTCTTCATGATTATTTAACCCGGAATATTTACACCTGAAATAGAATATTCAAATATCCCTCATTTTACCGGTATAAAAAAGGGCCGAATACAAGTATTCGACCCTACATCTACCTATGAAAAACATGCCCTTCAGAAGGGCAAAGCAAATATATTACTATTGCCGTATTTAGCAAGGTTTTTCAAAAAGAAAATTACGCGAGCAAAATACCGCAGAAGTTTCCATCTACTACATAATTTAGATGTTCGCGAAAAAAATTCTTTTTCGAAATTCGACCGTTTTCCTTTGTATCATTTTTATTAATGATTTAAGTGTGACAATAACTACCGATCAAAAGTCTTTAATTTGCCGACCGAATGAACGTTCAATTAGATAACCCCGAAAAGAAAGAAGCTATTCTTCAGAGCACATTGGAACTTATAGGCTCTAATGGCTTCCATGGTTCACCAATGAGCCTGATTGCAAAAAATGCCGGTGTAGCCGCCGGCACGATATACCACTATTTTCCGTCTAAAGAGGTTTTGATTTTTGAGTTATATGCTCATATCAAGAAAGGAATTGAGCAAGCTATGTTTAAGAATGACGACCAACACCAGTCATTTCAGCATCGCTTTTTCAATCTCTTTATAAATGTATGCTCATACTATATTAGGAATCCTAATGTTCTGACTTTTTTGGAACAATACACCAGTTCTCCGTTTGTGAAATGTAATCCAATTCATCAAAAGAGAAACTTCAATCAGGAAATGATCGATTTCTTTAACTATGGAGTAGAGAATGGTCATTTGAAAAAGATAGACGATCATTTGCTAGCCCCGGTTTTTCACGGAACGATCATATCAACTGCTAAACATCATATTACGGGGCGTTATAAGTTCACTCAGGAATCTTTACTTAATGTGGCACAAATAATCTGGGATGGAATCAAAGTGAACAAGTCCTAAATCGCCAAGAATTTTATGAAAAAAACTACATTTTACCTGCTTGCCTTACTTACTTTTTCATTCCTAACCGTTCATCTTTATGCACAGCGAACCGATGAGAATCACCCTACAAGCCTGACATTAAAAGAATGCATAAATTTTGCTTTAAAGAATCAACCTTTGATTCAACAATCAGTTATTGATGAAGAAATCGCTGAAAGGGATATCGATATAGCACTGTCTGGTATTTATCCGCAAGTTAGCGGGCAGGCAAATTTGTCGAGATACCTGAAACAACCGGTATCATTACTTAACGGACAGCCAGTTATATTTCAACCAAAAAACAATTCGAATTTTCTTATACAGGCTGATCAAACTTTGTTTAGCAATGATCTTCTTTTTGCAGCAAAGGGGGCAAAATTTACTCGGCTTAACAGTCAGCAGAAAACAGAATCTAACAAGATTAACACTGTTGTTGCTGTTAGTAAGGCTTTCTACGATATTTTAACCAGTCAGGAACAACTGAAGATTCTAAATGAAAATATTGCACGAGTAGAAAAACAGTTTAAGGATTCGTATGCGCAATATGATGCCGGCCTTGTAGATAAAACCGATTATAAAAGAGCCTCTATCTCACTAAATAATTCAAGAGCAGACTTGAAAAGAATAAATGAATCGCTCACTTTTAAATATGCATACCTGAAGCAATTGATGGGGCTTGGCAGCGATGATAAAGTAAATTTAAATTACAGCGGCACTATTCTCGAAACCGAATTACTGTTAGATACAACTCAGGCGCTGCTGTACGAGAATAGAATAGAATATAAGCAACTGTTGACCCAAAAGCAAATTCAAGATCTAAACATTCAGTTTCACAAATACGATTTTTTACCGTCCCTATCCGCTTTCGTTAATTACAATAATATTTACCAGAATAATAGTTTCGGAGATCTCTATAATAAAGATTTTCCTAGCTCTCAAACGGGTTTACGCCTTTCCCTCCCAGTATTCCAGGGAGGAAGGCGGATTCAAAATTTAAAACGAGCCATATTGCAGGATAAAAGATTGGACCTTGATATCGTACAAACAAAAAACGTCATCAACACGGAGTATCAACAGGCATTAGCATCCTATAAAACAAACCTGAACGATTGGAAAACCTATCGTGATAATGTTGACCTTTCTCGAGATGTTTATAATACCATAAAACTGCAATACAATGAAGGGATAAAAACATACCTCGAATTGTTGATTGCAGAATCGGATCTGCGATCATCGCAGCTTAACTATCTTAATTCCCTTTTCAGTCTATTAGCAAGCAAGCTTGATGTACAGCAAGCCCAAGGAATAATAAATATCAATCAATAAAAATATGAACATAAACCTATTACGATCAGGCTTCCTTTGTTTAGTCCTACTAACCCTGATTTCATGTGGAAAAAAAACTGAGAAAGTAAGTAGTCAGGCAACTATGGCCTCCCAAGCTGTTCAGGTTAGTACTCAAACAGCCGGCCTCGAACTTGTGACAGGCGAGGATATTTATCCGGGAACTGTTGTTCCTTTGAATGAAGTTGAACTTCGTGCAGAAGTTGGCGGATATATTACTAAAGTTTTTATCAAAGACGGGCAAAAAGTTCGAAAGGGTCAAAAATTATATGAAATAGACCGCAGCAAATACGATGCAGCCTATCGTCAGGCACTCGCCGGGGTTCAAATCGCAAAGTCAAATCGCGATAAGGCTAAAAAAGATGCGGAACGATATAAAAAGCTCGCAGAACAGGATGCCATTGCGAAACAACGGGTTGATTATGCATTAACAGACTTAGCTAATGCAGAATCGCAGATTGCCGGTGCACAGGCTATATTGGCAAATACTGCGGCAGACTTACGCAGATCGGTGATCCTCGCTCCTCTAAACGGCACGATCGGAATTTCACAGGTTAAGCTTGGAGCCTTAGTTTCTCCGGGGTCGACATTACTGAATACAGTTTCAACAAATGATCCGATTGCAGTAGATATATTGGTTCCTCAACAGCAAATTCCCAGGTTTTTAAATCTCCACCAGAATCCAGGCTTGATTTCCGACTCATTGTTTTCAATCCAGCGCTCTGATAATTCGATAGCAAGTGCTGCTGGGAAGATCGTTACCATTGATCGTGCAGTAGATTCTCAGACAGGAAGTATTAAAGTCAGAATCAGCTTCCCGAATGGCGCCGGAACTTTGATACCAGGTATGAACTGCACTGTGCGAGTACTTAATAAATCTCCCGAAAAACAGGTCGTAATCCCTTTCAAAGCAGTTGCTGAACAGCTCGGTGAATTTACAGTCTTTGTAGTCGGCGACAGTAATAAAGTTGATCAGAGAGCAGTCAAAACCGGGTTAAAGTTGGCGGATAAAATCGTAATAACTGACGGTCTTAAACCGGGAGAGATATATGTTACGGAAGGCGTTCAAAACCTCAAAAACGGATCGGTGGTAACAACAGCAAGTAACACGCCTGCACCTAAAAAGTAATTTTAAGACGCTAAGATGATATCAGAAGTTTTTATAAAAAGACCGGTTACGGCTATTGTTATTTCAGTTTTAATTGTTCTGATAGGGACCATCGTGATGCTGGGATTACCTATTAGTCAATACCCAAATATTTCGCCCCCAACTGTAACTGTTTCAGGTACATATACGGGAGCAGATGCTCAAACGGTTGAACAAACGGTAACAACTCCTATAGAGAGCCAGATCAACGGTACACCGGGTATGAAATACATGTCGTCCAACAGTACTTCTGATGGTCGTTCGGCTGTAACAGTAACGTTTGACGTCGGTACTAACATTGACATTGCTGCCCTTGATGTTCAAAATCGCGTTGGCATTGCAGAGCCTGCTTTACCAGAAGCAGTTAGGCGTTTAGGTGTAACGACAAAGAAAGCCAATACAGACATCCTGATGGTACTTGGTTTAACCTCACCTAATGGCACTCATGATCAAAAATTTCTTTCCAACTATGTAAATCTTTACGTTAAAGATGCCCTCCTTAGAGTCAAGGGCGTGGGCGACGTTCAAACATTTGGGCAACCGTTTAGCATGAGGGTCTGGCTCGACGCAAACAAACTCGCTCAGCTCGCAATCTCACCAGCCGATGTAACTGCAGCTATTCAGGAACAAAATACAAGGATCGCTGGTGGCAGTGTGGGCGGCCCACCTCAAAATGGCTCACAGGTATTTGAATTTTCAGTCGTACTTGACGGAGCTTTAAGTTCCGAAGAAGAGTTTAGGAACATTGTTGTAAAAACGGGCACAGATGGAGCCATAACCTATCTCAAAGATGTAGCGCGGATTGAGCTGGGCGAATTCTCCTACGTTACACGGTCGAAAATCAATGGGAAAATCTCTTCCATGATGGCTGTGAACCAAATGCCTGGAGGAAATGCAGTGGAAACCTATGAGGGCATTGTAAAAACTTTGGAAACGCTTAAAAAATCCTTTCCGAAGGACATGGACTACACCATCAGTTATGAAACGGTATCAATTGTTAAAGTCTCTCTCAAAGAAGTTATTTACACATTAATAGAAGCCCTGGTTCTTGTAACTATCGTTGTTTTTCTTTTTCTCCAAAGTTGGAGGGCTACCTTAATTCCTGTACTCGCAATACCAGTGTCGATAATCGGTACATTCATCTTTTTCACAATGATGGGTTTCTCCATCAACGTTCTGACTATGTTTGGTTTTGTGCTTGCGATAGGAATTGTCGTTGATGATGCGATTGTCGTGGTTGAAGCTGTACAACATTACATAGACCATAATGGATTATCCGCTAAGGACGCTACACGAAGGGCAATGAAAGACATCACAGGGCCCGTTATCGCCATTGCTTTAATTCTGGCTGCTGTTTTCGTCCCTGTTGGATTCATTCCCGGCATGGTGGGACAACTATATCAGCAATTTGCAATTACTATTGCAGTTTCGGTGGTGATTTCTGCATTTGTTGCACTTTCCCTTACACCAGCTTTATGTTCCATCCTGCTCAAACCCATGAATCTTAACAAAGATTCAAGAGGGCTTGACCGGTTTTTCTTTAAATTCAATGCCTGGTTTCACAGGCTAACAAACAGATATTCCAATGGGGTACAAAGGTCGATAAAGAAAGCGCCGTTGGTAATTGTTGTTCTTGCCTGTATCTATGTTGGAACATTTGGTATGTTCAGCGCAAAATCCGCAGGTTTTATACCGAATGAAGATGCTGGTATTTTTATAATGGGTATCACCCTTCCCGAGGGAGCCTCAGCTGCCAGAACCGACCAATTTATTACAAAGGTCATAGGCCGTCTACAGGAAAAAATCCCGGAGATACAAAACATCACTTCAATCGCGGGGATCAATGTATTAAACCGATCATTCAAATCAAATGCCGGGACGTTCTTTGTTCAGCTAAAAAACTGGGATGAAAGGGAGAGAAATGTTCCCACCATACTTGGATTAATAAAAACGGAATTTACCGGTGATAAGGACGGTAGTGTTCTAGCGGTAGCCCCTCCTCCTATTCCAGGGCTCGGTATTAGCGGGGGATTTTCACTCCTGATTCAAGAACAGCAAGCGGGTGACATTAAGCAGTTCGAGGCTGTAGTAGCTAAGTTTCTGGCAGCAGCAAATCAGCGCCCAGAGATCGGGATGGCTTATACTCTATTTAGTTCAAGGACACCAAATTACCAGTTAACGATAAACCGCGAGCGTGTTAAACAAATGGGGGTTTCGATCGGCGCCGTGTACAGTACCATTTCAAGTTATCTGGGTAGTAGTTATGTAAATGATTTCACGAAGTATGGCCGCAATTTCCGGGTAGTGACTCAGGCTGACACTTCTTTCAGAACACATATAGAAGACCTTGGCAAATTATATGTTAAAAGTACTCGTGGTGAGTCTGTTCCGCTAAGCACCCTTGTGACGTACAAAATGGTTGAAAATGCATCGATCATTAATCACTATAATTTGTTCAGATCTATCGAGATCAGCGGAAGTGCTGCCCCAGGATATAGCAGTGGGGATGCGAATAAGGCTTTAAAAGAGATTGGCGCACAGCTGCCGGCAGGCTAC
Source organism: Daejeonella lutea (assembly GCF_900168015.1). GTDB lineage: Bacteria > Bacteroidota > Bacteroidia > Sphingobacteriales > Sphingobacteriaceae > Daejeonella > Daejeonella lutea. The sequence goes on along the minus strand of NZ_FUYR01000001.1, from coordinate 686,501 downwards.
ACTTATGGCTTCTCAGGTTTAAGCCTGCAAGAGGAAGAAGCAGGCAGCAGTACGATTTATATCTTCGCACTTTGTATCGTATTCGTATTTCTGTTATTAGCTGCACTTTATGAAAGCTGGTCAGTGCCATTTTCAATTTTGCTGGCTGTGCCTCTCGGTGTCTTCGGTGCAATCCTGGCATTGACGCTAATCCCTCGCCTGGATAATAATATTTATGCGCAGATCGGACTGGTAACCCTGATAGGCTTATCAGCAAAAAATGCAATTCTTATAGTAGAATTTGCTAAAGAGCGCCTGGATTGGGGTATGGGATTAATACCCTCGGTTATGGATGCCATTAAACTCAGGTTAAGACCGATTGTCATGACATCGCTCGCCTTCATTCTTGGAGTTGTACCCCTAATCATTTCGTCAGGTGCGGGTGCCGTGTCGAGGCAAACAATCGGGTGGACGGTTTTCGGTGGAATGTTCGCTGCCACCTTCCTAGCAATTTTTATAGTCCCAGTCCTTTTTGTGCTTATTAGCAGAGTAGCATATGGAAAAAAGAAGCTTGCGGAGTTAGAAGCCTCGTACAAACCTGCAGATCATGCTGATGTTCTCCATGCCGACGAAGACTGATTTTATAGCTCCAAAATAAAGCCGCGGCACATCGCGGCTTTATTTATTAAATTTATTTGCTAGCCATAACTGCGCTACCTGTTCTTGAACTTCATCTTAGCTTTCTCTCTCGAACTGTAGTTGTAATCTTTATTATTGCTTTCCTTTTTTTCATGAAAAGCAGCTCCGCTGAGGCCCTCATCTTCCGGAGCTTTGGTTTTTACTTTCTTTATTTTTACGTCCTTTGCGATAACGAGATCTGCCGGAAGTTCGGCAACCGGAATCAGCTGTCCAATAGCCTGCTCAATTTTCTTAACGGTTACAAGTTCGATATCAGTTGAAAAGCTTATTGCAATTTTGTCCTCATTGCCTGATTCTTTCACTATACGGCTGATCAAGACTTCTTTTTCAGCAGGAATTTCCAAATGGACAACAAACGGTATTCCGCTAAGATCAACGGATTCTTTAAGATCGTCAGCGACTATCAATATCCTTGTATCTTCTGATTGCTTGAAATCATCAATTATATCAAATCCGGGATGATCGAAAAACAATGGTTTATACACGCTTACTTGTTTATCGAAGTTCTTAAAAAGGCTTTTGAACACTTTCTCTGCTGTAAGTCTTGTATTGACAAATACAATCACTTTACTAAAAACTTCCTCATCTACCATCAATAAATTGATGAGGTTTAGCTTTGTTTTGTAGTCAGGAACATGATACAAGAGTTGATCTATTGTCTCAAGCCTTTTCTCAGCCAGTTCAGAAACTTCAAGCAATGCGGGCTGATTCATGAACTGATCAATTAGTAAGTGTAATTTATCATGTACTACTTCTGTAAACACCAGATGCTGACACTTGACAATGCTTCTGGCGAGTTCAGCAACGGGAAGCTGCATGCCTTTTTTTATGATTTCTGCGGCATCATCGACAATGAACATGATGATCTTGTTGAGATTCAGACCTAGTTTTAGATAAACTGCCCGTGCCCTGTCGGGTGTAGCTATTACAATATCTGAACCATCGGTAACTTCATTAATCTGTGCTTCCATATTCCCATCGGGATAAAGTGGCACAATTCGGATCGTATTATTTCTGTTTAAGAGCTCAAACTTCGCTAAAACATCGTCAATTCTCTCTCTATCCGGTACCAGAATTAGTGCTCTTGGAGCCTCCTCAAAGCCATATTTTAAGCGCATCAACACTCCAAGGACGTATGCTGTCGTCTTACCAGATCCTTCAGGACCAACAGCAATTATGTCCTGTCCCCCAAGGATACGTGACATGGTTTTCAATTGAATTTCTTTAGGTCCAAGAAATCCAGCTTCAGTCATTGATTTAATGAGGGGTTTGCTGAGTTTGAGTTTGTCGAGTAGCACGGGCTATGGGCTTGGGGCAATGGGTGATGAACTGCAAAGCTAACTTTTATTGTTTGAAGTTGAGTAAGATTAGGGCTTAAGGCTATTCTAATAAAAGTGTTTCATCATCATCCGTCAAACTTAGCGATATTGTGTCCGCCCCCGCGATGCCTTCAATAGAACCCCTTATGCCGGATGCATTTATCAGGACTTTATCCAATTGCTTCTCCCTCATCTTCCACATCTTTTCCATTGCATCACGCTCTTTGTGAATAGACAGACGCATGCTCATATAACCTTCGCGAATAGCTTTCCATTGTTCAGAAAACTCAGTTCCGGTTAGATAATCGTAAAGCATATGCATCTTATCGCCTTTGTTTTCCTGTGATTTGGAAGCATTAGAAAGTTTGATAATGCCATCCCGCAGAACGTAAGCTACAGCTTTAACCTCCTCGAATGAACAGATCCATACGCCGTCTTTTTCCCCGAAACAATCCATCCCTTTGGGATAACATTGGGTGACTATTACTGCCACATCCACACCTGCTCCACGCATATCCTTTTTAAGCTTGTCTATCCAATCATTCCCGAAATCCTTTGTTCGTTTACTTTCATAAATGATTTTGCCACAATCTTGCCCGAATCTATTTCTAACGGTCTGAACGCAATCCGCACCTCTGACCCCTTTACCCACTTCGCCTATCTCATCAAAAGGAAAATTATTGCGCAAAAGTTCTTCAAGTATTAGCTCCTGAACTTCCCCCTGCAATTGCATTGATCCCTGTTCCGCCTTGCGCCGCATTTCCTCGACTAACTTTTTTTGATCTTCTATTTGTTTCTCGTATTCCTTAAGTTTCAGCTGATGTTCAGTTTCCTTTACAAGATTTCTCTCGAGTTCTATCTTTTTTATCTGATCTGCTATTACGATACGCTCTTCCTGAAGTTTACGCTGAAAAGTTAGTTCAATATCAGCTTCCCGGGCCTTCAGTTCCTGTTCCTTCTGCAAAAAAGTGAGCTCCTTTTCGCGGGCGAGCCTCAATTTTTCCTCATTCTCCTTATTTGAATTCTGGAGCAGTACAAGTTTATTTTCGAAATCTGCCGCGATACTTTTTCGCACACCCTCTTCCAGGTTCTTTCTTTCAACTACCAATTGTTGTTCGTACTTGAGCGCTAATTCCTTGTGCTGGCCCTTCAATTCTTCTTCTTTCCTTAGAAATTCCTCGTCTTTCTTTTTCTGCCAGGCAATCATTTTATCCCGGAGCTCTTGCTCATATTCTTTTCCGATTGCCTCTTCCAGGGGAAATGAGTGATTACATGCAGGGCACTTGACTTCAGTCGACATAATCTAAATTTAGCGGTTCAATATCGGTAAATTATCGGAATGCAATATACTAACATTATTAGTATTCAACAACGGCTTGTTATTATAACAGATGCTGAGTGAATTATCAGACAATAATTTTAATCGTATCATACATTCTCAAACCGTAAATTTGGATATAAATAATGCGTTATTTTAAAAGTTCTGCAAGATTGAGAACTAATCCTTTGGCAAATTAATATGGATGTTTTTGGGAATGCCTTGTTTGATTATCTTAAAAATGATAAGCCCGGGAAACTATGGCTACATAATAACTATGGTTCGCCAGAAGATATGCCAATTGAAGTGTTTTTCAGAACCGAAGAAGACCTTTCAGATCTTGAAGTATATGCTTTAACCTCATGTAAAGGTCGGGTTCTCGATATCGGTGCAGGTGTTGGCGCTCATTCACTAATACTTCAGGCAAGTGGATTTGAAGTTACAGCTCTGGAAATCTCAGCCCTTGCTTGCGAAATCATGAAAATGAGAGGCGTAAAAAGTATAATCAATGAGGACATATTTTCAAGCCAGAGAAGTTATGATACACTTTTACTGCTAATGAATGGGCTAGGTATATGCGGTGATATTGATGGCTTAAATAAATTGCTCCCACACCTAAAGAAAATGCTTAACAAGGACGGCCAAATAATTCTGGACTCGTCTGACATATCTTACTTGTATAACACATCCAATTTCCCGATACAACAATACTTCGGAGAAATATCATATCAATATGAATATAACTCGATTAAAGGTGAATGGTTCAAATGGCTGTATATCGATTTCGACCGTTTAAAAAGCATTTCACATTCGCATGGATTTCTGTGCGAGCATTTATTGGAGGATGATATGGATCAATACCTTGCTCGGCTTACGATCATCAAGTGATACCGATCGTATAATCGACTTCGAAGACATGCCCGTGCTCAAGTGTTCTTATTCCTTCTTTATTCCGGAATTCGCCCGGCCCACCAATGTTGTCACCGTATCCTAACCAGGGCTCAATACAAACAAAGTCACCGCCAGGTGCCGCCCAAATGCCAAGAGATTCAAAATGTGGAAACGAGACTGAGATGAAATTTGGTGTTTTATGATTTTTGATAAGGACCTCCCTGGATATCAGTTTCTTAAAAACAAGGGCTCCCGCTGAAAATAGATCCTTTTTGAGGTCGATTCTATTACCGTTCTGCACAACGGTTTCCGTTTGACCGTTAAAATATCCGTCATCCGAGAAAAGATGTTTGATAAGCTCTTCCTCTTGTTCGAACTCAATGTAATAATCATCATACTTTTCTCCTTTAAAAAAAGGAATATTAAATGCCGGATGGGCTCCAACTGAAAAGCAAATTGCGCCTTCATCCAAATTGATCACTTTATAGCTAACTCTTAACTCAGAGTCAAAAAGGTCATAAAGAACTTGAAAGGTAAACTTAAATGGATAAGATCTATGTGTTGCTTCCGAATGTGTCAGCGAGAATTTAGCATGGACATCGGTACAGTCCTGCATCACAAATTGAGAAGTCCTCGCAAAGCCATGTCTTTCCATTGGATAAACGCTGCCATTCACTTTAATTTCCTTATTAAAGCATTCACCCACAACCGGAAATAAATTGGGTGCGTGAAAAGCCCAAATTGCGGGATTTCCCTGCCAAAGATGCTCGACTTTGTTGAACTTATTAACTATCGAAGTAAGCTGGGCGCCTAAGGGACTAATCTCAACCTTTAAAAATTCATTCTGAAGAGTTACCATAATAATTATTGATGACTATTAAATAACATTTTCAATTGCTTTGTTTTAATAAATGTTAGACTGTCTAATGACAAACCGAAATATTCGTTTTCGTAAATTTACAATAAAATATATAATGAATTTTCATACACGAAAATGGGTTAAACCAGAGGATCTGAATCCGAATGGAACACTCTTCGGTGGAAGCTTGTTAAAATGGATTGATGAAGAAGCCGTGATCTATGCAATTGTACAGCTGGATAATCCGAAAGTCGTCACCAAACTTATTTCAGAAATCAATTTCGTCAGTTCAGCGAGGCAAGGAGATATTATAGAATTGGGTATTACGGCGACTCATTTTGGCCGTACTTCTATAACTCTTACCTGTGAGGTACGAAATATGATAACGCGAAAAAGCATTCTGACCATTGACCGACTGGTATTTGTAAATGTTGATCCACAGGGTAATCCTCATCCACATGGCAAAACGGCCATAAGTTATATAAAGGATCGCTTTCCAAATGTCGAGAAATTGGGATAGGTTGAGGACTGATCAAAAGCCTTAGACCCGATCCCGAACTAAGCTTGCTTCTTAGGCCATGGTTTTTTATTCCGGCCGTTGCGGTTATTATTTTTAGGGCCTGATGAGCGTCTTAAGGTTGGATTGTAAGCCGGCCCCTCTCCTAGTTCTTCCGGTAAATTCATTCGTGGAATTTCTTTTGCGATCAGGGTTTCAATAAACGAAAATCTCCGCTGGTCTTTTTCGTTCACAAAAGTTATTGCAGTGCCCTTAGTTTCTGCCCTTGCTGTTCTTCCAATTCGGTGAATATAGTCCTCCGGATCAGGTGGAACATCGAAGTTAATTACTAAACTTATTCCAGTGACATCTATTCCGCGGCTCAAAACGTCTGTTCCAATTATTACAGGTAGATGTCGGCTTTTGAATGCTCTGAGGATTGTTTCTCTCTGCTCTTGTTCAAGGTCAGAATGGAATGCTTCAGCTTTCACCCCTTCTTTTCTCAAGGTTCTGTTAAGGTCTTTAACAGTTTCTTTTCTGGAGCAGAATATTAACACACTTTTATAATCGCCATTCTTAAGCAGACTGGTAATAAGCTTGACTTTTTGAGGATCATATACCATGTAAACCTGCTGCGAAATACCCTCAGCCGGCTGCGATAATGCGATATTAATTTGCTCTGGGTTTTTAAGAATTGTATTTGCCAGTGTCCGAATTTTCGGGGGCATAGTAGCCGAGAACAATAAGGTTTGCCGCTCTTTAGGCAGACTGCTGATAATCCGTAATATGTCGTCGTAAAAACCCATATCTAGCATTCGATCTGCTTCGTCGAGAACCAGATATTGAAGGTGATTAAGCTTAATCGCCCCTGAAGCAAGTTGAGCAATCAAACGCCCTGGGGTCGCTATAATAATATCCACGCCTTCGAGCATTGCACGTCGCTGCTGTTCATAGATCATTCCGTCTCCGCCGCCATAAACAGCGATTGAGCTAATGCCTGCAAAATAGGCCAGACCTTCAACCTGCTGGTCAATCTGTTGCGCAAGCTCTCGTGTAGGAGCAAGAATTAAAGCCTTAGTATGTTTTTTGTCCCCAAGACTGATGTGCTGTAACACAGGTAATAGATAAGAAGCTGTCTTGCCTGTTCCTGTTTGTGCACAAGCGATCAGATCTTTATGTTCTAAAATAAGGGGAATAGCTTGTTGTTGAATTGGTGTGGGCTTTACGTAACCCATGCTTTGGAGACCTTCAAAAAGCTGAGGGTCAAAATTGAAATCACTGAATGTCAAACGAATAAAAATTAATTATTAATAATCACAAAGTTAGGTAAAAGAGTTGACAGTTGACAGGGAACAGTTGACAGTTAGCTGGGTGGACCAGAGGGATTGCCGCTGTCAACTCACAACTGTCATTGTCATCTTTTTTCAACACGCCTGTTTTTCTCAACATATCCCCATAGTATCATTTTTTTTCCTACTTTTGAATCCCGTACAAAACGATGTTTTTATTAATTAAAACTGACCTCCAGGGCATTTAATCAATAATACATTCATAGCAAATCCTTCGAATATCATGACCAAATACATTTTTGTTACGGGCGGCGTTACTTCGTCGTTAGGAAAAGGTATTATTTCCGCTTCTCTTGCCAAATTACTCCAATCAAGAGGTTACCGTGTAACTATTCAAAAGTTCGACCCTTACATCAATATTGATCCCGGGACGTTGAATCCTTACGAACATGGAGAATGTTATGTTACCGAAGATGGTGCAGAAACAGATCTTGACCTTGGACATTATGAACGTTTTCTTAACGTCCCTACTTCTCAGGCAAATAACATTACAACTGGCCGTATTTACCAAAATGTAATAAACAAGGAACGCGAAGGAGCTTACCTGGGCAAAACCGTTCAAGTGGTACCGCATATTACTGATGAGATAAAACGTAATATGCAGATCCTGGGTGAAAGCGGGAATTTCGATATTGTAATTACTGAACTCGGTGGTACTGTGGGTGACATTGAATCATTGCCATTTATAGAAGCAGTGAGGCAGTTAAGATGGGAATTAGGTTCAAGTAACTCTCTTGTCATCCATTTAACTTTAGTTCCATTCCTGGCTGCCGCGGGAGAACTTAAAACAAAACCGACTCAACATTCGGTAAAGATGTTATTGGAATATGGTATTCAACCAGATATTCTAGTTTGTCGTACTGAACACCATATTCCACAGGAGTTACGCAAGAAAATTGCGCTATTCTGTAATGTCAATATCAATGCAGTGATAGAATCTATCGATGCATCCACAATTTATGACGTTCCATTGCTGATGCTTAAAGAGCAGCTGGACAGAACAGTACTTGGAAAACTTAAACTTCCTTTAAAAAATGACCCCGATCTTGAAAGCTGGAAAGATTTTCTGGGACATTTAAAGAATCCAACTTCCGAGGTTGTAATTGGCCTTATAGGAAAGTATGTCGAGCTGCCGGATGCGTATAAATCCATCACTGAATCATTTATTCATGCAGGAGCTAAAAATGAATGCAAAGTAAGAGTAAAATGTATACACTCCGAAAGTATCAACGAAGCAAATGTAGCCGAAAAACTCCGGGGTCTCCATGGAGTTTTAGTTGCTCCGGGATTTGGAAGCCGAGGGATTGAAGGCAAAATTACAGCTATCAAATATGTACGTGAAAACGAACTGCCATTCTTTGGTATTTGCCTCGGGATGCAATGTGCCGTTGTTGAGTTCGGAAGAAATGTATTGGGACTCAAAGACGCGCAAAGTTCAGAAATGGACGAGAATGCAGCCAACCCTGTGATCTCCATGATGGAAGAACAGAAGAAAATTAAAAATAAAGGTGGTACAATGCGCCTGGGTGCATATACCTGTGATCTTAGAAAAGGGAGTAAAGCTGCGGCTATTTACGGAAAAAGCCGGATTTCAGAAAGGCATCGTCACCGTTATGAGTTCAACAACAAATATTTAGAACAATTTGAGAAAGCGGGAATGATCCCTTCTGGCATCAACCCGGAAAACAATCTTGTTGAGATCATTGAGCTTAAAAATCATCCGTTTTTCGTTGGAGGACAGTTCCATCCGGAATTAAAATCAACAGTTGATAATCCTCATCCACTTTTTGTTAACTTTGTCGCCGCTTCTTTAGCACACGCAAAAAAGAAGTAAACAGACTTTAGAAAAGAATGGATAGAAATACATTTACGGGCCTATTTTTAATATTAATCATATTAGTAGGTTCCACTTATTTAATGCAACCTTCTGATGAAGACATCAAAAGGGAGAAAGCTAGAAATACAAAGGATTCACTCGCTCGCGTACAGCAACCAATAAAATCTCCAGCTGCTGACACATTAAGAGTGCCAGCTGCTTCTCCCAAAATAGATTCTACAGCAATTTTAGCGGGTCCATTCGGATCTGCAAATTCCGGTTCAGCAAGTCCCGTAATTCTAGAAAACGAAAAACTAAAGGTTGAGATCAGTCCAAAAGGCGGACGGATTTCGTCGGTTCACTTAAAAGGTTTTCAGACTTACACAAAACAACCTTTAAAGATGTTTGAAGGGGACGGCAATAGGTTTGGGCTTATTTTCGGTGCTGCCGGAAAGAATATCAGCACTAATGACCTTTACTTTACCCCTTCCGGCACAAAGTTAACTGTCGCCAAATCCGACTCAGGTTCCTTAACCATGCGTCTGACATATGAGGCAGGTAAATATATAGATTACATTTACTCGCTTAAAGGTGACAGCTACAACGTAGGGCTTACAATTGCCACTAAAGGTATGCAGGATGTGGTAGCTCCCACCCAGCAACATCTTACCTTGAACTGGGAAACTATTCTTAAGCTCAAAGAAAAGGATTTAAAGAGCGAGCAACAGTATTCTACAGCTTACTACAATCAAGGTGATGCTGGTGTTGATCATTTAGAAAAGTTAGAATCAGAAAAAAAGGAACTGAATGAGGGCAAAATAAAATGGATATCATTCAAACAACATTTCTTTTCTAATGTGCTAATTGCAAAAAACAGCTTTGACAAAGGTGAGTTATCAGTAAACACAAGCCCTGATTCAAATATTGTAAAGAGCTTTGCTGCTAACATGCAAATTCCGTTTGGCAGGCAAGAGACTACCAGTTTCCCGATGGAATTCTATTTTGGGCCGAATAAGCTTAGCACTTTAGAAGCACAGGGGTTTAACATCGATAAGCAGATCGATATGGGCTACTGGCCTTTAAAATACATCAACCGTTGGATCGTTTTACCCGTGTTTAACTTTCTGGAGGGCTTTGGCTGGGGATATGGCTTAATAATCCTTGTACTGACTATTCTCCTGAAAACTGTCTTATTGCCTTTGACGTATAAATCGTACCTGTCGATGGCAAAAATGAGGGTATTGAAGCCTGAAATGGATGAGATAAAGGCAAAAGTTGGAGATGATAATCCTACCCTATTACAGCAGGAATATCTAAAACTATATAAGAAAGCCGGCGTGAATCCTCTTGGCGGATGCTTGCCGATGCTATTGCAGTTGCCGATAATCATGGCATTCTTCTTCTTCTTTCCAAACTTATTTGAGCTAAGGCAACAAACTTTTCTATGGATGGAAGACCTTTCAACCTTCGATGCGTTCTTCCAATTAGGATTTACTTTGCCATTCCTTGGCAATCACATCAGTTTGATGTGTATACTAATGACTGTATCTACCCTGATTTATACCTATTTTAACAATCAGGTATCGGGTGCAACAGGACAGATGAAATATATCGGTTACATCACGCCTATTATTTTCTTCGGAGTATTGAATAGTTATCCTTCAGGATTAAATTACTACTACTTCCTGGCTAATATGTTGACTTTCGCACAACAGTATATTATCCGGATGTTTGTTAATGATGATAAGATTCACGCTCAGATTCAGGAAAATAAAAAGAAACCAGCAACCGAAAAGAAAAAATCGGGCTTCCAGCAAAGAATGGAAGACTATATGAGACAACAGCAACAGGCGAAGAAGGATATAACTCCTGCAGTTAAAGGCAAGAAGAAGTAGAATAGCTTAGGATGGCTGTAATTGTTCAGTAATCGGTAATTAGTAACCGGTAATCAGCGGAGACATTCACATGTTTGGTCAGGTAAAATTCTACCGATGACAGCCAGCGAGCAACCCTTTACTCGGTCCACTGATTACTGATTACCAGGCGAAGTCAACGATTAGTCACCACCACTCACCTTAGTCGCAGTTACCGTCGTCGTATTTTGTTCCATGGTTTGGAATACAAGTTCTGTTTTGCTAAGGCTTTTTATTAAAAACGGAAATTCTCTTTTTTGATTCCCTGGAAGATCTTCGATGTATCGGATCATTTTGCCGTCCATCCTAAATTTCCCGGAGGACAACTTCTTACCGCCCCACTCTATTATCAGATTGTCTTTATCGAAAATGATTGCGGGGTTCTGCAATTCAATCTCACCCTCAGGTAATACATCCTGAGGATTTCTGTTATCTACTGTTATATATTTCCATCTTCCCTGCAGATCTTTTAATTCAAAATCCTTCGAACAGGAGGATAAAAGAAATAAAAATATTACAAGGATATTTCCAATGATTCTCATGGCCGAAAGTAGGTATAATAATGCTTTAGTATAAATGTCACTACCTTATAATTGGTGAATTGAACTTGAACAAAGGGTTTACACTGACTATTCAGTCATTCACATAAAATGGTATATTTCCCGTTGCCACTTTATTTTTTCCATCAGAAGCATACACAAACAGACGGTATGCACCTGGTGTTTCAGGGGATTTCAAAGTAATATTGCCCGAAGTGTTTTCGGAGATTAAACCAGAGATTGCCTTAGGACGTTCTTCACGGTCACCACCTTCACCTAATCTAGTGGCATCATGCAGTAACTCCCACCTGTAGGTTAATTTGTCTTTGTTAGGATCGGTTATTACAGAAGCGACTTTGTAGTCTTTATTTTTGGAAAGATAAATTGCTTCAGGCAATTGTTTGCCATCTAGTGTTAAAGACTCGATATGAGGAGCACGATTCTGGGGCCAACTACCTGACCATAGATATTGCATCACGTCCAGAACTTCGGATCCTTCACCTGCCTCGGTAAATAAGCCGTACCATGTAGGGGTACGCTCTTGTTTTTGCCCCCAAAGAAACACATACGACCCTAGACAGTTGTTGTCTTTTCCTATCGATGATTCATAACGGCTCCTATAAACTGCGGCCTTCTGGCTGCTGGTTTCTTCTATTGCAGCTTTCCATGGAAGAACTTTAGTTTCCCAGTGTCCGGTGGGACCCCATTCTGTTACCAGGTAAGCCTTAGTCCAGTTATTCGCCGCAATTTGAGCAGGAACCGAAGGAAGACTTCCATAGGTTTGTACAGAAAGCACATCAATATCCGTTGTTCTGACTTTTATTTCAGCAATTGCTGTCTTGTTGACACCGGCCAGCATCGTGGTTGTCGGGTGATTTGGGTCCAATCCGTGGATCATCTTAGAAATATCATTCACAGCGTCCCAAACTTTAGGGTTCTTTGCACTGAGATTTAATTCATTACCTATGCCCCACATTAATAAGGCCGGATGATCTTTATAAAGCAAAACTTCTTTTGTGAGTTTATCAAGTTGTTTCCTAACCATGGCAGTATCATCATAATTAAAACCATGTCGCTCGCGGCCTACATCAAGTCCCAAAGTAACAGTCAGACCAAGCGAATGAGCTTTATCGAGGATACCCTTGGCATTATTACTACCCCAGGTTCTTATAGAATTACCGCCAGATGCTACGAGCAATTCCATGCGGTTCGTTCCGCCCGCTCCTTTAACAAAATAGGGTTTCCCATCTCTAATAAGCTTAAATCCCTCCTGATCTTTTACAACCTGAGTTTTAACCGGTGCAATAATTTGTGCGGTTGATGTCAGCATACTTGCTAGCAAAATGCCTAAAAAGTAAATTTTCACAAATTTCGTCATGTCTTTTGATACTTGGGTTTTGATACTTGATACATGGTAATTTCTATGGTCTGATGATTGTACCATCCCTTTTCCTTACCGTCCACCCTGAAACACTGTTACGCATTGGGAATTTTGCGGCTGCAGTCTCATTTATATCAACTCCTAATCCTGGGGTATCGCTAACATTCATATACCCTTTGTTCACCGTGGGACTTCCTGAAAAAACTTCTTTGATATTAGGTCCAAAATTACCACCTCCAAGCTCCAATAGTCCGAAATTCCAGATTGCTAAACTCATATGGCAATTTGCAGCATGACCGACAGGTGACGTGTCACTAGGGCCGTGCCAGATGGTTTTAATGTTAAACCATTCACCCAGGCGCGCAACTTTCACAGCCGGTGTGATACCACCAATCTGTGAAACATGACAGCGGATATAATCGAACATCTGATTCACCATTGGCAATTTAAACTCGTTGATGTTATTGAAGAGTTCACCCATGGCAATGGGTACCGATGTAGTCATGCGAAGTTGTTTGAACCATTCCATATTTTCGGGTGAGAATGGATCTTCAATGAAAAACGGCCGGTAATCTTCTAGCTTTTTGATGGTATTTATTGCATCCATGGGCTCAATGCGCTCATGCATATCATGCAGTAGTTCTACTTCATCGCCACAACGCTCTCGCACTGTTTTGAACAAAGGTGGGAGGGATTTCAAGTATTCACGCTGATCCATAAATCCATCTCTCGGCATTCCAAAACCAGCATCCTTAAAATCTGGCGCTGTTGCCAACTGTGTAGCACCATATAATCCTTGTTGGATCCGCACATAGCGGTTTCCTTCGGCAATGAATTTCTGTACGTTATCCGCTACAGCTTCCGGAGTTCGCCCATCGGCGTGCACATATACCGGCACGGCAAAACGAGATTTTCCGCCCAGGAGCTGGTATACCGGCATACCAGCACGCTTTCCTTTGATATCCCACAAGGCTTCGTCGAGTCCGCTGAGCGCATTATTCAGCACCGGACCATTTCGCCAGTAAGAACTAACATAACACGACTGCCACATATCCTCGATATTATCAACATCTTTCCCAACGCAAAACTCATTCAGGTACGTGTTAACAGCTGCGACAACAAGGGTGGCGCGTTGGTTGAAGGTTGCGCATCCTATACCATAGAGACCGGGCTCGGTCGTATCAACCCTGACAACTACGAGATTTGGCCCTCCTGGGGCGCACCCTATAGCTCTGACACTTTTGATTTTGACTGGTGCAAGACCTTTTTGATACGATGGCGTTTCATATGTATCGGCCATCACTTTTTTGCTATCAAACAACCCCAGCAATCCTGCGGTTGATCCTACAGCCAGCATTTTCATCACATTACGCCGGTTGAGGTTGTGCGGGTCTAATTCTTTCATTTGTCCTTTAATATTTAAATATTAACAATATAACCGGTCGTTTTTCAAAACACTTATCGGCATTTTCCTCCAATGTTGCAGCCTTATTGGACATAGGAATGCTGACTAGTCATCACGATTTTAATTTTCACAGCTCAGCTTCAATAATTAAAGTGATTTGAGGTAAGAAGATATTTTCTTGCTCTCGTCCTTATAAACTCCAATTTTATGACTCCTTAATAAATATGGAACTTTTTTAATTTTTCCCGATTCCTGAAATGAAATTAGACGGGATGCTTGCATTGGCATATGACAATCAATACAATTATTGGATATCGACGCTGCAATTCCATCGTTTAAAGGATGCTCCGATACCTTATGGCAGTTCAAGCAGCGCTGTGAGTACAGGATAGGATTATTTTTTTCTGCTTTGTGGGTATTATGACAAGAAGAACAATCCATATCACTCTTGATATAACATGCACTTCCTGCAAGCATTTGATACTGATTACCGTGAACGTCTGGCTCAGAATTACTATTGCTGTAAGGATAATAGTAATTTGCCAATGTATCTCCAGGTCGAAAAGCGAAAGTTGATATTTGGTTCGACTGATCACTTCCAGAGTGGCACACTGCGCAATTATCGATTTTCTGCTGCCGGCTGAGCGACTGAATACTTATAATAAAATTGGCTTTTTTAACCCCGGGATTTTCTTGGTGGAAAGCAACATGCTTCGCGGAAGGTCCATGGCAACGCTGGCAGTCGATGCCATATGCAATAGAGCCTTTTATAACTTGTTCGGAAACCGCCAGACTGCCTGTCTTTGTTGCTTTTGTTTTCGCAAATGAGCTATGACATTCTAAACAGCCGCCAATAATTGCCCGCTTATAATTGGGATGGTCTGTGGGAAACCCAGGGCTATTCACCCATTGATTCATTTTCGTATAAAATGTGAGCGGCAATTGATTTAATCCGCTTTCACTCCAATAGCCAAACGTCATTGCCTTTTCACCTGATCCAAAGACCACATCAATCTTTTTCGATTCAATTTCTTTGGACCGCGAGTAGGTGACTTGATAAACTCCTTGCTCCCTTCTTTCTACAACAACCTTAAGGCTGTCGCTGAATTGGAATTCTGGCTTCAGTAAAGCTTTTTTTAGGAGCTCTTCTCCAGCAGGAGCAGAAGTATGAAAGTGAGCGGAAGCCGCATACATCTCACTAATATCCTTATGACAGCTTTTGCACGTCTCTGAACTTGCAAAATCGTTAATGGTAAAGGCTTCGACTTTACCTGTATTCGTACATTGAGAAAGCGCAACGACCATTGAGCCAATCAAAAGCCATATCAATAAATGACGCTTCCTATTGTCCATAGTTTACCTTAAAAGTCGCCATGATCGCAGATTGAACCCTCCTCTTTCTGCATAAATCCTAAGCGTTTGTTTACCAGAACTTAAAGCTACATTATCAATAGTAATTTCCATGAACTTTTTCGGATTCCCTGTATTAGGTACCGGGAAGGAATTTACAAGAAGTGTCGAACCTGATTTTACCGATATCTTGCCTTCTTCGTTACCCGAAGCGACTTCAAATTTGAGTTTATAAATTCCTTTTTTTACAACGTCAACCGTGTATTGAAGCCACTCTCCATCCTCAATGTTACTAACAAAATACCGATTGTATGAAGTGGAGTCCTTCATGATGTCGACACCGTCATTTCTATAAATCCGGCCGCGGTTGCCTGGCGTATTCTTGCCTGTGGAAACGTGATAGTCTGCAGTATCTGTATCGAAGTAAGCAATTCCATTCCTGCCCATATCATAATCTACCGCTTCTACTAAAGTATTTTTTGATATAATATGATTCCTATACGGCCTTACTTCCGTCGAAAATGGTTGCCTGATCATCGCATCAATTACATCTCTGTGGATAATTGCATTTTCTATTCTTGCGTAGGTTGCCATTTCCATCAGTCCGCTATATACATCACTTTCTTTAGGTTTTCCTGCGCCGTTCCGGCCATTTATATAGTTAACGAAGCGATCGTAGTTCAAGTTGGATTTGATTTCTACAGGGTTATTACTACCAATCTTCTTTAAAGGCCACCAGTTCCAGCCGATGTTATTATTCTCGAACAATCGAATTGCTTCAGTGAACCAAACGTTGGAATTTTCTCCCGTTTCCCCCAACCAAACTGGCATGTTATATTGGTCTCTCATCTTAAGCATATTTGACGCAGACGCCGCGTCATTATACGCCCAATATTTATGAAAACTTAAGACCATATTATCATCCCAGTCAGGTGTAATACCTCGATAATTATTACCCCAGCCATTACCTTCTATAATAACAATATGCTTTTTGTCTACTTGGCGGATTGCAGCTGTAATATCTTTCAATAGTTTCTGAAGAGGCTCATTTTTCTGCTCTTTCGTGCCGTTCTTGTCATTTTTTAGATCTTCAAAACCCCAATTTGGCTCATTTATAAGATCATAACCACCAATCCAGGGTTCATCAGCATACCGTTCGGCAATTCTATGCCATAATGCGATAGTTTTTCTCTGATTATCTTCACTTTCCCACAATGATGGCTTTGCTGGATCTCTATCTGAAATATTCAGATCATTGCCCTGACCGCCGGGAGCAGCATGTAGATCAAGTATTAAATACATTTCATTTTGTTTACACCATGATAACAGACTGTCTGTTAATGCAAATCCCTTGGCAAGCCAGGTATCTTTTCCCGGCACCGGTTCCTGATCAACGGGCAGGGTATACAAATTGAAGTGCATTGGTAAGCGAACCGAATTAAAGCCCCATGCTTTCATCGAATCAATATCGGCTTTACGGGTGTGATTAGAGAGCCATAGATCATAAAATTGATCAGTCTGCTCCTTTCCCATCAGCTCCGCAATTCGTTCTCTTATTCGATACTGTTGGCCTTCCCGATTAATTTTCAGCATGTAACCCTCCTGCAACATCCACCCCCCAAGTCCAATACCACGTAAAAGAATATTGTTTCCTTTATCATTCACAATGCGCTTTCCGTCGGTTTTCAAAAGTTGTGCTTGGCTAGAAGAACTAAAGAAAATTATGATGAACAGAAAAGACACAATTCTTAGAAATTGCAAATATTTATTTATGTAGCGTATCATGTAAATGGGTGTTTCGTATTTTACTCGATGGATGTTTACCAAATGTAGGTTCCAACAGAACCGCTATTGAGCTTAGTGGAAAGGACTTTTCCCTTGGATTTAATGTTAAATTCTGCGGAGTCTGGACCAGTATTGGCTACAATCAACACTCTTTTACCTTGAGGATTTTTGAATGCAACATTTAAAAGGCCTTCGACTTCATTTGACGAAATTCTCACAGATCCGGGACGGACGAATTTCGAGGCGTGGGCAACTGAATAATAGGCTAGGTTTCGGGTCACGGTGTTCTTGTCAATTGTGATCGCACCCTGGCATGATGGACAGCCTCCCCGATCGGTATATGGCTTATTTTGAGGATCCGCCGCAAGATTCCATTCTATGACGTTCCTGCTCCAATTCCTTGTTGCTCCGATAATCAACCTGCCAACGGGATTGGTTATGTTAATTCGGGGTGAGTTTGGTCGCTCGGTAACCATCTGTTCTGTGAAGTAAACGTTCTTATCCGGATGGGCAGCATGAACGTCTGACAGCGCTTCTATTCGTCCGGCATAGAGATGAAAACCAGATCCGTCCACATATTGCTTCACCTCAGGATCATCCATGATAGAAATAGCATAATCAGGTCGGTCTGCATTATGGTCAAAAAGCACTATTTTTGTTTTTATCCCAGCTTTCTTAAACGCCGGACCTAAGTGATTTTTAATAAATATTGCCTGGTCCGGGGCAGGCATAAGTAAACTTGGATTATTGCCCGGATGTAGGGGCTCATTTTGAACGGTAATTGCGTCAATCGCTATTCCTTCCTTCTTCATATCCTGGATGTAACGAACGAAATACTTAGCGTAAGCAGAATGCCATTCCGGCTTTAACATCGATCCGCGGGTATCCGGTACTAACTTCATCCAAACAGGTGGCGACCAGGGGGAACCCATTATTTTAATGTCAGGATTGATGGTAAGAATTTCCTTCATCACCGGAATTACATCCTGGTGGTCGGGGCCAAGATTGAATTTCAACATTTCAGGATCCGTCTCGCCTGCAGGCAGGTCGTTATATGAAAAAATACGTTCATTCAGATCTGAAGCACCAATACTCAGTCTTATATAACTTATACCGATATTTTTCCCGTCCTGCGCGAAAAGTTCTTTGAGTAAAGCTGCCCTAGCTGCAGGCTCCATCCTGATGATATGCATCGCACTTCCCTGTGTAAGGGAAAAACCGAATCCATCAATCTCCTGATAATTGTTTTTATCGTCGACCGCAATCGTAGGTCCGTTAGTCTCAAGGTTCGAAAAACTCATTGGTTGTTGCTGTTCTTCGAATAAAGCCGACCGATCTGCATTTGTTAACCACAAAGCAACCCCTTCTGCCTTTTGGGCATATCCGGAAAGAGAAAATAGAAGCAATACAACCTGAAGAATACACTTAACATTTAGTCTCATCGTAAAATATTTATTCGGCGGTATATCATTACTCATCACAATGTGTCAGTTTTTATCAATCATTTTGTAAACGCGTACATAATCAACTTCCATGGTTTGCGGAAGATTACCATGGTCAATGCCCTGAGAACCACCCCAGTTTCCGCCAAATGCGATATTCAATAGTAAATGAAACCGTTTATCAAATGGCCATACCGGTGAGCCTTTACCTTCATTGACGAATTCGAACATCTGCTCATTGTCAATAAATCCTCTTATGGCATATGGAGTCCAGTCAACCCTGTACAAATGAAACTCAGTGTTTGTAGCAGGGACTATTCGGTTAGTTCCTCTTTGAGTTTTTATACCGTGATTATATGCCTCGGTATGAACGGTTACATGGACCCTGTGCTGATCATACCCAACATGTTCCATGATATCGATTTCACCTGATTTTGGCCAACCTCCGTATTCCCAATCTGTGGGAAGCATCCAGATGGCGGGCCAGGTTCCTTTCCCTTCGGGAAGCTTTGCTTTAACCTCAATTCTACCATATAGGAAATCACCTTTACCTTTGCTAACCAACCGTGCTGAGGTATAGTCTTTTCCGTTAAAGTATTCTTTACGCAGGGCAATTGTAAGTTTACCATTTCCAACGCTGACGTTATTGATATTGTCAGTGTAGTATTGAAGTTCGTTGTTACCCCATCCAGAGCCTCCAATATCATAGCCCCATTTCGCTGGCGATGGTAATCCAGTGTATTCAAACTCGTCAGACCACGATACAGATGTTTCAAAGGACCATCCCTTATCAATTGGAGGTACAAACGCTACAGGCCTAGAAATTTGGGTAGATCCGTCTTTCGTACAGGCCAGACACAGAATTGTCAGGGAAGTAAACGCAAACATAAAGGTTCTCATCTGTCTATAGCCAAATCTTAAAAAATAAGCTGCCGGGAACTGCCCCGACAGCTTCAAATAATTATTACTTAGTACCTCCCCATTCCTTCAGTTGCTCGATCTTAGTATTGTTTAATTCGCCCTGGGGGATAGGAAGGACTTCGTGTTTTCCGGCTACGAATCCCTTAAACGCAAGTACTGTAGGAGCTAATTTCCAGCGGACTAAATCCAGCCAACGATGACCTTCTGCAGCAAGTTCCAAGCGCCTTTCAAGCATGATGTTATCCATTGTCACAGGAACAGGGTTAAGTTTCACACGAGCACGCACCGCGTTTAATAATTGATAAGCCCTGCTTCCAGCTCCAACGGCCGCACCGCTTTTCAGCAATGCTTCTGCTTCCAGAAGGTAAATGTCGGCCAAACGAATTTCGTACATATTTTGTCCGAAATTCAATTCCAATTGGCCAGTTGCGGCCTTGTTGGATACCCGACCAGCAAATTTCTCCACGAAATAACCAGTATTGTTATAACCTTTTTCATAGGTAGCAATGCCATTTTTCTCAAGACTGTCAAGATTTGCAACAGTTGCCTTATTTCTTGGATCAAAGTGGATTTTATCGAAAAACTCTTTAGTAAATACCTGGAAGCTCCAACCTGATACATAATCAGGGGCAGTTGCTACAGTTGGTTTATAACCACGCGGACCAACTAAAATATTCAACAGATTCCCTTCGGTACTTCCCACATTGCCCCATCCCCCGTTAGATGCGGTACTATGTGATAATTCAAGAATAGACTCTGAATTAAACTTATTGGAGGTTTTCCAGAGATCATCAAAGTTAGCCAGCAATTTATATCCATACTGACTAGTTCCGCCTGGAGTTCCGTTTACTTCCGCGAAAAGCTTAGCTGCATCAGCATACTTATCCCTCCACAAATAAACTTTGCCTAACAAAGCCTGCGCAGCTCCTTTAGTAAGTCGCCCACCCTCGGTAGCTGCCGGGACAGTATTTGGTAAATTAGGTATTGCTTCAGTCAGGTCTTTTTCGATTTGGGTATAGACATCTGCCGGGGTCGCCTGCACAACGTCATACATCTTTGCCGGATCTACTGCGGTTGTTAATAATGGTACTGCCCTGAAAAAACGAACAAGGTCAAAATAAAATCCTGCACGCATTGTTTTGACTTCAGCAATATAACGGTTCTTTAAAGTTGCATCCATATTTATTGGAGCTACTTTTTCAAGAAACGCGTTTGACCTGAAGACTCCGGCGAAGCCTTTATTCCACAGGTAGCCAGATGGGCCCACATTTGAATTCAGCGTGTAATTAGAGATTACCTGAAAGTCATTAATATCTGATGGACCACCTCCACCTGCTAACTGATCGTCCGAGGCTGAGTTCATCACCCCTACTTTGGTCAGATATCCACCCCCTTGATTAGCGAACTGGTCGTAAACCGAGACTAGAGCACCGAAGGCCTGATCTGCATTTTGATAATAGTTATCTACCAGAACACGCTCCTGGGGTTCAATTTCAAGGAATTTTTTACATGATGCCGACACCAGCACAAGCACGGCGATAGCAGCTAAAAAGTTATATTTTTTCATTTGAATAATTTTTAAAATCCTACGTTTAAACCAACCATGAAAGAACGTGCCTGAGGATAGATTCCCCTATCAATACTAAAAGTATCCCCACCAATTTCAGGGTCATAACCTGTATATTTTGTTAGCGTGAAAAGGTTTTCACTCATAACGTACACTCGAGCTTTTTGAATTTTAATGTTGTTAGAAAAAGCTCTTGGTAAAGTGTATCCTAACTGAAGTGTTCTCAACCTGAAATAATTGCCCTTTTCAAGATATATCGAAGAGAAATTTGTGTAATTCTTGTTAGCATCAGTCTCAGAAATTCGCGGAATGGTAGTAGATGTTCCAGGACCAGTCCATCGATTCAATTCTTTAGTTTGTCGGTTAGCATACGTCACATCCAGGCGTCGAAGTCCCTGGAAAATCATGTTTCCGGCAACGCCGTTTCCGAAAGCAACCAGGTCGAGGTTTTTATATCCTACATTTAAGGTCAGTCCGTACGTCATTTTCGGCATTGGATTTCCGATGAAAGTACGATCATTAACGTCGACGATATTATCGCCGTTCAGGTTCGCAAATTTGATGTCGCCAGGCTTTGCATTCGGCTGAAGCTTGCCCCCACCCGGTCCAACATAACTGTCAATTTCTGCTTGCGTTTGAAAGATTCCAATTTTTTCATGCCCATAAAACTCATTGTATGAACGACCTACCTGCGTTCTTGTGATAGAACCTAAAGTTTGGAAGCTTGCGGCATTCGAGGTAATAAATGAAACACCTGTACTAAGTTTTGTGATCTTGTTTTTATTGAAGGACGAATTTGCTGCCAGGCCGAGATTAAAATCACCTAACTTTTTCTTATACCCCAATTCAAACTCGAACCCAGTATTTTCCATATCAGCGATATTTGCTGCGGGGCTGCCGCTACCTAAATAACCTGGAACCGGCGGATTCTGAAGAATACCTGTGGTGACTTTTTTATACCAATCAGCTGTTATATTGAAGTCCCCGAAAATAGCTGCATCAATTCCAATATTGGTTTGAGCGGTTTCTTCCCACTTCAGGTCAGGGTTTGCAGCGGCAGCCGGACTCCAACCAATATTTATAACATTTGCATTCCCAAATGAATAATTACGTCCGCTTCCAACCAATGGAACATATGCAAAATCACCAATCCCGTCGCTTCCTGTTACGCCATAACTACCTCTAACTTTCAGGAAATTAACCACTTTGTTTTCCGGCCAGAATGTTTCCATAGTAGGCACCCACCCTAAAGTGAATGAAGGAAAAATACCATATTGATTGCCCGGGCCAAAGCGGGATGAACCATCCCTTCTTACAAGTGCCGAAGCAAGATATCTTTCTTTGTAATTGTAATTTAGACGGGAAAATAATGAGAATATCTTATGGTCCGTTCCTTCACTACCATCGGTAGTGCGGTTTGCGGCTACGGTCTTGTACCTCAAGGTTGCTGACTCGTAATCAGTAGCAGGTATGTCGAAGAAATTTGTGCTAACGTTTTCAGAAAATCCGTCGCTTGCAGATTCCTGTCCTACCAGTATAGTAAAATTGTGATCACTGAACGATCTGGTATAGGCAGCGGTGTTGGTGATATTGAATGTTCTCATCCAATTTAATCCGCGACTAAACTGAGTTCTTGTATTTGACGATGATGAGTTTAAATAGTATATTGGATTATAGGCATTGTTACCCCAGAACGCTAATTTGGTACCCAATGAACTCCTGATCATCAAACCTTTAATCGGTGACGCTTCTGCAAAAACATTACCTATAATATTATGATCCCAACTATTATTACCCAGCCGTGTTTGAATATAGGCAAGTGGATTGGTCATCTCCTGGGCTACAGTACTTGATATCCCATAAGGATTTCCAGCAGCATCTCTCATTATACCAGCCCGGTTATACGGTGCGGCTGATGCAACTGCAGGGTCAGTGATTACCAGCGGAGTTATAGGATCCAGATTGATTGCTGAACTTAGAGGGCCGCCAAATTCACTATTAGTGTTTCCAATACCATAAGACTTTGATGTGCTATATCCAAGGTTCTGCCCCAGGGTGAACCACTTCGACAACTTATGTTGTGAATTAAGCCTCACGTTTGCACGACTCCATTTAGAAATATCTGTAGCGACAATGCCTTCCTGCTCATTGTAGCCGAAAGATGAGTAAAAAGAAGATCTTTCTCCGCCTCCGCTGACACTAAATTCATGATTCTGCCGTGCGGCGCTCTTGTTGAAAATTTGTGCCTGCCAGTCTGTTCCTTCCCCGAATGAAGCTGGATTTGTATAAACGAGAGGTTTGCCATCATTTACAGCTGCTTCATTTCTTAGGCTCGCATACTCCGTTGCATTTAAGAGATCCAATTTGACTGCCGGTGCAGAAGTCCCGAAAAACCCATTGTAATTAACCTGCATAGTGCCTGTTTTGCCCTTTTTGGTAGTGATAAGTATCACCCCCGCTGCAGCTCTAGCACCGTAAATGGCTGCAGAAGCAGCGTCTTTTAAAACTTCAATAGATTCGATGTCAGATTGATTAAGGTATCCGATACCTCCGTTGTCTACTACTACTCCATCTACAACCCATAATGGGTTATTATTACCGCCAAAAGTTGTGAACCCTCGTAATCTAACAGTCGCAGAAGACCCAGGTTGACCAGAGGCGGCAGCAATGGTTAATCCGGATGTACGTCCCTGGAGCGCTTGTTCAATACGCATTACCGGCATATTTTCCAATTGAGCCGCATTTACACTCGAGATGGATCCTGTAACAACACTTTTCTTTTGAGTGCCATACCCCACCACAACAATTTCCTCAAGGGCACTGTTGCTCTCCACCATAGACACGTTAATGTCAGACCGGTCCTGGATAGTGTACGTCTGTGTTAACATGCCGATTTGTTTAAATGTCAGTACTGAACCTAACTTTGGCACTGAGATAGTAAATGTTCCAGTCGCACCGGTACTGGTACCAATGTTCGTCCCCTCCACAGTTACTGTAACTCCAGGAAGCGGCAGACCGTCGGATTTGGAAGTTACCTTTCCGCTTACCTGCATATCCTGCGCCCAGGCTATAACCGGGCTTTGAAGTACACAGAAAATGAAGAGAAATAATGTTAAGATTCTTTTCATAAATGATTTTTTTAAAATGTTTAATACAGAACTAGTTTAGTTTGCTTAGCTTTTAGTTAAGGCAAAGCAATCTAAATTTAGGTGCTTATCTACTACATCCAATCTTTTATTACTACTACAAAACCTATACAGAAGTGAATATTTTCTGCGAAATTTACTATTCAAGCAAAGATTACTACTACAACACTGCAACTACTTTCAATTAAATAATTCTATATTTAAAATTGAGGTAACATAAAAGATACTTTTTACCGAAAAGATTTTGAAACAAAACGAACATAAATGAAGGTACTCTGCATTGCTCTGTTTTTATTCTTTTTTTCGACCTATTTGAAAGGCCAAAATCAAATTGGAAGTCCCCAGATCATTAATTATAGCAACCTGAGTTATAAGGCTGGAACACAAAACTGGGATACTGGGCAAGATCAACGCGGTGTCATGTATTTCGGAAATAATGAAGGTCTCCTGACCTTCGATGGTAGGTTTTGGAATCTGTATCCCCTACCAAACCGGACAGTTGTAAGGTCACTGGAAATTGATAAGAATGGAAGAATCTACATAGGAGGCCAGGATGAAATCGGCTATTTTTTTCCTGACGAGCATGGCAAACTGAAATATAACTCGTTAAAAGAGCTACTGCCCGATACTGAACGCCAGTTCGCCGATGTTTGGGATGTCAGAATACTAAATGGACAGGTTTTTTTCCGTTCATTAAATAAAATACTCCAATTTAAAGACGGTGCTATCAGTATCTACAAACCACAACAGGTATGGTTGTTCATGGCTAAAGTAAAGAACCGTTTGTACGCACAAGATCGATCCAAAGGTTTATTGATCTTTTCAAATGGCTCCTGGGAAGTTTTGAATAACGATCCGGTAATGAAGTTGATAACAATCACCTCCATGTTGGAATACAGTTTTGATACTTTTCTGGTTACGACCCTTAAACATGGGCTATTCCTGCTGAAAGACGGAAATTTAATACAAAAAAAGACATCCTTAGACGAAGATTTCATTAATGATCGAATTTACAGTGCTACGATAGTTAATAATGATTGGTATGCCCTTGGCACAACTTCCGGAGGCGTCTTGATCATGGATCGGAATGGCAAATTAATTCAACGATATTCGTTTCCCGAGGGCTTACAGAAAAACAACATTAGAAGTGTCTTCATCGATAACAATAAAAATCTCTGGTTAGGCTTAGATGACGGGATTGATTTCATGGCTATTAACAGCGCCATTAAGCATATTTATCCGAATAAAAATGTCCAGGTTACAAGTTACGCCGTACAACTTTTTAATAAGCGCTTATACATCGGTACGTCCAACGGACTGTTTAGGTCAACTGTAATTACCTCACTAGAAAATGACATCAGCCTTCTACCTGGTTCGTTTGAGCCGGTTCCAAATACTAAAGGACAAGTTTGGGGGTTAGGGGTAATAAATAATAGTTTGTTGCTTGCCCATGAAGATGGTGCTTTTAATATCAAAGAAAATGGAGTAGAGAAGATCTATGCCACACCGGGAACCTGGCTCTTTAACCCTGTATCAGAATACCAGACAAACAAAAACATCATTGCCGGGACGTACAACGGACTAAGCAAGATCGTTTATGAATCAGGTAAATTTATAGATAAAGGGCGCATCAGAGGGATAGACGACCCACTTCGGTTTGCTTTATATGAGCGCTCTGAAAATGCAATTTGGGCCTCCCACCCCTATCATGGCATATATAAAATTGAGCTTTCAGCAAATTTTGACAGTATGACCAAAAAAACCCTCTTCACAAAAAAAGATGGTCTCCCATCAACGTTATATAATTACATTTTTCGCATCAAGAACCGAATTGTAATTGCAACAGAAAAAGGAATTTATGAATATCAAAGGAAAACTAATCGATTTATAAAATCGCCGCAACTATACGATATTGTAAAAGACATTTCAATACAATACTTGAAGGAAGACCCTGCCGGGAATATTTGGTTCGTTACAAATAAAGAAGTAGGGATAATTGATTTTAACCAATCTAATTCTGAAAAACCATATTCAGTTGTTTATTTTCCAGAGCTTACATCAAAGGTGGTTGGGGGTTTTGAAGCTATTTACCCTGTAGATGATAATAATGTTTTTATCGGAGCAACCAAAGGTGTATTCCATCTCAATTATCAAAAATATCAACAAAACATTAGCAAACTTAACCTGCTTTTAGGTGAAGTCCGAGCCTCCGGAAAGGGAGACACAGTCATTTTTGGAGGATATTTCCTGAATAAAGGTAAGCTTGCCTTTTCTCAAGATTCAGAAACGCATACAGCTATACCAAGTACGAGCTATAATACTATTCATTTCGAATATTCCTCAACTTTATATGAACAGCAGAATAATATCGAGTTTAGTTATCAGTTAGAGGGTTTTGACAAAGATTGGTCAACCTGGTCAGAACGGAGTGAAAAAGATTACACTAATTTATCGCCGGGGAAATATACTTTTCATGTAAGGGCAAGAAATAACCTCGGAAACTCCTCCCAACCGGTATCCTATACATTTGAAATCCTTCCAGCTTGGTATCAAAGTAAATTGAGCTATTTCATCTACTTCCTTATTCTTCTTGGAATAATACGGCTAATTGTTAAATGGCAGCAGAAACGACATTTAAAAGAGCAGGAAAAACTTAAATACCTCCATCAGCTTGAAGTTGAACGAAACGAAAACGAAATCGTGAAACTGAAAAATGAAAAATTGGAAGCTGATGTAAATTTTAAAAATAAAGAGCTTGCTAGCACAACAATGCATCTCGTTCAACGGGGTAAAGTCTTAACTAAAATAAAAGAAGTTGTTTCTAAGCTCGAAGAAATGCCAAATGCGGAGAACCGTTCGTCAGACTTCAAACAAATTTTTAAGTTATTAAATGAAGTTGAAAAGCGGGATGCTGACTGGGATCAATTTGCCATCCATTTTGATCATGTACATTCCAACTTTTTGTCGGAAATTAAGGAGAAGCATCCCAATATTACTGCCAATGAGCTGAAACTCTGCGCCTATCTTAAAATGAATTTATCATCGAAGGAGGTCGCACAACTTATGAGTATTACCATAAGAGCAGTAGAAGTCAGCAGGTACCGTTTAAGAAAGAAGCTTAATATCTCCTCGGATGTCAATTTATTTGACTATTTGATGCAGACGACACACTAGTAGGTGGAAAGTGGAAAGCGAATGACAAAAAATGAAATTGCGATTCGAATGGCAGGTTTACTTAACTGATACGCCGCAGGTCGCGTTTGCGGAGCCAGCCTTTTGTAACCTGGCCCTGAATATTAAAGAATACCACATAGATAAAGCCATTCTTGTCATCCAACGCGGTTAATTCGGCATTATTCCATTTTACTAGGAAGGCCTCTCTCCTGGAGGATTCGTTCGGGCTATCGTGAAAATAAGCTTTAGTCACTGAAAGAGTGTATTTTGGAGGTCTCTGAGATGGCTCAGGTTCATTTTCCGTCGGCACCGGCACAGGTTCATTGTTCTGCTCAGGTTCTGGTTCAGTAACCACCGGTTCTACAGGCTCGTTTGTGGTCGTGTCCTGTTTCTTTGCTTCAGCCCTCTCCACAGAATCAATACTAGACCTAATTCTTTTGTCTAGATCATCATTAGCTTTAATTTCAGGATCAGAATTTAATTCTGTACTGTCAACGGAAACTGAATCAACCGGATATATTGATTTAACGCGGTCTTCGGTAGGTTCCGAATTATAAAATGAGTACGCAGTATAAGCGATCAGACCGAACAGCAAAAGAAGTAATCCATAAAACAAAGGCTTTGACAAACTTATTTTGTCGGGATCAGTGTATGCGACGGGCGCGACGGGTTCCTGACTAATTTCGCGTCCCTCGAGTATCAGAAGCCTGTCACGAAGTTCATTGTTTTCTTTTTCCAGCTGGCTGCTCCTCTTTACCGCTACTTCAGAGTTTCCAAGATCAGCGGTGAAACCTTTTACGACTGCCTCATGTAATTCGACCCCGTTCTTGAATCTTGATTCAGATTCTTTTTCCAGGCACCGCTTTATAATCGCCAACACCCACACCGGCACCCTCATCTCACTTTCTGCTTTTTCTGGTGACCAGGTTTTTGGAATATGCCTCCGACGCAATTCGAGCGGATCTGGCACAGGTGCTTCCATGTGCGAAAGCATGACCTTATTTCGTGCGGTCTCCCCCTTGTCGTTCAGGGGAAACGGTACCCTGCCGGCAAGTAATTCATACAATATCACTCCAAAACTGTATACATCACTTTCAAACAACATTTGCCCCTCACTTTGCTCGGGAGCCATAAATTCAATAGCGCCGGCACGACGGAGGCTGGTGCGTCGTTCTTCATCAGACATAATAGCAAGTCCGAAATCAAGTAAAACGTAGTTACCAGTAAAAGCATTGAATTTGACATTATTGCTTTTTATATCGCCATGCTTTACTCCAACTTTATGGCAATGTGCTAAAGCGTTGCTCAGTTGGTTGGCTAACTTAACAAGCTCATGAATACTGAAGATCGGGTCATTAGGTGCTTTCAGTAATTCCTCGAGATCCGGACCTTCAATAAACTCCATTTCTATAAAAGGAAATGAGCCGCTTTCGGTAAGGCCCGAGCTCAGAATTTTTACAACGTTTGGATTAGGAACTTCGTTGACCTTTTTAAGCTTCTCAACCTCGTTGCTAAAATCACGGTAGTTCTTGTCCTTTTTGTCTTCAGTGTGAATAGGTGTTGGAAGAAGCTTTACAGCACTTATGATCTCGCCGAGCCGCCGACCTTTATACACGGAGCCCTGGCCACCGGTGCGTATAGCGCCCATGTTCTCCAGCCCTTCAGTTATGGTAAATACCTTACCCATTATTGTTCAATCTCATTAGGAAGGAATCTAAATTCTATTACTGCAGATTCTCCGAGAATAACCTGGTCCCCTTCTCGTAGAACATGTCCGATCTGCGTTGAATTCAACTTGAAAGGAGTATCATTATTCAGTGATTTTATTTTTATTTTATTATTAGGTGGAACTCCCCCTTCGTCGGCAAATATCATAAATGAACCAATTTCAGAGTTCCACGAAATGTGGGCATGTTGCCTGCTGATGTATTTATTTGCCTCGTTTGAACTATCACCAGGGAACGCTATATTATTCACACGAAAAAATCCATCAGAACCCTGCGCGGCTTTTTCACGGCCAATCGTCACTTTATCTATTCCGGAATTAATGGTATATTCTTCCTTTTCTGCCTCGCCATTTAGGACCCGGATACAGGCTTTCAAATCTTTTTGAATAAGATTCTGACGGGTTTTAACGAACAGGCCAAGGTTGATATCTGATGCTTTTTTAGCTTCCGCCGGCACACTATCAACAAATTCTACCTCCATGGTCCAGGTTAACGGCAGTTCAATATCAAAATCATCTGCAATCTTCTGGATCTCTTCTTTTAACTTGTCCGGATCTTCGACATACATTGCTGCTTCAAGGACGTGCTTCTCGTCGTTGGTAGAAGCTACGAAAAGCTGTAATCCGCGGATATTCTTACCTTCGCCACCTTCTAATTTTTGCAGCTCTTCTTTAATAAATCTCAGAGCCGCGTCTCTGGACGCCTTAACATCCATTTTACTTTCCTGATCGCCTTTAAATATGTCGAACATTATATTTTATTTAGATATTTTACTTCAAAAAATAGTCCAATCTTATGATTTTTTGTCACCATCATGTACTTATTGCGTTACCGTATCCTGCAAATCTACTCCAGGTTCCGGTAATGTATTTACAGGATTCTGTATTACGGACACAGGAGTTTGAACAGGAACGACCAAACTTCTTATATATTTCGCCTTGAGTAATTGCGGAATTACATGCTGAGCAGCTGCTTTAACAGCATCACTTGAGCCCTTTGTTGATTCAACCCGGACACATACCACAATATTACCACTTCCTGAGGCTTTTGGCGCAAAGAATACATACCACCCGTCATTGATCCGCTCACCTTTCCAAATACGCTCAGGAGTTCCGGTCTTACCTCCTACTGCAATGCCCAGAGTCGCAGTTTTTGTTTCACTTTGTCTGATCATATACTGCTTCAATAAAGCTGCATACTGCGGATTTGTAAGTTGCACGCTTGATTTTACTGGCATATCACTTTCGCTGATCTTCAAAACATATCGATGATCAGTAAGATTTCCATGGTTTGAAACTGCTGAAGCAAGGCGTGCTACGGCAGCCGGAGTTGCTATCAATTCACCCTGACCCCACGACATTCCGGAGATACCCTTCGCACGCGTTCTCCTGATATTTGCAGGGTTATATCTCGGTCTTGTATCAAACTCAGTCTTACGCCAGAGTTCACGCCACTTATTCTCCTGTACCGAATTATTACCATCTTTGGAGAAATAATATCCTCCAACCCCTCTTAAAAACATCCCTGTTTTAAGATAGAGGTCAGCCATATTCTCCTGCAATTTCTCCTCATTTGCGAGCTTTATGAAATATACGTTATTAGACTTAACAATAGCTCGTTCGAGACTTATAAGGCCGGTTTCATCAGGCTCAAGACCCTTGGTACGAATCCGTTCAAACGCACTAACCTGGTACTTTTTGTCAGCTGCGCTAATTCCCAGTTTGTTAAATGATGCCATGGCCGTTAGTACCTTCGCCGTTGAACCAGGTTGTGTTGCATAGGTAAAACCAAGATCTGAAGTTGTCACCCAATTCGCCAACTTGTTCTGTTCAGCTTGGGTCATTGTCATCATATCCCAATCCTTAACGACAGGAAGCGGGTATACAGCAGACGTCAGCACGTCGCCCGTTGAATCCTCCATGATAACAACAGAAACCCTGTTATCCTTTAGTGAATCGTCTTTGGCAATTGAGGCCTGAATATTAGCCTGCAGCGCGGCATCCAGAGTCAAGGTAACATCTCGATTTCTTTGTTTGAATTCCTCAACTTCCTTACTATTTATACCAGCCAGTAAGAGCGGAGCGAGCTCACTATAATCCTTTTTACTTACAGTCATTTCACGTACTCCCCGGGCCAGGAATCTATCTTCCTGGAATCTGGTAGCAATAGCATTAAACTTTGTGATCGGAGTATGGAATCCCCGGAGTTCTGCCGCATGCTCGTACTCGGCGAAATAGCCATTCGTGCTCCCGTTGAAAATTCCAGTGTTTGCATCACCCGTCCAGAAGAACATCTGCTCCTCATATGGATAGTAACGATCAAGCCTCTTGTGCACTGCTGAATCCAGATCGTACCCAGCAGCTCCGGATGCAGACAATAAGCGCCTCTGCCCTTTGATCAGTTCAGGTTTACTTGTTGCCAGAATCCGGCCATTGCGATCAAATAAAGACCCCGCCTGTAGTTTATTCATAAGGATCGTGATCCTCGGATTATAGCTGAACATCCGGGCTCCGCTGCGGTCGGCTACAAGGGCTGGCTGTACAACCCATTTATTATTATTAATTAAATATGATCCCACATTTACGGTCAGCAAAACCACCCCAATAAATGCCGCTGCAAGTGCAGGAACCAGGTTACGGTCTTGCTGCCTGCTGATAAAGTTCATCTGAACTTCAGTTCCGCGTACACGCGAAGCCGACAATAAAAATCCAGCGGCAATGATATTTGCGAGTAGCGATGAACCACCGTAACTGACTAAAGGTAGCGACACCCCGGATAAAGGCAATGCGCCTGTCGATCCACCCGCGATTAACAGGAACTGAACAAAAGTACTGATACCAATTCCTGCACATAAGTAAAACAAGAATGGGGTGCCGGTTTGCCGGCCGATTAAAATCGATCGATGAAGATAAATGAGAAACAAAATAAAAATACAGGCAATCCCAGCCAAGCCGAATTCTTCTCCAATAGCTGGTAAAATCATGTCGGTATGAGCTTCCGGAATATTTTTTGCAAAGCCCTCCCCAATTCCCTGGCCACTTATACCTCCACCAGACATCGCCCAAATCCCATTGGCAACATGGTCTCCACCATAAACTTCATTGTTCCAGGCATCCTGCCAGATAGACTTACGCTCAACTAATCGCTGTACGGGCCCTGGAAATAATTTATCCAATTGCGGAATCTGGTCAATAAGTAAGAATCCTGAAATCACAACCAATGCCATTATTGATGATTCGCTCATCTGCTTCCGCTTGAATATCATGGCAAGGGTTAGCAAAACGACTGTAATCAAGGTAGCCAGTAAGACGCTGTTCAATAACCAGATCGAAAGCACATAAAGCACAATAGAGGCGATCATAAACATAAAATCGCCGCGTGAAAAGGAGAACAGGATAATGAACGTAAAACAGATCACCATTGATGGGCCTAAGTCACCCAGTATCAGAAAAAGAAAAATAGAAATAAGGATAGCTGCTAACGCAAATGAGAAAAATGACCAGCGTTTTCTGTAGGAACGATATTCAGAGATGAATTTCTCGTTAGTAGCAAAAAAACCTGCCAGGAAAAACATAATGCCAAACTTGACTATTTCGCTAGGCTGTATCCCGAACAAATTAACCTTAACCCCACTTCCTTCCGGACCGGTACCAAACACAATCGTCAAACTTAAAAGACCAATGGCCAAAGCCGCCCATGGCCACCCATTTGCTGCAAGCCTGTTGCGCCTGAAAACGAACATTCGATAAAATCCCGAGTCAGGGTTTAGCTTTTTAACGTTAATAAATAGTATTATACAAAGCCCTGCAAGACCGGCAATCAAATAAAATAAGGTATCCTTTGCGAAAAATCGATCGCGCAGTGGGTCCTGAAGGCTCAGCAAAGTCAACAATGAGAGCCCGCCGAAGAACATAAGTACAGGTAATATGATTTGATCAGCTTCAGGAAACTTCACAGATAATAGCAGGTGCACAATAAGAAATGAACCCAGAAACCCTCCTATAATTATCCAGAACCAATTCACAAACTCTTCCGGGGTTCTCACAATTAGCGTCTTTTCCTTTTTCAGAATGTTAAAATCTCTGGTAGAAAGTAGTCTTATGGTATGGATATTTTGTGTAAAGCTCAGCGTAACATCCTTTTCTAATTCCTGAACGCCCCTTGACGTTCCAAATTGAAAGCCTGGTTGCAGCGGTAGCACCTGGTAAGCTTTACCATTCGGCAAGCCAGCGAACTGAAATTTTCCCTGTGCGTCAGTACGCGCATAAGCCGTTAGCGATTCTAACTGTCGCCCTTTGGTACTGTCTGCAACTAATGTTTTCGTGTATCCCGTCCCTGTTTCCGTAAAACGTCGCTCTACTTCCATTACTTCGTCACTGTAGACGCTATCTTGTGGTAGAATCATTATTAACCGCACTAGGACCCCCGGAACGGGTGCTTTTTCCGGATTAATTATTTCTCCCTTTATATTATGGTCTCCCGACTTGATTTCGACAGTTGAAGGCAGTGCAGGCGGATTCGATTTCTCCTGGCTATATCGTAATGAATCATCACCGGTGAAACCCAATAAGGCACGAGAGCCTTTAACTCTCATCTTAAATACGGTTCCTCCGGCAGCGTACGCTTCCTCAGCATTTACAAAGAACTTCCTCTTATTAAGCTCACCTATGTTATCAATCTCTGTATTGTTCCTGAGATTACCTTTTTCAACTGTCGATCTTATGAGTTCGATATCTTTCTTATCATCAAAGTAGTAACCTTTGATCATCAAGTTATTAATGCGTTCAGCTGTCTTACCGGCATTCAAATTGACCATGCTTCCATCAGAAAGCCGTTTCGGCACTTCCTCGAAATCACGTTGAAGAACCTGATAAAGTGAGAAAAATAAAATTGCGAATACGACCGTTAAAAGGCCTAAAAAAAGGCGTTCAAACCTTCTGCCGCTTATTTGAGAATTCATTCTGGCCATATCAACGTTTAATTGGAACTACCAGTGAATCTTTTCTTATGAAAATTTCTGCCAGAGTGCCATTCATAAAGCTATCTGAGGGAGCATTAAATGAGAATTGTACAGGCACACGAACATTAATAAATTTTACACCTTCCAGTCGAACATTTTTACTCTGACTGGCTATGCCGATATCAAATCCATCAAAGGTTAGACCGTTCAATACAATATTTCGTCCACTTGCGGGGATTAGAAATGCAGGTCCCTTAAATGACGAGTCAGGCCTTAAGACTATTTTCCCGCGTGATAGAACATACAGAGTATCGGTATCAAAATTTACTGATTTTGAAATAGTGATAGGTTCACGATATACCGAATCATTGAGCACAAGTGTATCGCCGTTTAAAGTTCCAAATTGCTGCGACAAACTGGTTTCACCCGAAACGATAGCAGAATCCGCAACCAGAACCTGTTCCTGGGCAGCTTGTGGTTGGCCACGCATCCAAAGGAGATAGATTGTGCTGGCCAATAAACCAATCGATAAAATCGAAAGTAGCATGACCGCGGTTGAATTCGACTTCTTCCTGGTCGGCTCTGGTGTTAGAACAACCGGATCCGCAACTATCTTTTCAGGACCGGGTTTTTCATTCGACACCACTTTTTTTTTTGCCACCGCAGAAGGTTTCACTGCCTCCTGCTTTTGGAGAGGATTGTCGTTTCTTACCAAAACCGCAGTAATATTATCCTTCCCTCCCTTTGCATTCGCTGCGTCAATCAATTGATGAGCCATGTCTTCCAGGCTGGAATCACTAGTCAGTATATCGGTGATATCCTTTTTATTCACCATGTCAGTTAGCCCGTCGCTGCAAAGCAATATCATATCGCCAGGAAGAAAAGGTGAACTGCCGGTTTCAAAATAATCATGATCGTTTTCCAGCCCCGTATTGAAACCCAAAGCTTTATTGATCTCATTTCGCTTTGGATGCGTCATTGCTGCCTCTTCCGTTAACCGGCCACTATCTTCAAGAAATCCGACGAATGACTGGTCTTTAGTGAGTTTTACTAATGAACCATCTCTTAAAAGATACAACCGTGTATCCCCTACATGGATATAATGAAACTGATTATTTTTAATATCAACAACAGCCAATGTTAAGACGCAGGCCATGCTGTCATGCTCCTTGACCTCAATTTTTTCCTTATAGATCTTCTCATTGGCATTCACCAAAGCCTGGATCATCATTGTGGTCAGGTCACCACCCGGGTTTTCGAAATATTCAATAATACTTTCCCTGGCCAAGGCCGCAGCTATTTCGCCACCAGAATAACCACCCACTCCATCAATAGCAGAAGCAAGAATATACTCACCTCCCCTGGAGGACTGGACAATGAAGGTATCTTCATTATTCCCGCGAACCTTACCGGTGTCCGTAAGTCCGAAAAAATTATCAACCATTCTTTTTATACGTGTTTTTTATATCGATAAAATGCGCAAGCAATAGAAAAATGCAAACAGCCAGGAGTACGAAAGACAAAAGGTTCGACATATTGCTATGCTTTAAAAATGTTTACACCAATTATTCCGTTGAGGATCATCTTGGAGTTTAAAGGTAACTCAGTCCAAACCGGTGCGTTTACATCGCTTTTTTGAATCTCTTTCTCATTAACCATTGTTTTCTCACCATAGGAAGCCAGATAAAACTTTGAATCAGATTTATTGTACTTTATTGTAAGATGCGGCGTATCAACCCATTCGGAAGGAATTTTGAATATATTGCTGCTATCCCTTGTTTCATCAGAACCGGATACTACAATTTCATCATCGGTCATAAAATACTCCACCTTATGTCCGGCGAATGCCTTGTCTGG
Organism: Daejeonella lutea; assembly: GCF_900168015.1. GTDB lineage: Bacteria > Bacteroidota > Bacteroidia > Sphingobacteriales > Sphingobacteriaceae > Daejeonella > Daejeonella lutea. The sequence goes on along the minus strand of NZ_FUYR01000001.1, from coordinate 650,608 downwards.
AAGGATAGTTTCGAATCGGGCAAGAGATTTGCTTTCAACTGTGCTTACCTGGCTCTCTCCTGGAGTAAGATCATTCACGTAAGGTACTTCATAATAGCCTTCACTATAAAAAGTAAATCCCTTCAGATTTTCCTGATTGATATCAAATGTTTGGGCTAGTCCGGTTTGTCGGGGAATAAATGTTACTCTTAAACTTTCGTCTTTCTGAGTTGTTCCGGGCAATAGCTTTCCAATAAATCCTTTATCTCCTTTTTCGTAATCCGGGTGTGAAACAAATCTGAACACCCATTTATTACTGGAAGGTTCAACTACTCTTAACTCAGTTCTTGACTGAGTCAGGATCTCATAAAATTTCTTGACAGTTTCCTGAACGATCAAACCAAAGATTCCACGTTTTTCTTCCATGAACTCTTTGTAATCTTCAGGATTAAAGCAAATTATATATTCATGATAAAACACAACTCGGTCAGCAAATGACAATACCGAAATTGATTCTTTGAATTTTTCAATTATATACTTATAAACCTCGTTAGGGGTAAGTGCTTTGGGTGCCTTGGATTTCACACCAGTATCACTTAGAAACCAGTCTTGAATTCCAATACGCTTCCAGAAATTAGTTTCGGGCTTCATGTAAAGTGTTTTTTATCGTTCGCTTTTAATAAAGGGTGAATGTCCTTACAACCCCAAAAACTAAAAGATGTTTTAAACACTTACACAAGAATTATACCCTCTTTGAAACTCAGGAAATTAATTTATTAACAGATCTGGAATATAGCCTTACAAAGCCATGAAATATTTTGTCAGGGAAGTAAAATCATCAAACTTGAAGTCATAATCCTGGCTGTCCCCAAACCCGTAAGTTACGAGTGCAAAAGGAATTTTTGCGACACGGCTATCGCGGCTGTCACCATGGGTGTCGCCAATATAAACCGGATTCACAAGGCTGTGTTTATCCATTAGCAGTCTGATGTTATGGCTCTTAGGCATCGAGTTCACGCCATGTGCCATTTCATCAACAAAATAACTTTGCAAGCCCGCCCATTTCATAAATTCTACTATTAAGCCTTTCGGACAATTGCTGACAATGAATAACTTATATTTTGATGCCAGTTCAATAATGCCTTCACGAACACCATTGTAAATTATCCCGCCGTGTTCAGGTATAATTTTCGCACGGCATTGGTTTATCGTCTCGTATATTCTTTCCTGCTCTTCAACCGACTTATCAGGGAACATATAAGGCAGAACTTTTCCCCGCTCCCAACCCATTACATGATCCAGATCAGCCCTGGTAAATGTCCTGTCAATGTTCTCGAGCTTTGCTCCTTCATTCCAGGACATCACATAGGAGTCGACAGCGTCCCATAATGTGCCGTCCATATCAAATATTAAGCTGTCTGGTTTTATCATAATGCGTGATCAAACTGCCACCATTCGGTCGCCTTAACCTTAGCGCTCAAGAAATAATGGTGTATTAAATTTTATTAAAATATATTCACAAAAAAAGTGCGCAAATCCTGCGCACTTTCATATTACTAACCTTTGAATTTAGGTTCCTGGAATTTTAAATGCCTGTCGTGCTACAAGTTTCCACTTACCGCTTTCCTTTCTCCAAACGAGAAGGTTGCCGATATTCAGATCTACCGGTGTGCCGGCGTTAGTAGCTTTAGCTACAAACGTGTGGCGAACAATTGCATTCTTGCCGGAAACAGTTATTTTCTGATTTGAGGTTGATACACTGAGGAAGTCAAATGTCCCGTGCAGTAGATCTTCTACAAATTCAGCTTTATTCTGCACTTTACCGCCTGAATGTCCATAGGATAGAGCATCGGAAGCAATACCCTCCAACAATGCTTTATCAGGATTTAATATGCCTTTGTTTAATGTTTCTACGGCGGCGGCTACTGCAAGTTCATGCTTAGTCTGGGCGTTGACCAAAGTAGCGGCAGACAATAATATGAGTAGACTTAAAATCTTTTTCATCTCTATAAATTTTAATGCTTGGAAGATAATGAAGCTGCTTCTTTTTTAAAGCTTTCATCAAACTCCTTAGGTGAGTTCTTATGCCAGTATGATGCTAAAATAGAACCCGTAACATTCATTAAAGGTCCAAATATCGCAGGAGCTAAACCAACGGTTGCCATTTTACCCATTTGATTTGCAATTCCTGATGCAAGTCCGCCATTTTGCATTCCAACCTCAATAGCCATTGTACGGCAATCGCGCTCATTCATTTTGAACAGGCGTCCAGACCAGTAACCAAATAGGTAACCACATAAATTGTGTATAAGCACGACCAGTAATAATGCAGGTCCGATCGTTAATAAACTATTTCTGCCCGCAGCCGTGATAATAACAATAATAAATGCAATACCAACCATGGAAACCACCGGCATGGCGTCATCCAGCCATTTAGCTTTACCGCTAGCGAAATGATTAAATGCAAGACCGGCTCCAATTGGAATGATTACCATTTTGCAGATATCCCACATCATATGCCACACATCGATTTCCACAAAAGCTCCGGCTAATAATTTCATCAGTACTGGCGTTACTAGTGGTGCCAGCATAGTCGAAACCGCTGTAATGGTAATCGAAAGTGCAAGATTAGCCTTCGCCAGGAATGAAATTACATTTGATGCCATTCCGTTTGGTGAACAGCCAATAAGGATGATACCCGCTGCAATTTCTGGTGTGAAATCAAACGCATTCATTCCAAGATTCGCTAGTCCAAATCCCATTAGAGGCATAATAATAAAATGGGCAACCACACCAATAAAAACACCTCTTGGGGTTTTGATTACTCCAGCGAAATCTTTCACGCTCATTGATGTTCCCATCCCAAACATAATGATCATAATCAATGGCGAAATAAGTGTACTGAACTTAAAGCCATTAAACTCTACGAAATATTGGGGGAAATAAAGTGCTGTTGTTACTGCTGCAAAAATTGTAACGGTGTAGGCAAAGCCTTTGAGATTTTCATAGCCCCTGAAGCCAATTGCTAATAATACGAAAAAGGCAATGTAAAGCGGGCCCGCACTTTCAATGTTCCCGCTGAAGCTCAGGAAGAGAGCAACCAGGAGCGACAAGACAGACAGTCCTAAAGCGATTTTGGAAAAAGGTGATGGTTTCAAAGTGATATAGTTTAAGGTTTAAGTGATATGTTTAGTGTTACCAGGTTCTTTTGCTCATCATTACATCCAATTGCGCTCTCGTCATTTTCCCTTCTTCAGGATGCTGATCTAACCACTTCAGGAAATCAACTTTAATTGGATCCGTCCATTGGCTGTCTATTTGCCCGGTGGTGTAGCGTCCGGCTTTGATGACTTCAAATCCAAATTTATCCTTTAAGGTGACAAATTCAGCAGTTGCTACAACTTGTTCGGCAAGATGTGCAGGCACGAAGAGAACCCCTATTCGTCCGCCAATAACAAGATCGCCCGGAAGTACCATAACCTTTCCTATCCGTATTGGAGTATTGAGTCCCATCAACAGCATATCCTCCAGGAAAGATGGGTGAAAGTCACGCACAAATGCATTGAAACCCTGGATTTCAGCAAGTCCCTGTACATCCCTGGCAGCACCATCAAACACAACACCGTTTCCGGATTTTGTGAAGATTGACGTGCCAAGAGTACTTCCCATTAGAGTTCCGCCGGCAATTTTTCCGAAGCCATCAGCCACGTAAATATCACCTTTAGTCAGGACATCAATTGGCCAGGCATTCGTATTACCAATCCGTCCTTGTTTTGTACCTCGTTCTTTTATATTTTTCTCAATATCAGGCCTGGTAGGCATGAACATCGCCGTCATCGCCCGACCAGTGACAGGAAGATCGTTAACAGTTTTCCATCCTAGTTCAAACTGATTGGTATAACCTAAATTCTTCAAAACAGTCCATGCATCATCGATTCCGATTTTCTTTGCTCTTGCAAGCAAATCATCCGCAATTTTCGGCCTGCCATCAGGGAACCGATCACCTTTCCATTCGGACGTAAGATAAGTTAACTCATCTTTTGACATCGTCTGAGCTGAAGCATAACCCCCGTAAAGAAGGCAAACTGTAAGCGAAAGCAGCAGGGCATTTTTTATTTTCATAGACTTTTAGTTTTTGTCTCCGAGCCATCAATGGCTTTTTAACATTTAAATAAACAAATTTTAATTGACAATTGGAGTTGTACGTCGTACGTTATACGTTTTACGTTACTAAACGCTGTGCTATAGAACCAGACGTATAACGTATAAAGTACAACGTTCAACTACTTCTTCTTCGACTTCCCGGGCAGCGTTAGCTTCCAAATACTTCCCTGAACATTTCCATATTCGATAATGTAAAGCTCGTTACCTATCAACACAGCGTCAGTTGGATTATTGAACAATTCTGCAACTCGGGTTGTCTTTACAAAATAATTATCAGTTAAAGGATTGTAGGTCATTTTGAGGTGCAACAGGTCTCGGCCCTGATCTGTAAATGGCTTCATCATACTCGAACGGGCACCTAGAGAGTTTCTAAGAACAAAACCAGTACCCTTCAAATCGCCAGCTAAGGCATTTTGACGGTCGAATACCAGGCCCAGCGGTGAGCTATGAGGCGTAAACGTGCTTGTCGTTACACCTGTGTTATCTCCATCCAAAACCTTTCCTGAGTGCCCGCGATATTCGTTAGCATCGGGTCCCAGATTTTGGACTCCTGCTGTGAACTTTACACCTTCAGGGATTTTAGGAAATTCGGGGTCATTACGGAAATATTTCACTGCCCAGGCATGCGCACTCCGTGGTATAAACGGATCTGTATCAGGATTTGGCTGCCAATCAGGGTACTGCTGCGGGTTTTCAATACCGCTCATCACCCAGGGAAACCCGTAGTGGTGTCCCTGTCTGATCCAGAACATATCTTCATTATGATCGTAATCTGAGGAGTTTACAACAGCAAATAGATTATTGGAAGAATCAAATGCGATATCATACGCATTACGTATCCCCTCCGCGTAAATAAATCCGTCAGCTTTAAGTTTAGCGAGATCATTTTGCAGCTCCAGATCTTTAGCATCGGCCGGAATCCGAAAGATCTTCGCTGTTAAAGCATTATCGCGTGCATTCGGATATGCACCTCTATTATCCTGAACCTCACCATGGTCTGTCCTCGCTCCAGTATTGGCATAAATATATTTACCATCAGGGCTAACTTCAAGGGCATTCCATCCATGATCAAAAGTGGTAGCATTCGTGCCGTACTCGACAGTATTGAAAACAACAGTCATCTCCGGTTTATTGGATGACGTAATGTTGAACCTAACCATTCTTCCCTTATTTCCTTTGCCGTTATTAACACTTATATTGCCGCATAGGTAAAGATTGTTGCCTGAAAAAATTGCACCCTGCAGGCGGGTGATACCATGGTCAGCGGCCGATAGGATCTGTTCCGATACCGGAGCGCCACCCGAAGTGTTCACTTTGAATACACCCCCATCAAAATTAGTGTAATAAAATGTCCCGGTTCCTGGCTGGACAAGTAAGCGGACTGCCTTTGGCCCTATAGCCATATACCGTTCAACTTTTATGTCACTTCTAAGGGCAACCGGTGTAGTTTCTACCGGAACCGGACGTGGTGGCCTTTGTGTGGCTGGAGGGGTCGTAGTTTGTTGAGCTATTACAACAACAGGTACGAGCGCATATAGAGCAATTGGTAAAAAGCTAAATCGTAAAGAGCGCATGATGGGTTTATTTCTGTTTTCCAAATTCCTTTAGGTATGCAATAAGCTGCCACCTTTGTTCTTCTTTTAAAATTTCTTTAAATGGTGGCATATTTCCTTTTCCATTCGTCAATTTCCAAAAAATAGTCCCATCCTTCTGTTTTGAAAATTTCGGGTCATGAAAATTTGCCGGCTTCACACCCATTGCACCACCTGCCGCGCCATCACCGTAGCCTGTCTCACCATGACATGCAAAGCAATACAAGTTATAAATTTCTTCTCCCTTAGCGATGACTTCTGGAGAGCTGCCAATCGGGTTCTTAATTGTGTCGGCCCATGCCGGAGCCACGAACGGCTCCTGCACTACCGTGTCAGCTGAAATTGCTGAATTATTAAGGTCTGAAACAACCTTTGAAGTATAGTTAGTTGATGATGATAATATGAAAGCACCCGCACAACATAATACTAACACACTGTAAAATCTTATCTTCTTCATTATTGTTGAATGTCATAGATGGGCTCTGCCGGATAGCATTTTCAAACCCATTATTTTAAAATTAATGTCCCAGAAGGACAGAATTAAAAATTGGACGAAAGGCTACAACCATATTTCTAAACCCAATATAGTTGTAACCTTAAAAGTGTTAACTGAGCTTAACGCACTTATCTTAGATATATGCGATCGCATCCATTTCCACCAGAGAATCGCCGGGAACACCTCCTTTAGCAACTGCAATAGTAGAACGAACAGGCGGTTTATCGCCAAAACGACCCATATATACTTCATTCATGCCTTTATAGTCAGCAATATCGTTTAGGTATACAGTCACCTTCAAAACTTTCTGCATCGACGATCCAGCCTTGATAAGCTCTTTCTCAAGTTCTTTTAACACAATCTCGGTATGTGATTTAATATCAAATGGGTCAGTATGCGCACCTTTACCAGCGATGTAAACCAAGCCATTATGTATTACGTGATTGGAAAACAATTTCTTACCCTGATATTCCACTATATTGCCAGCTACTTTTTCAGGGGTAGAATTAAGGACCTTTGCATTAGCTACGGCTCCAAGACCTGTTACACCTACTGCAGAGGCAAATAATTTCTTTAATACCGATCTTCTTTCTGTTTTCATTTTAATATTCTATTAGATTGATTTATGTTATTATTTCTTCTTTTGCATATTCCATTCGCGGCCGGGTTTGTCCACACGGAAGCTCTCAAGGTTACCATTATCCTGTAGTGTTACATACATCGTGCGACCGTCCGGACCACCAAAAGCGACATTACTCGGAAGCTTGCCAATGAGTTTAATTTCCTGCAAAACCTTACCTGCAGGGGAAAGCTTGACGACTGTACCTTTGCCATGTCGTGAAATATAAAGGTTACCGTCTACGTCACAACGCATACCATCCATGCCGAAATCAGGAAATTCATGAAATAGCCGCTTATTACTGATTGCTCCATCTGCCGAAAGATCATAAACCCAAACTTTACGTTGAACAGATTCATTCACATATAAGCGTTTATCATCGGGGCTGACTTCAATACCATTTGCGGTCCCCATAGTATCAAGCAATTTAAACTTCCCGTTTGTATCTATGCTCCAAATTCGCCCTGCACTCGCTTTCCAATTTGGGTCACTGGCATATAAACGATCCTTGCTGTCAATAGCAATATCATTGGGTTGACTCATCTTGGCATTGTGAGCAAAAACACTTACCTCCTTTGTAAGCATATTTACCTTAAGGATATTATGCTTTGTATAATCGGCAATGAACATCTCCCCTTTGCTGTTAAACCGTATACCGTTTCCAATACTACCCGCAGGTAATGCTACAAAAAGGCTTGCCTCACCGCCTTGGGTCACCTGCCCAACAGTTCCCTGTTTGCCAAAATTGACTGCATAAACAGTACCCGATGCATTAACAGCAGGGCCTTCAACCCCGCTCGGGAAACTTTTCAATGGAGTAAATGCCGATGACCTAAACAAGTCCTTGTCAGTATTTTGTGCCTGACAGGCGAAGAATCCGGTTGATAAACAAAGCGATAGAAGAGCAGTTTTGATTGAAGTCCTCGGGGGTACTATGTGTATAGCTTTCAAAATGCCAATAGAATTAATAGACGTTAAACATGGGCTTTAACGCCCCAGCTAAAATTTAATTATATGCAATATATAACTCTTTGGCGGGGTCAGCAATTACATAGTAATTATGTTACAGTTTTGTCGCGGGTAGTGATCGGTAATCAGTAATCAGTAATCTGCCTGACTGCCGGCAGGTAATCGGTCTGTCCACGGAGGTAATAAGTGTATAGGTGGAGAATGGTTTCAAAAGTGGCAAAAGACGCCGTGCGTTGATAGTATTGATGGAACGGTAAAATTTAGGTCCGTTAGCAGGCTGTTCGTAGATTTAGAAATGGAATATGTTCAGAGCTACAAGGACCTGCATGTTTATAGGCTTGCTAGAGTCTTATCTAAAAAGGTATTCGAGATCACTCATTCGTTTCCGAAAGAAGAACGGTATTCATTGACAGATCAAATGCGTAGATCATCAAGATCCGTGGGTGCTCAAATAGCCGAATCATGGGCTAAGCGAAAGTATCCCCGGCATTTTGTAAGCAAGCTCACTGATGCAGACGGAGAGCAGTTAGAAACTCAGCACTGGCTCGAAGTATCTGTCGACTGCCTTTATATATCGCGCGAAATGGGTGATGACCTAATATCACAATATAATGAAATTGGCAAAATGCTTAACTCAATGATCAACAAATCAGAATCCTTCTGTAATTAAAAAAAAGCATTTCCAAAACGATATGCCTCTCCGATCCCTACCGATGACTGATTACTGATTACTGATCACTGATTACTCTTCCGCTACTTAAGCGAAAGTATATACCTCACCATCGCCTTTGCATCGTCGTCAGACAAGGCAGGGTGTGGTGACATTGGAACAGGTCCCCAAACACCGCTACCACCCTTTTTAACTTTTTCTACCAGTTGATTTACAGTTGCAGCATTATTGGGATATTTAGCAGCCACATCCTTGTAGGCAGGACCTAAAACCTTCACATCAACTTTATGACAAGCAACACAGTCAGATTTGGAAATAAGTGCTTCCCCTTTTTTGATATCTCCACCATCATCCGCCGCGGCTGGTTTCGCTGTAGCAGCTGGCTTAGCTGGAGTTGTTGATGTTGTTGCCGGCGTTACTGCAGCAGTACCAGCGACAGGAACTGTTCCTGTAACAGGAGTCGCAGATAAAACTGTATCGGCAGCCGGAACTGTTGTAGTTGCGCCAGGTGCAGCAGCAGCTGCAGGTGTATTGTTGGTTGCAGGGGCAAAACCGTCATAACTTCTATAAGCGCTTCCTTTAGCACTCGGGTCAGTAGTAGTTGATGCTATTCCGCGTTCATTTGTAGAAGTTCCACAGGCGATGATGAATGTACAGGCAGTAATGGCGAGTATCTGGCTTAACTTTTTTGGCATGACGTAGTGTATATTGATTATTATAATGCAATTCTATAAAAAAAAACAAGAAATACACTATCAGGTTTGCTATAACATAAAAAAAGCCCCCCGATATTTCGGGGGGCTTTCAAAATTAGACGAGTTTTGTACTTATTTAGCCCAATACAATTTTACTGTTTCGTCATCTTTACCTCCAAGGAAGGCAGAAACCGCAGCATTATATTGTGCCTGACTTGCAGCAGCCTGAACAGCCGGAACAGTCACACGGTTAATAAATGTTCCAAGCGGAAGAAGCGGATTAGCTGGCGCCATGATATGGTACAGCTTAGGGTAACCAGTTCTTCTGAACTCAGACCATGCTTCTGCTCCTTCTGGGAACAAAGCGATCCATTTTTGTGTGATGATCTTTTCCAATTTTTGTTCGTTAGTCGCAGCATCATTCCATTTAACAGTTACGTCAGACAATCTAGGGCTGTCGTATTGGTTATTTGGTCTTTTTGGATCTACATAAGCTAATTGCATTGAAGTACTGTTAAGGTAATTACCTTCAGGCGCACCATTCAATTTTAATGAAGCTCTAATTCCCGCTTCGTAGAACGACTGCACAGTTCCAGTACCCATGTTCCATCCTTTCAATACACCTTCAGCTCTCAAGAAATAACTTTCTGAACCGTCCACTTGTTTCATTGGAGTGTTTGATGCTACGTTATATTTAGAGTAGTTTTCATAGATAACTTTCGTAGGACGATCTACTCCAGGACGAATTCCCCTGTAAGTACCTGCTACCGCTGGATCAGTTGCCTGAAGAGCGTATACAGGAAGTCTTGGGTCACCAAAGCCTTCAAGGTATGTAACTACAGCTGCAGAGATACGGGTATCAGACCATGCGTTAGTCATGGTAAAGTGACCGTTAACACCATCTGCTGATAATACTGACCAATGACCAGTGTTTTCATCAAGTAATCCACCGTTAGCAGCAAGCACTGCTTTCTCACCTTCAGTTTTAGCCATACCTGCATCAGCAGTTCCAGAAAGGCGCATGGCCAGACGTAAACGTAGCGTGTTTGCAAGCTTTGTCCATTTTACGTAGTCACCGGCAAATGTCGACGGATCCCATTTTTTGAAACGGATATTATCAGCATTCGGATCTGCTTTTTCCGCAGCAAGTAATGAAGCTACAGCAATATCCAGATCTTTAAACATCTGCGTATATGCTTCCTTCGGTGAATTCCATTTAGGCTCAGCAGTCAAACCATATTCTACATATGGATAAACTCCATAAGTATCAATGATCCGGTGTCCGCCGGCAACTTTAAGGATAAGTGCAATTGCATAAAGATCGGGATACTTGGTATCGAATCCGTTCTTTTTCATTTGCAGCCAGTTGTTCATGATACCATTCGTTGGAATAGTCCATGCACCAGTCCAGGAAATACCCTTGGTTGCATAGGTTGTTGTATTTACGTTACCCAGGAAGTTACTTGGAGCCTCCAGGTAATTTGCGTAAGACTCAGCCAGCAAGTTTTGCTGCGTTTGATTACTTGTACCTGGATGGTTAACCGCCCTGATCATAGCCGGAAGAAGGAAACCTCCCTCATTCGCATCCATTTTTAAATCATCCGGAGCGATGTTTTTCAGGTTACTTTCATTGATGCCTTCCATCTTGTCCGTACAAGAAGATGCTACTGAAAGTAATAATCCTAAACTGAGTAGTTTAAAACCGTTGTTAATTAATGTTCTTTTCATTTTTTTCTCGTTTCTAATTTTTATTATAGTCCTGCTCTTAAGGTTAATCCTATAGATCTTGCAGAAGGCATTTGGAATGATTCAAAACCTTGACCACCATCACCAGTACCGTTAGCCAATTCAGGATCGAACGGTGCTTCTCTATGGAAGAAGAATAAGTTTCTTCCAACTAAAGTTAAGCTCATGTTTCTAACTGCATTAGTAAACTTAGGCAATGTGAATCCAAGAGCAAGCTCTCTTAAACGGATGTTAGTTGTGTCAAAAAGGTAAGCGTCAGCTAAAGCTCCACCATCTGCTTTTGCAGAAATGAAAGAATAATAAAGTTCAGGACTAACTCTTTTTGGACCACCAATATCCATAAGGCCATCAGATGAGTTACGTGCATCACCTGAACGTTGTGATAAACCTTTGTAGTCTAACCACTGCTCAGTAGATGAAGAAGTAAGTCCGCCGAAACGACCATCAACAAGGAATGATAAAGTGAATCTCTTGTAAGCGAACTGGTTGTTCATGTTTAACAAGAAATCTGGGTTAGCATTTCCTACGAATTGGTTATCGACAGGGGAAATGATCGGCAATCCTGTAGTCGCATTGTAGGTAATATTTCCAGCAGCATCTCTCACGTAAGTTTTACCATACATGTCCATGAATGCCGGGGTACGACCTGCCGCAAGCGCGCCTCCCGGACGAGCAAGCCATGAGTGAACTAACCTGTTACCACCAGCAAGAACGAAACGGTCAGCTGACAATAATGGGCTAAGAGATTTAATCTCATTTACGTTTTTCGAGAAGTTAAAGCTAGGAGTCCAGCTTACAGCACCGAATTTACCATTGTAACTTAAACCAGCTTCAATTCCTTTGTTCAATACAGAACCACCGTTGATGAAGAAGTTCGTTGCACCAGCACCTGACGGAGCAGTGATTGAAATTACCTGATCATCAGTTAATGCGTTATAGTAAGTAACACTTAAGTTGAATTTGTCTTTTAACAAACGAACTTCTGCACCAATCTCCCATGATTTAGTACGCTCAGGAGTTAAGGTTGCTGTATCAGTACCGCTAAAGAACGGCAAGCTTCCTCTACCATTGATGTTTTCGTTGTTTGCAAGACTGTAGTATGGATTTCTATTGTTAGCACCTCTTGGTAGAGAGTTACCTACTTCAGCATAAGAACCGCGGATCTTTGCAAAAGAAAGAATATCATTAGATCCGATTGTTTCAGTAAGGATGTAACCTAAACCAACTGAAGGGTAGAAGAATGGCTTATCTACTGTGTAGCTCCACTCATTTCTTCCAGTTACGTCTAAGAATAACGTTTCTTTCCATCCAATTGAAGCAGTTCCAAGCACAGCTTGCTCCAAATATTTGGTCAATGCTTCAGAAGAGTTGAATTGTCCGGTAGTACCATTTAATCCCTGTACAGAAAATGCATTTGGATAAGCAAGTGTATTCGCTGAACCATTGTTAGACAAACTAACACTTTGAGCTCTTCCCTGAGAGTTGATGAAACCTGCAGAAGCATTTAATGTAATGTTCTGACCGAAGTTTTTGTTGGCATTCAATAATAACTCAGTGTAAAAGTCGCTGCTTCCACTAAAACCTCTGGCATAAGCACCATTAGCACCGTAGTTGATTGGCTCTGCACCAGCATAAACGCGGGTTTCAGTATTTCCATCACGCAATGTATAAGTCTCCCTTGCAGAGAAATTCAACCAGTTAGTGATATTCCATTTTGCACCGACATTCATAACCGTACGGTTACCCAAGTTTTCGTTTTGACGGAAGTTTACTAACCAATATGGATTTTGGTTTGAACTGTGCTCATTTTTAATATAAGGCCAGTTTTGATCCCATAAACCACGGGTTGCATTCCAAACCGTACCATTATTCGCACTGTATTTAGCCATGTTATCACTAACAGGAAATAAATATAATCCAAACATCGGGCTATCAGTCCAACCGTTACCGTTAACATTTTGGGTATTGTTGTTGATATAATTAATACCGCCATTCAGAGCTACCTTGTCTTTGAAAAGACTGGTGTTTCCTCTGAGGGTTACGTTGTGGCGAGTATAATCGTATCCTGGTATCAAAGCTTTGTTCTGAGTGTTAGCGTATGAGAAATAAATTCTCTGAGTTGCATTACCACTACTTACGGACAAACTGTTGATATAGTTTTCTCCGGTCCTAAAAAAATCTTTAACGTGATCTTCGCTTCCGTTAGAAATTCTAGGTCCCCAGCTATCGTTAATAGGAGTAGAAACAACAGCGCCGTTTAGACCAGCACCAAAGTCAGTCTGGATATCAGGCAATAACAATGGTTTGTCATACATTGCAGTACTTGCGAAATCCACGTTAACAGATCCCAATTTACCTTTTTTGGTAGTGATCATAATAACACCATTCGCTGCCTGGCTACCATAAAGCGCAGAAGCTGAAGGACCTTGAAGGACCTGTAAGCTTTCTACATCTTCCTGGTTAAAATCAGAGAATCCCATAGGAATACCATCAACAACATACAGCGGCTGATTTCCCTGAGAAATTGATTTGTTACCACGAATGATTACACGCGGAGAAGAACCCGGACCACCATTACCCTGAGTGACGAACACACCCGCAGCTTTACCTGCTAATGAGTTAAGGACGTTTGCTCCCTTAACAGCGTTTAGCTCCTCTGCAGAGATGTTTGTGGTGTTGTAAGTCAAGCTCTTTTGAGATCTTTCGATACCCAAAGCTGTAACTACAACTCCTTCCAGCTGCTGTGAGTCGTTAGCCATTCTGATGTTCAGAGTGGTACGGCCTTGCACAGGAACGGTTTGTGTTACGAAGCCAATAGAGGTAAATACAAGAGTTCCTGTTCCTGGAACTGACAATGTAAAATTACCATTAGCGTCAGTACTTACACCCTGAGCGGATCCGCTAACCTTCACGCTTACGCCTGGAAGGGGCAGATTGTCAGAGTCAGTAACCTTACCGGTTACGCTGATATTTTGCGCAAACACGTAGGTCTGGCAAAGTAACAGTAACACGACTAGTTTGTAAATTTTTTTCATCATAAAACTTTTTTTGTGTTAGGTATAAATAATTAATTGTTTCGCCTCATTTTCACGTAATACCCATATCAGCATAACGTAATCGTTCGGCATTCCTAAAGTAAACATTTATTTCATTATGTCAAATATTTACAGAAGTCCTAAAATGTTTAAAGATTAATGATATTATACCAACGAAACTACCTTATAAACAGGTATTTAAAGCGATATTAATGCGCAAAAAAATCCTAAAACATTTTTTTAAAATACATGTTAACGGGGATCAGAAATTTTAAGGCAACATTTTGGAGACAAATTTGCTTTCGTGATCGACTGAATATGCAATTTTTAGTTTGGCGCTTTCTGCCTGAAGTACGAACTGTAAGTCTGTTGCTACGAGCTTGATCAACTGCGAATCAGCAAAACTTACACCAGGAAAATCCTTTTTAAGCATTTCCAAAGTCGGGGCGTACTTGCCATTTTTAGCTTTATAATCCTGCTGCAAATAATAGTATTTCCACAGGCTGAGTTTGAGTTTTTCACCCTCTTCATTCAGAAATTGCAGGTTGGTCTCGTTCTCATCGGCGAACCGCACCACTCCCCACCTTTCCGGGTAATGAAAATTGATTATCCCCGGAACAGACCAGCAGCTATAACCAGGTTGCATCGGCCTGCCGTTGGTTCCCAGACGTTTCACATATGCCCCCTCCTTAATATCCACTTCTCTTTGTACCCTCGTAATATTCATTTTCCAGGTGCTCCCAACTTTTGGCATCGTGCTGTTTCCACCGAAACGGAAAGTTCTCAACGGAACAGCCAATTCAATGCCCCAGAATTTGTCTTTATCAGAAGGGTTATTTAACGTTCCATCAATATAGACAGCTTTTTTCAAGCCTTTTATATCCCAGTCGGTAATACTCGGCCCACCGTTACGGGGCGGCTTATTTAAAAGAAGATCCCACACCGCGGAAAATGCATTGATCTGAAATTCCATGTAATTATGGGTGTCTCCGTCCGGATCGATAAACATCTCAAGCGCGTTATCCTGAAATATGGATTGGTCATGCTCCTTTAGTGTAGCCCAAATATGCTCTTCATCGAACCTGCAGTAAACATAGAGGTTCTCATTATCCCACAAAAGCTTAAAGCGGGTCGATGTTGCTGGCTTCTTCTCAGGTTTACCTTCAATATCTTCGAAGGGTTCAGACCAGGCAGCTTTAGCCCAAGCGGCGTCATCATTTTTACCGTCTATAGTTAATGGTTGGGATGTTTTGAGAACAGTATACGAGCGCGGGACAGTCAATATAGGAGCTAGTTTTTCGTCGGTTTGCTGAGCGAAAAGCTTAGCCGAAATTGCCATTACAGCTATGAGTATTATAAAACTACGTTTCATTTTGAAATAATTAAATCGATATTAATGAGGAATTTGAAAACCCGTCGGGTGAGCTCATCCTAGCCAAACTGTAACTCTAATAAAATCAGAAATTCTTCTTTCTTCTGTAAGATGTGTAATTGATTAATAAGACAATCACCAGGATCAACAAACCGAAAAACTCACGTGTTTCTTCAATCCAGGGAGCTGAAGCTTGCATGCTCTGGGCTATATTCTCTGCATTGTGCTCATTTAGCCAGGAAAGCACACCATACTTATCGAAAAAGAGATATACCCCATAAGCAATAGATACTACGATTCCGGCGATGTAGGCCTTAGGGTAGTATTTTCCCTGGTAAGCTTTGAAACATAAAAATGCACCGTATAGATAAATAGGTATCCATAAATACGGGTCCGGATCATTGTATTGGAGCCCGGCGGATATCAAAAAGAGGATACAGAATATGATGTTAAAGGCCTTCATTTAAACAGTACGTTATTAGTTATTGGTTTTAATCTTATTTATTTCGGCAGCAACTTCGCATCCCCCGTCCTCAAATACTCTTCAAACAGCTTCAGCAGCTCCGGATCTTTCGGACGACCATAAATATCACTCGATTTAAATCGTTTCAAATCAAATGCTTTTTTCATCCACACATCTCTCCGACGATCGCGGATTACATTTTTTATTACTGCAGAAACAAATTGTGGTGGAACGGCCAGGATTCCATCTTGATCGCCGATAATGAGGTCGCCGGGCATGATTATAGCATTTCCAATTCTCACCGGTACATTTATGCCGGAAACGGTTGCGTTACTCAAGGGTCCAGGATAAGTTCCTCTATAAAACGCCTGCATGCCGCTTTGTGCCATGTTCTCTAGCAGATAAATCCCGCCATCGACCACAACACCTGTCTCTGTTGTTTTATAAATGTAGTAAGCAAGCTTATCGCCAACATAAGTACCGCCCTGTACTTTGCCAAAGAGGTCGAC
Organism: Daejeonella lutea; assembly: GCF_900168015.1. Lineage (GTDB taxonomy): Bacteria > Bacteroidota > Bacteroidia > Sphingobacteriales > Sphingobacteriaceae > Daejeonella > Daejeonella lutea. The sequence continues at coordinate 634,299 of NZ_FUYR01000001.1, read as the reverse complement.
AACGACAAGGTCATTTTTTTGCAGCATGTCAATCGTGGTCTGGTTCCTCAGTCCGGTGAAGTTGTTTTTCGTTGCCTCGCTCTGCATACCTGCAACCAGGTCAGGCCTTGAAGGAATAAACTGCACAGTAAATGCTCTCCCATAAAGCTTTTTGTTTGGCTGCAGTGTTTTCCAACCTGCTTCATATTGATTGGCATATTCCCGTGGGATAGAACCTACCGCCTCTACCACCTGGATTTGCATTTGACGGAAAGTATCCAGTACGGCGTCAGGGATCATGGGACGTCCCCCGGGAAAACGACCAAAAGGATTTGTAGCAGTAAAGCTTTTCATCTGCTCTTCGGTGAAGTTGTATAGCTGGGCTTTGGCAGATTGAATAAAAATGGGTGCCGTAAGGATTAAGGCTAGGGCGATTCTTCTCGCGTTGTTTTTAAGATTTTGAATAAAAAGTGAATTCATATAATTTGTATTTGGGATTAGAGATAATGATTAAGTGAGGAAAATTAGGGCTTTAGGTCAGCCCTAACACCTGATCCCTAAAGCCTTAGTACCAGTTTATGTTGCGAGCTTTTCTATTTTGGGAGCCCTTCTGGTTAATAAATGAATAATAGTCCAGGCTACCAGATAGGTTATACCGCATATGGTAAATATTACATTATAGCCTCCTGTAAGATTTCCTCCGGCTTTGTATATATCAAGTATCTTCCCGACGAGCAATGGGAAAAGTATGCCACCAACAGCCCCAGACATTCCCGCAATCCCCACAACGGAACTGACCACTTCCTTTGGAAACATATCAGAAGCCATTGTAAACACGTTAGTGGCCCAGGCCTGGTGAACTGCCACAGCTACCGCGATCAGGCCAACGGCAACCCATTTATCAGTGACAAAGCGGGCAATCGCAATCATGATGATTAATTCAAGTATTGCAACAATCAACAATACACCCTTTCTTGCTTTCAAGGTAGGCCAGCCGTTTTTGATGAGAACAGAGGAAAAATAGCCTCCGGCGATGCTTCCAACGGTGGTTGCAGCATAAATAGTCATCAATTCCCAACTTATGACCTTCAAGTTGAGGTTAAACGCGGCTGAAAAATAAGAAGGCAGCCAGATCCCGAAAAACCAGAAGATTGGATCAATCAACAGTTTACCAGTGATGACAGCCCATGTTTGCCGCAAGGAAAATAGCTTTACCCACGAAGCTGAACTTTTTGCCTGGATTTGAGTGCCCGATTCATCCTCTTTGTCACCTTCAATATATAAAAGTTCGTCTTTAGTCAGACGTTTCTGCCGACTGGGTATTTCGTAAAAGAATAACCAGAATGCCAGCCATATGAACCCTAAAGCACCGGTGATTACAAACACACCCTGCCAGCCATAACTTTGCATGATCAACGGTACCAATATCAGAGCGACGACACTGCCAACCGCTGTTCCTGAATTAAAAATTCCAGTTGCCAGCGCACGCTCTTTCCGGGGAAACCACTCTGAAACAGCTTTAACTGCGGCTGGAAAGTTACCGGCCTCGCCTATACCCAGAGCAGCCCTTGCAATTCCAAACCCTGTTACCGATCTGGCTGCGGCATGAAGCATTCCAGCGACACTCCAGACAACAACAGCTACACTATAGCCTATTTTAGTGCCTACCTTATCGATGAACTTCCCGGAGATTAGCAGTCCTATCGCATAAGCAAACGAAAATGCGGACATCAAACTTCCAAAATCAGATTCAGACCAACTAAATTCTGCTTCCAGGGTAGGTTTTAGCAGGCCGATCACCTGTCGGTCAAGATAGTTAATTACCGTTCCGGTGAACAGGAGGCTTACTATGATCCAACGATAGTTTTTTATCTTCATTTAAAACGGTATTGGTTTAATGATTATACATTTTATTATTCGGGGACGCTCAGTGGATGCGCCCTCATTTAAGTGGCTTCGCCCTCATTTAAGTGGCTTCGCCCAGTAATCAGTATTCGGTGGCTTCGCCCAGTGACTAGACGCTGTGTTTTAAGAGGCTGCGCCAGGTAATGAGTAATCTGTGCCTTCGGACAGTATCTGAACGCTGTAAGCTTATGGTACGTCAGCACTGATTACCGATTACTGATTACCGATTACTGATTACTGATTACCGATTACTGATTACTGTTCACTGATTACTAATTACTGAACACTGATTACAAATCTCTTTTCCATAAACAAGTAATGACTTTGCGGTTGTCGATTGGTACGTATGCACCAGTCAAACTGATTAGTGATTACTGATTACTAATTAACTACCTACCGGCAGGCAGGCCGACTACAGATCACTAATCCTCACCCACAAAACACTCCACAAACAACCTAAAATGCCCCTCCAGCCCTTTCCAATCTCTACTCTTTATTAGCTCTTTATCAAAAAGTTGACTCCCCACACCTAAACCTTCAGCCCCTGCCTTCATAAACTCCCCAATATTGTCTTTATTGATCCCTCCGGTGGGCATGAGTTTAATATGATTCAATGGAGCCTTGACATCTTTGATATAGCCTGAACCCAGCGAAGTTGCTGGATAAACTTTAACCATAGACGCGCCACATTCCCAGGCGCGATAAATTTCGGTTGGTGTAAATGCTCCGGGAAAGATCGGAATATCGCTCTTCACACAGCTTCTGATTACATTCTCACTAATTATCGGAGTAACGATGAATTGAGCACCGGCAGCAAGTGCCTGCTCCAAGCCCCTTTCATCGCAAACAGTTCCGGCTCCCACATTAAGCTGACCTGCGTAACTGTCCACTGTATATCGAATGATATCTGTCGCAGCATGGGTATTCATCGTAATTTCGATGGTAGTTAAACCTGCGGAAATATATAACGGCAAGATCTCCTTGATCTCATCGAATGTAAGACCTCTTACTATACCCACAACCGGCACTTTTTGAAATGCCTCCCATGAAAATCCCATGCTATTCATTGAATTTACTTACTGAATTAAAAATTCGCACCTGCCCGGCAATAGTAGCTTTATCTATCAGCTCCGGCTGAATAAAAGTAATGTTTTTTGCTAAATCAAGTATCCCTGCCGCAATCCTGTAATGCTCATACAGATGCTTGCCGCTGCAAATTATTAATTTGCCGAAGTTATCTTTCTTAAGCTCCCGTAGTTCAGTACCAATAAGCAGACCGCTTAAAAACAACGAGTTTTGCTCCCTTGAATATTTGGAAAATAACTGATTTGTGCGGACTGAAAATAATGTATTAAGAACATTAGATACACCAGAATGCTCAACACCCTTTGCAAAGGCATCCTGGTTGCCAGGATCGGTCAGATTTGAAGAAACCTTAATGGAATCTTTCAAAATGCTGTGTTGCGACATAATATTGAAGATCTCACCTGTCATGTAGGTCTTAAACCCTGTCATAATTCCCCCATTCACCATCATATGTTTTGAATGTGTGCCGGGAAATACAAAAATTGATTTTTCCCCGTCAGCCCCTGGAGCCTCATCCAGGCTGAGCAAGCCGATCAGTTGTGCCTCCTCCCCTCTCATTACGTCATCGGAGGTTTTAACACCCGAAACAATAATTAATGAGCCGCCATTACAATTAAAATTTTCAATTACCCTGGACGACATACTGCTGCCATCGAGACTGAAGGGCACCATGGCATAAGGAATCTCTTCCATCCCAATAGACGAGGAAGCCATACCGGAAACAATTACGGGAATACCGGAAAGATTAATATTTTGATCTTGTGACAATTGGCTGATGGCTGAAAGCAATTTCGAAGCATAAAAGTTGAACCTGTCATCGGAGCCTGCAGCCTGCCAAGAACTAAAAGTAGCGGCAACTCCTTCAGAAGATAAGTGTTCTGCGATTACACGGTAATCTGAGACGTCAACTAATCGAAGTCTGAATGAGCTGGTTCCCCAATCGCAGCAAAGGATGTTTTTATTCATGAGTTTGGTGATCGGTATTCAGTTATCAGTAATCGGTGATCAGTAATCGGTAATCGGTAATCAGTAATCAGTATACGGTAATCAGTGATCAGTAATCGGTAATCTGTAATCAGTATACGGTAATCAGTGATCAGTAATCGGTAATCAGTAATCGGTAATCAGTGATCAGTGATCAGTGATCAGTAATCAGTGATCAGTGATCAGTAATCAGTGCAAATTTACCCACTGCGTTGACAGCGTTTAGTCACTGGCCGAAGCCACCGATTACTGATTACTGGGCGAAGCCACTTAAATAAGGGCCCAGCCTCGTAAAACACAGCGTCTAGTTACCGGGCGCAGCCACTGATAACTGATTACCGGGCGAAGTCACTCAAACAAGGGCGCAGCCACGGTTTATTTCCCGTTAACTCTCCTCTTAAACACATTCCCCTCCAATCCCTTCAGCACATCCTCTTCAGTAAAACGGAAATACAAAATATCCTTTGCTCCTGTTCTATCGCGATCAAATACTACATGAATGTTTCCGTCCGGAGTTTGATCTGCGTCGGGGTATGAAACATTTTCTCTCGCATCAAGAAGCAATTGGTAAGGCCATGTTTTCCCACCATCCTTTGATATTGAAGCAGTCATGTTATTCCGTGTAGTGCTGTTGTTCGACACAAGCAATAAGTTTCCTGAAGCAAGCTTGCCAATGTAAAACCGGCTCGATGTTGTCGGCCCGGAGGCGGTAAATGGCTGAGGTTCCGACCAGGTTTTTCCGTAATCAGAGCTGCTCACCGAGTATATTCCTTTAGTAGTCCTTAGCAGCGTAAGTAAATTCCCAGTGGAAGAAACTTCAACAACTTGCGGCTCGTCGTGTATTCGAATTGAATCAGGCAAAACAATTTTTGAGTATAGTTTAAGTCCGCTTTGATCGTTTGAATATATGAAAGCTCCGTTTTGTGGGTATTTCACATCGGCGCTATCGGGTTTTGGAGCCTTGTCCACATACACCGGCATCAACGTAAGCTTTTTCGCGGCGATGTAAATGGGCTTATTACTCATAACACCATCAACCAGCCGCAAAGGGTTCGCATATTTAATAGCCGATCCTGCCAAACTAATATCTACAGAATTCACTCCACCGAAACCATCCCATAACAGGCTATCATTTGCGGAACCATAATATAAGCGCACCTGACCTTTATCATCCCGCCAGAGCGCAGGGTCAAAAAACCGCGTTGAACCAGACTTCGGGTATACAACCAGTTGGTCATTAACCCATGATTCCCCATTATCTTTACTGGTTGAAACTGTAACAAAATTGCCGGGACCAGGGGCAGGCCCCCCGGAGTACCACGCAACATAAATTACCTTACCATCTGCACTGGCAGCAATTGACGGAACCTGCTCAAATTTTCTGTTTGAGATACTTGTATCACCCTGAGGTGCAACTCTGAAATCGGCTAACAGGCTATCCGCACTACCAGAAAGGTCTGTCGTTTCTTTGGCCGGACTACAAGCCGCAAGCACGACTGCCAGAAAAAGAGGTATTGCCAGTACCGGGGGAAATTGTCTTTTGGATCTAATCATCTGAGTTGTACGTTTCGATTTGTAGTTTTTAATCTTTACGTTCTGTGTCCACGTAATTAAGTGTTGAAAGTTTCGAGTTCAATTATCAGCTTTAATTCTTCTTATCGTAAACCACAATTGCTAAACGTATCACTTATGACATACATTTTAGCACCTGGGTTCGTGTGCAACGTAGAACGTATAACGTATAACGTACAACTTACCTTGACGGGGCTCCCACTATCGCATTCAAATCATAGACTACCCTGCCACCTTTTACGGTCAGTTCGCACTCCAATTTCTGCGTGCCGTCCTGCCTGTTACCTTCTATATCCCTGAAACCGAACTTACCTTTGCGAACACTGATAACAGCAACATCCGCAATTGCACCCACGGATAAATTTCCGAGCTCCTCGCGTTTGATTGCCTGTGCCGGTGCCCATGTACTTCTGGCAATAACTCCAGGGATATCCATGCCCATGGCCAGGAAGATAGAAAGTACATTTAACTGGTCTTTCATAGCTCCATTCATGCTGCCGATGTGTAAGTCTGTCCCCATGGTATTTGGAAGAAATCCAGCTTTTATAGATGGAATAGCCTGATTGAAGTTGAAACTTCCGCCACCAAATCCAACGTCGAAGATGATCCCCTTCTTTTGTGCCGGCAATGCAAAAGGCCGCAATTGACGAGTTTTAAGATCAACTACAGGATCGCGGCGTTTTAACTCTGTATATACGTGTGTATAAATATCCCCCGGACGGAGATATTGGGTGAATAATTTTTCAATGGAAAGAGGAGCATGACTGTCATGACCACCGAAATCAACAATTACAGGCATGTTCGCTGTTTTGCCCGCCTGTAGGAGTCGTTCCACCGGCACCCAGCTTGAATCATGGAAATGTGCGAGCTTGAATCCGACGATATGTTCCTTATTGGCCAGCGCTGTTTCAGCTGCCTTTTTAGGATCCATATCATTAACATTCTGTTCATATACAGCCTCACCGCGCATGCCTTCTCCTACGATATTCAAAAATGATAACACCCTGGTTCGCGACTGGTCGATAATATTTTTCTTGAATGTTGGAAAGGACTTCCATCCTGCCCCACCGCAGTCGACTACGGTAGTAACTCCAGCGCGAAATGTAAAGCCATCCGGAGGAAGTGCGCTGCTGCCGTTGCTGTACGCATGATCAGGCTCTGTGCCGGCAAAAACGTGGGCATGAAGATCAATGAGTCCTGGCGTTACGTACATACCTGTAGCGTTCACAACCTGTGAAGCCAGTCCAGGATCTATATTCTTAGCTACCGCTGCGATTTTGCCATTCTGAATGGCAACGTCCATCACTTCGTTGATCTTATTTTTAGCGTCAATCACATGTCCGCCTTTGATAAGCATAGCGTAGGTTCTCGCCGCGGGAAGGGCTTGGCCATGAACGAGACTGGAGAGCATGAGGAGCCCGGAAAGAAATAGAAGTGTTATTCTTTTGTGCATAAGTTATCGTTAAATGATTGGGCCTTAGTTGTTAAGTATTAGGCGTTAGGTGTTAGGCGTTAGGTATTCGGGGTTAGGTATTAGGAGTTAGGTATTAGGAGTTAGGTATTAGGCGTTAGGGTCAGTCCTAAAGCCTAAAGCCTAATGCCTAACACCTAACAACCCTCTTCTTATACCGCCGCAGCCTTCGCCAGCTCCTCCTGCAACCGTTTAGCTACGATCTTCTCTTCACCCGGTTTAAGCATGAACACAGTAATATCAATTCCGTCACGGCCACCCATAGTCTCAATTGACGGGTTTCCGTCCTGAAGGGCTTTCATGATGGCTCTCGGTGTAGCTTTAACTTTTGTCTGGTCCCAGGAAACCGTGATCTTCGGCGTATGATTAGCAATTGGTGGAACGGTTACTGCTGTAGTCACCCCATCAACTTTTTTAACAGCATTGGTGATCGTAGCCACCTGAGCATCCCATTCTCTTTGTTCTTTTTCATGATCCTGGTTTACATATTTGTCAAGGGCGACATACATTCCCAGGATTTCCTCTTTATTTACTTTCATACCACGGCCGATATTTCCGCCGCTTGGCGGAGCACTTAATCGGGCTGCGGCAATAAGGTCTTTCTTACCAATAAGCAAGCCGGCACTTTGCGGACCGCGAATGGCTTTACCCCCTGAGATACACGTCAGGTCGAAGCCCATATCGGTATATTTCCAAAGGTTTTCAACTGGCGGAATGTCGGCAGCAATATCAATCAGGGTAGGAATATTATGCTTTTTTGCAATCGCAACAAATTCCTGGTGCTGAATCTTTCCTTCTGGCGCTACAGCGTTAAGGAAATACATCATCGCGGTTTTTGGTCCTATTGCTCTTTCAAGCTCTTCAGCTGTCTCAACCACAACGGGTTTGATCCCGGTGTTTGTTAAGGCATGAACATATCCAACATTGTGTGATTTTTGAACGATCACTTCGTTTTTATCAAAGCTGCTTACGTCTGGCAGCAGCGCAACTTTCTTACGATCCATACGGGTCAGCACACCAGCCGTACCTAAAACAAGTGCCGACCAGCATCCTGCGGTGACCATGGCTGATTCTGCATGACAAATAGCAGCGATCTTTTCACCAACCTTATCCTGAACGTCATTGATCATCACAAAATGCTTTGCCGATTCATTAATTGTATCAACAACTTCTTCGTGCATCAGCGATGCCGTCATGGTGGTATAAGTACCAGCAGCGTTGATAAAGGTCCGCAGGCCAAGTTCTTTTATAACATCTCTTTTAGCTTTTGCCGGGGCGGCAGCCTCAGCAACAAATGGCATCCCTGTTCCCACAGCAGCGCCCGCTATCGGGGCAACTGAAAGGTATTTGATTAGATCTCTCCGTTTCATTGTATTTTTAATTTTAGTTGAGTCGGTTTTAAACAATAAGAGGAGATTAAATCTAATCTCCCCTTATTGTAATGCTAATATATTAATTGTGCGTTCATATTTCTACAAACATTGATAACATATTGGTTACTATTAATTGACATTGCTTTGTCCTGTACCCGGACCAACATCCCACCACATTCTACCCTGCAAAAGATCAATTGCTTCCTCAGAGAAGTTCTGGCGTTTTATCGCATCAAGATAATTCGTGTTATTAACGTTACGCTCTGCAATTGGATAGGAGAACCTTCTGAACATCTTTCCAGCAGTGACGTTACCTGGGTAAGAGACTTTTTGTCCGGCCTGGTTAGTCCAGTTGGCATAGTTAAATACCGGATATTTAATACGTCTCCAGTTAGACCACACTTCATAATCATCGCCCAGCATAGAAACCCAGTGCTGAGTAGCAATAAATTCAAGTTGTTGCGCCAGTGTACCGGCTGTTGGGTACGGGTTTGCGGCAAGATAGGCATCTACCTGAGCTGTACTGATGGCACCTGAGTGCGGTGCTACAGTAGGCCATAATGCCCATTGTGCCATTGCTGCACGAACACCATTGTCATAAGCTGCTTTTGCTGTTGTTCCAACATTCCATCCTCTGGCTGCTGCTTCTGCAATGATCAAATATGCTTCAGCAGGTCCCATAGTAATAATCGGTGAACCACGATCCAGGTAAAGCAATGATGGCTCTGAATATGTATCAAAATCTGACGGCCTGGTATTTACCGCACCCTCTTTCATCCCGCGCTGAGTTGCCGGAGTGTTATTTGCTGTATATGTAGTACCCGATGGCACCCATACCACTGAAATAACTGGCAAACGTGGATCCTGAGTTGTTTTCAGGTGATCGATAAAACGTGCTGTCCATTTACTTCCTTCAACGTTATCGCCACCCGGTGCTGCAAAGTCACCAGTGATCATTCCATTCACACGTGGATTCATCTGGCCAGTAACGTTAGCATATTTGATATATGCGATGTCTGCAAAGGCGGTCATAACACCTCCTGCTACAGCTTTCTCAACCCAAAGTTTCGAATTGGCTGCATCTTTTTCAGACATACGCATACCCAGGCGAAGCATCAGGGTGTATCCAAACTTTTTCCATTTAGCAACATCACCTTTGAAATATGGGTCTGCATTGCCGAATACGTTTGGTTTTGTAGCATCAAACGATTTTACCGCAGCATCCAGCTCATTTAACATTGCCATATAAATACTTTGCTGAGTATCATACTTAGGTTTTAAATTTCCATCACCCTTCATCGCCTCTGAATAGGGCATATCGCCTAACTGATCTGTAGATTGATGAAATTCTAGAATTCTTAGAATTTCAGCAGCTGCCCGTTTATTAACATTTTCCGGCCCTGGTATCATAGCAACAAGGTTATTAACCCTGTTCCACTGTGACGTATAAATATTAAATTCGCCAACTGTACCGCTGAAGTTATAGAACTTATCACCAGTAGCTGGAACTTCCTTATAGCTTGAGAAATATTGCATACCTTGTCCTAAAGCCCGGTAATTCTGACCCGGTCCACTGTTTAAAACAAGTGCAGTAAAAGAATACTCAGGAATATTTGTCTCGATCGCATTTGGGTTTTTGTTCAGATCGGTCAGCGCTTCAGTATCGCAGGATGGCGCCACTAAGGTCAGAACAATTGCCCCCGCCGCATATATCGTTTTTAAAAATGTCTTTTTCATGTTCTTAGATTTAAAAGATTAGAATCTTAAATTCAGGTTAAAGCCAACGTTCCTGGTTCTAGGTGCCATAACTCCCTGACTTCCCTGAGCATTACCAGTAGTTTCCTGGATTTCAGGATCGATACCTGCTTCCTTAACTGCTTTGTCCTGGTAAAGGATAGCAAGATTTAAACCGGTAACACCAATCGAGGCTTGTTGCACTCTCATAAACTTAAGGGCGGTAGTCGGTAAATTGTAGCGAAGAACTGCACGACGTAATTTCACGAAGTCAGTGCTATATACAAACTGTCCAGGATACGCACTACCAAAGTTATTGTAGTAGGTATCAAGGTCAACAACTGGCCATAATTTTGTGAAAGGAGCACCAGTAGCAGTAACACCGGTAACGGTTAAACCACCTTCTCTGCCTGGCAAAGTAGCTTTAGTATGACCAAAACGGGTTGCATACTGGATCAGGTTACTGTAACCAACTGCACCGAATTTAGAATCTAAATCAATTGTTAAAGAGAATCTCTTGTAACGGAAGTTGTTTCCAAGACCCATTTGTGTTGGCGGGTTACCAACACCCAGATCACGAAGTTCCTGAACCTCATAACCGGTTGCTGCATTATAAACTAACGTCCCGTTTGCATCTCTCTTCATTACGTTAGCTCTTACGGTCGAGTAAGGAAGGCCAACTCCGTTGATGATTGTCGGGCCACCGATCGCACTTCCAACTGTTAGTACATCAATACCTTCGGCCAGCTCAACGATCTTACTTTGGTTATAACCAAAATTGTAGTTCACATCCCAGCTGAAGTTCTCTTTCTTAACCGGCGTACCATTCAAGCTGATCTCCCAGCCTTTGTTGGTTACCAATCCAAGGTTACGACGACCTGCGTTAAATCCTGTTGCAGCTGAAATTGGCGGCGAAAGGATATCATTTCGGGTTCTTCTGGAATAGTAGTTTACATCTAATCCAAGACGGCTGTCAAGGAATTGCAATTCAGCACCACCTTCAATTGTTTGTACAGTAACCGGGCGGATATTTGGATTGTTCAACGTAGTAGGATTACTTAATGTTGGTAAGCCGTAAGCGTTTATTGTATTAACAGAATAAGTCTGGTTAATACTACCGGCAGCTACTGTAGCACTACCAACTTCAGCCCATGATGAACGTAGTTTAGCATAGTTTAAGAATGTTGGCATCTTAACCACATCAGAAAGAATAAAACTTGCACCAACTGATGGGTAGAAAATTGAGTTAAACCCAGGGTTTAATACGGAAAACCAATCCTGGCGTCCGGTAACTGTTAAGTACAGGATATTATTGTAATCAAGGTTTACCTCACCAAACACCGAGTTTGTTCCATTTGCCCCAACACCCTCATTAACCAGGCTTCGGTTAACAAGGTTCGTCAAGCTGTAAAAATTAGGGACAACCCAGGTATCACCATTTAATGTACTTCCAAATCCTCTGTTTCTTTCTTTTTGAACACCCCCTAACACATTCAGCCCGATCTTGTCAGAAGCAAAACGCTGATTGTAATTGCTGATCACCTGGAAGTTGATCTTCTGATCGTCCTCAATATTTGACTGGTAATAACCAAGAGGTGTAAACTGATTGGTCATTGGAACATAGAATTTAGCAGAAAAATCAGCTCTGTCAATAGCTGCAGTACCCTTAACAAAAAGGTTAGGAAGGATGTTGAACTGCACACTTGAACGGCCAATTAATCTCTTCTGTGTATCCTCATTATGTAATTGGTAAGCAGCATAGTATGGATTTACGGCAGCTGGTACCGGATTCCACTCTAATTCCCTACCTGTAGCAGCATTGATACCAGGACGGCTAGGATCTGTACCACGCATGTTGCGCACATCAACAACATTGGCAGCCAAATATACCGGCCATGCTGCATTGATCTCTGCGTAACCGATTCCTTGTCTGTCACTAGCATCGATCACGTTGTATTGAGCACTTGTTTCAACAGTCACGAAATCATTCTTACCCATTTTTGCGGTAACATTCACCTGTCCGTTCTTTCTGAAATATTTAGAGTTTGGCTGCTGATCATTTGCGCGGACGTCACTCACAGAAAGTCTCATTCTCAATTTCTCAGTACCTGCATTGAATGCCACAGTGTTCGAAAAATTACGCTGTGTTTGATAGTAGTTTAAAATATTCTGCTTTACATTAACGGCAGAATAAGGACGCATCACGCCGTCAAACTGCATTACCATTGAGCCGTCAAGTTTTGCACCGTAAGACAAACGGCCTGAGCTTAGCGCAGCAGCAGCAGTAGCCGGTTTTACACCGTCATTTCCTTGTCCATATTCATACTGCCAGTTAGGAAATACTGATGGGGTACCGAAGTTAGCATCAGATACCACTTCAATTCCAACACCTTGCTGTGCTGATCCTTTTTTAGTGGTAATAAGGATAACTCCGTTTGCAGCCTGACTACCATAAAGAGCTGCAGCAGCACCACCTTTTAGTACTGAAATTGTAGCGATATCATCCGGGTTCATGCTTGAAATACCGTCACCGCGGTCAACGTTCAATCCGCCAGTACTGGTACCACCACTCCTGTTGTTATTTGTAATAGGCATACCATCAACTACATAAAGCGGCTGCTGGTTACCATTCAATGATGTATTACCACGAATGATGATACGGCTTGAACCACCAACACCGGCATTTGCCTGAGTTGCATCAACACCGGCAATTTTACCAGTTAATGAGTTAGCTATGTTATTCTGACGAGCTTCAGTGAATGCATCACCTCTTACTTCCTGAACGGCATATCCTAATCCTCTTTTCGCTTTAGTTACACCCAGTGCTGTTACTACAACTTCACTTAAAGCCTGACGGTCTTCAGCAAGAGTTACGTTTACTGAAGTTCTGCCGTTAACAGCAACCTCTTGAGTTACATAACCTACATAGGTAAACACAAGAACGGCGTTAGCCGGTGCATCGATTGTAAAGTTACCTTGTACGTCTGTTGAAGCCCCAACCTGCGACCCTTTAACACGTACACTTACGCCGATCAATGGCTCACCGGTTCCGTCAATAACTTTACCTTTTACGTCAATACGTTCAGCCTTGATAGCGAAGTTTGAAACTACGCCTGCCGACTGGCTTGCAGAAAATGTCCGGTTATCACGCTCAGATGGCATAATAGAGAATTTCGAAACTTCCTCCATAAAACGCTCATCTTTCCTTTTCAGGATGATGGTATTTTCGGTGATCGAATACGTTAAAGGCTGGTTTTTGAAAACCTGCGCAAGAACTGACTCCAACGAAGAGTTCTTGGTATTTACAGTAACAGGAACTGTATTTCTCAGCAGCCTGGTATTGTATAAGAAATCGTAACCCGTTTGTTTTCTGATCTCAGTGAAAACCTTATCCAGATTAGCATTCTTTTCATTTAACGTAACATTTTGTGAGAAGCCTTTAGCACTTACTTGCATAAAAGCCACTAGGATAAAAATGGTAGTTAGCTTCATGATTCTTAATGTTTGATTTGAGACAAGTGAATGCAGTCTCAATTTAGGAAAATCCCCGGTGTTTACCCAGGAACTGTTCCACTCGCGTAGTAAAACATTTTTCATACTTTTACATTTTAAATTGTTTTGGTGAATTAATAGAATCTCGTACTTGCGGATTTTTTTAAAAAGGCCATAACTTTATTCATCCGCTCCGGGCGCAATCCGGGGCGGTTTTTTGTCAGGTCTTTTCAGAAATCAATTAGCTGGTATTCTTTTTTATCATATGTGAATCGTTTAATTGTTATTGAATTGATTTGACCTTTAATTTTCTTCCTTTGACACTGAATTTTATCCCGCCGCTTTCTTCAAGCATTTTCAGCACCCCGGATATCTTTACTTCGTTCGAGATATATCCTGTAAATTCATCAGGAGCCAGCTTGCCGTCATAAACCAGTTCCACGTCATACCACCTCTCAATCTCCCTCATAATGTCTTTAATCGGGGTGTTTTTGAATTTGAAATATCCGTTTTTCCAGGCAATTGCCTTTTCAATGTCCGTATCCTGCACTTTAATATCAGCCTGCGAAGCACTTGTTAAGGATTGTTCTCCCGGTTTCAGCAGCTTTCCCTTTGGATTTGACGAGTTTAGTATAATACGTACGCTTCCTTCCAAAAGTGTCGTCTTAATGTAGGCTTCGTCTTCATATGAGTTAACATTAAAGTGGGTCCCGAGAACTTCAACAGTCTGATTGTTACTCTCGACGCGGAAGGGAACTTTTTTATTCCTCGCGATCTCAAAATATGCCTCACCAATTAATTTAACTTTTCGTTCAGTTACTGCAAAGGTTGTAGGATATGTCAGCGTCGAAGCAGAATTCAGCCATACCCTGCTGCCATCCGGGAGTCGGATCTGGTATCTTCCCCCTTTTGGTGTCTGGATCGTATTAGCAGCCGTTGAACCATTCATACTCCTCATTCCCCCCCCATTCTTGTTATATACAATCTGTCCGTCTTCTGTTTTCGTGATCGAAGTATTTCCCTGGCTGGCAACAAAGCCCTCCGCAGCATCATCAAGACTGATCCTCGATCCGTCGGCAAGGGTCAGTATAGCTTTGTTATCTCCTGGAGCAATATCATTCTTTACATCTATTTCCGCAAAGGTTTCAGGTTCTATTTCTTCACTCCCAGTGTAAAAATATAGTGATAAAGCGACCGCCATAATTACACTAGCAGCTATGGCAAATTTCCCGAAAGGTTTCCATCGGCTGGACTGAACTTGCTCATCTAAGTCGAGAGCCTGCAACATGCGACTTTCCATTTTCTCACCAAGGTCAGAAAGATCAGCATTACTGGATTTATTGAAGCTGCCGTAAAAATTAAGCAATTGCTGCTCCTCTTCCTGAGAAGCCTCACCGGAAATATACTTATCCAGTAATTTATAAAACGCTGCTTTTTCCAAAGTGTAAGATGATTTTATATGGTAGAGGGAAAAAGCGGGGGTATCCCCTAGTCCGGAAGAGAAAATATTTATCGGGGGTTGGTGAGGGGGGTTAGTGATCGGTGATCATTGATCAGTAAGCAGTGATCAGTAATCAGTAATCAGTAATCAGTGATCAGTAATCAGTAATCAGTAATCAGTAATCAGTGCAGACGTACCATATCGCTTAAAGCGTTTAGTCACTGGCCGAAGGCACCGATTACTGATTACTGGGCGAAGCCACTTGTTTCTGGCTGAAGGCATTGATTACCGATTACCGGGCGAAGCCACTTGTTTCTGGC
>NZ_FUYR01000001.1:33967-618697 GCF_900168015.1 Daejeonella lutea | reverse complement strand
GCCACTTGTTTCTGGCCGAAGGCACCGATTACCGATTACCGGGCGAAGCCACCCTTTTCTGTCCGAAGGCACCGATTACTGATTACCAGGCGAAGCCACCTGTTTCTGTCCGAAGGCACCGATTACTGATTACCGGGCGAAGCCACGTTATTAAGCACACAATTGCCTTTCTACCCTTTGCAATAACGTCTCATGGTTAAATGGCTTCAGTACTACATCGTTTGCACCAACATGCTGGATTGTATTGTAAATTTCGGGTTTACCAGATATAATAATGATGGGGATGTGGCTCGTCTGAGGATTATTTTTGATAGACTGACAGATGATACGGCCATCTACATCACCCAGAAATATATCTGTGATCACCAGGCTTGGCTTTTTCTCTTCGACTAAAGACATAGCATCTAATCCGGTGGACGATGTATATACATCAAACCCCTTAACCGTCAGGATTGACTCTATTGTTGCAAGTACGTCGGCATCATCTTCTATTACCAATATCTTATGTTTCTTGCTGTTTTTCATGAACAGAAGTAATACAAAATAGATGCCATTTTAATTTGGGTAAGGCGACGATTCAATACCCACGGCCAATTGCCCTCATTCAACAGGCCTCGGCGGTCACTGCGCCTTCTCCCAGCGTTCAGCATCTCTCAATTCTCCACTCTCAACTCCCCACTTTTAAGCGTTTAGTAACTGTCAACCCTCAACTCTCAACTTTTAAGCGTTTAGTAACTGTCAACTCTCAACCCTCAACCCTCAACTTTTAATCGTTTAGTAACTGTCAACTCTCCACTCTCAACTCTCAAC
Source organism: Daejeonella lutea (assembly GCF_900168015.1). Taxonomy (GTDB): domain Bacteria; phylum Bacteroidota; class Bacteroidia; order Sphingobacteriales; family Sphingobacteriaceae; genus Daejeonella; species Daejeonella lutea. The sequence continues at coordinate 617,887 of NZ_FUYR01000001.1, read as the reverse complement.
TTTTAAGCGTCTAGTAACTGTCAACTCTCAACTCTCAACCCTCAACTTTTAAGCGTTTAGTAACTGTCAACTCTCAACTCTCAACCCTCAACTTTTAATCGTTTAGTAACTGTCAACTCTCCACTCTCAACTCTCAACTTTTAAGCGTCTAGTAACTGTCAACTCTCAACTCTCAACCCTCAACTTTTAAGCGTTTAGTAACTGTCAACTCTCAACTCTCAACCCTCAACTTTTAAGCGTTTAGTAACTGTCAACTCTCCACTCTCAACTCTCAACTTAAAAAATAATTTTTAGCAGAGTCTTCATACTTACCACCTATTTCGCTTTCGATGGACAGATTCATCTACTAACGGCACCATTGGGGACTTGAACCCTGACTGTAATGCACCAGCCTTATTCAGTTGACGGTGGACGGTTGACGGTTGACAGTAGCATGATGCATAGCCAGTCGGATAAGTAGCGCTCCTCTCCGTATAGCCGCTGTCAACCCTCACCTGTCAACTATGAGGGAGGTCCCCGTCCACTTAACCGCCCCAATCTTTGCTCTTTGTTCCCTGCCTTGCCGGCAGGCAGGTTTGTTCCTTGCTCCCTCATTCCACGTACCTGGCTACCTTATAAATCGACCGCACCAACAGCTTCCTTCGGTACACCCCATCTCCTGCCCGACCACCGCCCGCTCAGCCCGTGGGTGAATACATTAAATTTTGATCTTGCCATTTTAGTAAACTTTAAAAGTTTAAAAAATCAGCGCCTCTGTTATACCGGTATGTGGTGCTCGGATCAAACATCGCAAGGATTCAAAAGCCAGCGAAATTCTGACCGGATTTGACCGAATTTGACCGGGTTTGACCGACCTCGTGGCATAAACCCGCAGAAAATGGTGTGATTATGAAAAACCCGCAGGTTTACGCAAGGTTAAAGACAGTGCTATCTCAGGGTAATCTCAGGGTGATCTCAGTGTGATCTCAGGGTGAAGAACAAAGGAGAATTTGGATCGGGATATGTGCGGTTTTTAGGTACAAACCTGCAAGTCTTACTGACATAAGCTCGCTGTGCACTCCGTGAACTTTGTATTCTTCCTCTGTGCACTCCGCGTTAAAACCTTAACGCTTTACAAGCCGGAGGCTTTCACATAATGTTAATTTCACCGCGAAGGACACAGAGGAAGGAATGGAGCACACTGAGGAAGACAGGGGTAAGATTTTTTGTCCTGGGTTTAAGAATTTATTGGGTCCTTAAATTTAACAGACTAGAGGTTCCAGCCTGCGCTGGAATGACATGGCTTTTTAGTAAAATTAGGAGATTCCAGCCTGCGCTGGAATCCTATTTCATAAACCTGTTCACCAAGTCTAAAACTGCTTGCCGATGGTAATAACATCTGCCCCCAATTTTGAAGTACGGCAGGATGCCATCCCTACGACGCCGATAAACGGAGCTGGTACTCCAATGTAGATTATTTCTCAGGTCGGTATCATCCCACCAGTCGCCTAACTCGGCAGCTCAATTCCCTTTATCTGCATATGCAAAATCAGTTGCTTCCCGGCTTCCAAATAGCTAGTTCCGGAACTACCTTGGTTAAAACTTAGTCCCACTTGAAATATTGGGTCCGCCAGGAGCACTGCAGCCACAATTACCATCAATTGTTTTGAGGAACTTTCTAAGAAAACAACGATCGCAGGCTATTCCGTATTTGTTCGACTGTTTGCTGCCAAATCTTGAAGACATGCTTCATCAAAATACCTGAGGGGCTGGTCCTGGTTCCTGTCTATTACCGCGTACATTATACAATCCTCATTTTCGCAATGGGCTTCGCGTTTCCGGTCATCATGATCGCTCATCATTGGGGACCCTTTATTAACCAGGCCCAGCAGGTGACCAAATTCATGGAGTAAAAGCTCGGTCTCTAATATTTCCGACCTTGACGCTTCGAAAGCGTTGAGGCGATTCCGTAGTGACTTTCCATAAATAATTATTGTCGTGTTTCGAAAAGCCTGCCCCAGGATATATTTATTATGAAACTGCCCGTTTGTATATAGAATGTAAATTGCGATTTGATCTTTCTTAGTCTTGATCACCCGGTTCGCCCTTCTCAAAGTGTCCACTTCATTCCTTGTTAAAAGCGTATCCTTTACAGCGGCAATTTCCTTTACGAAAATCTTTACGCCTTCCGGTTTATTCAAACACTGATTTAAAAATACCCTGAGATTCGCTATGGCATTCATATCTGGTCTGAAGCCAGTCATGTAATGTATTTCCACTCGTAAGGACTTGTATTTATCGGCACGCAGCAGATCCCCTGCCGACTCCCCGAAGTTCTGTTCGTGGAAAGAGAAATCCACGTCATCCTGTAAGCTCAACTGCTTCCTGTTTTCACAGCTTATACCCAGTAACACTAATGCTAAAAGTACCACTCCCCCAGTCTTAATCAATCGCATGCAGAGTCCGATCTTATGTCAAGATGAATGTTAAATGGTTCGACGATTTGTCAGATATTTTCCTAAATCGGGACGATATTATTTTTTCCAAACTGTCCTTATGAATTTTGCACTTGAAAATTCTTTCCCGTTAATTTTATTGTTGCACATGCCGTGATCCCAGCCTCGACGTATTTCTGTATTACTGGTTTCTGTGTAGTATAGGGTATCATTACAATTGCAGACAGTAGGATCAGTATTAATACTTTCATTACTTATGTATTTATTATCAAGTCGGTAGAATAGTCTCCTGTGATGAACACTTCAGCTATTACTTTGTGTGAACTGATTTGCTTCTTTCTCTCCCGTTTCCCTAATAGAGCCGTTTAGGGAATACCCAATTATGGCATTAAATGCATCACCTTTCTCGCGCCAACCAGGCAGATCAGTATCCAAGACCATTACTAATTACCTGATTACCTCGATCTCCGATTACCCGATTACCGATTACCAATTACCGATTACCGTTCACCTCGATCACCGATTACCCAATTACTGATTACCGATTACCCGATTACTGATTACCGATCACCGATTACTGATTACCAATTACTGATCACTGATCACTGATTACCGATTACTGATTACTGATAACCGTTCACCTCGATCACCGATTACCCGATCACTGATTACCGATTACCGATCACTGATTACCGATCACTGATTACTGATCACTGATTACTCATTACTCATTCTCAACACCCGCACATAAAAAAAGCGCGCCACCCTCATCGGATGCCGCGCTTCGTTTATTAATTTGATCGATTAGTACCCCGGATTTTGAGGCAGTAATTTCGGGTTTCTCGCAAGTTCTACAGATGGAACTGGCCAGATTGATTTATTTATATCGGTAATACCAAGGAACGATTGTAATCGCCCGGTTCTGACAATATCATGCCATTCATGTCCTTCAAATGAAAGCTCAAGTCTGCGCTCCTTATAAAGAGCCGCTCTGAAGTCGGCAAGGGTAGCAGGATTAACAGCTCCAAGCCCCGCCCGGCGCCTAACTTCGTTTAAAAGCTTCAGGGCGTCAGCACTGGGATAGGCTGTTTCCGCTAGTGCTTCAGCTTTCGCTAACATCACTTCCGCCGTACGGAAAACAATGATATTATCATCCCTGGTCCCGCCCCGCGAATACTTTTTCATATAGTTCGCAGCATTAGCAAAGCCGATAGTGGCATCTTTCCGAACATCACCGGTTTCATAGGCATTGAAAAGATCGTTATTGACATCAATGGTTCGTGTGCCTGACAGCGAGCCCGGAAGAAAAGTAGTTGCCAGGTTATTTTGCAGTTGGGTATCATAATTGATCTCAAAAATCGATTCCGCAGAGTTTTTAGTAAGGAACAGGTTCGCATAAGCCACTGTTAAAGTTTCCCCTTTCCGCGATAAAACCTGGTTAGCATCAGCAATTGCTAAAGCGTAGTTCTTTCTCGTCAGATAGATGCGAGCCCCTAATGCATATGCCGCAGCTTTTGTTGCCCTTGCCGTTCTGCCTAATCCTGTGAATGTTTCAGGCAAATTTGCCTTTGCAAAATCAAGGTCGAGAATGATCTGGTTATACACTTCTGCGACTGGAGTTCTTGCAATCTGCAGGCTAGCCACATCCGGACTTTCTGTAGGCTCAGTAACCAATGGCACCGCCCCAAAATATCTGACCAGGTTAAAATACGTGAATGCCCTCAGGAACCGCGCTTCTGCAATTACCGAATTTTTAGCTGCATCGGCCATGCCCGGGATCTTAGGAACATTTTTTATAACCACATTAGCGGAATTAATAAGCACGAACTGCTGGTCCCAAAGCCCCGTATACTGTGAATTATCAGCTACGAAAATCAGGTTATTCAATTGCTCAAACTGCCTGTTGAGGGCATTACCCTTTGTATTTTTTGTTGGCAATTCTGCAAAAAAGATATAATTCGGACCAAGGTTCGCCAGATGGCGGTATGTTCCGATGATGGCTGCTTCAGCGTCCGATTCCCGTGTAAACAAGGACTGGGTACTTACCGAATCTATGGGTTCCTGATCGATCACATCACATGATGAAACCGTCAGGTATAAAAAGATTATTAAATATATTTTCTTCATGATTTCTTTTCTTAAAACTTAGAACGTGGCATTTAAACCTAATGAGAACGACCGGGCTTGAGGATATGAACTCATATCAAACCCAAGCGTGGTGTCATTTCCATTGGCATTTACTTCAGGGTCATATCCACGGTAGTCAGTCCATGTTAAAATATTCTGGCCTGCAGCGTAGATGCGAATATTTTTGATCCCCGCCTTCTGTATTAATGCATTTTGGAAATTGTATCCTAAAGCCACATTTTTTACGCGCAGGAACGAACCATCCTGCAATACCCGGTTAGAAACGGATCCGTTCCGTGTTGGATCACCCCAGGCCGCACGATGCAGCTTTGTGATATCTCCCGGCTTTCTCCAACGCTCACGGGCCAGGGTCGAAGAGTTGAACCAGGTATGCAAGCGGCCGTAAGAATACTCAGCCTGATTAAAGATCATATTGCCATAAACAAAGTGCATAAATACAGAAACATCAAAACCTTTATAAGAAACCGCATTGGTAAAGCCGCCGGTAAATTTAGGTTGTGCGCTGCCTAAGACAACGTTATCAAGAGTCGTTGAAGCCAATGGATTGTTGCCATCACCGTCTACGTCTTGTATGATGTAATTTCCTGTTGCGGGATTGACACCTAAAATATTCCAACCAAAAAAGGTACCTAAAGGATAACCCTGCTTAACAACGCTGGCATAACCATTAAATCCAAGGGGTATATCCCCCCCAGGCAGATTAGTTACTTTGTTCCGGTTAAATGCAATATTGAAATCAGTAGTCCATTTAAAGTCGCCTTTATCGAAATTCACAGTGTTCAGACCTAGCTCTAAACCCTTGTTCTCCACATTTCCTACGTTTTGAACTGAGCTTGTAAAGCCAGAAGAACGTGGCAAAGAAACAGCCAGTAATAAACCTGAAGTGTTTTTCTTATAAATATCTGTTGTGAAATTAATCCTCCCCTTCAGGAAACTTAGGTCCAAACCTATATTCGTCTGTTCGGTACTCTCCCAGGAAAGATCCGGATTCGCTAACTGGGTTTGCGAAAGCCCGCTTGCTCCGATATAATTGAAGCCTCCTGCAAATAACCCTCTTGATGTGAAATTACCGATTTCCTGATTACCGGTTTTGCCCCAGCTTGCCCTAAGCTTCAGATCTTCAAGCCAGGTCAGACCTTTTAAAAAGTTTTCCTGGCCCAGGCGATAAGCTGCCGACACCGAAGGGAAACTTCCGTATTTGTTATTTTCAGCAAATCTCGAAGAACCATCCACACGATAACTGGCAGCTAAGTTGAACTTATCTTTAAATGAATAATTTAACCTGCTGAAGTAAGAGGTAAGTCCCCAGCTTCCACCTGTTGAGGTTGAATTCTTAATTGATGCAGAACCCAGTGTCTGTATAGACTCTAATGCAAAATTGGTAGCTGAAGCAATCGTTCTGTTAAATTTCGATTCCTGGTTAGAATATCCTAACAGTACATTAAAGCGATGATTTTCACTAAGACTCTTGCTGTAATTAAGGGTATTCTCATTAATCCAGCCAATATCCTGGGTCATGCTGTTAGTTCCCGAACCGTTAGAAGTTCTACCCAATACCGTAAGCTTATTAGGTGGAACAAAGAATACCTCTTCCAGTGTTAAATAATCTAATCCGATACTACTTCTGAAATTCAAGCCCTCTAGGATCTTCAACTCTACAAAAGCATTTCCTAAAGCTCTGTTATTAAAGGCATCATTTCTAACCTGGTCGGCAATGATCAGCGGATTATCAATGTTACTGATATAAGGATCATTTGGATTTAAAGAACCGTCGGCATTTCTGGCAGGAACAGCAGGTGATTTAACAATGGCTACCGCCACAATTCCATCGCGGTCGCCCGCACTTACCCGATCTGTTTTTGAGCGGTTCATACTCATGTTGATACCAGCTTTCAGATTTTCATTTATTTTTTGATCGAAATTGAACCTAAAATTCCCCCGGCTGAAACCGCTTCCAATAACTACACCGGTTTGATTCAGATAACTCCCTGACAGGAAATATTGAGTTTTCTGCGTTCCTCCCGACAAGGAAAGTTCATTGTTGGAAATTGGAGCCCTCCTGAATATTTCTTCCTGCCAGTCGGTGGTTGGCAGCGCAGCCGGATTGGCGATCGGCGGGGCATTTCCTACATTTACGTTGGCCTCATTGATCAGCTCTCCCCATTCTGGTCCGCCTAAAAGCGGGATTCGTTTTGCGACTTCCTGAAATCCGAAATAGGTATTGTAGGTAATTTTTGTCTGATCCTGCTTACCTCGCTTGGTAGTGATCACGATAACTCCATTGGAAGCTCTTGACCCATAGATAGCTGCGGCTGAAGCGTCTTTCAGAATATCTATGCTCTCGATATCATTTGGACTGATATTCGAAAGCGGGTTTTGAGCAACAGAGCCTGCAGCTGCTCCAGCATAATTTCCTGTATTCATGGGCACGCCATCAATGACGTATAAAGGATCATTGCCTCCGTTAATCGAACTGGCACCCCTGATCCGTACAGTTGCACGACCGCCGGGAGTACCTGAATCCTGAGTAATATTTACTCCTCCTACTCTACCCTGCAGCAATTGTTCCGGACTGGTAATTGGAAGGTCGGCGAGTTTTTTGTTTGCAACAGATAGTGAACCAATTGCACTCGAAACATCTTTCTTGCTCTGTGTACCATAACCTACCACCACAACTTCATCCAGGGCCTTCTGATCTTCGAGCAGCGTGACATTGATAGCTGTCCGGCTGCCGGACGAAATCTCCTGATCTACAAACCCCAAATAGCTGAACACCAGGATACCTGGCTCGGGAATCGTAATCGTATAATTGCCATCAATATTTGTCGAGGTACCGATGCTTGTGTTTTTCAATCGCACACTAACTCCCGGAAGCGGTGCGCCTTTCGAATCTGTCACGCGACCACGAATTTCCTGTGGCGGCACCAGCCGATCTAACTTCCGGTTTTCAGTTGCCTTGAATTTGTTGTGGGATCCCAGGGACTCGCGGCCCTCCGAATTCATCCCAAAGCTGGCAGTTAAGGAGAGGAAGATGACTCCGTTTACAAGACCCGCAGTCCTGAGAACTGAGACGGGTATCCTGCTTCTAAATAATGGGTACAATTTTCTCATAGTTTTTTATTTGGTGCGTTTTGTAAGAGTGAAGAATGCGACATCTGAAACACCTCATTCAGTTTCACTAATCTAATGAATTTATTGTAAAATGAATCGCTTAAGATTCGGGTTCAGCCAAGGTTGGCGCTTTGATGAATTTCCGTAAATTGCAAGGCCTGCCCTGAAGAATTTTAATGATAAAACTTAGCCTCGCAATATTTACGTGTTTGCTTTACACCCATTGTGCAAATGCCCAACTACCACCCAAGAAAATTGTAGTTAATGGCGTTACCGCCCATCGGGGCCATTCTGCAGCCTTTCCGGAAAATACCCTGGCATCAATTCAGGGAGGAATAGATGCCCGTGCAGATTGGGTTGAACTTGATATTTTTAAAACCAAAGATGGAAAGATAGTGGTATGCCACGACCCTTCTACCGGACGGGTAGCAGATAAAAACCTGGTAATAGCCGACGCTACTTTTGAAGAGCTCTCCAAACTTGATATGGCAACGGATTTTCGAAAGCGCCAGGGACTGACCATCGCTCAATGCCCAATTCAGCGAATTCCTTTATTGAGTGATGCCCTTGCTATGATCATGAAGCAAAAACTGACTAGTTTATCAATACAGCCTAAGACAGATATTGTTGCTGACGCTATTGCGATTGTGCGGGCAGCGGGAGCCGAAAAAATGGTCGGCTTTAACGACGGAAATCTAAAACTAATGTCGGATGTGAAACGTATTGCTCCTCAAATCCCGGTCTTCTGGGATCGTCCTGCGAACACTGATATTGACGAGGACATCCGAATCGCTAAACAAAGAGGCTTTGAGGCACTTATTATCAATTATAAAGGGATAAGTCCTGATATGGTCAGAAAAGTGAAAAATGCCCGCCTACAGGTCGGGGTATGGACAGTAAACAAGCGCGAGGATATGCTGGCACTCCTAAAGATGGGTGTTGAGCGGATTTATAGTGATGATCCGAGCTTATTGATCGAAGTTAAGAGGTCTTTAGGCAACAAATAATTTGCGCAGGCAAATTTCAAACCGGTAAGTATTTCGTTGTGTAAGTCATAAGGCTAGTTCTCACGATCACTAAATAGCTTTAAATTTCACCTGTCTGTCGTCTTCCCAAACACAAAGTATTTTCCCATTAGGCATAACGTAAACCCGCGGTGAAATCCCATTCCCGATCTCCATTGTCGTTTCCGTATTTACTTCTCTGACTTTGACAGTTTTATTATCCTGCCAGGCTATTATAGTCCTGTTCTTGATTTGTGCCATGCTGACGTCCCGGCCAGTTCCCACTTTCATTTCAGCTTTCTTTTCCGACCAAAAATAGACTTCACTATTTCGTCGCCAGGCAGTTGATACAATTCCGCTTTCATTGATTGACAAGCCACCACCGTCCATCGGACAGGCATTCAGGCGCCAGGTATCAGTTCCTGATTTCTTAGGTTCTGAGAAAGATTTGCCTTTATTAATTGAGACTGAATAGTAAACATCCCTTGAGCCCATTAGCCAATTGCGGAATCCAACCACCAGTCGATTATTACTGTAAGTTATGTTAGGCCTGCAACATTCACAAACATGGCCCTCAGGTGATTTGTAGATCATTAGATTTTTTGACCATGCGGACGACTTTCCATTAATGGATGAAAAGAAGATATTATTCTTTTTCTCCATTCTTATATCAAGCCATACCGCATAAAAGTTATCCTCCTTATCGGCCGCCAGAGCCATTAATCCTTCAACTGCTGATCCCTTAATATCGTTAACATTGGCAGACTTACTCCATTGTTTAGTTGAATGATTCAATCGGAATGAATGCACAGTACCTGCTTTATCGATTGCAGAAATCATGGTAAAATTCTTAGAAGATGTAATTTGAGGCCCACGGGTATGACCTAAATGCATTTCTTTTATTTGGCCTACCATAACCGGCTCAGAAAAAGTAAGTCCATTGTTTGCAGAGGTCATACAAAAGATGCGCTCCCCTTCGCCATACACCATGCGAACAATTCCCTTAGTATCTATCGATATATTTGGTTGCTGGCCCTTAATATCGTAAACCCTACTACCGGAAGATATCAGCATAAGGAAGGCAATGGCGAAGTTTATCATATGAATCTAGTTCAGCTTTAAAGATAAGTTGTAATTATCTGTTTACCCGTACTGCTTAAAATTTCATGAAATTAATTTTAGAAAACAAAAAAGCCCTCCGGAGAGAGCTCTGTTCGGTATTTTCAGACTAAACTTTTTCCGCTTCAAATCCTGCCTCTTTAACAGCTGCAATGATTTCTTTTTCTGAACCCTCAGTTCCTACGGTGAGAATCCTTTGCGGATTGTCGAGATCCACCTGCCAGTTATTTTCTCCGGCTGCTTTATTCAAATGAGGAGTTACAGTAGCGAGGCATCCGGTACATTTGATATTGGTCTTAAATTTTAATGTGTTCATTGTTGTAAATATTTATGAGTTAAAATTATTCGAGATTTGATGCTTTTAAGCGTAAGCTGTTTGTTACTACAGATACAGAACTTAAAGCCATAGCTGCTCCTGCAATCATCGGATCGAGCAGGAAACCATTGTAGGAATAGAGAACACCCGCAGCGAGAGGGATTCCGATGACATTATAAATAAATGCCCAGAAGAGGTTCTGTCGAACTGTTTGGACCGTCCGTTTAGATAATTTCAATGCCTTAGGTATCGCTAAAAGGTCGGAAGTTATGAGCGTCATCTTAGCTACGTCCATCGCGATATCCGATCCTTTGCCCATCGCAATGCTAACATCGGCCTGCGCAAGGGCATGCGAATCATTAATTCCGTCTCCAACCATTGCTACTATTTTCCCCTGTGATTGAAGTTCTTTTATAAAATCCGCTTTGTCTGATGGCAGGACTTCAGCTTTATAATGCGTAATTCCCACTTCATGGGCAACAGCAGCAGCAGTCTGTTGATTGTCACCGGTAAGCATATACACCTCAATATTCATTTCCTGAAGTGCTTTAATAGCTTTCGCAGAGGTTTCCTTTACTTTATCAGCAATAGCGATTATCGCCAACACCTCATCCTGATCGGCAAAATAAACTACGGTATTGGCCTTTTGCTGGTATATTTCTGCTTTTCCAGCTAAACGTTCATCGATCCGAATATTATTTTCAGATATCAGTTTTCTGTTCCCCACATAGAATGTGTTGTTCCCTGCGACACCCTTTACCCCCCTGGCGGTAATGCTTTCAAATGATGAAACTTCAGCTCCGGAAACTCCACTTTCTTGTAAGTGTTTAACAACAGCTTCGGCCAGGGGATGCTCCGACTTTATTTCCAGGCTATACAGTATTTCTTTCAACGTATTCATATCAGCCGCCTTTGAATTCCAATCCACACTATTTACCACCGGTTTCCCTTCGGTAATGGTCCCTGTTTTATCGAGAATGACAGCATTTACCTTATGTCCCAATTCCAGGCTTTCGGCATCCTTGATTAGGATATTATTATCAGCACCCTTTCCTATACCCACCATAATTGCTGTGGGAGTTGCAAGGCCTAATGCACAGGGGCAGGCAATAACCAAAACTGTCACCGAGGTCAGCAATGCATGCGTGAATGCATTTTCACCGCCAAGGAGCATCCATGTGAGGAATGTAAGTATCGCAATGCCAATGACTACCGGAACAAATATTCCAGAGATCTTGTCGACAAGCTTTTGAACAGGCGCTTTACTACCTTGTGCTTCCTGTACCATTTTTATGATCTGCGCAAGAAGGGTATCACTCCCTACTTTCTGTGCCTTGAACTGGAAGCTTCCTTTTTGGTTGATGGTTCCGGCAAATACGCGCTCGTCTTTCATTTTTTCCACAGGTACTGGTTCTCCGGAGATCATGCTCTCATCTACATAGGAAGATCCGGAAATAACTTTTCCATCGACGGGGATCTTCTCCCCTGGCCTGACCATTATAATATCACCTTTATCTACAGAAGCAATAGGAACTTCCTTTTCGGCACCATCAATTATTATTTTGACCGTTTTAGGCTGTAAGCCCATCAGTTTCCTGATTGCTGATGAGGTATTGGACTTCGCTCTTTCCTCGAGCAATTTACCTAATGAAATAAAAGCGATGATTACGGAAGCTGCTTCATAATAAACGTGGGGGTGCAATCCCCGTTGATGCCAGAATTCAGGGTAGAACGTATTAAAAGCACTAAATAAAAATGCAATGCCTGTACTCAAAGCTACCAGCGTATCCATGTTAGCCTTGCCATGGCTCGCCTGCTTCCAGGCATTGATAAAGAAAGATCGGCCAAACCAAAACAGCACCGGGGCTGTAAGGATCATGGAGATCCACGGTGAATAAGGTGCGTCCATAAAGAACATGCCCAGTACAACAACTGGTAAAGAAAGTATTGATGCCCAGATGGTCCTGTGCTTTATTTCCTGATAATGCTTGTGCTGGAGCTCTTCCTGAACTTCCGTGGGGTTTTCGACATCGACAAGTATATCATAGCCAATAGAACGAACTGCCTTTTGTAATTCCAAAGGACTCGTTTGCTTCTCATCATATTCTGCCCAGGCCGTCTGATTCGCGAAGTTGACACCAGCATCCGAAACACCAGATGAAGATTTGAGCATCGATTCGACACTGACGGCACAGGCTGCACAAGTCATTCCGGTAACCGGAAAAGTCTTTCTGCTAGCTTTATTCGATTTGCCTGAGGTTTGAATTGCTGTAGTTGCTGACATAAGCTTGTTTGTATACTACAAAATTACGCCAGTTTCGGTGCCGGATTCTTACAAAATTCAGTGAAAGAGTTACATTACTTCATGTTTATACAGGGCATTCAAATAGAATCTAAGGATTTCCTGTTCTTATCAATAGCCCTGGTTTTTTTAAATTGTGAAGGAGTTTGCCCTGTGATCTTCTTAAACTGCGCTGACAGGTGGGCTATGCTGCTATAACCAATCCTATCAGCTATCTCACCCAGACTGAGTTCATCGTAGAATAGAAGTTCCTTAACCTTTTCGATTTTTTGCCGGATAATATATTGTTCCAGGGTAATCCCTTCAACTGACGAGAATAAGGCACTCATGTAATTGTACTCATGAAAGAGCTTGTCGGAAATAAGCTTCGGCCAATTTATTTTCTCTTCTAAAGTATCAGCGCGGTGAATTTTCTCGATAATGAGATTTTTTATCTGTTCAATCAACCTGGTTCTGTTATTATCCAGCAATTCGAATCCAAGTCCTTTTAACCTCACCTGAAGTAGAGAACGAGTATCCTCGTCGAGCTCATTTTCTTCTAACCTTACCACACCCATTTCGACAAGGATAGGGTGCAGTCCGAGGCTGTTTAATTCGTTGCTTACCGCTGCAATACAGCGGTTGCAAACCATATTTTTTATATGCAGTTCGAGCATCTTTTCAAAATTCAGTGTTCAAATTCCTAATCTAGAATTTCAAAATTTATTAATAAGTTACGGTAATTCCGCCCCCTAATCCCATATCACTATCGTAATGGGTGGAAAGCGAGAAATACTTAGTTACTATATATCTCAGACCTCCCATATACTCTTTATCGGTATTACCCATTAAATTGAATCGAAGCCGGGGGCTAAGCGGAATATCTTCTCTCATCAACTGAAACCTGAATTTCCCTTTGCTGTCGGCCCTCATTTCTGCTATAAATAACATCGGCAGCGTGTATTGCACCCCTGCAACAAATGCCTTGCGGTTATCCTGGTTACTCATTTGACCAAACATGTTTTTCTCGACCATGCTCCCCATACTATTCTGATGGTAGTCAAAGCCGATAAACGGAAACCACCACTGCATCCGGCCGATATATCGGCCAAAGTAAGTTTCCACCTCGTTTCCATGATCCTGCTTTAAGCCTAATCGCCACTCCGTAGACAGCCGGAGCCTTGTATTAGCCAACATGAATTCCCCATCACTTCCATTACTCTCCAGGCCTATAGAACCCATCGGATGAAACATACGGTCGTCTCTGAATAAGCGGCGCTGGGCAAGCTTAGGATCTGGTACGTCTGGATTAGGGGCTGAGTTTTCATAGCTAAAGATTCTTCCCATACCGCTCATCATATGATATAAAATATGGCAGTGGAAAAACCAGTCGCCGCCAGGCTCTGTTGCTGCGAATTCAATCGTGTCCAATTCCATGGGCATAATGTCTATGACATTTTTCATCGGAGCTTGCTCGCCCTGGTCGTTCAGCACACGAAAATCATGACCATGCAGGTGCATGGGGTGACGCATCATACTGTTATTAAAAAGGATAATTCGTAAGTTCTCCCCTTTCTTGATCAGGATCTTGTCTGACTCAGATACGGTCTTATTATCCAGCGTCCACACATACCGGTTCATATTGCCTGTCAGATCAAATCGTAACTCCCGCACAGGGCCGGGAGGAAGTGTCGTTTTCTTGGGGTCACGAAGCATGTTATAGTTCAAAGTCACGATATCTCTTGCATCACTATCCTTATCAGCCATATTGTGACCGGAATGATCCATCGGTTTTACCGCGTCATTCATCTTCATTTCAGATACAGTATCTATTTCGGCAGTATCACTCGCAATCTCAGGTCCTGTGATTTCCGGATACATCACGGTATTCATGTCCATGATCTGGTTTTGCATCTTCATACCTTCCATCTGAACCATATTTCCCTGCATATCCATCATCTCATTCATCATCTTCATTCCTGCAAAATATTTCAGCCTTGGCAATGGTTCCGCAGGCACCTTAGGTCCGCTGCCTAACCATAGTGATGTTGACTTGGTGCGGTCTTCGGCAGTCGCTAAAAACTCGTAAGCTTTGTTTTCAGGAATTGTAACGACCACATCGTAAGTCTCTGAAACAGCGATGATCAGCCGGTCTACTTCAAGCGGCTCTACATCATTCCCATCAGTAGCAACTACCGTCATCTTCCCTCCGGAATATTTTAGCCAGAAGTAAGTGGAAGCACCTGCATTTGCTATGCGAAGCCTTACTTTGTCACCTGCTTTAAATTGCGGCTGTTCGTATTGGTTCTTGCCGTTGATTAGAAAGCGGTCGTAATATACATCACTCACATCCATGGCGTTCATGCGCTTCCATTCATTTGCAACCTTGATGTTAAAATGCCCTCCCCTGATAGCTTCAGAATAACTCTGTGTGCTTCCCTTTTTTATAGCAAACCAATCGGTAGCTGCATGCAAACTTCGATCAACTTCCTTAGGATTCATGTCGGTCCATTCACTTAACATGACCGGTACGGTGGGAATATCCCATTCGTTGCGCTTCAGCATGATAAATGCACCATACATTCCAATCTGCTCCTGTAATCCGGTGTGGCTATGATACCAATGCGTACCGTGTTGAATGATAGGAAACCTGTATACGTGAGTAGTACCGGGCTTAATAGGCATTTGAGTCAGATTTGGAACGCCATCATAGCGATTGGGCAGAAAAAGGCCGTGCCAGTGCAATGACGTTTCTTCTTTTAAGCGGTTATGAACGTGTATTTCCGCAGTGTCGCCCTGGGTAAATGTAAGTGTTGGCATGGGGATCTGTCCATTAACCGCGATAGCCCGTTTGGCTTTGCCTGTAAAATTCACGGTCGTATCGGCAATGTACAAATCATACTTCACTGTCCTTGGCGGGGTATTGTTTGCAATAGTTTTAATCGGACCAAGGTTAGCTTTGGCAATTTTAATTGGATCCGTCTCGTTTATACCGTCCTCCACTCCACTCTCTGCCGTGGGCATCACATGGTTCCTGTGATCTTCTGCGGGTTCTGCAATGGGTTCAGGCTTTCCCGGTAGGCCTTCATTCTTTGACGGGACGGCCGGGCTCGCTTTTTTCGCTGGAGCGGCCTTTTTAGCTGGTGCAGAACGTTCCGGAGCTGCCGATTTCTGAACTACCAGTTTCATCCCGCATTTAGGACAATTACCAGGTTTATTGGATTTTACCTCGGGATGCATAGGGCAGGTATACACAACAGCCGATTGTAGAGCGGGGCTTGCTTTAGCAGGACTTGCAGCTTTCGCAGGACTTAAAGCTTTTGGAGCGGGAGTCTTTTTAACCGGGGGACGGGCCGCAGGCTTTGGGGCTTTCGCCTTCTGTAATACTAGCTTCATCCCGCATTTAGGACAATTGGCTGGTTTAGCCGACTTCACCTCTGGATGCATTGGACATACATAAACAGCCTGCACAGCTGCGGACACGGAATGAGTATGCTCTGGGCGCTCCGCATACAGCGATTGCCCGAAACAAAAGCTAATGAGCAGTAGTATAAATAGCTTATTATTCATCATTGATTAATTAGAAATTTCATTCAAGGCTCCTTCAAGCCATTCGTTTAACAATTTTTGATCGGTTTGGGATAGATCAGCCTCCCTGTGAACAGCCTTGTAAGAAGGTAGCGGCATACTTTTGTCTTCAATTGAACCTTGTATTGACTTCAGTTTACTGCGCTGCCGCCGTTTTGAGTATTCCCCAAACTCATCAAAATTTAACTCTGCCTTACCCTCCTTAATGTGCGAAGCCAACCACCAGGCCCCAGGTTGCAAAACAGCATACCAGGGATACCGGGTATTATTGCTATGGCAATCATAGCAGGAGTTCTGCAAAATCGCCTGAACTTCAGAAGGCACTCTGATCACCGTGGCAATACCTGCCTTTGAAACCTCCGAGCTTCGATTACGTGCTGGCTGGAAAAATTGGATTAAAACAAAAATTGCCAATACAATCATTGAACCTTTCTTAATCCGGTTCATTGCTTAATTCAGCTCTTCTTTAACAGTGCCACACGTTAACATTGCTTGACCTAAATAAGGGTTGCTCACTTCTTTGCTTTCGCTTAACCAGTTAGCACCTTTGTTTTTATTATACATCGGACAGTTTGTATAGTACAGCTTTTGCCCTGCCCCCATCACTTTAACGAGCTCATACATCTCCGCACTCAGGGTTTCAAAGTGTTCCCGCTGATGAACCAGGTTTCCTTTGTTTGAAGCAATATGTTCCGCATGTTCAATCGCGTCAGCTTCAATATCATTATATACTTTGGTCTGGTCGGCATTTAATGCAGTTTTATCAAACCCTTGCAACGAACCGGCAAGCTTAGTTGCCGCACTAGCGGCATCCGCATCGTTATCCTTTGTAAGGGCATTCTTAATTTCCAGATAATCTCCAAGGATGTTGCTGACAGTTTTTGCAGGAGTGCTACCCTCATTCGATACCGACGTTGTACTGTCCGCCAGTTTTTTTTCAGATCCAACATTGTTGCAGGCAACAAAAAGAGTTGCTGCCAGGGTAAGGCTTAATAGGATTGTCTTCATGTCTTTAATTTTTACGATAGCAATCTTGAATGATGCAATCGTGTCAGTTTTAGAAAAGTTTCAGTTAATGATGAATTGAATTTTATAAACCATAGGTAAAATGACACCTATGGTTTTCCAAACTGCTTATTTCAGAGTTTCCACTACCTTGCCGCAGCTAAGCATGGAACTGCCATAATATGGGTTCTTAATTGCCGGGGCATTGCTCAACCAGCTGGCTTTTACCATTGGGCAAAACGCTTTGTAAACCGGATCAGAACTGAGCCTGGTGGCCTTGGCGAGTTCAAACATATTCTCAGAGAAAGCCGAAAAATACTCCCGGTGCTTTTTGAGTTCCTTGGTTTTAGCAATACTTGAAGCATCTTTCACTAACGCTGCCCTGCTTGCCTCAGTTAAATTTGAAGCTTCTGCTGCTGCCTTAATAAAGTCATTGGCTTTGGCACTGGCCAAACCTGCGTTTCCGCTAACTAAGGCATCTTTAATCGCATAATATTCGGAAAGTATGGTACTTAAGGCCGCTGTTTTTTCCTGAGCAAAAGAGGCCTGACTAAACGTGGCTGCCACCATAGCAACCATTAAAAATATCTTTTTCATATGTTTTGATTTAATGTGTAAGCAAAAACAACCGTGATGGAAAAACCATTAAGGACATTGGCAAACGAAAAAATCAAATCAGGAAACTTTGAATAGCAATGCGGGTATCTGGTATTGGGGGGTGATGATTCCGGGTTAAATACCTAGAATTCGGATGATGTAATGATCTGGTGAAAGCTTCTGCATTGTAAAAAGCCTTGATAAAAAGTATTATGAAGTCCGGCTGGAAGTTGAAATTGACTGCCTTTTGGGTTAGCTTATCACATTTCTCAAATTTCGCTGCTTCGTCTCTGCAACAGTCATCCGGGGTACTTTCTGTTCGCTTACTGTGGTCTGACTCCCAGTGCGAATTATCAGCCCTATGATCATGTGTATTCTTCATGTCTGCAGATCTATGCTCATGACCAACTACTGAAGAATGACTATGCTTGTTTCGAGCCGTTGCGGGCGAGCTTTTACCCTCCCCTGCATTATGATGGTTCTTATTATAACCCATATCAATCCCTGTTGCACATGCAAAACTCACCACCGTACTCAAAGAAAATACGATCAGGAGAAAAATTGCCTTAAGCTTTATGGATTGATTTCGCTTCATCTATACGTGCAACAAAGATATGTCCTATTTGATTTCAGGGTTTATATAATTCATTGAATTTTTTATAAAATTTCCGCATTAGGCATAAACCTTCTGGCACTCATCGCACCAATGGCATTTGCGGCCATTCTTCCCAATTTCTTCATGCTTGATGGGTGTACCATGAACCGGGCATGTTTTCTTAAGATATACCGAAAAGTGATTTTTTGCCACCCCTTTCTCTTCCCAATCCAGGTAATCAAAGGAAAAATCAACGGCCTCTTTGATGATCTCCTTACGCTTATTTATGGGCAAAGCTCCAACTGTACTGGCAGGATGGACTTTCGTTCTGTAAAGAGCTTCATTTACACCTTTGTTCCCTAACCCGTTAAATATATCCTGATCGATCAGCATGTCTGAGATTAGTTCATCCTCATGCTTTGCTAGCTTCCCCAGGGCCTTTGTCGCGTCCCATTTCGGGTTCATAACATCCGTGGTCCAATCGAATACCTCATCCAGCGGCTCATCGATATAGTAGATCGTGCCAGCATAGAAGCTGAATTCGCCCTTGCTAAACTTCAAACCGAGACGTAGTTTCCCCTTCTCATTACTTTCATTGATCTTCACTTTCCCAAACATCAGCAGGTGGTAGCGCACGGTAAAATCAGAAAGTCGAATCAGGATCTGCTTTCCAAAAACCAGGATTTCTTTTATGGTTTCCCCTTCAAGCCGCTTTGGCTCGAAATCCTTTTCCTGGGTTGTGGCTTTTATGATTTTTTGTCCTACGAAGGGCTGTAGATCTTTAACAATAAGTCTTATCTGAGGAGCTTCTGGCATAGTGTAACTGCTTTAGGATTACAAATTTAATAAAAGGCCGGATTGTTTCTGATCCTGGTAAACTGGAAAAAATATCTCATTCAGAAAAACTTAAGACCATCATCTTCAACATGTTTACTGCTTTCACCGAAATTGATAATGAACTTCGCTACTTGTTCCTGTTCAGCAATGGTCAGGACATCTCCATCGTAGATCCAAAACCCTTCGGTGTCAAATAAGATACGTCCAAAATAATCTGGGTTTTCACTGTAAGCCGTGAATAACTCGTAGCTAACAATTCCGCTGGCCGCTGTATTGCCGATAATTTTTACAACTTCATTAGGGCCGCGTTCGCGCTTGATCCAGGCTTTTGCCTCATTCATCAGACTGGTGTTGTGCATCATGATAGAACAAAAGTGGAAATAATTCTGGTGATAACAGAATTATTTACTAATTATTTTAGCAAATCTTATGCCATCCGAATCTTGATTATTCTTTTATTGACACCAACTCCCTTTCAGTATTCAGATCGATCTCTTCAGTTTTGAGAGTTATTTCGCGAACAATTCCGTCGAGTTCTGTCGCAGAATCAAATACATACCCGAGAAGTTCCTTTTTCAGCTCTTCATCACTGGCGGGATGTTTTATCAGATCGACAAGGCCCATAAGCCGTGCAATTGGCGCCCTGACGACATGCGATTGTATCCAGGCAATTTCGCTGAATCGCTGATTTTGCTTTTCTATGGCTTCAATGTAATTCGTTCTTTCTAGCTCCGCAATCTTACGGTTGTTGATGTTCTGGAAGTTTCCATACAGCTTCACTACATTCCCATTCACCCTTTCAACCTCTCCTATCGACCTGATCCATTTTCTTTTGCCTATAGCCGTAAGGATTTCGAGTTCCATATCCCAGGGAACACCAGTTTCTATTGCCCGGTGAATTGCGGTCCTGACCGTATCCCTGATTAAACCTTCATCGTAAAAGCTCAGCCAGCTTTCAATGCCCGGAACGAAGTCTTCTTCCAGATCATGAATTTTTCTTGCGATAGGACCCCAGTAAAGCGAGCCCTGCTGAATATCTAATTCCCAGCTGCCAATCTCAGCCAGCCTGTTGGACTTTTCGAGCAGAAATTCCAGATTTTTCTTTTCAGTAACATCTTTTGCAACAGCAAAGATCAGGTTGTCTTCTGGCGAAGGAGTGCTGGCCCAGGCGAGCCATACAACCTTCCCTGCTTTGCTGATACAGCGATTTTCAAAATGGACAGTTTTGCGTCGTCTTGACAAATTCCGGATGACCTTATCGGTGCGCTTTTGATCATCAGGATGCACAAAAGTGGCAATTGGGTTGCCAAGCAGTTCTTCTTCCGAATATCCCAGGATTTTACACGCTGCCGGATTGATCTTTTTGAAATATCCGTCGTTCCCAGCGACTGTAATCACATCAGGGGCGAAGCTAAATATCTGGCTAAGCTCCTGGTCTAGTTGTTTTCGTTTGATCTCAGAACTGAGGTGCTTGCAAAATTCATCTCTGAATGATTCATGTTCAAGGAAATTCTGGCCCTTCTCCTGGATGCCTAGTACAAGGGTACCAAGCAATTCGTCGTTATAGCTGAGCGGCATCCCGAGAGCAGTTTTAATGCCAGACATAAGCGCAGCTTCATGTCGTGGAAACTGCAAGTCCTGATCGATACTATCCCAAATAATAAAACTACGGTTTTGCCATACTTTGCCCGGAATTCCCTCTCCTATTTTTAAGCTCTTGATATTACGCGATGCCTGGTAAAATTCCTCCATCTCAGGACTTTTCGCAGATTTTGATACCAGTGTCATAGATTTAAGGTCGGATTCCAAAAGCCAGATCTCGGCGATAGCAATATCACCGTAATGGAGAAGGTTGCCCAGTACCTTACTGAGAATATCATTCAGATGCTCCCTGGGGCTGTTAAAAATGAGACTTGTTTCTGCCTGTAAGGTCTTTTGTTTTTCGGCGATCCTGCGCCGGGTAATATCCTGGATTGCTCCAACCATCTTCACGGGTACCCCCTCTTTATCGCTGATCAGGATACACTTATCCTGCACAAAAGCATAGTCACCGGAATCTTTCTTGAAACGATATTCTAAGGTCCAGCGCTTTATTTGCCCTTGCTTTGCTTTCCTGATAAATGTTCTTACATGTTCTATATCGCCCGGGTGAATAAATTCTTCCCAAAAGGTTTGACCCGGACCGGCCTGGACAGATCGGCCAAACAAAGCCTTGAATCCGCTACCCCTGTAAACTTCGTCAGTTCGCAGGTCCCAATCCCAAATAGCATCAGATGTAGCCTTGGTGACATATTCATAACGCGTATTGCTTTCTTCAAGTTCCTGCTGGGCCTGTTTCCATTCGGACACGTCAATACCAATACATTGTATTTCGCTTGGACGGCCTTTGGAATCAGTGAGGCATATGAAGTCCCACAAGGTAGTCACTACCCCTACACCCCCTTTTCTTGGTTTATCAACAAATACCTGGAAAACCTTGTTCAGGTTTGCAAAACATAGACTTACTGTTTCTAGCACCTGATCATGGTGGTATTCCATTACAGAACTCAGCACACTCATGCCAATGATTTCACGGCTCCCATATAGCCAGCCAAAATCCTGCACAAACTTTTGATTATAGAAAGTATAGTTACCTTCCAGATCTGTACGGATCATGTAATTGGTCTGCGATTCAAGGATCCCGCGATGCCGTGCTTCGCTGATTAGTAATTTCTCCAGGGCCAGCTTATCTTTTGTTATATCCTGTACCGTACCTTCAAAAATTAGTATTTCACCCTTTTCATTCCGAATCAGGTTTCCCAGGGCATGTACCCATTTAATGGATCCATCAGGTAGCAGAATACGATGTTCGACATCATGCTGTACACCATCCTTGAAAGCCCGTTCGCGGCTTAACATAAATTCTTCCTGGTCGTCCGGATGGATAGTATTGAAATGTGATTCGAAGTCAAGTTTGAAAGTTCTTTTATCACGTTCCCAGATATTGTACACCTCATCAGACCAGTATAAACCTTTTTTATCGGGAAATGATTGCCAGTACCCTACCTTGGCAATCTTCTGCGCGGCCAGCAATTTCGTTTCGTTTTCTTTGATTAGCTGAAATGCGATATCCCGTTCGGTTACATCGTTACAAGCAGCCATCATACAATCACGCCCGTCGTACTTAATTTTATACACGGAAACATCAGAATGAACGAGGGCGCCATGTTTTTTACGGTGTTTAAAAATTCCAAAGTTCAGCGCTCTGTCAGCTATCTCAATATGCTCATGCATTTCCCTTAATCGATGAGATTCGATTTCTGATTCGGAGAGAATATCCAGAATGCTTCGTTTGAGAAACTCGTCACGGCTATAACCGTATTTCTCTATTGCCGTATCATTAACATCAAGGATGCCGAAGTTTAAAAAGTCGTATACAAAAATTGGCAGCGGACTCGAATGAAAAAGCAGCCTGTATCGCTCTTGGGAGCTAGTCAGCTGTTCCAGAACCTGATGACGTTCGGTGATATCCGTGGCGGTAACAAATGCGCCAATAATCTCTCCGGATTCTCCCCGGGCAGGTTTATATTTTAGCGAAAATATGCGCTTTTCTTTTGTATCAGGTTCGTAGACGGTTACTTCAGAAAGTTCGGATCCCCCCAGCAATACGTTCGCGTATAGCTGCGCAAGTCCAGGACGTCTTTCGGGGCTGACATATGTAAGAATAGAATCACCTTTAATTACGGTGGTATTAAAATATCTCTGGTAAAGGTGCTGGAACTGGTTATTGTATGAAACTATGTTCAGATCAATATCCAACAAAACAAATGATTCCTCAGTATTGCTGATCATCAAATTATTCTCAAGCTCTGCTTCCTTTTTGTCGGTTACATCACGGAAGTTGTCGACAATCCCATTGATCATTGGATCATGGAACATATTGGTCAATGTTGCTTCGATCCACCGCCAGCTGCCATCCTTATGCCTGATCCGGGCGGTTTGTCCATTTATCGTTTCTCCGGGACGTACCATTGCCTCTGCCATTCTCCGGGAAACGCTGACTCTGTCAGCAGGGTGTAGGATATCTTCAAGACTCAGGGCAAGGGCCTCTTCTTCTGAATAACCTAACACACGGGTGATTGATGGCGAAACATATATTGCTTTGCCATTTGCTCCAAGAATGACTATCGCATCATCGCCATGCTCAACCAAGGTCCGGTATCGTTTCTCACTCGTGATCAGCTCAAATTCTGCAGCCTTCTTCTCGGTCGCATCCTTTGCTATACAATACATGATCTGGTCTGCCTCATCCCACCGGGCGGACCACACAATATTTACAAGTGTCCCATCTTTTCTGACATAACGGTTCTCAAAGTTGGTCATTTCAGTGCCGCCTATGATATCGTAAGAGGCTTTCAGGGTTAAATCTTTGTCTTCGGTAAAGACAAGATCAATATACGGTCTGCCGATTAGTTCTTCAGGCTCAAAACCCCAAATCCTTTTAGCCGCGGCACTGACACTTACAAAACATCCTTCACGATCAACTGTACAAATTACGTCCAGTGAAGATTCCATGATCTTTTGAGTGGAATTCCTCGCACGTTCAAGGTCAAAAGAAGACTGGGATGCTAACTTAGGCAAAACAATCGTTTGGCAGACAAATTTAACCGCTCCGTCATCCAGGATCGGCGAATGGTCGAAAAGGACGAAATCGTTTGAGTCACCGTCCTTTACACCATATTGGACATTGACTTTGCTAACCTGGATAGCATTCCCTGTTGAAAACACATCTTGAATGGCTTGCTCCAGGCGGTTGACATCGTGGATGTCCAGAGTTGACACACCAGTAATAAAATCCTTATAAACCAGATCGATGCCAGCTTGATCCGGAAGTCCCAATAACTTTTGGTAGCAGTTGTTTGCAAACAGAAGCTGGTTTGAATTTTGAGAAAGACCTATTAAGGCCAGGGGCGCAGGGGAAATTTTAAGAACCTGCAATAAATCGTCAACACTAATCATAATTCATCATTCGTAACAGGAAACACGCCATGAATCCTTTACGCAGAAAAAACTAATATCCTTCCGCCCGTTAAAGTATTGACAACTGCTAAATATGCATAGTTTTATTTGGGATTGAAAGAAAGTTTTGTGAAAAATTAATCTTTTTTTCAACAGTGCTGGTCGCAACCCAGAGAACCCTATTCCTTACTAGTCTACAAGAGATATGTGGCCTTTGAGCTGTCCGGTATTATTGCCCAGATCAAGGTGGTAATAGTAAGTGCCAACTGGCAGCCTAGTACCCTTATATCTGCCATCCCAGTTATTCTCGTAGTTTTTTTGCCTGAATACTATCATGCCACTGCGATCTACAATCCTTAATTCATTGCCCGGATACTGTTCAATGTTCCTCACAATAAACATATCGTTAATCCCGTCAGCATTCGCGGAAATCAGGTTTGTACAGCTAACTGCTGGCTTGATGGCAGCAGGTGCAGCAATTACTTCAAATGTTCCCGGTTCAAGTGTCAGGGCATAATTTTCACCCAGACTTAGGTTACCTATTGTTATAGGATAAGTCCCGATTGAACTGCCGGGCGCTATTTGTAAGCTCCCTGTAAACTCATCCGTTTTTAACACCATTCCGGCAACAAGTTCAAATTTAATCGGCGGGACAGCTTCGCCGCCAAAACCCGATTGGCCGGGAACAGGCCGAATGATAATATTTCGCGGCACCACTGTTACAGCACGCTCGAGACGTGCTGCTGCGAATTCGCTGTTGCCTTCCTGCACTGCAATTATCTTTGTACTGCCAGTTTTTAAGATTTTTACAGAATCCCCTGCGACTTGCAGTATTTCCGGATTCAAAGTATAATATCTAACAGGTAGCCCAGCTGAGGATTGCATCGGTCCGGCATTAAAAGCCGGGTCACCGTAAATTTTACCAGGAATATCACCTAGTTCGATAGCCTGCTGCTGCAGTGGCTTGGTTGTCAAGGTCCAGGATTGAGATTGGGCGGAGGTGTTTTTAAATAAGTTACCAGAAGTATCGCTAACCATTCCAAACTCTGCATTCACCGAAATGGATGCACCTGCAGGCATACTTTTCACTTTAAGGGTAATAGTTTTATCATCGTCTGAAATAATAAGCTCATTGGCGGCAAATGCGTCAGACAAGTTATACTTACGCACAAGCTGGTCTCCGGTATAAAAGGATAGAGATCCGGATTTGTTTAAACGTATCTCTTCTTCAAAATTTATCATCAGATCGAAATTTCTCCCTAATCCTGTCGTCCCGTTCTCCGGAAAAATCTTTGTTATTAGGGGAGCGATAGTATCTCTAACAAGCACAGCGATAGATTTCACATCACTTCCGTGTTCATTACTGGCTTTAAGTACAACCTTATACTTGCCCAACTGTGATTTTTCAGCAATACCTGCTAGGCTTGCCTCAGCGGATATCTCTTTAATTGAATGGTTGTTAAAGTCGGCCACCATGAGCTTACCTTCCTTATTTATACATAAGCCCATGGGATTCTTAAACGACTGAGTATCGTCCTTCACCTCCCCTACAGCAAATGGAGTGATCGTACTTACTACACCTGAATTACTTAATCTCCTGATCGTGTGGTTCAACTGATCTGAAACATAAAACCCACCTTTTGGATCAATAATTATACTTGTAGGATACCTGAAGGCTGCATTCTTACCATTACCGTCAAGTTTCGAAAATTCGCCGCTTCCAGCAAGAGTTGATACTAGGCCATCAGGGCTAATTTTCCTGATCCGGTTATTGATCTGATCGGCCACAAAGACATACCCTAAACTGTCAACAGCAACACCTGTTGGCGAACTAAACTTTGCAGCGGATCCTTTCCCGTCTGCAAATCCAGGCTGACCGCTGCCAGCTAGAGTTGTTACGATTCCGTCGGGTGAGATCTTTCTTATACAATGATTACCGCGGTCTGCCACATAGAGGTTTCCCTTTATATCCCTGCAAATTCCTGATGGATATCGGAACTTTGCATCTTGAGCAGCACCGTCTACGTACCCGCTTGTTTTACCACCTGCAAACGTTGATACCATACCGTCCGCACTGATCATGCGGATAGCATTATTTTCCTGATCAGAGATAAAAAGTGCACCGGTTTCGCCCACCGCAATACCAAATGGGGAATCAAAACGGGCTTCAGCCGCAGCACCATCTTTGAAGCCCGCGCTTATACTGCCAGCTACCGTTGAGACAATTCCTGCCTGATTTATTTTCCGGATTCTATTGTCAGCCTGATCGGCGATATAAAGGTTTCCTTCAGAATCTGTAGTCAATGCACAGGGTGCATAAAACCGGGCTGACAAGCGCGGACCATTTGCTGTTCCTAAAACTGTACTCCCGGCGAACAGTCTAAAAAACACGCCAGAACGGAAAGTCAGAAAATCAGGTTTAACATCAGCACTGATCCTTGTTTCAAAAGGATTAGCCGATGCTACTTTAATAATGCCTTTGTATTCTTTTCCATAACTTATTGACGCAGGGAAATCGCTAGCAATTATTGGAGCCCCCAGGTTTACAGCTGATTTTCCCGCATTTGATTTTATAGAATCATTATTAAACCGGGTATTTGAAGGAACTGATCTATATGAGTTCGAAAATGGAGGTATTTCGTAATGCGAAGTGATCATAACATCACTTCCTAAAACCAAGCATGGGCAGAAAGTCAATGCTAT
The DNA here is from genome assembly GCF_900168015.1 of Daejeonella lutea. Taxonomy (GTDB): domain Bacteria; phylum Bacteroidota; class Bacteroidia; order Sphingobacteriales; family Sphingobacteriaceae; genus Daejeonella; species Daejeonella lutea. Next base: position 591,150 of record NZ_FUYR01000001.1, on the reverse strand, counting down.
TATCAGAAAAAAATTAATTCTCCGCGGATATCGGCGAAAAAACTGCAACGCAACATTTACTGCACTCATATTCTTCGATTTGGCAAACATTATTCACGAAACTCAAACCAATAAAATATTCCCCTTGGGGACACTACAATCGCCTTCTACTGAGTAGAGCTAAATAGGTTACGCTTATTCTGAAACAATTAGATATGAGTCAGAATTTCAGTCGATTAATTTTTTCGCAGCATTGCTTTATGGGATAATAACAGGTATTAAATCGGGCACAAAAGGTTCCATTGAAACAATTTCTTACAAACTCAACAATGGAATGGGGGTGATGGGAGAAGGTATATATTCCGAGTGACTGCAGCCTGAAACCGTTAAAAAATACGGGTATAACGCCAAGGATAAACCCAGTCAGGCTAATCGGGCATGGACTAAATAGGACATTCCATGTTCAAGCCAAAGTTGGCCTGAAAGACAGAGGTAAGATGAGAGACGTGGAATATTTTATCAATATTGCCGCTAAGCATTTTTGATTTACAGTCTATCTACACACCCTGATCAATATAAAAGATCTTAACAGTACGATGAATATGCTGGATTTTAAATTACCACAGCCCGAGGGAAATCCGCAGTTGACGTAAGGCCTTATTCAGGTGATTTTCAACAGTTTTGGTAGAAATGTCCAGCTTGGTAGCTATCTCTTTATGAGAAAGCTGTTCTTCTCGGCTCAGCTTATAAACTACCTTGCATTTTTCAGAGAGATTATTCACGATTGAATTGACATATGAAAGCAACTCACGATGTTCAATATTTCCGTACTCCGATGGTGTTTGCAGTCGATCCTGAATATTCTCAAAAATATCCTCTCTCACCGAGCCGTGACGTACCTGGCGGAATACTTCGTAACGAACAGATGCAAAAAGGTAAGATTTCAATGAAGCTTTTATTTCTATCTGCTCCCTTTTATTCCAAAGGTTGATAAAAAGTTCCTGGATAATGTCCTCGCAGGCCTGTTGATCCTGAAGCATATTGAATGCTGAGTTGTAGAGCAAGCTCCAATATTTTTTATAAATGACTTTCAAGGCCAGATCATCTCCTGCACGCAAACGATCCATCAGTTCTGTGTCATCTATAAATATCATCTCAGTCATAAGAAGTTTAAACTTATTTAAAAATAATTAAAATTCAAAATATAACATTTCGACAATTTGCCCTTAACAAACGATCCTTTTGAATTAAATCAGTTTTCAAACACCTGCTCCTGTAAAAGTGCATAATCTCCATATTATCTTATTAATATTTTTATACACACTAGGGGGAAAAGTATTTTTTAGACTCTTTTATTATAATGTAACTAAAATAAGATAGAATTAAACCGCATCTGACGGGAGAATTCTGCAAATCAAATGTATTTTCACGCTGCAATCAATCATAACACTAAATCCTAATTTATTTACAATGAAACAAAAACAACTCTTACTTTTTTCTATGCTGATCTTCTTCTGCACAGGGCTTATGGCTCAGCAAAACGAGCCAGTTAAGCCTTATAGTATTGTCATCAAGGGCGGTCATATCATCGATCCTAAAAACAATGTGGATGCGGTAATGGATATTGCCGTTAAGGACGGCAAAATTGCACTGATTGCTAAAAACATTGATGGTAGCCAGGGCACTCAGTTAGTTAATGCAAAAGGAATGTATATTACTCCGGGACTGATCGACCTGCATGTGCACTTCTTTTGGGGACAGGATGGTACAGGTTATATGAATGCCCGTGCTGGTCTCCCTGCAGACGGCTTTACTTTTCCAGCAGGCGTTACCACTGTTGTAGATGCCGGCAGTCCGGGTTACAAAAGTTTTGAGTTATATAAGAAACAAACTATTGATCAGTCGCAAACACGAGTACTGGCAATGCTTAACATTGTTAGTGAAGGTATGGACAGCCGGAACGAAAGTGACATAGAGCACATGGATCCGAAAGCCACAGCCGATATGGCGAAGAAATACCCGGAGCATATCGTTGGCGTTAAGCTGGCGCATTTCAGCGGCCGCGGGCCTTTAGCGCACTCCTGGATTCCTACGGACAGGGCCCTGGAGGCGGGAAGACTCGCAAATATCCCTATCATGGTGGATTTCGGCTCGGCTACGCCATTCCTGCCGCTTGATTCACTTTTTAACGTAAAATTCCGCCCTGGCGACATGTATACACATGCGTTTGGAGGAGATCCGCAAGTCGGCCTGACCACTCAAAGCGGACGCGAATCGATCGTAAATGTTGACACGAAAAAGGTTAAGGATTATGCGATCAAAGCACAAAAAAGGGGCGTAATATTCGACGTAGGTTTTGGCGGTTCCAGCTTCCTTTTCTCTCAGGGTATCCCGGCTATCAAAAGTGGCTTCTATCCTAATTCGATCAGCACTGACCTGCACACAGGAAGTATGAACAATGCCATGAAGAACATGCCTAATATTATGTCACTATTTATGGCAATGGGAATGCCATTTAAAGATGTCATCAAAGCTTCAACATGGAATCCGGCACAGCAGATAAAACGCCCAGAATTGGGGAATCTATCAGTGGGCTCCGATGCTGATATCGCTATCTTCACTCTCAGAAAAGGTGATTTCGGTTATTATGCACGTGACGGTAAGATTGCCGGAAAAGAACGTCTTGAAACAGAAATGACGATCCGGGCAGGAAGAATTGTTTACAACCTGAATGCTATTGCTGAGCCAAATGTAATACCAAACGCGCCAAGAGTAAGGCCAGCAAATGGTGGCCCAAGACAATAAGATCCATTAATTAGAAAAATACAAATGCAATCATTTAATTGCAGCATCAGACAAACAGGGCTTTTAGCCCTGTTTTTGTCATGTGCACTATCTGCTGCTTCCCAACAAACAACTACAGCACCTTCGCCTGCACCCACCAGACAGGTGGCACCCATAAAAACTCCGGTATCGCTGCGTCCGGATGTCACCATTGAAAAAGTAATGGACATCGGACCACTCGGGGTGAGGCTTATACGCAACCCAAAGACGGGGGAATTTTGGTACTCTACATTTGATGGAAATGTTTTTCGCATATCCGATTTTGATACCCCTAAAGCCGCAGAACATAAAGTATTCTCGGCGGCCGATCACGGTATCACGAGGCTTCAGGGTGCGACTTTTTTAAACAATACCCTGTATTTATGTGGGAACATCAGTGCAAACGGCGGCAAAGGAACTAAGGGGAGGATGGTAAAATATGATGTGTCAAAAGCAAAGCCGGCATTAGTCGAAGTTTTTAACACCGTTGAATATGGTACCAATGCCACAACTTTTGATCATGGCTGGAATGCCCTGGAGATCAGTCCCGACAAAAAATACATCTATGTAAATTCGGGAGCCCGGACAGACCACGGAGAAGTTCAGGATAACCGAGGTGCTTACCCGAACGCCCGCGACAATGGATTGACTTCTAAAGTTTACCGGTTCCCGGTTGGTGCAGAAAACCTGGTTTTGCCTGCTGAAACTGAAAAAATGAAAGAACTGGGATACATTTATGCCGAGGGGATACGGAATGCCTATGATATGGCATTCGATGGAAACAATAACCTTTTTGGCGTGGTGAATTCAGGCGACTACGACCAGTCAGAAGAAATGTTCTGGATCAGACAAGGCCATCATTTTGGATTCCCATGGCAAATGGCAGGCGTTGAAAATCCGCAGCAGTTCTCTCCATGGGTGCCAGATCCGGCTACCGATCCGTTCATTAGCCCGGGAGCGCACGCATGGGTAGTTAAATATTTCAGAAATGATCCTGATTTTCCAAAAATCCCTGCGGGTGTTAAATTCTCGGCAGGTGTCCAGAACATCGGACCGGCAGCTAATGAGTACCGTGATATTGCTACCGGGAAAATTGTAGATGGCGACATAACCGGCCGCTCCGTAAGTACATTCAACGCGCACAGCGTGCCACTCGGATTAGTTTTCGACACGAAGAACGCTCTTTCACCTGAATTTAAAGGCGATGGTTTTGTTTTCAGATATGGCGGCGGCTCCGACCGTCCGGGCACTAACCTGCTACGAAAAGGTGGGAAAGATCTCCTCCACATGGACATGCAGTACAATGCCGCAGCCGACAATTTTTACATGAAAACTACCAGTATCGCAAATAACTTTAATGCCCCGGTGGACGCAGTTCTGCTCGATAATAAAATTTATGTGATCGAGCATGGAGCTGAGGGTTCGGCTGGAGGGAGGATTTGGAAGGTGACATTGCCGAAGAGGTGAAGAGGTGATCGGGTGATCGGGTAATAAGTGATCAGTAATCAGTAATCAGTGGTCAGTGGTCAGTGCAAACGTACCAATATGCATAAAGAGCGTTTAGTACTGGCCGAAGGCTCCGATTAATGATTACCGGTCGCTGCCACTTAAAAAAGGGCGAAGCGACTTAAAAAACAGCGGTTAGTACTGACCGGAGGCTCCGATTACCTATTACCGGGCGCAGCCACTTAAAGCTGCCCTCCATTTAAAAAATTATCTTACTTTTAAACATAAACCATAGACATTACGAAATGCAAAACCCAACTCCAGATCAAAATTTTGAAAAGCTTGGATTAACCCTTCCTCCTGCCCCAGCGCCGATTGGTGTTTATAAGCCCTGCTTAATTGACGGAAAGTACCTCTACGTTTCAGGACATGGACCGGTACAAAACGACAAGCAACTTATCAGGGGAAGAATTGGAAAGGATATGACACTTGAAGAAGGAAAGTTTGCTGCGCAGCAAGTTGGCCTGACCATCCTGTCTACTATAAAAACTAATCTTGGCAGCCTCAATAAGGTTAAACGAGTTATTAAAGTCCTTGGGATGGTTAACTGCACGTCTGATTTTGAGGCACATCCTAAAGTTATAAATGGCTGCAGTGAACTTTTTGCAAAGGTATGGGGAACTGAGAACGGTATTGGTGTGCGGAGTGCTGTAGGTTTCGGTTCGCTTCCTGACAATATACCTGTAGAAATCGAGTGTTTATTTGAACTGGCTAATAGTCCGAGTAATCCGTTGAAGTGAGGGTGAAGAGTAATAGGTAATTGGGTAATCGGGAGATTAGTAATCAGTGATCAGTAATCAGTGCTAACGTACCATACTGCTTACGGCGATTAGTTACCGGCCGAAGGCACTAATTACCGATTACTTGGCGAAGCCACTTAAAAAACGCGTTTAGTTACCGGCCGAAGGCACTGATTACTCATTACCGGGCGAAGCCACTTTTAAAAAGGGCGAAGCCACTACTTAAAGCGTTTAGTCACTGGCCGAAGGAACTGAATACTGATTACCGGGCGAAGCCACTTTTAAAAAGGGCGCTGCCACATATAAATGCACTAATATCAACCATACATTATAACCTTTCTCGAACTAAACATGGAAACAATCTGGGCCCAAAATTACGACCCTTTGAATAACCCCTGGATGTCAACGATACTGGCTGCTCTGCCGATCATTGTCCTCCTCGGATCCATTGCGATTTTTCATATGCGGATCCACCTTGCAGCGATACTAGGATTAGTCGTTGCCATTGCTGTTGCCCTATTTATATTTAAAATGCCAGGAACCGCAGTAAGTGCCACTACACTTTATGGAAGTGCATATGGGCTTTTCCCTATCGGGTGGATCGTACTCAATTTGATTTTCCTATATCAGCTTACCGTTGACAAAGGCCTCTTTACGTTGATACGAATGCATTTATCGACTATTGCGCCCGATCCACGGATCCAGGTGATATTGATTGCTTTTGCGTTCGGGGCATTTTTTGAGGGAGCCGCTGGCTTCGGCACACCCGTTGCGATAACGGCTGCTATCCTTATTCAACTTGGTTTCAGGCCGCTGGCAGCTTGCGGACTTTCTTTAATAGCCAATACCGCTCCGGTTGCTTTCGGTGCTTTAGGAACGCCGATAATCGCCCTTGCTGCGGTTACCGGAATTGACATTCACCAGCTTTCTGCAATGGTTGGCCGTCAGCTTCCGTTTTTTTCGCTCATCGTTCCATTCTGGGTGATCTGGGCAATGGCGGGTTTTAGAGGCATGGTCGCTGTCTGGCCGGCTGCATTAACCGCGGGCTTGTCCTTTGCAGTAACCCAATTTTTAGTATCTAACTATCACGGCCCATGGTTGGTTGATATTTTTGCTTCGATAGCATCTATCGTTTCTTTAATCGTGCTACTTAAGTTCTGGCAGCCGAAAACCATTTGGGAACTACCTGTTTCCGAAGATACTGTGGCAATAGGTAAAGAACCTGCTGTAGTGAAACGTAAAGATATGATTAGAGCCTGGACACCATGGGCAATACTCGTAATATTCATATTTGCCTGGGGAGTGCCAACCGTTAAGACTGCATTAAACAAAATATCCGCACCCGAATACAAAGTGGCCTATCTACATAATCTGGTTAAACGAACTCCCCCAATTGCGCCGGAACCGACGGCAGATAAGCCGGCCAAAACTGAAGAAGCCGTTTTCAAACTCAACTGGATATCTGCAACCGGAACCGGGATTCTCGTAGCCGCAATTATTGCAGGGTTTGCGATTGGATATTCGCTCAAAGAAATGCTTAGAGTATATGGACAAACCTTCTGGCGTGTACGGTTTTCACTGATCACCATTGCTGCGATGCTGGCACTGGGGTATGTTACCAAGTACTCGGGGGCTGATGCTACTATGGGGCTCGCGCTGGCAAAAACAGGTGTGCTTTATCCCTTCTTCGGCACAATGCTAGGCTGGCTGGGTGTGGCCCTGACGGGTTCAGACACAGCCTCGAACGTGCTGTTCGGAAGTCTTCAGACAATTACGGCTAAGCAAACCGGCGTAAATCCGATCTTGATGGCAGCTGCAAACAGTTCGGGCGGTGTAATGGGAAAGATGGTCGATGCACAGAGTATAGTTGTAGCGAGTACAGCTACCAACTGGTATGGTCACGAAGGTCAGATACTGCGCTATGTATTTTTTCATAGTATCGCGCTTGCCGCATTAGTTGGACTATTGGTATTTCTGCAGGCTTATGTTGTGCCGTTTTCGGATATGGTTGTGAAGTGAGTTGGACAGCGATACCCATCCAGCTCACTGAGTTTTTAATGGTTGCCATGCATTGCGAGGAGGCACGGTGAAGCAACCTAGGCATCCCATTCGTGAAACTTGATACTTGATTCTTGCTACTTGATTCTTGCTACTTGATACTTGATACTTGATACTTGATACTTAAAAAAGCCCAATAACCATCAAAGTTATCGGGCTTTTCAATATCAACAAGGCTTCTAAACCGCAGCCTTAGTAAATTCCTCTTTCAACCTGCGGGCAACGATCTTCTCCTCGCCCGGGATCATTACAAAAGTTGCAATTGACATACTATTTCTACCAGGGTTAATTTCAATAGAAGGATTGCCGTTTCGGAGGTTTTCCGTCATTTGCTGAGTGCTAATCTTTACCACTGCCGGATCCCATTTCACTTCTAATGTAGGAACATGATTAGCAAATGGGGGAACGAACTTCCGAGTTGTTACACCTTTTAATACTTTAACCGTATTATCAATCGTTGCGATCTGGTCTTCCCATAATTTCCATTCTGAGTCGGCAGTGTTGATAAATCGTTCAAGAGCTACATATAAGCCTAGTATCTCTTCTTTATTAACCTTATGACCCCGCCCGATCGTATTGGAACGAGGGGAGGCGCTCAGGCGTGCCGCAGCGATCAGGTCTTTTTTACCCATCAGTATTCCAGAACTTTGAGGTCCGCGAATTGCCTTTCCTCCGGAACAACATACCAGGTCGTATCCTAAGTCGTTAAACTTCCAAAGATTCTCTACAGGTGGCACATCTGCCGCCATATCAATCATGGTGGGAATGTTATGCTTCTTTGCAATCCTCAACCATTCTTCATGACCAATCTTTCCATTATTTGCATTAGCATTCAGGAAGTGCAACAGCGCTGTTTTATCGGAAATAGTACGTTCAAGCTCCTCTACCCCATCGACCTGGATGATCTTCACGCCACAATTAGTTAGTGCCTGATTATATCCAATATCATGACCTTTCTGCATAATCACCTCGGTCTTCATGCCGGTACCCTCTAAATGGGGAAGCATAGCCGCTTTCTTCGCGTCCAACCCGGTTAAAACACCTGCCATTCCCAGCATCAAAGCAGAAAATGCCCCGGACGTTACTGTAGCTGCTTCCGCATGTGTTAGCTCCGCAATTTTTGCACCTACCTTATCCTGAAGCTCATCGATCATACAGAATGATTTAGAAGAATTCTTGATCGTGTCAACCACTTCGTCGTGCATTAATGAACCTGTCATAAATGTGATGGTCCCTCTTGTATTAATAAAGGTTCGTACACCAAGCTCCTTATATAAATCTCTTTTTGCCGCTGGTGCAGGAGAGATAGCTGCCTGGGCGGTTTCAGCAATTGCACCTCCAGCCAAAGGCAGTAATGTAAGTCCTTTTATGAGGTCTCTTCTTTTCATCTTATTTTTTTTATTGTAATTATTTCTCTGAACCAACACCTAGGTAAGTTCTTAATTTTTCACTCTCAAATTTATCCGCAGCTTCCTGATCAGGCTTCATCAGGGAAACAATGATTCCCACAATGAATGCAGATGTCATAGACACTAATGCCGGATTCTTCAATGGGAAGATTGCTTCAGCGTTACCGAATACATCCACCCAAACTGTTGGGCTTAGTACTATCAAGATCAAAGAAAGTGCAGCGCCGAAGACTATGCTCCAAACGGCTCCGGCAGTTGTGAATCCTTTCCAAATTATAGACATTAGCAATGCAGGGAAATTGGCACTGGCAGCTATCGAGAAAGCCAGACCCACCATAAATGCAACGTTTTGTCCTTTAAATATCAACCCCAAGCCAATTGCTAATAATCCGAGGAAAATTGTTGCCCGTTTGGCAACTTTTATCTCGCCTTTCTCATCTGAAACACCCTTCTTTACCACATGCACATAAAGGTCATGAGAAATGCTGGATGCACCTGACAAAGTTAACCCTGCAACAACAGCAAGGATCGTGGCAAATGCAACGGAAGCAATGAATCCAAGGAATGCACTTCCTCCTACATGTTCAGCAAGTAACAGTGCTGCCATGTTACCACCTTTATCCAGGCCTTCAATTGGTAGTTTACCTACCAAAGCCATAGCTGAGAAACCGATAAAGAATGTCAGGATATAGAAATAACCAATAAAACCGGTTGCAACAAATACCGACTTTCTTGCGGCTTTGTCATCAGGAACAGTATAAAAACGCATCAGGATATGTGGCAAGCCGGCCGTTCCAAGCATCAATGCTAATCCTAAAGATATCGCGTCTAACGGATTAGTGATATAGCCTCCGGGAGCCAGCATATCGGCCCCATACTGAGTTCTCACTGAATCAAACAGATCGCCAGGACTAAAATTGAATTTCGCCATAGCGAGCAAAACAAGTATGGTAGCTCCCGATAAAAGTAATACTGCTTTGATAATTTGTACCCAGGTTGTCGCGATCATACCGCCAAAAAGAACATAGCAGGTCATTACAATTCCTACCACAACTACGGCTATCTCGTAATCAAGACCGAACAATGTTTTAATTAATGTTCCTGCTCCAACCATTTGAGCAATCAGGTAAAAAGAAATGGTTAAGAGTGATCCTACAGAAGAAGCAATTCGGATCGGTCTTTGTCTTAATCGGTAGGCAACTACATCGGCGAAAGTATATTTTCCAAGATTACGCAAGGGCTCAGCGATAAGGAACATAATCAATGGCCAGCCAACAAGAAATCCGATAGAGTAAATTAATCCATCATAGCCTTTGGTTGCAACCATTCCGGCTATACCAAGAAAAGACGCCGCACTCATGTAATCGCCTGCAAGAGCCAGACCATTTTGAAATCCTGAAATATTACGGCCGGCTGCGTAAAATTCTGAACCAGTTTTTGTTTTCTTGGCTGCCCAATATGTGATATACAATGTGACTACAACAAAAAGGAAGAAGATTGCAATAGATACAGGGTTAGCAGTTCCCAATGTGGATTCAATTCCTGAGGGGGCGGCTTGTAGAAGTAAGTTTAGAGACATATAAATTTTTGAATATTTGTTTGATTAGAGATCTTTCTTAATTTCTTTTACCGCGGCATCATAGTAATTATTTGCCCAATACACGTACACACCGGTAATTAGCCAGGAAAATATAATAATACCTAGCCCCACAATGATTGCAAGGTTGAGGGAATCTCCTATCGGCATTTTTAGGGTTTCCTTCTGATAAGCAACAACCATTAAAAACCCGATATATACAAAAAGCATCAGGAAAGTAAATGTCAGAGAAATGCTCCATCTGTTTTTTACCAGCTTCTGGAAAGCGGGACTTTGAAGTACTTCATGTGTTTTAGTCTTACTCATAAAATTTAGTGAAATAGTTTAGTGGTTGGATTTAAAAATTTGACTGGCTGCATTGGCTTGCATGCTCATAAAGTGTATGATTATGGTGACAATTAAATCAGTTTATAAGTCTATGAAAAAAAAATGAAATAAGAAGGGAATTGGCTGGCAAAGTTTGCAGGTAATCAAAAACGTTACGGTGGGGTGTGAGGGATTAGGCATTAGGGATCAGGTACGACCTACGGCCTAAATACCCAATACGTAATGCCTCGAAAAAATGAAGAATGATAAACGTCTCATCTGCTATCAAAAACTGAAATATTTTGAATTTACTCGTGTTCTAAGACCTGATGCCTAAAACCTATAACCTAACCCCCTTTTCCCCCATTGTCACAAATACACTATATCAACAAATCAAGTACTTAATTTACTAATATTGACCCAGATAACAACTTAATCACATATGATTAGAATATTTACGAATAAACAATCGGGGCATTTATCCTGCCTTTATACTATTGCATTCATGCTCCTGGGATCAGGATTCGCATCAGCACAATCTGACGATCCGAATTTGGGAATTATACCCGCACCATTTTCGGTTCAAAAAGCAGCCGGCACATTTACATTCAGTCAGCTCACGCAGATTAAAGCGGATAATCCTGCTGAAAGATCAGTTCTGCTATTGAAGGATTTCCTTTTAACCAACCAGCATTACAATAATAAATTATCGAAATACGATCCCAAAGCCCGTCCGGTTCGTGGCGTTACGACACTGATCATAACAAGTGCTGGTTCTGAAAATCTAGTCGCTGAAGCTTATAAATTAACGATTGAACCAAACAAAATAACTCTCATAGGGAAAGATGCCGGATTATTCTATGGCATACAGTCGCTGATTCAGCTCTTCCCCGTGGTTCCCCAAGGCAGCGTGACACTCCCATGTGCTATAATAGAAGACAAGCCAAGATTCTCATATCGCGGGATGATGCTTGACGTATCAAGACACTTCTTTACCGTTTCGCAGGTAAAGCAAATCATCAATATAATGGCTTCTTACAAACTAAATAATTTTCACTGGCACCTTACCGATGGTCAGGGCTGGAGAATTGAGATCAAGAAATATCCTAAGCTAACAGAGGTCGGTGGAACCAGATTATTGACCTCATTCGGCGGTAACAGGGACTGGCCTGATAATGTTCCATACACCGGATTTTATACTCAGGATGAAATTAGAGATGTAGTGCAATATGCCTCAGAACGCTTCATTAATATCATTCCTGAGATCGAGATGCCCGCGCACTCAGACGCAGCTTTACGCGCCTACCCGGAATTAAAATGTATCCCGGCTCCCGGTTCTACAAATCCTAACCGCGGCAATAGCATCTACTGCCCTACCGAAGAAACATTTACGTTTCTTGAAGGGGTCTTGACGGAGGTTATGGCCTTATTCCCGAGTAAATTCATTCACATCGGTGGAGATGAAGCTAATAAACAGCCCTGGATCGAATCACAATATGCACAGGAGCTTAAGAAAAGACTGAATCTGAAAGACGAACATGAAATGCAAAGCTATTTTATACAGCGTATAGAGAAGTTCATCAATTCAAAAGGAAGAAGCATAATTGGGTGGGACGAGATCCTTGAAGGAGGTCTGGCTCCAAACGCCACAGTAATGAGCTGGCAGGGAGAACAAGGTGGAATTGCAGCAGCTCAGCAAAAACATAATGTCATCATGAGTCCTCAAACAAACGGCTTATATTTCGATCATTATTACAGCCGCAATTCCCAGGAACCGGTTTCATTTCCTCGATATGCATCACTTGCCGACACTTATAACTATGATCCTGTTTCGAAAGTTTTAACACCTGAGGAACAGAAGTATGTTATCGGCGCACAGGGAAATTTATGGACAGAATACGTGCCGACCTTTGCTAAACTTCAACTGCAAGTGTTTCCTAGGATGTTTGCACTGTCAGAAATTGCATGGAGCGAGGTTGCAAATAAAGACTATAAGCAATTTGCTGAAGTAAGGCTTGCGAAGCATTTTGCAAGGTTGGAGGCTATGGATTTCAACTTCCGTGTTCCGCCAGCATTGGAAGTTATTGACACTATGGTCGTCGGACCAAAGTTCACCTATGCCCCGAAATCGGTGATACCCGGCGCTAAGATTTATTATACATTAAACGGGCGAAACCCTTCTGATGCAGATTGGGAATATCAATTGCCACTTACCTTTGAAATTCCCTTGAATGAAAAGAGGGAGTTCAGAACAACGGTCATTACTCCGGATGGCCGGAGAAGTTTATCCACCCGCACGCTAATGCTTAATAAAGCACCATTGCAGGCCACAAACATACCAGGTACTAATGCTGGCTTGAATTTCAAGACTTTCAACGGTTCCTTCAGCATGCCTGAACAACTTGACAAGGCCGTTGCTGACAGTTCGGGCAAGGCATTAGACGTGCTTAATGAAGCGATCAAAAGAACACACCCGAACGTAGGCATCATCTATGATGGATATTTGAATATTCCAGCAGATGGCATCTATAATATGTCATTATCCTCATTCACAGATGCGGCATTATGGATAGACGACCAACGAATTATTCCGGGTGAAGAGTCGGTCCCTCTTATGAAAGGAAACCATAAAATTAAAATTAATTATATCTACAATGCCCCGGCAGCTCCGCCGGCAGGATCTCCAGCTAACTTCCGCATTCAGCGTCCGGCTCCATTGAGAGTGTATGTTTCTGAAGCGGGAAAAGCAAGGAAAGAAATTGATAGGGAGAGTTTGTTTTATTAAGAGAAGTCACTCGGCGCAGCCACCGATTTCTCCAAGCCTAAACATAAAAAGCCCCTTGCTTCCAAAGAAACAAGGGGCTTTTTAATTATCGTTACCTCCTATTTATCCCACCAGATCCTGGTTAGGAAATTATCAGGGCCTTGGTTCGCTACAGCCTGATTGTAATTTTCGGTATTAATGCTTTGCTCTGCCGCTGGATAGCGCAAGCGGCGCTGAATAATTCCACCTGTTTCGTTCCCTGGATAGTTAACAGGGACTAGCACGGGATAACCAGTTCGTCTCCAGTTTGAGAAAGATTCGATATTATTCATGTATCCAAATAACGCTACCCACATTTCACTGTGGATTTGTTCCATTTGCTGTGCAGTAGTTCCTCCGGTATAGGGATTGGCCGCAAGGTAACTAGCCGCTGCTGCTGTTGGATTCGGAATTACCAGAGCATAGTTTGGATATAAGGTTGCTGAAGTTATACTTGCTGTCACAGCTTTATCAAAGTGTTCCTTTGCCGTACCTGGTCCCCAGCCGCGGAGTGCAGCCTCTGCAAGCAGAAATTCAACTTCTGCATAGCTTTGGTAATGCGTTGGAGCTTCCAAATGAGCGATCGTATGCTGGTTCATTTCAGAGTAGTCTCGTTGCATGTTAGCATTCCAACCCGGTATTGCGGTAGCAATAGACGTATAATCAAATCCACCCGGTAATCCCTTTGCTTTTGCATGGGTCGATTCGGCCGGAAGATTTGCAATGTTGATATTACCTTGCCACAATGTAGAGTAGAATGGCAGTCTTGGATCATTTTTAGCTTTCAAGCGATTAATCAGGGCTTCATTAAGTTTCGAAAAACCTAATCCCGCTGCAGAAGCAGGATTACCCTCAACAGTTTGCATCTGACGTGAATTCCAATTCCAGTTAGTACCGGAAGCTGATGTGTGAGGTACTTTCGCATTATCAGCGTTGCTTGTCATAACACCACCGGCAATTGCCTTCTTAACCCAAGTTTCAGCAAGGGTTGGATTCGCTTTAGTCATGCGCATTCCCAAACGCAGCATTAATGAGTTAGCAAATAACTTCCATTTGGCAGGTGCGCCATTGTAAACAAAATCAGCGGCACCATAAGACGGTTTTGCCGGATCCAGAGCCTTCGATGCTTCCTCAAGTTCTTTTAACATGTCAGCATAGATATCGGCCTGCTTATCGTATTTTGGTTTAAAGATCCCGTCAAGTGCGCGTCCAGCTTCGGTGTAAGGCATATCTCCATAAAGGTCTGTAACCCTATGTAAAATATCTACACGAAGAATGCGGGCGATGTTATATTGGTTTACCATATCAGTCTTTCCCTTCGTCAAATCGAGGATCTGCTGAACCTCCTTCAGTTCAGTACTAAAAGCTGTATTCCATAAACCATTATTGTAATCAGCCTTACCCTGATAAAGATACTTTACACCTGTCCACTGAAAGGCGTTCAATGATGAAAAATATTGTATCAGAGACCCGGCCTGTTTTGAATTTGGGTAAAGTGTGTTGCCATCCCCAACGCCAGCATGCCTCATGATCGCTGCTGAGAAAACCGCAGGAATTACAGGCTCTACATATGCGTTTGGATTTTTGTTCATCTCCTCAAATCCTTTATCACAGGATGACAGCAGCAAAGCCGCCAGAACCCCAGCCTTAAGGGTCAGTCCTGTTAATGTTCGTTTTAATTTCATAACTATGAATTTTAACAATGAATGCTTTCTTTAATACTAGAATTTAACCATCAGATTCAAACCGAAGCTGCGAGTTGTGGGTACTCCAAAGTTTTCAAGTCCGAATGAAGTACCGCTAACGCTGTAACTTGATTCCGGGTCGACATTTGGCACGTTGTTATGCAGCATGAAAAGGTTTCTTGCTACTAGCGACAAGCTGGCTGACTGTAAAGGTGTCTTGGCAATCAACGTTCTTGGCAATGTATACCCAAGGGTTAATTGACGAAGCTTTACAAAATCAGCATCGTAGACAAACTGGTCGGTAATGGCAAATGCAATTCCCTGGTAATACTGCTGGGCTGGAATGGTTTTCACGAAAGGAGCACCTGTTTGATCAACACCATTCAATGAAACCCCGTTTTCACGAACACCATTTTCGATGGTCCGCTTATCAAGCCCGTAACTTGTACCGTAAGCATTTGTAGATGTGTACAAAACACCGCCAAATTTACCATCAAGAAGAACTCCAAGAGATAAATTTTTGTATCTGAAGTTATTTGACAATCCCATAGTTAGCGGTGGCACCCCGCGGCCAAGATCGACGATTGAGGCACTTTGCATTGGCAAGCTGCTTCCGCTATTATACATAATTTTACCGCTTGCATCCGTCCTGAACGTATAACCGGATACCATTCCGAACGGTTTGCCGACATAATGGTTTACAAAAGCATTCTGTGTTCTTGGAGATCCGCCTGCGAGTGTACTCAAGCCCGGTGCAATACTAACAACCTCGTTGTCATTATATGCTACGTTCAAACTAGCATCCCAATTAAATCCAGTACTTGATTTGATTGGGGTACCGCTCAACAGCATTTCTATCCCACGATTTCTCATTTCGCCCACGTTCAATCTTACAGATGTGAACCCACTTGTATTTGGGATGGTGGCATTGACGATATCATCCGTAGTAATTTTTTGGTAAAGTGTCAGGTCAAGGCCTAATCTCCCGCCAAGCATTCTGGTTTCTAATCCCGCCTCAGAGGTTGTCGACGTGAACGGCTTCAAGGGATTTGGAACAGTGCTTCCGTTTACCGTCATCAAAGGCTGACCAAGGTGCGTTATTGCGCCAGCAGTGTAAGTCAAATCCAATCCATAAGGACCCGGGGTACCACCACCTACCTGTGCCCATGATCCACGGATTTTCGCAAAGTCAAGCCATTCTGGTTTAGATTTCCATACTTCGGATGCTACAAAGCTAAGTCCAGCAGACGGATAAAGTACATGGTTACTTGTCGGTGAAAGTGTTGAGAACCAATCCTGACGAGCGGTAAGAGTCAAATACAGGTAGTCGTTAAATCCAATATCAGCAGAACCGAAGAGAGAATTAATAGCTGATTCTCCGAAGCTCTCGCTGAATGACTGACTTTTACCGTTCGAAATAAAATAGTTATAAGGAACATTCAAATCACCACTATTCAAGCTGTTGGTTGCACTCTGATTGTACATCATGTTTCCGCCTACAAAAGCGTTCACGGAAAATTTGCCAAAGACATTATCAAATCCTAACAATCCCTCGATGTTAGTTTCATAACCAGTGGTTCTACCTTTCTGGTAGGTTCCTGCAAGATTTGTCAACGCACCTGTTGCTCCAATTTGCCAGTTCTCACGCGTGAAGTAATCGATACCAGCACCACCACGAGCGTAAAGAAAATCAGTGATATTCCATCGGGTCCTGAATGAACCAATTATACGGCGCCTCTGGTCTTCGTTCTGGTGTTTATTTACAGCGAAGTATGGATTTGCAACAAATGGATCATCAGCCCATTGAACTTCCCTCAAGGTGGTAGGATTGTACCCCGGCTCCAGGCTTCTAACATCAAGACTTGTAGCCATTACCCCAACTGACGCATTTGGATTCTGAGTGAAATCGCCAATATTAGTCCTGTTTTTATTTATTTCAATATTGTATTGTGCACTGCCTTCAAACGTGATCTTATTATTGATATTAGCATTTGCCGCAAGGTTAAAGGTATTCCGGTTCAAGGAAGAATTTGGAACAATTCCCTTATTTTCCATATCAGAAACCGAGAACCTGAAGTTCGCATTTTGGTTTCCGCCTGTTAATGCAAGGTTGTTCGAGAAAGTAGTACCGGTATTATAAAAGTTTTTGTTGTTATCTTTTTGTGCAACATACGGGCGACTTTGGCCATCAAACTGAACCACGCTCGATCCATCTAATTTCGGTCCCCATGAAAGCCTACCCTGGGACATGGCCTGTGCTGCGTCTGTCGGCTTTAATCCAAGACTTCCCTGACCGTAAACATATTGCCAGTCCGGAATTGTGATCACGTTATCGGTAGTGAATGTGGAATTATAATCCACACCCAAACCTTGCGATCCACGTCCTGACTTTGTGGTAATAAGGATAACACCCGCAGCTGCCCGTGATCCGTAAAGTGCGGCTGCTTGTCCCCCTTTTAAAACCGAAAGTGTTTCGATATCATCAGGGTTGATACTAATCAAACCATCACCCCCATCACGGCCTCCAAAGGTTCCTGGAGTACCATTGTTTGAATTGTTAATCGGAACCCCGTTCACCACATACAATGGCTGGTTATCTGAAGAAAACGAGCCATTACCTCGAATAACCACACGGCTTGAACCCCCTGGACCGGTAGCTGTGCTACTCGCATTCACCCCAGCTACTTTTCCGGAAAGAGCATTTCCTAAGTTATTTTCCCTTGCCTGTGTAAAAGAATCGCCTTTTACCTCGGTAAGTGCGTACGATAATGCTTTTTTATCTCTGGATATACCCAATGCTGTTACAACAACTTCACTCAGTGCCTGAGAATCGTCAGCAAGCTGAACGTTGATTGTCGAACGGCCATTCATTGGAATTTCCTGGGTAATGAAGCCTATATAACTGAAAACGAGGGTTGAATTAACTGGAAAATTGAATGAGTAATTTCCTGAAGCATCGGTAGAAGTTCCAATATTACTGCCTTTAACCTTTATACTAACCCCTGGCAAACCTTGCCCCGTTCCATCAGTAACCTGTCCTCTGACAATGTCTCTGACATCTGCTGCAGATGTCTCGGAAAGCTTAACCACCACTACTTCATCAACCACCTCAAATGTTAGTGGCTGGTTTTGAAGAACCTGGCTCATGACATTTTGAATAGTACCCTGTTTTGCGAGGACACTAATTTTTTGATCCAGGTTAACCTGATCCAGGCGATAAAATATTGAGTACTTACTGTTTTTCTCAATTTGTTTGAACATCTGTTTGACAGTGGTGTTCGTCTCATTGAAGTTGAACGATTGCGAATGAACTTCGGCATGAAGCTGTACAATCACCGCAAACGTGAATAACGCTATTAATTTCATAGCCCGGATAGTTTTTCGCCGAAATTCAGCGCATAGTGTTTTTTGATAAAGAATAATCATAATTTTGACTGTTTTTAGTTAATACTGGCTTCCCAAAGCATTGGGTATTAGCTATTGATTGCAGGACCGGGGATGTTAGCGCATCCTCGGTTTTTTTTCAGGGTCTGGCTTTATATCATAGGCTTTCGCTATTTAAATTTTCACTTCCCCAGATCGTGATGATCCGACCTTTTTGTTCATAATTTATATCTGTTGTTTCCTTCAATATCTGTAGTGCCTTCTCCACCTTATCAACCTTCTTAAAGCTCCCGGTAAAGGCATAATTTTTAAGCTTTATATCGTTCATCACAATTTCAACATCATACTTTCTTTCCATGATCTTGGAGATTTCCTGAAAGGTCTTACCTTCGAAAACCAGCAAATCTTCAGTCCATCCTGTATACACTTCAAGCTGTGAGGAATTGACCTTTTGAACCTTTGCTTCGATGAGGTCGGCAGGTGCAGACTTTTTCTCTCCAGCAACAGCCAGCGGAGCATAGTTCAGCTTGAGGACCTGTTGTTGTTTGACGGACACAGTCTCCGCTTTATCAGAATTAAGAGACAGCTTTCCTTCAATAGATACTTCTCCCTCAATTACCGCAGTTTCGAACTCCAGATCATCAGCATAAGCTTTAACATTGAAAATAGTTCCTATATCCCTGATGGTGTGGCGGTTAGTTTTCACTATAAATGGGCTTTTATGTTCGGCTATATCAAAGTAAGCTTCTCCATCGAGATATACCGTCCTTGAACCGTGCCCAAAATCCTTGTCAAATTTTAGTACGGTACCTGCATTAATCCAAACAATGGTACCATCAGGTAAGACTGTTTTTCGGGTAGATCCCTTCGGAACATTAATTTCATTTTGTGCCAAAGCTGCTCCGGCAAAAGACGTCGCCTTACTGCTTTGATAAAAATAAATGCCGATCGCACAGATCAAAATGACCGAGGCTGCAATTGCAATTCGTGCAAGGCTTATGATTGGTTTTCTTACTATGACCGCATTTTCGCCAACACCAGTCAAAAAGTTTGAGTAAGCTCTTTCGGTATTGATTGCATCGAGATCATAGAGTAGTGATTTTTGCCATGCCTCATAATACTGTACATAAAAATCCTCATGCACCTTACTGCTGCCAATCAAATATTTAACCATGGCCGTTTCTTCTTCCGACGACTGGCCGGTTATATATTTAACAATTAAAATTTTGTCGTTTTCGTTCATGCTTGTAGAATAAAGACAATCAGCCACCCCCCTTACCCCCAAGTGGTATTAAAAAAATATTAATTTTTTGTTAATTCACTAGAGAAAACAAACCAGAACTGCGCCCAGGATATATTCAAGGCTCTTTTTAAGCTTATCGAGGGCGATAGTGATCTGGCGTTCTACCGTTTTCTGAGATATATTCAGTCTTTCGGCAATTTCCCGGTTTTTCAAATATTCAAACCTGCTCATCACAAAAACCTGCCTGCATTTTTCGGGAAGGGTATCAATTGCAATTTTTATCTGCTGCGCCATTTCTTTTTCCAGATATGGGTCAGTAGGATGCTCCGGAACTTCGTCAATCAGTTTATTTCTAATCAGATAACCGACATAGTCATTCTCGATTTTTTGATGCTTCAGGTAATTTAAGGACCGGTTCTGGACCATTTTATACAGATAACCCGTAACTGAGGAGGTAAAAGCCAAGGTTTCGCGCTTTTCCCAAAGGAAAGTAAGGGATTCTGAAACAATTTCCTCTGAAACATTAACATCATTCAGAAACTTATTCGCAAAAAGGACAAGATTGGCATAATTGGATTTAAAAACATCTTCGAATGCCTTTAAATCCCCATTATTAATCTTAGTGATGAAGTCGACTTCAGTCATAGTCCCGTTACTGTCGCGTATGGATAGATTCGACCTACCAATATAGCGAAATTAGGGAAGAGATGTAGCAGGAATTGAGTAGCGAGAATTGTATTAGGAATCGAGACAAATTCAGGGAAAAGATTTCAGGGAAAGATGTCCAAAAACGACCAAGGAATAATATAGAAAGACCGAAAAAGGAATAAAGAACAAAGAATAAGGACTTTGGGTATTACATTTAAAATGGTCCTCCCATCAAAATGGTTACGTTACGGCTTTTATTCTTTGCTCTTTGTTCCTTATTCTTTGCTCCTAAACGAACAAGCAATTCCCCATTCCAATCCCCTCAACTCTGCCAATCCCCGCAAACGGCCAATAGCAGAATAACCTGGATTAGTATGCTTTTTGAGATCATCCAGCATTTGATGGCCATGATCCGGGCGCATAGGGATCGAGATTTTTCTTCTGCGCGAGATCTCTACGATTTGTTTAACCACAGCGTACATGTCGACATCCCCTTCCAGGTGATTATCTTCAAAGAAATCACCGAATTCATTTCTTTTGGTACTGCGGAGATGTATGAAGTTAATCCGATCGGCATAGCGGCTAACCATTTCAGGCAGATTATTATCCTCCCTGACCCCAAATGATCCTGTACAAAAGCACAGGCCATTATTTAATGAGGGAACTGCGGAGATTAAAGCATCGATATCTTCCGAGGTACTTACAACCCGTGGCAGGCCTAGAATGGCGTATGGCGGATCATCCGGGTGAATGACCATATTTACACCAGAGTCCTGGGCAACAGGGATGATTTCGCTCAAAAAGTAAATAAGGTTGCTACGCAGCCTGTCCCGATCAATGCCCTTGTAGGTATTTAGGGCTTGCTGAAACTGTTCGATTGTAAAGCTTTCTTCACTTCCTGGTAATCCTGCGATAATATTGCGGGTTAACTTATGTTTTTCCTCATCCGACATTGCGGAGAAACGCTTCTCAGCACGCTCAATATCCTGAGCAGTATAATCCTTTTCTGCATTGGGGCGTTTCAAAATATACAGGTCAAAGGCTATAAACGCAGCTTTTTCAAAACGAAGGGCCTTCGAACCATCCTCCACAGTGTAAGAAAGGTCCGTTCTGGTCCAGTCGAGGACAGGCATGAAATTATAAGTGACGCATAGTACTCCGCAGCTTGCCAAGTTCCGGATGCTTTGTTTATAGTTTTCAATATATTCCAGGTAAGGACCTGTTTGTGTTTTTATATTTTCATGTACAGGTACACTTTCCACGACACTCCATATCATACCCGCCTGCTCCACTTCAATGCGGCGTTTCTCTATTTCTTCTACAGTCCATACCTGACCATTAGGAATGTGATGCAAGGCTGTAACGACACCCGTACAACCGGCTTGTCTGATATCACACAGGCTCACTGGATCCTTCGGTCCATACCAGCGCATCGTTTGCTGCATAAGAAAGTTCCGGTCCTTTTCCGTATTAGCACTCATTATACACCTCCAAAAATTGAGAAACCACCATCGACACAAACCATAGAACCAGTAACAAACTTCGATGCGTCGCTTAAAAGCCAAACCAGAGCGCCCTGCAGTTCATCCGGATGCCCGAATCTTTTGAACGGTGTCTGGCTAATTACTTTTTGACCACGCTCAGTGAATGTTCCATCTGGATTGGTGAGCAGGTTCCTGTTCTGTTCCGTAAGAAAAAATCCGGGTGCCAGGGCATTCATGCGGATTTTATCTCCATAACGGTTAGCAAGCTCTACGGCAAACCATTGGTTGTAGCAATCAACAGCTGCTTTCCCCATATTGTATCCAAGCACGCGGGTGATCGCCCGTTTCGAGTTCATGGATGATATATTCACGATGCTCCCTTTTTCAGAGGTTTGAGCAATCGCCTCACCGAATATCTGGCTGGGAATAAGGGTTCCCCAGGTATTAAGATCCATCACTTTTTTCATTCCCTCGATATTCATTTTAAAAATATCGGCTCCCGGGAGAAGGACTCCTTCAGGCTGGTTCCCTCCAGCTCCGTTAACAAGCCCATCGATCTTTCCATAAGCATCCAGGACCTTATTCTTCGCATCAACGAGTTGTGATTCGTCCATTGCATCTGCAATCAGCGCAATTGCTTTACCACCATTTTTATTGATCAGATCGGCTCGCTCGTTCGCTACATCCTTATTCCGGCCGAGGATACCAACTGTACCACCGGCCTTTACAATTCCTTCGATGAATGATTTACCAAGAATACCGGTTCCTCCGGTGACGATAATTACTTTGTTTTCGAGTGAGAATTCGCTCATTTACGTTGTACGTTTAAAGTTCTACATGATACATTATGTATCATCATTCATGCGCAAGATAATAAAGATAAAAAGGAGTCAAAACCTATTACGTATAACTTATAGCGTAATACTCAAAAATCCTTCTCCTGACGGAATATCCAGAGAGATTGTCTTACTGTTACTATCATAGGTGTAATTGTGAACTGCTACACCGTCTAATTCTACTTTAGTTGGTTTTGCTGCGCTACCAATTTTCAGTTTCGCACCCTTGTCAACTGAATATTTCAAGCCTTCAGGAGAAAATTCAAAACTGAGGGGCACATCCGAGCTTAGCGATCTGCCGCCCGAACCGTCATTAAATACTTTAGCAAGCGCGACGAACACCCGGTCCGGGCTCCAGACAATTGCAGCGGCGTCAGACTGAGCATCGGGAGCATTATACGTCTTGCCTGGACTGGTACTAAACGCGAAGGTTTTGCCTGATGCAGTGCCGCTAACGAAGCCGTCGCCCTGTATAGCCTTTATATCCGCAGTAAGGCCCTGCGTTGTCGTCAGTAAATTAGCCATCACCAGAGGCTGACCGTTTTTGGTGGAAGCCGATACTGTTAGCATGCCCTCTTTTTTTAAATGCCGTTCCCTTTGTAAAGTGTACAGATAATGGGGAGTTTCAACTGCCTTACTTTCAACTGCTGATGGTGCTATATGCATTAAATTTAAGGTAACACCATTCTTGGTAATTGTTGAATTGCTATTGTCTGCTATTATGTCATCCAACTCAGCCGTCTGATACAATAGGGTAAGTTTCGCATCCTTTTCAGATGGTATGGCTGTGTCGAGCATCAGGATGGTTCTAGGTTTGATAAAAACAACATTTCTTGATAGCGATTTTACTTTATCAAAATACAACCTGCCGATATTGCCAGATGAAAACGCAGCATCTTTACCATCCAGGAAGTTCGCGATAAACGCGTGGTCGTTGAATCCCGGTGCAAAGTTCAGATGATCACCCGTACGCTGACTTTGTTCATTATCATCAATCAGAATGGTTGAATGCGCAACTGGCTGGATCAGCTTAGGCTGATACAATGGATCATCATAGTACGTTGAATTCTTTAAATGTCGTTCCTCAATGAAGATCTGCCCTTTGTCGGCAAGCCAAAAACTCCCCTGATCGATGTGCTGGTGATTATAGAATGCGCCCGTGCGCATCACAAAAGCAAAATCGTCTTTTTCCCATCCGCTTTTAAATACAGTTGTTCCGATTTCACGAAATGCCTTAACAGGGTTTTCATCAAAAGGGCTATCCTGCGGGATTCCCTCAACGTCGAATAATACGTCTTCAAATGTCTCACCTGTTTTCATGAAATTATAGAACCAGCTAAGCCGAGGTTCTCTGCGTTTTTCAAGCAGAAATGCCCAGAAGTTAGCAGGGGTCATTTCACCTTTTGAGTCGCCATATTCAAACCAGAGTTTGTTCTTTATATTTCCAGCATAGACGAACTCCTTATAGGTGCCCTCAAGTGGTGCTGTCAGGTCGACATTAAACACATTTTCTAATGAGGGTAGACTATATGACATATTTGAAAAAGAGTAGCTGTTATAACCATAGCCTTCTCCCCAGGCGCCATCCTTTGAATCCACCACTCTATTGATAAACTTGTAATATTTCAGCATTGCACCGGTAAAATACGGCTCGAGATTTTGAGTCTCCGGTCCATCATCAAAAACTGCCGCCATATTCATAAGTGAGCCTCCAAGGATCATAGCCAGCCAATTGGATGTCGCTGCCGTGATATCGTCGTTATAAACGTAAGTCCTGTGCGCGCCATCTACGATATTTGTCATAATCGCCTTGCGAACTTTAGTGCGTTCTTCAGGACTCATCACATCATATGCAAGATCATACGCTTCAGCCACTCTGTGGGCCCAGCTTCCAGTGCGATGTTCGCTGTAGCGCCCACGGTTTGTCTGCCAGGGATGTGTCCAGTCCGGCCATTCCGAAAGCTTTAAGAGCACATCTTTAACATATGACCCTGCTTCTTTATCTCCGTGAAAAGCATAGGCCCTGGCGTTTAATCGCAACGCTTCACCTGTGTGATAAATCTTATTCCCCCATGCATTCCATGTTGGCAGCCAGTCTTCTTTCGGAAATTGATCAAGGTCATAAATTAACGTACTAACCGGTATGCTCTCACGCTGCTTCTTTGCAGAAACCAGAATATCATCAAAAACTTTTTTGAATTCAGGCTGCTGAAGTTTGGTTTTAAGCGCATTTTTCTTGTCGGCGTCAAACATCAGGCGGGGATGTTTTCCCGCGATATTTTCCGGCGCAATGTGAATGGTAAATTCTGTTGCGGCCAGTATCTTGGTTCCGTCCCGTGCAGTGAGCTTTCCAATGTAAAGGCCATTAGGAAAGGAAAGAGTCAAAGGTTTCAGCGTCCAGCCCGTCGCTCCTTTGTTGAGGTCTGATTTATGGAATGATTTTGTTGGATCGGCAAATGATACTATTTCAAGGCTAACTTTTTTTGCAGGTACAGGCCAGTCTCCGGATACTTGAAGTTTATCGTTCTGGTAATAGTGTTTTTTGGGAATATAGGATGCATACTCCGGAAGTTTAAACATCTCCGGCATTGAAAAACGGAAATTTGCTTCACGTGATGCTGTTAGTGAAATATCGTCTATCCCAAAGTAAATGGGCATGTTAGGATCTGCCGAAGGGAATTTAGCAAGAAACGCCAAGGCATAAATCCTGACCTTACTTTTTCCAGCAACCGATGGGTTTTCCCTGGCAATATCATTAAAACTTAGTGATGCGATTACCCATTTGTTCCGTTCAGGATTACTGATTGTATAATCTAACTTACCATACTCTCCCGCAGCGAATCTTATCTTATAATTCTCAGCAACAGTATTTGATTTCAGATAATACCTGAAAGTAAGTTTTGAATCCGGGGTCAGATACATATCGAGGAGCTTTTGCGCGCCAGCATAGGCATCAACATTTGTAAATGCTGTGACTTTTTGAACAACTGAAATATTAGCATCACCGGGCACCATTTCGTTCGGCCGAAAATCCTGATTGTAGGCAATATCCTGCCAGTGTGGGTATGAAGCCCAGGCACCGAGCTCGCGGTCTTCAAAATTCTCGGTATAGGTCCATGGCTCTAACACCACATCGGGATTTGACGGTATAACCTTGGCTTGCTGAGCCTGTAAATTTACTGCTGCTAACACAGCAATTATGAATGATAATTTTCTCATTCTCTGGCTAATTAAAGAATTACTATTTGGCTGTACCAAT
Organism: Daejeonella lutea; assembly: GCF_900168015.1. Lineage (GTDB taxonomy): Bacteria > Bacteroidota > Bacteroidia > Sphingobacteriales > Sphingobacteriaceae > Daejeonella > Daejeonella lutea. The sequence goes on along the minus strand of NZ_FUYR01000001.1, from coordinate 565,390 downwards.
CCATAACTGTGTTTTCCCTGCAGGAACTTTAACTGTTATGGACTTGCTTTCCTGATTATAACTCCAGGCAGACGTTGCTTTTCCATTTAACTGTACCCTGCCAGGCTTCTGCGAAGCAAAAACGGTAAGGGAATTACTATCGTCTGTTTCCACCTCAATTTCGGTATTATTTTCATCGATAGCAATTGTGCCTGTCAAAGGTTTGAGAGCTTTTACTGAAATGCTTTGTCCGGCAAAAGAACTTCCTTCAAAATATGCTTTTACAAATTTTCCTGCTTTATCAAAAGAGGCAGTAAAACGGCTTGCATCCGTTGTAAAATCGCCTGCCGTGGTCGTCCCTGTGTGGTCAGTTTTGAAGAAGCCCAGATCAGAACCATTGCCGTGGACGATTTTTGCCCCAATCCACCCTGGAGCATCTATGCGGGTGGTTGCCGGCGAAACATATACTCCTGTAGAGGGCTTTGCTTCAGGTAAAAGTACTGCGAAGAAATTTGTTGAGACTAGGTCTTGCCTGGTCTCCAAACTTAGGAAGCTTTCGGAATAGGTCTTATTGGAAAAGCGGTCGCGAATCCTTGAGTTTGCAATATCTGGTGAAATTACATCCATTGTAAGACGTGCATTTGGTCGCTGTATTTGCATCCTGCGATCCTTATAAGTAATTGAACTTAGGTTTCCGTCATTCGCCGGGGCGTGGAACAACCAGTCGTATACATGTCCCTTCGAAGATTTACTTTTAATTTGATCGAACAAGAATATAGGACCCGTCTTTGTATAAAGGAGTGTGCGGGTATACTTTTCAAGTTTATCCTTGTAAACAGTTGCGAGGTCGCTTTCAAGGGCATCTGCATTCTTCCCAATGAAAGTGTGAGTCATGCGCGGCCAGTCTGTCAGGGCTTTAATACCATTATCGTAGTGTGCCGGCGCCTGGCTTTCTGGGTCGTGGTCCACCAAAAGTACATTATGAGCGATGGAATTTACGTTATATCCCAGATAGTCCAGATTCGCGTAATAGCCTAAATATCCCACTCCCGGATCTGTCAACAGCGCTTCCCCGTTTGTTATGATCTGGAAGCTCCCCTGGTCGTAATGATAGTGATTGGAATTTGGTCCCACTCTCGAAGTGATGATAGTAGCCGGCTCATCCCAACCCGAGCGCATCACCATTCCCTGAGCCGAAAACACTTTGGATGTTGGAAGAATCTCTCGCTTTGACGGTGTTATGTCGTCGCGGTACCAAAGATATCCAAGAAATCCACCCTTCCCGGATTCCCAGTATGGCTTTACATAGTGATATAAAAAAGGATTTTTTGTTCGATTCACCAGCCATTGTGCATGCACCTGCGGACCAAACGCGACACCGATACCCTGCGGTCCACCTCCGTCACCAAAGTCTTGTAATAAACCATTTGATGCACTTGCCTGAAGCGGATATTTATAGTAATTAGGCAAATTAGTGGTAGTAGTATAATCCACACCAAAATTTCTTTCAATAGCCGCGAGCATTTCAACAATATCTTTGGTCGCCATATTCATATAACCACTTTTTGGCTCTCCGTAACTTCCATCTTCGTAGTAAGTGCGATCGATAAAGGTTTTTGCTTTTGTAATGATTCCAGAAAGGTAAGGCTCCAGATATGGATTGGAGGGATCGTCACCATAAATAGCTGTTGCAGCCATACCGAAACCGGCAACGAGTACGGCAATATGATTGGTTTGATTCGACGGCATGCGATTCATTTCAACCATATCGCGTTGAAATAACTTGATACCTTTTTCCATTATAGCGTTTCGAACAAGAGCACGCTCTTGCTCAGTAAGCAAGTCATAAAGCATATCATAGCCATATGCTACTGGTTTGATGGTGTAACCTACAGGATAATAAGTCCAGAATTTACGTTCAAGCATCCAGTCACTGTTCCATTTGGTAAAAGAGGCCAGTTTGAGTAAAGCTTTTTTTGCCTGCTCACCTGCAGCTTTGTCGCCGGTAAATGCATAATGAAAACTGCCTTCCTCAATCACCTTCCCTAATGCGCCGTTTGGATTATTCCATTCCGCATAGGCATTATAACCCACAGAATTTCTCGCATAGGGCCCCCCAACAAGGTTTTCCGCCGTACGGTCCACACCTTCCTTTATTGCATCGACGTTGACCTTCATGAAGTTCTTTTCTTCAAGCGCATGATCAAGAATACGTTTGGCAACTGGTGATTTCTCATTGGCAAGTCGTGTTTTAAGCTCGTCTGCTGAGAAAAATAATCTAGGATGCTCACTGATCTTATTTCCAGGGACAAGAAAACGGAAACTTTGGCTTAAATCACCACCATTCTCATCCTGAGCTTTCACACGAAACTCCCATTGACCGCGAACATCTTTCGAATTGAGTTTATAAACAGGACCAGTTTCCCATTCACTTCCATTCTGTTTCAACGATACATTGTCCTTTACAATAATTCCTTTGCTATCAACTAATGTTCCTTTTACCTGCTTCAGCGCAATATTTCCTTCCGGAGCTACCCGCAAATTAATGTTGTCACCATAAAAGAAATGCTTATTGAGAATTGTGGTCTCAAACATTTCGAAATTAGTTGAAACTGGCTCAGACGCTGTGAAAGAACGATCCCGCTCACCATTGATCTGGAAGTCGTCCATTAAAATTGTGTAGGTGAAGAGGTAATTTACAATTGGGTAAGATCCTTTGATGGTGATTACCTGAATGTGTTCATTGGGTGTAAGAGCCTGCCCATTCAGGTTGAAAACAGAAATGGGAAGATCCAGTTCGAGCCAGGTGTTTGCCAGTGGTTTTGTAATTGTGTGCATATACCTCTTCCCATCAAACGTTCCTAAGGACAATTCTAGAGATTCAGGATTTCGGTCACTTTGGAAATAAATTGCAGCCTTAATTCTTGTGTCGGCCGATGTGTATAAATTTAATCTCTTCGTGAAACCTTGGTAAAGCTCGTTTGTATCGTGTGCTTTAAACGGTCTTGCAAGTGCATACTTGCTGTTTTTATACGTCGGGGTTTTTCTAGCGTAATAAAGCGCATCGAAGGCAATATCCTGAGCATAAGGATAGGTTTCCCAGCCGTAAAGTTCTCCAGTCTCAAAGTCATTAAACAGCTTATAGGGCACCCGATTCTGTGCTTCTGCACGATTAATAGTCAGGGTTAAACCTACCAGCAAAAAAAGTACTAGTTTATTCATATCAGTCTTGTTTAATTATATAATCGAAGTCTTTTGATCGAAAAGTCAGGCAAAACAATTCTTGATACCAGGTGCTTTGTACACCAGTCATCCCCCATAAACCAGAATCAGGTAATCGTTTTGTTACCTTGACCAGCTTCTCAATGCATAACCTTTGAAAGCATAGAATATTAAATACATATAGCATGGGAATAGTACCCAATATGCTTCACGTGCGTTCGAGATATCAACCAAGTACCCATAAACAAGAGGGAGAATGGCGTTTCCTGCCAAACCCATAACCATCAGCGATGCGCCGATCTTAGTAAACCTGCCTAATCCATCCAGCGCAAGCGGCCAAACTCCTGCCCAAACTAGTGAATTGGCCAGACCCAGCATTACTACAAACCATATTGAAACATCGGTAGTATGACCGAGAAAGGTTACCTCTCCTTTCGCGAATATAATGAGCAGGGTTAGGACCAGGCCGAATACTGTACTTACTTTTAGCGCTGTTAGCTGGCTGAAAAATTTCGGGATAAATATAATCCCGACAAAATAGGCACAGATTTGCGCAGTGAGGGTATAAGATGGAAATACCTTTGCTTCGATCAGGTTCAGATTCATTGTTCCTGCATAACTTATCACGGTGTCAATAGAGATAACCTGTGTACCTACATGCAAGAATATAGCGATAGCACCTAAAACCAGGTGTGGAAACTGGGTAATACTTGTTTTTGATGAGTTAGCTAATGCAAGGTCTTTATCTTCATGTTCGGTATCGATTTCAGGCAAGGGTGAAAAACGGATAAATAAGCCTAATAAAAATAAGAAAGCTCCAACACAAGCATAAGGTATGATAATGCGTTGGATCAATTCATGTAATGCCGCATTTTTCTCGGCTTCGCTCATCATCGCCAGCTTGTCAAACATATCACTGTCAGACACCCTAAATATAACTGCCGCGAACAAGAGCGGGGCCAAAATTCCTGCGCCTTTGTTGCAGATCCCCATTATGCTAAATCGCTGTGCTGCTCGTTCCTTCGGACCCAAAATTGTAATGTACGGGTTTGCCGCGGTTTGTAGTAATGCGAGTCCCGCACCAATAGAAAATAAACCAAGCAGAAACAGCCCATAGGTCATTGTGATCGCTGCAGGCACGAATAATAGCGCCCCCGCAGACATAACCCAAAAGCCGATCATCATCCCTTTCTTGAAGCCGACATTTTTTAGGAGGTACGATGCTGGAACTGAAAATATGAGGTAAGAAATATAAAATGCAAATGTCACCAGGTACGAGGCAACGTGGCTAAGCTGGAAGGCCACTTTGAAATAAGGAATTAATATGGCATTGATCCAGGATGTGAACCCGAACATAAAGAACATAAAGCCAATAATGATCATTCCTGTGACAGTATCCCTTTGACTTAAAGACCCGGCTGCAACGGTGGTATTTTTCTTCATATTACATTTATTTCTATTCAGTTTATATTTCTTAATTTTTTCGCCTAAAGCTTTGATGCACTGTTCTCATCGATAAAAAGAGTGGCATTATCATGCCTTCTAAGTATTGTTGACGGATAAAGTTCACTGATATCGCTGTTTATCGTGTGTGCAATTGCGTTTGCTTTGAAAGTACCCGGAACGATTGCATAAGCAAATGTTGACTTAAACAATGCGGGCATCGTAATCGTCAGAGCATGGGTGGGTACCTGATCGATACTCGGGAAACACCCGTCATTTACTTGCTGAATACGGCAGTCGTGGTCCAGATCTACGACCTTTACGATCAGCGGATCATTGAAATCAGCAACATGCGGGTCATTGAATGCGAGGTGAGTGTTCTCCCCTATTCCAAGGATAACAATATCGGTCGGATATTCGGTTAAAAGACCAGCGTAGCGTTTACATTCTTGCTGGATATCCGAAGCATTTCCGTTCATATAGTGAACTTCGCGGCAGCTTACATTCTGGAAAAGGCGGTCTTTCAGAAAATTCCCAAAACCTGCCGGATGGTCTTTATCTAGTCCAACATATTCATCCATATGGAAAGCATTGATCCGATCCCATTCCACATCTCTATTATTTAATTCCGCAAGAAACTCATTTTGTGATGGAGCGGATGCAAAAATTACATTGACATACTCCTTAGTTTCCAATAATTCAACAACCTTTTTAGTAAAAGTGTCGGCGGCGGCAGTACCGAGCTGAGGCCTGTCTTCAAATACTTTAACGTTCAGCTTCTCTTTCTTAAATTCTCTCATTTCCTTATCGTCTTAACTACTCAATCTTTTATAAATCGATTTCAAACCTAGTTGTTATTATAAATTACCCTTCCCCCTACAATTGTGGTGCTTACGCGGATGTCTTCATCAAAGATCACTATATCGGCATCCTTGCCTTTGATAAGGGAACCCTTACTTTGACCAAGACCCAGAATATTAGCTGGAGTTTGCGAAGCCATTTTAATGGCTTCAAGCAAAGGAACCTCCGCCATATTGATCATATTCCTCACCAGTCGGTCGCACGTAGCTACACTGCCTGCAAACGACGCACGATCTGGCAGTTTGGCTACCCCATCTTCCACAATCACTTTCAAACCGTTATGCTTACTTCCCAATATGCTTTCACCAGGAGGCATACCTGCGGCCCGCATTGAATCCGTGATGAGCGCAATCCGGTCCGGGCCTTTGATTTTGTAGATCAGCTTTAAAAGCGGCGCAGGAAGATGAATCCCATCAGCAATAATCTCAACATCCATCTCATCCAATAGGTAAGCAGTTTCTATCACTCCAGCATAGCGGAAGCATTCGCGCCTCGAGACACCTGACATACAGGAATAGAAATGCGTAGCCAGTGTGTACCCAGCTTCAAAAGCCACGAGTGCTTCTTCATAAATGGCATCTGTATGCGCCATAGCAACCAAAATATCTTTGGAACGAAGGTGGTTGGCAAATTCAATAGCTCCCGGAAGCTCCGGGGCTGCGCTCCAGCGTTTAATATCGGAAGATCGGGAAAGAATATCCATGTATTCTTTGGGATCCGGATTGCGGATATAACGCGGATCCTGCGCTCCGCGCTGAGCCATGGAGAAATAAGGTCCTTCCAAGTGCATTCCAAGGAACTGAGCACCTTTGGTATTATTCTTATCCGCTTGTTTGTAAAGATCAAGAGTATGATACAGTTCATCCAGCTCGCTGGTCAAAGTGGTAGGCATAAGGCCGGTAGTTCCATACTTGGCATGGGTTTCAGCGATCTTCAAAAATGCCTCCTCCGAACCATCCATAAAGTCGTGCCCGCCACCTCCATGCACATGGATATCGATAAAGCCAGGGGAAACGTACTTACCGCCTGCATCGATCTCAAGAGCATCGGAAAAATCGACCTTTTCCTGGGTAACATGACTTATTTTGCCATCACTAGCAAGTATCGAGGCGTTTTCGAGGATCCTGTATGGCGTTAGAACTCGGGCGTTATATATCTTTAGTTTTTCGTTACTCATTCTGGAAAGTGATAATCTTTATCGTTAGCAATATGTAAAATTAAACAGTGTACGTAAACGCATTTGTCCTAAGGAAGCTGAACATTTCATCGTTACAATTATTTGAAGAATATCTGATTCACATTGCTGATAGCAAGCACCAATAAGATAAGCAATCCGAGTGCGCCAAAAATCTTAAAAAATGTTGAATTTACCCGGTCACCCATAATTGCACGATCGTTTGAAACTGCGTACATAGCAATTCCTATAAACGGCACTAAAAAGATAGTTACACTTTGGGCAAATACGATCAGCTCAAGAGGCAGCTTACCAAAGATGATTGCGATAATTGCCCCAAAAATCATTACAGAGGCAATAAACAGTTTTGTAGTTGTAGAGCTCAGCTGACTTCCAAATCCCAGGGAGTCACCTAATAAAGTTCCCCCTAATGTTGCATTTCCAACAAGCGCGGAGAATGAAGCTCCGAATAAACCTATCAGGAACAATGTCGATGCGTAACTGCCAAAAAGTGGTTCCAAAGCCTTCGCCATGTCAGAAGCAGTAGCGACAGTAATTCCCTGCTTATTAAGAACTGCTGCCGCGCAGATCATAATGATAGCAGTCATCACTCCTAGTATACAAATGCCTGTTATACTATTACTGTTATGTTCCTCGATTTCAGGGTTAAACTTTATACGTTCCTGTACAAGGTATGACTGGTAGAAAGCTGCTACTATCGAAAAGCATGACGCGAAGAATGCAATTACCAATCCGAGAGATCCTGGGGTAATACCGGGAATGAAACCTGCCGCCACTGCAGCGTAATCTGGTTTTACCAGGAAAAAAGTAGTCACAAAAGCAAATAGTTTAAGCAAGATCAAGAAAATCATCAATTTCTCAAGAACTTTGTAAAATTTTCTGAAAAATAAAAGGCTGATTCCTAGCAAATTAAAAAAGATAATCCAAACAAGAAGCGGAGTACCGGTCGCCTCTCCCAAGGCTATACCTACGCCAACAGAATTCCCGGCTTGAAAGGAAACTGTCACTAAAAATATTCCAATCCCTACAGCAATGGCTGCCAATTTTCCCCATTTTTGCCTGATCGTGCTAAGTAGTGATTGCTTAGTTGCCACCCCAATTCTGGCTCCCATAATTGTAAAAATTGCCATAAAGAACATGGCTACCACAATTATCCAAAGCAAATCGTATGCATATTGCGAACCCAGTTTGGACGTAATAGTCATTTTGCTCGGCCCGAAAACAAGCGAGGCGATAATTATTCCCGGCCCCAGGGAAAGAAAAATTGTTTTTATTTTACTCCAGGTACTCTTTTCAGCAGTCGCTGCTGCAGATGATTCATTTTCTGATCTCTTCATTAAAATACGGCTTTACTTCTAATATAAATTACTTGCGGTTACGTACCCGAATGTACTAACTTTATTAAGGAAAACAAATTAAAAACCCCTTGTGGAAAAGTAAGATTATTTTGAGGAAATTGGACAAGGGCGATCGAATATTTTACATTTTACCTATTTCATCCGTTTAAGCGGAGCAGAAATTCAATTATCTTATCATTATGAATAAAATAGTAGCAAATTTAACTCTGATTTTCTCTCTCCTTGTTAACACTTCGTTTTCCCAGGAAAAGCCCGAATCACTTTTTACATCATCTGTTTTAACACCTGTCAAAAGTTTTACATCAGGTATCGAAGGACCGGGTGTAGACAAAAATGGAGTATTATATGCCGTAAACTTCTCGAAGGAAGGAACGATTGGAATGGTTACGCCCGATGGTTCGGCAAGCTTGTTTATCGAACTTCCGGCAGGAAGTATTGGCAATGGTATCCGTTTTAACAAGAAGGGAGATATGTTTATTGCCGACTACACAAAGCACAATATCCTGAAAGTGAATATGAAAACGAAGGCAATATCAGTTTATGCTCATGAGCCAGGAATGGCTCAGCCTAACGATATAGCTATTGATGACAATGGCCGGCTGTATGCCAGCGACCCGGATTGGAAAGCCAGAACCGGAAAAATATGGACTATCGATAAAAATGGTAATGTCAACCTGCTTGAAACTGGCATGTCAACCACAAATGGAATTGAGGTTAGTCCGGACAATCGAACCCTCTATGTTACACATGCACGTCAGGTTCTCGCATACAATCTCTCGAAAGGTAAAATCAGTAATAAACGGATCCTGTACGAATTTGCGGATTTTGGAATGGATGGAATGCGATGTGATGTGGAGGGCAACCTTTATGTAACACGCCCTGGCAAAGGTACTGTGGTAAAACTGTCACCGCAAGGAACAGTCATTCGTGAAATTACTTTAATCGGAAAAAAACCATCCAATATCGCGTTTGGAGGCAAAGATGGCAGAACAGTGTACGTGACTATGCAGGATCAGGGCAATATTGAAAGTTTTCGCGCGGACCTACCCGGCAGAGAATGGAGAATGAGTACACGTTAATTCAGGCTCCCTCGGATTTATACACCCCATGACTCAAGCTCATGATGGGCTTTGAGCATCGATATGAATCGTTCACTAAATGTCAGCCCTTGACTTTTGTGATAAGCTACAATGTCGTTACCCAGTCGCGTATTCAAATGATTATAGAGAACCCCTTTGTTTATTTGAATAAAGCCGATTCTATCCACTAATTCCGGGTGTGCAAGTTCGTCTACCCGGGGTGCATAAATTATACAATTTGTGAAGCTCGTCCCTAGAGTTGCCGCAATGCTGTAATATGGTTTTTCAGTCTTTATAACTGAAGCTTCAAACTTACAGTTTGTGAAAGTCAACGATCCTCTAAGTGAACCGTTCAATGCCCCGGTAAAGCGGATAATCTTACAATTACCGACACTCATCTCAACAATACTGCCTCCAAGATGAGCGGCGAATTCATTACAACCGTTCACTTGGATACTTGGATACAACGCATATTCATCAGTATAGGTTGAATTTGAAGTATTTTTTAAGGATAAGTGAACCTGATCGATTGCCTGCGGATCCGAAGCGCCTAACTTCTCAAGGTGAATATCTTCAAATATCATTTTGCAATTCGTCCGGACTTGAACGCCATCGTATGAGCCACGTTTGGAAAGCTGGAAATTTTGCGGATCAGGGATATTGAGAAGTCGCATTCCTTGCTCCCTTCCCTCTACTACCACATTCTTAAATTCCATGTGGGATGGAAAAAACACCCTCCCTCCATAGCCAGCTCGAGAAAATGGAGACAGACGCATCAACCAGGAAATACCTTTTGAATTGGGAACTGTACTAAAATCGACAACCATATTTTCGACCTTAATAGTACGCCCATAACCTATTGGATATTTATAGTCAATATCATCAGCGGCCATGGTCAGAATTGCGGTCTCTCCCATTCCGGTGGGAACATGTTTACAATTATTTATCCTTATGTCACCATCCCATTTCCCGCCATAATCCCGACGAAAACTGACAAAGCTATTGCTTCTACAGGTTGTATTTTCAATAAACAAATCTCCTCCTCCGGTGATTGTTATTCCATTTGTGCCAACTTTTGAATCTTTAATATATAAGTTCCAGCAGTAGAAATGAACATCGATCCGGTTTAGCATACATTGCTCAACCCGGAAATTCTTGAATAAATTGGTACCGAAAACTCCCCAGTGAATCGGACTACCTTCAGCGGTAACGTTCCGGAATGTTGCATTTAAAGCATAACTGCCCCCGATGCCATAAGTACCGTTAGGAACATCTTTTTCGGTACCAGGCCGATCTTTCTCCCAGGGAATAAGCGTTGCATTCTCAAGCAGGACGTCATAGACATATGAAAAAGTATAAAAACCCTTGCGGGGAGCCATTGCCACGTCTGCATTCCCTTTTTCGAGCCCAATCCATTGGTTTCTTATTACCGTTCGGCTGCGATTTACAGTGATTCCCATACTAAAATAAGAACCGCCGCCGATATTAGAACTTTCACCCGAAAAATAAAAGGTACCTCCATCAATGATTAAATAGCTGTTACTACCAGGGTAGGCAACGATCTTTGTATAGTCTTTAAATCCCCAGGCAAGATCGCCGATAACTCTGCCGTGTTCTTCGATAAAGAAAAACTCCTCTCTCGCCTTCGTGGATCGGCCAGCATAAACATCTCCGCTTCTTACACCAACTCGGTCATTACTATCAGTTACAACAATTAGATAGTTTTTGTACGGAGCAAGTTCCGGAATAATAGTAGCACCTGGCCTCATTTGAGCCAGTAGCCTGGCTTTTGTTTCCGCATCAAACTCAAGAGTCATAGGTTTTTCCCGTCCGGAGACGATAAAAATATTTTCATTCAGGGAATTGAATTTTTCGTCGATATGAAAAATTGTATGACCCCAATTAACGTTGGTAAGAATTTGAATAAGTTTTGCTTGTTTGATCCAGAATTCTCCATGAGTATTCACAACAGGGATGTCCATCCTGTTTGCAAAATCATGAGCTTCTTTGATCTGTATCCCATCATCATTTTGCCCATCACCTATGGCGCCAAACATCCTATAGTTTACACTGGTCGAATTAATGATCGAGGCATAAAGATCGTTGGTGATAATGATGGTGCCTGTCAAGTCTTGTATTTTCCCTTCTGAGATAATGTACTCGGCCCCACCCCCATCCCCTACGGTATAATATCCGTATGTTCGAGCTATATTTCCAGCCTTTAATGTTTGGTCCATCTTTAATTGCTGCACAGTGGCATAATCATTACAGACTAACTTCTTTAATGGAAAATTCGAATTCTCATCTGGAATTGAAGCAGAAGCAATTCCTCCTGAAAGACTTGCAATACTTGCCAGGCTAAATGCTTTGATTGCGTTACGCCTGTTTAGCGAATTTTTACTGACGTAGGCCTCAGAGGAGTGATTATCCATTTTGATGGTGGCTGTGTTTTAAAATCTTATATCGATCTACTTGGTTCCTTCCAGTTCTGCAGCGGTGAATGAACCCTGCCTGCTTTCAAATTTCTTACGGATTTTGATCACCTCTTCCCGACTAATTTTCTCAGCTTCATTGCTCCATGAATTTCTTATGAAACTTGATAACTGAGCGATATCCTCGTCGACAATATCTTTATTGCTTCCGATTCCAGGCATGTCTCCATTTATTTCCGGTGCCTGGTAAACCTTATTGTTAACTTTAACCGGACCACTTAGGCCATGTAGCAGTATCGCTATCAACGTCTCTTTGCTTCCAGTCACCCACTCAGATCTGTTTAGAGGTGGTGCTAATGCACGAACCCCATTTCCATCTGCGCCATGGCATGGCTGGCAGGTCGATCTGAAGAGGCTCGCTCCTCGTGGATACTGCTTCCTGAGTAGGTTCGCATCCTTATTGCTTTCATTGCTTTTTATGTCGGAAATTGTCTTTCTTAACTGAACAAAAATTGCCTGAGTTGTGTCAGGGCGCGATTGTACCATTCGTCTGTAAAAAGTTGCTTCCTGGCCTTTAAGATTACTGACGACTGCGTCGGTGACATAGATGTTATTTGGGTACTTTCCGGAAATCTGCTGATAAAGATCGGTGATGACTTTTGCATCGAATGGCTTCAACTTTCCAATCTGAAATGCCAGATAGGGTGCTATAAGCGTATCGGTCTGCTCAATCATTTCCTGCAGAACGGGTTTATATTTGACTACATTGTCATTGGTCATTGTTGACGGTAAAGCACTAAGCGCCTGTGCCCGTATATTCCAATCTTTATGCTTAAGCAATGGAAGGATGTCTGAAGATTGTAATAAGCCAAGGCCTTCCAACGCCCACAATGCGTGTATTCCCGCGAGGTCTCCGGCATTCTTTGTCATTAATTCCCTTAGTTTGCCCTCTGCCTTTACATAGTTTCCATCGATAATCATCTGTTGTGCCTTATCCCTAACCCAACCGTTTGGATGTTTTAGCATTTCGACCAACTTTGAGGGACTTGCAGGCATTTCCACAGCTTTAATTGAACTATTTTTAGGAACTATCCTGTAAATTCGTCCGCAGTTTACAGGCTTCTCGAGCGAGCGCTTTTTAATCTCATTTTTAAGGTAGTCAGTAAGAAAGGATTTGTGCTGAATAATTCCCCGGTACATGTCGACTACATAAAGCGCGCCATCTGGACCATTATACAAACTTACAGGGCGAAAACGCTCATCAAAACTTACAAGAAATTCCTTTCCCTGATATGCTTGCTTTGCTTCGGTGGTAAAGCCTTTGCCTGACAATATATTTCTTTTGATAAGATTTGCGGCGGGTTCGGCTACAAAAACGTTGTTGTAATATTGTTTGGAAAATAGATCTCCTCGATATAATGCAGGTCCACATGCTGCAGTAAAACTAACAAGGCGCTTTGCACTGTCAAGGACATTGTCTTTATATCCTCTGTTCACCCCAGGAGTTGGTCGTGCTGGGTATACCCGGTTGTCTGAAATAATCCTTTCATTGAATCCCCTTACCCTTTGTAAATTTTCATTGCCCGAACCGAGGCCCGGCAGGAAATAATCGCCCAAAATATTTTGAGAGTTGTTATTGTAATATAAGCGACCAAAATCGTCCTGCGTAATTCCCCATTGCCCCCGCAAATGCGTGCGCTCGGTCAGCCATTTATCGCCCACCTTGCGATAACGTTTTTCAGATCCTCCGCTGTAGATCCAGTTGTCCATGGCCCTGAACAAGCTGTTAGCCTGGGCTTCGACATTGCCTCCTTCAGTGTACGATTCGTCAACCAGAGTCCTCTTTCCAGCCTTGTCATTATTTATTTCGACAAACCAAAGTCGCGGTGGCTCGGCTACAAGAATTCCATTGTCTACGAGGCACAGAGCTCTCGGCATCACCAGTGAATCAAGAAAAACTTTGCGCTCATCCACCCTACCATCTTTGTCTTTGTCTTCGAGAATAACAATTCTGCCATTTTTCTTGTCCTCTTCCGAACCATCTGCATCCGTCATGTAGCCCTGCATTTCAACCACCCACATCCTATTCTTGTCATCAAAGTTCATTGCAACAGGCGAGCTGATATCTGGCTCAGCCGTAACAAGCTGTATTTCAAATCCATCCTCAAGGATCATTTTTTTAACAGATTCTTCGGGAGATACAAATGGTGCCGAATCGTAGTTATTTGCACCTATCGACGCACTAGTCTGCTGTTGGGTAGCAGGCTTTTTCGGATAGCAACTAACTATAAAAATTACGGCGAAAACTAGAGCAGAATATATTTTAGACATATGGTATTAGATCAGACAACAAAATTTAAAACATCGATTACACTTTAAGTTCCCAACCTTTGTGATACTCGCGCGTCCACAGCTTTGATGCTTGTTTATCTCGCAGTATATGCCCGTTTTCGGGATTAATATCAAGTGTACGACCAGTACGTTGAGCAATATTGCCAAGCTGTAAAAGCAATGTGCTTTTATGTCCTTCAGCAATTTCAGAATTTAACTTCGCCCCTGTTCTTATCCCGTCAAAGAAATTGCGAAGATGAATTGCATCCAGTTGCTGAGAGGGTGTTGACAGACTCCTTGCATCAGTTACGACAGGATCTCCTTTTACATGGCGAAGAAGTTTCCCGGTAATGTCGAAAACCTTATAAGATGTACTGTCGCCGATTAAGATAGATCCTTTCTCGCCATACCACATCACACCGGCACCACCACCTTCAATTGGCTGATTGTTACAGCTTCGCCCCTCCCAACTGATCATCTTATTGTCGGCAAACTGCATGTTCATTATTTGAGTATCGGGAGTTTCCCAGTCGTCCTGATATCTGAACCTTCCTCCAGATGAATTAACCTTTACCGGAAAATCGACTCCAAGACCCCAACGGGCCAGATCCACAGTATGTGTACCATTGTTTGGACCTTCCCCAGTTCCCCAATTCCAGAACCAATGCCAGTTATAATGGATGAGGTTATCCTGATATGGGCGGCGCGGAGCAGGCCCCTGCCATAATTCGTAATCAAGCCAGGAAGGAACTTCTACTTTTTTACCAATTCCTATGGATGCTCTATTATTTGTATACCAGGTTTTAGCCAGGTAAGGTCTGCCTATTGCTCCGGCTTTGATCTCGGCTATGGCTCCAACAGAATTTGGCCAGGACCGACGCTGGTTTCCCATCTGTATTTTTCTATTATATTTCCTAGAAGCTTCCACAATCATTTCGCCCTCGGCAGGACTATGACTTGCAGGTTTTTCAAGGTAAACATGCTTACCTGCCTGAACCGCCATTATAGCTGCTGTAGCATGCCAGTGGTCTGGGGCAGCAACCATCAGTATATCAACATCCTTATCCTCCAGAGTTCTCCTGAAATCCGGAGCAGCTTTAGGAGCCTTAGTTTGTATCTTACTCACGGCGTCAATGAATTTATCAGCTGCTCGTTTATCAACATCAGATGCATACACAACTTCGCAGTCCGGCTGGTTAGCAAAGTTGGTTCCTACAGCAAAACCCCGAGCATTTAAGCCCATACATGAGATCATCAAACGGTCGTTTGATCCGAGAATACGGCTGTAGCTCTTTGCGCTAAAGCCCGGGAGGATGCCCCCAAATGAAACCGCGGCGGTTCCAATCATTGCTTTTTTAACGAAATCTCGTCGTGAATTTTTCATTCGTATATTTCTTTATCTAAAAATTCTTAATGCTTTTAGGAGATGCAGCATCTCTGACACATCGGAATCCAAGGTTATTACTCGCACTGTTCACCTCTCCTTTTCCCCGGCTTCCCGGTTTATAACGAATACAGTATTGGTCACTGCATAAAAACGACCCACCCCTTTGTACTCGTTTTATTAAGCCAGGCTCATCCGGGTCAAAACTATCTGTTGGCCCCTTTGGATTGGCTTGTGGACTTTTTGCATAGTAGTCCGCACGGTAAAAGTCACTGCACCATTCCCAAACATTTCCATCCATATCATACAGGCCATAACCATTAGCGGGAAAAGATTTAACCGGAGCAAGATCTTCAAACCCATCCTCGGATGTATTTGCATCAGGGAAATTTCCCTGATAAATATTCGCCATCCATTTTCCTCCAGGTTTGAGCTCATTCCCCCAATAATACGGTTGCCTGCCTTTTCCACCCTGAGCTGCATACTCCCACTCTGCTTCAGTAGGAAGTCGCTTTCCAGCCCACTTAGCATAGGCTTCGGCATCAGTATAGCTAATATGTACCGCAGGATCGTTTGGTCGCCCGGTAACGGAGCTTTGCGGCCCTTTCGGGTTACGCCAGTTTGCGCCATGAACGTATGCCCACCATTGCAGTGGGTTATCGTAGGAAACAGGCTGAGCTGTAGGCGTAAAGACACCCGAGCCAGGCACAAGATTTTCGACAGGCACTCCCG
The DNA here is from genome assembly GCF_900168015.1 of Daejeonella lutea. Taxonomy (GTDB): domain Bacteria; phylum Bacteroidota; class Bacteroidia; order Sphingobacteriales; family Sphingobacteriaceae; genus Daejeonella; species Daejeonella lutea. The sequence goes on along the minus strand of NZ_FUYR01000001.1, from coordinate 549,374 downwards.
GGAAATCAGCAGGGTTTATTGGTTGTTCTGCCACAGTTTTATAATTGGTGGCATTTACAAACTTTTCAAATTCAGCATTGGTCACCTCATGTTCATCCATCCAAAAGCCCTTCAGTGTAACTTGATGAATTGGCTGTGCATCCGCGAAAGCGGGATCACTCGACCCCATAGTGAATGTACCGGGAGGTATCCAAAGCATTTTCTCAGGTACAGTATCAATTTTCGTTTCAGTGAATGTAATCTTGTCCGAAGGGTTCTTTTTTTCCTGAGTGCAGCTTAATAATACTGAGCAGAAATAAAAAGCGAGAAAAATAAGAGGAAGGCTTTTCATGGTCCGGAATATACAATTAAAAAGAGAATCTAAAAATAGGACTCATGCAGCAACAGTTTGTATATGTACCGGTTTTTGTTACATCAAACTATTATGAAATAAGTTCGGCAACCAGCTTTTTATGTTCGTCGGAAAGTGAAATATTACCGGCTGCAGCATTAGATTCCAATTGTTTTATGTTGGAAGACGTCGGGATAACTGGGCCCATTCCAGGGATAGATAACATATAAGCAATCACCAACTGATTAAGTTCGATGGTTAGCTCGGCGGCGATCTTTGAAAGTGACTGTAATTTTTTTATTGTTTCTTTGCCCGTCCTTTCCTGTAAAAGGCCCTCATCAAATAATCTGTCACCCGGACCAGCGGTGCTAGGGTCAAGGTACCTGTTGGTAAGAAGACCGCGCGCCATCGGACTCCAGGCGATAAATGAAATATCGGAACGCTCAGCATACTCCAAGGCGCCCTCAAACCCCTTGCCCTCACCGTTCAATATGTCAAATTGGTTCTGAAGTGCCACAATTCTCACACGAGAGGACAATTTCGACTCCACAGACTGGTACAATTTAAGCTGGTCTGCGGTAAAATTTGAAACTGCAAAATACCTGACGAGGTCCTGCTTTACCAGATCCTCAATGGCAAGCAGGCTTTCATCCGGCGGCGTTAGGGGATCAAATGAATGAAAGTAAAGGAGGTCGATATGATCAGTCTGCAAACGTTCGAGGCTGGAATAAACGGATTCCATAATATTTGTTCTGGACAGCCCGCAGTGATTTGGAGTAAGTCCATCCATCCCGCCTGACAGCTTTGTTGCAAGAACTATATTTCTACGTTGATCGGGATTGTCTTTAAACCAGGAGCCGATCAATCGTTCCGAATTTCCTGATGCATTATTGTAACGATTTGCGGTATCCCAAAAAGTTACTCCAAGTTCCAACGCACGGTCAAAAATTTGCATCGAACTCTTTTCATCAATTCTCGATCCGTCACCTGTATGTGGATATCCCATTTTCCAGGTACCGAGTCCGACATCTGATACTTTTAGACCCGAATTACCCAGATGCCGGTAAGGCATGTCATTGAAGCTCTGTATTTCAAACGGGATGTTATAAAAACGGGTACTAACGTTCTTTCCTTTCATAGAGCCTATTGTAGTGATTTTGATGATCTTAATAAGTCAATAATTTAAGCGTTAAGATCATTAAGAGTAACTGTTATTTCTTTACTTCGTAGCCATGCACGCTAATAACAGGCTGATTGTTGTATTTCAGGGCCTCGTCTTCAACATATTTCACAAAGTCTTTCTCGTTGTTATTTACCTGCCCGAAGCTCCAGGCACCGACGATCATATATTCATAAGACAAATCTGACGTGACAGGCATCTTGAATACATGATTTTCACCGAAGTTTTTAATGGCTTTATATTCAGGTTTATATTTATCCTTTATTACCAGTCCGATCCCCTGCCATGGCACTCGCAAAACCTCATCGCCAATATCTTCATCCGGAATACGTGCATCAACATCCTTCCCCATCGAGATTGCGATTCCTTTTTTATTAACGGAAGCATATTCGTTCATTATTTTACGAATGCCAGCCCCGAAATTAGCATTTGCTGACGGCGGCAAAAATTTAGTGAATTTGGTTTCGACGATGCTCCAGCTCTTATTTGCAATAGCTGTATAATATTGTTCAAGCTCATAAAATCCTTTACCTGAGTTCCAGTTAGTAGTTGTGACCTTAATCATGCTTCGCAAGGGCCCATTATATACTTGTGAAAATGCATAACGTGTATCTTCAAAGGGTCCTTTGTTTTTAAATGGAGAATGGTAAGCTCGCGAAGGATTTTCCATATCTGCTGGATTTTCAAACACACACATTCCACCGGCTCCAAAAGTATTGGCTACAGTCATAATGTCTGTACCCATTTCCCATGGCATGTAATACCCGGATTTATTGGTTGAATATTCATAGTATGCGGTAAGCATTGGTGCACGTTTTCCGTGCAGGTCGACATCATGAGGATACCATAATTTCCATCCCATATCCTTTGATTCCCATAGAGGAACAGTATGCCTGCCGTAATTCGACAAAGAGCCATGAACCTGATGTTCATAAAGCCCACGCTCATAAGCATCGATGTAAATATAGAAATCACGGCTTTCTTTTGGTGCAAGGTCTGTCATAAAGAATATTTCATCCCAAATACCGTCGTTGTCCTTATCATCTACCTGAAGTTCAACATAATGCCCGTTGGTTTCTTTCCGTCTAACATAGCCGCTCATTGCTTTTAGCTGAGCAACGGTAGGTTCAGGATCTGAGGGTAAAGCCGGGTCAACAATTCCTATCCAGCGTTCCGGAATATTCTGATAGGGTAAGGTATTTCTTGGGACAACCACTGGGCTGCCTTTGACAGGAATATCCAAGGGATTTGAAACCGTTATACGTATACGTCGGCTAGGATTATAGTCTTTTCCTTCGGTATACCAGCCGGTCTTGACCTGGGCGTTCGAGGAGGCCGCCAAAAAGAGGAATAAAAACGCCGGTCTCATGTTCATGGCAAAGAGTTTAGCAATCATTGTAGTTTGGTTATAAATTATAGTTTGAGTAGGCGTTTTGAATTTTCATAGAGAATTTTCCGTTCCACTTGTTTACTTGGTGCGACACGCTTTATGCCAGCAATGATCTTTGCACCGGTACATTTATCCCCGTGCCCAAATGCATCCGGACAATCGCTTCCAAATACTATTTGGTCCTGATGGCGCTGCATAAATGCTTTCATATGTTCTTCGTCGCGTAAAATGGCGTTAAGACCGGAGGGAGCCGAAAGGTCGGCATACAGGTTTTTGTATTTCGTTAATAGAATGTCGATTAATCCGCCAGGAGTAACTTTACCTTTAGGGTATATATTGTTTTGGTCAAGCTGCTCCTTCCCCATATTTGCCCACCATGATTGAGAATGGGCTAAGAACTTCACATTAGGATATTTCTCAAGCATGGTATGGAACCGCTCAAGCCCCCGATTATACATTTTATGCTGCCAATGCATCAGAATGGGCACATCATACTTGTCAGCCAGCATATAGATTTTTTGCATTTCCGGAGAATCGCATTCCACATTAAATTTCGATTCACCAATAAATAGAGCCCCTAACTTCAGGTACTTTTCAATCTCTTCAATTGCTCCGGGGAAGTCAGGCACCTCATTCGCCCCAAACAGAAACTCCTTGGGATATTTTTTTGAGAAATTGTAGCAGGCTTCATTCCCTGTAGCTTCAGCCTGAAGCCCATTTCCGACACCATAATAGGTCGAACCATAATCTAGAGGGCGTCCTGCAGGTTGCAACACAGTTAAGGTTACGCCCATTGCACGCTGATGTGCTAGAAGCTGCTCATCCGTCCTGTTCACATAATTAGTATGTTGGTGAATATCAATTATCGGCTCTTTCTCCTGCGCAGATAAGCTTTCGCTCAAAAAGATGGATGGCATGGTTAGACCAGCGACAACACCTAAGCCAGCCAATGAATTCTGTTTGATAAAATTCCGTCTCGAATAGTTTCTCATTCTCTGTTGATTAAATTTGTACATCAAAAAAACTTTGTGTTTCCGCTCATACTTTCCAAAGGCAAGTATTCGGTTTTACGTACTAATCCTTCCGCTGTTATACTATATCCTTTCGGATTACCACCTGGCCACTTCAAATGATTTACCTGCTCCAGCAATAATCTCCTGTGATCAGCAATAACTTTTTTGCTTGATCCTTTGTAAGCGATGTTTTCCCATTCGTTATCATCTGTCTGATGATCATACAGTTCTTCGAGATTAATAAATGGATAATAGATGTACCTGTATTTGTCGGTGCGTATGGTATATGCATCCCCACCAGTGGCTTCCGGACCCTCCTTCAACTCATAACCCGTTACCACGCCACGATGGTTGAAATTTTGACCTTTGAGCATAGGAACGAGACTTTCCCCATCTACATAAGCTGGCGCCTTTTCCCCAATTAATTCTGCGAGGGTCGGATAAAGATCTATAATGCCAACAGGCTTGTGAGTAGAAGTTCCTCCCTTAGTTACTCCTGGTGCGAACACAAATAATGGTGCCCGGGTTGAGCGCTCCCATAAAGTGAATTTCTCCCAGTTCTCCTTTTCTCCCATATGCATTCCATGGTCCGACCATAGAACAATGATGGTATTATTTTTATAAGCTGACTTTTCAAAAGCGTCAAGTAATCTTCCAAGCATGGCATCTGTAAAAGAAATGGTCGCCATATACGCCTGGACAACTTTCTTCTGCTGGTTATTATCAAGAATAAATTTATGGAGAGGACGTCTTCCATGAACAAACGCATCCTCCAGATCATTTTGTTTAATCTTCACATCCGGCACAGATTCAAGCGGATACATATCGAAATATTTTTGAGGCACTTCCCATGGATCATGTGGCTTCGTTAGGCCAACTGCGAGAAATAAAGGCTTATCATACTTCTGCGCGAGTTGGTAGTTTGCCCAGTCGACAATTTGATAGTCTGCCATATATTCGTCGCCCATAGCAATGGGACCCCAGCTAAAATAATCAGGTTGTTTTCCGACAAATAATTTTGGATCGATTACACTTAAAGGCGCTCTGACCTGAAACGGGATTGGTATTGCAAGGCTTGGATAATAATAATCCCATCCTTTAGCTTCAGACTGATTTACCGTAGCACGAGGCGGTGCAAGTGTATGATAAATCTTTCCACCTGCAAGAGTTGTATAACCTTTATCCTTAAAAAACTGTTCGATCGTTTGAACATCCTTAAGTGCAGGTACTTTGCGCCATTCCGGATGTTTCCAGCCAGTTATGCCAGACTTTGCCGGGTGGACTCCAGTCATGATAGCTGCCCGTGAGGGTGCGCAGGCAGGAGAAGGCACATGTGCATTTGTAAAACTCATCGACATTTTGGCCAGGCGGTCAAAATTAGGTGTCTTAAGTCCAGGCATACCCCCAAAGGCTGCGGGATTAATCCAGTCATTTAAATCATCAACAGAGATGAACAGCACATTTGGTTTTACAGAGCGGTTTGTTTGGGCACTACCCTTTAAGCTGAGAAGTAACGACATCGTAGCAAGTAAAAAGATCTTCATTAAAGTCAGCTTCGCAATCATTAAATTTGAGTTCATTAGCAATATTTTATCAACTGGTTTTATTAGGAAAATAGTCCGGAAGGTTTTTCATTACGCTTAAGAATTCTTTCGAATGCCAAAAGACTTACCATTAGTTGCCTGGGATAATGATAGTGTTCTGCCCTGCTAGATGAATGCTTCTCTACTTTTCGGTCCCCACTATCAATGACGAAAGCATATTCTGGTCTGACAAATTTATCTCTAACATAGTGCTCTGTTTCGGCAAAACATTGCAAAGCCCATTGGTCACCGGTATGCTCGATAAGGATGAGAGCACCAATCATAATTTCTTCCTGCAGCCAGCGTACTTTCGTCAGCAAAAATGTATTTGCAGGGATGTTTTCAAATGCATAATAGTGTCCGCCGAATACATTGTCCCGGGCCATTTCTACATGCCGTTTAAACTCGTCAGATGATCTCTTAAAAAGAGATTTATCATTTCGAAGTACCGCATAATTCATAACAAACGCAAGTGTTTCGCAACCATGGCCTATATCACCATATTGGGAGGCAATCAGATCAGACAGCGGACTAAGATCGTGAGACAACGCTTCAGTCAAGACACCATATTCCTTTGAGATATGGTGATTTAAAATCGCATCTACACAACGGTCGGCCAGTGCAACAATTCGTTCATCCTGTCTTTGCCTAAGAATTTGTGTAGACAGACTGAGCAAGATCATCCAGTGTCCTAGTATCCGTGGTCCTTGAATCCGTTTTTCAGCTTTATACGGGTATTCAAAATCCGGGCGATCATATCGCTCAACGGCCTTCAGGATAATTTCAATTGCCTGGTCTAAATATTGTTTCTCACCTATTGCTTTGGAATATTCTGCTAGTCCTTCAGCTACAAATAGGTTTCCGTAGATATCACCGGGTGTATTGCCAATCGGTTTTCCTTCACGGGTAAAATTCGTGACATAAAAACTTCCATCTTTCGGCAAAAGCTTTAAAATAAAATCTTTCGATTTTGTTGCGATTTCCAAGTAACGCGGATTTTTGTCCAGGTTATTATATAGAAATGAATACATCCAAATTCCTCTTCCCTCGAACCATGCGCGCTTATTTGTAGTAATGGTCTTCCTGTTCAGAATATCCACTGCGCACATAAAACCGCCATACTCATGATCTACAACTAGTTTATCCATATTAGGAATAAATTGCTCAAGCAAGGCTTTTCTGTACTGCGTTATAAGGTCCCGGATATTTAAATCCTTTATACATTCAACGGTTGATTTTTTTTCAGGCGGTATACCAAATGCTTGCACAGGAATCAAACCCGAAAGTAAGGGAGCACCCATTGCTGCAAACCCTGTTAGGGAAGTATTTCTCAGAAATTTGCGTCTTGTGTTTTCCATCACTAAATAAACAAACCAGAAATTTTCCCCTTGCGTGCTATTATCCTGTTTAATGCAAGCAGATTGAGCATAAGATGACGAGGATGATGGTAATGCTCTGCGCGATTTTTCTGGTGCTCTTTCATCAGTCGATCGCCGCCGGCAGGCCAAAATGCATATCCGGGACGATCGAAGTTCTTATTAACATAACCAAGAGTTTCTTTAAAACAGTTTTGAGCCCAGGCATCGCCTGTATGCTCAGCGAGGAACAAGGTCCCAATGAGGATTTCTTCCTGAAGCCAAAGGACTTTATCCACCTTCCATATATTATTGCTTACATTATCAAGCGACCTAAAGTATCCGCCGAAAACTGTATCATGGGCAACGGTGACGTGCCGTTTAAAAATTTTAGCAGTGCGACTGAAAAGCTCCTGATCCTTACGGCGGGCGGCTTCAAATATCATCATCCAGCAAGTTTCGATGCCGTGCCCCATGTAAGCAAAATCACCAAATGAATTTTGCGGCCGGCTGAAGTCATGATTAAGTACTTCATTGAAAAGATGGTATTCTGGATTGAGATGATGATTAAGAAGTGCGTCCAAACATCTGTCTGCCAGCTTTTCTATTTCGGGATCAGGTCCAGTTTCAAGCATTTGAGTTGCCGCCCTTAAGAAAACCATCCAATGGCCCACCACGCGAGGTGCCGGTACCTTTGGAGCTTCGGGATTCAAATAGGCAACGTAGTAGTCGTAGCTCGGACTATCGAAACGAGCGAGGCAAGCCATTACAATTTTCTTTGCGAGATCGCGATATTCGCTTTCACCGGAAGCTTTTGCATATTCTGCCAGGCCTTCAGCGATGAACAGGCCAGTGTAAATATCGCCCGGACCTGAAAGTGCTTTACCTTCACGTGTAAATGAAGTCGGCCAGAAACTATTATCAGCCGGCTTTAATTTCAGGATAAGGTCTTTTGACTTCCTGGCAACCTCAAGGTATTTTGGATTCTTTCCGAGGTTGTTGTATAGAAATGAATAGGTCCATAGCCCACGGCCTTCAAACCATGCACTTTTATTCGTACCTAATTGCCTGCGGGTTACTATATCTACTGCACAATTAAATCCGCCATATTCATGGTCAATAACAAGACTGTCCATATTTGGCAAAAACTTATCAAAGAGATCAGAGTGATATTTGTTTCGTACGGTGGCAAGCATTGCGCCAAAATCTTTTCCACCAAATGCATATTGATTGTCACTGGTTATTACTGATTCGGGTTTTATAATATTACATCCTGAGATGCTAAAATTACTCAAGCCGGCTATAACCGCACCTGACATAAACTGCCTTCTTTTCATCTTATTTCAACGAATTACAATAGTCGTTTCCTCCCTCATTTCACAATCCTATCAGCTCAACTAAAATACAATTAATTTGACATCGTACACCAAATTTTAAAAGTAATTTATGCGTATTAAAACCTTCGTGTACGTAAACATAAGCAGAAACCTTGAGAGATGTGTCTGTATGTTGTTCAGGCATCGAAATTATCTCCTGAGTGCTCAAAAAACTGCCTATTTCCCCCAATATTGTGACAATAGTAAACTGTAACATTACTGATCATTAGGCGCTTTAACTAAGGGCTTGGCATATCTTTGGCATTCATTTTTATTCCGATCACCAATAACGTTTGATATTTATGTTAAGAATTCTGCTTACTTCTATATTCCTTTTAACCGTTGCGGGAAGTTATGCCCAGACTTATAGTGTTAAAGGAAGTGTAAAGGATACTGCAGGGGTACCTCTAACTGGCACACTTATTAAATTAAAATGGGGATCTGACAGTACAGCAACTTCAGTAAATATTGCTGGTGAATTTAGTCTCCAAAATGTAAAGTCGGCGGAATTCACATTAAGTGCCGCGTTCATTGGCTTTCAAAGTTTTGTTAAACAGTATAAAATTGAGAATGGAGCTAGTCTTGTTATACCGCCGATCATTCTAAAGGAGGGTGTTAACTCATTGAGCGAAGTAGTGATCACCGCAGTAACAGCTATGAAAGTTGGCGAGGATACCGTAACCTTCAATGCGTCGTCATTTCCAGTAAGAGAAGGTGATGCCGTTGACGAATTACTGAGAAAGCTTCCAGGTGTCAAAGTTGATGCAGATGGCAATGTAACCAATCAGGGTCAAACGATCACGAAGATCAGGGTAAACGGTAAAGACTTTTTCGGCGGAGACGTGGCAACAGCGATAAAAAATCTTCCCGCGGATGTTATCAAAAATCTTCAGTTTATTGATGATTATGGAGATCAGGCAAACCTTACCGGTATTAAAACCGGAGAACCGGAGAAAATCCTTAACGTTACGATCGCAGAAGACAAGAACAAGGGGTATTTTGTCCGGGCCGGGGTAGGTCTCGGTAACGAAGACCGTTATAACACCGGGATCAGAGGAAATTTATTTAAGGGGGAAGAACGTTTTTCTTTCGACGGTACCATCACAAACGCTAACCGCGGGGGCGGCGGGGGAAATGGTATTACATCAACAAATGCAGCTGGATTAAGCTATCAGAACCAATGGAACAAAAAGCTTTCAGCTGACGCGGGGTACAGCTTCAATAACCGGAAAAATATAACCATTGGGAAAGCTTTTACCCAGAACTTCCTTGAGACCTTCACCCGGCTGGAGGATGAAGCAACAAATAATGACAGTGATAATTACAGCCACAGTCTTTCAGGGAATCTGGAATATCGTAGGGATTCGCTGAATTTCCTCAGAGTTTCACCCAGGATCTCTTATAATACAGCTGAATCAGATAATTTGGGATTCTACACCATCACCCAGGAAAATCTCTTAACCAAAAGGGACAATCAAACATCGAATGATAATTCGTCGGCCAATATTTCTACAAATGTGTTTTACAACCGCAAGTTTCGTAAAAAAGGCAGAAATATCAGTTTGCGGGGGAATGTAAACTTCTCCAATGGTGATAGTTTTCGGGATGTATTAAACAATTACGTCATTACACAAAACGGACTTGACTCCCTGAGATTACAAAATCAATTGATCGATAATACGAATAGGAACTTCTCTACTAGTGCAAACTTTTCATACATGGAGCCTTTGGGCAAAAGAAACTATATGGAGTTTAGCTATAACTGGAACCGCTCGGTTTCAAGCACCAACAGAAATACCAACGACATTTTAAGCGGAGTACAGGTATTTAATCCGAACCTGAGCAATCAGTATGAATATCAGTTTGTCACAAATCGTTTTGGTTTAAATTATAGGTTTATAGAAAAGAAATACAACTATACGCTTGGGTTAAATGCACAGCCAGCCTTGCTAACGGGACAAAATCTCAGCAAGAATATTAATACAAGGAACAGTACATTTAACTTCATTCCTTCGGCCAGGTTCGTTTATAATTTCACCAAACAGCAATCACTGCAGGTGAATTATTGGGGAAGAAATAATCAGCCAGGATTTCTGCAGCTGCAGCCCATTTCTGATAATTCAAATCTTCAAAATGTGGTAACCGGTAATCCCAACCTGAATCCGGAGTTTATCCATGCTGTGAATGCCAGGTACAATCAAACAGATTGGAATATGGGACACTTTCTAACTGCAAACCTTTCGTACAATCAAACACAGGATAAAATTGTAACAACGAAGGTATTAGTGCCTGGTACGATAAACCAAGTAACAAGTTATACAAACACAGATGGCTTTTACACCTTGAGCGGTGATTATTCCTACGGAAAGCCATTCGCTGATCGTAAATTTACCATTACTTATAGCGGAAATGCTTCATTAAATAACAATGTTGCTTTCATAGATGCCAGCAAGAACATTGCTAAGAATTTCAATATCAGGCAGGAACTCGAATTTGAATTAGATATCAAAGACATTGTTGATGTGGAGTTTGAAACTTCTTATGGCATTAACACCACGAAATATTCCCAGGAGAACTTCGACGATCGCCGCACTAATTCTATGCGTTACTCACTTCGAGGCAGGAATTTTTTCTTTAAAGATCTAACGTTAGGCTATAATCTGAGCAAGACAGTCAACAGCGGATTTGATAATTCAATCGTGAAAAACCCAACTATCCTCGGAGCTCACCTTGAATACCAATTTCTTAAGGGCAATGCTGCCCGTATCCGTTTCGAAGCTTTTGATTTGCTAGACCAGAATACTGGTATTTCAAGGGATGTTTTCGACAATATAATTATCGACCGCCAGACCAATCGATTGGGTCAATATTTCATGCTTTCTCTAAACATGACCTTAAGAAAATTCGGAGGCAATGGACCTGCACCACGAACTAATAATCAATACGGGCCTGGAAACAATAACAACAGACCAGGAGGCGGCAACAATAATGGCGGTGGTTATAGAGGGAATAACTAATTCAGTTCGATTGGAAAGTGGAACGAAATTCTTCACTTATTCTAAAATTACTCCGTAGTTCGTTGCTTTAGCCATACGTGAATAATAATCGTAGAGCACTTTGGATATATTAGCAAAAACGTCCTGATTTGACGGCCCTGCTTTATAATTCTCCATTACCGCAACAGCATAAGGTTTTTTGGCGAGATAAATGATGCCCCACTCGGTCGACACCCCTCCCATCCCACCTGGCTTGAAAGCAATTTTAACGCCGGAAGGAATTCCCCTGACAAGCTTACTGTTCTCAACAGGGTTTTTCTGAAGTGTAAGCAGAATCTCATCTGAAGTAGCCTTGTCGACAAATTTCCCATCGTAAAGCAGTTTCATAATCTTAGCGGCCTCCGCGGGTGTAGAGATATTTTCTTCATTCCTTATTGACGCAGGCTGATCAATCATCTTTCGCTGAACGCGAGTATTCTTTAAACCCAATGACTGCATCGTATTATTAATATTATTTAGACCTACAAGTTCAATCAAGGTATTTGTCGCTGAATTATCACTCAAGCCGATCATCAGCATACAGTAGTTACGAATGCTTAGTGAAACCGGATCAACCATTGCATTCAGTATGCCCGAACCTGCAACAGTGTTTGTGGTGAGCAAAGGCCTGGTATCTGTCAAAGCAAATTTGTTTTCTTTTGCCTGCTTGTAAACCTCCATTAGTATGGGGATCTTAATTGCGCTGGCTTGCGCGAAAACAATATCCTGATTACTACTAAAGCTATCGCCCGTTGTGAGATCGATCGCCATCATTCCGGTAAGGAAGGGTGAGGAACTCACAATATCTTGAAGTTGACGCTCAGTTTTTTGCTTCAGTATTTCCCGCCCTGTTTGAGCTGAAACGACGGTTAATGAGAATAAAAGACAAACAAGGAGAAAAGGCTTTTTCATCAAAGTGGTTATAAACAGTGGTAATTTATTAAATGTAAAGTAAAATCTTCTTTCAACAGGCAGGTTCTGCGCCATGCTGGAATTTCTAGGGAACAAAGTCCAGGTTCTCAGTAATCCTTTTTCCTTTGTCTTTAAATTCAGTGGTATATTTCTTTATTCGATTTTGGGCTATTTCAAGATCAGAATTATTCAAATTAATATTTAAAAGGTCAATGAACCAGGGTATCTTGTATTCGTTGACGACGTATATGTCAGCAATTTCTTTAGAGATTGGCAGTGTGGTCGTTTTTGATGCTTCATACACATCTTTATTTCCAGCTTTCAACAGTTTAGAATATTCTTCTTCCATAAGGCGTTCAAGCAGCTCCCTTGTGAACGTGTCTCCAGCTTTTACACCAGTTTCTGAATCGTCTTCAGTGAATTTAGCACCCTTACTTAACCACTCCCACACAATGCTTAATCTGATCTCCCCAGTGGCCATATCTTCCATAAGATAAAGTATATCATCATTTCCGAAGTAATCTGCCGCCTTGAGTGCTGCAGCCTGCATCCCCTGCCCAAACGCATTTCCGTACTGCAAAGCAACGCTTAACAGGTTTCTTGCCCCTCGTATAGTGATGGGCGCAGGCTCGATCAGGATCAAGCCATCAGCGTCTTCCTGTGTATAGGTGAGCGCCGGGAACTTTCTTCCAAGCTGATTCGGCTCTCCTACTTTTTCCCAAACAGGCCTCACAATATTGACCATCTTCCAATGAGCAACCCATTTACCGCTGGCACCTTCACGCTGTTCGCGCTCCGCTCCCGCCACGGCTTTCTGCATGCTAGAGGATACCCCTTCCGCAGAACCAACCGGTATGTTTGGTTCCATTCCACCTTGCCATAGTGCGAAGTTCCCATTAATATCCGGAGTATTAACGGCTCTTCTCACACGGTCTTCGTAGTTCCGCATGTAGCCGTAAGTCATCGTTATTGATTCAATATTGGGGTTAATAAATGTTTTATCCCATGCCATGGCATCAGAAACACTGTTTATATAATCCCACCTACCTGTATTATATCCAACAAAATGCCTACCCAGCACGGCACGGATCTCCATGAGCATGTGAGTAGCTTCCAGTTGCTCAACTAGTAAATAAACCTTAATAGTCCCTTCAGTCATGCCCAGATGGGCTTCGAGTGCTGTAAGCATCTCATTCCACAAAGCTGCTTCCTCCGCAGTCTGGATCTTTGGAAGGTAAAGAACAATTGAAGAACCTGCCTTATTCAATTCCTGATAGTTGTTAACGACGTATAAAGTAAGATCGGCAATTGATGCTGCCAAAGCAAGCCCATCAAAATCGCGTATATGGCGGTCGTCGAGGTGCAATCCACGACAGCGGAAAATCTTGGTTGTAAAGTCTAGCTGCTGCTTCCAATCTTTAACCATTGGGTAACCTAAAAACCCTTCCGACCAGCGGTTCATCTCACCAGCAACCTGTTCAGCTACTTTAAGAAAAACGGGATCTTTCCGAATTGCGAGCTTCAGGTTACGCTGATTATCAAGCGACATACTATCTATTTGCCCCAGCGCGTCCTCCCCATCGAACATCCAGCCATCAGCACCAGACAAGAGCGCATAAGCAACATTCCGTATACTGCTTTCCAGGCTCGCGTTAGGTTTCGCCGCAGGGCCTGTTCCCTGGATCCATTGACGCTGAAGATCAGCAGGAATCTCAGACCCTTCAAATCTGCCGTCGCGTGCATCCTGTACTTTGATATTTGTCCGTGGTATTGAACTCTCAGGATCGTAAAAAGTAATTCGCTGTTTGTTCTTTTGACGTTCGGATCTTCGTTGAATCCGTTTGGTCATTAAATCTTTTACATCATTGTTGAAATGCGCCATGTGCGATAAAGCAGCCAGTGCTTCCGGGGTGTACACATCGTTGTACTCTGTTTGTAAATTGTCTCGGATAATAATATTCAGGTTGCTCATTAATAGTTGTTTTGTGATGCTTACGCGGGAAGGATTTTATTTAACCAAAAAAATAGTCATGCTCAATGGGCCATGTGCACCTAAGACCAGGGCCTGTTCGATATCTGCAGTCTTGGAAGGACCACCAATGAAACCTCCAAAACCATAGTCTTCAGTAGCGATCTTAGCGTATGCATCGTGCATCGTGGAAACGAGGCTATCCTCATAAACCACAACAGCAAGGTGCTGGCAGATGTAAGGAATAATTCGCTGTCCCATTACACTTTCAGTCAGCCAGACGGCGCCGTTTTCTGCTACCCCGAGTCTCGCTTCAATAATTGCCAGCTCTACATCTTCAAAGCCATGAGGATCAACATTGGCAGAGATCAATTCGGCAATGTCATTTAATTCAGCAATGGTTGTCACGATGCGTTTACTGGTATCAAAATGTTCCGGTACTATTTCTTTTATGGTATCCAGCTGGGTAACGGCAAACACCTGTCCCCCAATACCAGTAAAGGTATCTGTGTATTTCGATGCAATGTCAACTTCGACCACATTAAACATGGATATATCTGGTAGCGGCGACAAAGGCGGCTGATTTTGCTTTACCGCTGCCAGTATTTTTTCTCTGCTGCTCATGCGTCTTTATTATTTTCCTTTACATTCTTTTTATACCACTCCCCAAATGATTGCTTCGGACTTTCCGGCATATCCCTCTGCTTGTACCAGGGATTGAACTTATTGTTAACGGCAAAGGGAGCATAATTCAGGATCCAGCGTCCAGTTAGGCCTGCTGTTCTATAAATATCAGGCGAAGCAAAAGTCAGCGACATTGCTTTCATGCTAAACGTTTTGCGATTGGCTACATAGCCTTCTTTTACAATTACCTGGCGCCATTTATACAGCTGATCATGAATTGGGATCTTCACAGGGCATACATTAGAGCATGATCCGCAAAGCGTTGAAGCAAATGGAAGATCCGCGTGCTGCTGCATATCCAGATTCGGGGCGAGGATTGCGCCAATTGGCCCGGAGATGGTATTGTGATAGCTTAAGCCGCCGCTTTTACGGTAGACCGGACACGTATTCATACAGCCCCCGCACTTAATGCATTTCAGCGAATCTCTGAAGTCAGGGCGCGCCAGTAAAGTGCTTCTGCCCTTGTCAACAAGAATCAGATGCATCTCTTGTCCGGGGCGCGGTTTCTTAAAATGACTTGAGTAAATAGTTATCGGCTGACCGATAGCACTCCGTGCAAGTAACCTCAAAAACACGCCCAGGTGTTTCCTTTCAGGGATGAGCTTCTCAAGTCCCATGGATGCGATTTGCACTTCCGACAGATGTGCTCCCATGTCGGCGTTCCCTTCATTGGTACAGACAACATATTCTCCTGTTTCAGCTACGGCGAAGTTCACTCCTGTGAGAGCAGCCCTGCGAGTAAGGAACACATTACGTAAATGTTTTCGCGCCACCCTCGTTAGTAAAGTCGGATCTGAAAGCCCTTTTTCTGTTCCCAGATGTTCGTGGAACAACTCTCCTATTTCTTCCTTCTTTTTATGGATGCACGGCAGCACAATGTGGCTGGGCGGTTCATTATCAATCTGCTGAATATATTCTCCCAGATCCGAGTTTATAACATCGATACCTCGTTCGTGCAAATATTCATTTAATCCGCACTCCTCCGTAAGCATGGATTTACTTTTAACCATCTGGGTAATTTCCTTTGCCTTGAGGATCGAGTAAACGATTTGGTTATGTTCCTCTGCATCTGAAGCCCAGTATACTTTAACGCCATTCTTTGTCAGATTCTCCTCAAACTGCACGAGATAATCGTGCAGATTAGAGATAACATTGCTTTTAATCGCAGAAGCAGCTTCTCTCAACTCTTCCCATTGCGGCGTTAAGTTTGCCGATCGGTCGCGCTTCTGCCTGATCCACCAAAGTGCACCATCATGCCAGTCAACCCGTTCCTCATCCCGGTTGAATTTCTCCGCCAGCGTAGCGTGGTCTGCGGTACTTTTCATATTTGAGTAACTGAACTGTTTAAAATCTCAGCAATGTGGATGATCTTCACATTGCTTTTATTTCTCTGAAGTATCCCTTCCATGTGCATCAGACAGGAAAGGTCGGGTGAAGTAATATACTCCGCGCCATTTTTGGTGTGATCCGTAATCCTATCCTTCCCCATTTTAACAGACACTGCCTCTTCTGCGATGCAAAATAGTCCGCCGAAGCCGCAACATTCGTCCTTGCGATCCAGGGTCACCATTTCTATTCCCTCCACCATATTTAATAAGTGCTGGG
Organism: Daejeonella lutea; assembly: GCF_900168015.1. Classification (GTDB taxonomy): domain Bacteria; phylum Bacteroidota; class Bacteroidia; order Sphingobacteriales; family Sphingobacteriaceae; genus Daejeonella; species Daejeonella lutea. Next base: position 532,941 of record NZ_FUYR01000001.1, on the reverse strand, counting down.
GTTTTGAAAAATCTGCGGCGACCAGCTCGCTCATCTGTGCGAGATGCAGTCCGCGCAAGCCATGACAGCTCTGGTGCATGCCAACCTTATGAGGGAAGCGGGCATCAAGTTTTTCAATCTTAAGTACATCGGTCAGGAACTCCACCAACTCATATATTCTTCCACGTATCTCTGTTGCTGCATCTTCATCAGCATGGGAATGAAGATGATCTTTTATATGTAAAACACAACTGGCAGACGGAGCAACGATGTAGTCGTATCCAGAGAAATTCTCTATAAACAGGTCGTTACAGGACTGAGCCATATGCTCGAAACCAGAGTTAGCCATTGGCTGCCCGCAACAGGTTTGTTTAGCTGGGTAACTTACGTCCACTGCAAGTTTCTGCAGGAGTTCCAATGTAGCAATTGCAGCTGATGGATAGAGCTGATTGACATAACATGGAATAAAAAGTGCAACTCTCATAAATCTTCTGGTGTAGAAACGGCATTCAAACCCGCATAGTTCCGCATATAAACTTTTAACAAATTAGCTTATTTTTGATTAGAAAAAAATATAAAACAAGAGTAGTTCACAACTCTTAATGAATTGATCTCCTTAAATTAGAATCTCCCAACCATATTCAAAACTATTATTGGCAACAGTGCTGTTACGCTCTAAGACTTTAGCAACGAATGCAATAAAATTTAGTGATAATTGCGATCCAATATTATTCAAATGAAGACAAAATCTTTACTCGCCACACTGATCCTGATTAATATCGCTTGCGCCGTCCTTGCCCAATCGCCTAAAGCCCCCGGTGTACATACCGAAACGGTTAAATTTGGTGGCCTTGATCGTAGGTTCATGTACTATATACCGCAGCGCTATGATGAGAAAGCAAAACTGCCGGTCGTGTTTTTCTTACATGGAATGGGTGCAAGCGCACAGATTGGTGTAAATGTCCTGGGCCCGCAGTATCATGCCCGAGCAGATCGCGACAAGGCGATTGTTGTCTATCCAGACGCTACCTCGAAGCACTGGAATGATAAGCTCGGCGGCAGCTACCCATTAACCGATAGCGTCGATGATGTAGGCTATATTAGCTCCCTGATAGATCTGTTTATAAAAGACTTTAAAGGCGACCCATCCCGGGTTTATGTTTCCGGAAGCTCAAATGGCGGCATGATGACTTACCGCCTGAGTGTAGACATTCCGGAAAAAATAGCGGCAATAGCTCCCTTTGTTTCATCTATAAGCAATACAGTTGCTGAGCAGTTCCCTAAAGCTCAACCAATCCCTATTATTATAACCAGCGGCACGGCGGACACGGTAATTAAATGGAGCGGTGGCCCGATCCGGGTAACCCGCACACCAAGCATCCTGTCTGGCGACGAAAATGTGGCATATTGGGTAAAGCGCAATGGCGCAAGCAAGAAAGCAAAGATCACGACCCTTCCGGATGTTGAGCCCGGTGACAAATCAACAGTAGAAGTGCAGGAGTATAAGGGCAAATATGATGTGATCCTTTACAAGATCATTAATGGCTACCACCAGCACCCAACGCTTAGAGAACCTGGAAAGCCTTTGTCATCCGGCAAGAACATGGATTATAATTCTTTTGAAAGGGTGTGGGATTTTATGCTCGCGTATAAGAAATGACATGTAAAGTGCAAAAGGTATAGTTAAATTGGAAGGGTTATAATTACGAATTAAAAATTACGAATTACGTGCAACCCGGCAGTCTTATCTTGTACCAAACCTACTTATGTTTTTGTAATTTGCCTCGGTAATGAGTTCCTGTTCCTTCGTAACTTTTAATTCGTAATTCGTAATTGCCCTTATGCGCGATATCACCAGCAAGCAAATCACTCTCCGCACCGCCAGAGCAGTAGGAATCATTTTTTGTTCAGCTAAATCAATAGAGCTGATCAATTCCGGCTCCCTGCCTAAAGGAAACTTGTTTGATGTGGCACGTGCCGCCGGCTTCTTAGGAGCAAAGCTTACTCCTCAGCTCCTTCCCCATTGTCATCCGGTAACTATAGATGCCATGGATTTCACCTTTGAATTTCTAAGTAGAGAGGACCATTCAGAATTATTTGATGCAGCTGTAATGGAACGCACAGGTATCGTTATCCGCGGAGAAGCGAAATCCATTGGGCGCACAGGGATTGAGATGGAAACGCTTACGGCTGTCTCAGTCGCCGCCCTGGAGATTTATGACATGCTCAAGCCTGTAGACAAGTCTTTGGAAATTGGCCAGATAAGGCTTCTGGAAAAGAAAGGCGGCAAAAGCGACCGTGATCGTTTTACTGAAAAGACCCCTACCTGCGCCGTGCTCGTGTGCTCAGATTCAACTGCAATAGGTACCCGGGAAGATAAAAGCGGCAAGCTGGTATCGGCTATGCTCGAAAATGTTAAAGCAAAAGTACTGCACTATAAAGTTCTGCCTGACGACAAAGACGCTATTCAGGCACAGATTAGAGAGTGGGTAAGCGCCGATGTGGAATTTATCTTCACCACTGGCGGTACAGGTTTGGGGCCAAGAGACAACACAACCAATGCTGTTCGCGAAATCCTCGAACGTGACGCCGACGGGATAACTGAAGCAATGCGCAGCTTTGGCCAAATGCGTACCCCGCTGGCTATGATGAGCAGATCTATCGCGGGCACTATCGCTAACACGCTAATCGTTACCCTTCCGGGAAGCACCAATGGAGCACGTGAGTCGCTGGAAGCCATTTTGCCAGGAGTTTTCCATGCCAGGAAGATGATGGAAGGTGAAGGCCACTAAAAGTGAGTCTATAACTATTGCTTCACTAAGCAAGCTTCATCCTACGTTTATCTTACGTTTATCCTACGTTTATCCTACGTTCAACACTATGTTGAGGCTGGGAGTAGATTTAGTATTCTACCAGCCTAACCCAGCGCAGGCATATGCGAAAATCACTTATTGAATCGGTGAAAAAATCGCCTCCCATTTTCACCTAGTATTTTCCGCCGTTCACCGAAAAGTTCCCGCCATCTGCCTAATTGGTGTATACCAGGGGCATTTTCTGATATACTTTTGATCAACGAAACAAACCAGAAAACAATACCTGCCTGCCGGAAGGCAGGTTTAAACAAAAGACACAAACATTAAACTTTAAACTCAAACATTATGAAAACTCTAAAAACAATCACCGCAGCATTATTAATCGCTTTCTCATTTTCATCATTCGCAGCTGATGGTACAGCTAAAGAAAAACTTGAAATGAACTACGCTTTGAAAACTTACATCTCAGCAGTAGCTGAAGGAAAAATTGCAGCTCTGCCGGAAGTACTTGACAATGGCGTTAAGTTCTCTTCATCCCGCGGCGAAAAAATTGTTAGCCACAACAAAGCAGAAATGCTGAATGCATTAAAAGCAAGCGAAAACGTTAAACAAAACTGCTCTACAAGCTACACTATTGTTGAAGGAACCCCAACTTTCAGCGTTGTTAAAGTAACCATGAAATATGATACCTTCTCAAAAGTTAGCTATCTGAACCTGTCAAATACAGGTAAGGGCTGGAAAATTACAAGTGTTTCCACTTCCTTTATATAATCACGATCTTCCAAAGATCAAAGGCCTGTCTCATTGGAGATGGGCTTTTTTGTGTTAGCCGAATTGCAGAGACGTTTTGAAAACGTTTTATTCTTGAAAAGCACAGACAATTGATCATAGGTTTATCCAGCCCCGCTCTACGCTGCCTGCCTGCCGGTAGGCCGGTAGTTTTTGCCCGAAAAGGCAAAAAGCTGCCGCTTCGATCGGGTTTAGATCGGGAATTGTTCTGCTGCTATTTATGGTTTAAGCCCGGTTCCTTTAAAATTCGGACTCCTCGCGAAGAATCAGTGGAAACACCACATACTCCCATACCTTGGACAAAGGTCACAAGATCTTTTGTATAACAGGCCACACCTTATCCGCAATTATCCTGTAACCCGCAGCTGAGGGGTGCAATCCATCCTTCATGTTAAGATGTGCCAGACCAGCAACACCTTCCAGGAAAAAAGGAACAAATACCATATCGTGCGATTCGGCAAGCTTTCTGAAAATACTTCGAAATTCGGCAGCAAAGGCTCCGGGAATAAATGCCGGTATTTCCATCCCCATTAAGGCCAGCTTCACATCAGGGTACTTGGCTTTAACTTTGCGTACAATCGAATCGAGGTTGGCTAAGGTGCGTGATGGTGGTATTCCCCGTAAAATGTCATTAATGCCCAATTCCAGTATAAAAACCTTTATCGGCTGACTAATCCAGTAATCCAATCTTGCCAATCCGCCGGAGGATGTGTCGCCACTAAGTCCTGCGTTTATTATTCTATAATCCAAACCGGCGTCTTTTATCTTCTGCCCCATCAAAGCCGGAAATGATTCGTTGTCTACATTGCCCAGGCCATACCCGGCGGTCAGGCTATCGCCAAAGAAAAGAATGTTATTCATGAAATAAGAAAATGAGAATTGGCGCGTATTGTTTGAATTCCTACAAATTATGCAGCTTTTTATAATCTGATGGCAGTGCGGCTAATATTTCTTTCTCGAATTCTTTTTTTACACTGATTACAACAACTCCATTCGTTACCGCCCCCGCACCAAACTTCCTGGCCTTATTACGTGTAAGTATATTAATAGCTTCGATTGAGCTTGCAGGAACCTTATCGGAAAGCTCCATGGGCAAGGGAACTGATTTGCCTTTGATCGTTAATATATAAACAGGCTTATCCCCATGTTGACCGCATGGGCCGCAAATTATAATCTTGGCAACTGTAGGCTGTGACCGCGGCGGTACGAGACTATCTATTGGAACTAAAGGCGCCGATGATAACAAGGCAAAATTATCTCTGGAAGGGTTTGCAATAGGCGGAAGTCGTTCTTGTCCCAGGCTATCGAAACTGAACGAGCAAAACAGTATAACAACAAGAAACTTAATAGATTTTCTCACGAGTAGCGACATTTATTATCCGCTAATTATCGATAGGGATAATCTTTCTGGAATCTTCCCGAATCAGTGCGTACACTCGTTTACTATCCTTATTATTAACTTCAATCACGACAACCCCATTTTCTCCTCCTTTACCGTATTTCAAACCATCAGACGACTTTAGAATCTTTATGTTTTTAATCCATTCAGGTTTGAAGGTTTTGGGAGTTGAATTCACAGCCCACTCTTTGTTCGCAACTTTAAAAACGAAAAGCGGCATCGGACCAGTGGGTGTGCCTTTACAATCCAGTATAATACGAGTAGGTTCATTCTGCGCAAATAGACGTGCGCCGGTGCTTAGAAGAAATAGGAGTAAAATATTTCGAACACAGATCTTCATTATTTACAAGATACAAAAACTTTAATTATTAATCATCGGACTTAGATTACTATCCTTATTTCTGAGATCTATTCCCCCTTCATAAATCGACTTCAAGTTTGTTAGGTAAAAGCCCCAGCCATTAGAACAGCCAAGCCTGATGAACTTCTTTGAATTATCATCCGTGGGAATATTGTGATGCCTGAGTTCGACGATCGTATATCCATTATCTTCACTAAGTTTTACATCTACCAAACATTCACCCTCGAAAGTAAACTGCAGAAAGTCTTTCCAATTTGCAGCCGTGATCCGGCCATTCATAGCATCCTCATACAGATACCAAATCCACGTATATGAATTGCCTGCGTATGCACTGACTCTTGGCTCCAGGGACTTATCAGAATTATAAAAAGTAGCCTTTTCCAGGAACCACTTCTGCAGTTCTTCACTCTTAGTCCAGGCATCGTAAATCTCCGCAATTCCTGCCCTGATAGCAATTCTTTTTGTAAACGAGGTCCAGTCAAAATCGTTCATAATAACGTTTTAGTGGTTCAAAAATAGAAATAATATAACTAAGCACGTTGGTCGTCTAACCTGAAACTACCTACATACAATCCAACACTCTCACAGCGTCTAGTCCATTTGCAACTCTTCACTTTCAACTCTCAACTATTTAATAATTGCATTGACTATACCCTTCCAGCCAGCAACTTAAGGCCGGGCTAGTTTGGTAATTAATAACTATTTTCAATTCTTGTAACCTTTCGTGTCTGGCTGATATCCTATGGGTAAATATTAATTAAACTATATAATTATGAACCTATTACTTTATAGCATTGATCCGCAATCTGCTGCCTTTGTCCTCTTTGGAATATTAATGGTTTGTCTTTTCATTTCCGCTATCTTTTATTTCAAGGCGAAGCACAATGAGAAAATGCTTCTCATTGAAAAAGGACTGACGAATAGCCCATTACCACGGCGTAGCGAGAATTCGTTACAACGGATTGGTATTATAATTATCGCAATAAGCATTGGAATAATGATCGTGACCATCCTTCACAGCCTATCTATCAATGTTCCCGAGGGTCTCGAAGTGGCTTTGGTTGGAATAATCGGTGGATTAGGCATGGTCTATGCTAACCGCCTTGACAAAAAAAGCTAGAAGCTTAAATGGACGATATCTACATCGAAAAAGTCCTTAGCGGTGATCGCGAAGCATTCAGGTATTTCCTGAAAGAGTACAAAGACATGGCCTTTTCAGTCACCATGTCTGTTGTTAAAGATGAATATATTGCTCAGGAAGTGGTTCAGGATGCGTTCGTAAAAGCATTTAACGCACTGAAGTCGTTCAACCGTCAATCTAAATTCAGCACCTGGTTCTACCGGATAGTAGTTAACGAAGCTCTTACCCGCTTAAAGAAGATCAAGAAAGAGATCATCTCTTTTAATGCGGATTATGAAGCCTATATCCCAGACGATTCATTCTTGGCATCGTTAAAAGAAGAAGAACAAACTTATCTGATTAATGAAGCGCTGAAAAAGTTGATTCCCAATGAAAGCCTCGCATTACGCCTGTTCTATCTGCAGGAAGAAAGTATCAAAGAAGTTTGTGAAATAACCGGCTGGTCGGAGTCGAATACTAAGGTTACACTGCACCGGGCACGGAAAAATATGCATGTGGTACTGAGTGACCTTATGAAATCAGAATTTAACTATTAAGTGATGGAAAGATCTAAAGACAGATTTTCAGTCCTGATGCAAAAAGGCAAATTAGAGATGCCGTTCAGCGACTTTGAAGAGAATACAATGAACCGAATACACGCTGAGATGAAATACAAGACCTCAATTCATCGCAGTTTAAGGATCTCGTTTATATTCTTTGTACTCGGCACAGGTTTCGGACTGGTTGTTAACAGCATGCTCGCCAACGCTGATGACTTTATTATGGGCATATCACCAGACACTATTCTGATGGCTTTTCAGGTGATCTTTGTGCTCACGGTGATTATGCAGTCAGAGAATATTTATAAGCTATTTACTAAACTTAAAGCTGATTAGAAGGTTTAAATTCCCGCTCTCCTGCCAGTCACTAATACGGTAGATCGTATGGCCTTTTCTTTCAGATGCAGAAATTGCTTTCGCTCATCATCCTTCAGAAATGCATTAAAATCCTCTTCTGATTCAAATTCCCCTAAGTGTATTTCGTAAGGGCTCTCAATACTCTGTTCGATGAAAGCGTCTTTACCCGGCCTGATCCGTGCCAACATCTTGCCCTTATACTTTGACATAATTGGGATAGCGATCTTCTCGAATTCGTCAAAGACTTGCTCCTGGCCAGGGTTTATGTAAATAAGATTAGTGATGAATACCATAAGGGACCTTTATTTAGATTTATCACTGAGCATATAACTGGCAATAACTTTTTCGTTCATATCGTTGCTGTGTGAAAGAGCTTGAATGATTTTGTCCTTTTCGCTTTCAGATCTGTTCTGGCTTAGTTTCTTCTTCCCCTGCAGGTCATCCACAACCACTTCAAAGGCGACTATGCCATGAAGCATTTTGGATTTATACTCATCAGGAAATGAATCCCATTGCTTTCCATAAGATTGTTCGAAAGCCTCAATAGTAGAGTTTATAACTTTCATTGCTTCTGCGGGCTCAGTCAGTAGCTGGGCCTTGCCGTAAGCATGAACAGAAATATAATTCCAGGTGGGCACATTTAGTTCCTTATCATAATTTGATGTGGAGATATATGCGTGCGGCTCACTAAAGATGACAAGTGGCTTATTGCCTTCCAGATCTTTCCACTGCTCATTAGCTTTTGCGAAGTGGGATGTTAGTACCACCTGATCATCACGTATGGTGACAATAAAAGGCAAATGAGTAGCTACAGGAATATCATTTTTGCTGCTTATGATCGTAGCAAAGCTGAAGCGCTGCATAAACGAGACTATTTCATCTCTGTCAGTAGCTAGGTTAAATTTGGGGATATACATACACGTCAAATATAATACTCTGTGAATAGTATCTAACGTGAGCTGATCTGAATTTAATTATACGCTTGCCGCTAGCCTGCTGGTACTCCTGTATACAAAGTTGTTGTAAATGTGGCGTCGTGCGAACCTACCTGGCGAATCAGCATTGATCAGCTTGACATACACAGCTTTCGGTACATCGAAATACTCGTAAACACTTCCGTCGGTAAAGCTAACTTTAAGTACCTGCGACTGATATTCAAAGTCCAGGATCATGGAAGTAGTAGTGGTAATGGTGTACTCAGCAAAAGTCTGGTTGCGGGTTTCAGGGGCAATACTTACCAGAAAGTGGTAAGCTTCAATAATGGTCTTGCTCTTTTCTTCAGCTTCTTCCCTTGCCTCAACTGATTCGGTAAATTTATCCGGGTGCCAGGTCTTCATTAAGGACCTGTAAACTGATTTCAGTGTTTGCAGGTCTGCATTTTTATCTACTTCCAGTAATTTCCGGTAGTCAACTATCTTCTTCATGGGTAAGCTTTTAATATGAAAGCACTACACCTTCAAATAATTCTGCAAAGGTACGGAGAATCAGTGAGAAAAAGCAGAAAGCCCGGGATTTGGTCTTATTTCTGCGTGAGCGGGACAAGATCTGTATACCAAAAGCCTGCCCTTTCATTCTGTTTAGGTCCTGGAGATATACAACTATCATCGGCATCTTTCGGAGCCTTGAACTCTTTAAACACCTTCTCTCCCACTTCAAACCTTATCGGATGTTTGAATATTGGTCCATCAAACGCAAAGGTGTGGAACTCGCCATTCTCGCCGCACACATCGATATCTTCCGGAAATGTTGTAATTAGCTCCTTTGTAATTTCCTTTCCGGAAAAACTTTCAAGATAATGCTGAGTACAGACGATCATTGTACGAAATCCAAGACGCAGGAATTCATTAATCAGTTCGGTTGTATCCCTCTTCCACAGAGGAAAAATGGCTTTTAAGCCGGCTTCTGCTAATCGGTCTTCCCTGTACTTCCTCAAATCCTCAAGGAAAATATCACCAAATATTGAATGCGTTACACCCTCGTCTTTGAACTTCTGCAGATGCCGGGACATTGCTTCATCATACTCTTTCATACCTGGCATTTCCGGAAGCCTGATCTGATATAAGGGAATGCCAATTGATTCAGCCTGCCGGATCAGCAGCTCTTCACGTACCCCGTGCATCGATACTCGATTCGCACTGTCATTTACGGTCGTAACAAGATATCGAATATCAAGTTTAGGATCATTAAGGCAGTGATAAAGCGCAAGCGAACTGTCCTTTCCGCCGCTCCAGTTAAAAATACAGACCTTCTTTTTCTGACCGTCCATTTAGATATCGTTCAAATCAGGTTTATTAATAAGGTCTGAAAGCTTTTTAGGCGCTACTTCGCAATAAGCCATAGTTAATATATCCATAAGCATATCCTCTCTGACTTTCTCCAGGTTAACGAGTGTCCAGCCCATCTTTCCCCATTTGTTGGGCACCGGATAAATTATATCCTTGTCAAATGAGGAGAATACATCTTGATCAATTTCCGACAGCTTTACACATATCCTGTTTTCCTTCAAATTCAGTGTGGCAAAGATCTTCTTAGCTACTCTAAATGACGGCTTCTCAAAATGCGACGCCAAATTTGTTTCAGGAAAGGAAAGTGCCAGTTTACGGCAGGTCTGTTCGTTAACCATCATTTTTTCTCATAAGTAAAGTCAGTATTCTTGGTACTGATGTACGGTCATCGTCATCGAAATATTCCTGAACTTCAACAAGTGCTAAGCCAGTTTTCTTGCCTGCCTGTACGAAATCGGAAACGTGGTGATTAAAGCAGGTAACTATCTGTTGTCCGGCTTCTGTTTCAAATCTGGCCTTGCTGCCAGAATACTGTTTGAATGGATGAAGCTCTCCAATATAAATGTATCCGCCGGTAGTTAAATGAGCCGCTGCTTTATTAAAAACCTCCTGGAGATCTTCGATATGCTCTAGCATAAGACTGAAAGTGATCAGATCAAATTCGCCTTCAGCGAAATCCCATTCTCTGGTTATATCTGCTTGCGTAAAAGTTACTCCCGAATTAACAATCTTAGCTTGTGCTTTATTGAGCATCGCTTCAGAAAGATCGACGCAAACTATCTCGTCAGCTTTTGTAATGAGCCATTCGGTATTCTTACCAGTTCCGCTTCCAATTTCAAGGCATCGCTTAAAAGTCTTACCGGAAAGGATCTCTCTGATCGCTTTTGCTTCCAGGTCCCGGGTTTTATTAATGTTAGTGTCGTAGATGTCAGACCAGATATCGTACGCCTGTTGAGTGTTCATAGTGGTGCTTTATCGAACAAATGTAACAATTCACTAAATTAGTTCTTCGATAACATTGAATGGTAAATAACGATGAAAGTAAGGTTTCACGAAATTGAGTTTGGGGTAGAAGATACTGATCGGAGTGCGAACTTCTATTCAAATATCCTGGGGCTTAAAGAGTCTGTAAATCTTCCCAAGTTAAAAGTATTCAGGACCGGCAACCCTGGCCTTGACCTAAACGTATCTAAACATGTCAGCCCTAAAACAACAGTAATAAGTTTCCTGACGGATGATATTCAGGAGGTCATAAAAAAGTTGCAAAGGGAGAATATTATCTTTCGTGGTCCGGAGGAAAGCCATTTAGGCATGCGCGCGATAGAATTTACGGATCCGGATGGAGTAATCGTGAGGGTGAATCAAACCGGGAAGGATTCACCGGAATGGTTGAGTATATAATATATTGTGATTCAGGTCTATAAATTAATTATATTTGATTTAAAGCGGGTAGCCAGCCCGTATATTCATCACATTAGCAATACTAACATGAAGAAAAACTATTTTGTTCTTGCAGCAGCAGTCACTGCTATCGGACTCACCGCTGCCATGACTCGCTCTGACAGTGCTTTGAGTGGCTTCACAACGGGTACACCTGCTATCAAATCGGTAAGCTCGCTCACGTTCGGCCCAGAAGGAGTTTTATTTATCGGGGATTCCCAGGGTGCTTCTGTATTTGCTATTGATACCAAAGATTCCAAGCGCAACGCTAAAGCGGAGTCTTCAGACATTCAGAATATTGACCAGAAGATAGCAGCTTCCCTGGGTACGACCCCCGACAAGATCACGATTACGGACATGGCCGTGAACCCACTGTCGAAAAAGATCTATTTCGCCGTACAAAACAGCGACGGAACACCTCTTGTTCTTCGCCTGGAAAACGGACAACTGCAGTCGGTTTCATTGAAAGATGTATCATATTCTTCACTTGCACTTAATAACGTGCCTGCCGAAGACGCAAAAGACCAACGTGGAAGATCAATGCGGGTAGCAGCGATATCAGATATTGCTTACGCTGATGGGAAACTAATGCTGAGCGGTATATCCAACCAGGAGTTTGCTTCAACTTTTCGCAGTATTCCTTATCCTTTCAATACGCAGCAGGAATCATCATCATTGGAAATATATCATGCTGCTCACGGTCGGTATGAAACAAATGCGCCAATTCGCACATTTACTACATCCACTATCAATGGTAAAAATTATCTGATAGCAAGCTATACTTGTACTCCTCTTGTCGTTTTTGCACTGGATGATCTTAAACCTGGAACACATGTTAAAGGTCGTACGGTAGCAGAGATGGGTAATGGAAATACTCCGGCAGATATATTAACGCTGAATAGTGATGGAGAAAAATATTTGCTGATGGCTAATTCAGCCAGGCCAGCTGCGAAATTAAAACATAAAGATATTGAGTCGTTCCAGGGTTCTTTAACTGAGAAAGTTACATCTACTTATGCAGGTGTACCTTTCGAAGTTTCTGCCCGGAAGAATGTTACCCAAATGGATAAATTAGATGATAGCCGAGTCGTTCTGATTCAAAAAAGCGCCGCTGGCACTACAGATCTTCTAACTATTAATGGAAAAGATCTGTAAGCAAGTCATATCGTTAAAAACCAGGTTATACACATTGTGTAACCTGGTTTTTTTTGTGACGCTATTTTCGAACTGCGGAGATCATTCAGAGCTGAATGACATTACTGTATTAAAAGAAGGTGAAAAGTCGGTTGCTATTTTTATCCCGACAGAACTACTCCCTGGATTAACGAATGAACGCCTTGAAGAAAAGATCTTTATAAGGTTAGCCGGACAGCCGGATAATGTGCTTGGTGAATATCAGATGAGCAGCGACGGCGTAGTTTTTAGGCCATTGATAGAATTGACTCCAGCTAAGGATTATCAAATTATCTACCAGGGACGCCTGCTATCACTCCTTTCCATTCCGGAAAGGCTTGCGGATGGAAAAACATCTCTAAATGGAATTTACCCTGTTACGGACACCGTGCCTGAAAATCTTTTAAAGATTTACCTGAGTTTCTCAAGGCCAATGCGACAGGGGGTATCGGAAAACTATCTGAGTATACTCGATAGCAAAGGTGATACCCTGAAAGACATCTTTCTCAATCTAAATACGGAGCTATGGGACGAAGAAGGCAAACAACTTACCATCTGGCTTGACCCGGGACGAATCAAAAGAGGCCTGCAGCCAAATGAACGCGACGGCAATCCTCTTCACACGGGAAGCATGTATACGCTTGTCGTATCCCCGGAGTGGACAGATCTTAGTGGAGGGAAACTTGAAAAAGGGTACTCCAAAAAGTTTGTAACCATAGAGAAAGACATCCAATCCCCGGATCCGGTTAACTGGAACATGAAACTTCCGAAAGCTGGCACCAGAGAAGATCTTTCAATCTCTTTCCGTGAGTCACTCGACCATTCACTTCTTTTAAATACCATAACAATCATCCGCCGCGACGGAGAATCTGTTAAGGGCAAGATAACGGTCAAGGATAAGGAAACGTCCTTATCATTTTCTCCGGAACAGCAATGGACAGCAGGAATTTACTATCTTAAAGTAGATTCAAGACTTGAAGACCTTGCTGGAAACAACTTAAACCGGCTATTTGACCGCGACCTGTTAAAAGACAAGCCAGCCGGCAAAGATGAATTCCACACACGGCAGTTCATTATAAACTAGAAAGCATTAACGAGTATAACTAGAAGTCAAAAATGTCGTCAAGGAAGGATTTCTTCTTCTTGTGCGGATTTGCACGGTAGTAGTCGTCATCGTGTTTATTGTACTCGTATTTTCTTGAATCTGACTCGTAGTTTTCTCTTTTAGAATAGTGCTCGGCAGAACGCTCTGTGATCTTTTCCAACTCGCCACGATCCAGCCAAATGCCACGGCAATCCGGACAATAATCTATTTCTATTCCTTTTTTATCAGTGATCAGCAAGGTAGTCTGGCAGTTCGGACATTTCATAGTATAGTGGTTTTAATAGATTCAAATTTAAAAATTATAAATTGGTTCAGTTAGCACTTTTCTGATTAGATGTAATCGTACCGTAAAAAGAAATAGGTTGACGATTGACGCTGTTGACTTGCAGCGTACTGTACCCTGATGGTGACACCGAAAGGGTAAGCATGTCAGGATCATCAGGACTGTTAATTTTTATCGTTACAGTCTTTCCGCCCCGTTTTGAAGTTTTTGTCTCATAAGTAAAATCAGCGGATGAAAACATCAGCGGACTCTGGGTAGATCCATATTGTGACCGAAAGGCTACACCAAAATAAGGAAGAAAGCTTTCTAATGAGTCCTTATAAAAACTAACCTGGTAATTCGATGAGTTCAGGCGGATATTCCCGCCAGTCATGGGGGTCGCTGTTTCCGCAAGGAATGTGAAATTCTTACTATCCAGCAGCTTTCTAATTTCCGCTTCCTTTTCAGATCTATTTTGAGCAACAGCAGAGCCTGCAATTAAAACAAACAAGGCTGCAAGCTGTAAGAATGTGAATTTAAACCGTTTCATAATTGTAAAACTAGATAGTATTAGAACGTTAGAAACTGGGAAAACGTTTGTCTAAATAAAAAAACCGGTCTGTTATTCCAGCCGGTTTTGAACAATAATATTCACAATTCGAATTGGATTCTACCTAACTAATCGCCTTAAAAACATCCTGGTCTATAAATGGTTGGCTCCTTAAGCGTTTTCCAGTGGCTTTAAAAATAGCATTGGCCACGGCTCCGCCAGTTGGAGGTAGCGCAGGCTCCCCTAACCCAGTTGGGTCGATACCATTATCAACAAAATGAGTTTCCACTTCAGGGATCTCTTTCATTCTGATCAGCCTGTACGTATTATAATTCTTTTGTTCAGCGGCGCCATCTTTGAAGCTTAGTTTACTATACATCGCATGTCCAAAGCCGTCAACTACACCACCCATTACCTGCTGACGTGCGCCACCCAGGTTAACCACCTGACCACAATCCGCGATGGCAAATATTTTCTTGACTACAGGCATCCCGCTTTGCATTTCTACTTCCGCTACCTGAGCCACATACGATGCATGAGAGAAGTACACACTGAAACCCTGAGATACGTTTTTGTTCTTACCCCATCCGGATTTTTCCGCGGCAAGCTTAATAACGCCGATCATACGGTTTATATCATAGCGGATATCCCCAACCGGCTTCGCTTTAGCTTTTTCCAACAGCTCCAGTCTGAAAGCCACCGGATCTTTGCCGGCGGCCTGTGCCACCTCATCTAAAAATGACTGCTCAGCATAAGCGAGGAAGTTGGTAATTGGAGCACGCCATGCGCCTGTAGTAATTGGGGATTTATGCTCTACCGAATCAATTAAAAGGTTATCAACTGCGCCTGAAGGGAAATTATTTTCGCGGGTAGAATTACCTGAATTTATGCCCACTCCTCTCAATTTATATCCAGTCAAATTTCCTGAAGCGTCTAAAGCTGCTTCAAAACGATAGCGGACAGCAGGACGATATACTCCGCCAGTCATATCATCTTCTTTACTCCACACCAATTTTATCGGCGCTTTCATTAAGCTGGAAACTTCAGCGGCTTCCAAAGCGTAGTCGTTTTGTAACCGTCTGCCAAATCCTCCACCCAAACGGGTTAGCTGCAGGGTGATTTTATCTTCAGGAACATTTAGAAGTTTCGAAACCTGTGATCGTGCACCTGCCGGCGTCTGAGTTGGACCAATCAGCTCAATACCATCGGCACGCACATCTGCGAAAAAGTTCATTGGCTCCATCGGACTGTGTGAAAGAAAAGGACATTGATATTCTCCCTTTACCACTTTGGCTGCATTTTTAAACGCAGCATCTACGTCCCCATCTTTTCTCCTTACCGTTGCAGTCCCGGTATCCATCAAGGACAGAAACAATTTATTATGATCATCAGTACTTTCTATCGCCCCATCCTTTTCATATTCAACCTTTAAGAGCTTTCTTGCTTTCATAACCTGCCAGGTTGATTTACCTACGACTGCTACGTTATTTTTAAAAGTAACCACGTCCACAATACCCGGCATGGCTTTGGCGGCAGCCGCGTCAACCGACTTAAGTTTCATACCAAAAGACTCCGGACGCTGTACCATTGCGAAAAGCATTCCTTCACGATAGACATCCATCCCGAAAAGCGGCTTTCCGGTAACTATTTTCTTGTTTTCAACGTTTCGGACCCGTGTTCCGATGATCTTGAAATCCTTGCGGTCTTTCAACTTAACATCTGTTGGAACTGGCACTTTGGAAGCAGCTTCAGCCAAGTCGCCATATCCGGATTTCTTACCCGAAGGATGAGTCACAAAGCCGATTGCTGCCGAACATTCGGCTGCAGGGAATCCCCACTTTTGAGCTGCGGCCTGAATAAGCATCGCTTTAGCCGTTGCACCTGCCGTTCTCAATAGTTTCCATGAGTGAGGAACTGCACCGCTTCCGCCTGTAAGCTGGCGTTGAAATTTATTATCCAGGTTTGCCTGCAAAACTTTTACTTTGGTCCAATCGGCTTCCAGTTCTTCTGCGACAACCATTGGGAAGGAAGTCATGATATTTTGCCCAAGTTCAGGATTTGGGGACATGATAGTTATTATCCCATCTGCCGCGATCGACAAATAGCTGTTGAACCCTATATTCCCGGCTGCTATTGCTGAATCAGCGACAATGACCGGGGCAGCTTCAACATTAAACCAGTTAAACCCAAGCACCAGACCGCCGCCGGTCATAGCGCTCTTTTTTAAAAAATCACGTCTGCTGTTTGTTACATTTTCCATAAGGTCAGGCTTTAGTACTTGCTAATTTAACAGCTTCACGTATACGATGATATGCACCGCAACGGCAAATATTTCCATGCATAGTATTTGCAATATCTTCGTCAGACGGCTTTGGTGTTTTCTTTAGCAGCGCGGCAGCAGTCATTATCTGACCAGCCTGGCAATAACCGCATTGTGCAACATCCACTTCATCCCAGGCCAACTGTAGCGGATGGTCCCCTTTCTCTGATAAACCTTCAATTGTTAAAACTGGTGAACTACCAACAGCAGACACAGGATAAACACATGAACGGGTTGCACCTCCATTAACGTGGACAGTGCAAGCACCGCATTGAGCTATACCGCAGCCATATTTGGTTCCAACCAGGCCAAGATGATCACGAAGCACCCATAAAAGTGGAGTGTCAGCCTCAACATCAGCCTGGAGCATTTTACCATTGATTTGAAGTTTATAAGTAGGCATATCTTTTAAATTAATGAACCAAAATAATTAATTTTTTGAATAATATAGTGTAACATATCTGCGTGGTGGACATTCATCTGAAACCACAGTTAGCCAAACAATTTTGAGTCAGCTAATAATAACCCTCATTGCAAGAATTATTTCGTAGAAAATCGATAAATTTAAAATCATGTAAGGGGAAAGATTTGCAGAAGCAATTATCCTGAAAATTCTATTCGCCAATCCTGGTTATACTCCAGGATTGTAATACGCCAGATTGCCAAAATCAGGATCTGCAGCAAGTAAGAACCATAATGGTAGCGAGGTAATATCTCATAGCACTCAACATCTCTGGTAACATTTCTATAGGTACACTTTTTACCTAAAATTCTTATTTATATTAGAACATATTTAATCCATATGGCACTAAACAATTACAAAAAACTGAGCAGAGCATTCTTCGCCGCAGCACTATTAACTATTTCGGGCATTTCGTTGGCCGAGGCCCAGGAAATCGACCTACTTTTAAAAGGTGGCCACGTCATTGATCCAAAAAATAATATTAACGGAATAATGGATGTGGGCGTCACAGCAGGGAAAGTTTTTAAGGTTGCTGCGAATATCCCGGTAAATACGGCCAGGAGAACGGTCGATGTAACTGGGCTGTATGTTACTCCTGGAATAATTGATATGCATACTCACGTTTTTGAAGGCAACGAACCTGGATCATACATCGCTGACGGCCATACAAGCGTCAATCCTGATGCTTTCAGTTTCAGATCAGGAGTAACTACGATGGTCGATGCCGGGTCATCTGGATGGCGGAATTTCAGGAAGTTTAAAGAACAGACCATAGACCGGTCCCAGACGCGTGTTTTAGCATTACTTAATATTGTTGGGACGGGAATGTATGGACGATTTGAAGAGCAGGATGTAACTGATATGAATCCTGAGATGACAGCTAATATGATAAAACGACTGTATCCTAAAATCCTGGTCGGCATCAAAGCTGCACATTATTGGGGTGGCTTTACACAAGTAGATAAAGCTGTAGAGGCCGGCAAACTGGCGGAAGTGCCGGTTATGGTTGACTTTGGTGAACACAACCCACCTAATCCGATCAAATCGCTTTTCTTGGAACACCTGCGTCCGGGAGATATTTTCACGCACACTTATTCTTACGGCCCTACGGCCCGTGAAACTGTTGTGGACGAGGATGGGAAGGTGAAACCTTTCATATTTGATGCTAAAAAGCGAGGAATCATTTTTGACGTCGGCCATGGCGGAGGTGCCTTTTCATGGCGGCAAGCTGTTCCAGCGGTTAAACAGGATTTCAAACCGGATGTTATAAGCACCGATTTACATGCAGAAAGCATGAATGGCGGAATGAAAGATATGGCAAATGTGATGTCCAAATTTTTGAATATCGGAATGACATTACAGGAAGTGATTCAACGGTCAACCGTATCACCTGCGAACGTAATCAAACGTCCTGAACTTGGAAATCTCAGTGTGGGTGCGGAAGCGGACATCGCTGTTTTTAGCCTGCAGAAGGGTAATTTTGGTTTTCTGGATGTTCGCCGCACACGGGTTAATGGAACCCAAAAACTGCAGGCAGAGCTTACACTTAGGGCCGGACGAGTTGTTTGGGATCTTAATGGCATAGGAAGCCCTGTTTACGACCCAGCTTCAAAAACAAATTAACCCTTCCGACATGCTTATCTTCACCGATCCACTTCTCAGACGTATAACTCGACTCCTAAGTCTTGGAGTGCTTTTGACGATTCCAGTCATATCTCAAGCCCAACAAATAGACCTCCTGTTGAAGGGCGGGCACGTCATCGATCCCAAAAACAAGATTGATTCTAAGATGGATGTGGCAATCGTTGACGGAAAGGTCTTTAAGGTAGCTGCTGACATCCCGGCAAGCGCGGCGAGGAAGACTGTCAATGTCACCGGCCTATATGTTACACCAGGACTTATTGATATTCATGGGCATGTTTTTCATGGAACTGAACCTGACCATTACCTTAGTAACGGCCTTGATGCCCTTCCCCCTGACGGTTTCACTTTTCGCTCTGGTGTAACAACCATCGTTGATGCAGGCGGCGCAGGCTGGAGGAACTTTGATGTGTTTAAAAAGAACGTTATTGATGTGTCTCAAACGCGTGTCCTGTCCTTTATAAATATCGTAGGTGAAGGCATGCGTGATCTGGTTGCTTATGAACAGAACACGTCCGATATGGATCCAAAGCTGACGTCAAGCATCGCAAACAAGTATAAAAGCCTGATAGTAGGTGTAAAAATTGCGCACTACATCGGCCATGATTGGACTCCGGCAGACAAAGCAGTTCAGGCTGGCACAATCGCGAATATCCCCGTCATGGTAGACTTTGGAAAAGCTAATCCTCCTCTTCCTATCGAGGAGCTTTTTATGAAGCATCTTCGTCCGGGAGATATATTCACTCACGTTTTCCGTTATGATCGGGAATTTGGACCGGATGGTAAAATGCTTGAACACAAGCAGGCGATCGTCGACATGAAAACTAAAAAAGTTAAGCCTTTTGTTTTTGAAGCACGCAAACGCGGGATTATATTTGATGTAGGTCACGGTGGCGGAAGTTTTATGTGGAGCCAGGCGATTCCGGCCATGCAGCAGGGATTCGCTCCTGATGTTTTAAGTTCAGACCTGCATACTGGAAGTATGAATGGCGGTTTTAAAGACATGGCTAACCTGGCATCTAAGTTTTTAAATATTGGCATGTCCTTGCAGGACGTTATCGCTGCCTCTACCTGGAAACCTGCAAATGTGATTAAAAGAACAGAGCTCGGGAACTTGAGCGAAGGGACAGAAGCAGATATCGCAGTATTTAATCTAAAAACCGGCGACTTTGGATTCTCCGACTCAAACGGGATAGCGATAAAAGGAAAACAAAAACTCGAGGCGGAGTTAACTATCCGAAAAGGCAGAATTGTTTGGGACCTCAACGCAATAAGTGCGGCTTCTATGCCTGGACAATAGAAAACGAATGTTAGTAATAAGGACACAATCACCCTTCGCTTTACCTGTCCCTAGATACTGCTGTTTTTTGCTCACTAGGTAGCAGACCTGCGACATGACAAATAAAAGCAATAACGATTTGCTAAGAAATGGATTTGATTTTCAAACAATAAAGACGTTTATCAATAAAGTATATAAGATGAATCGATTCAAAAACCCTTCAATTATTTTTGCTGCTGTTTGCTGTTTACTAACTCCCGCCTTTGTAAATGCGCAGGAATTCGATCTTCTATTGAAAGGTGGACAGGTTATTGACTCGAAAAACAACCTGAATGCAAAATTGGATGTCGCTATAACTCAGGGCAAGATATCAAAGGTGGCTGCAGGTATACCGGCAAACTCTGCTAAGAAAGTGGTTGATGTAAGCGGAATGCTAGTAAGCCCCGGTTTAATTGATATTCACACTCATGTCTTTACGGGTCCCACTGCAGGATTTGCCAATGGCTCATCAAGCGTCAAACCAGATGACTTTACTTTCCGTGCAGGGATAACCACAGTTGTGGATGCTGGCACTTCAGGTTACAAGAGCTTCCCGGCGTTTAAAGAGCAGGTTATTGACAGATCGCGAACCCGGGTTCTTTCTTTCCTAAATGTTTTTGCACCAGGGATGATCGGTGGTAAGGCAGAGCAGGATACAATGGATATGGATCTTCAAAAGGCAGATGAGCTTATCAAAAAATATCCAGATATTATTGCAGGTGTTAAAATCGGACATTATTCTGGCAAATCATGGAGCCCATTTGATGCAGCATCGAAGCTCGCTTCATCTAACAATCGTCCTCTTTTTGTCGAATGTCACATAACCGAATTTTCGCTGGAGGATCAATTAAATCATATGAAACCGGGTGATATTATTACACACGCCTATGAGAATGTGTCTGAACGGATGCCTGTTGTTGACGAAAGAGGTAACGTGAGGCCATTTGTAATGGCAGCACAAAAGAGGGGGATCTTATTTGATGTTGGTCATGGAGGAGTGGGATTTTGGTTTAATCAGGCGGTTCCGGCCGTAAAACAAGGTTTGTTACCAAATACCTTTGGAACCGATATGCATCACAACAGTGTGAATGCGGGAATGAAAGACATGCTGAACCTGATGTCGAAATATTTGAACATCGGAATGTCCAAAGAAGAAATTCTTAAGCGCGCAACATCCGGGGCCGCAGAGGCTATTAGACGGCCGGATTTAGGAAATTTAAGCGTGGGTTCCGTTGCGGATATCGCTGTGTTAAGAGTCAACACCGGGAAATTTGGGTTCATGGATGCCGCTGGGTACAAACTTGAAGGTGATAAGAAGTTTGAAGCTGAAATGACGGTAAGGAATGGCAGAATTGTATGGGACTTGAATGGCACAAGTGCCGTTGGATGGAGTATGGACAAGAAATAATATGTCAAAAGTTAACAGAAGAAAATTCATTAAACTATCAGCCGGAGCTACTGCAGCTGCTTCAGTTTGGTCTTCCTGGCTGCAGGAAGCACTTGCGGTCGAAGCTAACAATGCAACGCGATCCATTCGGGATGTCGAGCACATCGTTATCCTCATGCAGGAGAATCGTTCTTTTGATCATTATTTTGGGACAATGAAAGGAGTTCGTGGATTCGGAGACCGATTCCCTATTCCGCTGGAGAGCGGAAAACGCGCATTCTTTCAATCTGATGGCAACAAGGTCATTCCACCGTATCACGCAAACAAAAAAACTACCAATGCGGCTTTGATAAATGGTACGCCACACGACTTCCCGGATATGCAGGCCGCATGGAATCAGGGGAAATATGGCTTTTGGCCTCTTTATAAGACGCCTTACTCCATGGCCTATTACACCAGAGAAGAAATACCTTTCCAATATGCGCTAGCTGAATCTTTTACAATTAGTGATGCTTACCATTGTTCAGTAGCTACCGGTACTGATCCAAATCGGATCGTTTTCTGGTCGGGTTCAAATTTTGATCCTCTGAAAAGGGCACAAGGAATTAATTGTACTGATCAGGATTCAGAACCGGTAAACATCAGGTGCTGGATTCGGGGCAAAATGCCCGATCCGGGATACACCTACCGCGGAAATGCCTTCAATTGGCCAACAATACCCGACGTTCTGCAAAAGGCCGGTGTGAGCTGGCGCATCTTCCAGGATCCTAATAATAACTGGACTGGAGCAATGCATGGATGTCTGGCTTTCGAGAGCTTTAGAAACGCAAAACCGGGTTCGCCTATCTATGAAAATGGTATGCGGCACTGGACTATAAAAGACCTGGAAGAACAGGTTAAAAACAATACACTTCCGCAGGTAAGCTGGGTTTTGCCATCTCAAATGGACTCGGAACATCCAGGGGCACCTTCAAGTCCATACCGTGGTGCTGATTTTACTCACGAAGTATTATCAGCAATTACATCAAACCCGGAAGTGTGGAGCAAAACAGCTTTTTTTCTAACGTTTGATGAGAACGACGGGCTTTTTGATCACCTGCCTGCACCTGCTGTGCCATCGTACAATCTAGATAATACACTTGCCGGAAAATCAACAATCGATCTTGCCGGAATGTATTTTAACAATGACAAGGGTACAGCGCCCTTCCCTAACCCGTTTAATGCCGACTCGCCGAACGCTGCTGATAGAGCGAAGACGAGGACCTATCAGGATAAGAGGGATACAATCAGTGGAAATATCCGACCATGGGGTATGGGGCCGCGGGTGCCAATGTATATTATTTCTCCATGGAGCAAAGGTGGCTGGGTAGATTCTCAGGTAGCTGATCATACTTCCGTAGGGCAGTTCATAGAAAAAAGGTTTGGCGTGGTTATTCCTGCCATTAGTCCATGGCACCGGGCTGTAAGCAGCGATTTAACATCCGCATTTGATTTCGCCAGCCCTAATGATCCTGCTTTTCCCCAAATGCCTGCTACATCAGAGTATGCATCCCTTGATGCAGCGTCGAAACTATTGCCTAAAGCTGAGGCTCCGATGGCGGCTTCACCATTGTTTCAGGAAAAAGGTACTCGGTTTTCAAGGGCACTACCCTATCGTTTGCAGACGCAATTTGAAGAAATAGAACCTGCTGATCAGGTCAGAATATCCTTTGAAAACAAAGGTACCGCTGGAGCCGTATTTCATGTGTATGACCTTTTACATCTTGACCGAATCCCCCGCCGTTATACGGTTGAATCCGAGAAATCACTAGCCGACGAGTGGGATGTTTCACAGAATCATGGGGCTTATGATCTGGAGATCTATGGGCCTAATGGTTATTTTCAGAAATTTACGGGGAATATCAAGTCACCGCAGCCCATGGTATCGCTGAGCTACAATTACAAAAAAGGATCAATAACAGTAAAAATCGATAACAATAATCCTATCTCCCTTGATGTGAGCATCGCTGCGAATGCATACAATCACAGCGTTCCTGCCCCATTCAAGCTTGAGTCCGGCAAGAGTAAGAAAATGGAATGGACTTTAACCAATAGTGGAAATTGGTATGACTTCTCGGTGAAGTCTGCCGGCACATATTCATATAGATTTGCCGGGCGAATCGAAACAGGAAGGCACAGTATATCAGACCCTGCGATGGCAGCGGAGATCTAAGTTATGATAACACTCATTCGCACAGAATCAGACAATCAGGATTTTAGGGAACTTGTGAAGCAGCTCGATGCTGATCTGGCAATCAGGGACGGATCCGAACACGAATTTTATGCTCAATTTAATAAGGTGGACAAAATAAAGCACGTTGTAGTGGCCTATGAAGATGATATCCCGGTAGGTTGTGGTGCGATAAAAGAACTGACCTCAGAAGCTATGGAGGTTAAACGAATGTATACCATTCCTGCAAGCCGGGGAAAAGGAGCTGCAAGCATGGTATTAAGCGAACTGGAAAGATGGTCGGCAGAGCTAAATTACAAGACCTGTCGGTTAGAAACAGGCAAAAAGCAGCCTGAGGCAATTGCCCTGTACCTTAAACAAAACTACAAGATCATTCCGAATTACGGACAATATGCAGGTGTGGAAAATAGTGTGTGTTTTGAAAAATCAATCCAATAGCAGAGAAATAGTTATCTGACCAAAATAATGTATATTGGATTCATAATGAGAGCTATGTCCCCAAAACGACGCACATGAAAAAGCCGATTATTTACAATCCGGTTATTAAAAAGCCTGGACGCATTCCATTAATCCTGGTCGGATTCTTAATCATAATGGGCATTGGATTACTCACTTTCAGACCAGTACCGATACTGCCCGAAAATGCTTTAGTAGTTTTTAAGGGCAAAGTTGTTGAAATTTATGAAGGTGGTGTTAATGATGTAAATTTTAAAATTGAAGGGCGTGACGAACTGTTCTATATCAATCGCGGCCTGGAAAAAGGACTTAATTTGCAAGAGCTAAAAGCACAGCTGATTAATCAGAAAATTACTGTTAAATATCCTGATCACTGGACGCTTCTTAATTTCAATAAAAGGAATATTCACATATCAAAAATTGAATATCTGGGAGAAACTCTTTTCACAGAAGTAAATTAACGGGCCTCGGGTTAATGTCATCAAATGACTTCCAGGATAGTGAAATAACTAATTCCTGATAAAATGTAGATCCATGAGTCAGGTTGAACTGGTGTATAAATTTTATTAGGCAAGAAAAACCTGATTTTTTCCGGCTAATCGCAGTGTACGACTAAAATTTCTTTGGATCGGCTGGAATTGTGGGCAATTTCTGTAACAATCTGTGAGTTTTTTGGTTCTTGCCCTTACTTGTAACATTAATACTACTTATATTAGGATAATTTCTTTCCTCAAGTACATAAATTAGTTAACTCATTCTCCGGATGAGAAGATACGCGCAAAACAAAATTTCAATATAACCTAAAACAAACAAATTAAATGAAACGTAGAGACGTTATTAAAGGTCTGACATTACTCCCATTAGCGGGCGGAGTTGTTGGAAGCGCTCAGTCAGCAAGTGCAGCTGAAGGTGCTGGCCTGCTTGGAATCCTGGGTGGGGAATCTGTTGTCGATGGCCCGCTAAAAGCTGGAGCTCAGGTTTATCAGTCAATCGGCGTTGAGCCGGTAATTAACTGTCGGGGTACTTTTACTATTATCGGAGCTTCTACATTAGTACCGGAAGCCAAAGAAGCTATGCAATATGCGGGCAATTATTATGTACAGCTTGATGAGCTTGCAATGGGTGTAGGCAAAAGGCTAGCCGAACTTTCTGGTGCAGAATGGGGCGTTGTTTCATCCGGTTGTGCAGGTGGTATGAAATTAGTGACAATTGCTGCAGTTACAGGTGGAAATCCTGAAAAATTGGTTCGCATTCCCGATCTGACCGGGATTGAAAAAAATGAAGTGATTATCCCTAGAGGTTCACGTAATGTGTATGATCATGCCGTACGTAATGTGGGGGTAAAAGTAATCACTGTAAATACTCAGGAGGAACTGGAGGCTGCTATCAATCCGCGCACAGCAATGATATACATGATGTCAGGCAGACCGGATGCTACAGGACCATTATCTTTGAAGGCAGTTGCAACAGCAGCTAAAGCCAAAGGTGTACCGGTTCTTGTTGATGCAGCAGCGGAAGCATTAACATTAAACCCGAATGTTCACCTGCAAAATGGTGCAACTGTTGTGGCTTATAGCGGAGGTAAGGCCATTCGTGGTCCACAGAGTGCTGGTTTGTTATTAGGCGACAAAAAGCTTCTTATGGCAGCATGGCAGGCAAGTGCTCCTCATCACGGACCAGCACGTGACAACAAAGTTGGCAAAGAAGAACAAATAGGTATGCTGGCTGCTGTTGAAGCTTGGGTAAAACGTGATCATCCGAAAGAAGAGGCGACCTGGACAAGCTACCTGGAGAACATTGCAAAACGTGTTTCTACCATAGATGGTGTAACAACAAATATTCGTCAACCTCAAGGTCTTGACAATCGTACGCCAAATCTAACTATATCCTGGGATCCAAATAAATTTAATGCTACTGGTGCAGATATTTCTACACTTTTGTCGACAACTAAACCGCGTATCGCCATGAGTTCAGGCGGTGGTGGCGGCGGTCGCCCTGGAGCAGCTGCAGGCACTGCACCGGCAACACCAAGCACTTCTATTTCGCTTGCAGCGTGGATGATGCAGCCGGGCGATGATAAAATCGTTGGAGATAGGATCTATGCAGCCTTAACTGCTAAACGTCCGCCGCTTGTGGAAACTATGGCAGCTCCCGCCGCAGATTTGAAAGGACGCTGGGACGTTACAATTGACTATTTCAATGAAAAGAGCGCTCACAAGTTTATCATCGAGACTCAGGATGGGAATTTCATGAAAGGATCGCATCAGGGAACTTTCACGACAAATGAGCTGGTAGGTACTATAGAGGGGAATGAAGTCAAATTCCAAAGCTCCTCGAGAATGCTGGGTGATAACGTTCCATTTACCTTTTCAGGAACCGTTAATGGCAATGACATGACCGGTAAAATCCATCATGGTGAATACCTGACTTCTACATTCACCGCCAAGAAGTATGTGTATCCAACAGGTAAACAAAAGATTACTGTACCAGTGGGGCCGCCGCTTTCAAGTTAAAAATCACAACCCTAATATTAGATACCCCGTTTTCGTAAAGATTACGGGGTATTTTTTTGCGCCTGGAAATGGACCAAAGAGTTGTGAGATGCCGAAAATATTAGAAGCTCAATGCTATCGTCAGAATTACAATGCGGCAAAGCCTCCAAAGCAACACGTAGATTATCCCACTATCGAGTTTACGCGGTATTTTTCTGTAAGGTCTCCTCGATAATCTGGGGGGAAACGATATCGATTGCCTTCAATTTTCGATATAAATCATCTGAGTTAAAGGGCTTGTTGATATAGTCATTCATTCCAGCTTCCCTTATTTTAAAGCTTAAATCATTCGAAACCGAGGCCGTTAATGCGATGACAGGGATAGAGGCCTTACTTTTATCACCCAAATTCCGAATAAGGCGGGTAGTTTCATAACCGTCCAGCAAAGGCATATGGATGTCCATGAGAATAACGTCAAAATTATTCCTTTCTATCTTTTCGAGAGCTTCATGCCCATTCTCAGCGAAAACGGGCTTATTATCCCAATTGGAGAATATTTTTTTAATAAGCAGGCTGTTTATAGGATTATCTTCAACTACGAGGACGGAAAGTTGGCTGAGATCATAAATAATCTTACTTGTATTCTGTGCTGATGCGTCGTCGGAAACAGCCGCCTTAAACGATATCTCAAAAACGAAATCAGATCCTTTACCTACAGTACTCGCAACTTTAATGTCGCTTTCAAAAAGCTTTAATAAACGCTTAACTATAGTTAATCCCAGGCCTGTTCCTCCAAAATTGCGGGTTGTACTGGATGATGCCTGGGTGAATGCTTCGAAAATTACTTCCTGCTGCTGGGTTTCGATACCAATACCTGTGTCTGAAACGGTAAACCGTACATCAACAGATTCGGGATTTAGGTGGATAACTCTTACTTCTAACGATACTGTTCCCTTGTGCGTGAACTTAACGGCATTTCCCAGCAGGTTATGGATTATCTGGGTCAATCTAGTCGGATCTGTTATTACATAATTTGACTTCAGTGCCTCGTCAATATTAGTGACCAAATGCAAGCCTTTTTCCTCAGCCTGAAACCGCATTCCAGAGCAGATATCTTTAACCAGAGAATATAGGTCCACATTTATTGCTTCCAGATTAAGTTTATCAGACTCCATCTTGTTAAAATCCAGTATGTCGTTTATCAGCATATGTAGGTTCATTGCTGAGAAGTTAACAATCTTCAGGTTTTCCGATTGTTCGTCGCTGTATGGTGAGTTTAATAGCAGCTGTGTCATCCCTATCACGGAATTAAGTGGTGTCCTTAGTTCATGTGACATCGTTGACAAAAAATCTGCCTTTGACTGCACAGCAAGGTTTGCTTCCTTAACGGCCTTTTGCAGCTGTTTGTTCAGCATTTCTTTCTCAGCAACGTAATTATTCAGAGCCTGGTAGTAAAGAAAATGTGCAATAACAATTGTCAAAAAGTTAAGCACTACAACGATTTCATAAGATGGTGAGGCTAATTCTTCAGGGGCAATACCGCTAAACTTTACGCCATTTCCAATAATCAAAAGCCCGGTGACCGGCAATACCGCTAAAAAAGAATAAATCAGGGCCCAACGCCAGTTAAACAAATAAAAACTGCTCAGAATAATTGTGACGACTACCTGGATGGTAACGATATTTATGGTTTGTGCGGTTACAAACACATTCGACCATGTCAGGGACAGCGCAAGCCAGATGAGGATGACACCTACCTTTCCTGCATAGTGTCTGCTTATCAACAGAAATTTTAACAACACAGCAAGTACGCCTAGAAAGAGAACGATACGGATAATTTGCACATCCTGGTTATGTATAACGGCTCCAGGAAGCGCAACAAGAAGTTTAATGATGGAAAATATTGTAATTGCAAAAATGATGCTTATCCTGGCTTTTTTAAGGCTATCCGGCTCCGTATCAAGTACTTTAGCCAGAGATAAGTTAAAAAAAGGGAGAGTGCGTTTTGTCATTGATCCTTAAATATAAGAATTTTTAAACCAGCAATTAAAAAACTTCCCCGTCAGTATATAACCATCCTGTTCAATCGATTAAATCGGCTCGAGAACAATATGTTTTATGTTCTTTCGGTCGAAGGTATAAGTAATATGAACTTTTCCATCGAGGGTTTGAATGATTGCAGGATAGCTATATTCTTCTTTTGTACCGTCTTCAAGCAGGGCAATATCAGTCCATCTTTTCCCATCCTGAGAAAGGGCTGCAGATATTTTATAACGGCCGTTAAACCATTCCTTACCAGGAACGAGAGGATTATACACAATAATTTGAGCGCCATTTTTTAGACTAACTGCATCCGTTCCTGAGTTTGGATTCAAGAGTTCTGTTCGGCTTAATTTACTCCAGGTTTCTCCCTGATCATTTGACCAGGATTCAATAACATTTCCATCCTTGCTCCGGCAGAGAATTTGTAGCCTTCCGTCCGGATATTCAAGAATACTAGGTTGTATCACATTAAAATGTGTTTCAGGATCGACTGGTATTATTTGCCAGGTCTTACCATTATCTTTTGAACGCTCAATATGCACTTTCCAGTCCTCTGTTTTGCTTTCGGTGCTTGAAGGAGAAAGTATTATATCATTCTTTAACTGTATGGGCTTGTTTTTAACCGGGCCAATAATCCCGTCTGGAAGTCTTACTGCAGACGTCCAACTTTTACCCGCATCTAAAGATGTTTTGTACATACCCCACCATTCTCTTGGGTTTGGACCAACTTTGTAAAAAAGAAATATCTTACCTTCATTAGATTTGAATAATACAGGGTTCCAGCAAGGATAAGTTTGACTTTCATTCATCACACCGTCCGCAATTTCTATCGGCCTCGACCATATATCTTTTTCATTTGACGACATCCAAATTTTGACGTCTTTATTGCCTTCATGACTTCCTCCAAACCAAACGGCTAACAGACTTCCGCGGTTCGTTTCTAAAAGGGAAGAAGCATGACATTGCGAGAAGGGCACCTTGTCGAAAATGAATTCATTTTTGATCATTTTCCATCTATTTTGCGCGGTGACAGATTGGCAGAACAGGAAGGTCACGCATGTTACAATGCACGATATTGTTTTAATATTCAAATTTTTATGTGTTTTATATAACATATTGGTTTATTATTTATCTTCCTTAAAATACTTAACATTCTAGTTTCAGTCACCATCAAATGCCGCTCAACTATTCCCTCAAAAAGAAATAAATAGAGTACATTTCCGGCAATTCTATCGATTTCAGTTTTTGTTAAAACAATTTCATTAGTTTTAAATATATCAATTTCAACTCCCCGATGAACACTTTTTGGCGAATTATTATCCTACTTCATATTACAATGATTTCATTCAAGTCTATGGCGCAGGAGACGGGGACAAAGATACTTCTGATTCCTCTTGATGACCGGCCACCCTGCCTTCAGTTCACCCAGAAATTGGGCATGATAGCTGATTGTGAAGTAGTGTCTCCTCCCAAAGAAATGCTCGGAAAATTCACTAAACCGGGTGAACCGGATAGAATTATTGACTGGATTCGTAAACAAGACCTGAAATCCTTTAAGGCCGCGATAATATCCCTCGATATGATCGCGTACGGCGGTCTGGTAGCTTCGCGAGTAAACGAAACTAGTTTGGCTGTAGCAGAAAATAGACTAAAAATCCTACATGAAATTAAAAGGAAATCTCCAGGATTACCGATTTACGGACAAAGTGTGATCATGCGCCTTGCCCCTACCAGTGATGGTAAAAACGAACCATATAGAGAAAAACTTGCCAGATGGGCAGATATTTCCCCTTATCCGATTAATAAACTGGAAACTGAAAAGTTAGAAAATGATATCCCTGCAGACGCATTGAAAAATTATAAACAGGCAAGGCGTAGGAATCTAACTTTAAATCAGGCAGCGGTAGAGCTTATTAAGACTGGCATATTAGAATATCTTATCCTTTCGCAGGATGACGCCAAACCAAAAGGCGTCCATGTCGCGGACCGGGAATTACTGAGCTCTTCAGTCGCAAAAAGCAAACTCGGCGATAAAATCATAATTCAACCTGGAACAGACGAAATTTCCATGCTACTCCTATCCCGGGCATTGAATAAATTAAATGCTACCTCTCCAAAAGTCTTTGTGAAATACTCATCTGAAAGCGCTGCAAATTCAGCAATGCCTTTCGAAGATCGGCCCCTTCGAAACACAGTGACCTACAACATCGTCGCGGCAGGAGCTACGGAAACTTTAAATCCAACACAGGCTGATCTGATTTTTTATGTTTTTGCCTCCAGAGCCGATGAAAGTCGCGCTGAAAGTTTTGCTTTAGAAATCAACAGAGATATAACTGACAAAAAGCATGTTATGATTGCAGATATAGACCCGAAAGGCAATATTCAGGGGGGCGACCCGACTTTCGCGAACGCATTGATAAAGATGAAAGTTTTTACCGAGGTATATAGCTACGCATCATGGAATACGGCCGGCAATACGGTTGGCACTGCTCTCCCCCAAGGTCTTATATTCAATCTTGCAGAAAAGAAAATGTTCGAGAATCAAGCGCAGAAAATGCTAACCTGGAAAGCGCAAAATTGGTTTACTATGCACCGTCTGCTGGATGATTATTTATTTCATACGATAGTCAGGCCAAAAGCGAACGAATATTTTAAGCAAAGTAATCGCTCGGGTTTCGAGAGAACAGAAAAAGTTGCCAGGGAAGTTGAAACTTATGCCAGAGAGCTGCTTGAGCCAATGTTTATTACACTTTCAGATATTTACTTGAAAAAAAGGCCTGGTAGCATTCAGGAAGACATCGAATGCCGGCCAGCCAATTTGAAATTTTCTTTACCCTGGAACAGAACTTTTGAAGGAGAGATAGAATTCGACATGGTTTGCCATTGATTCAGCTTAAAATAAAAATCAACTTTTCCATTCTGTTTCAACGCCTTGCGAACGAATAAACTCCTGAAATTTTATGAGGCGTTCTTTATCGTCTCTGATCTGGTAGGGAACCTGGCCGTTTTTAAGCCCGTAGGCAACCAGTAAGCCAACCGCCTCGCCAATGCTCCACTCAACCGGATGAAGCCTGTAGCAGCCGTTTGTAATATGTGTAGTGCCTATATTTTTACAGGCTGGCAATAAGTTCTCCATTCGCTTCGGCAATAAAGACCCCAAAGGTATTTGAAATGGTAGGGATGCAAAATCAATATAGTTCTGTTTGCGGCTGCTGGGATGAAGGTCAATATGATAATAGCCAACTCCAACACTATCATAGAAATGTGCTGCCCTTTTCCCAGCCTCAGCTCCTGCTACCCTAACCCGGTTTGCCTGACCAACATGCTCCTCAAGAACGGTGAATTGTGCCTTGATCCGTCGGGCTTCTCGAATGTACGGGTACTTCGCCAGCCCGTCCTCAGTGCCCATGATGTCTTTTCTCAACCTTAAGCCTGGCCAACCTTGTTTTCCATCGGGCCGTGGAGCTTCCGTTTGAAGCCAGTGGAACAAAGAGAGACTTAGCTGCTTAGCCCGGGCGACATGGTGAGAAAAGTCCTTTTCCGAAACACCTACGATGTTTCCAAGGGTGTAATCATTCTGCGGCCAGTTTACTGTAGAAATATCCCCGCCGTAAGCGCCAGGTGTGAAATTTTCTTTTGCAAGGATTCGACGATAATTCCACAAGTTCAGGTATGGGTCAGTTGGGGTTCCATCAGGATTGAATCCCAGGGGCTTTTTTTCAAGCGTTTTCGGATTCGAATAACTGAGATCAAGTAATTTTCCTGGCCAGGCGGGAGTCATATCTGGAACCAGATTTCGCCAGAATTCATATTCGGCTGGCTTATCACCAACATTATTGGTTCCCGGAATGTAGTCCATCGCGAAGCACATCGTGAAGGCCTGGTGGTTGTCTGGATCAGCTTTTTCAGGAGCATGCAGTTCACGGGTTTCAGCTCTGGATTCAGTCCCAGTTACGAATTCTGTACCCGTGAGTGGCAAGAGGTCGCCCATTTCAGTAGCATCTGCAAAATATGGTGCTGTAAGAATAGTCTCATTGCCAGTCTGTAAGTTAAAAACCTTCAAAGCTTTCACCTTGGTTCCTGAATAGTCGGCTGATTTCACCTTTGTGTCAAGCAGGATCGTCAATTTACCGGAACTAACATACGGACTCAGCATTTCATTCAGTACTGCCAGGGATACTTTCGGCTCATGGCATAATTCTGAAACCACGGCATTTCCGGGGTTGAAATATACCTTTTCTTTTGCTTTAGGTGTAACAGGATAATTCCTTTTATAATAGTTTCTTACGGAAGATCGATAAGTGCGATAGGATTTCGGTGACCCATGAGTTTCGATCCAGATATGTTCGTCTGGTGGAACACCCTGAGAGGTTAGCTGCCCTCCTATCCAATCGGTTTCTTCAGTCATGATCACTGAAAGGCCGTTGCGTAAAGCTGCCAGTGCAGCTGCACAGCCTCCTACCCCACCGCCGGCGATAACGAGATCGGATGCTAGCTCTGAACCCAAATTAGCAACGTTAAAGTCAGATCGAAAGTCAGCCAAAGCAGAAAATCCGCCGGATGTAATTCCAGTAATTCCCAGTGACGTAAGAGTTATGAAATTCCTTCTTCTCATTTGAATTAAAATTTTTGCATTATCAATCTTCGTTCTAAATCTTAATTTTTCAGGGCTTGTATTGCCATAGTTCGGCCGACCGGTGAAAATACAAACGGCCCTGATCATCCATTGCCAGCAAGCTAGCCGGCTTAAACAGAAATTCTACAGTAAAAGTTACAGGATCTACGCGAAACATTTGATTATTGCCCGTTCCATAAATTTTGCCATCGGGATGCCATATCAGAAAGGCATCTCGCCAAACATGACTGGTGAGTGGACGTGTTGGATAAATTTCAAGCGATTTCAATATTTTTTTTTGTCGCGGATCAAAAACAAAAAGTGTCCCGCCAGCCATTCCCCAGATATTATCATCTGGAGCGAGAATCATGGTTGTTATCGCGCTAGCCCCACTAACCGGGATTATCTCGTCCACGACCTGAGCTTTTTTATCATCCCATGAAAATAATTTTGCGACCGTGGTTGATGGAGCAATCCCTAGTCCTCCCGAAACACTCGTTCCGCCCCATAGCATATTGTTTGCAAAAACGAGACTTACGACGGACTGATCTTTCATCACTACTCCATAAGTTTTTAATTTACCTGATTCAATATCATACCCAACAAGATGCCCACCCAGCATCCCATATTCCGGAACCATTCCGAAAAAGATCTTTTTGCTCTTTGGTTCACTAAGCACCGCAAACGACCGGCTCTGATCGGGTATTTGTCCTAAAAAAAGAGGATTACCACCTTGAATATTCCAGGGCTTTGTAGTATTGTATTTATAATACATTCCCTTGGGATAAATTCCAAAATAAATGTCAGTGCCATTTACTGCCATGCCTTCCGTTTGGTGGAGACCAGGATAAGGCATTGTAACATCCTTTACAGGGTCATATGCTGCATGTCCTCCAGCGAGGTAACCACCAGACCAAATTCTTCCATCGGGACCCTTAAGAATCGATTGTAAGGAAATGGGCTGTCCGGGGATCATGAGTTTTCTACTGCTTAACACTTGTTTTTCCGTGTCGAACATGCTTAATAACCCTTCGGAATTAATGATCCACAACATCTTTCCATCCAATGCCATGGCATTGGCGGTACCCACATTTTCCGAATGTTTTACAGGTGCTTCGCTTCCCTCAGATATCCTACGGCTGTACAAACCTGATTTCCATGTATAATAAAATCGTCCATTTTTATCAGCAGGGCTAACTGCCTTCATGTCCATTTCATTAATTTTATATTCAATTGTCCGGGACTCCAGGTTATAAACCACTGTAAAACTTCCGTTTGTAACCAATGCCAGCATCCGGTCTCCATTAGGCCCTCCATTGAGGATCTCAAGGCTATAAATAAACTCTTTTTCTTTAAGATCCGCTGGCAATATTGATTTCTTCTCCCCCGTTTCCGGATCTAGTTCTATCAAGTCAGCATGAGAACCCACACCCGCATAAAGTTTTCCACTGGCATCGTGATAAACCAAACTTCTGGCATAATTTTCACTTTGGACTAACGGGCCTTTCGCAACATCAGAAAATCCACTTGAAGGGTGATATCTAAAGACACGACATCCCGGATAAGTAGCACCAAACATCTCACCATTGTTGCCGGCTGCAAGGTTCCATATAGTAGTTTCACCAGGCAATGGAATTCCTAAATTCTCGACTTTTTGAGTTCCCGGACGGTGACGATATAATATTCCCTTCGCGCCGGGAATATATAGCCATCCATCCGAAGAGACAGCAAGGTCCCACGCCCCATCTGAACCCGGTAGTGATTCATCAACCACAAGGTTTCCTGTATGGCTATAACCAAGGAGGTGAGCAGGGTTCCCTCTAACAACGGTATAAACCATTTCAATGCCAGACGAATCTTTCAGGAAGATACTTCCCTGAATTACGGATGCTTTAATCTGTGGGCCGAGATTTCTAAGCCCGTTCTCTTGACCCTGAACTTGACTTGTCAATGAAGCTAAAAAGCTTATAATAAAAAAATAGCGGACTATTAGGTTTGTCATGGCTTCATTTAACTGATATCTCTGCACGTACAATGTCGACTGATCGAGGATCTATAGCTTCATATTTATCTGGCTGTAATTTCCTCACATAATTGGCAATTTCTTCTATTTCTTTGTTCTTGAGAAATGCGAACGATGGCATTTGACCCTCATAGCGGGCTCCCCCTATGACTACAGCACCCGCAGAGCCCTGGAAAATCTTTTTAATCAGAGGCAATTCGCCGCTCTTCACTAAAGCTGAAGCCTTTAAGGGCGGGAATACACCCTTCAACCCCGTTCCATCACCTCCATGGCACGAGGCACAATATTGCTGGTAACCAGTAGCATTACTGACATTGGTCGACGCTTTTACTCCACGTAAGGCAGTGGATGTTTTGGATGCTGGCGAGATCTTAATAATCCGGTCGTCTTCCGGCAATGGATCACCCATGGTTCTGTTCCAGTCACGGTTGCTTGTCGAAATATATACATCACCTGTTGGCGAGATACAAATGTCCCTCAGGCGTCCAAACTGGCTATCAAGAAATACTTCTTCACCTATGATTTCATTTCCAGCTGCGTCCAGTTTAAGGGCACGCAAATTTTTGCCCTTGAGGCTCACCAAAAGCAGGGAATTATTCCATTGAGTAATATTTCCTCTCCTATAATAGTCAATTCCTGCGGGTCCGATAGTGGGCGTCCACGCTTTGAGGGGCGCCGCAAATGATGTCATTTTGGAAAGTTCTACTTCCTTCGTATTATCAGCATATCCTTGTATTCCGGGCCAGCCGTAGTTTTTGGTTTTCTCAATTAGATTTACCTCGTCGTCTGTCGCATCTCCGTGTTCTGAAGTGTATAATTTGTTATTTGCAGAGAACACCATACCCTGAATGTTCCTAAAGCCCATTGCCCAAACCGGGCTGCCATTAACCGGATTATCCGAGGGAATAGAGCCGTCAATATTAAGTCTTAAGATTTTTCCATTAGGGGACTTAAAATCCTGAGCGAAAGTAGTACTGGCAGCATCGCCGGTAGCCCAAAACAACTTTCCTTCTGAGAATGCCAGACGTGAACCGCTGTGCCCATTATTGGCTGCTATCTCCATTAGCACCTTCGGGTTGGTAAGAGTATCCGGTCTCCAGGTATATCGAACTAACCGGGAATAAGGTTTCTCGTCCCTCAAAAACGTGTAGTTCAAAAAGACGTAGGGATGATTCTTCATATCAGGATGGAGAGCCATCCCAAGCAAACCTGCCGTTCGTAAAAACCAAACATCCTTAATCTGAAGAATGATATTTCTTTGACCAGAAACAGGATCGATCCTGCTTACAACGCCCTTTTGTTCCGTTATCCAAATTTTATTGTCGGGTCCCCATGCTATTTCCCAGGGCACATCTAATCCTGAAGCTATTACTGTAGCTCCAATTTTTGTTGTCGAATCGCGATTGAAAGAGTGTTCCTCCAGAATTTTGAATGGAATTCCTGTCAGAATTCGATTATCAAAAACTCCCGGCGGGGGCATTAACAAGGAAAGAAGAAAGACAGGCAGAAGTGCGAAAAACAGGTATTTCATTGTGCTAAATCAGAGGCAGAATATATGAATAAATGCTTAAACCATACTCACGCTCTTTTAACATAGATGTGCCAGTTATGCTGCCGCTTCAATCCAACTAGGGGATTTTGTCAATATAAAAACAGCAAAACTTCAATTCGTCAAACTCTACTTTAGAACTTACTTTCCATTCCGCAGATCATCTGTATCATCCTGATTTTCAGCAGAGGAGTTTTCTCCATCCCGAAAATCCTGATCTTTGTGTTCAAGTTCGTTTTGTTCCACAATTTTAACGTTTTGACGGCTCGTTTCGGCCTCTGATTGCAATTCATCATCTTCTGATGATGTGAACTCTGCGGCGGGTTTACTATTCCTTTCATTTTGATGAAATTCAGACTTTCCCGGCTGGTTCAATGGTCCTGATCCGTTATCCTGTTGCCATTGATTATTTTGTGATGCCGAAGGCTGTTCATTTGTAGGGCTGTCACCGCTTGTTCCCCCGATTACATTATGAGCCTCATTTTCAATACCAATAGGCTTTGATTCTGCATTCTGAGCCCCTCCTTGTTTTTTGGAAGTCGCTTTATCCTGACCTTCGTGATTCGTTTCCATAGATAGATTTGATTAGAATACCTTATCAATACAAATCTTATACCATCGCCGGTATAACAAACATTATTTCACCAAAGGTTCGTCCATAAAATCTTCTTATAGGAATTTCCAGTTCTGATCTCAATATCCAAATTGACATCGATTCACGAACCATACACCTTATTGTAAGGTTTTCCCCTGGTAGAAATCAAGTACCTTTTTCCTCAAAATGAAATCGTAGCGATTGGTTGCCAAATTTTGATTTGCTCTGTCCAAATTATTCTTAGAAACCAGGTAATCCACCGAGTTAATTGCTCCAGCATTAAAACGGATCTCCATAGTCCGGAAAGATTCTGCAAATGATTCGGTTTGCTCAAGCAAATTTTGGTAACGCTCCCTCGAAGCTTCCATGTTTAAAAAAGCCTGACTGGTTAACTGCTGCAATTGAACCCGTACATTCTCTGCCATAAGGTCGCTCTCACGTTGTACCAGCTTTGCTAAAGAGACATTATTTTTGGTTCGGAAAGCGTTAAATATCGGTATGTTCACGCCCACACTGAAACCTTGACTAATGTTATTATTGTACTGCCTGAAATAACTTACGGGAAGATTTTGTGCATCGCGGGCGGCATTCGAAAAGTTACTGCGGATACCCGCATCAAAAAACACTGATGGGAAAAACCTGGATCTGTTCGCCCGGACATTGTACAAGGCACTCCTCTGTCGGAAGTCGGCGGCTTTGACACCCGCGTAATTGTTTAAGGCTAATTGGTAGACTTGCTCAGCCCCTCTCTCATAGCTCAAACCAAATTCCTCCACCTTCAGAGGGTCAAGTGATAGTTCCTTGTGATACTTGATATTTAGAAGGGATGTTAACACTATTTTCGCATTTTCAAGGGCGTTGCCGGCATTTACCACAGCCAGTTTATCACCGGAATATTGTCCTTTCACGTCAAAAAACTCTGCCGGGGCAATCGAACCGTTTTTATTCAGAATGTCAAGCCTTTCCAACTGCCTAGCCGTAACTTCCTGCTGAGCTAGTGCCAGATCATAAAGGTCTTTTGAGGTCAGTACCTGAAGGTAAGCAAGGGTAACATTTAATGCCAGATTATCTTTTGCCTGCTGTTCCTCCTGCTTTGATGCCTGATACAAAAAAGAGTTTTGTTTAATCAGGTTTTGCAAGGCCAGGCCATTAAAAAGAGTTACGCTACTCGCGAGATATGGCTGGGCATAGGTCACCTGCTCATTACTGAACGCATTGGTAAATGGATCTATACTCCGGCCAAGATTGATCCCATGAGTAACGCCTCCGTTTAAATCGGGAAGCAGATTGGCCCTGGATTGTTGCAAACCAATCCTGGCATTCTCCGACTGAATCATGCTCCTCTGAACATCGATATTATGTTTAAGTGCCAGGGAAATGCTTTGCTCCAGGGTGAGACTAGTTACAATGGTTTCCTGAGCATACGCAAGACAGGAAATTACAAACAAAATAAAGCTAAAGGATATTCTTTTCATTACAGGCTATGCGTTAACGATCTCATCTATTCTTCCATCCAGCAAATGCACTATTCTTGATCCGTATCCTGCATTTTTCTCAGAGTGCGTTACCTGGATAATCGTCACTCCGTCTTCTTCATTGAGCTTTTTGAACAGGTCCATGATCTCTTCACCCTGCTTCGTGTTCAGGTTCCCTGTAGGCTCATCTGCAAGAATGAGTTTGGGGTTTACTGCTATGGCGCGGGCCACTCCTACCAGCTGCTGCTGCCCGCCGGATAACTGGGACGGAAAGAGATCTTTCTTACCTACTATCCCAAAACGGTCCAGCATATCCGCAACTATAGCTTTGCGCTCAGAGCTTTTTATATCCTGATAGATAAGGGGCGTTTCAATGTTCTCGTAAACCGTCAGCTCGTCAATCAAATGATAGGCCTGAAATACAAATCCGATATATTGCTTGTACAAAGTCGAGCGCTGCTTTTCCTTTAGTGTAAACACAGATTGATCAAGGAAAGTGTAGATGCCTTCATCAGGCTCATCGAGCATCCCAAGAATATGCAGCAATGTAGATTTACCGGAACCCGACGGTCCCATGATAGAAATAAATTCACCTTCTTTAACTTCAAGATTAATATCCCGAAGTATAAAGTTTCGCGTGCCACCGGCAGTATACCATTTGAATATGTGTTCTAGTTTAATCATTGGGGTTTAGGTCTATGAGCTGTGAAATGTCAGCTTTTGTATTTAAATATTGAATAGTATGATCGAAATAATGTTGTTATTAACTTACCAGTTTTCAGCTCAAAGCTCACTTCTCAAACCTACTCCGCTCTCAAACTCTTTACGGATTCATCATCGCTGGGTTTACAGCCTCGATGGTCAAGGGTTTTAGCTTAATCACTATAATTTTAAAAGCATTATAATCATTACGTTTAAAAATGTCTTTCCAGGCTTTATAAAAATAATCTCTATGCATAATTCCAGGATTCAGTAATGAAATGAACGGCTAATCTCGTCCAATCATAAAATATACCCGGCTTCATTGGCACAAGCAATACATACTTAAAGCCAATTAGTTAACGTATTAAAGATCAATAGTTTAATTGGGTTAATGATTCTACAAACGTTCGAAAACGGACACCTGAGGTCCGATTCTGAACATACCCGATATCAAACCCATGAAATAATCGAGAAAGAATAAAACAGCCAAATTCCGAGCAACTTGATCTGACCAATTACACTGAATACCTTTCTACTATTTTCATAGCGATGCACAAACAGCGCTCGGCAATGATTGCTGATATAGAAATTCGGCCATGGGCTGTGAATATAAACTCTGGCAAAGTCTTCGAGCTCGTCGTAGTCGCACTCAGGCTCGTGACTGACAGTCCAAAACCCATAGCCAAACCCCTTATTTCTGACATCAACACATTTGTTACCGTTCACAGTATACCATATTTAATTTTTTAAATAGATTTATAAGACATTGGAATCTAGACCTTAACAGTAAACTTATTAATCACATGAAAACTAAAAGAAGAGCAGTGCTTAAAAAACTACTGGCGACAGTGGCGGGCGTATCGGGCACAGCTTCACTGGCAAGTGCGGCAGATGATGCGGCACTGCTACAAGCATCGAATACATTTGAAAACCTGGTATTTATATCAGGTGTTGGGGCACATGTAGAGCCTTTCACCATAGAAAACCACACTGAGATCGTTCTAAAGGGTGTCGAGGCTTCCCTTAAACGGGCAGGCTCATCTATGACTCAGGTGCTAAAAGCACAGGTTTGGCTTGATGACATGAAAGATTTCGAAGCGATGAACAAGATATACAGAGGTCGCTTTGGCGATAAACCTCCAGTACGCACTACCGTGGCAGTTGCAAAAGGTGGAGTGCCAGACAGGTCACTTGTCGAGATCGATGTAATTGCTTACAAAACGGTGTAGTACCTAATTCCTAACCCCAACACCCAACTAAAATAGAATGAAACTAAAAAGAAGAGCTGTACTGAAAGGAGTACTCGCCTCAGCCGCTGGTATTGGATTAACACAAATAGCAAGTGCAAAATCTTTACCCGCCTATCATGAAGCTGGAGGAGTTGTAAATTCTCA
Source organism: Daejeonella lutea (assembly GCF_900168015.1). Taxonomy (GTDB): domain Bacteria; phylum Bacteroidota; class Bacteroidia; order Sphingobacteriales; family Sphingobacteriaceae; genus Daejeonella; species Daejeonella lutea. The sequence continues at coordinate 492,045 of NZ_FUYR01000001.1, read as the reverse complement.
GGAAATACCGATGTTTTCAGCCTTTACCAAATATGAGAACTTAGTATTTATTTCCGGGATAGGTTGTCATGAAGGTCCTAAAACCATCGAAAACCATACGAAGGTAGTAATGCGAGATCTCAAGAAAGCTATTGAAGCTGCCGGATCTTCCATGAGTAAAGTATTAAAATGTTATGCTTACGTCGATGACATAGCAAATGTTGACGGCATGAACAAGGTCTATGATGCTGCCTGGCCCAAGGGAAAAATGCCGGCACGTACCTGCATTGCTGTGGCAAAAGGCGGAATCCCGGGAGCTTCACTTTGCGAGGTGGATGCTATCTGTTATATATAAAACTCACAAACTAGTTTCAATAATTTATGAAAACCCAAAGACGAGATATATTGAAAGCTTTTGCAGCTGGCATCGTCGGCATAGCCGGATTAGGATTTGCAAATAAGGTAAAGGCAGACGCTGTACACATAACAGGAGAATCAGCCATTAAGAACCGCTACCCTGAAGAGCCTGTGAAATTCACAAAACTGGGCAACCTGATCTTTGCATCAGGCTTTATTTGTCTTCCGCACGAAGGTCCGCGCACCCTCGAGAACCACACTAAAGTTGCTATGGGCAAGCTGGAGGCCGCGCTCAAGGAAGCCGGATCGAGTTTAGATAAACTACACCGGGTTACCGCATGGATTGATGATCCGGCGAACTATTTCCCGCTGAATGCACCCTATGCCGCGGCCTTTCCGGGCGGCAGGAGAAAAGGAAACCGCAGCTGCATGGCAGTATCACCGGGGAATATTCCGGGGAATTCGATGGTTGCGTTTGATGCAATTGCGCGGGTCTAGGAATTAGGTTTTAGGCACGTACGCATCGACCTAAAGCCTAAGGCCTAATACCTCAAATAGCCCTTCACTCCGATCGTAAGCTTTCCACCGGGTTTGCAATTGCCGCCTTGATTGCCTGAAAGCTAATCGTAGCAAAGGCAATCAGCGCTGCAGCTCCACCAGAAAGTGCAAATACCCACCAATGGATATCAATCCGGTAAGCAAAATCACGCAGCCAGTTGCTCATCAAATAGAAGCTGATAGGGCTTGCTATCACAAACGATACAACAATAAGCTTCATTAGTTCAGAACTTAACAATATCGTAATCTGTGCTACTGAGGCGCCGAGCACCTTACGAACCCCAATTTCTTTGGTACGGTGGACTGTCACCAGAGAGATCAAAGCAAGCAGGCCCATCGAGCTTATCGCGATGGCAACAGCCGAAGCGATCCATATGAATTTCTGTTGCAGACTTTCCCTTTGATAGAGTTTTGCTATTCGTTCATCAACAAACTGATAAGTAAAGAGTTGGTCAGAAAAGGCGTCCTCATACACCGTTTTCACTTGTTCCAGACTTGCCTGGGTTTCTGATCCCGAAAGCTTCACAGCAAGGTTGGTGATCAAAAAGTCATCCTCCATAAATACTACCGGTTCGATAGGGCTACGTAATGACCTGAGGTTGAAATCCCCGCTAACACCTACAATGATTCCTTCAAGGTCGCCAGCCATTAGCTTTTTGCCCACTACCCTGCTGAAATCCTTCGGCTCCAGGCTCCGCGCCATAGTCTCATTGATCACATACTCAGGCCTAGCAGCACTTGGGGAAATAGTCCTGCCATATTTCAGAGGAATCCTGAAGGTGCTGAAATATGCTGAGTCACCGATAGAAAACCGCGCCGGAGAAGGTTCCCATTCAGCACGTACGTCATATTTGACAGTTGCCCCTCGCCGGGTATCGCTTGCAGGTGATTGATAACAAAAACTAAAAGATTCCACACCGGGTATACCCTTTAGCCGCTGATTCATCAGTTGCTTCTGCTGATCAGTTATCTTTTCAAAAGGTATCATCACCACCGATTCCCTGTCAAAGCCTTTATCCGTGTTTTTGAGAAAACGAACCTGCAACAGTACAATAATGGTCCCGATAATAAGAACTTGAGCTACTACATTTTGTATAACTATTAATGATCTCGTAGTGAGACTTGAGGAACTTTTTACATTATTCTTTAATGCGTTAGATACATTTAATCGACTCAATATATAGGCAGGATATGCCCCGGCAAATAGGGTTAGTGCAGCGAGCAGGGAGAAGGAGAACAAGAAGAGCCGGCTATAAGAGAGTATTTGTAATGGCTCGTCGTAAAAAATGTGTGAATTTATTTGCGGAATAAGCAGGATGATTATGACCAAAGAGCTTATAATAGCAATTACTGAGACAAGGAAAGACTCGATTAGAAACTGAAAAAAGATTTGCTTTGCTGAACCTCCTAATATTTTACGGGTGCCAATTTCCGCGCTGCGTCTTGTCTGTTGCGCGATGACCAGGTTTATGTAGTTAATACCAGCTATGCACAAAATAACCAGGCCAATCAGGCTCAGTGTTATGATTAAAGATTTAGAGATTGTGCCTGCATAACGCATATCAAAGTGCATATCCTTCAATGGCATTAATTGAAAGCTAAACAACCTGGAGTATCCTGCTCCCATATGCTGGTCGACCAACGAGGCAAGCTTATTCTCCACTTCTTTCTTTTGTCGGGCATCTTTGAGCAAAATAAAAGCATCATGAGTGGACATAGTATATCCCCAGCTTGTGAAATAATCCTTTCCTACCGCAGGGTTCAAATCGGCAAAAGAAGACAGGGATATATACATTTCCCCCTTCATATCAGTATTTGCAGGATCCTTTACTACACCAGCAACCTGGAATTGCTTCCCGACTATGGAGATCATCTTTCCGGTCGCTGATCCCGCACCGAAATACTTTTCTGCAACTTTTTTGGTGAGTATTACACCACCTGGCCGATTGAGCAAATTCGGATTACCCTCGATCCATGAGTATGTAAAAACATCAAACCACTCAGCGTCTGTAAAGCTAATGTTCCCTTCTTCCCGGAATCTTCTCTTTGGGTTAGCCTCCACATCAATTACAAAGCTTTGCCGGTTTATCGAAACAACTGCCTTTTCCACCAGCGGGAACGCGGATTTTAACGTATTAACCATAGCGATAGACGAACCTTTATCATACTCCGTTTCATTTTCAAGCCTCAGTTCGAAAACAAGACGATATAATCGCTCAGTGTTTTTATGATAGGTGTCAAAGTTCATCTGATAGCTCACATACATATATATAAGCACGCAGCAACTTGCTCCCAGGGTCAATGTTACAATGTTCAACAGGGAATTAAATTTCCTTTTGAATAGGTGACGCAGAGCTAGTTTGATATTGGTTTTGAGCATGGTTTGTAAATTTGTTGCGAGTTGCGAGAAGCGAGTTGCGAACTACTTCCGTTTTCGATTTGAAATCTTCAATCATAGTATCATTTTCGGATCACCTCCCAGTCTCATTTCTCGTGTCTCTCTTCTCGTGTCCCATTTCTCGTTTCTATTCACTCCTCAAACTCTTAACAGGATTCATCATTGCAGCCTTAATTGCCTGAAAGCTCACGGTAACAATAGCGATCATTATTGAAACAACACCGGCGGCGGCAAACATCCACCAGCTTACTTCGATTCGATAGGCGAAATCCTCAAGCCACATACTCGTTAAATACCAGGCTACAGGGCTGGCAATAACAATGGCTATAAGCACCAGTTTAATAAAATCCCTTGAAAGAAGACTGGCGATTCCAGCCACAGAAGCACCAAGCACTTTCCGTACGCCGATTTCTTTTGTTCTTTGCTGGGCAGTAAATGCTGCAAGCCCGGACAGACCCAGGCAGGCTACAAAGATGGTTAGGCCGGCAAAAGTGTTAAGCACATTTCCAACCTTCTGCTCGGCGCGGTAAGTATTATTAAACCGCTCATTCATAAACGAATAAGAAAAAGGCTCTTCGCCTGTCCATTTAGTCTTTATGGAAGATATCAGGTCGGACACTTCATTCGTTTTCACTTTTAATATCATATTGTCCCGATCATTTCCAAGGACGAGCATAACCGGAGTAATTGCGTCATGCAGGGAAGTGAAATGGAAATCTTTCACAACACCGATGATGTGATAGCTTATCTCAGTACCTGCATTATCAGATGTACCAGTTATCTTATGTCCGGGGGCATCGTTCTACCAGCCATAGGCCCTGGCAGCCGTTTCGTTAATAATTACAGCCAGCGAGTCAGAAGCAATGTCTTTGGAAAAGTTCCGCCCCTGCTTCAGTTGGATTCCCATGGTCGGTAAGTAATTGTGATCGACAGTGTGCCTTGGGGTCTTAACCAACTGTCCCACCTTATCGTCCGGATAAACACTGAAATTGTTAAAGTTGCTGTTACCTGCTGGCAGAAATGAAGAACTGCTGAGATTCACAATCCTGGGATCCTGCAAAAGGCCATTCTTAAAAAATTCATTTGTCTCGCCGAGCTGCCAGGTGTTATGGATAACCATTACCTGCTCTTTTTCGTAACCGAGTTTCTTATTTTGGATGTATGACAGTTGTTTATGCACTACTATAGTGCTTATGATCAGGACTATCGAGATAAAAAACTGGAACACAACAAGACTGCTTCGCATCGACGGACCGCTCGACATTGCTGGCAGAAATTTACCCTTCAGAACGGCGATAGGCTTAAACGAGGAAAGGAAAAATGCAGGATAACTTCCGGCTAGAGATCCCACAAAGAGAGCGAAAATAAGCAGCGCCGGCAACAGCCAGATATTTAAAACAAGTCCGAGCGAAAGATCAGCTTCAGCGAGTCTATTAAATATCGGAACTGTCATATAAACTAACAGAATCGCGAAAGCAAAAGCGATTACAGTAATCAGGACAGACTCTACTAAAAATTGACTGATCAGCTCGGATCTCATTGATCCCATAACCTTACGGATCCCCACTTCCCTGGCACGTTTAGACGCACCTGCAGTGGAAAGATTCATGAAATTTATACAGGCTATCAAAAGCATAAACAGCGCTATAGCTCCAAATATATAGACGTAACGAATGTCGCCGTGAGTAGCCAGATCGCCATTTAAATCTGATAGCAAATGAATATCCGTTAGTGGTTGCAGGAAAAGTCCTATGTCATTCCCTTTCTTCCTGAATTCCTGTATACTCATACCAAAAGCCTTATTCAACTGGGGAGCTGCGTATTTATCGATAACCTGCGGCAGCTTTGCTTCCAGATCTTTGTAATTATAACCTTCCGGTAAAAGCAGGTATGTAAAATACCCGGAGGTCATCCATGAATCCGCCTTCTCATCAGGATTGGTAACCAGTGATGCGATCATATTTGAATGAAAGTGCGACCTCGCAGGAATCTTTTCGTAAACTCCAGTAACCTTATAGCCAGACTTCCAACTTTTAAAATTGAGGATTTGTCCAATAGGATCGTCAGTCCCGAAATAACGTTCTGCAGTTTCTTGTGAAATAACTATTGTATTTGGCTCGAGCAGCGCTGTTTTTGGGTTTCCTTTCAGAAGCGGTACAGTGAAAACCGCAAAGAAATTTGCATCAGCAAAAAGGACGTCTTCTTCTTTGAAAGTCTTCTCACCAAAGCTTACCATCGGGGAGCCGCCAGTCTGGATCCTGGTCGCTTCCATCACTTCAGGAAAATCCTGCATTAGTGTTTTAGCGACGGGTGGCATCACGTTCGCCTCATTCATCTCCCCTCCGCCCATGAATCCGCGAAAAACTACACGCACAATACGGTCCGCCTTCTCGTTATAGCGATCGTAACTAAGTTCATGAAAGATATATAACATGATGATCAGGCAGGTCGCAATACCAATGGCAAGCCCTGATATATTGATCAAGGTGAAGCCTTTTTGCCGTAACAGGTTTCGCCATGCGATTTTAATGTAGTTGCTTAACATTTTGCTATGGTCTATGAGCTGTAAGAAAATCAGCTCTGTGCATATTTAAATATCAAATAATTTGTCATACTTCATTTTAAATAGGGTGCTCAACGCTCATTGCTCGTAGCTCAAAACTCTTAACCTATTCCGATCGAAGACTCTTTACCGGGTTCATTATCGCAGCTTTGACCGATTCGTAACTTACCGTGAGCCAGGCTATGAACAATGAAGCCAGTGATGCTCCCATAAAAACAAGCCAGCTTATCTCTACCCTGTAAGCAAAGCTTTGTAGCCAGCTATCAATAGAATACCAGGCTACTGGAATTGCTACAATCATAGCGACTAAAATCAACCGGGTAAACTTGCCGGAAAGCAAGAAGACAATACTCCCTACTGACGCACCGAGCACTTTTCTCACTCCAATTTCACGAGTACGCTGTTCTGCGGTAAATGCTGAAAGGCCATATAATCCCAGACAAGAAATAAAGATCGCCAGGATCGCAAAAACATTAAATATTTTGCCCATTTGCTGCTCACCACGGTATAAATTTGCAAGATCCTGATCAATGAAACTAAAATTGAATGGATAGGCTGGGTTTAGCCTGGAACTTATTCTTTCAAGTGACTTTATCGTTGCTTCTGTACTTTCCGGCAAGGTGCGAATCACCACTGTGCCGCTCCCGCTAATCTTTCTCAAAACCAATGGTTCAATAACATACTGTAAAGGTTTAAAATTAAAATCTTTGACAACTCCAATAATTTGCCCTTTCTCACCGTCCCAGTCAAGCTGTTTACCAACAGCATTATTCACTGTCATACCCATTAACTTTACAGCAGTTTCATTCACGACGAAATTTGCGGAGTCCCCTTTGAACTCCTCTGAAAAGCTACGGCCGTTTAAGATTTTAGCTTGAAAAACATTTATAAAGTTTTCATCGACGCTAATCGAAGGGATTACTGGCTGAGATCCTTCAGCCTTTCCTTCCCAGTATACACTCACAGTTCCAGATGTTATATTTACCGGTAGGTCAGATATAATGGAAAAGTTACTGGTTAATTTATCCTGTTTAAGCGCATCAGTGAGTGCTTCCTGTTTTCCCCACATATCTCCTTTCATTGGCATATATAATAGGTTTGTCTTCTCAAAGCCGATATTCCTGTCCCTGATATAATTAAGCTGTTTGAAAACAACGGCCGTGCCTGCAAGCAGAACGATTGACACAACGAACTGCGTAATAACAAGTGAATTCCGAAATACTTGATCGGCCATTCCAGTTCTCAACTTACCCTTAAGCACACTAATTGGCTTGAACCCTGATAAAAATAGTGCAGGGTAGCTTCCTGAAATTAACCCTGTCATCAAAGCAATACCAGCGAGACTTAGCAACAGTTTCGCATCAAATAGGGCTAGCGTCAGGGTTTTACCTGAAAGTGCATTGAAAGCAGGCAATAACAGCCACACCACCAATACTGCAAGCACAATTGAGATAAATGAAATACCCAGAGATTCGCCCAGAAATTGTGCTATAAGTTGTCTCCGACCGGCGCCAACAACTTTTCGAAGTCCGACTTCTTTTGCTCTTCTCGCCGATCTGGCAGTTGCCAGATTCATGAAGTTAATACATGCAACTGCAAGGATAAATAACGCAACGACAAAAAAGATATTTACATATTGGATATTCCCCCGTTCGGCGTTATCAAGTTGAACGGTTGCCTTAAGGTGTATATCCTGTACTCGCTGGAAGTCGAAACCAGGCTTCATCCCATCGGGATTGTGCTGCTTATAGACACCCTTGACCCGATTATTAAGGGCTATAATCTTTGAATCTGAAAGGTCAACGTTTTCTTTAAACTTGACATAGGTATAAAAATTGAAATTTTCGTAGCTCTTTGTTTTAAGATCATTACTCTCAGGATATAGTGCCGACATAGGCATCACTACATTAAAGCGTAGGTGTGAGTTTGGTGTGTTATCAGAAATAATTCCGGTTACAGTCAGGTTCTTTTCATTCGCAATTCGCATGGTCTTGCCGAACGCGTCCTCATTTCCAAAATATTTCTTGGCTATGGATTCTGTGATAACTACTGCATCCGGCCGATTTAATGCGGTGGTAGGATTACCCTTCAGGAATGGAAATGAGAAAACCTGAAGAAAGTTTGAATCCGCGTAATAAACGTTGGTCTCGTCAAACTTAAGATTCCCCGCTTCAAATAATCTGGAAAACGTCGTACTAGTACGAACTGTGGTTTCAACCTCTGGCATTGCCGTCTGCACCCCTTCAGCCAGTCCTGCCGGGGTTACAGCAGCGTTAAAATCTTCTACGTAACACGTCAGGCGGAATAGCCTTGCGGAATCCGGATGGGACTTATCATAGCTAAGCTCGTTCTGCACCCAAAGTAAAATGAATATACTGCAAGCCATACCTATTGCCAGTCCGCTGATATTCAGGAAAGAGCATGCCTTGTGGCGGATGATATTTCTAAAGGCGATTTTAAAGTAGTTTTTGAACATAGTGGGTTTAGGTATTAGGGTTTTAGGGTTTAGGTTTTAGGTTTTAGGTCATAACCCGGGTTAAACTTTATTCGTATCTTAATCTCATTTTTTCTCAACTCTCAACTCTTAACTCTCAACTCTCAACTCTCAACTCTCAACTCTCAACTCTCAACTCTCAACTCTCAACTCTCAACTCTCAACTCTCAACTCTCCACTCTCCACTCTCAACTTTCAACTCTCAACTCAAACAAGTATATTCTCCGTCACCGTCTGTCCATCCAGCATCCTGATAATCCTGTGGGTATATTTTGCATCGTGTTCGGAGTGAGTTACCATGATAATGGTAGTACCCTGTTCATTCAATTCAGTAAGAAGTTGCATTACTTCATTACCGTTTGATGAATCCAGGTTTCCAGTTGGCTCATCGGCGAGGATTAGTTTGGGGTTGTTCACAACAGCTCTTGCTACCGCCACACGCTGCTGCTGACCACCGGAAAGCTGCTGAGGAAAGTGATTTTTGCGATGCATTATCTGCATTTTGTCAAGCACTGCTTCAACCCTTTCCTTGCGTTCACTCGCTTTAACTTTTGTATAGATCAATGGCAACTCTACGTTTTCGTAAACCGATAGTTCATCGATAAGATTAAAGCTCTGGAACACAAAACCGATGTTGTGCTTTCTCAGATCCGACCGTTTCCGTTCATTAAAATTGGCTACTTCGATCCCATTGAAGAGATAGCTTCCGCCATCAGGGTCGTCCAGCAAGCCCAGAATATTTAGTAAGGTAGATTTACCACAGCCCGAAGGGCCCATGATGGCCACGAATTCACCTTGTTTAACTTCGAATGACAGGTTGTTTAATGCGATTGTCTCTACTTCTTCGGTGCGGTAGAATTTTTGGAGGTCTGAAATTTTGATCATGATTGCTACGTTCTTTTGGCTTTAGGCATTAGGATTTAGGCCCGACTACCGTTAGCTAATTGACTTTATAATTCTTTTAGATGTGATTTATATTTATTAAAACAAACTTTAAAATGCCTGATTTCAACAGTCTTGCAATATGGCAGCTCAGCCATACTTTAACTCTGAAAATATATTCCGTTAGCCATGATTTTCCAAAACAAGAAATATATGGATTAACCTCCCAAATCCGTCGCTCCTGTTCATCAATACCTACTAATATTGCAGAAGGTTGTGGAAGATCCAGCAACGTAGAAATGCGCAGGTTTCTAATTATATCATCTGGCTCAGCCTCTGAACTGCATTACCAATTAATACTTGCCAAAGACTTAAATTACATTTCGGAACCTCTTTACAAAGAACTATGTGCCCAACTTTTAAATATTAGAAGGATGATATCAGCATTTATTAAAAACATCCCAATTAGATAACTCGCCTTCTATCAAAAGGTCAAATATCCAACTAGCCTTACCCTAAAGCCTAATGCCTAATGCCTACACCCCAAAACCTCGTTCCTACTTCTCCTTCAAAACCAACTCCTCCATCGTACCATAATTATCATACCCCGACGTAATCACCCGATCTCCCGGCTGCAGACCACCTAACACTTCATAATAATCAGGGTTCTGGCCGCCTAGCTGAATGTCGGTTTTATAGGCTATACTTCCATCTTTGTTTAATTTAAATATCCAGTTTCCGCCGGTTTGCTGGAAAAATCCACCGCGAGGTAAAAGCAATGACTGTTTGGCGTCGCTAAGTGTAACTCTGATCTGCAGGCTTTGTCCGCGGCGGATATCTTTTGGAACGTCGCCAACATATTCCATATCAACCTGGAAACGGCCGTTTGTTACCTGGGTGTATACCTTCCGGATTTTTAACACATAGGTTTTGCCGTTCATGGGATAATCTGCCAGCAGACCAACGAATATCCGGGAAATATAATGTTCGTCAATCTCAGCGCGAATTTTGAAACCGCTAAGAACATCGATTTGCCCCAGGCGTTCCCCTTTGTTCTTATTTTGTCCTATCTCCGCATCCAGGGAGGTCAATTGACCGTCAACCGGTGCGCGAACAATCAGGTCGCCAACTTTCTTTCGCATTACGGCTAGTGCATTTCTGGTACGCTCGTAAGATTGGGCCGTTTGATTTAACTCCTGTTTATTAGAAACCTCATCCTCCTTCAGGATCTGCTCTGTCAGGGTTTTGCGTTTAACCTGGTAGTCATAAGCTATCTTTGACTGCTGGAATTCCTGCGACCCGATGACCCGCTGATCATAAAGTTTCTTATTCAATGTGTAAAGACGCTCCGCCTCTTTAAATCCGTTATCGACATCGGCCATTTGATTAAGCTTGCTAATCGTGTTCTGACGGGCAGCATTTCTGGATATTTGCATCTGAGTCAGCAGGTTAAACACCGAAGTTTCCTGGTTTACCAGGCTTAATTCAAGGTCCGTGTTCGACAATCGGAGAATGGGCTCACCCTTTCGCATTACAGCTCCATCTTCAGCATACTTCTCTTCAACCCTCCCCCCTTCTGCCGCATCTAAATAAATTGTGCTGACGGGTAAAACTATTCCATTAACAGGAATGGATTCCTGGAAAGTTCCTTTTTTTATTTCGCTGATCGTGATTCGCTCAGTCTCTACATTCAGCCTGCTCTTTCCTGAGGTGAAATAATAACTCGCGCCAATTAGAAGTACAACTGCAGTGATTCCTGCTATCAATAATATTTTCTTTCTTGTCCACGTCTTCTTTGGTATTGCTCTGTCCACTTGATTTAATATCTATTCCGTTTCATCCCTTTAATGCAATCTTGTGCCAAACCTATACCCTCCTGATATACAATATATTAGCCGTATTCCCAGCATGTACGCTCGTTCGCTACCGTGCATCATGTGTGCGGTTATGATACAATAGGTTTGAGTTGCTATTTATTGGTTTATTGATTTACAATGGATTAGGAAAATGGTATACTTGTGGAGTATGGGCCATAGGCTTTAGGGATTAGGCTTTGTGTACTGTGGATATACTGGTTTACTTATGTTTTTAGTAGGTAAAATTCAATATCTTTCAAATGGCCAAGACCTAATCCCTAACGCCTAAAGCCCAGAAATCCGATATGCAATTAAAAGACGCCACTATACTTATTACCGACGATGATCCTGATGTACTCACCGCCGTAAGGTTATTACTGAAGCCGCTGGTTAAAGAGATCGTCACGGAAAAAAACCCTGAGAATTTACCAGCTATTTTATCCAGACAGCAATTCGATCTGGTATTACTGGATATGAATTTCAAAAGTGCTATTAACACTGGCAACGAAGGTTTCTTTTGGCTTAACAAAATTAAAGCAACTCGCCCTGACCTGTGCGTAATTATGATAACTGCTTATGGGGATATTGATCTGGCCGTCCGGTCTTTAAAACAGGGAGCAGCTGATTTTGTGATTAAGCCCTGGCATAATGAACTCCTGATAGAAACTATCAAAGAGGCAATAAAGCCTAAAGGAAAAACTACAACTACCAAACCAGGGTCGAAAGATAAGGGCCCTCAGATGATAGGCGACTCTGAAATTATCCGGGATATACTTTACAAACTTGATAAAATAGCCCCTACCGACGCTAATATTTTAGTTCTGGGAGAAAATGGTACCGGTAAGGATCTGATTGCAAAGGCCATTCATAACGCATCCCTGCGATCGGAAAAACCTTTTGTAAAGGTGGATGTTGGGGCGCTGACAGACAGCCTTTTTGAGAGCGAGCTTTTCGGACATAAGAAGGGCGCATTTACGGATGCGAGGGAAGACCGTATCGGTCGGTTCGAGGCTGCTCAGGGAGGTACTCTGTTCCTTGACGAAATCGGGAACATTTCCCTTCAACAGCAGGCCAAATTATTAAGTGTGCTTCAAAACCGTCAGGTCATCAGGCTGGGCACAAACGAGCCAATCCCGGTCGATATCCGTCTTATATGTGCAACAAACCTTCCTTTAAGCGAACTGGCCAATGAACACAGATTTCGGAAAGATTTGATATACCGCATTAACACAATGGAACTGATGATCCCCCCACTGAGATACCGGGGAGATGATATCGAACTTTTGGCAAGGCATTTTGGCAAAGTTTACGCTGACAAATACATGAAGCCCGCTCCTGACTTTGATAATAAAGCTATTGAGAAGCTAAGGCAATATTCATTCCCTGGAAATGTCAGGGAACTTCAGTATACCATTGAAAGGGCGGTTATTATGGCTGAAGACTCTATTTTACAGCCAAAGGATCTGATTTTCTCGCCACTGGAAACACAAGCCGCGGCACCTGTTCAAACAGACTTCAACTTGAATAGCCTGGAAAAAAATGCGATACTTCAGGTGATTGAAAAACATGGGGGCAATATCACAAAAGCCGCCAAAGAACTTGGGCTGACTCGGACGGCTCTTTACCGCAGGCTTAGCAAGTATGATCTGTAGTGGAGAGAGTTAAGATCAATATCTTCCTTCGCACAGCAGGACTTTTTTTAACATTGTGCCTTTCTGCATACCTGATAGTAACCGAGCGGTACACCTACTTTCTGGTAATCGGTCCGATCATTTTCTATCAGCTTTACATTATCTATGTAAAACAAATAACTCTGTACAGAGAGGTTGATCAATTTTCCCAGGCCTTGTATTACCGCGACTTTTCAAGAAACTTTAACTCGAATTCCTTGTCTGAGCTTAGTCCCTTGTACAGCAATTTTAATGACATTAGCCGCTTGTTTCAACAAGTGTCACGCGACAAAGAAACTCAGTACCAATACCTGCAAAAAATCCTTGAGCTGGTGAATACCGGGATTCTTTCTTTTGAAACAGACAGCGGAGAAGTGATCTGGATGAACGAATCCCTGAAAATTATGCTGGACCGGCCTTACATTAAAAATATCAGCTCCTTATCGAAACGGGATGAGAGTCTTTATAAAGACATTATCTCATTAAAACCCGGCGAATCAAAGATAGCAGCAATCATTACAAAACGAATGAGCGCTAAGACTTTGCTTTCCGCGACAGCTTTCCAAACAAAGGGTGTTAAATATCAGCTAATCGCATTTCAGAATATTAATGAAGCCCTGGATGAAACTGAATCAAAAGCATGGCAAAAGCTTTTAAGCGTCCTCACCCATGAGATCATGAATTCCATCGCTCCTATCTCTTCTCTCGCAGATACCATAAAGAATCGCCTGGCCAGCCTGGATAAGCGTCTGGACGAAGGCAATAACCTTGTGGATCTAGAGCTTGGCATTAGTACTATAAAGAAAAGAAGCGAAGGCTTACTTCGGTTCGCCGAAACTTACCGAAACCTGAATAAGATAACCAAACCGAATATCCAGCCTTTATACGTTCGCGATCTCTTTGAGAATCTCCACTCCCTGATGCAGCCCACATTGTTACAAAAGAACATAGAGCTTGAAATAATCCTCAAAGACCCTAATCTAATGCTTGATGCTGATTTGGCGCTCGTTGAACAAGTATTGATCAATTTGCTTGTTAATGGAATAGAGGCAGTCAAAGCCACATCTGGTCCAAGGATAATCTTGTACGGTGAGATTGGCCAAAATGAAAAAACCATTATCAAGATTATTGATAATGGTGTAGGTATTGACGAGGAAGTACTCGACAAAATATTTATTCCTTTTTTCAGCACCCGGAAAACGGGGAGTGGGATCGGGTTAACTTTATGTAAGCAAATAATGATGCTTCATAACGGTAGTATTCAAGTAGCCTCTAAACCGGACGAAGGAACTAGTTTTATACTTCAGTTTTAAAAAGCGGACAGCTTTTAAAAAAACTGAAAGTTGAAAACTGAATTTGGATCGTGACTATAGCCGATTCTGTACACCAGCTTCAACTTTCAGTTTTCAGCTTTCAGCTATCGATTCTGAATTCTCAATGCTCAATTCTCAATTCAATTAATGTCCCTTCTCATTCCTCCACCATTCTGCTGGCCGCCCCCATTTTGCAGTCCACCACGATCAAATCCCGGGCGTTGACCACCTTCACCTCTTTCAAAATTACCACGATCACCTTCAGGACGTTCTGTACTGCGTTGAACACCACCGGCAAATTTGTTTATCCGAAGGTTCAGCGTTAACATGAAATAGCGGGTCAGGCGATTTGTCTGCGTGTCGGTGAAACCATTCTCAATCACAGCCCTGTTGATATTATTCGATTGATCAAAAATATCGAAGGCTTGAAGGCGCAATGTCGCCATGTTCTTTTTAAATTTCTTCTCGATATAGGAGTTAACAACAAGGGGATTAGTATTTAAATTCCCTACGTAACCAGTATTGAATGTCTTTCCTCCATTAAATCCAAAGATCAGTGATTTATCCTTCATGAATAAGAAGCGGCCATCCATGTTCAAACCATAGGTATTTATCTTCGTATCAGTATTTGTTGGCAAGGTATAATCCGTTACCGTTCTACCGTACATCAATTGAGGGCTCAATTCCATCCATTCGCCTGGATTTATCTGGAGACTTAATCGCTGACTTATATTTCTTCTGTTTGAATAGTTTTTAATATTGTCGGCTAATGATACACCTCTTGTAAATCGTGTATCCCCAGACAATCTAACAGTATATTGGCGGTCTGCAAAAGACTTGGACCAATTATATCCTCCATAATATGAGTAATAACCGTTCGTGTTCACATAGCGAACTTCCTGCTTGCGGCTACCGAAAACATCCGGAATTAAGACAATATTCTGTACGATTTGATTTGAAATTGCATTTCCCTGAATGTTGAACATAAGTGACGATCGCTTCTCGATATTAGAAAATCTAAGTTCTGCATCGACATTATGTGAAAACGAGCTATTAAGATCCGGATTACCAACTATTGGCCTTTGTGGATTAGACACGTCGCGTACAGGTTGCAATTGCGCGAACTGAGGCTCGGCAGCTGATCCAAAGTAATTCACCCGGATTGATTTCGTTCCACCAAAACGATATTGGTAACGGGCTATCGGAGCAAAGAACAAGTTTGAACGGCTGATTGACGTTCCTAAAGTCGCTGAACTACCCGACAACTGAGTCGGATTAGCTGTAAGCCCCAATGATAGTTCGCTATTTTTATCACGGTAATTATAGTTCATACCAATCCGTTGTGAAACAAATGAATAGTCGAAAATATTACTTAAAGAATCTATTGGCTGCGGAACACCTGCTGCATTTGCCAGGCTGGATATCCTGCTGTTATCGTATTTATTATAATTGATATCGTAGTTAAACTGCAATCGTCCAGTTTTACTGATTGGCTCATTGTAAACTAACCGGCTGGAGGTGCTAAAGGTCCTGTTCGCCGTAGAATTAAGCCTAAAATTAATGGAGTCTTTAAGTGTGTTTCCCGCAGGATCGTTATAAACAATATGATTATCGTTTTCCTGATCAGATTCAAGATTACTATTTCTGAAACTCAAGTTTAACGAATAATTTCTTCCGGCCTTAGGGAACAAATGATTGTACAACAAGTTAGCATTAACGTTCGGTGTAAAGGAGCTGTTGGTAGCAACTGTTGTTTGGTTTTGATTAATCACCCCAGTCTGTGAAACCGACCCTGTGCTTTCACTGGTTGTGTTCCTGAACGTTAAAAAGGGAGTAAATACCAATAAGTTCGACTTGTTGATATTGTATTCTAACCGACCATTAAAGCTGTGACTGGAAGTCACGTTGCTGGCATCGCTGAACTCATTGCTTAAAATGGTACCAAGTGTATTTGCATTGCTCCTAAAAACATTGCTAATTGTACTTCTGTCCTGGTTATTGAAATAATAGGACGAAGCAAGACGCAGCTTGTCGCCAAATTTATTATTATAGTTAAGTGCTACCGAACTTAAGTTGGTGATCCCTTGTCCGCCACCTCCGCCTTGAAAGCCGCCACCTCCGCCACGTTGTCCCATTCTACCGCCGAAGTTCTCGCCACCAATCTGGGTACCATTGTTATTCAAATTGGCATTGATCCCCAAAATACGCTCACCCTGCATTTGTTGGGCAAATAATCCCATCTGATATCTTTCGTCGGTACCCCCACCTACCGTTGAATTGACCATGTACCCACGATCGCGTCCCGGCCGGGTAGTTATATTAATTATGGTTTCCGGATCGCCTTCTTTAACACCTGTAAAATTAGCCTGGTCCCCGTAATCCTCTACTAATTGGATTTTATCTATCGCGTCAGCAGGAATATTCTTAGTAATGGTTTTCATATCTCCCCCAAAAACTTCCTTACCATTAACCTTGATCTTAGTAACTGGTTTACCAGCAGCAGTTACATTCCCATCTTTATCTACTTCTGCCCCATCCAGTCGTTTTATCGCATCTTCCACAACTGCATCTGGCTTTAGTTTGAGGTCAGAAACACGGTATTCGACAGTGTCTGTTTTAATTAAAACCGGTGGAGTTCCGTTAACTACTACTTCCTGAATTAATCTGCTGGTCGCCTTTAAGATTATTGTCGGTAAAACAATCGGAGTAGCTCCATCCGTATTCGTTGAGTTAACCGTTGTTGGTGCAAATCCAAGGCTCGATACAAGAACACTAAAGTTTGAATTTGAGACGGCACGAAAAGTGAAATTTCCATCCACATCCGACCGGGTCATTAACGTGTCACCGCTTCCAGATGGCACCAATCTAATGGTAGCGCTAAACACGCCAGTACCGGTACTATCCTGAACTACGCCACTAACATTTCGTGGGGTTTGTGCGTACAAGGAATTACCCAGCAAAAATATTGAAAGAAAGAGTATAAGTTTTTTGTTCATAGTCGTTTGAAGAATACCGTATTGATTACCGGGCATCTGAAACTATGACTTTAAAATGTGTATCAGGTTTAAATCTATGCTACTCGTGCTATGTTATTGTTACAAAGCATAGTGTAATTAATACACACAGAAATTAAACCCGGTAACACTGGGTGTAAATTTGTTGATTAATTTTACAAATCATGTGTATGTTTTTATCTTACACCCAATCACGGCTTCTGAAAATTGTAACTTTAAGCAACGGAGAGGCGCTTTACCAAAAATTAAACCATTAAGAAAATGAATAATTGTTTCAAAGTAGTGGCGGCAATGTTGATTGGTTTAATTTGTTTTTCGCTTGACCTATCAGCCCAAAACCAGCTCTCATCAGATGATCTTTTCCAAAATGCCCGAAAACTTGCATTTGACGACAAGAATTACCCTGACGCAATTGCACTCACAAAGCAGGCACTGACCATAAGCCCTGATTATGCTGATATCCGAATCTTTCTTGGCCGTTTATATACGTGGACTGATAAAGTGGATAGCGCAAGAATCGAATTCAAGAAAGTTCTGGATAAAAATCCAGGGCATGAAGACGCATCATTGGCCTATGGCTACCTGGAATACTGGAATAAAAGTCCTGAGACGGCTTTGAAAATTACTGAAGAAGGTTTAAAGTTTCACGAAAAATCACAGGATCTGCTTTTATTGAAAACGAAGATCCTGGATGATCTGAAACAATTCAAAGAGGCAAACCTAACATTAAATACCTTGTTAAAAATCAACCCAAAGCTGGGTGAAGCTCGCGCGCTTGCTGGAAAGATCGGTGACTTTGGGCAAAAAAATAAAATTGGGGTCGGGTATGATTACGTGAGTTTCGACAAGCAATTCGCCGACCCATGGCACTTAGGCAGCATTGATTATACAAGACAAACCGGCATAGGATCAGTCAGTTTCAGAGCGAATTTTGCAAATCGTTTCAAGACTAACGGTACACAATTTGAGATAGATGCTTATCCCCGAATCTCCAAAACATTTTACTCTTACATAAGCGGAGGATATTCGAAATCAAGTATTTTCCCAAGTTACAGAGCAGGATTTTCCCTGTACGCCAACCTCCCTTCGGCATTCGAAGCCGATGCTGGATTTAGAATGCTCGATTTTGGAACAAAAACATGGATTTATACCTTAGCCGTAGGGAAGTATTACAAAAGCTACTGGTTTAATCTCCGCACGTACCTTACGCCTTCTAATAACTCCCTTTCCCAATCTATATCGTTTACCACCCGATATTATTTCGGTGGGGCAGATGATTATTTAAGCTTTACAGCCGGTTCCGGACTTTCCCCTGATAACCAACGGAACAATATCCTCTATAATAATGGAAATACCTATAAGCTCAAGTCAACCAGCGGCTCCATTGGTTTCAGGAAGTCATTCAATGCCACGAATATCTTCTTTGCAAAAGCTTCTTTAGAAAATCAGGAATATCTTAAGGATACAAGGGGCAATCAAATTGAATTGGGACTGGGATTTGTAAAAAGGTTCTGATATGCTCAAGAAGTGGATCGCAGGCATATTTATACTAATCATATCGATTCCAGTGTTAATGTGGCTGGCCTGGCTTCTTACGCCTAAAACAAATCTTGTAGCAGCCATCATTGATAAAACTGTTTTAACTACCGCCGGACAGGAACACATATCCCTAAACTGGATCTTAAATCACGAGCGGCTTACAAAAACTCCGTCCAGGTCATATAAAATTGATCGCGACTATTATGGCTTCTTCCCTTTAAAAAATGAAAAATACCAGTTAAAAGGTCTCGAACGATTTTCATCAGCCCAATTGGCACAACTTAGTAATGATGCTGATCTGGTATATGTCACAGACACTTATGGGATATTTAATAATGAATGGTATACCGGAAAGAATGTCAGTGAGCGGTCCGGGAAATTATATGGTGGGTTAAGTAAACAGGACATGCAATTCCTCTTGTTAATGAAAGCCAGAAAGAAACTGATCATGGCAGAATTTAACACCATTGGTTCTCCAACAGACAGCACTTGTCGCGAGACATTCGAAAAGACCTTCGGCATCAAATGGAGCGGGTGGACTGCCCGCTTTTTTGACAAATTAGACACCGCAGCAAATAAGGAAATTCCAAGGTGGCTTATTAACGATTATAAAAAGATGCACAATAACCAATGGCCATTTAAAAATTCCGGAATTGCCTTTGTTAGCCTCAACGATCAGGTGATTATACTTGAGGATAAAAAGCACCTTATCAATCCCATGCCGCAAATATTCAGCAAAAAGTACGGACGTGAAGTCCTCAGTCTGCCTGCCGCAATGAAATATCCTTTTTGGTTCGATGTAATTAATACAGACCCGCAAGTGAACCAGACAGCTGCTGTGTTTAATTTAAATGTAAATCGAGAGGGTGCTGCAGAACTTGCTAAATGGGGTTTACCGTCTATATTTCCCGCAGTTACATACCACAAGGGCAGTGATTACTCTTTCTATTATTTCTCTGGTGACTTTTGCGACAATCCGGTCCCATTGACTGCCTCCTACTTTAAGGGTATAGGTGTTTTCAAGTCATTTTTCTATGATGAAAATGATCCTTCTGAACGTTCATCCTTTTTCTGGAAGTTCTACCGGCCAATGGTTACTAACATCCTGAAGGAATACTCGCGGACAAAAGTAAATTAGTTGGGTGACGTATACTTCCGGTAAATTGAATCGGGAATAATTTTTTTGCCGCCTGTAATAAGTGAATTACGCTTTTTGAATTGGTTAAACGCATTAATCAGCTGTTCTTTCATTTGAGGATCCTCAACCAAAACTTCGTTCATATCTGATGACAGCTTGAAAAGATCATTGCCGTTGAGATGGTATTCGCCCATAATATAATCAAGTATATCTGATTTATTTTGAATGAACGGTACAGCATGAATGTTTTGAAAACTTCTGGTGGTGTCTAGCCCCTGGCCAATCCAACTGCTCTGCTTTGGCAAGTTTATTTGGTGGTTAGCCTTCAAATACGCCAGAATGCTTGGTGCAAGATCGAAGTGTGTCGATACCGATGAAATTTTTGCGGTCCTTTTCAATAATGGAGAGAAAATGACCAGGGGAACATGGTAGCGATCAATCTTAGTTCTCATCGGTATTTCAGGCATACGGTGATCACCCGTAATAATAAATATTGTATTAGCATAATCAGGCCTGCTGGAATAATTTTTAATAAATCCACGAAGGGCATCGTCTGCATATATGATGCTTGCAAACTGATCACGGTAATTATTCCGGTACCTGCTCTTTTCAGCATCTGTCAATGAAAGACTCTGCAGCCTCTCTTCAAACATTTTCACATATTTTTCAGATTCATTAATAACAAATGGATTGTGAGTCGACACCGTTAGGATGACATCGAAATTAGGCTTAATTTCCAAGGGCACATTAGTTGCTAAATAGTGACGGAAGAGCTCCTTATCGTTATAACCCCAGGTAAATCCATTAACAGAAGGAAGTTTTGTATATGAGGAAGGAAAAGTATTTTGATCCAGAATTTTGTCGACCGAGTTCTTTCGCAGATACATATTCATATTATCAAACTCACTGATTCCTCCGTAGTGGAAAGAAGTTTGATATCCATTTGCCTTCAGCAGGTTCAATAGTGAAAGCTGATCTGGCATTTGTTCGCCCAATTCCAGGAATCCGTTTTTGGCAAATGGCAGCGAACCCAGCAAGGACGGTAAGACGGCAAAGGTACGCCCCCCCTGGCTCAGAAAATTCTCCCAATAGAGACTGTTCCCAGACAAGGAATCTAAGAATGGCGTAAAACTACCCAGGTATGCCCCTTCATTTGAATACGCCCGCCCCAGGCCCTCCATCAAGATGACTACAATATTTGGCGCTTTTGCCTGGGGCTCAAAAAACGGTGAAAGGACATCTTCAGCAGCTTCATCATGTAAGAATGGGAATTGCTGTTCGTCGACATAGGAAAACTGAATCGATCTACTGTCACCCTGGTAATCCCCAATATAGCTTTCAGCATAAATATCATTTTCGACAGTATTAGGTAACAAGTAAGAATAGGTGGCCTTAAAGAAATAATCAGATTTGTTGACGGCGAGATCACTTTCAAAGTTCGAAATAAATGCAGGCCTGTTAAATATTTCAGGATATCCCGCAATAGTGAACAGCACTGAAATACAAGTAATAAACAATGAAAAAATTTGGCCGGGCTTCCAGCGTCTTGAACCAAAATTCAATGCAATAGTGATTATAATTATCAGTATCAGCATCAGAATAACATTCACAAAATTTAAGTCTCCCGAAGCGCCAACCGTTTGAACAATATCGTTTCTGGAATAACTAAAAATATCAGCTCCGGCCAATGCGAGAGATGTATTGTAATAGATTGATAAACCCGCATGAACCACAAAAAAGCTTACAATAATTGCTTTCAATGCATGCCTGGCAAATCGGGTTGACAGCAGGTGAACCAGGATATAGATGATAAAAAATGGTACGAAAATCTTTAACCAAAACGCAAGATCTGACCATAAGCCCCAGCTTAATATCCTGGAATAATCCAATGGTAAGTCTTTACTTAAACCGATGGCAAAAATTTCTATAAGTCTAAAAGCAACAATAAATAACAGCGCAATAAACATAATCCCCGTAAAATATCTTAACGGTTCAAGAAAAAGCCATTTTTCACCCGTGCTTGGTGGATGAGTATTTTCCACGATTTCAGGTTCCATCTCTTCCTCCTTTCCGTCTACAGGTTGGGGTGGAGTCAACGTATCAGGTGTGTCAATATATGGGGTGAACACCGGCGGCTGATTCTCAGCAATTACAGTTTGTGCTGGTATTTCATCAACTGCAGATGGCGGAGCGTCAGCCACCGGCTGGGTCTGGCCTTGTGGTGAAAATCCTGTCCTGGTCATTTCTCCCCAGGAATTCTTTTTCCTGAGCAAATCGATATTGCCTTTAACCGCCGACCAAACGACAAATGGATGGAAAAGAATCGGTTCTACCACCGCAGTAAGCAGGAGGCTCAAAATATCTTTTCGCGACCTGTACTGATTGTATGACAAGACTTCCATCAAAATAGCAAAGATGGAATACAGTACACCGAATGTATAGATAAGGGCAAGAAGCGAAAAAAAGAAGCCCCAGTCCATATGCCCGGTTAACACGCAAAAAAGGAAGTATAAAAATCCACCAAATTCAACAAGCGGAGCAAGAAATTCAAAGAAGAACCAATAAGGGTAACTAAACATGCCCATAATCCCATACTTTGGGTTGAAGAACATAATTCGGTGAAATTTCAAAGTTTCGATTGTTCCGCGGGTCCATCGGTTGCGCTGCCGACCTAATATTTTATACGATTCGGGCGCCTCTGTCCAACATAGCGGGTCGGGGATGAACGCAACCTTGTAGGGCAAATTGCGCTCTTCCATATACCGGCGCATCCGTACAATAAGCTCCATATCCTCACCTACAGTCTTATGGTCATATCCGCCGCACTTTATAACGATCTCTTTATCAAATGCTCCAAATGCTCCCGAAATAAGCATCAGGCCATTCAAACGGGCCCATGCCATACGCCCCAGTAAAAAAGCCCTGATATACTCTAGCGTTTGAACTCTTGGAAGAAACTTATCAGGAAGATGTATCTTAATGAGCCTTCCGTTGGCGATCTCACAACCATTTGCAATTCTTACAACACCTCCTGTAGCGATTACCCGTTTCACCGGCGATTCGAGAAAAGGTTTGATGAGCTTTAAAAGAGCGTCCTGTTCAAGTATACAATCGACATCAATACAAACTACATAATCGTTTGAAGCAATATTAACCCCCACATTCAATGCATCAGCTTTTCCGCCGTTTACCTTATCCACTACTATCAGCTTACTGTAAATGAAATTACGGCTGCGGTAAACGCCCCTAACGGGTTTGGTAGCAATCTGTTGGTCAACGAAAAAATCAGCTTTATAAAGGTCATAGACCTTAATCAGCTTTTCCATAGAATTGTCCTTACTCCCATCATTTATAATAATCACTTCCATGTTATTATAGTGGATCGATAAGAGGGACCTTACGTTTTCAATGATATTTGCACCTTCATTGTATGCAGGTGCAAGCACGCTTATGCCGGGAGTTTGGGTAGAACCGGCGAGCAATCTGTAATTAGTAAAACTGTTCTTATGACGGTATTTCTTTACAACTCCGATCGAGTAAATACCAATAAAGATGTATCCTCCCAATAAAAAGAAAGAGTATGACAACAGTCCATAAGTGATGATATCCGATATGATCAAATCCCAACTCATTTCCGTTCCGTTTTAACCTGTCGAATAATTTCGTTGTATGGATATTGGTTCGAGCTAATCTGCAATTCCAGTTGCTCGACACCATTCTCTATAGCAACAATAGCTTTTGCAGCCGCAATTTTAAGCTGGTTGCTCTCTTCCAGGAATACATTCAGCAAAAATGGAAGGTTATTTTCAGAACGGAGGTCTTCCAGTACCCGTATAATTGCCAGCTGGTTTCTCTCAGTATCAAACTCATAAAATTTAAGAATGTCTGAAGCTGTGGTTTCTGTCTGTAATTGTTTAGCTGCAAGTATGGCATTATACCTTACTTCCGGATTAGCATGGTTCAGACAGCTTATAACATGATCATACAGTTCAAATCTGAAGTAATTCCGAGCGAGTTTTAACGCGAAAATTACGACTGTATCATTTGAAGATTTTAACCACTTTTCAATTCCGGTGAAATGTTCCGTCGGGAGCTGTGCGAGCTCTTCAAGGATTTTGATCTGTTGCCACTCGGTGATCGGAAATGAGGCGTCGTCCAGAAACCGCAGGCCATCGAAGCCACTAAACTTCAAGATTGCATTCTGAGCCTCAACCCTGACCAAGCCACTTTTGCTATTTGTAAAAGGCATTACGAGGTTTTTATGCTCAGCCATTTCCATAATCCCCAGGTATTGTATACCCGAAGCCTTCAAATACCATGAATTGCTCCTGACCATTTCTAAAGCGTCCTGGTCAAGTTCTAACTGCCTGAACAGATTTTTTAAGTTCACTGAGGCCGCACCGGTCATATTTTGCTTGGCGGCAATTAACTCTCTCATCATCAGCTGACGAAAATGAGGATCAGGAAGAATCTTTTTTACCCGTTCAGGTATTGGAAAAATATTGACCTCTAATACCTTTAAAAGCGATGTTGCAGATGATGCACTTTGGTCCTCTTCAAAAAAAATCGCATTCCGGATGAGCGTATCGGCAAGAAACTTCCACCGCTCCAACTTTGAGTCGCGTTTATTAACAATAAAAAGGTATGTCAGGATATAGAAACCAAGTGCAATTATGGAGATTGTGAAAATAATAGTGATGATGCCGAGGCCAGACAGCCCGGAAAAGGAATCCGAAAAGTTGTTCATCCCAATCTTAATCAAACCGGAAAATTCTAAGCAGTATTTTTCATTCCGGCTAAAAACCGATTTACCCTGACTGACAGCTCGTTCGGACTGAATGGTTTTGTAATATAATCATCAGCGCCCAAGCGAAAAGCTTCTAATATGACATTCTCCTGCCCCATTCCGGATAAAATGATAACCTTAATTTCGTTATTATATTTTTGCTTTAAAAACCCTACGATCTCCATCCCCGAGGAATAGGGCATCATGATATCGGTAATTACCAGGTCTGGCAACTTTGAATCAATTTGTTCCAACGCTTCCCGTCCGTCTCTTGCCATAAAAATAGTATGTCCGTCCTTTTTCAAACGAAACTCTAAAGTTCTCAGCATCAATTCGTCGTCTTCGGCTATCAAAATCTTCATTTCAGCTACTAAATAAGTTTCCGGTTATACGTAAAAAGATCAAGACGGTTGTAGATATATTAAAAGCTTTCGCTATAGAACAAATATAAGGCTTATTAAAGACCTATGCACATTATCGTCGAGTTTTTTAAATAGAAATTAGCGACGAAGTTTTATATTTACGGTATAAATAAACTTGATGAGTAACAGTCCTATTCCGGAAAACGAAGTTGAAAGGTTATTGAACCTTGCAAAATTAGACTTAGATTACACAGACCTGAAAAACGACTTTGAAGATATAGTCGCTGTTGCTTCAAAAGTGTCTGGAATGGATGTTTCCCTTATCAACCTGATTGATCCATATACGCAATGGACTGTTGCAAAGCATGGTTTGGATGTGGACTCAATGCCTAGAGAAGAATCTGTTTGCCAGTATACAATAATGGAAGACAGCAGCTTTGAAGTTGCAGACCTTTCGAAAGACGACCGATTTAAGGATCGATACTATGTCAGTGGCTCACCTAACCTTAAATATTATTTTGGTATTCCTCTTACCACCAAGCAGGGTGTAAATATTGGAGCACTTTGTGTACTCGACCCTGAACTCAAAACTATCAGCCCGGATAAAATTGAGATTCTGAAGCTTCTTGCCAGTGAGGTTGTTAACAAGTTAAAGCAATACCATGCTATGGCAGACCTCAAAAGCGAATTATCAACTGCCAACACCAGGCAGAAGAAAATAGCTCAGGATGTGAGGGATCCGCTGGCAGGGATTATCGGAATTACAGAAATACTCCTTGAACAGGAATGCGAGCCTAAAGAAAATACAATTGAGTATATTTCACTAATCAATGAAAGCAGCCAGCTGATCCTGAGCATAACGAACCATGTGCTGATCGACGAAACTGAAGAAGCTAATATTTCTCCAAATGAAGAGTTCAACATGAATATATTAAAAGGAAAATTGGAGAAGCTCTATGTTCCCCTGGCTGAAAACAAGAAAATTCAACTCGAATTCGAGAGTCAGGCTTACAAGAATTTATTTCCTATACCTAAGAGTAGTGTATTGCAAATTGCTGGCACCCTGATCTCTACCGCCATAAATCTCCTGCCTTCCGGTGAGACTCTGAAGGTTGTAACAGATGTTGACGTTCAACCCCTTCAAAATAAATTAAATATTGAAGTGACAGGAGGAACAACGCCAAGCAATAGTACAAGTAAAACTTTAATTAAACGAGTACTTGATCTTGCTCAAAACTTGGCTGAGAGATCCGGTGGAAAAGTCATGGTTTCAGGAGAATCCGAAGTGATAAAATACACGTTTAGCCTTCCCTATTCGGCATAAACCTTTTTACTGGTGAATTTCTGTAAAAGACCAGAATTATCTGACAGCCTTAATAAATATTAGTGCCCTTTCTTGTGAGCCGGCAATTTCTGCCTGGACCGACTTATCGGCATTTTGCCAAATATTATCTTTTACCTGGATCATACTCGACTTAATCGAATCTATCTCTTCTTTCAAAGCAGGCATAGGCGCGTCATGTTTGATGTAAGCGCATACTTTTGCACCTTTATAAAACGTGAAATAAAACGATAATTCGCGGTTTTTGTCGCCAAATACCAGCACATCAAATTCTTCATGTTCGATACTTCGCTGCTGGACGGATGCATAGTCCTTCACATTTTCCAGGATAAATTCTTCAGAAGTTCCGATAAATGCAGCGGTCTGCCCACTCACGCTTAGCGCTACAAATAATAAACTAAAAACAAACAGGTATCGAATTGCGGCCATAATTCTTTTCAATCCCCAAATGTAAGCCTTGGCAGTACAAAATTTCGTTAATTCGATTATATACCTGAAATATTACTGAGCAGGTTTGGCCTGTGCGTCGTAATACTTACGAAGTTCGGTTGATATCCTCCGTACCATTTCCTGACGTGCCAATATCAGGAGATAATCATTCTCCAGAGGCTCCATTTCAATTCCCCTTGTCATCACGCCGGGATCAAGAGCTCGCGGATCGCCTTGTACGTTGTCGACATAGGTGTGTACATAATTATAGTTGGGTACAAAGGTCCTTTGAAATTTCAAACCCGGTGTTCCCTTAACAGTAAGATTCGTAACAAACCTGGCATTTGACCGGCGTTGTACCTGAACAATATCCACGCTTGCGGTAACTGTCTGGTAAATAGGTTTACCGGCGGCATCAGTGCCAACAGGAACACTGCGGCTTACCCGCCTTCTCACCATCCTTTCGTCACGGGGCCAAAGGGTAAAGCTGCTGATATCTAAATTCAACACAACCTCCGGATTGTCTTCAGCACCGACAAGTGAGAAGTTCACCTCCTGAAACTGATCGAGATCCTGCACCAGCTGGAGCGCAAAATAATCTGTATTGACAAAATTAATTGTCGCATTGTTCTGAGCTTTTATATTGATCGCAATGGGCACTTCTCGTTTCGGCACCTTCGGCGTTCTCCCGGATTTCGAGGAGTTACAAGCCATTGAAGCGGTAACAATCAGAAGCAGAATATATTTCAGATTTTTCATTACAAAGTGATTCCTTGACGAGATATCTCACCAACTTAACTAACTAACAATGGTCCCGGTTAAATAGTTTGATTTTTACTATAAAGGCCATCAGAATTGATCGTTTGTTCGAAGGTTCAAACTGGTTATACCCAGTCATAACTATTAATTTTCATTTAATCTTTTAATCCTGTTGTATGTAATTAAATACACTAAGTCTCTTGAAACTACTTGCTGAGCTGAAATAGATCTTCAAGCTCAGCAAGGTTAAAAAATGCACCGTTAACAGAAGCTTTCAGAAATTGAATTTTTTCCGCGGTGGGAACTAACTCATTAAACCACTAAAAAATTAACCTATGACCATTAAATCGCCTTAGAATGGAAAAGTCTTCGGGTATCTGATTGGCGGCTCTCTTAAGTACTGTTTTAAAACCACTCCATTTTGCCTGCTAAGTACCTTCTAGTGTTCTCCTGCGTATCTTCTTTGCCAAATATTAGCCTGGCGGGTCTTAAAATGGGGTCGTTGGCAGAGAAGATACAGAGAAGGTACGGAGAAAACCTATCTTTTAGACTAATTTTCGTTTCGGTTCAAAAACTATTATGACGCCGGCTGCCGGGGGGCCGGTAAAAAATAGCCATCATTTAGAATTTATCAATAAAATACACGAAGTAATCAAAATCAAAAAAAAGTTCAAACACCAGACACAATTCCCTTTGTAAAATATTTATATATGTTGTACGTTTAAATCTAATTATTCTCAACTTTAATAAAACTAAAAAGAAAATATTATGGCAGGTTTAGGTGGCCCGGAAATCATTCTGATTTTGGTAGTTGTATTACTCATGTTCGGTGGAAAAAAGATTCCCGAAATGATGCGCGGCCTTGGAAGAGGCATGAAAGAATTTAAAGATGCTAAAGATGGCACCTCAGAGGATCTGGAAGCAAAACCAGCTCCGGTAGCAAAGGAAAATTAATAAAAAAGGATCCAGGTATGGATCCTTTTTTTTGAAATTGGTATTCCTTATGAAAGTAGTTGTATAGGGGTAAAATTTTCAATGTCAACTTTATTAGCTAAATTATGGCAGATAAAGAAAAACTTAAAAATGAGTACTAATTACAAACAGACCCTGATTGTTGCAAGCGCTATTGTTATTTTCATTGTCGCCCAAAGCCTGTATTCCAGCCGGGTGAATGATGAGACGAAAATATCAGCGAAGGTCGTAAACGTGAGTGAAGGTGGTTTGAAGGACATTGTAGTTGGTCTGCAGGGCATTAGGGGGATCCATTACATCAGCAAAAGCAATACTAAGGGGCTTAAAGTTGACAAGCTGAATGAATTGTTATCCAATAAAGAAATCAATCTAACGTATATCCGTCCAGGCATCGTCAGCAAAATCAGCCCGGGAACAGAAACCAGGCTAATTTCTCAGATAGAACTGGGAGATTCCATTATATATTCCCGTTCAAATTAATCAGCCAGCAGCTGCATAATTCATACTAGTATTCAGACTGGCATGGAGGTACTGAGCAACCTCGTCATTTTCAAATGGGTTTTTAATCCTTTTCATAACGCTTATTTCCCAGTCCTCAATAGCTTCTTCCGGTGTGTGTCCAAACCCTTTGACGCCATACCTCAGATCAGGACCCAGCAAACAGCAAAAAAGCCGATCATCTACAAATACTACAGGCTTTAGAACGTTAAATAGTCTGTTAGATTCACTATTGCTTAACTCGATATCAACTATTAAACTAGGCTCAATATCCATCTGTTTCATAACACCCTCCATAACTACTTAACAGCTATGCGTGGGGAATGTTCGGATACATTGAATTTTTATAACTGCTGCAATGCAATGACCGCAGGAACCATTAACTGCCGACCGGCAGGTATTAACTGACCTGTTTTCTTATCCCTTCTGAAAATCACTACATTGTCGGTATCCCTGTTAGCAACCAAAACAAACTCACCCTTGTTATCAATCATGAAATTTCTGGGATGCTTCCCTCCCGTGTTTTGATGCCCGGCAAGAATTATTTCCCCGGTACTTGAATTAACCTGATAAATCACCAGGCTTTCATGTCCGCGGTTGGATGCATACAAAAACCCACCATCCGGCGAAAAATGAATATCTGCAGCTGAGTTCCTATCTGTAAAGCCTTCCGGAAGCATCGTCGTTCTTTTAAGTGGTGTAAGCGCGCCAGTTTTTTTATTGATACCGTAAGATGAAACTGTTGATGTGAGCTCCTCAGCAGAATAGGCAAATTTCCCATTTGGATGTATTTCCAGATGCCTTGGACCAGAGCCGGCAAGACTATTAACAAAAGGTATGGAAGCAGGAAGAAGTTTACCGTCGTCTTTAACCTCATAGATCATAATCTTATCGATACCCAGGTCGGAAACGTAGATAAATTTTCCATCTCTGGAGGGAATCGCAGAATGCACATGGGGACCTTCCTGCCGGCTCGAGACAATGCTTTTTCCAAAATGCTGAATGACATCGCTCGCTTTTTCAAGGCTTCCATCTTTATTGATCGGGTAAACTGCCAAATTGCCCGCACTATAGTTCGACACATAAGCAAACCGACCCTTAGGATCAATGCTGACGTGGGCCGGACCTGCGCCTTCTGACGACTGTTCATTGATCTTTGTTAACATCCCCGTTGCCGCGTCAATCGAAAACGACATAATGCTACCTTTACCATCAGAAATTGTTCCCTTGCTGTAAACAGCGTAAAGGCGTTTACGGTCGGGGCCTAAAGCCAGAAAATTGGGACTCTCCCCACCACTAACTGTTTGGATCTCCCTCAGTTCATTCTCCTTGCGATCAAATTTTAGAACATAAATTCCTTTGCTACCCCGGAGCGAATTTGTACCGGCGTAGATGATGTCTTTTGGCTGGCAAACAGTTGTTGCCGAAAACATAAAAGAGAACAAACTTGTCAGTTGTAAAATACGATTCATGGTTGATTTATTTAGACATCAGTGAGGTTTAAACATGGATAATTCTCCCCTCTAACTCATTCAGCTTATCCACTAGAGCAATTCCAACACCTTTATCCATCATATTCGGAATTTCTTCATGGCTGGCCCTGATCTTCTCCAAAGCCTCCGGATTTTGCGCTTTAAGAACTAAAATTGATGCTTCAGTAGCCAGGATCTGCGCTTTGGCGAGCATTGCTGAAGGCTGGAATTTGTTCCAGAATATTGTTGATTTTTCAAGATCCGTCCGTCCAAATGCATAGAAAAAAGCAGCATCAAGCCATACGCTGTTTCGTAATCCATCAGGGATCTTATCCGCATTTTCAATGTATGTCAGCAAATATTCTTCTGCTTTGTCCAGTGAACCACCGTCGAATTCCGCCTGGTGCTGAACCCCTGAAATGTACACTCCCATAGCAGCACCGGTTTTCATCGCCAGCAGCTCGGCTTCCTCAAGTTCAGATTTGTCCAATAAGCACGGGCGAATTCCGCCAGCTGAGCTGCTTACAATTTTTAGTGTCAAAACTTCAAATCTGGCCTGATCGCCGCCAGAAAGGAGGCGCAATGCACGGCCGCCGTCCGAAGAAAAACCTCCTGTTTGCAGAGGCAGTATCGTTACAAGCATAATCAAGCATGAGAATATCGATACCATAAGCAGAAAATATTTTGCTACTCCTATGGAAGTTTCCGAATTTCCATATTTAAATGTGATCATTGTAGATAGCAGATACGCTGTAATAGTCAGCAAAAGGCTCGCAAAAGGTCCGCCGAGCGCATATAATGAAAATCTATTTGCGAGATTATTGCTGCCAGTTGGAAGACATATTACCATTCCCCCCGCTGTATTTACATTCTTATTCCACTTGAATCTCCATCCCCCCGATTCTTTCTCCCACATAAACGGACCAACAACATACATCTTGAAATCAAATTTCTGAAGAATACCTGTGATGGCGTGGCCTGCCTCATGAATTCCAATCACGAGGAAAAAAGCTGGAATGAAAAGTACGATCATCCACATCTTGACTAATTTCGGCACCGGGGGTATGAAATGTACGCCATTCCTACCCACATAATAGCCAATGATCGCAGAAATTATTATAACAATTGAAAATGAAATAAACTTTCTTGACGAGCCTTTTTTATCCGACATGATGATACTGTCCCTAACCTGATACCTAAAACTTAAGCCCTACTTCTGCACTGCCCGGTAAATCACATCCTGAATTCTGCTTCTGATATTTAACTGATAAAGTTTGTCGGTGATCTTTGGATGGACGCGGTTTGATAAGAAAACATAGATTAAATTGTACTTTGGATCAACCCATACGCAAATTCCTGTAAATCCTGTATGGCCGTAAGTTCCTGGGGATGCAAGTTTTGAAGGATAGGCTTTAGTAGTATCCGGATCATACATATCAAATCCTAGTGCCCTTCTGCTTACCGCAGATTGTTTTGACGTAAAAAGATTTACCGTTTCGGGTCTCAAATACCTGTCGCCTCCATAAGTTCCTTTGTTAAGCAGCATTTGATATAATATTCCCAGGTCATTCGCACTCGAAAATAAACCTGCATGTCCGGAAACTCCACCTAACAATGATGCTCCCGGATCGTGAACATAACCGTGCAACAGGCTTCTCCGGAAATTTGCCTCGTCTTCTGTAGGAACTATCTGATCTTTTTCAAATCGGTTTCTTGGAAGATAACCAGCCGTATACATTCCCAGAGGTTTGTAAAACTGATCCTGGATATATTTTTCGATAGGTGTTCCTGATTGCCATTCCACAATTTCCTTCATGACATACATATTCATATCGGTGTATAAATAAGTGCCCCGGTTGCGCAAAGGGGCTTTGAGGAAGGCCGGCCAGAACATATCTTTAAAATAACCTGATTTGAAATAATAATCGTCGGCAACTTTAACAGGATAGGCCTGTGACGAATCACTGCTATACTCCTCTGGTTTCAATTTCAGGTAGAAGGAAACTGCCGTTACACCTGACTGATGGGCCAGCAGCTCCCTGACCTTTAAATCTTCCTTATTTGACTTGCGTGCGTTTGGAATATAGTCACCCACCGTTTTATCTAAAGAGATCTTGCCTTGCTCGTAAAGTTTCATCGACGACAATGTCGTTGCAGAAACCTTTGTGACAGAGGCCAGATCATATATGTCAGTTAGTTTTGTCTTTTCAGTGCCTTCGTAAGTATGCGAGCCATAAGCTTTATTAAAAATGACATTCCCGTCTTTTATAACCATTACAACCGCACTTGGGGTTGCCTTTTCCCGTATTGCCTCTGCGGCAATCAAGTCTATACTATCCAAATCAGCCGAATTCAATCCTACCGCTTCCGGAGAGGAATATCTGAGACGAGTTTTTGCTGTTGCATAGCCAGAACCAGCCTTATATTTTGCACTGATAGTTTTACTCAACGTACCTTTGGCAGCAATGCCTCCAAAGATCAACTGTGCTGCGCTGCTGGCAGCATCTACGTTTGATGTCGTACTCCAAACGACAGGTCCTGTTATGAAATCAAGACTTTTCAGTGAACTGAGTTCTCCAAAGCCAGCAATTATAATGTTCTTGCGCTTCTGATTTTCTGAGATAAATCGTAATATGTCCGGATCTTTTAGCGACTGGCTCGTAACCTGAATTATTAAACAGTTGTAAAACTTGAGGTAGTCGCCCGTAAGATTATCCAGGTTAAGCGAATCTGTTCGGTAAGCCGGGGTGTTGAAACTTTTAATTGCCGCATATTTCTTCAGTAAACTGTCGAAAACTGACGAAAACTCAAAACCTGTATTGATACTTGAAATGTTCCTCTCTGCAAGAGCCCGTAATGGTATGACTTTAGCCTGATTGTTGAAAAGAAATTGTGATCCGGAAGAGCCTTTACCAGGTTGAGTCTGACTGAAAACAGTATTTCCGATAGTTGAAAACACAAAGGAAAGAAGGAGAAGTTTGCCAAGGAATTTGTTCATTTAATGTAGCTTAGATTGAAATTATTAAGGATAGATAAGGTATTTTTTTCGCATCTGTTTATAAGCTGCGAGGCCTGGCTCCCAGCTTTTCCTGATATCGGCCTCAGGCACACCCGCAACGATTTGCTCTCTTAGCTTACGTGTACCGGCAAGACGATCAAAAAATGGCTTAAAGAATTCCTCTTTTTGAGGATAATCGGCATACAATTGTATGAGCCATGCAATATTTATTTGCCCTGATTTTGCAAATGTTCCAGTATCGAAGGTTCTAAAATCTAAACCGAAACACGGTTTGTCCTTGTGGGGCGGGTCTTCGCTCATTCCTGGAATTGATACTGGAGTAAATGAAAAATCGTACTTACCTTTTAGGGAAGGTGCTCCTATCATGGTAAATGGAAACCTGGTTCCGCGCCCCTGGCTAATAACTGTTCCTTCAAATAAACAGAGCGACGGGTAAAGCATTACAGCCTGCTGAGTATTAAGGTTGGGTGTCGGGCCCACGGGGAGCGTATATGGTGTAGTATGGGTATAACTGGTGTTTTTTATAATCTTGAGTTTGCACTGAACTTTATTTGCAAGCCAGCCTTCGCCATTTATCATCTGGGCCATTTCGGCAAGGGTCATACCATGGGTTATCGGTATAGGAAACATCCCTACAGCAGATTTGTGCTCCATTTCCAGTATTGGCCCATCAATATAAGAAGCATTTGGATTGGGACGGTCAAGTATCAATAACTCGACATTACTCTCAGCACAGGCTTCCATCACCTCATGAAGGGTCCTTAACTTCGTAAAGAATCGCGCTCCACCATCCTGTATGTCATACGTTACGAGATCAATGCCTTCGAGATCTTCTTTAGTGGGTTTGATTTTTTTTCCATAAAGGGAAATTATTGGAATACCGGTCTTCGAATCAATTTCATCTTCAACCTTTGCCCCGTTACTGGCATTTCCGCGGAAACCATGTTCCGAGCCGAAAATTTTAACCACATTGATATTTAGCGACCGCAAGCTATCAACGAGTGGTGTTTTTCCAACTAATGAAGCCGGGCTTGCAACTACTGCTATGCGTTTACCTTTCAGATAAGGTACATATTGCTCAGTATCATCTGCGCCGGGGCGCATCATTGTTTGTTTTTCAAGAGAGTTTTCAGAGTGAATCAGCGGAAATGGAGGCACCAACCCTTGCAGGCATATGACAACAAGTATCGCAGCCAAAAACCTCGACAGGGTATAAAAATATGCTCTCATTCAAGAAAAATTAACTCTGGCCGCTTACACACAAAGGCGATTAAAGTTAGTTAATATTGGAATGAAATAAACTAAAAACAACACATTGAATTAAAGCTGAGAAGCAGCTAGCTATATCGGATCTATATCCTTATGTTCCTCTGGTTTAATTTCAGACTCATTAACTGCTTTTTCAAAGTTCTTTTGATCCTTCCTATTCCTTTTTATCATGAGTATTATTACAATGATGGCGATTAGAAGGATCAGGCCGGCAATGGGATAATTAATTTCCATATATTCAATTTAAGGCAGTTTAGGCTAAACACCCTTATCTTATTAAAGTTAGTAATCGTCGGTACGACAAAAGAATGAACTCAGAAGCTGAAACGTACAAAGACACCCGTTACTAGCAGGTGCCTGTATATACTAGCTAACCAATTAATTATTTAGACTCACACAAAAATAAGTGTGTAGTGATAACTTTTATTACGGTCAGGATTACGTTTGTGTTAAGCTTTTGTTACCAGCAATTGATTAAACAATTCTTCCCATTAACGGATCCGTTTTCCCCGCCTCCCCCGTCTCAACTCTTCCTGCGAAACGCTCCTCAAATCTAGAATAGCCTTTTACTTTGAGACTGTGATCATACCAGCCATAGCTCTTGGACAAATCAACATTTAGTGCGGCTGTTGCACCCGGAGCGATCGTTCTGGTCTGACTGCCACCCTTGTAGCTATTATCGGCCAGGAGAACAGTGTGAGGTTTTGAATCAAGATTTTTAACGGAGATGATGATATTACCGCTCAGTTTCTTTTTATTGATCCTGCTCCGTTCGTAAGCCATGTCTACCTGCATCAGCGGGTTTGAAGCATTACCTAAAAATTCCCTGTAGAATCCATTGGGACCATAAGCCCTTAAATGATACTCGCCCCCGCCAAAATTATTCAGGTTCCATTCGTCTTTAAGGGTGTCACCAGCAACTGCAGAATAATTCCATGATTTGAGTGCCTCCCCTTTGTATGGATTCATAGAATATACATAGAACGGTGAACCAGCCGCCTTTTCACCAAAAACCATATTGCCGGCAGTAAATTGAATTCCAAACGTGTTCTTTACCTTGTCGAATTGCCCGTTTACATACAATTCGTATGGGAGCGCACAAGCACCACGTATCCCTTTCTCCTGCTTTGGAAAATATGGTGAAGTAAGTGGATCTTTGTTAATCGCAGCAATCTCCCCGGCGCTGAGCTTTTTGAAGTTTCTTGGCTCCTGTTTGAATTTCGCGTTATTAATGTTTTTAATAAAAGGTTCCTTTTCCAGGAAAGCCGGCTTGACTATAGTTTCATTATTGTAGGGTCTGAATGCCGATGTAAGGTCTCCGCATACTGCCCGCCGCCAGTTTGTAATATTCTCCTCTCTTACTTTCTTATTGAACTTCTTCTCAATAAAATTTTCTACGAACTGAATCGATGAAGTATGATCGAAAACTTCAGAACATACAAATCCCCCTCTTGACCATGGCGAGGCAATAACCATCGGTACACGGTACCCCAGGCCAATAGGAGCATCTCGTAATCTGTTTTCCTGAGCAGATGGATTGGTTTGCTGATCCTTTGTTGAAAAGTCCAGTTTTGGATCAATACCCTGAGA
Source organism: Daejeonella lutea (assembly GCF_900168015.1). Lineage (GTDB taxonomy): Bacteria > Bacteroidota > Bacteroidia > Sphingobacteriales > Sphingobacteriaceae > Daejeonella > Daejeonella lutea. The sequence goes on along the minus strand of NZ_FUYR01000001.1, from coordinate 455,786 downwards.
AACTTTCCCTGTATCATCTTTATAAGGATTCGGAACAACAAAGGGCGGCAAGTGATCAAAATATCCATCGTTCTCATCATAGGTCATGATAAAAATGGTCTTCTTCCAAATCTCCGGATTTTCAATAAGTATATTGATCACCTCGCTCACATAAAGCTCGCCGAACCAGGGCATTCCCGGATGATCCGATAAATTCCCCGGAGCATGTAAATAGGAAACAGTAGGGAGCTTGCCAGATTTTACATCCTGGCGAAACTGATGCAGCACATCCCCTTTCGGAATATTTATTTCACGCTCAGTTCCATTGTCCGAATATTTCAGTGGCGCAAGCGTGTGGTAGTCGGGATCACCGACATTAGTTGAGAAAGCCTTGGAGATTAAATTCTTCTGGTGCTGGTTTAGCTTGTTGTAATTTTCTATTGTAAACTTTTCCTGATCAGCTTCGATAAGTGCCAGTACTTTTTTTGCGGCAGCAAGTCGTGTTTCAGATTCCTGGCTTGCAGGAAGCTTCGAAAGAGAATCTATCTGTTTTAGGATATTTTCTTTCTTCGCAGCCAGGGAGCTGATTGCTCCCGGATGAAGTCGTACGTTATATTGCTTATAGAACTCCAGAACATTCGTTCCAAAATTTCCAAGCCATCCCGAAGCTTCACCACTTAATGGTGTGGGCATAGACAGCTCATTCTGGTAAACCTTCCATGAAACACCGCTTTCTTCTAAACGTTCCGGGAAAGTCTTCCAGGTTAAATACGGGTTCCCTGAACTTGCCAGGTTCCAGAGGTTCGCTGGTGAAGCCGGTTCGTTCTTTTCACGTACTGTTCCCGACATCCAATAGTGCCTGTTAGGATGCGTGCCCGTGATACTGGCGCAGAAGTTATGATCGCATACGGTAAAGGCATCGGCCAGCGAATAATAGAAAGGGAAATCCTCGCGGGTACAGTAACCCATTGTAAGCGGCATTTCTGAATACTCCTTGCGCGAAGGTTTTTTTACATCCAGCCATTTGTCATATTTTCCTTCGTTACGTGCATCCGTCTGGTCCGCCCATCCGTGTGGGACGGAACCCATCCACGCCACTTTGGTATCTTTTATATCAACATGAAAAGGTGCATATGTTTCATTGTCTTTATTTGTCTGCAGCCAGACTTTATTTTTATCCGGCTGTTCGATGGCGCGCGGATCGTTGAATCCCCTCACACCCTGCAATGTACCGAACCCGTGATCAAAAGATCTGTTTTCCTGCATTAGGAATACAATATGTTCGGCGTCATAAAATGTACTGCCCGGTTCCGGAGAAATGGCTATCGCCTTTTGAATTACCGGAGGCAAAACATTCATAGCAGCTGCAGTACCCGATAACAATGCTGCCTTCCTTAAAAAATCTCTGCGATTATCCATATCAATTAATTCCTGGATTTAAGCCGTAAAACTATCAATGTCATGTTAAAATACCTTTAATTCTGCGTAATCAGAATAAAACTAATATTTAGTTATTGCAAGGTCATAAATTTTATTCAGCATTTCGAGTCCGCCGAAATCCGTATCAGTATTCGCCGACAGTATCGCAGAAAAATCAGCGTCTACCATTCTCATATAATCAGTCTTAAAGCCCATAATTTCACCGCCATGAGCCAGCTGCGTTCTCCCGGACCTTCTAAATCGAAACAGGCCATGAGTCATTTCAAACTTCAATTTCACGTCTGGGCCTGACAAAACGGAACCGTCTTCTTTAAAAAAAGGTTGAGTCAACATAGCCAGCGATCCCTTGCTTAAAATTTCACCATTAAATAACGCTCGTTCAAACTCCAGAAAGTCGTGGAGTGTTGCTGAAAAACCTCCTGCCGAAAAAGTACCGGAGTTGCTATAATATGGCGGTAGAACAAACTTATCGCCTTTGCGTAAATATCCGGTCACCTTGCCCGGTGAGCTAAGCCGATCGTCTGTCTTTAATATTTTTAATCCGGGTCTACATTCACTGATCAGCTTCAGCGCAAAATCAAAATAATCCAGTTTTGAAACCTTCTCGATGATCATCCCCAAAAGATAAAACCCCGTATTACTATATTTCCAATTGCTTCCGGGCTCGAATGTTAGTTCGCGATCGTTCACATACTCCAGAATCCTTGCCTTTGGAACATCTAAACTACATTCAGCCCAATAATCCGGAACATCTGTATAATTTATTATTCCGGAGCTGTGAGTAAGCAGATGAGAAATTTTGACTGAGTTCCATTGCGATGGAATTTTCGAAATCAATTCGGTGATTGGAGTATTTAGAGTGAATGAATTTTCTTCTGCCAGTTTCAATATGCATACAGACGTTATCAGTTTACCGACGGATGCGATATTGAAAATAGAATTCACGTCCAGCGAACGCTTTGATTCAATATCACATAAGCCATAGGCATAGGATTGTATTTGCTCTCCAAATCCAAAGGAACACGACAAACCAGGCAAAGCTAATTGCTCAAATCTCTGCTCTAAATATTCATCAATTCCCATGCATTTCAATGATCGGCAATTTTACGAATTATTGTTTCAAAACGAATTTGCACAAAAAAAGCGGGTAATCTGAGTTCAGATTACCCGCTCGTAATATTGATAAAATTACTGCCTCGGAGCCGGTGTTGTTGATGGCGGTCGTGAGGTATTAGCAGCTCCGCCCCGTTGAATCGTAGGAAGGTTGATCGGCTTTACCCTTCCGTTAAGATTATACACGAGTTCTCCTGCACGCAAGGTCATTTCATGGGAAAATCTTTTCGTTCCATCGATATAGCCATCGCGCGCCCAGAAGCCGAATTTCCCGTTACGAATTTCAAAAATCGCGATATCAGCAACAGACCCTACGGAAAGGTTACCGAGGTCAGGTCGCTTTATTTGCTGCGCTGGACTCCATGTAGCGGCTTTTATAACGTCATTAAATGGCATCCCCATCGCCATTAGTAGACCCATGATATTCTGCATATCTTTCATCGCATTATTCATGCTGCTTATATGCTGATCGGAGCTTATAGAATTCGGGAAGAAGCCAGCTTTAACCGCCGGTGTGGCTACATTAAAGCCAAAACTGGAGCCGCCAAATCCAATGTCAAAAATTATCCCCTTTTTACGCGCAGCAAGTACAAAAGGCTTAACATTTCCTGCTGAATCCATAATTGCACGGCCGTAAACGTGAGTGTAAATATCGCCGGGACGGAAACGTTCGAAAATCTCTTCATCCAGACGGCCATCGAGCATGAAAACACCACCCATTTGTCTGGCAGCCTCCACTCCGCGTTCAACCGGAATTAGATATGCTTTAGGGATGTTTCCGCCACCGCCCCCAAAGTGGGCATTTTTAACTCCCACAATAATATCAGGATATTTTTTTCCCATCTCAGCAGTTTTCTGAGCATCCATATCATCCAGGTTACTTTCAGATCGGCCATTCATGCCTGCTCCATTAATGTTAAGCAAGGCCAGAACACGTGTTAATGATAAGTCTATTGTCTGTTTCTTAAATGTTTCGAAATTTCTCCAGCCGGAGCTGCCGGCATCTACAACAGTTGTCACACCTGAACGAAAAGTAAATCCGTCTGGCGGGATGCTATATGGTCCGTCGCTGTAATTGATACCGCCGATGTCATTTCCCCAAAAATTATGCGTGTGAAGATCGATAAACCCTGGCGTGATATATAACCCTGTTGCATCTATTACCTGTACACCCAGATCAGGATTGATATTTTTCGCAACGAGGGCTATTGTACCATCTATGCGTGTTACGGCTTCCTGGGCCGGCCTTGCGGGACGTGCAGGCACACCATTTGAGGCTGGACGCTCAGGCTCTGCAGGCATTGCAGGCGTAGCCGGGCGACCGCCTTTTATAGCGATATCCATTATCCCGTCGATATTATTTTTGGGATCAATTACGTGACCACCCTTGATCACAAACTTATAAGGCTTTGCCGGACTTGCCGCTGGTTGCTGTGCCCTGACTCCCACGGTCAGGAAGACCAGGGCAGAGATAATAAGTAAATTTCTTTTCATTACTGAGAATTGAGGTTTCTTAAGCCAATATACTTTTAATGGCAGAGAAAAGTAATAGGTGACGAAAGAGTTACACTTTGTTAATGGAAAGTGGAGAATGTAGAGTTACTTTCCCGCGGACAAAAAAGGAACGAGAATCGCCAGATGTTTATATGGCAATTACCGAGGGGTTACAGATAAGAATTACCAAATACTCTATACCAAATCGTTCTCCACTCTCAATTCTCAATTCTCAATTCTCAACTAATTTAAGTTCTGCATCGATCTTCCTGTTCCAGAATTCTTGTATTACAGCCGATAACCCGTGGGATGTTTGGTCATCATATTCCTGCTGGATCTTGTTCATCTCACGATAGAATTCCAGGTATTCAAAATTAATAATGCCCTGATAATTTTCTGGAGTCAGTTTTTCTGTCAGGAGCTTCTTCTTAAATCGTTCAGCCACGAGCTTTACCAGATCGAAGTGTCTTTGTTCATGCTGAAGATTATAATTACTTCTGGTGCCGCGTCCCACCCAGGAAGCGCTTTTCACTACAAACACCTTTAACACGAGCTCAATAGCTATTTTCCCGTCCTCTGTTTTAATTCTTTGATCGTAGCCGAAAGAAGGAAACACAGATGCAGCGAATTTACTTTCGGACCTTTTTTCACGGAAATCTTCCCATGTCAGTGGTCGCGAGGGATCGTAATACACTGTGTCATCATGTTGGTCAAGGTATTCTCGAAAAGATATCTTCAACCCCTTAGCAAGCTTTGGATTAGTGCTTTTTTCAGCCTGGAGCCAGCCATTTAGAAACTTCAGACTGTTACTCAGGACTTTTTCCAGGGTAGGCTCTACGATGCTTAAGTTTGTTAATGAACGGGTATACCGGGCAGTGCTTTTATATTGCGTGAGCGGGACAGACCCAGCTTCTTTTTCGAGGTCGAACATAAAAATGAGGTTGACCTCACCGGAAACACGATCATTACCGAGAAGATTTTCATTAATCCTGCATTCTTTGATCCGTATACTTATTGGAGTTAATGTAGTGTTCCTGACAAGATGTTTTCCCAGAGTTTTTGTTATACCTGCAAGGCTGGCGGATTGTAAGGCAAGCTTGTGGGTGACCGACTTTTCGTTCGTACTGAACAGCAATGTGCCAATCGAATCCTGGCCAATCCTTTCATCGAATATGGAACTTATATAGAACTCGGGAGAAATAATGGGATTTGCAGGCGTTGGCTGAGCTGACTCAAGCTTCTGAGCTTGTCCGAAAAGGTTCTGAAAAGCTGCTAAATTAAACGCAGTCAGAAGTAATATTGTCCGGAAGTTTTTCACACTAGCTTAACGATAAATCAAGATGCCTCTTACCGCTCAAGTTAATGTTTTCACCTGATTTCTGAAACGAATCCTTCCATGGTAAAAAAAATCTTCTTACAGCTTTTCTCTATTTTCGTACACCTTCATAATTGCATTGATCACATCATCCATATCCTGCCTGGTTCCCATCAGACATGATGATCCCGGTAATACTACCATTTCCTCATTACAGATCAGATCACAGTTTGGGCAGGCCATTTCGTCACTGTATTGTTTTAGCCTTGCTGCACTATACATGTTCTGGTATTCTCTGAGGCCTTTAATATGTGCAATCCAGGGTTCGATATGTAAGCCCCGGGCAATATAGGGGCTCAAATTCACACCTTCGGCTGCAACTGCTTTTAGAAACTTACTGCGTTCAACATTATTAAAATGTTCTTTATGATAACTCATGGCGAAATGATAGTAACCGCCGCTCTCAGTCCCAGCATACTGTTTTTGAGGCACAAGACCCGCGAATCCCTTGAGTTTTGAGATCAAATAATTCGCATTTTCATTGCGACGGTTAAAACGATCTCTTGCTGATGCGATCTGCCCCATGAGGATCGCACCCTCAAACTCATTCATCCTGTACTTAGGACCAATAGTTACATTACTGCCTTTACGATTTGTACCGTGATTCTGAACCGTGTAGCATTCATCCATTAAAGCAGCATTATTGCTGATAATAGCACCACCTTCACCGCAGGCAATTTGCTTGCTTGCCTGGAAACTGAAACAACCGACATCCCCTATTGTGCCTAGTTGTTTGCCCTGATAATGAGCAAAGTTAGCCTGACATGCGTCTTCAATTATTTTTAAGTTATGTTTTTTTGCGATAGCCATTATTTTATCCATCTCACAAGGCATTCCCATCATGTGCACCGGAATTATGGCTTTCGTGTTTTTATTTATCTTTTTCTCAATCAATGCGGCGTCAAGCTGGTATGAGGCCCGGTCCAGGTCAACTAAAACTGGTAAAGCCCGGCTCGTGAGAACCGCCGAAATCGTTCCAAAGTCAGTGTATGGCGAGGTTATCACCTCATCCCCCGGGCCAATATCCATCGCTTCAACACAAGTTGCTAATGCCTGTGTACCCGATCCTGTACCAATGCAAAATTCCGTGCCCATGAGCTTTGCATATTCCTTCTCAAAAGTCGCAACAGTGCCCGTGGGCGATTGTATCCTGCTCCAAATACCGCTTTTTGTGGTCTTATTAATGGATTCCATCATTTTTTCATCGGCAAGCATGGCTGGCCATTGGGGCCATACTTTGGCGCGAACAGGTGTGCCACCAAGCAGTGCTAATTTCCCGGCTTTGTTTGTTGCTGGTTTAGCAAAGGATGGAATACTGCTGGACAATGCTGTTGCAACAGTTGTAGTAGTTACCGCAGCAATGAATTTTCTTCTTGACAGATCATTAAACATAACAGTTGTTTAGGGACAGGTTAATATTTTACAAATTAGCGTGTACGTAACCGAATATGATCCAAGTTAACAAATATACTTGACATCATAGCATGATTCTTTAGAGAAGAGAAACTACATTGCCTGTCCTGACAGACTCATCGCATGCAAATGCAATTCGAAGACTATTTACAGCATCCTGGATATGATCAGTAAGATCGACATCCTCTTGAATTGCCTTCAAAAAATATCGTTGCTCACGGTTGCAAAGCTCCTGATGATCTGGTTCATCGGTTAGATTAATCCAGGTGTCTTCCTTCACAAAATTATTGTCCTTATCGATACTGGAGTGATGGAATCGCAGTGATTCAGTTTTTGTATGCGATTCCACAGAGTCTGACTTCCCTGCTCCCCCTGCATCTTTTGCTACTATAGAAACGGAGCCTTTAGGCCCGATCACATCTTTTACAAAGAATGCGGTTTCACTTATCATCGGTCCCCATCCTGCTTCGTACCAGCCAACTGAGCCGTCTTCAAACCGAATTTGCAGCTGTCCGTAGTTATAATTACCCTCCGGTATATCGTCAGTCAGCCTCGCACCTATGGCATTCACCTGCACCGGCTTTGACCTTACCATCTGACACATTACATCGATATAATGAACTCCACAATCCACAATAGGGCTGAGGCTTTTCATCAGGTTACGGTGAACATTCCACATGTTTCCATGACTCTGCTGGTTCAGATTCATTCGCATCACAAGCGGCTTGCCCAATTGCTGGCTAAGTTCCACAAACTTCTCCCATGATGGATGGTGTCTCAGAATATATCCTACAACCAACTTCTTTCCAGCCTTTTTAGCGGCCTCAGCTACGCGTATAGAACCTTCTACGGAATCAGCAAGCGGCTTTTCGATAAATACGTGGCAACCTTGTTCTAATGACTTAATCGCATAGCTCTCATGCGTATCTGGATAGGTAGAAATGCATACCGCGTCGGGGTGAGTCTGTTTCAGGGCATCCTCAAAATCATCATATAAATCATATTTGTTACCCAGGGCTTCGTTTAAAACATTCTTGCTTTTTCCGGGCGAAACCAGCCCGCATATTTCGAATTCATCGAATGCATGATAAGCTTTCGCATGAGACGCACCCATGTTTCCGCATCCTACTACCAGTATTCTTATTTTTTTAGTTGTATCGGCCATTTCGAAGTATCTGCTATTTTGTTGTTAAGAATTTCGAAGGTATTAAATCATGAACAGCAGACATAATAATTTCTTCAACACCCTGTGCAAATGGGGATGGCTTGTGATAATAATACATGGAGCTGACAGCTTCATAGCTATATCTTGGCTCCTTCAGAGCACGTGTTGAAGCAATATAACAGGGGACGTCATTCGAGTAAGCATTAACCCATACACGTTTTATGTCGAATTCCCTTTTTATACGAAGAGAATAGTCTGAAACGACTTCGCCGGCTAAAAAAACCATTGCCAGTTCCTTGCCAAATGTCCAAACCTGAATTGGGTAGGTCAAGCTTGGGGATATAACCTTGCCCCTGGCGATCTCGTTTAATGCTAACCGGTAATAATATCCTTTAACAGTTTTATCCTCGGTTTGCGCAACCATTTCCTTTATAGTCGGAACATGCTCATATGGAAGTTCTATAATCTTAACCTTGCCTTCAGGAGTTTTATTTAGCGGCTGAAAATTAGTGCTCAACAGTCTGTTCACTTCGTCGGCAATCTTTAAAGCGTAATGATCTATTCGCTGCAAAGGAGTTTTTCCTTCCAGTCCTGTTAGTGTCGGATTTGCATCGGCACCACAGCCAACGGCATGCAGTGCGGTCACCCCCGGATGATTTAATTCAATAAGACGCTGGGCCTCACCTACCCAATCCCCGTGGTATTTATTATTAGAGCCATCGAGTGTAACAGCGTGGCAGGAATAATTTAAAAATAAGGCCTTGAGCTTTCCCGCTGTATCAGTTACTCTAAGCAAGGGTAAGGAATGATCTACGGGCCCGTCGGCCAATCTCCGGTTTTTAGCAAAATCGACTTTACCTTGAGTCCATGCAACATAAGATGATTTGCGGTTATTTAAGGACTCTATAGCAACCTGCTCAAGTTTGTCTGTAAGCTGTTCCACGTATAATGAAATATGATTCATCTGGTCTTTGGATATCAAAGAATCACTAAAAGCGGTAGCGCTTCTATACTGCAAAATATTTAATAGATCGCCCAGTTCAGGCCCTGAGTGTGTATGAGATGCGCTGATCGCTAGTTGAGCGGGCTTCAAACCTGTTTTAACTGACAGACGTCTTGCAACCTCTTTAGTAACCTTCCATGGGATACCGATAAGGTCGACAGTGATTATCACTGAAGCACCCTGACTATCATTTCCAAGTGCCAGGGCTTTTGCATGCAATGGCAGCGAAGTACCTTCGGCTTCAGACTTACTTCGAATTGCAAATCCTGCAAGCCGCACAGGCCATGCCGGCGTGATATCGATAGTCGAAACACCGGCGTCTATCATTTGGTGGGACGAATTTATTTTCTGGGCGAACGCTTGGTCCAGACTCAGCAAAATACAAACTAAGGCAAAGAACTTCTTTATCAGACCAATCTGCATTTTCCGGAGCACCAGCTTGCCTATGAACAATGGTTTCATCTAATGATCGTTTATTTTTCCAATAATTTGCGAATCGCTTTCATTAAGATTCCCTCAGCGTCGGCTGTAACTCCAGAGGCCTGCCCAGTTTCGTAGCCGCCTTGCCCGTAAGCTACCGCTGTTCCGATATAACCAACCCCATAATCGCCATATCCGGCAACAGCCACGAACAGATCAGGTCTGAGGCCTTTCGCTGCAAGTTGATATTCTACAAAGGGTTCGCCGGGTAGGTGAAGTATTCTGGCTTTACCTAATGCCAGGCTGGAAATATCGATTTTCTTTCCTGCCTCCAGCCGCCGCAGCCATACCAGTTTGGAAATGTTATTAGCGATAAATACGGATGTCTCGGTTTTCAATCCCGCTTCCAGCTTTTCAATTCCCGCGGCGGGCACAAGTTTCACCGGTTCTGCGCTCCAGCGAATGGAAGCCGGGCTTACAGGTTCCCTTTTGGTGGTTTCCCAGGCACGTTTCATACCATCGGCGAGTCGCTCGGCTAATATCAATCGGTTCTCCTTAGCACCATCGTTGTATTTGCCGGCAGTTATGTTACCCCCGGCTCCGTTGAAATGGATATGTAGAGCATCGGGAACGGCGAGCTGCCGCATGAATCGTGCTATCCCGGGAAAATCCGGATTTGCCACACCCGTACGATAATAACTTTGAGGATGGGATGCATAATAGCTTAGCACCGCTAAGGGTTTGTCATTATTCCAAAAGCTGATTAATGATACCATAGGATCAATCAGACCTTCAGGTGCGGCCCGGATGAGTGAGTCTTTCGTGGCTGATGTTCGTGTATACTTGACCTTGCCGTCAGGACCAAGAATCCTGCGGTTTGACGATACTTTAAATACTTCCGCCTGTCCTGTTCCAACATGTGTGAATGGTGAGGCCGCAAGTACTGATTTTTTTATACCATTCCCTAAACGCTCGATCAGGTCGCGGGTATAAGTACCTTCAAAAGCGCCGGGTAAAACTCCTGCAGCCTTCATGATTACTTCGGCACCAAGATCAGATGTGGGAGCATCGTGCTGATGAATGGCATGGACTACCACCCTGGATGGAACTGTTCCGGCCGCTAAGGCCATCACCCGCTTAAATTCATCCTGACTTTCGTTGGAAATTCCAATCCAATCCACTGAACACATTACGATCGGGTCACCAGCCCCTAAAATTACAATGCCCTTCGCCCGTAACCCCATATCCCAGTTATTAACCATCGGATCATAGGTCAGCTGACTTCCTACAGGTGGTGTTGCATCAATATCGAATACAGCTAGCCTTAAAGGATTTGGTGTTACCTGCGACAGCACTGTCGTTGACGACAGAATTATAAGTGCACCTGTTAAACAGATGCTTATCCTCCATCGAAAATACATTAGATGTTTCATTTTTACTTCGCTGCGAGCGCTTTCTTGAATCTGGATTCAATAGTCACTGGTGTACCATTGTTCTTCTTACTTTCGTAAGCAGCCTCCATAAATGCACATATCTCGAGTGTTTCCTGAGAACTTACTGGTGGAATACCTGTTTCGAAAAATTCAATTATCTTAACAAGTAAAGGATCATAACCTCCGAAGTTTCCGATTTCTGAAACGCCCTTTTCTCCAAAAACTGTTCCTCCATACACCTGCTTTCCTTCATGAATACCGCGGAAGGTACCTACCCTGCCATTATCCCAGGTTCCAACAACAAGATCAGTATTTGGAGCATTTACCTGGACAACTGATTTACAGCCTGTGCCCATTACAGTATAAAGGGTTTCAACTCCGTGAATGCCGTACCAAAACAACTCGGTGTGTGTTGGTTCATATTTGGATGGGCTATAGGTGTCAGCTCCGAGAACTTTTCCAACTTTTCCTTTGGCAATTTCCTGGGCGCCATTTGAGAATCGCAGCGACGATGAGGAGAAAACAGGAACTTTATACTTTTCAGCAGCCTTAAAAATTGCTATTGCATCAGCCAGCGTAGCAGCAACCGGTTTATCGATAAATACTGGCTTGCCCGCCTTGAACACTTCCAGGGCCTGCGCTAAATGCATCCTGCCATCATTAGTTTCTAATAATACAACGTCAACTTTGCTGAGCAGATCCTTTATCGATGGACTAATCGCTACCCCTAGCTTCTTTACGTCCTCAATGTATCCCGGAATTCGTTCCGCACTGCTTTGAATGTCTTTACTTCCATAAGGATATGCCGCCACTACAGTATAACCTTTATATTGACTCCCTGCTCCGGGAGTATTCAGACTTTTTGTAAAGGCCACACTGTGGGAAGTATCCAATCCAATAATTCCAACTCTTTTGCCAGCTTTCTTCGTTGAATTGGCGTAGCTACTAAAAGGTAAAATACTCTCTGCCATGCCTAAACCAATCCCAGCTATCGCTGCTGCCCTGATGAATTTGCGGCGGTTATAATCTTGCTTCATTTCAATCCTTATGTTAAATTTTTATTGACGTTTACGTACCCGAATATACTAATTGTTTTAAGCTTAGGAATACTGTGTTAAAAAAAATACGAATCGGGAAAGCGAATTATTCTCAATTCCGATAAAAGTCGGCATTCTCTTTTGTGAGGATATCGATCGGCATGAAATGTATCTTTTCAACCGTCGTACCAAATGCAAGGTGTTGGTACAGGGACATGACTCCCCGGTATGCCTGTTGTTTGGGCTTCTGGCAGATCAGGAAATCTATGATACCTTTTTTCAGATAATCCACGTTTTCAGTAAGAAAGTCATACCCTATCAGAATGATATCATGCTTGGTCTTCTCAATAAAACGGGCGACTTTAGATACACGTGAATTTGTCACGAAAACCACTTTGATGTCCCCCGATTCATTAAATGCTTTGGAAAGACTTTGCTCTATGGCTTCATCTGCAACCTCCTTTATGTCCAGCTTTACAATGTTTCCGGTCCGATTGTGGTCTTTAAAATAAGCTCTTAGTCCTTCTTCTTTCTTGAGCAAATGATGCTGATTATCAATCTCCTTTGAAATATTAACAATCAATAATTTATCCCCTTCTTTTGTCAGATAACTTATAAGGTGCCCGCCCATGTAACCGCTGTGATAAAGATTCGGACCTATATAGCTTAAACTGCTTTTATTAGGGAGATCCGAGTCCATTAATACATAAGGAATGTTCAACTCCTGACATTTGTCTGTAAAAATTACAGATTCGTCTATAAATGAAGGCCCGAGCAAAATTCCATCCGGTTTACTTTCAAGTATGACTTTGGTTTGCTTAACGAATGAGTCAATTGAGTTTTGATCATAGAAGTATTTATCGAGGACGATACCGAATTGTTCAATTTCTGACCCTGCCTGCTCAATCCCTTTTAATGGTGCATCCCAAAAACTTGTTTCCTTTGAACTTTCAGGTATCAGCGTTGCAAGCCGAAGTATTTTTCTTGACGCAAGCCTCTGTGCTAGCAAGTTAGGCTTGTAATTAAGTTCATCAATAAGCTTGTTGATCTTTTCTTTTGTCTCGGCAGAAACTCCTTTTCTATTATGTATTACCCTGTCAACAGTCGCTATCGATACATTTGCTCGTCGGGCGATTTCCTTAACACCGGTCAGTTCAGTAACTCTTTTTTTCATTAATATCTCGCTTCATTAACACGTTCAACAATAATACCTTATATCTCTGGTTTTTCATAATTATCAATTGAAGACTAAAGGATTATTGTCCCATTGCGATAATATCGAACCACTTAGAATGAAAATGGGCGAAGTCTTTGATAATTTCTTTCGGAAGCTTGCTTTGCCGAGGCGCGAGAACATTTTTTTCACCATACAACAGACCCGACGATAACCAATCATTGGAGTATGTCTTGACATTACCTGATGATTAATTGCAGGCATTATAGTTCGGATACTGGTCGGGTATTGGTCGGATATTGGTCGGATATATGACAGTTAATGACGAATAAAATATGTATTAAATGTATGTTAAATATGAATTAATACTGAATAACATTTGGAGGCAATATTATTCTTTCATTATATTTATGTTAAACATTTACAGATACTTATGGGAATTCTATCAGGAGGACCGAACAGCGGTTTCAGCGGAAAGGCAGGAAGCTTTGTAGGATATTATCGGCTTGGCAAGTGGGTGATCAGAGGCATCCCCAGGCTATCGGCAAAAAACAAAAAGGGATCACCGGATCAAAAGGTAAGTCGAAGCAGATTTACCCAGGTGCAATCTTTTCTGAAACACATCATGCCTTTTATACGAATTGGTTTTCATCTTGAAGCCAGGCGGAAAGGGAATACTGCTCATAATTCAGCCAGTTCATGGAATTTGCTTAACGCGTTTAATGACAATGGAGAGTTGGATTATTCTAAAACGCGGGTTAGTTCTGGGATTCTGGAGGGAGCTCAAAATGCTTCCGCACAGCATGTTGATGGGAAAATTATATTCACCTGGGATGATAATTCGAGTTATACAGATTCAGGTAAACGTATAGTTCCCGAATGGCTTGATCAGGTGATGCTCCTTGCCTATCAGGTCAAATATCCCAGCATGGTGATGATCAGCAGCGGTGCGAGACGATCCGCAGGTAGTGACTCACTTGAAATACCCGGTGTGAAGGGTGAATGGCATACCTGGATTGCTTTTGTATCCGATGACCGCCAATATATTTCAAATAGTGAGTACCTGGGAATTGTAAATATATAATGGGCAGACATCCTTTTATGGCGCGAAAATGTAAAGCAATATTGGAATAATTATATGTTTCCCTTATCTTGTGTAGGTACCCGCAGAGAAGAACATACCGCCAAATGACAAAAGGAAACTCAAGACGACAATTTATTAAAATATCTTCTTTAACGGGGATGAGCACCGCCCTTGGCATTGGAATGCCCTTTGAATCACTGGGCCAAAATATCCCTAAAGCTCAGCCCGCTGTTCCTGATGGAAAAACCCTGCACTTAAGGCCACGCTATCACAGATGGCATGTGGACCCTGGACAGGAATGGCTGGAAACAAATACCCGTTACGCCAACCTGGACTGGAAGCTTCCGGTTTCTCAAACAGCATTGGTTCTGCTTGACGTTTGGCAGCGGCATTACATTAAAGAAACGGAAGATCGGGCCGAAAAGATCATCAATGAGAAATATGTGCCGCTGCTGGCTAAAGTCAGAGATCAAGGTATGCAGGTAATCCATGCACCTTCTCCGGAGGCAGCAATGAAGCATCCTAACTGGGTTAAACTCATTTCCAGGTCAGAGATGAATCCGCCTGCTGATTCGTGGCCGCCCGCTGAATTTCGTAATAGTTCGGGACCATACAAAGCATTCGGAAGACCTGCAGAACCCCGCGAGGCTGAAAGGCGGGCATTGCCGGAACTTACATTCCATCCTAAAGTAATACCGCAAGCAAACGAGGCAGTTGTTGCAAACGGGGAAGAACTTCATCGCTATTGCAAAAAGAAAGGAATATTATTTTTGCTCTACGCCGGGTTTAACACCAATGCTTGTATTATCAGTCGCGACTATGGTGCGACGCAGATGACAAACAGGGGCTATGCGGTTACTTTGCTTCGCGATTGCACAACAGGCATGGAAAATAAAGAAACCCAGGCTGAATTGTTACAGACAAATGGTGCGATCCTATTGCTGGAGATGTTCGGCCATTATACGACAACATCTGATGAAGTAATTAAAGGCTTTAATGTTTAACCTAAGCTGCTTTAACTTAATCCTAACATCTTCTTTGCATTACCGGATCTGAGCTGCTCTTTTACACGTTCATCCGCTTCCGAGGGTTGAAGAGACTCTATCCTCAGCTGCCCTGTTAAATAATCGAGGATTGGGGAATGAGTTCCAAAGGCAAATTTGTTGGTG
Organism: Daejeonella lutea; assembly: GCF_900168015.1. Classification (GTDB taxonomy): domain Bacteria; phylum Bacteroidota; class Bacteroidia; order Sphingobacteriales; family Sphingobacteriaceae; genus Daejeonella; species Daejeonella lutea. Next base: position 440,487 of record NZ_FUYR01000001.1, on the reverse strand, counting down.
CCATACAGCTTAAGAAATTCAGACATATTAGTTATCGTTCTGCCGGAGGTATCAAATATTAAATCGGCAGTTTTAACCAAATTCATCTCATCCGGTGTTAACACGGCTGCGTTCGCATAGTTCAGGATCATATATTTTGCATCGGGTACAGCCTTGACTATGGGCAGAATATCTTTCAGGTTCCATTCACGCTTGGTGGTTCCCACAACGTAATCAATATCCATCCACGAACGCTGCCTGCTGTCGACCATTCGATATTCGAATGCAACCGGGAGTCCGTAATCGCGAACACGTTTGACGAGCTCTATACAAGCCGGGTCGGTGATCCCAAAATCATGATATTTGGGATAAATCCTAACTCCCCGCATACCCATTTTTTTAACAGATGTTTCCAGGTCATCCCTCCACCCAGCATAAATTGGGTTTATAACCGCAAATGGAATAAAGCGATCACTGAATTTTCTGGCCGAGCGGATTTCCTGGTGTAGTTCCTCATTTGCTGATTGCGTGTTTTTGTAGAAAATGCCATTGAGGTTGCTGATCACTGAAATATCCACTCCAAATTTGTTCATCCGGTCCAGCAAGAGCTCGCAGGTATTATATTTCATTTGCTGAAATGGCCAGTTACCAACGTACGCATTTATATCAATCAACATTTCTGCCTCCTTTTCTTAGTATGTTATTAAAGTTTTCAAAGAATATTTTCCTTTTTTGGGTCTCAGTCAGGTTTGAAGCCAGGATCTTTCCGACGCTTTGATAATAGCAATTATCGGATCCAAATAGCACGCGATCTTCTCCAAGGTGTGCCACAGCAAAATCAACAAGATGCTCTTCATTATTACTACCTGAAGTATCCACATAAACATTTGGGCTATTTTTCAATGCCTTACACATATATTCCCAATCGCCACCTCCGCCAATATGTGCGTACTGGAACATCGCTTCAGGATATCTTTTCGCGATATCAACAAAGTCTTCCGGAATCGATACGTTTTTGGGCTTAAAGCCATTATATTTCATGCGATACCCCCCAACTCCTATTTGCACTTCAGCATGACAGTGAATGATCATCTTGAGATCAATCATCTTCTCGACGATAGGATAATAGGAAGGATCGTTTATCTTCGTTTGATAGTAGACTTTTGCATTTGTCATACCCTGATCTACACATCGCTTGATCTCATCCATCGATTCTTTTGCATGCACCGGGTTGAACGTAAAACTTCCAGTTAGTACTTCCGGATACAATTTCATCACTGCCAGAACGATGTTGTTATTGCGAATAAATGCCTCTGGGCTGCCGTCCGGAACTCCGTTAATAAGCCGGGTTACCGGGTTTGATAGAACAAGTTTTTGAACTTGCAGTCGTCTAGAATAATCGATCAGACTTTCCGCATATTTTTTCTGCACTTCCGCATCCGTGCTGGCTAGATTAACGTGAACATGCGAATCTAATTTCCGGTATTTCGCCACATCCTGCATGATATCATACTTAGCCCGCGGAGTATCCGTATCAGATGTCGGGTGTAAGTGCTGAGGCTCTTTAAATGCCATCAACCCACCTGAAAGGGCCAAGCTACCAGCCGATACCGCGGTACCTGCAATAAATTTTCTACGTGATAATTCGGACATAGCGAGTTGTTATTTATTCAAAACGATCATTTTATACTATTACCTGACTTTTCCAATATCTTATTATAATTCTCAAAAAAAACTTTCTTGCGCTGGGATTCTGTAAGTTCAGACGCCAGGATCTTGCCAACACTCTGATAATAACAGTTGTCAGAACCGAAAAACACCCTTTCTTCACCGAGTTGCTTAACAGCAAAATCTACCATGCCCTCGGGATTATTACTCCCCGATGTGTCTACATATATGTTAGGCAAATGGGTAAACATCTTACATGCATATTCATAGTCGCCACCGCCTCCAATATGCGCGTACTGGAACATGGCTTCCGGATATCGTTTAGCAATATCCGCGAAGTCTTCCGGAATAGAGGTATTAGGACGAATTCCCGTATCGTATTTCATCCGATATCCTCCAAGACCAAGCTGGCAGTGTGAATGCATGTGAATGATCATTTTAAGGCTGATCATCTTTTCAATAATTGGATAAAAGAGTGGATCGTTGATCTTAACCTGGGTATAGACTTTCAATCCAACCATACCCTGGTCCACGCGCCGCTGTATTTCCTCTAACGACTCTTTCTGATATGGTACATTGACCGTAAACTGACCGGTAAGCCTCCCCGGAAACTTCTTCATTGCTTTTAGGGTCAGATCATTGTAATGACGAAAATCCTTTGGGGTACCTTCTCCGCTAGTTACAGGTCTGGATATGAACATCTTTTCGATCCCAAGCCTATCCATAAATGCAATATTGTTTTCTGGTGGACCGTCGTAAAGATCAGAATGTACATGTGAGTCGATCTTACGATATTTCATCACATCCTTCATTAAGTCGTAAGGACGGGCGGAGGCCGGCATGAAGCCGGAATGGCCTCCGAACTCAGTTGCGTCCAATACCGGGCCGCTAACAATGAGCCCGGCTAAGGACATTGTCGATCTGCTTACAAATTTCCTTCTATTGATGTTTACTGACATAAGTTCTGTAAAACTTTATCCATTCCTGACCCTGTCTTTATTAATTGATGCCGTTACCCGACTTCCTTAAAACTTCATTATAATTATCAAAAAAAACCTTTTTCTTCTGGTGTTGGGTGATATCAGATGATAATATTTTCCCGACACCCTGGTAGAAGGATCCGTCACATCCAAAAAAAACGCGGTCTTCACCTAGCGATTGTACGGCAAAGTCTACCAGATACGCTTCGTTATTACTGCCACCTGTGTCGACATAAATATTGGGTTGATTAGTGAAACATTTACACGCGTACTCCCAGTCGCTCCCGCCGCCAATATGTGCGTATTGAAACATTGCTTCGGGATATCTCTTAGCGATTTCTATAAAATCTTCCGGAACGGAAATTCCCGGGTTGTTTTTAACGTCGTATTTCATCCTGTATCCGCCAACCCCTAACTGGCTTTCACCATGGATATGTATGATCATGTTGTAAGAGATGAATTTTTCGATGATTGGATACACTGAAGGATGATTTACTTTCACGTGATTGAATAATTTCATACCTATCATCCCAAGATCTGTGCATCTGCGGATTTCTTCCAATGCTGTTTTAGAATCAAGGGGGTTAACGGTGAACTGCCCCAATACCCGGCCCGGATAAGCTTTGAGAATATTGGCAACGGTGTCATTATAAGCCCGGATCTCTTCGCGGCTGGAACCCATGGTTTTGGCCACCGGCACCGCTGTAATTAGCTTCTCAATATTAAGGAGGTCAGCAAGTCGGATTTGAGTTTCAAACTGTGCGGGAGTTTGGACAGCGTTTGCATAGGCATCTATCTTTCGATAGCTTCGCACTTCTTGCATTATGTTGTAAGAAGGATAAACGCCGCCGGAAAAAATTCCGTTTTTTATCCCCACAGATTCGGCTTTTAGTTGAGTCGCTAGGCCAACTCCAGCTGCCGTCACCATGGATTGCATAGCGAATTCTCTCCTGCTTATTAAATAAGAACTTCCCGGCACTTAAGGTTTAAGATTATTTAAGGTATAACAGATCAATTTATTATCCAGCGGGCGTCCCTTTGCCGTTGTGATATCTCCAAGTTTGAGCTCATATACATAACCTGCCTTCAATTCGCCTAACACGAGTGAGACTTTCAAGCCATCGGGTGAAATCTTAATACTTTTAACCGGAACAGTCTGAATATCCTGCTGGTCAGTGACATCTGCGCCTGCATTTTTCACCTTGCGCTGATATTTATAATAATAATGTCTGAAACTATAATTATTCGCATCAATTGCCTGACTTTTATTAACAGGCTGAGTAAAAGTAAGGTCAAAACCGTTTTTAGTTAGATTCATCATTTGCACATCCGCAGGAAGATTCCCATTAAATACGATTCGTTGAACTCCCTGATCACCTGCCCATCCAAACGCGATTTGCCCAACCCATAAACTGCCATCCGGGGCAAATGCCAGGCGATTATTACCCTTCCTAAGGCCTTGTCCATCGATAAATGGAATTGAGGCACCCTGCAGTTCGCCAGCAACAGTTTCAAGCATTACGCGAACAATACGATCGCGGTTCATTTCACCGACGAAAAGCTGACCTGCAAACGGCCCAAATTTCCCTTTGGTGATATCGCAAAGCGGCTGAGAGGGTGAGTTGGCCATGATGCCCTGCGGAAATAGAACCGCAGCCTTTGTACGGATCTTGTCAAGTTCGTCAACCGGGCTAATAAACGGATTTCTTCCAGCCCACTCCTTTTGCCAAACTAAACTCGCCGGATGACCGTAAAATTTACCTTCCTTAACGTGATATAATGTACTTGTTTCAACCCAGTCGCTCTGGTTATCTGTAACAAACAAATTTCCTTTCAGATCGAAGCCCATTCCATTCGGAGATCTCATACCCGAAGCATAAGGCTGCAGTTTGCCACCTCCTGCCGGCAGTTTCATGACCCATCCCCGATAAGGCACTACAGAATACATTTCATAAATTCCTTGTGTCATATCGCGACCTAAAGGGTTCAATGGGCCTCTCACTTCCGGGCGGACACTTCCGCCCTGTGATGCCGTATTCAGTGCGATATAAAGGTTGCCCTTCGCATCCTGAACGGGGCCATAGTTAAATTCATGATAATTCCCAGAAATCCCGAAATCGTCTGTCAGGGTTTCATAATGGTCAGCTACACCATCACTGTCAGTATCCCTGATACGTGTGAGTTCGGGCCTTTGCATCACAATAAATTCCGAATTACTAACCGCATGAATACCCAGTGGTTCATGTAAACCCGTTGCAAAGACTTTCCATTCTTTGGTTTGTGGAGTATATAACATCAGCTCCCCCCTGATGAAACAGGCCGCCAGTCGGCCGTCAGGAAGAAAAGCCAGTCCACCGGTCTCGGCCATGAGGCCGTGGGGCATTGCGATGTTTTGAACAGTATAGGAGGATTCAGCACGGGTTTGGGAATGCAGATCCTGGGTTCCCAGCAAAAAAGCAAAAAGTAAAAACCGACATAATTTTAAATTCATCATTTTTTCTTTCTCCGTGTATTAAATAGCAGCGAATAATTGGTGGTTGTTATGCTGAACTGTTTTGCGTCCTGCGGACTTAGCTTTAACCGGCCGTCTACCCATGTTCCGGCAGAAGACTTGTGTTCCAGGGAGGCATTAGTTGAATTGCCTGAAAACCACACGGTATTGCCAGCATCTGGTATGCGAAAGTTTCTTACGATACCATTCCCGTCGTTCTTTGGTTTGATCAGTTCGAAAACATCGACACCATTCAACTGATAATGAAATTCCGGATACTTATCGATAAGCTTGTAGCCTTTAAACTCAGCAATCGCCTGTTTGTCAGAATTGCCTATTATCACCGGATACTCCGAGGCCTCACGATAAAAAACGGTACCTAATATTTTTGCATTGGCGTCCACATGGCCTTTCCAGATAGCTGTATTATCCAGAAATCCACCAGTCCAGGCATACCGAAGCCGGCAGGAACCTGTGTCCCAGCAGTAAGAAATATCCTGAGGTAAACTCACGGCAATAGAAGCCGGACCGGAATCATCCATAAAAATTCGGTAAAGAAATGGGGGAACCAGATCGTAAGGATGACTGACATGATGTGCTTTTGCATCAGAAAGCGGGGTGGCTTTCACCGGCCCTAAGCCCTGCCCAGCTTTTGATTCGCGGCGGGATGGTGGAATGTTCTGATCCGTTTGCAGGTCCGGCATGTTAACATCATTTGATACGTACATTACACCATACATTATAAAGCCATGACCTGGATATGTACATACATACGGATAGGCACCGGGCTGGTTAGGTGCATTAAATGTTAATGTCGCAGTTTGATTGGTGGAAACTACCGGAATCGACCATAGCACATTCTGAGATTTCGGGATATAGTTCATTTGCGGTCCTTTTTCCTCGAGCTTAAGCGCATCGTTAACAACATCCAGCCTTGAACCTGGCTTTGTTATAAGAAAATTATGAGCCATATCATCCGTATTCGTAAAGTTGATTTTAACTTTCACTCCCGGCTTTACATTGAAGCGCACCAAATCGAATTGCATACCGCTGATGGCATTGAGATTAATCACTATCTCTCCATCGACATTTTGTTGTGCAAGTGCCCTCGAAATAATCAAGAATAACAAGCAAACCAAAAGGCTAATTTTTCCCATTTGAGTTTTTTACAGAATAGAAATCATTTAATAATCCAAGTTAATAATATTTTACGTTTACGTACACGTAAATTTATTTTATATTTAAAAATCACAATCGATCGTCATGACCCGGATTACAGAACAAGCTTCAAAATACCGACACCTTGAAAAAATGAGCGTTTCAGAGCTTACATCCCACATTAACAATGAGGATAAGATAGTTGCTCAGGCAATCGAGAAAGCATTACCCAGGATAAATGAACTGATCGAAAATATTATTGCAAAGATATCTAAGGGAGGAAGGCTTTTCTACGTTGGAGCTGGTAGTGGCGGACGTTTATCCGTGCTTGACTGCATTGAGTTACCAACCACATTCGGTATACAAAAGGGAGTATTTAATGTTGTATTGGCAGGAGGATTGGAACACCTTATAGAAGCACCTGAAGAAAAGGAAGATGATGTTGAAGCTGCATGGGAGGAATTACAAAAACAGGGAGTATCGGGAGCTGATATCGTAGTGGGAATTTCTGCAAGCGGTACTACGCCTTATGTATTATCAGCATTGAAGAGTTGCAAAAAAAATGCGATCACTACTGCGTGTATCGTAAGTAATCCTGCCTCGCCGATAGCAGCTGAGGCCGACATACCTGTCGAAGTTATTACCGGTCCTGAATTTGTTTCCGGAAGCACCAGGATGAAATGCGGAACAGCTCAGAAAATGATATTTGATATGATCAGCACAACGACAATGACCAAACTTGGTCATGTTCTGGACAACCAGATGGTGAATGTGAAACTTATAAATGATAAAATTACAGACCGGGCAGTGAAAATGCTTATGAGCAATACAGGATCAAGCGACTATAACTCAGCAAAAGCTATGCTCCTTGAGTCGGGCAGTGTAAAAAAAGCCCTGGACACACTTGCAATTACACACCAATCGACAAAACCCTAATCTGGTGTAAATCTGCTTATCGCACTCTAAAGATTTCCCCATTTTTGAGTACAACAATCGGTTCTGTATTGCCCATTAGGGAGATAATATTCGTTATCTCTGAAGGATACTCGATTATTTTCTTTGTCTGGCCAGAGGGAGACAAGACAGAAAGCTGCCCACCGGCGGTCGCAGCAAGGTAATTGGTTTTTGAATTTCTGGTAAACCCTGCTACTTTCAACACTCTGTCACCCAAAGTTTTCCGGAAAACAACTTTGCCAGATTCATCAAGTACGTAAAATTGAAAGCCCTCTGTGCCAACGAGAATCTCATTTTTCCCATCGTTATCAAAATCATTATTGCGTATATCATTAACCTCGCCTCCTACGTTCCGAACCCATTGCTCTTTAATTTTATCCTTAAAATGAATAAGGCGAATTTCACTTTGTTTGGATCCCAAAAGGACTCCCGGTAATCCGCCCTCGCTAGTATTTTTAATCACATCTGCAACCTTGAATCCTGGCCCCCCATTTTTACCAGCAATCTCATCTTTCCCTTTTCGCAACGCGTAGTAATAATATTCCAGCGCAAACACTCCTTCATCCTTTCCGTCACCATCCAGATCTGCATATTCCATATCCTCAATTCCGTAAAAATAAAGCAAGGTGTCAGAAAGTAATTTACCTCGCAGATCGAGTTCATAGATATAACGGAATTGTGTTCCCACCATCACGACAGGTTCCTCTCCCCTTCCTTTTGTATTGGCGAGCCGGATGTTTGTTATCCCCAATAGATTCCCTTTATATTCCCGGTGAGTTTGATCATCATTAAACTTATAGTTCCATAGTTCATTCCCTTTGGAATCCAGCACATGCACAAACCAGTTTTCAGTAGCAATCAAAACCAGCGGCCGATTACCTGCCATCTGAATTGATATTTCGTTTATCCGGCCTTTTGCTGTAAAATTCCATAACCCGGTGCCGGTTGACGTTATAGCTGTTATTTTTCCATTTTCACCTGCAAGTATGATTTCATCTTTCTTGTCTCCATCCAAATCGCCAGCCGCCGAACTGGTCACAGTTTCCTCAAATGAGTAAAGCTTGTCGCCTGGAAATGAAACAATTTCTTTGGTTGATTGCACAATGGAATCAGTCTGAGTTGTACCAGCATTTAGCACCTGCAACATTGTTCCGCTGCTTAACAATCCCATATCTACCTGGCCGGAGTCGAGGGCATGTTCATATATAGGCTCCCCCGCGTCATTGTATTTTAGCTTGCTTTTATTCAGACTGTAGGTTTTCCATTTGCCCTGTTTCAAATCAATCTTAAAGAATACAGGTTTAGAAAACTGTAATGCTGTACTGCCGATATTTATTTTTGTTGCCCCGGCTGAAATCAATTCATCCTTACCCTGGAGGTGTAAAATACCGTTACTTTTAAATAACTGATCTATAATTTCGCCTGTATAGGTAAACCAGGTTTCTACTCCATCAGTTAATTCTATTGTTGATTCATTTAATCGTTTCGATTTCCATGCCTTGTTTTTGTCAGTGTGACTGGATAGAACATTGATAAACGACACTTTATCACCAGGTTCATATTTCCTTTCCTGGCTCAGTTCGGTCAAAACGGTTTCATTATCAGCATATGGGTAAGGATAGACTGTTTTCCAGTATTTCTTGAAGTGTCCGTAAATATCTTTCATCCTAAGCGAAGCATTAGTCAGGCTTTGGATTCGCATGGTAACCCCATCCTGTTCAACATCGAATGCATTGTCGTGAATTTTTGCTGATCCGAGGGATTGCCAATGGTTTCTGACCATGTAATTGCCATGCTCTTTGATCTTCAAGTCATCGTAAATGATGAAAAATTCTCCATCCGGGCTTATGATCGTACGATCCCAGTCGCCCCCATTGTAAGAATGAACAGTACTCCTGCTGAAGCTCGTACCCTCGATATCGGCAACCCATTGCAGCTTCACCAAAGGCGGCTTTTTGAATTGCTGACCATTTTTTACGATTACCAGGCCGGAATGGTATTCTGGTGTATTTTGAATATAATCGCGATCATTCAGAAATAGCCGGCCGTTGGCACTATAATTTAATATGGCATTCCCATCCTGGTGCCCGTGCTTTCCCGCGGAAAAACCATCTAGAATCAAATAGGGATTAGAAGTACCAAACCCCGACCTGAAGGTCAGTTTATGAAATGTATCTCCTTGTTCCACTTTCAGTGTTCCACCACCTTCTAAACGCTGCAGCTCGTCGTAAACACCTGACTCAATTTCTTGTGCCTGAACTCGTGGATAAGAAGTACCAATCTTTTTTATACTTTCAGTATTTACGATATAACGATGAACAGGATAATTCAGATCCGGGAGTTTTTGTCCGGGAAAGGGTCCCGTTCTCGTGCGCTCAAGGAGAAAGTTATATATCGGATCCTTATAATACCATGAAGCGGCATTCAGGACTTGAGAATGACCCCAGGAATAAGCACTGCTCATACCGAATGGGTAAGTGTCACCACCTCCTGAAAGGGTGCCCAAATTATCAATCATCATCGAATGGAGATCAGCACTGGGCCGTAGCCTTTTATCAATATACTTAAGGTCTCCGGTCGCCATGGCATAATCGATATTCACCATTGGCAGATGCGAAAGGTAGTCGGAGCCTTCATCCATACTGATATAGGACGTATTTCCCTTAAATATTCTTTCTCCGGCTTTTAACCACTCATTAACTTCGGGTAATTCAAAGTACTTATCAAAATAGAAGACCGATCCAACAATTGACATGGCTGGAAAAATCTCGTGATTCCATCTTGGAGCTCTCTCGGGGGCAATTACAAGGTATCGATCGCCTGCATTTGCTTTACAGGTAAGGTATAGTGCGGAAAGGATTTCGTTCCGGTCGGAATCAGAGAAAATGGGAGAGGCTTCCAGCACAGACCAATTTTGTAAAAGCTTTTCACCCTGAATCCACATATTTCTTCTCTCATGAAGCTGGGCAAGAGCTGCGTCAGGATATGTATTAACAAACCGGGCATAACCAAGGAACAATGCCTTATACATTTTACCAAAAACAGGATCAGCAGTTAGCTGGTAGTATTCTCCGTAGATTTTTAGTTCAGTTAGAACGGCAAGCAGGGCATCCGCAATTACTTCGCTGCCTTTAACCGGTTTAACCGCTTTCAGCAGACTATTTGCCCGGTCAAGCAATTCTGCCTCACGATCTGACGTAGGTTTGTTAGATCGGTTAAAATACGACCTGGCAGTGCTTGATAATTCAGCCTCGAAAATCCATGGCAGGAGATTGTTGGTATTTGTATTCACTATTGCAGACAACCGCGCTACACCGGCTTTAGCTCCTTCAATATCCGATGTCGCGAGAATTATGGTGTTTCCGGCAAGACCGAATGGGTTAACAAGTGTTAGCAGCTGATACCCACCACTGCCTGGATAAATTGCATCTGCATAGGATAATCTTAGGCCATAAAGCCGCGCCATTTGTTTGCTGTTACCGACATTCCCAAGAAGAAGGGTATTGCCAGTCCACCCTGATGAAAACTTTTGCGGGCTGTCGACTGAGACTTTTGTTCCAGCAGCCCCCTTACTTTCAAAAAGAATTTGCAATTTCCTACCCAGGGCTTTCCAATCCGGGTGATCGGGAACAACAATATTTATTCCACGGATGCCGGTGGAACGATCAAGGGTCCGGGGTACGATCTTCTTATAAAGTGCGGTGTCGGACCTGCTGTGATTAGCATGAATATTGGTAACCGAAAAGCATAGAACACATCCAAGACACAAAAAAAATGAGAAAACCTGGTATTTATTTACACTTCTCATCTCGCGGTGAACTAGCGTGTTTTGAACATTCCATCATAATGGCCTGATGGTTCGAAAATACCCCCGCTGCGATTGTAAAAGTCTTTATTCAATTCAAAAACACCATTTCTACGCTGAAACCATGAAGCATTGGAAGCCGGGTGATAATTAGTCATGACGTCCCAATTAGTGTAATTCATATCACCATTCGTTTCCATCAATCCCATATTTATTACCGGGAATGGAGCCAGATGAGCGGCCAGGTTTTTATGCCAATCGACAAGAATAGGATTAACGGTTAAGTCGGCACACATACATGGAACATTTCTATCAGCGGCCAGTTTAGCAAGCTTAACCGACATACTTAATGTTTTGGCGATCCCTTTAAGCACAAGAACGTTATATCCGAGATCAAGTCGTTTTATGGCTGAAGCTTCATCATGCGCGCTTTCGTCAGCACCGACCCGTATTCCGAGATCCGATACATTTTCTTCATTCTTTTCGTTCAGAGGTTCTTCGTATAAAAGTATTCTGTCGAATGCCCCTATTCTCTTTGCATGATCAAGATACTTCTGGAGGGTTTCTTTTTTATCGTAGCGTGCATTGGCATCCATGGTATAAATCATGTTGCCATCCGCAGTATGGTCTGTTCGCAAGTCTTTCAGAGTATTATGAATCAGGGTGAGCCTTTCCATATCTGCCCGAAGCATTTCTTCCTGCGTACCTGGACTTCCGGTTTTAATCTTAAAGACGAAATAACCCTTATTCGCTGCGCTTACCAGTTCTCCCATCGGCATCCCATAAGGTATTTGATACATGATCGCGATCTTCTCGTTACGATGGGACAATGCATGCTTGTAATACTGTGGAATCATCGCGTCAAACGTATGGTGCTTGTTTTCCTCAGCATAAACCAGCCATGCTGCATTGTCGACGCTTACCAATGCGTTATAGATGAAATTGATATTAAGGTCCCCTTTACCTGTAATTTTTTTACCCTCGGCTATAATCTGTGGCAAAATTTTCTCAAGCAATTCAATTGGCGTTCTGAATGGGTTTTGCCTTACTAAATCCAACGCTTTGTTTGCCAGGACGTACATCAAAGCATTACCACCAGCTTCTGAATGAAGTGTAAACAAATCTGCATCACCGTAGAGGACACTTTGAGTGGCAATCCCTATTTTGGTAATTCCGGAAGATGATTGTAATTGCGAAGCAATTTGCCAAAGCTCGGTGAGGTAGCCCCCCTTGAAACCGAATGGCCTCAATAATGGTTCCCGCTCGAAATTCGACTGGGTATTTGTAACGCTGATAATTTTATCAGCACTTGAAGAAGCATGAGCCATATCAGATAAATCCAGTGAACCAATTGCAGCCATAATTCCAGCACTTTTAACAAATTCTCTTCTGTCCATGACTTCCTCTCAGCATAAGGTTCTGGTGTTGTTCCCTTCAGCGGGCCAGTAATTCTTTCACAAAGTCATCGTCTGTGAGTTCAGGATAAGCTTTACATACTCTGTCGATTTCTTCCATCTGTCCTGCAGATAACTCTTCGTTTGGATTGAGGCACCAGCGTCCTTCTAACAGGCCTTGACGACGCAGAACTTCATGAATTCCTGGAATACACCCGTGAAAGCTATGCGCCGGATCAAAGATTGCAGCGTTCATATCGGTCACATCAATTCCCTTTGTAAGAAGTTGTGCAAGGTCTTTATTCCCGTTTGCTTTGCACGCTTTAATTTCCTGCAACAACTGAACTGCTTTGTGCGTCCAAACCGCCCAATGCCCAAGGAGGCCACCAACAAACTCTTTTTGTACAGTTTTTCCGTTAACTTCAAAACTGTATGTCGTTAACAGGTCGGCTACAATGTTGTCATCATTACCCGTGTACAAATCAATTTCCTCTGCCCTGCTTGAGGAACAAACTGCTCTCACAACGTCCAAGGTTTGGTATCGGTTAAATGCTGCAACTTTAATGGCTTCAATATTTTTGATTTCGGCGAATTCCTTCCAAAATTCATACGTAAAAATACGCCCTCCTACAGATGGCTGCAGATAAAAACCAACAACTGGTATTATGTCAGCCACAGCCCGTACTCTTTGAAGGATATCTTTTTCTGTCCAGTCTTGTAAACCGCCCATGCTCAATAAACCCATATCGTATCCATATTTCAAGGCTGTCTCTGCTTCTGCAATTGCCTGCGCAGTGGGACCGCAAATCCCGGCAACTTTAATAAAAGGACGATCAAGGGAAGCCGCGTCAATTTCCTCCGATGCAACTCGTAGAACTGTATCGAAAAGGTTAATATTAAGATCCCGTATTTCAAACTGAGTAGAATGAACTCCTACAGCAACTCCGCCTGCGCCTGAAGCCATGTAGTATCTGGTTAAACCGCGTTGACGCTCTTCATCAAACTGTCGGGACTCATTTAAAGCCAGTGGGTGGGCTGGAATAACCGTTCCGCTTTTTAACAAGGATTTAAGTTCAGGTTTTAGTGTTTTTGATGACATGCTTGGTATTGTAGTAAATTTTAGAACTGGCCTTTTCTCTCCTGGAAATGCGTTGGTTTATTTATTGTTTTGCCACCAGCCTGAAGCCATGCGACAGTCATTTCAATCATCTGGCGCACCGTAACTCTTGGGTACCCGAATAACTTGTGAGCTTTTGACGCATTATTCAATAAGGCCATTGGCTGGATCTCGTTTACAAACTGGGGTTTTTTATCCAGTAACAGGCCGAATTGTTCTGCCAGCCATTTTACTGACAAGGTTTCGGGTCCTGTTACATTTAAAATATTGGCAGGCACATCACAATGCAGTAAGGACCTGATAGCTATTTCATTCGCATCGCCCTGCCAGATCACATTCACATTCCCGGTTGTCAGGTCAATTGGTTTGTCGGCCATTACCGACTTAGCAATTTCAAGCATAACGCCGTAGCGCAGATCGATAGCATAATTTAATCTGTAAATGAGTGTCGGGATTTTGTAGCGCTCAGAAAAATATTGGAATACACGTTCACGCCCCAGACAAGATTGTCCGTATTCACCTACCGGTGCCGGCGTCACTTCTTCTGACAGTCCCCCAGAATTGATCGGCACAAACGGATAAACATTCCCTGTAGAGAATGCCACAATTCGTGAGTTTTTGTATCTCTCGGCAACTCTCCCCGGCAAGTATGAATTCATTGCCCAGGTAAATGGCTCTTTCCCGGTGGTGCCGAATTTTGTACCAGCAAGGTAAAGAATATTAGGAGCATCCGGCAATGATGCCAGGTCATCTTCATTCAAGAGATCAGCAACAATCGTTTCAATACCCTCAGCTTCCAGCTCTTCACGCGTCCCCGCTTCTGAAAACCTTGAGATGCCAATTACTCGTTTAGTTATCCCGGCCTTATCTATCGCTTTACGCGCTAGCTTAGCCATACTGGGACCCATCTTTCCACCTACACCCAGAATTATAATATCGCCCTCAATCTTAGCAATATCCGCAACAAGGGCGTCGGAAGGTTTTAGTAACTCTTGTTCTAATAAATCTAATTCAGTCATTCAAAAAAATATATAAATGTATCAGTGTATTCTTTTACGGGATTACTTCTTCCTGGCCATTTCCAGGGCCTGAGTTGTGGTATAGTATTTTGACAGCATATTGGGAACTTCCCATGCAGGCAACTGCTTCGTTTTAAGGTAACCAAGATATTTTTTTGCAACTTCAGCAAAATGATCCTCATGACCTACTTTTAATTTTTCAGGAATAACTACTTCCCACAACTTTCCAGCTTTTTTAACAGAAACACCAGCGTATTTTTTTTGCAGTCTCGCAATAGCATCATTAACACTCTGCTCTGAATTGTTCAGCGGGTCGATATAAACAACTGGTTTATAACCCTGCTCCTCACCCTGTTTGATTATTAAATTTGCCTTAGTTCCCCTCATCTGAGCAAAATGAGTATCACCAGATCCTTGTGGCGATTCAAAATTCCATTGAATCGACACCCGTGCGTGAATATCCTTCAGCTTATAATTCATCTCGCCATTGGACAAAACTTCAAGCTGATTGTTTTTCACGTATTTCTGCAAAAAATCCGGGAATTGTTCCCGGGTGGTTGATTTAGTAAACTGCGCAGGACTGATCGACGTTGCCCATTCCCTTGCCGAAAGCATTGTAATATCTTTTTTGTAATCTAAGGCTATCTCCGGAAAACATTGCCATTGGATCATGTCGACCATGTGCGTGGTGATGTCAACCAGGCCATGTCCTTCCTGTTCTACATCGAAAAACCATACAGGCCTGACAAGCGGCTTACCGGAAACATTTTTGTAAAAATGATGCACGCTTTGCTGTTGGATACCCGGATTATCAGGTGTCCCTTTTTCCAGAGTCCCAAATAACTCCTTATCCAGGCTGAGTTCCCGCTGGAGGATATAATAAATATTGTATCTCTCAGTCATGATATCATACAGCAGGACATTATTCCTTTCGGCGGCGGCGAAAGCTTTTTCCAGCGACTTAAAGCCGTCGCCATCAATTGCAAGCGGCTTATCAGCAAGGACATTCATTCCTGAATCAATTGCCATAGTGATATACTTAGACTTACTTTTATTATTTCCAGATATGATTACCACATTACCGGCTTTGTCCTTGAACATTTTATCCAGGTAATCATTTCCTTTATACATCTCTGTTTTCCAGGAAGTAGGATTGTCAGGGCGGGTATTATAGCTTTCCACAAGTTTCATGTGGTTATCTACTTCAGATCCTTCAGGCGCATATACGTGAACCACGGAATCGATCTCATTGTACATCGATTTCTGCAAAAGAGCTGCATGAAAATGTCCCGGATCCAGAGTTACGATACGTATTTTTTCATCAGCTTTATCCATAGATTCTGTTTTGGTATTACAACTATTGGCAAATAACAGTGCGCAGCAGCTAATAACAAGGACTGGCACTTTTAAGGACGAACAAGTTTTATTGATATGCATGCGTATAGAATTTCTTTTAATGTTTAATTATAACTCCCGTATTTCTATATTCTTAAAATAAGCCTTATTTCCATGATCCTGCAAGCCTATATTGCCCTTGCCAGACATACCATAATCAGGGAAATCTTTCCATTTACTGGCAGCTTTTCGATTCTTCCAATCTTCACTCCAGGCTTTAAACTTAACTATTCTATTGCCGTTCAGCCAATGTTCCACCTTACCGTTTTTAAACACAATCTTACTGGTATTCCACTCGCCCACGGGTTTAAGTTTCTTATTGGAGCCTGCAACGTGCATATCATAATTAGAACCAGTAAGTTGTGATGGCGCGAGCTTTGCCGGGTATGAAATGTCATCGATTATTTGATATTCCGGAGAGGTTTCAATAGCACGTTTGTACTTAGGATCTTCGACGATATGATAAAATACCCCACTATTGCTGCCTTGGTCAACTTTCCATTCCCAGCGCAGTTCAAAATCTTCAAATACCTGATCAGTTATAATATCGCCTGATCCGCTTGGCCCCTTTGCTCCAAGACAAACAAGAGCACCGTCTTCAATTTTCCAGTTCTTGATTTCAGACCTATTATTAAAGTGATGCCATCCCTCAAGGCTTTTTCCGTCAAATAGCTTAATCCACTCCTTTTTGGGCTGTTGATCCCATCCTAAAAGTGTTGTAAATGCTGACGAAGTTGATTTGAATAATAAAAGGGCAAGTAATGCGGCAATAAGTGATCTGGTCATAATGAAGCCTTACGGTAACGTACACGTAAATATATAATTAAATGTGAAATTAAAAAAAAGACTAGTGCTTAACCCTAATAATGTTACTTATTTTTAAACACCCCGGCTTCGTTAGCAAGCTTGAAAATCTCATTCATGATACTTGCTTCAATTCCTGTCTGCCATTTTGAAGGCATACCATAAACCACGTGGGCAATGTCACCCTCGTAGCCCCCCTCTTTCAAGATTGTGGATGAGGGAATGTAGTTCATAACGTCATTAGAATAGCCGAAGACAAAAGAATCGGGCCCAAGCATTTGCTTAACTTTTATCGCATATTCTACCACCAGCTCTCCACCAAGGCTTACCACCGGAAGGCCGCCGAGGGTCCAGACCTGTACCGGATAAGGATAAGATGTAATCATTTTCTGTCCGGAACGAGTTTCGGCCAGCATTCTTTCAGCCCATCTTTTCTCATAAGCATTTGCAGTAGTTGCTGCCCGCTTGATAAGATCAGCTTCGCTTGGTGCAGCCTGTAGCGGCAACTGCAATTCTGAGTAGGTGGTCACGATCAAGGGATCAAGTTTCCGCATATCCTCTTCAAGCACACGTTCAACCGCGGCTGCAAGTTCTCGTCCATATTGTTTTGCTAGCGGAACGGTGTTCCGCGGCAGGGGATTTTGATCGGCCCCTGCACTCTGAAAGAAGAGCGCTGTGGTACCCGGATGCGCTTTTTCGAGCTCTAATTGTGTAAAACCGGGATAATCTCCAGACCATTGATAGCCGTTTAAAACTGTTGGGTGGCATGCATATCCAAAAGCTACCGCTTTGAGGTCGCCCTTGGCATTCACGGCTTTTATTACCGGCACAGCATAGTCATTTGGGCCCTGTAATTCTGAAAGTTGCGATAATAATGCAGCATTATTATTCCTCCGGTTAACCTGAAATCTTGTTACTCCATTTTGTGCAAACACATCCGCGGGTTCAAGATCTCTGATCCCCACTCCTACCATGTTAACTATCATATCCTCGAGTGCCGCAGAGTACTTTTTAATTTCTTCCCGCTGACTGTTATCAAGTACATAAATATCTGACAGTGCCTCACCCAAAACCGGTCCAGAATGAGTGTGAGAGCTATTCAAAAGTATCTGATCAGGGTTCAGAGAATATTTGGTTTTTATGCGCTTTTTGATGTTATCTGAGATACTTTTTGGAAAGCCTAAGAGGTCGCTGCTCACCATTACGGCTCTCTTACCTTGTCGATCCTCAAATACCAGGGCTTTAGCCCAAAGCTCATGTAATTTGCCTTCTGAGGAGTGAGTACGGGATGCGAAACCTGCCATCGGCATTGGCTGCTTAGGGGTAATGATCACCTTAGCAACCCCTACCCTCCATGAACTGTTCGAAGTAGTTTGTGACTTATTATTTTGCGCTGTTCCTGTAATAGAAACTACCAGCAAGAAGAGCGTTAAGTAAATACCTGGAATTTTCATCCTTTTGTTTGTATAGGTTTATTTTTGGTCAACTGATTTTTAATTTATTTCTGCAATTCTGGGGATGTGGCCCAGCACCTTGTCGATAAAAGCATAGGCTTCTTTCCGGTTTAAAACAGGGAAATCATGCCCTGCATCCGGGTAACGGACCTGAAGCATGTCTTCAGCATCATATTCGGCATAAGTTTTCTTGGCTAATTCAATTCCAGCTTTAACACCTTTCACATCGAAATTAGCGTCGTTTATCGGAGAGACAGAAAAGAAAGCTCTCGGAGCGATAGCAGAAATTACGTCATCGAAGTTAAATGGAATCTTGTCTCCATCCAAATTGTACTTAGTTTTGAAAAGGGGCATATAGCGTGTTTGCGCCCATGGTCCCAGCCGACCGCCGTATCGCTTAATAGCGTCATCTCCGATATTATAATATTCAAATTGTGTCCAGCCGCTTGCAGAAACTGCAACCTTTATGCGCTCGTCAAATGCTGCCACAAACATTGAATTATGCCCGCCAAGCGATAGACCGGCGACCCCTATTTTATCAGGATCTACATCGGTTCTGCTTTGCAATAAATCAACACATCGCATGTGATTAAAAATGCCCTGCATCGTCGCCGACTCATATCTGTCTGTTTCGAAATTATACTCTTTCATATCCCCAAAACTTGGATAATCCGGGGCTATCACTACATAACCTCTTTCTGCAAGTTCACGGGCATGCGCACGGTTTGGCTTTCCACCCTGGCCATCAACAACACCCTTACCGAGCGGATCAGTTCCATGAAGCACCACCATAGCAGCATTTTTTTTGGTAACAGTTCCCTGATGTGGCACATAAAGATAAGCTGATATCCGCTCGTTTTTCGCGACACTAAAAGTCAAATTATATCGGGTTAAACTGCTTTCTCTGACACTGTCTATAATTTTAATATCTAGGGGAACAAGCTTACTTCGGCTTGGAAGCTTACCCATGACCTGTTCCATTTTTTTCAAAACTTGTTTCCTTTGTTTTTCAGTTGGAACCGAAGCCTTTCGCCCAATTTCTGAAAATTTGAAAGTTTCATTCTGAATTTTAAAGGCTTCAGAAAAGAAGGAAAACGGATTTAGAAAGATTGCTATGAGCAGGAAAGACTTGACGATAAGGGTCATAGGTTATGGAAGATAAAAACGTCGAAGATAAAAACCGTATTAAACATAAAAGGATTAGGCTATTGAAGCAGACTAATCCTTTTATGTTAAAACACAACAAACAAAATTAAGGTGTTATGGTCAAATTGATTTCTTTGATCACCGTTTTGTCACCATCGATTGAATTATTGGCAGCAATAAATACCGCCTTATAATTTCCAGGTTTTGTATAGATATATGAGTGCTTGGAAATCGTTGGATTCGGCAGACCTTTAAGTGGTGTTGAACGATCAGGACCCAAATCTACCTTGTCAATCATAATACCCTTAGATACTGCCCAATGTTCCGTGGCAGGATCATTATACGGACTGTTTGGATCAAATGGCACAAAGGGAACATATTTTGCTGTTGCAGAAAATAATGGTGAATTCGGGTCGTAAATAGGATTTTTAGGATCAAAAATAGGATCATTCTGGTTGAACTGAGGCAAACCCGGGTGTAAATAAGTATTTCCCTGAAGGGTCACCCTTGTTGCGCTGACAGAAGACAATGCTTTCGCAGCATTGTTGGCATTGTCGTCAATGATCCTAAAACCCGCAGAAGCCTGATCAACAATTGGAAGAGTAATAGAATTGTCCAATTTCAGGTTGCTGTTTATAGAAAAGCTCTGAATAAACCATTGGCGTGTAAGGCCGTTAATTGCCTGAGGCTTGGTAAGAAATCTAAAGGCAATGTAAAGCGGCTTACCCGCCACCACAAGGTCGCTAAGATCTTTATTGCCAGAAGCCAGCAAAGCCGTACCAGTACCCAAAGCAAATCTGCTTGTAATGTCGGTCCATGTTGCTGCCTTCACTTTTGCAACACTGCTATAATCGCCATTGAAGTTTGTCGAAGCCAATATCGCAAGTTGATTAGTTTGAGCTCCAAGCTGGACACTACTGGTGAAGGATCCTGTTATCCCCGATTTTGAAACGTCAATTACACGTCCTTCTCTTGAGGCATATTCCTTTAAAACTTCACCGGAATAAAATGAGATCATGTGGGTTTCTCCGCCGGTAATGTCAAAATCAACATTCTCACCAGCCTTGTAGCTCGTTTTTGCCGTCTTCACATCAAATGTGGGTACCCCTATTTCCAGATTTTCTTTACAGGATGACATAAACAGTACACCCAGTAAAATTGTACAATATTTGAATTTCATATTTACTATTCTAAAATTTAGTTTATTACCAACCCGGATTTTGTGTCATTTTCAAGTTTGTCGACATTTCGCTGTTCGGTATTGGCATCAGCAGATCTTTTGCACTTGCATTTTTGTACCAGTTTACATAGAAAGCCCCAGGGCTATCCTGTTGCAGGCGATCACCCATATCCTGGTAAACAGAAAGGAAATTACCCCAGCGTAACAAATCGCCTTTCCTCAAACCCTCAAACGCTAACTCTCGATATCTTTCATCCTGGATTGCTGTTAGGAAAGCCGCTTTACTGGAAGTTTTAGATGCCGCCAGGTTGGCGTCTGTCTTGCTATGAATGGTTGCAGTAGCTGTTGCTCCGCTTCCTCCCCCGCCGCTTATTGTAATTGTAGGCGCAGTCGCATAGTCCCCTTCTTCATTGAATTTAATACCAGTAGCATCACGGTTTAGTGTGATGGCAGTTACACGACCGGCAGTGATGGTAGCAACTCCAGTTGCTGTATTACCACCCACACCAGCTGAAAAAGTTACCGTAGGAGCGGTGGTATATCCAGCGCCACCATTTGTAACAGTTATCGTTTTAACGCCGGTTGACCAGCCCCTTCTTCTAATTTTGTTAACCGCCTCAATTGCTTCCGGTGTTGGACCGCTTATTTCATTTTGCGCTTCGGCCCACATTAACAGTATGTCGCTAAATCTTAGCAATATTACATTCTGCGGCGTAGTGGTTGCTGCTCTGGGTAACAATGTTTCAAATTCCCTACGATACTTTCCAACAGTTCGTGTGTTTTTTGTAGCCCCTGTAGTTTGTTCAGCAATCAGAGTCTTAGTACCAGCCGGTACAGCAGGTGTAACGTTACCTGTATAATTGAATAACGGAATATTCCAGAATTTACGGTTGTCCCCAGGTTCAAACACATCATAGAATTTAGATGTGATGCTCATGTAAGCATCTGCCCTCGCTACCGGGTTGGCTGATGTTGGTCCGTTTATCCAGCCATTATTAGTTGTTTCCACGAACTGATCGGTTCCGTTACCCCAAAACTCAACTTCCCAAAGACTTTCTTTAATATCATATTTATCCTGAGCCAGATTGATGAAGATTTGCGGATAGCTGGCATTTAAAGCGTGGCCGGCTGTTGCATCATCAATAACCATCTTAGCCCATTTAGCCGCCTCAGCATATCTGGTTTTGTCTTTTAACGGTTCGCCTGCCATATGTAAGTTAACACGGGCCAGCAAACCACGAACTGCAGATTTATTGATAGCTCCTGAATAGCCAAGGGTAGCTATTGAGGGCACCATAGGCTCTGCTGCTGTCATATCTTTCAGAATCTGCTCATATACTTCTTTCAGTGAATTACGGGCAATATCGACATCAACCACAGACGTTGTAGAAGCAGTTTTAATAGGTACTCCGCCGAAATACTGAGCTAGCGTGAAATAATAATAGCCTCGCAGGAAAAGCATTTCTCCACGTATACCATCCCGTTTGGATTGTGCTATCCCAGGATTTTTATCAAGGTTTTCGAGTACTACGTTAACCCGGTTAATTCCGTTGAAAAGATTCAACCACATCCCGGTCAGGTACTGATCACCGGTGCTGTAAAAATAATTCCATGGCCCGGTAGTAAGAGTTGCACGGTTCATGTATCCCTCATCTGCCGAAAAGCCAAGCAGGTAATTTCCCCAGGAACCCCAAAGGCCGTTCGCTCCAAGTGGCGAATATGCTCCCGCCCTGGCGAACTGAAGCTGCGCTTCTGTTTCATAGTAATTGTCTGGATTCAGGAAATCCGTAGGTTCTGTTTCCAGAAACTTCTTACATGAGCCCAGGCTTAACAGTAAGACTATGGCGAATATATAATGTTTTGTTTTCATTTCTTTCGAATTAATACTGGTCTAGAATGATGCTTTTATACCGAAAGCCAATGTTGGTGACTTAGGATATGATGAATAGTCATACCCTGGGGTAAGCACGTTGTTACGTGTTGAAACTTCGGGATCCATACCTGAATAGTTAGTCAGCGTCCATAAGTTTTGCGCTGCCAAATTAAAGCTAAGACTGCTTAAATAGGCTTTCTGAATTAGCTTAGACGGTAGAACGTAATTTAATGCAACGGTTTTTAGACGTAAGTAAGAACCATCTTCAACAACTCTTGAAGAGAAGAAACCAATTGGGCCCTGACCACGTGTGCGGTAGTTCTCATTTGTTTGGTTCTCAGGTGACCAACGGTTCACATAGCTAGCAAACTGATTTATATTAGCATATCCATTACTGTTACCCTCGAGCAGCAATCTGTTTGCGTTGTAAATGTCATTTCCATAAGACCATTGCATGAATACGTTCAAACTAAATGCCTTGTAGGTAAAGTTATTCGAAAATCCACCAGTGTGTATTGGCTGGCCGCGACCGATTATTGCAAAGTCGGCATCAGTCATCGTGCCATCACCATTCAGGTCTTTGTATTTAATATCTCCGGGAAACACAGCATTTCTTGCTGCTCCATTTGTTGAAACACCTGGCTTAAGAACATAAACACCTGGAGAAGTCTCATCGAAATCCGAATACTGGTAATTACCATCCCAGATATAGCCTATCATTAAACCAGCAGGCTTACCAATTTCAGCAGTATATAATGCTCTTGTGAACTGAGAAACATAAGCCACGTTTGAGTTCAGGCTTTGCTGTCCTCTTGTAAGCTGCATAACCTTGTTCTTGTTAAAGCTGATATTAATATTACTCTCCCATCCGAAGTCCTTCTTATTGATGTTTACCGTATTCAAAGTAAACTCAAGACCATCGTTTCGTAGCCGTCCAATATTTTTAATTGCTGAACTGTATCCGGTAGTCGGAGGCAGGGTTGCGTTCAGAAGTAAATTCTCGGTGGTTTTCCGATAGACATCAACCTCGAAATTCACACGTCCTTTGAACAAACCTAATTCGTAACCCATATCTAACAGGTTTACCTTTTCCCACTGTAATTCAGGATTACCTACAGCAGAAACGTTAATTGCTCCACTAGGTGAACCGTTATTGAAAGAATATCCATCAAGGGTTTGGGCTAAACGACGGTAGGTATCGAAATCTCCTACCCTGTTATTTCCATTACTACCATAACTTGCTCTTAACTTTGATGTGGTCACGCCAGGAAATGCTTTTGCGAAAAATCCTTCCTTCTGCATGTTCCAGGCGACAGCGGCACCAGGGAAATAGCCCCAATGGTTGATGAATTTAGATGATCCATCGGCTCTGAAGAGTGCTGTTACAAGATACTTTGATTTATAGCTATAATCCCAACGAGTGGCGTAAGATGCCAGTCTGTTTCTACTGGAACTTGAAACCGGATTGTACGACACACCTTCATCAAGTCCGTCAATACCCAGATTTTCATTAGGCAAGAGTCTACCACTGTATCCGTCGTTGGCCGTATTTACGGTATTTATTGAAAATAGACCGAAACCTGTTATCGTGTGATCAGTATTAAAAGTCTTCTTATAATTTAATGTATTTTCATTGGTAAAGCTGTTCTGAAGTATTGATCTTACAGAGCCATTTACACCGTTAGTATTGCTTGGACTAGGTCCTCCCTGAGATGTTTTTGAATTATAAAAACGTTCCTGAAATTCTTTATCCAGACGCACAATGGCCGTCGATTTAAACTGAAGGTCCTTTGTGATATCGTAGGTGACAAAGCCATTTCCATCCAATATATTGTTTTTTACAATCTGGTGCTGATTCTCCAGATCTATGAATGGATTAACCCTGAAATCTGAAGCGTTCACAGCATCTGGGTCCAGAACTTCTTCTAACAGGTCTAAATTTGCTTTTGGTGTTATCGGTCGGTACATCCACGTTCTGGCAAGCACGTATGCCGTTGGAGTACTTTGTATGGCTCCCTGGTTTACAACCTGTCCGCTTTGTGAAAATCCGCTGTAATTACCGGTGATACCCGCTTTGATCTTATTGCTAATGTTCTGATCGAGGGTGATCCTGCCTGAATAGCGATTTGAACCAGTATTAATGATCGTTCCTGAGACATCAGTCAGTGACCCGGAGATTGAATATCGACTTTGCTCAGTACCACCCCGAAGAGAAAGGTTATTAATATTTATACCCCCAGTTCTTAAAACGTGATCCTGAAAATTAATACCTTCTACATCCTTATAATCATCCAGTGTTTTGTTTCTTCCTAGGGCAGGATCGTACGCAAAATAGCCGGTAGTTGTAGCAAGTGTTGGATTGAGTTCCTGTTGGTATTTTATGAATTCATAGGGGCTCATCAACTCCATTTTCTTTGGTGTAGCCTGCAGTCCCAATGAACTCGAAAAGCTGAGAACAGGTTTGCCTGCTTTACCGCGTTTAGTTTGAATCAGGATAACACCATTCGCGCCCCGGGCACCATAAATGGCCGTGGATGAAGCATCTTTTAGAATGGTCATTGACTCGATCTCCTCAGGGTTTATACTTTCCGGGGCAAGGCCTTCTATCGGCATACCGTCAACAACATATAATGGTGCAGTACTTTGAGTTAAAGATCCAGCTCCACGGATGGTGATATTTACACCACCTCCTGGTTGACCATCACTGGCAGTTACTTGTACCCCTGCCACACGACCGGCCAAAGCATCCGCAAAAGAACCCACAGGCGCTTTAGTCATGTCTTCTACTGGAACAACTCCCACCGATCCGGTAAGATCAGGTTTTTTTACCGAGCCGTATCCTACAACTACAACTTCACTAAGAGAAGAACTCTCTACCTCCAGGGCAATGTTAATTGCTGTTCTTGTTCCGACAACCACTTCCTGAGTTTTCATTCCCAGAAAGCCCACAACTAAGGTCTCGTTGTTTGCTGCCTGAATAGTGAATGTGCCATTTTGAAGCGTTGTTGTACCCCTGTTAGTTCCCTTTACTTTAACTGTAGCTCCGGGAAGAGGTTCACCAGCGTCAGTCACCCTTCCGGTAACTGTCTTTAAGTTTTGCGATAGAACCTGCTTGGGCAGACTGAAAAGCAGAACAATAAGCATCCCAACCCCTGCGATTGCAGGGAGGAGCCTCTGTTTTTTGAAATTCATTGTGTAAATTTTTAGCATAGTTTATAATTTAAAATCCAGATTAAATGAGAGACATAAGCATTACGGGTACGTGCCCGCGATTGGATAAATAAAATGTGACCAATTAAAATATGTGATAAAAAAATTACCCGTCTGTTCGACCACCATAACGAAAATTCACAATAATCAAACTCGATAAATTACAGCTACTTTTGATAAGCTAAATCACCGCTCAAAGATTCTCTAGTTTCCTCAGCAATTAGGCTTCAAGCCAAATTGTTTACGTAACCGAATATAATAAATAATCTAATTAATAAAAAAAAATTAACGCTTATGTGGAAAAAAATACTTGTTATCTATTTTCCACAAAAGGGTTTTCAATTTTGATAAGGTCAGTTCGAGTATGATTATTCTCAGTGACTCGTGCAAGAGAATAAATTGCGCCATCCAAACCTATAGCAATTGAGTTGACATATGTGGGTCGTTCACCATTAATATAGAATATCGGACCATGGTCAGTATACTGCTTGTGAGGTATATTGAACGTAATCAGATGCAGGTTCTCCAAACCTCTGGCAGCACCCTTTGCAATGCTTTCAACACCTGTTATGCGTTTACCATTAACGTATATTGGTCCACCAGTAAGATAATAAATGGTCTCGCCATCATGTCCCAATTGGAATCCGAGATAACCGTAACTGAATTGATCAAACAACCCGCTTTTCATCGAAAGCTCTGATGTTATGCGCCGGACAATTTCCAATTTAGATTTCCCAGGCTCAAATTTGAACAAGTAGCCGGAGTTCCCATGAACACCATATGCGGCATTCTCTGGTTTGTACCAAAAAATCTTTCTCCAATTGTAGCCCATGCTTCCTGGAAGAGTGGGATCATATTTTCCGAAATAGTCCAAGCGCAGATTAACATCCTGAACTTTGTTAATTTGAATGGAATCCTTATCGTAGTAGAAAATATCGCCTTCTGAAGTTGAGAAATAAACCAGGCCAGTATTGGGATTTACCAGCAATGAGCGGCACAAGGATCGAAAATCCTTGCCTGGCGTCCCTCCTTCCCCATTCCCGGAAATCCTACCTAGATTATTCAGGACATTCTTATTCACATCATAATGAATAAAATTACCCTTCGGCCAGCTGATGCCATAAATGTGGGCACGATCGCAGTCCATGGTCATGGATACCATGCCCTCCCCTTGAGGAAGAATTGCAAGATCTTCAAATTTCCCGGAGGTTAAATCGTATGACAAGATATGTCCCCCTCGATATAGACCATATCCGGAAGGAGGATTAACCGGCAAACGATCCATCCCATCTATTAACTCATAATAGCCAACATGCGTGGAAAAAAACAGTTTACCCTTACACTCATAAAAGCGGGTATGACTTTTTCCCTGGGGTATAACTTTTAAATGTTTCTCACCACAAATATCCGCCAGATCGGCTAACAACTCAGTTTTATCACTAACGGGATCATACACGTACATTCTACCTGCTATTTCAAGCTGATCCGAAGACAAAACGTAGTAAATTCTTCCGTCACTTGCAGCAGAAAGCGCATTGTACGTATCGTGTGCCTCGGGGAAGCCGGAGTTATATGTTTTCGCTGCTAAATTACCCTGAAGCCCAGAAGACGGCAGCAAATCTACCATTTGCTCAGTCTCGTCTATTTTACTCATAAATTATGTTGATCTTATTTTTGCTAAATTCGAATATCACGAATTACTTCTTCATCGAGGTTTTAATTGCACCCGCGTTTTTGTGAATTTTGTCTATTGCGTAAACAATAGAGTCCATATCTTCTCTGCTACCTAACAGCAAATTCTGGGTGAACCAAACTGCTTCAGAACATAGCTGATCATTTTTAGGACATTGATTACGCTCCATGTATTTGGTATAATCCAGTAATTCTTTAGGATACATTTTCTTAAAGTTCTTGGAAGCGAAGGCATCTTTAAGAAACTCCTGGGTATTCAGAGGAGCATAGCCACTAGAACAAGGAACCCCCTCTGCCCTGAGTGCAGTCAGAAAATCTGCCCGCGATAGGCCCTGGAATTGTTCTTGTTTATACCTGAAAGGGAACAGGTGAAACGCTGCACGGGTCACTCCCGGGTACAGTCTGTAAGGCAAAATTCCTGGAATTTTCTCCAGCTTCGACTTCAGATATGCTGCATTTTCGTTTCTGATCACGGTCTGAGCCTCCAGTCTTTTCAATTGTGCCAGCCCAATTGCTGCCTGATATTCCGTGAAACGCACTTTCGTACCGAGTCTTATGCTACCTGTTGCGATCGTACCAACAGCACTACCATAAGGCAATCCAAGGTTTTGATAAGAAACGCATTTATCCATAAAAGCATCGTCGTTGCTGATTATAGCGCCGCCTTCACCAATGGCTATATTTTTTGAATTTTGGAAACTGAAACATCCTGCATTTCCAAATGTTCCCACTCCCTGTTTATTTATTTCAGCTAATGGTGCCTGACAAGCATCCTCTACAACCAACAAATTATGCTTTTTAGCGATTGCCATGATTCGAATCATATCAGCCGGCAGGCCCATAATATGCACTGGCAAAATAGCCTTCGTCCTAGGTGTTATTTTCGCTTCGATCTTATCCGGATCAATCTGGAAGGTTTCAGGATCAACATCAACGAATACCGGCATAGCTCCGTTGGCAAGAATTGCCTGCACAGTAGCAATAAAAGTGTAGGGAGGCACTAGCACTTCGTCACCTCCTTTTATATCCAACTGATTCAGAGCAACGACCAACGCATTGGTGCCATTAGAAACAGTCAAAGTCCTTTTAACGCCACAAGCTTTTGACCATTCGCGCTCAAATTCATCAACTTTGGCTGCCCGAGACCAAACACCACTTCTCAATACATCCAAAACTCCTTTTTCATCCGCCTCTGGAATCCAAATTGGCCATTTTATCCATCTAGCTTTATCCCATGCTGAAGTACCACCCAGGATGGCTGGAGTTCCCGCTGAGTTTAAAGTCCCGGCTAAAATTGATGAAGTTGCACCCATTGTCAAAACTGTAGCCATTCCGGCTATAGAGCTTTGTTTTATGAATTTGCGTCTCGATGCGTCAGTTTTTCGATTTTTCATTTTGACTATAATTTGTGGTTGTTCACATAAACTTAACAGATCGTGATTCTCAGTTCGTTCTTTCCTGAAAAGGTTCGACGTTTACGTACCCGAAAATAATAATTTTTTTCTCGTATACAACGAATGTTAATAATAATTACTGGATTAAATTTTGAACTACTATCTGCTGCTACTCTTTAATCGTTCCTATCATATCTATAGAAATCCCAGAACGATCAGGCCCGATTCCCTTCAACATAGCTTTCGATGCAGCCGGCGGCCGCTTGGGGTCGTAATATTTTGGCCTGATATCTCCTAAACTTTTGCTATAGCGATCACTATCAATGTAATAAGTAGCTTTTAAGAGATGATTGAAGTCTGATCCGCTGGCTTGCAAGCGGCGGTTCATTGTGTCAAACAAGGTTGATACTTCTGTGTCAGTATTCACATCACTAAGCCCGTGAATGGCCGACAAGAAAACCTTTTTCCCGTAATTAAGTCTGGAGACTTTACTGTACACTGGTGATGATGTCATACCAGGAGGAGTTATAAAATCAACTTGCTGATTCTTCACACCTTGTGTGTGTGATGATGCTATCAATTCAATTTCAATAACAGGATCAGAACTGACCCAATCCACAAAAACCAGTGGGGGAATTTTTTCATTTTTAAAAAATTCGGCGAACTGTTGTTTGACGATATCCAGGCCAGAAACGGGAGTAAGAAATGATTTAATTTGCACGACGTCATTCATGGAGAGCCCTAAAGAAGTTAATGTTTCATTTAACTGAGTCAGCGTTGCCCTGGTAGCCTGCTTGAGGTCGCCCTTAGCGGCCTGACCTGAAACATAAACAACAGGCCCTGCAGGTAGTATAGCGGATGAAGCTGCTTCTGTTCCGGTTCCTCCGATGAGTGTGACACGCTTATTTTCTGATTTTGAAACCGCAACCGCATCTATTGCAATAAGG
Organism: Daejeonella lutea; assembly: GCF_900168015.1. Lineage (GTDB taxonomy): Bacteria > Bacteroidota > Bacteroidia > Sphingobacteriales > Sphingobacteriaceae > Daejeonella > Daejeonella lutea. Next base: position 410,827 of record NZ_FUYR01000001.1, on the reverse strand, counting down.
GCTCGTGGATTGGGCAGTTCCCCAATAGCGTATGTAATTGCTGGCTGTTTTCCTTCTGTGAATCTCCGCTTTAGAATTGATTGAAAATCAGATATCAAATTGACGTTTGTCAGATAAACATTCAATTTTACAATGTGATCAGTTTGAGACCCTGAATCTTCAAGACTTTGTGCGATATTTTTAAAGACCTGTTCGGTTTGAGCCTTAAAATTATCCTGCACAATGCTTCCATTTTTTCCCTCAGGTAAAACCTGTTTGGTATGGACTAGCGGGGTGTTTTCTACAATCACAGCATCCGAAGCACCTTGTACAGTACTGGAAGAAAGATATTTAATCGGGCTATTAACACTCTGAGCTTCAGCATTTAATACTGCCAGCAATGAAAATAGAATGATTCCAGCTTTCTTTGTAAAATGCACGGTAATTACTAATTACTTATAGGTGCCCAATATGCACAATAGCCTTCCGGACGAACCGGACCTTTAAATAACATACATCCACCGCATGGCTTATCTTTTGCTGGCGGAAGATACAAGGTGCAATTGCTGCAATGACTATCTGGAATTGGGGTCTTAGTCACATATGCCAATTTCTTGCGCTTTTCGATTTCCTCCGCACTTACACCTGTAAGATCATCACACGGGTTTTTCTGCTGAGCTGTTTGTTGTTGTGCGACTTTACCTTCACCTGTTTTGATTGTATCCTGACTAGTCTGAGGGCTAGCTCCCTCGGGACTTGATTCCGGGATGCTGTTTGCAACTGACTTTAAGGAGGTACATCCAAGTAAAACACCGCCTCCCAACAATACCGTGCTGGCATAAAAATACTTTCCAATAAAATACCTGCGCGAATATTTATCCTGGTTCTCTTTCATCCTGGTAGATCTTTTAGTACAATTTTTTTAAAGTCAAAATACCTGATTTTACATTTTGCAAACTATCAGGTTTTACCTGCGCTAACGCTTCTTTCAATTGAATATTTGTCGATTCATTTTTAATCAAACCCGCTTTCAAGCCTTTAAGTAACGCAATTTGCATCTTTTCATTGTTCAGGGATGGTTGAGAAATCAGATCTAAATAAGTCGATACCTGAGCTTTGTTATTTCTGGCTCCAACAACAGTAGACAGATCCTGAAGAAATGCAACGTTCCAATCAGCAGGATTCTTTACAAATGAGTTTCTCTGGCTAAGCGTCTTTAACAGTTCCGGAGATGAACCAGGGTCCGAACTTAAAACTCCATTTCTAAACCACGCATCGTTACCATATTTTTCTACAACGCTTGCCAGTGCTGCAATTACCTCTTTATTATTGAAATTTCCGATACTCAAAGCTGCCTGAAAAGCTACCCGCTTATCAGCATCATTGATTTTTTGAATCATTAAAGGCAGAGTTTCAGGAAAGCGTTCTGCTAGTATTAAAGCATTTTCCTTAACTCCTGGAGCAACATCCGTTAAAGCTTTTTTAACTATGTCAGCAGTCAGGGAATTAAGACCCTCAAGGACATATAATGCATGCAGCCTTGCCCTGGCATCTTTGCTACTGTTGAAAAAAGCTTTAACCGCCGGTACAACTGACTTATCCTGACGCTCAAGAAGCAAACGCTGAGCCTGTAACCGCCACCAGCCGTTGTCCTTAGCCAAAGCCTCCACTAGTTTTGCGCTAGTCATACCTTTCAAATCAACCGAAGCACTTTTATATGAAGTATTTGCAGGAAGAATCCTATATATCCTCCCCTTATCACTTCCAGCCATAAAGTCCATGTCAGCCTTCAGATCGTCTGGGATCGAGACTGGAGTTTCAATATGTTGTCTGTAATAATCAAGAACATAAAGATACCCGTCGGGCCCCACGGATGAGGTAACCGGTCGGAACCACGTATCAGTGGAGTAGATAAATTCGCGATCTTTTTCCCTCTCTGCACGTTTTGCCAGTAATACCGGGCTTTTAGGGTCAGGGCTTAAGATATCTCTGTGAACCAGATTACCGGCTACATCTGTAGTGAACACATTTCCATAGAATTCTTTCGGCAAGGCATCTCCATTATAAATCATACCTCCAGAAGCACCTGTGAATCGGTCTTCGGCATATTCTATACGGTTCATGTTATTCTCCTTATACATTTTGTTCCGCTGATTCGTACGCTCGGCCCTCCAGTACGGTGGAGCAGTTTCCTGGAACATAATTTCCTCGTGGTCAGTAATTGTCACGTTAAATTTCGATGTTGGCAGAAAAGCGTGACGGTGTGTATATCTCCAGGGAATCACCGCTTGTTGAAGATGAATGGAGTTTTCAGTAAAGAATCGGTGACCCCAGTCATCTATCGTTTGACCGAATTGCCCCGGACCGGTTTCCAGTTCGAAAACATTTCTATCCAGTCTAAAACGAAAGTCCGCCCCCCTTACTTCCACAGGTGCCTCCCCAGGAGTTTTACTGAAAGATACTTTCCCAGCCTGCCCCCGGTTATTTGCATAAATCCAGTTATCGATGCCAAATCTCAGACTGGTAACCTGAGCCTCAGAATTATTCTGAAAAAAGCCAGAAAATAATATTTCGGACGTATCGGACTTTCCATCTCCGTTTGTGTCTTTCAAGTATAATATATTCGGAGCTGCGGTAACGATCAGCCCCCCTTTCCACGGAAGAATACTTGTTGCTTCAGTTACGTTTTCAGCAAAAATGGTCGCCTTGTCAATACGCCCGTCACCGTTGGTATCAGATAGCATTTTAATACGTCCATGTCCTTTTCCAGGTTCAACTTCGTACGGATAATCAGGCATTTCAACCACATAAGCATTCCCTGCTTCATCAAATTCAAGGGCTACAGGATCCATAACAAATGGTTCAGCCGCATAGATCTGTGCCGAAAAACCAGGGGCAACGTTGAGCTTTTTCAGAGATTCTTCAGGACTTAGCGGTCCGGCGTAACGCTGCGCAATGCTGTCTCCTGCTAACAATGCGAACGGTAAAAGTAAAAGAGCAAATTTATTGTGTGAATTGATTTTCATTGCCACTATCCTTATGTTTAATTATGATCTGTATTTTGATTTTAAATTAGTTTATCGCCATATCAATACCTTCTCGGGTAGCATTGCGGTAACGTACCCGAAAGTAACTAGTAAATTTGGTAAATTCAAATAATATTTAAATGACTTGATGTAAAGTTTTAGTAGCTAAGTTGCTGAAGGCATAATAACTTTCGCCATTTATTTAATACTTTCCTTTTCATTGTTCTGAAAGACGGTATAACGAAGTGGTCCGGAATTTTCACTGTGGGGGAAAGTAAAATACTTTAATTTTCCTTGATCAGTCAGCATAAACCCAGGGTCTTCTTCCAAGGTCAACCAATTACCCGTCGTAGATCTCACCCGATAATATCCCGTTCCACCCTCCGGAATTTCCAACCGGATATAGCCTATGTTATTGTATTCCTTATCGAGCTCAAATTTCGGAATTCCATTGTCCATCTTGAATGAAAGTAGACTTCCCGAACTGCTCTCACCAGATTTGTAATCCCACCCTGCACCTGAAGTAACATGAATACTAGTATCAACGAGTGTTATTCGATCCGTTATATCTTTCCCGTCAAGTTCATAATTTACGATATAGGTATCATCCTCAGAACTGACAGATTTGATCCAGGGGAGTGTCTGAAATGGCTCATGAATGGAAACAAATGACGATGATCCCCCTTTGTGTCTTTGCATTATGCCGTTTCCCATAAACTGGTCAAGTTTATTATCGTCTTCTTCAGCGCGACGCACCGTTGGAGATTTAAAACTAAAAACCTCTGTGCCCGTTTGAGCGAGATTATGGGTTCGAAGTCCGGAATTTTGGTATTTCCATGTGGCTGTCCATAAGCCATTTGCTTGCCCTGATTTGATATCTTTCAGGTAGGAATAAGCATGGATCTTCTTGCCTTCCAGATCCGCTTCGTATTGATTCTTTGGCTTAGCACTTCCTCCCCAATCAGGGACAAGGCTCTTAATCTCTTCATTTAATTGGATTGACACAGTTAAAATCCCATCTTCTTCACACATACCGTGCAGAAACCAATCATGAGTTTTTCCTCCTTTAACATCAAAACGATCTATAATATAATCCCGCCCGGGACCCGCATGCACCAACACTAATCGCCGTCTGTAAGTTTCAGATGTTGAATAAGCCGGGGAAGCATCTACATCGATCGCTTTTACATGCGGATCTCTATCATCGTAAAAGAGTAGCTTACCGGTCACAGGCTTTATCAAAGTTCCGGCATCCTGGGGTTTCTGATCGATCACCACTGTATTGTGCGAAGCAGTATGGATTGTCCAGCCGCGGTATTTTCCATGAGTATAACCGATGTCGGAAAGTAGCTCTCCCCCTTGTGCGAATAAAATAATGGACCCATTATCATAGTGCGAATGACCATAATTTCCACTCCAATTAACATTTACCATGGTTTGATTCTTCCCCTCCCCCACACCAAGGGCGGCATTTCCTAATGAGGGCCATAATCGCGAAACTGTTTTGTTCGTCGGTTTCGGTGTACCGTTGCGGTAAGCCCAGGTATCATTGATAGGGATCTTTCGCCCATTTGGAAGAACCGCTTCTTCGCTGACAGCGATTGCCTTTTTAAAAAACGGCATATCCTTAATCAGATCCAGGTTTACATACCGCTCACCTTTCCATTCAGGCGGATCTGTATAGTTTTGCGCTGCAAGAGCAACGCCCCGCAGTGAACCTACGGTCTGGTCATGGTAAGATACCGTGCCTTCCTTCCACCATCCATCCGCAAAGAAACCCAGTTTTAAGAACTCACGGAACCGTGTTACCGCGTCGTGAACCATTTCAGGTTTATTAAGAGTACGTCCGACTATGACCATATCACGATATGTACCTGGCGACATATTTGAAAAGGTTTCAGGATTTGCTGCAGTAAATTCGTAACCTTTTATTAACAAATCGTTCTCAATCCTTTTAGCTGTTTCTATTCCAATTAGCTTATCCATTCTCTTCCAGTCGTACCCGTTCTGAAGTTTTGAATATGCCTTTGCCATATCAGCTGGAATGTCACCGTAGCCCCACCAATACCATTTTGCGCCCCTATAAGCTGTTAACCCTTCATAAGGCCATTTTTGATCTGCCGGGAAGAACTTAACTTTTGCACTTGGGTAATCATAACGAATCGCATAATCGGGAAAAACCTGAGCGAATCGACCTAAAATCACAGCCGCCCTGTCTCCATATGCTTCATCCCTCGTCCAACTCCATAATTGTGATAACTCAGTAGCCATTGATTGTATCCACTTCCATCGTTCATACCAGGCATGAGCTTCAAAAAAATACTGCGCACCCTCCTTGCTTTCGTGATAACGATAAACTTGCTTTGCACCGCTGGGTGCAATTATAACCTTCTCTTTATTGTAGGGAAATTTCTCATTTGGGAAAACCATACTGCAATACTTACATTTCACGCATGAGCCCAGTACTGGTTCCCAATTCAACACACCCATATCCTGCGCACCCCCATGGCAGTTTGGACAACCAATGAAATTAAGACCCGATGCAGCAGGAACCTGATCCATGACTTCAGGAAGGCTCATATCCAGCAAGGGCTGCACTACTTGTTTCGCCTGTTCAATTTTAGAATTATCAGTGCTTTGCGATGATATTGGCTGCCCCACACTAGTAGTGGCCAAAGTGAAAATTAAAACGATAAAACCGACAGTACTTTTAATCATAACTTTTTATTTATTAATGCCATTCCTCTACTTGAATCTAAATCAAAATCCTAAAATGGAATATCCTTCAGTCAGAAAATGTCCTTTTTATTCGGCTCATTGAAAAATATGAAGACATATATAATAAAAATATTTTACATTTATGGGTACGTACCCATAAGCAGTATGAGATTAAAAACGATAATTTTAATTAGCCTTGGTATTCTCACATTTCAAGACTCCTATTCACAAAAACCAGTTCAGGTAATTCCCCTTGCCGACAGTACAGGATTTACCGTCGAAAGTTCTACGAAAGATCTAGGTAATGGATTTTACGATCATGGGGTCGCCTCTCCTATCAGCAATCACCGCGGGGTGGTAACAACCGTTGATGGTAACGGCAGAAACGTTGTTTTGGTGTGGTTATTTGACCACCGCGGTGGTTATGCCTTGTTGATGATTGACGCTTTAAGCGGAAAAAGTGAGGAGTTTCCAATTCAATTTGATCCCAAACAAGATACACCTTACTCTTCTATATTATCTAGCGACAACAAGTTTTACACACTCTTTAGAGATCATTTCACTGAGTTCGATCCAGTAAAACGTGCTTTTACCTTTACCAAAGGAACAATGCCCCAAATGGCAATGGCTATGACAGAGGATGACAAGGGCAAGATATGGGCTGTAACTTATCCAAACAGCGGGATCGTTTCTTTTGACCCTAAATCAAGAGAGTTAAAAGATTATGGCTATGTGAATAAGGAGAATTGGCGCCAGTATCAGCGGGCATTGGCGGCTGATGATTCAGGATGGATATACTTCGGACTTGGCAATGCAAGTACGCAGATCTTTGCCTTTGACCCCAAAACAGGTGTTGCAAAAGGAATACTTCCTTCCAACGAACGCAGGCTTGGCCAGGCCTTGGTGTATCGGGATTTGAATGGCAAGGTTTACGGACAAACAACAGGAACGGTTGACGACGAATGGTATGAGCTCTACAAAGGACAAGGAAAAAAGATTGGTTTGTATAAAAACCGGCAACTAAAACCTATTACCACGGGTAGTCAAAATCTCTTCGATACGAATTTTCCCGATGGCAAGGTTTTAAAAACACTTGACCTGGTCGATCGCATACTTATAACAGAAGATCCCAAAACCAAGAAATCCACAAAAGTAAACTTCAATTATACCAGTGATGGTGCTATTGTTATGGGAATAGGCACAGCACCGGATAGCACTATTGTTGGTGGTACAGCCTTTCCAATGCGTTTCTTCAACTACAATCTAAAGCAGGACAAATGGGTGAACCGCGCTGCTCTCGGACAGTTTAATGCGCTCGTAAATCAGAAAAACAAAGTTTATTTCGGAGTATATAACGGAGGGCACTTAATCGAATGGAATCCTGCGAAACGATGGGTTAGAACGGTGCAAGGAAATAAAGATTCTAATCCTATCTATTATGCGAATGCAGGGCATGATATAGTAAGGCCTTTCCGGATCATAGCTCATCCGGACGGAAAAACCGTCATTATGGGAGGCACTCCTGAATATGGTCTTACGGGTGGCGGTCTGCTTTTTTGGGATAATAACACTCAGAAGTCTCAACTGCTCAGTGATTCTGACGTCGTCAAAGACCAGAGCAGTATCAGCCTGGTTCCATTACCGAATGGGAAACTTCTTGGTGGAACGACAACCGTTCCTGGGACAGGCGGGGAGAAAAAAGCTAATGAAGCTTTGGTTTATATTATGGATATGGCCACTAAAAAGATCGAGTGGCAAAAGGTTCTTTTCCACGGTGCCCAAGAATATAGTGAAATGAGAGTCGGCCCGGAAGGCCTCATCTACGGAATTGTGGACAAGAAAACCTTTTTTGTTTTTGATGCCGCAAGTAAATCAATTGTTCATCAGCAAGACATTGCAGCAAAATTCGGCTTGACTACTGCAGAGCAAAGCCCAAGAATTTTCGTAGAAGGGCCGAAAGGAGAGTTTTATCTGCTGTTCGCGAAAGGTGGGATAGTGAAAATTACGCCACAAACCTATGAAATGAAACTGATTGCTACCTCCCCCGGCCCCATAAAAGCAGGTGGTGATTATTTATCTGGAAGAATATTCTTTGTCAGCGGTTCACATCTTTATAGCTATAAGTTAACACCGGGAAATTAAAAAGATTATAAATACAACCTCACAAATATGATTCTAAGAAGATTTGTTTTTCTACTAATCCTGGCTCTGCTCGGCTTCAATTATCAATCTTACTCGCAACGTTCTCACGGCGGGTTCTACACAAAAGAAAAGCTGAGCAATGTACAGGCTAACTGCAACAAATATGACTGGGGTAAAAAGCTTAAAAGTGATGCAATCAGTAAAGCTGCCTTCTGGACTGATAAAAGCGATGAGGAGCTTTGGGCTATGGTTCAGGGACAGAACCTCCCCCGCACCATCGATGTCACCTTCGACCGCCTAACCAAAGGTCCTAAAATACTTGGATGCCTGAAATGCGGGCTGGATGTGCTTAAATATGGAAATTATCCCTATGAACCGGAATTTGAGAAGAAACCCTGGAAGTTAACTTGCCCGTCCTGTAAGAGCGTCTTCCCTACCAACGACTTTGCTAAATTCTTTAAATCGGCAATTGATGAAACTGGTCAGTTCAATGCTTCAAAAGGCGACAAAAGCCTTTTATTCAATGCAGAACATCCAGATCCAAATGACCCCTTACACAAATACGGGGTAGATGATGGCTTCGGCTACATTGATTCCAATGGCCGATCTCATAAGTTCATCGCCTATTATAATTGGAAACATTGGGACTATATCAATAAAGCGCTGAACGAACTGGGTGATGCTTATATCTATACAGGTAATAAACTTTATGCCCGGAAGGCTGCCATCATACTGGATCGATTGGCAGACGTCTATCCTGCCATGGACTGGAATCCGTACGCTGCAAGGGGTTGGTATGGTTCTGACGGAGGCACATTGATCGGCAAGATCGGGGGAAATATCTGGGAAACTAGCCTGGTCCGGATTTTTGTTGACAATTACGATAAGATAATTAGTGGTACGCTCGACAATCCGGAACTTTATTCTTTCCTGAAAAAGCAATCTCAGAAATACAAGTTGCCATCGCCAAAAGGAAGCAGAAGCCTGTTTATTAAAAATGTTGACGATGGGCTATTAAGAGAGGTTTATAACGGTGCCCTATCTAAAAAAGTTAAAGGGAACCAGGGTATGCATCAACTAGCTGTAGCCATGGCTGCGATGGCACTGGATACTCAGCCTGAAACCACTACCTGGCTCGATTGGGTTTTCGCTCCAAATGGAGGGGATATTTCCGGCCAAATGATCAATAATCTGGACCATGACGGAACAACTGAAGAAGGTGCACCCGGATATACTTTTATGTGGGGACGGCTAGTAACCGACATTGCTGACAGGTTAGATGGATATGCCGGATACACCAAGCATAATATTATTAAAGAATTCCCGCAATATGCAACAACATTTCTGGCGGCATATCGTATGTCGGCATTAGGTAAAGCGCTGCCAAACATCGGCGATGCAGGATCAACCGGGTATGTCGGGAACTATATTGACCCTAAATTTATTACCAAAGGCTATCGTTATACGAAAGATCCTGAATATGCTAAAGCTGCCTTTCGCAGTAATAAATTCTCTGCCGAGGGCCTTGAAAGGGATATTTTTGCCAAAGATCCTGACATTATCGCGAAAGAAATTGCCAAAATTGGATCAAGTGCCGGCCCACGGCCAATCGGCGGCTATTTGATGAGTGGATTTGGCCTTGCAATACTTGAAGGCGGCAAAGGAGCATCTGAAATAGCCCTCACCAGTAATTACGGGCGCACAATGAAACATGCTCACCCTGATATGCTGAATTTCGACCTCTTTGCATTCGGCAACTGGCTGGCACCTGACCACGGTTATCCCGAATATGCTACACCAATGCCAAGCAATCACGACTGGACCGGAAGCACAATTTCCCATAATACCGTTTTTGTTGATGAGAAGCCACAAAAAGAAATATGGAGTGGCTATTCGAAAATATTCAAGCAACTGAATGGCTTTGGTGTTTTCGAACTGGACGGTAAAAAGGCTTATCCAGGACTTGACACATACAAAAGGACCATGTTCCTCATCGAGGCTGGTGCTGACAGCAATTCATATGTTATAGACCTTTTCCAGGTTAATGGCGGTAATGATCATGTATATAGCTTCCACGGGCCGCCCGGAGAAATAACTACCTCCGGACTGAACTTAATCCCGCAAAAAGAAGGAACTTATGCCGGCGAAAATATTCCAAAAGGTACCGGGGTAAATGGATTCCCGCGCGGCTATTCGTTCTTTTATAATGTAAAAAAAGACCTTAACCCTGCCGGGCAATTTATGATTGACTGGAAAGCAGAACCTGGCTATCGTACTATCAAAGCTGAAGACAATGTGCATCTCAGAATGTACTCCCTCACCCAATCCAAGGACGTTGCCCTCGCAGACGGTGATCCACCGCAGAACAAGCCAGGCAATCCTAAAAAATTGGGATATGTACTTATGCATACGGAAGGTGACAAGCTTAAGAGCAACTTCGTGTCAGTTATTGAGCCCTATAAACATAAGCCCTTTATCAAAAGTGTTAAACGGCTTGCAACAAGCAGTGAGGACCAGATTGCCCTGCAGATTGAGCACACCAATGGCGAAACAGATTACGTGATGTATAATGCCGGAACGCAGGAAATGCAACTGCCTAACAATTTGTCTATGTCGGGAACAATAGGCTATATCCGTACAAACTCGGGTAGTACAAAGAAAGCCGTGCTAATTAATGGAACTTCATTGAGTGACGGCAAGGTGAACCTCAAATCTGAAGGGCAGATCACCGGGAAAGTTGTCAACATGAACAGAGAAACCTCAGGCGGGGGATGGATTGTTGTCGATCAGAAGTTACCAGAAGGAACAGCACTAAAAGGCGAGCAGATCTTCGTTACAACGGATGGAGAAAGAGATGCAAGCTACACCATAGTCAGTATTGAAACGCACGGCAACTCGAGCAAGATTTATTGCGGACCCATTTCCTTTGTGAGCGGATTGAAGCCGCTTGCAGAACGAACTGAAGGAAGCAACAACTACCGGTTTGACTTTGAACCGGGCGCTAAATTCACCATAACCTCGCACAGCGAGTGGCCGTTAATTAAGAAATAAAGAGAACATGGAAAAGAATTTCAGTAGAAGACAATTCGTCACAGCTGCAGCATCGGCCGGCTCCCTTGTAGCTTTAGCCTCGATAAGCCCAGCGCTTGGGAATCCGGTGAGCTTAGAAAGCATAGAATCCACTGCGGATAAGCAAACCTGGAAAAAAATCGGAAGCAAGGTTTATGGAGCTAAAGCTGACGACCAGGGTCCTATTGGCGGTGGTGCAGGTTATAAAAAAATCGTGACTAAGGGCGACTTCGTTGCAGAAGATCTGGAAACACTCATAGATGTCTTGGGTAAGGCTAAAGCTGGTCAGGTAGTTTTTATCCCTGGCAAGGCTGTTATTGATATGACCACATTTATTTATATCGATAAGATAACCTTAAAGATTCCGGAAGGGGTTACTCTCGCAAGTGACCGCGGTCATAATGGCTCTCCCGGTGCCCAGATAACCAGCGACAGCCTAGACACCCCTTTAATGATTCAGGTAATGGGACCAAATGTGCGGATAAGCGGAATACGTTTGCAGGGTCCGAACCCTAAACGGTATCTGGATCACCATAAGAGAGCCTTTGGAACTGGCGGCCCCGGACACACTTACTATTACAAATTCCCAACATCAAATGGGATTAATATCAAGTTCGACAAAGCCGAGATCGACAACTGTGAGATCTCTGCCTTTGCACATGCAGGAGTAAATCTTCCTGCCGGGAATGATCATCACATCCATCATAACCTGATACATAAATGCCAGTATAATGGACTCGGGTACGGCGTAGCCCTGGATAACTCCTCGGCGATGATCGAGTACAATATGTTCAATGAAAACCGTCACTCGATAGCAGGTACAGGCCGAATTGGCTGCAGCTACACGGCCCGTCATAATGTGCACGAGGAAATCTCCTTAAGTCATTGTTTTGACATGCATGGGGGCCGCGACCGCAAAGACGGAACGACCATTGCCGGAACCATTATCGAGATTTACAACAACACGTTTTACGCCCCACAAACAGCGGTTGTAATACGCGGCGTACCACAGGAAAAATGCGATGTCCGCCAGAACTGGTTACCGACCCACAAGGATGCTAAAGCGGCCGTCAGGGCTGAGGAAAAAACATTTGTAACTGATAATTTATATGGGGCTAATCCTTCGAAACCTGCGTAAAAACATTTTAGTGTCTGACGGATTAATAAAGGGACTTTGCGTGATGGGTGTAGGATTAGTGTAGGAAGCCTCATCCTACGTTTATCCTACGTTTATCTTACGTTTATCCTACGTTCGAGACAGTGTGATCTATTGATTAAGATGTAGGAATGAACTTGATTTCTGCGTTCAGACCTCCGATTTCACACTTTACCTCTCGGCCTTCCGGATTATCCTCGCTATAGCTTCTGCGATAAGTTTATGGCCCTCGTCATTAGGATGAGTGCCATCAGGCAGCAATGAATCAATGCTTTGTGGGTTTTTACGCGTATGACGGTAGAACAATTTCCAGGAATCGATAAAGTAAACACGATTTGCTTTCGCGATGCTCTTCGCGGCTTTTTGGTACTGAGTTAAGCGTTCATAGCGAAATTTGGGAAGCTTGGATCCCACAGGATTCGGGGTTAGTAAGATAACCTTCCCATTATCGTTTTTAATGCGGGAGATGAAATAATTCAGATTCTCGATATACCTTTCAACTGGAATCCGGGACGAGGTCCCTTCCCCTTTGTCCTGGTAGGCATCGTTGAGGCCGAAGTTTAGCGTCACCCAGTCAGGATGATGGTTTAAGACAGCCTTCTCAAAACGATCCATTCCGTGCTCAATCTTCGTAAAGTCGTTGTCTTTTACCGAACCCGAATGGCTGCCACCTATCCCAGAATTAATAACCCTATTCTGTATTCCCGCCTCATTTAGCAAGTCATGAATGCGCACCGCGTAAACTTGTTCGATCCCCTTTCTCGGCGCCGTGGTCGAGTTTCCGAAGGTCACAATCAGGAGCTCCTTTTTGTCCTGTGCTGTTGCTGAATCGGTCGTTATCAAACCATCTAATAAAAAGACAACTAAAAATAGGACTAGCTTAAAAAGTGTTTTGTTCGGGATCATTTTTTCTATTGTATATATTAAACCTGGTGGGGATTCATACTAACCTCTACCCCTGCGCAACCGCATACACCTTTATCTTATCCAGGCTAACACTAATTAGGGTATTCCCATTCTTCAATTTCTCGACTGGAATATTACGTTTTTCTGCCCCTATTTCAGGGCTTAGAAGTTTCAAACCTGACACATCCGGACCGCCCTTTAGGATCTCGAACTGCAAGTCATTGTTCTTGATCATCGAATTGATGCCCGCGAGAATAGGATTTCCAGGAACATCCGTTACTGTAGGATGAGGGACACCTTCCATTTTCGAATTCATAAAATGGATAACGGGTTTGCCTTTGTGTAACCTGAACCTGGCAGTCCATCCACTATCACCACTAACCTGACGCATAAGCGGTTTGAATTTACGAGTGCTAATGAACTCATTTAGGGTATTGCGACCGATAGCAGAAGACACTAACGTGAGATTTTTATAATTGGACTTCAGAAGCTTGTCTGACAGCGGCACCGTACGCTTAAATCCTTTTTCATCGTGTGTACCAAAGGGCAATGCCAGCCAGGCAGTTCCACCTTTCGCCAAATAAAAACAAATTGCTTCAAACTGCTTGTCAGATATACACCCGGACCCATCGATAATCAGCGGTGTCCTCTCCCGGCTCAACGCTTCCCGATCTTCAAGCTCTTCAAAGCGTAAAAACCGATAGCCCACATTGGCCTGTACGAGATGACCCGACCATGCCCTGGCTTTGAACCAGTGCTCTACACCGTTTTCGTCTTTGAATCCATTGTCTTTACACAGCTTGTTATTAACGACCCGTACTTCCACAATATCCTTCCCGTCCCGAATATCGAGGTCGCTGTGCTTCAATTCCCATTTATTAGTCGCTGCAATAACGTCCTCCTGTTCCATAGCATCCGGCGGATCTCTTTCAAGGCGCTTGGTTAGGGTGCTGCTCCAGTTGGCCACTCCCCAGAAACGGCTGAGTGTCCATCCAAAATATCCTCCTATTTCATAAATGGTGTAACTCAGGGCCATTGCAACCGCATCGCCGCGCCATTGGACTATGTCTTTTTGGTTCATTGCTTCAGCGTCCATGTGCAGCCAGTCAACTCCTTTGATATTGGTACCCACATTTTCGAGCATGAAGAAGTCGAGGTGCGGCGCCATTTTTTCCAGGTCCAGGGAAATCGCATTAAGGGTTAATGGCCCGGTACTAGAACAACAAGACATTAATGGTTTATCGCCAAGAATACTTTTAACCATTTTCACATGATCAACAATACCATCGGTTTTCATCCGGATCCAGTCCCTGAATACCGGATTCTGATAATTGCCCCATTGCAGCATGGGTTTGCTGGTATCTCCGAAAAAGCTTTTATCTGAAAAAGCTGGTATTTCATGACCGTAATCCTTCTTGAAACGGCTGCGGCAATGCTGACACCCGCACGTGGTCAAACCGGCATAATCACACATATCATCCACCTGCATACCATCCAGATCTACCTCTTTAAGCAATCGCTGGAGGTATTTAGCATGCATATCAAGAAATGCCGGATTATTATGGCAGAATGCTTCCATTTGATACTGGCGCGCATAACCGCGACTACCGTCTCTGAGGTCTATCTCACAGATATCGTTAAAAAAATGTTTCTCGTATTGCGCATGATCCCTTGCTACCTCATCATGAAATAACAGAACATGATGCCGTTGTCCCCTATGGAGTTTTTCAAACTCGGCTTTATCGCGCGGACGCTCCGTGTGATTACAGGAATAATGATCCATCAGTTTGATATCATGCTTATGGAGCTCATCTGCAACTTCGGCCATGTAGCCGTGCAGGGCCCCGAAGTAATTTGCAAAATCGAAGCGAATATGCCAGCCGAAAATAATAGCGGTGTCTATCTTTGCTTCTGCAAAAGCCGCTGCCCTGCGTTTTATTTCATCCCTGATACCCTTTTGCGACCATTGTACTTCATTCAGCGTAACCCACCAGCTTGCGGTACGACGCGGGATAAATGGCAATGAAGGCCCTGATGGTTTGTACGATGGAACCAGAGCCGGGATAATTTTAGTTTCAGCGGGAGCAGCCTGAACTTCTGTAAATGGGTTTACAAGACCAATACCCAGGCTTGTCAATGAAACTTTCCGTATAAAATCCCGTCGCTCGTTTCTTTCCTTCATCGAATCTGTATTTCTGTTTGATAGTTTTAATTAAATAATGTGATGTGGACCGGCTACAAGCGAAAGAGTTTTTTAGCATTGTGGTAGAGAAGCTTTCTTTCAATTTCCTTTGTCGGTGAAAGCTTTTTGATGGCCGCAATTGTGCCTGCACCCTGGCAAGCTGCTCCCGTCCCAACTTTATCGTCACAGTCGCTCCCATAGAGCAATTTGTCCTGATGTCGTTTTAGGAATTCCCGGGCATGGTCTTCGTCCCTGGTCATGGAGTTAAGACCCGAGCCCCCGGACATATCACCGTACATATTGGGATAGTCGCTAAGTAATCGGTCTGTCCATCCTCCTGGAGTAACTTTTCCCTTAGGGTATAACACGTTCTGATCAGTATGATTCTTATCAATGTTTGCCCAAAAGGTTTGAGAATGCCCAATGAAATTCACTTTCGGATACTTCTTTAACATTTTGTGAAAGCGGTCGTAGCCCCGGTTATACATATTATATTGCCAGTGCATAAGAACCGGAACATTATATGCCTGAGCGAGCTCGTATATCTTGCGCATCTCCGGAGAGTCGCACTCGACGTTAAATTTAAGCTCGCCAATCACCTTTGCACCAAGTTTCAGGTATTTCTCAAGTTCAGGTATCGCGCCAGGAAAATCAGGAACTTCGCAGGCACCATAAGTGAATTCATCCTTATGTTGCTGGGCAAAAGCGTAACATATCTCATTACCACCGGCTTTAACCTGCAGTCCGTTACTTACGCCATAATGTGTTGAGCCATAACTCAAGGGTCTCCCTGCAGGTAGAAGTATGGTGGTGGTAATACCCATGGCGCGCTGGTGAGCATGCATTTGTTCCTGTGTCCGCCCGGCATAATCAGTGTGCTGATGAATATCGATTATGGGTTCGTCCGCCAGGAAAGCGGATGCATCAAGATTCAGTGCGAACCCTGCAAATAATGCCCCTGAGCCTGCGATGAAATATCGTCTGGAAATTTGCTTTTTCATATCTACGTTTACGTACCCAAGATACTTAATTACAGCAATAAATACAATCCGTTCAATTACTTTCCAGCTATATATTGCCACAGATGCGTTCCTCTGCTGAAATATAATTTACCTTGTCCGTCAATGGTCGATTTCGAGGCCTTCTCATCCAAAATGTCTAGTTTAATAGTGTCAGGATTAAATTTGAATAATTTGCCGCCTGCTGTTCTGTAAAGATTACCGCCAGGGTGCCCCAGTACGATGCGTTGTGCCACACATTGCTTTCCTTTTGCTTAGGAGTGACGAGATAGACATGCGGTTGGGATAGTAATTTAATTTTTGCCGGGTCAAAAGAAATCAGAACACTATTGGCCATACCCCAAATAATCCCCTTTTATCGCTTATCAAGGAAGTTATTGCTTTTGCGTTTAGTTTTGGGAGCCTATCGGCAGTCAACTCTTCTACGTACTTTTTTTTCAAATCGTTACGATTCAACGCGAACACTCAAGCATCACATTGATAATGACATGGAATTTCTAAATACTTGCAGTTATCCTTAATAATGATTTACTTTGCACATCAAAGTACTTTTATGCAACTTAGGCTGGATAGCAAATATATTGAACTTGCGATAATGCTTCTTCTGACTGAGGTATTCATTGCCTTGTACGTAAATGATTTAATTGTAAGACCCTATGTCGGCGACTACTTGGTCGTAATCCTCCTCTACTGCCTGGTCAAGTCTGTATTAGTTGCAAACAAAACAGTAATCGCCTTAAGCGTGCTGATTTTTGCTTGCCTACTTGAAACTTTGCAATATTTCCGGATAGTAGAAGTTTTAGGATTAAGTCACTATCCATTAGCTAATATAATAATAGGTACTTCATTTTCGTGGTTAGACATATTGGCATACACCCTCGGAATTATAACAGTATTGATTGTTGAAAGGAGGATTATGAGATGATAGATTTTGTAACAAAGGATTCAGTTGTCAGGAAAATCTGGGGAAATCCGGATACTATACTTTTTATATTCGCCGGGGCATCTGCTGAGTTCGCATTAAATAAAGCAGTAGATTGGTTATATTTTACCGGACGTCTTCCATCCGACCCCATTGGCAGGTTGTTCTCAACTGTTGCTTATGCTAAAAAAATTGTCTTCTCAGACTATGAATCAGCCTTAAGAGCAATTGACCAAATCACGGCGATACATAAAAATGTCGAAGCCAGCCGCGGAGCTCAAATTCCCGATTGGGCATATCGCGATGTTCTGTACATGCTTATCGATTATTCGATACGGGCATTTGAAGTACTGGAACGTAAATTGACTGAAGCCGAGCAAGCTGAGGTATTCAAGGTATTTAATGATGTAGGTTTACGAATGGGAATTAAGGGGCTGCCAGAAAATCTTGCACTATGGAAAGAAAGCAGAAAGATTCACCTGGAAAATAACATGGCAAATGGAGCCCTTACAACTGATCTTTATAAACAATACCGCAAACATCTGGGACTTGTGCGATATGCTTTGCTAAGGCAAGCACAAAATTTGATAACCCCACCAGAGGTAAGGGAAATGTTGTCCTTGAACGGCATCAAACTTCTAGGGCCTGTAGTTAGTGCATACAAGGTTTTTCGGCTTTTTAAGCTCGACGGGATAGTAAAGGACTTTATTCTGCCTTCGAGGTACCGCGACCAGATACTGGCATTAAAAGTTAGTTAACGTCCACCATGGTTAGTGTTTATCCTCGCGTTTAAGAACGGAAATGATCTGTTTCCTCACAGACACGAATCTCCCCAGCATTATACCAGCTGAAAGCGAAATTACGAATCCAGAAAGTTCATTTCCACTAAACCAGTAATGAAAAATCGTTCTTTTAAATATTGCGAAAATAAGGTACAGGACAAGGATAACGCCGCTTATAATATCCATTTTCATCATAACTTTATTGGCTTCCTCATGCCAAACCACGTTAGCCGCACTTCCTACTATGTAGCCAAGAACCATACCGATCAGAAAAGCGAACAGAGCCTTGCCAGGAGCTATATATGAAAAAGACACATCATAAATGCTAATGATAAGCATGATGAAAAAAAGCGCAAGAAAGATCCGAAGTTTAAAAACCAACTTCCTATGAACGAATTCTTTGCTATATCTCCTGCGTTTTAGTGCCATTAAACATAATAACATCAATGGTAAGAGATAGTTCAGAGATATTAAAGCATCAAGTTTTACTATACCATTGAACGAACATCACAAACTCAATCATATTCAGTTTAACTGAAATACGCTAAGAATGGAGTTCAAGTAGCATTATTCATCTCATGTTACGAGATTTCCAACTCTTATTAAGATGTTGAAGAATCTAGATATCATTCTCACGCTCAAGCCACATTTTTGCTTCTTCAATATCCGTGAAAAACTGGGTTGTTATATTTGAAACATCCACATCAATGCTCTTTTTAGCCGACAACTGGCTGAAAACACTTGAAGAAAATATCCAGGCCAGACGTTTGATTCCTTCTTTCTCCATCAATGGAAAAAAGACTTCACCAGCCCAATCTGAAGCTTCCGACCAGGTACCAATTACGTTTCGATTGTCATTTAACACGCTCGTACATTTATGAGCGCTTATCATCTCAAGAGCCCTTAAGCAACCTTTTTTGACAGTGTCGAAATTTTGGAACCCTGTCCAATCCAATTCAATACGCCTATGCTCCGGGTTATTGAACATAGTTACAGTCGAATCCTGATAGTAGTTGTCGGTATTTTTCAACACCTCATTATTCGCTTCCAGTTTTAGAGGCAAGCCGAAATAAAATGTGGATCCCTCGCCCTCCCTGCCCTCTATCCAGAAGCTTCCTTTGTGACGCTTTAGGATCTCCGAGGAAATGAAGAGCCCCAATCCCAGTCCTTCAAAACGCATAGCAGTGTTATCTACCCGGTAATAGCGGTCAAAAAGCTTATCTAAATTCTCTTCGGCAATTCCGACGCCAAAATCCTGTACAGAAAATACAATATTGCCTTCTTCGATTCTACAATTAACAATAATTTTCTTCCCTTCGGGAGAATATTTTATCGCATTCGAAATGAAGTTGTTGATCACTAATTCAAGTCTGAATTTATCTCCAGTATATTCGATATCAGCAACACTTTCGAGGATGACTTCATGATCCGGAGCTGTATGGCGCAGTATGTTAACACTTTCGCGAACCATGCCGCCGAAATTGAACGGCTCCATATTATATTGCATTTTCCCAGCATTGATCTTAGTAACATCAAGTAGATCGGAAATAAGTCGCTCAAGGCGCGAGATATGCTCTGCAGATTTTTGAACAAATTTTTCAACTTTATCAGGTTCTTTGACTCTCTGAAGCAGCTGATTAAAGGCTTTTATGCTGGTTAAAGGAGTTTTTAGCTCATGGCTGGCTATCGAAAGGAACTCATCCTTTTTTATTTCGTTTTCTTTTTGGATTTCAATATCAGTATTTGTTCCCAGCCATAATTTTATCTCACCATCTTCAACAAATGGAACTGCCCGTGCCAAATGCCAGCGATATGTGCCATCATGAAATTGGAGGCGGAATTCAACCATATATGGATTTCCCGTCTGCAAGGAGGCCGACCAAGCTTTGATACATTCATCGATGTCCGCGGGATGTATAAACTTTTGCCATCCATGTCCCACGATTTCTTCCGTATTATACCCAAAATCGTCACATACCACCTGATTTACATAATCTAGAGATCCGTCAGGTGAAGCTGTCCACACCTGTTGCGGGATCGCATTCAACATAAAACGGAATCGAGATTCGCTGCTGGCAAGTTCATTGACAGTTGCTTGTAAGTGTTCTTGTGTTGTCGCTAATTCGTCGTTTATGGAAATTTGTTCCTCATTCGCTGCTGCTAATTCTTCAACCGTGGAACTCAATTCCTCATTAGTTGCTTGCAGTTCTTCCTGGCTCATTTCCAGTTTTTTCCGGGTTTCAACAATCTCGGTAATATCAATAACAGTGGCCATTATAGCCTCGACATCCCCATTGGCATCAAATAAGGGATCATAAGAAAAGTCGATATAAATATGCTTATTGCCGTGCGGGGATATAATGTCTGCTTCCAGCTCAGGCATCTTAACAGGCTTTCCTGTATCAAATACACTCAACAGCAGTTTAGGGTATGGCTGATCCGTAAGTTCGGGAAATATATCCATGAGCTTACGTCCAATAACCTCTTCGTGGCTATGATTCCAAATTTCAAGCATCGGACCATTTGCCAGATCTACAATCATGTCTCGGCCACGCAAAATGGTCATACCAATTGGGGCTGTTGTAACCATACTGCGGAGAAGATGTTCGCTTCTTTCTACGTTCTGCCTTGCGCGAACCTGCTCAGTAACAACATTTGCTGTCATCACAATTCCAAAGGTATTGCCCCGATCATCCTTTAAAGGTTGATAAACAAAATTTGAATAGACCTCTTCCATTTCTCCATTCTGCTCAATCAACGCTCGCACTTCATTTCCTTCATAAAGCTTTCCAGAAGCGTAGACTTGATCGAGTAAACCGAGGAAATCCTGACCCTTCAATTCAGGCAGGGCGAATTTTAATGGCTTTCCGATAATATTTCCATCCTTACCCCAGGCTTCAAGCATCTTCTTATTGGCAGCTTCAATTACCATGTCAGGACCTGTAAGTAAGGCTATGGAAACCGGCGCATCCGCAAGCATATAACGAATCCGCTCTTCACTCTCTGCCAAAGCCTGGGTACGTTCAGCTATTCGGGCCTCCAGTGTATCGTTAGAGGCTGATAGTGTTTCCTGAGTACGTTTAAGCTCTTCATTTATTGCCACCAACTCCTCATTCAGTTCCTGCTCCCGTAATAAGGCTGCAACAGCTTCACCGACCTTATCGAGAATGACATGACGTTCAGAAACATTGGTAACTGTATTTAGTATGGCATATACTTCTTCGTTCTCATCTTTTAATGGTTTAAAGGCGAAATCAAAGTAGAATTTTGTATCAATGCCATTAACTTTAAGAATTGCGGGGGTATCAGTCGCCTGATAGCTTACTCCTGTTTTCCAGACGTTCCTAATTATGCTTGCGAATGGCTGTCCCTTCAATTCAGGTAGAGCTTGCTCAAAGGGCTTACCAATCACCGAACGATCTTTACCCCATACTGCTAAAATTGGCTCATTCGCAAACCTTATGATGATATCTTCCGATACAAAAATGGCTGATGGTAGCGGGGAATGCTCTAAAATATCAAATTGATGCTCGTAATCTGACTTGGTGGGTTTAGAATTCATTTAGAGAGTGTTGTATTCTACGCTAGATTTTCCTTGATTTTGACGCAGTTTAATATTATGAAATTATGATATAATACGCAGAAACTGCTGAGTTGTTTGATATGGATTATTCGAATTTGGAATACCATGGAGGGCAACCCGGTTTGTTAAGCTGAAATTTCGTACCACCCAATTAAAGGAATATATCTCTGGCCGTTGAAAGCAAATATCACTTCTTCTTATCAATCCAAAATGTTATGTCTAAATATTCGATATACAAAGAAAAACATTGATCTTTAACTAACCTTGTTACGATAAAAGATTAAAATGAAAAGAAGAGATGTTATTAAAAGCCTCGCGATATTGCCGGTTTCCGGTGCCGTTGGTGGCACTTTAAATCCTGAATCGTTTTCGCCTACGCCAAAAGCGAAACGTAAAAGCGTATATGAATCACTTGGAGTTAAACCTATGCTCAATGCACGCGGAACCGTAACCGTTATTGGTGCAAGTAAGGTTCTTCCCGAAGTAAGAGAAGCTATGGAGGCGGCAATTGATGAGTATGTGCAAATTGATGAATTAATGGATGGTGTTGGAAAGCGCCTGGGTGAAATCATGGGGACAGAATCGGGATGTGTTACGGCCGGCGCCTCAGCGGCAATTACCGCTGGGACCGCGGGCTGCGTTACCGGTGGCGATCCGGATAAAATTTGGATGATCCCAAATATTACAGGAATGAAAGACGAGGTGGTAGTGCCCTCCTACTCCCGTTCGGCATATGATGCTGGATGTAAAGCTGTTGGGGTTAGGATGGTGCAGGTATCAAATGTTGAGGAATTGAAGAATGCTTTAGGTCCGCGCACTGCGATGGTTTATCTTCTCGCAGGGGCAGGTTCGAATAGTGGGCCGCTTTCGTTGAAAATAATCTCAGAGATAACTAAACCTTTAGGGATCCCTATCCTAATTGATGCAGCTGCAGAAGGTCCGGAAAACCCAAATCCTCACATCCAGCAGGGTGCTGATCTTGTTGCTTACAGCGGAGGAAAGTTTATGCGCGGACCACAATGTGCGGGGCTGCTTGTTGGCCGGAAAGATCTGATTATGGCCGCCCGAATGAACACCGGACCCCATCACGGATTTGGACGAGGCTTTAAGGTGGGCCGTGAGGAAATTATAGGAATGCTGACTGCTGCAGAAATGTGGTTCAAACGTGACCATGTAGCAGAAAGGAAATTATGGACCACTCGCCTCGAAACGATTGCTCAAAAACTAAAATCTATTCCTGGAATTACCACAAGTATACGTCAGCCAACCGGGCGTTCGAATCCAGCACCTGGTTTGACCGTGGCGTGGGATAAGTCTTCCATCCCCTACATTGGACAGGATGTAGAAGATCTTTTATGGACCGGGACACCCCGGATCTCCATCGGAGCAGCCGGAAGTTATTTCCAGCCTAACCAGCGGACAAGCGTTTCAGTTGATTCTTCACAAATGGACGATGGCGATGAAAAGGTAGTGGCAAATCGCCTCTATGAGATCCTTTCAAAACCAACGCCAGTATCACGCCCAAGCGGCCCGGCAGCTGCTGATCTGAGCGGACAATGGGATGTGGAAACTAAATACTATGCTGCAACGGTCAAACAGACCTTTATGATTCAGCAAACTGGGAATGATCTAAAAGGCACTTACATTGGCCATATAGGCTCACGTGATCTGGTGGGAAGCATTAATGGGAACGATGTCGTCATCCGCAGCACCTATGGTGTTGATGGTGCACGGGTACACTCCTTCTTTAACGGAAAGCTCGTCGGAGACACTCTCCAAGGACATCTAAGTGTGGGGGAATATGGTGAAGGGACCTGGATTGCCAAACGCCATGTATTTAAAATGTCTTAAATCAAAATTTATAAAAAACGAAGACCCGGGTTGTATAAACATCCCGGGTTTTTTCATTTAGTGACTTTTCAATGCTATTAAGAAATGTCCCGTGGTAAGCATTATCGGTCACTTCCAGTCCCCAATGAAAAATCTCGACAATTTAAAAGCTGGTGACTTTGTATTATATACGAGTTATAAGTCAACTAAAGACGGCACGACTCATATCTACCTTCTAAAATGGGATTTTCTGGAGAACATCAAAAAACTTGGTGGAAGCTTTAAATGGGTCAACTATGGCATTACTGTACTTTCTCCTCCGCCACCGGTAATTGTACCAGCGAAAAAATAGAAGTTATATGCTAAAAAAGGTGATTGGCAATGCCTTGCTAACCACCTTTTCTTTTTATTGTTTCAAGCTCAATATCTGACCAGCATGGTTCTTGGTATCAATTTGTGTAATTACATTATTGATAAAACCATCCTTGTTAATAATAAATGTAGTTCGCGTAGTACTGAACGCCTTCACACCGTTCCTTTCTTTCTCCGTCCAAACGCCATACTTTTGGTGAATAGACTTATCGGTGTCGGCAAGCAGTGCAAATGGCAATGAGTTCTTTTCAATGAAACCCCTGTGCGACGCTTCATCATCTGTACTCACACCCAAAACAGTGTAACCCTGTTTCTTTAGCTCTGAAATATTATCACGCAAACTACAAGCTTGTGCTGTACATCCTGAACTATTATCTCTAGGATAAAAATACAGTACCACTTTTTTACCCTTAAACTGCTTCAATGAAACGCTTTTACCATTCTGGTCCTTGGAACTAAAATCAGGGGCCTTATCGCCAGCTTTAAGAGTAGTTTGGGCCGATGTCGCAAAAGAAAGGCTAACGAGGACTAACGCCAGTATTGAAAATAATGCTTTCATAAATAATAATCAATGGTTAATTGTTAATCCTGCATCAGTTTTCAAAACTTAATACAACTCTACGATCATCTCGATCTCAACAGCAATGTTGTTTGGCAATGCATTTGTACCGACTGCTGAACGTGCATGACGTCCGTTTTCCCCCCAGATCTTTACCATCATGTCAGAAAAGGCGTTCATTACTTGCGGCTGTTGACTGAAAGCTGGTGTGCAATTTACCAGACCAAAGACTTTAACAACTCTTTTAATTTTACTCAGATCGCCGATTTCAGCTTTGAGGCTTGAAAGTAGCGCAATACCTGTCAGCCTGGCCGCTTCCTGGCCCTGTTCCAATGTAAGATCACCACCAACTTTTCCGAAGATCTGCCCACCGCCTGGTTTATCTGGGCCATGTCCCGAGGTGTACACCATATTTCCTACTCTAACAGTCTTGACTATACTGGCTGTAGATGGCGCAACAGGTGAAAGTTGAATATTAAGTTCTTTTAGCTTTGCTTCTACGTCAACACGACCGGTCGATTGACCCTGAGCTGAAGGCATTGATTTACAAGAAACAAGGAAGAATGGAATAAGTAATAATAAGGTATATCTTTTCATAATTCAGGTTATTTGATTTTGCTAAAGTTAAGTTGTTTGGCAGGAAAACCAAAGTTACAAATGTAACTATATGATGAAATCAACACCACCGCGAGTGGAACATCATGAGTTAGTGCCGTAAATTTTAAAAATCATAGCTGACTTATGAAATGCTTTTATGAAATTTATAATTCTTTAAAGTTCGCCCAACATGACCTATACCAGAAAAGAATTTCTGCAAAATTCAGCTATTTTACTTGCCGCATCGATGACCAGCTCATCATTCATCCTTCTTAAAAACAAACCCCTACTTGCCTTCTCAACTATTGCTTGCCCAGACTGGACACTAAGACAGGCGATAGATTTTGCGGCCTTACATAATTACAATGGTCTGGAAATCCGTGGTATAAAAAGGCAAATGAACCTGCCCGACGCTGTCGAGTTTAACAGTCCTGAAAACATGGAATCGACACTGGCTACAATGAAGGAGAAGGGATTAAAATTCGTGAACCTTGGTGCGTCTGCAGCTTTTCATATGCCAGAAGGTGCCGTGCGGGATAAACACATGAAAGAGGCTAAGGCTTTTATAGATCTGGCACAGCAAATAAATTGCCCTTTTGTTAGGGTTTTTCCTAATGAATTCCCTAAGGACCAAGAAAGAGATAAAACTATCGCTTACGTTGCGAGCGGATTACGAACCCTCGGTGAATATGCGAAAAAACGGAATGTAACTGTGCTAATGGAAACACATGGTGATTTCTCTCATTCAGACGATGTCCTGAAGACCATGAAGGCGGCAGACCATCCCAACGTCGCGTTAGTATGGGATATTTCAAATATGTGGACAGAAACAAAAGAAGCTCCGGCCGTCGTCTATAAAAAACTAAAAAAATACATCCGCCACACACATATAAAAGATGCGAAATTACTCACCGGCGATAAACTTCAATATGTGTTCCTTGGTGAAGGAGATGTGCCTATATTTGAAGCAATAGATATTCTGGCAAAGGATGGATATAAAGGTTATTACAGTTTTGAGTGGGAAAAATTATGGCATCCAGAGATTGCAGAACCAGAATTAGCTCTTGCGGACTATCAAAAGGCAATGAAAAAGCAATTCAAATTCTAAATTTCATATTTCGAATCTTTCTCATAATCCTGGGCTGACGAATACCGGCCGTCGACAAATTAATATCTTTACCTCCACCGTTGCTGAAAAGCCTTAAATATTAGATGGCAGAAATAGGAAATAAAGGACTACACTTTTTGGCCGGAGGCGGCGAAATGGGCGAATTAATTCGTTCAATCGATTGGTCTGAAACTCCTCTTGGTGATGCGGAAAAGTGGCCCCCATCCTTAAAGCAAACCGTTAGCATGATGCTGACAACAACATTTCCTGTTTTAGTTTGCTGGGGTGCAAATTATATCCAGCTGTACAACGACGCCTTCAGGCCTATTAATGGCATCTCTAAACATCCACAGGCATTGGGTGGACCTGCCAAAGAAACATATGCGGAAATATGGGAAACTATAGGTCCGATGTTCCAAAATGTAATGAATGGCGAGGCTCTTGGCTTTCCCGACTTTATGGTGCCGATGGATCGAAACGGTTTTGTTGAGAATTGTTATTTCAACTTTTCCTATAGTCCAATCCGTGATGAATCTGGTAAGGTAAATGGTGTGCTCGTAATTTGTGTGGAAACAACTGATAAAATTCATGCAATAGAACAATTCCAGACACTGAGCGAAGAATTGGCTGCAGCCAACGAAGAATATGCCGTAACTAACGAAGAACTGGCAGCAGTCAACGAGGAACTGGCAGCATCAATTGACGAACTTACAATTACGCAAAATAATCTGCAACGGAGCGAGAAACTATTTAAATCCATTGCTTTGAACATCCCTAAGTCACTCATTATAATGATTGACAGAAACCATCGCTTTATAGCTGTTGAGGGCGACTTAATGGAAAAATTGGGTTACGACAGCAGGGATTACACAGGAAAACATCCTACAGAAGTTGCTCCGCCAGAACGGTATGAAGCAACCAAGCACTTGTATGACCGTGTCTTATCAGGCGAGAAATTTTCCGCGGAAAGGCAGGCCGCTACGGGCGAAAACTTTATGGTGCATTTTGTCCCATTAAAGAATTATAAAGATGAAGTTGAAGCTGGCCTCATGATTGCACTTGACATAACCGATATTAAACAAGCGGAAGAAAGAAGTGCAAAGCTCGCCGCAATTGTTGAGACGTCTGACGATGCAATCATCAGCAAAACGATGGACAGTGTTATAACAAGCTGGAATGCATCCGCAGAAAGAATGTTCGGTTTTAAAGCTGAAGAAATTATTGGCAAGACAATCTATGAACTAATTCCCCCAGACCGGCAGGATGAAGAACCAGAGATAATATCTCGCTTGAAATCCGGCGAACGAGTACAGCATTTTGAAACTAAAAGGATGACCAAAGACAAACGTCTCCTTGATGTGTCAGTTACTATATCCCCCATTAAAGATAAACATGGTGAAATAATTGGCGTTTCTAAAATAGTTAGGGATATTACAGAAAGAAAGCTTGAGGAGCAGAGAAAAAATGATTTTGTGGCCATGGTAAGTCACGAACTCAAAACGCCACTAACTACAATTAATTCATACGTACAACTTTTGCTCGCTAAAGCGAAAGATGATAATGAAGCTTTCCGTATCAATGCGCTGACGAGAACCCATGTTCAGGCTAAGAAAATGACTTCGATGATAGAGGATTTTCTAAGTGTTGCCAGGCTTGAGGAGGGCAAAGTTCCCCTCTACAATGCGCCTTTCAATTTTCACAAGCTGGCAGAGGAAACAACCGCTGACTTGCAGTTTCTAACTTCAAAACATAACATTCAGCTGATTGACTGTAAGGATGTTGAAGTGAACGCCGACCGGGATAAGATCGGCCAGGTTCTAAATAATTTACTTAGCAACGCCATAAAATATTCGCCCGACGGTGGAACCATTACGGTCAGCTGCGAGAAAAAAGGTGGGAAAGCAACAATTTCGGTTACAGATCAGGGTGTCGGAATTCGACCTGAAGATCAAGTCAGGTTATTTGAACGTTTTTACCGCGCAAATAATGAGAAACTGCAAATGGTATCAGGGTTTGGGATCGGGCTATACCTTGTTTCTGAAATACTACGCTTCCATAACAGCAAAATTGAATTGAAAAGTGAAGAAAATGTAGGGTCAACGTTCTACTTTACGCTCGATATTCACGATGGTCAATGATTTGTGATTCAATTTTTTGCGTAAAATCTCGCTTCAATTTTTATCTACTTACATTGAAAATATGTAATTTGACTATCTAAACTAATGGTCGATGGCTTACTCCCGGAGAAAATTCATAGAGAATAGCATTACGGCTACAACTAGCTTGTTTTTGACTTCTCTGGATGTGTTTGGCTCGCCACAGGCGACAAATCAGGAGCCTACTGCCGGCTTTTCCTTAAAAATCATGGCCCCATATTGGGGATTCAATGGTTCAATCACTGAGTTTTGCAAAAAAGCAAAAAGAGACGGATATGACGGAATAGAGATCCTGTGGTCGGCAGGCATAGCAGGGGAACTATTTGAAGCACTTACATTTTATCAGTTAGAAGTAGGCTTTCTCTGCCGTGGAGATGAGCCTGTCCCTGATACTCAAATGTATACTTTTGAACGAGTCTTGAAGGAAGCGACGAACAGTGTTCATCAGAAACCCTTGTATATAAATGTCCACTCCGGAAAGGATTTCTTCACATTTGCGGAGAATAAGAAATTTATCGATTCTACGATCCGAATATCAAAATCCACAGGCGTACCTATTTATCATGAAACTCATCGATCACGCATGCTCTACTCTGCACCCGCGTCGCGTGCTTATTTGCAGGAAAATCCTGATCTGAGAATTACACTCGACATTTCACACTGGTGTAATGTTAGCGAAAGCCTGCTTGAAGATCAGCCCGAAACCGTAGATCTGGCCATATCACGAACGGATCATGTTCACTCCAGAGTAGGCCATGCAGAAGGTCCACAGGTTGGCGATCCGAGAGCTCCGGAATGGAAATCCGCTGTGGAAGCACATTTTGCCTGGTGGGATAAAGTAGTTGCTTTAAAAAAGCAAGAAGGCAAGATTCTTACGATGCTCACGGAATTTGGTCCTCCCAGCTATATGCCCACCATCCCATTCACCAATCAACCTGTAGCTGATCAATGGGCCATAAATGTTCATATGATGCAAGCCTGGAAGAAACGATACCTATAAATAACCATTTTATTACTAACAATACTCTGATAGATATGGAAATTTTGCAAACCTTTTACGACGAATTAATTGGATTTTTCGGCATCGGCGGCATTATCAGGCTAGTCGAATCGGGCGATTATAGCTCTCTATCCACTTTCGACGGTGTACGAAATGTTCTCGGGCCTGTTATTCCTCTCTTATTGGTAATTGAAATGTTAAGAGGGGCGTTTTATAAAAGGTTCAAGATCGATGAATATAAGATCCCTTTTTTAGTATTCGTGCTCAACCGCTTTATCTCCAGGTTTATCTCTATTGCCGCCGTAGCTTTTTGTATTGGCTTGCTTGAACCATGGGCGATCATAACGACAAGTTTTACCTTGTATTGGATTATATATGGTTACATCGTTTGGGAACTTGCTCATTTTGCCTATCATTATTTTGGGCATAAAGTAAGAATTCTATGGTGCCTGCATTCCACCCACCATGCGCCGCAGCAAATGAATTTATCGGTAAACTTCGCCCACTTTTTTCTTGAAGCACCCTATGCTGACGTTGTGCGTACATCTATTTGTATCCTCCTTGGCGTAAACCCGGCACTTCTTTTCTTCATCATGTTTATTGATGGTTTTTGGGGATCATTTATCCACATAGGTGAAAATACACTTAAGGACGCGCGGCTCGGATTTCTACAACCAATTGTCTTGACACCGTCTCACCATCGCGTTCATCATGCCAAAAACCCATTGTATATGGACACTAATTTTTGCAATCTGTTGAACATATGGGATCGCGTATTTAAAACTTACCAGGACGAGCGCATGGAAATGAAAATTGAATATGGTATAACTCGGCAGATGAATCCTAACAGCCTTTGGGACGTTTATTTTGGAGAGTTTGTTTGTTTGGGTCGGGATATCGCTGCAGCACCGGGGCTTAGAAATAAAATATTGTACATTGTCATGCCACCCGGATGGAGCCATACCGGTAGTCATAAAACCGCCAAAATGGTCAGGGATGAATTTATTGCAGAAGAAAATATTGAAAGAGATATTGAGGCAGTGGACTCCGTACGAGTGATTGCTTAGTTCTATCGCAACACGTGGCTCAAGAAATAATCAAGCAAAACGAATAAACGGTGACCACCTTATGTAGTGATCACCGTTTTAGGATTTAAAATTCTATGCAAAGCTTTCTCAGATGCGTGATTTCACTGTTTCTGATTTAGCCGAGGCAAGCTGATCCTGACTGAATTCGCCGGAAATTCCTTTTAAATACTCTGAATTTTCAACCCCTTGTCCATTTATGAATAGCAGAGTGTTTCCTTTGATATTATTAATAATATCGCTGAACAAATCCATCGGTAAGGCAGGACATCCTTGGCTTCTGCCCAGACGACCGGTCGCATTAATCACATCCTGACTAACATACTCAGCACCGTGAACAACAATCGCCCTTTCTCTGGCCTTGTCATTTAAACCTGCATCAAGTCCGTCAAGTCTCAAGGACCGTCCATGTTTACCGTTATATACTTCAGCAGTTGTGTAAAATCCGACACTGCTTTGATTTGAAGATGGCGTATTGGAGAATGTTTCAGCAATCTTCTCTCCACTTCCGCGTCCGTGTGCAACCAAAGTATTAAACAAGATCTTATGCGCGCTCAAATCAATTACCCACAGCCTTTTTGCTGTACTCGGCAGCGAAAGGTCAACAACAGAAAGAATTGACTTCGTACCCGGTGTAAGATTCAGGCCTTTAAGGTTCTGATATCCTATAAGACCTTTAAGAAAAACCTTGTAGTCTAATCCAGTAGCACCTAAACCGCTTACTTTATAAATCGATAACGCATATTCATTAAAAATCTCTTCTGCCGATTTTACAGTCTTAGTAGTCTCTGCATTGGAAGAATTAACATCATTTTGTGAAGTTGTATTTCTAAAGCTTAAAGTCACGACAGTAAGCATTACGATTCCTAATATTGTGCTTAATTTCAAACCTTTTCTCATATATTTCAATTTAGTGTGTGCGTCTTTAATTACCCTTATATAACGCTTCAATTGTCCAAAAGGTGTGACCAGATCGGCGAGATTACAATAGGAAGACAATAGGAATTTAGGGCTTTAAACCGTCATTTTCTGAATTCTTACAGCATTTAAGATAGCCAGAAATGCTACGCCCACATCCGCTATCACTGCTTCCCAAAGGGTTGCTACTCCCCCGGCTCCGAGGCTTAATACGACGACCTTCACAACCATCGCTAGAATAATATTCTGCCATACAACATTCCTTGTAATTTTCCCTATGAGGATAGCGGACACAACTTTATATGGATGGTCATTTTGAATAACGATATCGGCAGTTTCTATCGTTGCATCGCTACCCAAGCCGCCCATAGCTATGCCAGCGTCTGCTAATGCTACCACGGGAGCATCATTTACGCCATCGCCGACGAAAGCGAGGTGAAATCCCGAATTCTTTAATTCTTCCACCTTTGCCACCTTCTCTGCAGGCAGGAGATCTCCGTAAGCGGAACCAATACCAATCATTTTAGCGACATTGTTAACCACACTTTGCTTGTCGCCAGAAAGCATCACTGTCTTAATATTTAGTTTGTGGAGCTCACTGATAGTCTTTGCTGCATCATCCTTGATCTCGTCGGCAATAGTAATGTATCCAGCGTAAATATTATCTAAGGCAATCAGCACGGTGGTATCTACAATCTTTTCGATTTCCTTAGGATAATCAACGGAAAATTTCTGCATTAGCTTTACATTTCCGGCCAGAACAGTCATACCTTCAATTATTCCCTTCATGCCATGGCCTGCTATTTCTTCTACCTTCTCAGCCTTCGTGTCTTCTTCCCCTTTTGCAAATTCTACAATCGCTCTCGCTACAGGATGAGTGGAATTTTTCTCCAGTGTTGATGCCAATCTCAGCAGTTCACTTTTACCAATATCATCCGCCACTACCTCTTGTACCTTGAACACACCTTTCGTCAATGTTCCGGTCTTGTCCATCACGACGACATTGATTTTGGTCATTACATCGAGGAAATTCCCCCCCTTAAACAAAATACCATGCCGGGACGCAAGCCCTATCCCACCAAAATAACCGAGGGGTATGGATACAACTAATGCACAAGGGCAGCTGATCACGAGAAAAACCAACGACCTGTAAAACCAGGTATTGAAGTCATAATTATCGACGAAGAAGTAGGGTAAAAGACAAACTGCCAGTGCCAGAAAAAATACTATTGGAGTATAGACTTTTGCAAACTTTGAGATAAAAAGCTGAGTTTGCGATTTCCTTGCTGTTGCATCCTGAACCATTGATAGGATCTTGCTCAATTTACTATCGCTGTATAAAGTTGTTACCTTAACCTCTGCAACTGAACTCAGGTTGATCATCCCAGCCAGAATATTTTCACCAGAATACTTTGTAGCCGGTTTGCTTTCGCCAGTTAAGGCTGAAGTGTTGAATGATGCATTTTCAGAAACCAACTGCCCATCTAGCGCTACTTTTTCACCCGGTTTTATCACGATAATTTCATCAATTTTAACGGTCGCGGGATCAACCCTTAATTCGTTCCCATCCCTTAATACTGATACTTCATCCGGCCTGACATCAAGCAAAGCTTTAATACTATTTTTAGCACGATTAACTGCAGAATCTTGAAACCACTCTCCAATAGAATAGAATACCATAACGGCAACTCCTTCGCTGTATTCACCAATTAGAAATGCTCCAATCGTAGCTATACTCATTAGGAAAAATTCATTGAATATGTCTAAGCGCTTCAGCTTTCGAAATGCTATATTCAAAACCCTCCAACCTGCCAGCAAATAAGCTATTCCATAAACAATTAGATTTGCCGTACCGGTAAATAAAATGTCGAAACCGTATTCAAGGCTAAGCATGATCACCAATATCAAAAGTGCTAGCAAGAGATCCCAGTGAGATTTCCAGCTGGGTTTTGGCGAACCATGATCATGACCATCATGGTCGGTATGATCGGTTAGATTTTCAAAATGTTCTAATGGCTTATCTGTATCATGGCTACAGCATTCTGCATGTTTGGTGTTGGATTTCATAATACAAATTACGGTGCCTGAGCAATGCAATAGAATTGCAAACTACAAGGAACAATTCTGACAAACACCTCTAACAAGCAAGCTCATTTCTTCTTTTTTGAAGCCTTCAGGCAGGGCCAATGCAGGGATTAACGTTTTAGGCAGGCAATAAGTTTCATTGCATTTACTGCAATGAAAATGTACATGAAGATCGTGATGAGGAGAGTCATCACAATCTTCTTTGCATAAAGCATACCTTGACGCTCCCGTACCGTCATCAATGGCATGAACCAGACAATGATCTTCAAAGGTCTTTAAGGTTCGGTAAACTGTTACCCTGTCTACGGGTGCAAGCGCCTTTTCCAGCTCGGTTAGGCTTATAGCAGACTGCTGCATACTAAGATGATTTAAAACCAAATTACGCATTGCTGTAGGCTTAATACCTTTCGCCTGTAGCCTTTGTTCTATTCCCGGTTTCATAATCTCAATTTTAACCCACCATTAATAACAAAACCATCCAACGGGGCGTATATATCCCTGAATACCGGGTTCGTAATGCTCCCTGAATATATAGTATCGAAACGACTCTGTCTGGTATCAGTGAAATTCTCAAAATTGATATACAACGAGAAACCTTCCCAAAGCTTTTCTGCCATGAAACCGTAGATCCAATATGGCTTGCCGATTGCTCCATCATTAAGCAATTGCCGGCTATAATAGTATGCCTCTGCACCTAGCTTCCACTTATCTTCCACTTCATACATAAGCACATTATTCAGGCGATGTTTGGCGGTCAAAGGATTTTGTTTTAATATGTTCCCAGCATGTATTTTGGCATCAGTCAAACTGTAACCTATAAATAATTTAAAGTCATTATAAGTTAGCTTAAGATTGGTTTCCATCCCTCTTGTGTCCATATGCCCGGATGAATTAATAAATCTCAACTGCCCTGCCGATGCCGGTTCTAATACCAGAGGATTATTCAAAAGCGTATAAAAGAATAGGTGATTGAAGCTGAAGGTTATCGCCTCGCTAAATGTGGTCCGGTAGTTAATATCCCAATTGACGCCGTAACTTCTTTCCAGTTTATTAAATTCCGTTGAGATAGGAAGTACATTTTGGTATTGTATACGTTCACTTTCTTCGGTAAAAAAAGTGGGAGCCTTATACCCTAATCCTCCACCAATTCGCGAGTTTAGCTTGTCGCTAACTTTAATTAACGCAGATACACGCGGAAGAAGTGAGAAACCATAATCCAGTACATAATCTCCCCTTAAGCCCGTTTCCAGCTCAAGCCAGTCACTGGCGTGAATATTATTTTGGATGAAACCCCCAAAGGTCGTTTGGCTATAATCCCGGAACGGCACTGCTGTCTTTATGTTTTCTTGAAAATGATCTGTCCACAGATTCAGACCGGCTACCCACTCAGCCTTATCACTTTCCGTGAAAAAACTAGCTTCTGAAAAACTTCCATATTGAATACCGTCAAAAAGGTAACCAGGAACCTTTATCTTCCTGTTAAAGTAACTTACACTATTCTTGAAATTGACCTCTGAATTGCTATTGAGTCGATGCTTCAGCGAAAACTGACTGGACAAGCGGTCAGTATTGTTGTTTTCAAAAAAACTATGCCCAGCATTGCCCTCACCTTTGATATAATGCAGGTCACCCCCGGTACGGTTCTCAAAACTACTGTTCAAGCCAACACTTAACGACGTGGCACTGCCCAGATCAACAAATAACTTTGGGTTAAATGTGTACCTGGTAAATTCCGGGATCGCAGTGAAATCTATATTACCCGGAGCGTAAGCTTTATTACTATTCCGGGAGGCAAAAACCGTCATGCCTGATTTACCAAATTTTTGTCCGTAAAATCCATTCAGATCTAAACCACCCGCCGATGTTCCGTTAAGGTGAAAGTTTAACTCCCTTTGCTCCCCCGGAGTTTTACTAACTAAATTAACCAATCCGGCTATTGCTCCACCTCCGTAAAGTGTTGATGCTGATCCTTTTATTACTTCCACTTGCTTAAGGTCAAGGGGCGGCGTCTGCAGCAATCCAAGTCCGCTGGCTGCTCCCGAAAACAAAGGAAACCCATCTTTAAGTATTTGAGTATATCGCCCATCAAGACCCTGAATACGTATTGAGGCATTTGCACTTGTAGCGGAAGTTTGCTGTGTCTGGATACCCGTGCTTTCATTCAGGATCATACGTATATCTCCGGGTTTCATATTTCCTTTTTCGTCGAGCTCTTCTCCCGCAATTACCTCGATTCGTGTAGGAATATTATCTATTGTTCTGCTGCTACGGGTAGTAGAAACAATGATTTCATCGATCTCCTCGCCTTCGCTAGGTTCGATTGAGAAAATTAAATGCTCATTAGTCGCAAGCGGCAAGACTACAGAGTCCTTTTTTGTTACGTAACCAACATATCGAATTTCTAAACGATGTTTTCCGGCAGGTATATCTGTAAATGTTAGAAGTCCATCGGCATTAGTTGAAGCCGCTTTATTCAAATCGATAAGGCTAACTGTAGCACCAATCAACGGCTCAGCTGTTTTGGAATCTTTAATTATCGTCGTGAAGCTGTTCTGAGAAAAGGCGCTAAAAGATATCGTCACAGCCAGATGAAGCAAAAGAAGCTTTTTCATTTTTAAATATTGTTAAGGTTAACAAAGCTTGCATAAGAGTCTGCAGGCTTCATTTATAAAAAATTAGGGTTATACGGAAATAAAAAAAAGTGATTAGGCTGCTTTGGGAGGCTGCCAGATAGCATTTTGTACACTTAGGGTTCGTGATTGTGATGCAGTTGTTAAATTCCTTTGCAGAGAATTACTATTGAAAAACTCCGCCGATGTAAGCGGTAAAAGAACAGAAAATGGGCACCTCAGGCAATGGCAAAAAGGACTGCAGCGTTCACCATCTTCCGATTGCTTTCCACTGCTTTTGTTTAGTTCAGTTCTATCGCTGTCACTACAGGAATCTGTATCCGGGCAGATGTCAAAGGCAATTGCAAGCATCAGGACGGATAGAAAAATCGCGAGAAACTTCACGACACAAATCTAACCATTTATTACCTATTGCGAAATTGACGCAAATAATCTGGAAGATTATACGACTCCTCTGCTCGGATGTGGTTTTAACGATGTAAGGCTGGCGATTTTCACAGGCACACCTGTATCAATGCTTTGCCTGGCGGCAATTCCAATTAACACTGACATGGCGCCATCACGGGAACCTGCCCCCTGCTTATATGGGTCAGGGCCAGGATTGAAAAGTTGCTTCCTCAAGCGGGAGTCTCCACCTCCGTGACCTTCTTCTGTATTGTCAATTCGAAAATACTCAGTCTCCCCGAACATTTTAGTTAGCTGTATTTCATCGTATTTCTCCATTTTCCAGGGCTGCCTTTCATGGATCCATGCGTCCAGTTTGCCTTCTGTACCGTTAAATGAAATTCGGTATCCCTCATACGGCGAGTAAGTTGACAAAGAATAACTTACCTGTACATTATTAGCGTATTTGATCTGAACAGCCATCTTATCAAAAATGTCGATGTCTTCTTTCCAAACGCAGCCGTCCCGTAGATAACCATCATGCTTTTCATTATCTACATACAATTCCATCAAGCGAACGTTCTTTGTAATGTCGAAATAAAACTTGCATTCCGATTTATGTGTACATGGCCGGCAATGTGAATGCCTGAACGAGTTATTTTTCCCATAAAATTCAAGAGTGCCTAAGGCATGAACTTGTTGAGGATCAGAATCCAGCCACCAGTTTAATAAATCAAAATGGTGAGTTGCTTTATGAACCAATAATGAACCTCCAAATTCTCTTTTACGATGCCAGCGGCGGAAGTAATCGGCACCATGAGAAGTGTCAAGATACCAGTGAAAGTCTACTGATGTTATTTTTCCAATCGACCCGTTGTTTAGCAGCTCATAGATCTT
This sequence comes from Daejeonella lutea, assembly GCF_900168015.1. Lineage (GTDB taxonomy): Bacteria > Bacteroidota > Bacteroidia > Sphingobacteriales > Sphingobacteriaceae > Daejeonella > Daejeonella lutea. Next base: position 373,722 of record NZ_FUYR01000001.1, on the reverse strand, counting down.
CTGCCTGTGTGGCGAGTACCGGTAGTTAAACGTCACGTACACTTTTTTACCGCTTTTCTTCTCAGCATCAATGATCAACTGGCATTTCTTTTCGTCAGTGGTCATTGGCTTTTCCGTAATGATATCTGCACCAGATTCTAATCCTTTCACTATTTGTTCGTGGTGGGTGCTGTCCATAGTGGTCACGATCAAAATCTCAGGCTTTGTATCGCGGAGCATGGTATCAATATCGACGTAAGTGGGACATTTAAGCTTCATTATTCGTTTTGCTGTCTCAACCCTTCCCGGATTCTTGTCGCATAGGCCCACAAACTGAATTGTTTCAGGAAATTCTTTAATAAGTTCGGTGCCCCACATCGAAGTCCCGCGAATGCCCGTTCCAACCATGGCAACTTTTTTCTTCGCTTTTGGCGGCGTGGCTGCAAGTAAACTATCGGCAAGTAAAGTCCCCGTCATAACGGTACCGGTCTGTTGTATAAATTTTCTACGAAGCATATGCCTGGAGTTTGTTATATTAAAAATAGAACAATTAGGATGTAAACGCTTAAGTTTTAGATAAAGAAAATGTTCAAACGGTGTCGGAGAGCGTTTGAAACATACAAGCCAAGAGAAGTAAGCTCCCTTGCTTAAAGAATTTTAATTAGATTAGTATTCATTATGGATCAAATCAGAAAAGAAGACATCAAACAGGAAGTGTTTGACCTTTATGACGACTATGCGCACAGCCGTATTGACCGGCGCTCTTTCATGCAACAACTATCCGTTTACGCGGTAGGGGGTCTTACATTAACATCCCTAATGAGTTTCCTCATGCCTAATTATCAGGATCGGGTTCAGGTGAAAGCAGATGATCCGCGTTTAAAGTCAGGATATATTAACTATTCATCCCCGAAAGGTGGCGGTACCATTAAAGGATTACTTTCACAACCTGCCAAGACAAAAAAGAAATTAGGTGGGATTATCGTGGTTCATGAGAACCGCGGGTTGAACCCGTACATTGAAGATGTGTCGAGACGGGCAGCAGTCGCGGGATTTATAGCTCTCGCGCCCGATGCGTTGACTCCACTTGGGGGTTATCCTGGAAACGATGACGAAGGCCGATCAATGCAAGCTAAACGAAACGGAGCTGAAATGCTGGAAGACTTTATTGCAGCATACGAATATCTTAAAAACCATAAAGACTGCAATGGTAAAGTGGGAGTTGTTGGCTTTTGCTTTGGTGGTGGAATTTGTAATTCGATGGCTGTCAGAATACCCACTCTTGCCGCATCGGTACCATTTTATGGCGGCCAGGCAGCAGTGGCTGATGTACCTAAGATTAAAGCGCCCCTGCAATTACACTATGCTTCGTTAGATACAAGAATAACCGCGGGTTGGCCACCTTACGAAGCTGCTCTTAAGGAACATGGCAAGGAATATGAAGCCTTTATTTATGAAAATGCCAATCATGGCTTTCATAACGATACTACTCCACGATATGATAAAGCTGCAGCGGAACTGGCCTGGAAACGGACTATCGAATTTTTTACTAAGAAGTTGAAATAAATCCGTACGAGACAACCTCCTAAAAATAAAAACGCCTCCCGTAATGAGAGGCGTTTTTATTTTTCCGACGATTTAAATGTTATCGACCCGCAGTAGTCACTGCAGGCGCAGGTCCAGCCGGCTGTCCGATTCCGTCCAAGTCATACACGATGTTTCCAGATCGGATAGTCATTTCGGTCAGCAGCCTTTGCTTCCCTGTAATCTTACCACCCCTAACGGGCCAGCCATAATTTCCTTCAGTTACTTTAAAGATTGCGATATCAGCGACTGAACCCTTAGACAAATTGCCCAGTTCTTCACGTTTTATGGCTTTCGCAGGATGCCAGGTACTGGCTGCTATAACATCTTTCAAGGGCATGCCTGTAGCCATAAATAGGCCCATAATATTTTCCATACTTTTCATTGGACCATTCATACTGCCAGTATGAAGATCTGTACTGATTGTAGTAGGATAAAAACCAGCTTTGACCGCAGGAACTCCCTGATTGTACAAGTAGCTTGCTCCTCCAAAACCAATATCAAATACAACACCTCTTTCCCTTGCTTTATAAACATATGGCTTTACTTTGCCATTCATGTCTACTATAGACTCACGGCCGTCCTTACTGTCCGTTCCGTTTCCACCAAATGCGTGGGTATAAATATCGCCAGGACGGAATTTCACATTGAATAATGAATCAAGGGGCAGGTAAGGATTTGCAGAGCCGAAATCAACCATAATTGGAATATTCGCCAGCCTTCCAGCTTCAAGCGCACGGTCTGTTGGAACCCAAGTACGTCCGTTGAAGTGAGCAAGCTTTACCCCTACAATATCGTTTGGATATTTCTTTGCCATCTCGGCCGTTTTCACCGGATCCATCTCGTCGATGTTGTTTTCTCCACGTCCGTCCATTCCGGTTCCAACTATGTTCAACATAGAAAGCACGCGGGTTTGAGATGCGTCGATTGTTTGTTTTTTATAAAGCTCGAAATCTCTCCAGCCCGTACAGCCGGCATCTACAACTGTAGTTACCCCTGTGCGGAATGTAAATCCATCTGCTGGCAAAGCCGTTGCCGCGTTCTTCAAATAACTTCCTTCATGTCCCCAAAAGAAATGAACGTGTAGGTCAATAAGTCCTGGAGTTACATACAAACCCTTGGCATCGATTATCCTGTCGGCCTGATCTGCAGGAATGTTTTTTGCGACAAGTGCCACTTTCCCTTCCGAACCCGGAACGGCTTCGCGGGCGGGAATTGCTGGTCGAGCAGGACGATTACCCTCTGCGGGACGAGCAGGAACTGCCGGACGTGCCGGTTGAGCCCGGGTTCCAGATGTTACCGCGACATCCATAACTTCATTAATGTTATTTTTCGGATCTATTACATGCCCCCCTTTAATAATATAAGCATAGGGTTTCCCTGATGGCGCACCGGGCTGTTGTGCCCATGAATTTAGCCCTAGCATAACAAGGGCAACTAATAGTAGCTTTTGTTTCATTGTTTAGTTTTTTGATTGAGTACTGGAATATAGATATAAACTTACCCTGGAACAAGTCCGCCGCTGGCGAGAGTATCATGAAGACGGATTTTTCCTGGTTATATGCAAGTGTATCAGGACGATACGTAAGATATAGCGCAGTGTAACAATCCCATTATGGCAGATTTAAAAGCCGGAAGGAAATATATTTCCATATTTCATTTGTAGAAGTCGCGGGTAGATTCGAACTACCGTAAAAGGTTTTGCAGACCTCTTCCTAACCACTCGGACACGCGACTTTATTAAATTGATTTACCAACTACTGCGACAAAACTAAAAAAACTTTTTATAAAATACATAAAGTCTATGGATTTAGTAGAATATTATTTCTATACTTGCAACGGTGAACGCAAACAAGCATTCACACTCTTTTAATAGTGTATGAAAAAAACAGTACTAATCATGTTATCTCAACTTACTTCATTTATTTATCACTTAGTTCTAACTGCAATTAGCGGTCTCGAGAATTACACTTCCCACCCTGCATTGAGCACGCCTGCCTATTGTTGTCGCAGAGCTATTTAATTTTCCATTAAACCCTTTTTTATTTTCCAAAAACATTCAAAAAAAATAACACACAATGAAACACTTGTTATTCATAGCAAAATTGCTTGTCATAACCTTATCTATTTTTCATTCAGATCCTGCATCGGCACAACAAGTTGTGCTTGGGTTTGTAAAAGATTCTCAGGGATTGCCCCTACCCGGCGCGACCATAACACTAAAAGGAACACGGATTTCAACATCTACAGATTCAATCGGACAATTTAAACTCAATGTTCCGCAGGTTCCTCCATTCTTTATTACAGCCAGCTTTATTGGGTTTAAAGCTCAGGATTTTCAAGTACTAAAATTTGAAACGGCTCCCCTGCAACTAACTCTGGTAGATGATGCTTTACTTGAAGAAATTGTCGTCACGTCCCGCCGACGTTCTGAAGTATTACAGGATGTGCCAATTCCAATTTCGGTTGTTGGCGGCGCGCAGATACAGGAATCGGGGGCATTCAACGTTGGCCGGGTTAAGGAGTTAATTCCATCTGTACAGATGTACACTTCTAATCCTCGAAATACCGGCGTTAATATCAGAGGAATTGGTTCACCTTTTGGACTTACAAATGATGGATTGGATCCCGGCGTTGGCTATTATGTGGATGGTGTTTATTATGCCCGTCCCGCGGCAGCTACCCTTGATTTTATCGACATTGACCGCATCGAAGTACTCCGCGGTCCTCAAGGCACTTTATTCGGTAAAAATACCAGTGCGGGCGCATTTAATATCGTAACAAAAAAAGCCAGCTTTACCCCAGAGTATAGCTTCGAAACAAGTTATGGCAACTATGGGTATATACAGGCCAAGGCCTCAGTTAACGGTCCACTTAGCAGCAAATTTGCCGCGCGTGTCTCATTTTCAGGCACTCAACGCGATGGTGTGATAGAAAACATCAGGACTGGAAAAGCCACTAATGATATAAATAACCTTGGATTTCGAGGTCAGTTATTATACAAACCCACAGACAAAACATTCATTACCTTGGCACTAGATGCATCAGACCAGGAACCAGATGGTTATGCACAAGTAGTTGCAGGTGTCGTGCCTACGTTACGTCCGGCCTATCGTCAGTTTAATGCCATCATATCGGATCTTAACTATACGTTACCAAGCCAAAATGCTTTTGACCGTAAGATAGATCATGACACACCATGGAACTCGGGGAACGAACTAGGTGGCGTCTCACTAAACGCAGAAACGCAGCTGGGACCAGGCACATTAACATCTACGACTGCGTGGCGGTACTGGAACTGGATTCCATCTAATGACCGGGACTTTACAGGTTTACAGGCCCTGGCAAAATCACAAAATCCTGCAGAACATCGCAATTGGTCGCAGGAAGTCAGATATGCAGGTCAGATCTCCGAAAGATTGAGCGGAGTTGCAGGTCTTTTCTTTATTGATCAGGAAGTTAATATCAATGGGACGGAAGAGTCTGGCTCAGCGCAATGGCGTTTTTCTCAGAGCTCGACCAGCGCGTTATGGAGAACACCGGGTTTGTTTGAAGGGTACGGAATTTATACAACCGCTTCCATAAAATCAAAAAGCGCAGCGGCATTCGCAAGTATCGATTGGGAACTGATAAATGGATTTCACATTCTTCCCGGAATACGTTACAACTATGATGAAAAGGATGTTAATTATAACCGGATTGCCCGCGGTGGTCTTCAGACAACCGATCCTGCTTTGCTCGCCCTAAAAAATGGTGTATATAGCAGCCAGGCTTATGTAGCTGATGCCGATGAGAAAAACTTCACATATTCTCTTACGGCTTCGTACAGACCTAGCAGACGTCTGAATACGTTTGCGACGTACTCCACCAGTTTTAAGCCTGTAGGTGTTAACGTAGCAGGTCTCCCAACTGCCGCAGGTGGTGGAGCAGCTACCGACCTCGCGGTTATTAAACCGGAAGATACGAAGCACTACGAGCTTGGTCTTAAATCATCTCCTGCAGATAATTTCACGCTCAATGTCACATTACACAAATCAGATATTAAAGATTATCAAACTAATGTACAGTCGCCTGAACTCGGTGTCAATCGCGGTTATATAGCCAATGCACAAAAAGTGAGCGTAAAGGGTTTTGAAATTGATGCAAGCTTAAGGGCTAGTACAAAGTTTTCCTTCTATGGTGCCGCAGCTTACACGGATGCAACATACGATCGCTTTACTAATGCCCCGCTGCCACTTGAAGAAACCGGGCAGACGATTGGCGGAGTGCAGGTCGCATTCAAAGATATTTCAGGAGGAAAACTTCCTGGAATTTCAAAATGGGCAGGATCCGTCGGAGGCGAATTTGCTACTCCGGCAAAGTTTCTGAACCGGGATGCCAAGTTTTTTACAGCAATTGACAGTTACTATCGCTCGGACTTTTCTTCTAGCCCATCCCCTTCGAAATATTTAAATATTGATGGCTACACGCTTGTAAACGGTAGAATCGGCTTTAAAGCTACGAGTGGCTTCTCAGCATATATCTGGGGCAGGAACTTGTTCAATAAGGATTATTATGAACAACTGCTTCCTGCTGGCGGAAATGCCGGTCATTACGCTGGTGTACTTGGTGATCCAAAAACATATGGTTTAACACTCCGATACGCTTTATAAATCTGCCTTTGACACGAAAGCCTCACGAATACTGTGGGGCTTTTGTGTTATCCAAAAATTTAATTCTATCCAACCCATCCAGTAAACTTAGTACTAAACTCATCAAAGTTAAATGGTTTCGTCATGTAGTCGTCCATCCCGGCATCCATAGCTGACTGACGATCATCATCATATGCTGCCGCTGTCATTGCTATAATTAATGGCTGCGCGCCTTTAAACTCATTTCTAATTCTCCTGGTCGCTTCTATCCCATCCATTTCGGGCATCTGTATGTCCATGAAGATCAGGTCATAACGCTGTCGCTCAAGTGATGCAAGGACTTCCTGGCCATTAGACACAACATCACAGCTGTATCCTAAATTATTAATTGTCCGGGTAATAATCTTTTGATTGATAAGGTTATCCTCTGCTACCAGGATACTGACTTGCGCTGGGTCGGCTGGTATTGGAGATTGAGGAACTATGTTTTTTGCCAATGCTGGCTTCCGTTCATCAACATGATCAGATAGGTTTTCTATAAGAATCTTCTGAAGATAGTTGTTTTTGATAGGCTTCTCAATCATCCCTGCAAACAGCTTTCGATATGCTTTTTTGTCTTCCGGGAACTGACCGGCTGAACTGAAAAGGATTAGCGGCAGATTTTGATTGATCTTTCTAATCTCCTTAGCTAATTCAATTCCATCCATGCCGGGCATGAGCATATCAAGTACCGCAATGTCGAATGCCATATCATCATTTTCCTCGAGGACCTTTCTTCCACTTTCATAGGTAGTTGGACGCATTCCCCATTGTTCACAGGTTTTGCTTAACACCCGAAGGTTTGTCAGGTTATCGTCAACGATTAATATTGACTTGCCGGAAAGATCCTTCAATGCAGTTTCTCGCTTAAATTGTTTGATCCGGGTAGCGGCCTGAACCTGAATCGTGAAGCTGAATGTCGTACCAACACCTTCTTTGCTGTCTACCCAGACCCTTCCGTTCATCCGCTCAATCAATTTTGCACTTATTGCAAGACCCAAACCCGTACCACCGTACTTACGGGTAGTAGAAGCATCAACCTGCGTAAACGAATTGAACAACCTGTCCATCTTATCTTCCGGGATGCCAATACCGCTATCCCTCACGGAAAATTCCAGGGTGTATAGGCTTCCATCTTTGTCGGCTACCCGGATACTTGTAAGAATTTCACCATGGTCCGTAAACTTGATAGCATTCCCCACCAGGTTAACCACAATTTGTCTGATTCTAGTGATATCACCAATTACTTCCTGAGGAACTTCAGGCTCAACAATATATAGCAGATCCAGATTTTTTTCGTGCGCTTTGGTGGACAGCAGATCATAAGTTTCTTCGATAACCCTGGCTATTACGAATGGGTGTTCCTCCAGGTCTAATTTACCTGACTCTATCTTAGAAAAATCCAGAATTTCATTAATGATCTCCAAAAGTGCTTCAGCACTAATTCTTATCGATTCAACGTAATCGAATTGATCAGGATCAAGCTGCGTTCTGGATAGTAAGCTGGTCATTCCAATAACTCCATTCATGGGAGTTCGAATCTCATGACTCATATTTGCTAAAAATTGGGATTTAGCAAGATTTCTCTCTTCCGCCAACTTTGTTTTTTCTTCCAGTTCGACATTTAACTCCTTTAATCGTTGTTCTGCAAGGTAGTTAGTTGTAATGTCGTCAAATATCCAAAGCATTCCGCTGCTGTAATCGGTTATCGTCGGTCTTGAAGAAACACTCAACACCAGTACCTCAGGCTCTGAATAAATCCACTGCCAGTTATCGATAATTTTTTCTTTGGATTTAAATAGCTGGTTACCTGTTTCTAAAATTTCCTCCCTGTTGTCAGCTTTCTCCCGAAGATCACGCATGGCTTCAGATAATACCAGAGGTGTCACATGGCCCTGTGGAATATGAAACAGAGCTGCTGCTTTATGATTCACCCAGCCATTGTTCCCAGAATTGTCTGTAAAAGCTATTCCTTGCGGTACCGTACTCAGTATCGTGTTAAATCGAACAGTCAGTTCATCCATTGAAAAGAAAAGGCTGGCCAGTCGGCAGGTTTCACGAATCCGGATCAACGCTGCAGTCACAAATTCCTTCAAATCGCTGCTAAAGTCAATGGAATCTCCCCAGCACATAAGGACTACACCTCTAATTGCTTCTTCATCAACAGGTAATACGGCTGCAGATTTACATTCTTTAATCAGAATCTTAAGGCCTGAGTCTATTTCAGAAAACGGAGATTGAAGAAACAAGGGCTCCCGAATCCCGGCATAAGGCCGGACAACAGATGGATCGACGAAACTCGGATAAGTGCTATCACCTAAAAGCACACGGACAGTAAGTTCATCATCCTGTTTGACAACCAATACAGATGAAGCCCCCGATAAGCGCTTTAGGTTGGCCATACTTTCAGCCATTATTGCAGGCCAGTTACTGTATTTCTCAACTGCGCTCAGACCGGCAATGAATTCGAGGGCACGTTTAGCCCAGTTTACCGGTTTCTCGATCTTACTCACTCAATAAAATCTTTAATTGCTGAAATAACTTCTTGTGGCGCACTTATATGAGGAAAATGTCCCTCTGCATCAACAAAAACAAGCTTGCTGCCTGAAATATTTTCATGCAAGTATTCTGCGACTTCCACAGGCACGGCTATGTCGTTGTGGGCATGAATGAGCAAAATTTCCTTATTTATTTCCTTTAATCGATTCCGCACATCAGATTCAAATATAACTTTTGCTACTGAGAGTGCGATATCCGGACGAATAGCCCCTAATGTCACAGCAAAACCCTGACCCAGCTCAGGCTTGTCTGCATTACCCATGGCAGCAGCAGAAAAGCCGCTCACCCAGGCATAATAATTTGTTCTCATCGTTTCGTACATGGAGTCGAGTGCCTCCTGGGTAAATCCTCCAATATATCCTGAGTCATTAAGGTACCGCGGAGATGCTCCGATGAATATCATTTTCGAAAAATGATGGGGTGCCTTGATAGCTGCAAGCAAAGCGATCATACCGCTCACCGAATGAGCCACTATTATGGCATTTTTCAATTCGAACTCGTTTGCTATTGCCAACAAATCATCTGCGTAAGTATAGAGCGTGCTGTATTTTATCGGACTGAAAGCTGCCATATCCGATGACCCTCCTCCTACATTATCATATAGCAATAACTTGTAATCAGCTGCGAACGCTTTTTTTACTTTATCCCATGCTGTTTGGTCGGTGCCAAAGCCATGGGCAAATACAATCGTCTGGGCAGCATTCTTGTTGCCTTCGATTGAGATCTTATGCTTTTTTACTAGCTCTGAGTTCATAAACATAACGTGATCGCCTGAATATCGGATCGGGTCAAAAGTTAGAGCAATTATAAGGAAAACAACGCTCAGGTTAAATTAAATTTCAACTAGCCGATTCCCACATTAGGATAGGTAAAAAATTAAATAGCTAGTCTCCTTTTAGAAAACCAGCTATTAATCTCACAACGATGAAGATGCTTGGAATGACTAAGAATACGATGCCTAAACTGTCAATTGCTCTTCAGGGCTTTTTCTCTTAAGTATCAGGGCACTAAGAAAAGAAACCACAAGTCCAACAGGCAAAATCTCCAGGTAAGTAAATAAAATAACCATAATTGGATTCTTGTAAAGCTCTTTCATCGAATTAAGCTCTGCAGCCTGTCTGTTTATTTCTGCTGCCGATGCTCCGCTGTCCTTTCCCTTCTGCAATAAGTGAGCACTAAACTTTTCCATGAAATCGGGTACGAATACATAGTAATCAATCAGCCAGGTGAGAACATATATTGTAGATGCAACCATGGAAATAGCTAGCCCTACCTGCAACGCTTTTCCGAAAGTAATTATCCCACCCCGGTGATTATCTCTATAATTTTTCACACCAACAAAAACCAACGAGAACGCGAGCAGCATGGCGGCATAACCCACAAGCATGCTTCCCTCATAATTATTAACGCTGTAACAATAAGCAATCGACGCTACAGTCCAGGCACCTATTAAAACACCTGTGATTGATCCAAATACAAATACAATTCTTTTCATAATATAAGTTTGATTTCCACAAAAGTGACCCGTTTAAACTTCCAAGCCCTCATACTTTAGTCTGATTTTTCAATTCAGGCCTATTTTAGTACCAAAGTATTAGTTAATGATGCCAAGTCTCTTAGCCTTTTCAATTGCCTGCGTGCGTCGTTGAACTTCGAGCTTGAAAAAAACGTTCGACGAATGAGTTTTTATCGTGCTGAGTGACACGAAAAGACGCTGGGCTATCTCCTGATTGCTCAGGCCCGTGGCCATCAGTTCGAGAACTTCCAATTCCCTGGCGCTGATGCCAGTCTGGGTAAGGGCCTCTTGATTTATAGCAAAACTTTCCCTACTTCCAGAATACTCCTTCTCAATCGTGACCACCTTAATTTTTGGCTTGCTTAATTTCATCGCGAGCCAAATCCCCAGCCCTGTGAATATGAAAGCAATAATACCGGCATAAATCTCGAATGCGTGACTGAGAATCAAGAAGCGCCACTCCAGCCATTTCATCAGGAACATGGCTGCAGCCAGTGACGCACCATAAATTAAAACGGACCGATATTTTGATATATAATTCAATGCAAATACCTAAATCTTAACAAAGATCTTCTTTCTGTACAAGAAGTAGAGAAACAGCCACACAAGAATTACCGCTCCAAAGGCTTCGAAAACTTCATGCCATGCTTCGGGTGCCGGCGCATATAGACCCCCAAAAATTCTTCCCGAGGTGTATCGAAAGTTAATAAAGGCACAAGCCATGTACACCGTCAGAGAATTCAACCCGATAACCTGGAAAAAGAATGCCCACTTCTGAAACTTAAGTACATCAATTATCCAGTAAAATAAAGTCATTGCAATGAATGCCATTCCGCCGGTCAGCAGCACAAATGAACTTGTCCAAAACCGTTTGCTGATTGGGAAATGCAGGCTCCATAGCAAAGCAATGCTTATACAAAGAACTCCTGCTATAAGCATAATTTGAATTTTCCTGCTTTCCTTTTTTTCAGACCGCAGGACATTACCCGCCAATGCCCCAAGCACAGTTAAGCAAAGTGCCGGGAATTGAGTAATCAATCCGAGTTCGTCATATGTTTTCTGAAGAAGCCTGCCTGGAAGAAAGTTACGATCTATCCAACCTACCAGATTACCCTCAAAAGTCAGATTACCCGCACCGTAACCCGGAACCGGTACCAGAAATATAATGGCATAGTAGGCAAGCAGTATCCCTCCCACCCAGGCAATCAAGCCCTTCCAGGAAAAGTTCAGATAAAGAAAAGTAGTTACAAAACCCGCTATACCAATTCTGCCGAGGATACTCGCGACCCTTATCTGCGAGGGCTCAAAATAAGGGAATGGAATATTTTTGTCGATCATCCCAAGAATAATAAGAATGATCATCCTCCAGAATGCTTTACGATAAATTACTTTTTGTTCAACTTTATTGTTAATGTCCCGACTCAAAGAAAATGCGATGGAAACCCCAGAAATAAACAGAAAAAGGGGAAATATAAAATCATAGAATGTGAAACCGATCCAGGCCGGATGAACAAGCTGATTAGCAATAGTGTCAATCCAAGGAAGCGAAGTTTTGCCTTCCATCAAAATTAAAAAGGTACCGCCGCCGGTTATGAAGAACATGTCGAAACCACGAAGTGCATCGACAGACATTAATCGATTGGATTTTTTGGCCGTTCCTACAGAGAGATCCGATTTTGTCATTTGAGATTTCTGGGTTTTGAAATGCAATATAAAATATTAAAAACATTAATTTAATTAGGCACAAGAAGCATTCATTTATAAGCATTTATAAATATTTTTTTAAAAAATATTTATGTAAGTTAGAGTGTGCAGGGGATATTTTGCTAATCTCATGACGCTTTCTTAGAAAGCTCGGGAAATTGGCAATCTAATTTCAGCAGCAAGAAATGTGAATATGGCGAATTTAACTCTAGTATAAATCAAAGCCAATGAACGTTAATACCACCTACCTGACCCTGGCACTGCTGACTTTCAGCTATACGATCAGCGCCCAAACCCTGGCGGAAGCCCGCAAGGCTATTGACTCCGAACAATATCAAAAAGGTAAATCATTGCTGAGGAAATTAACAGTTTCTGAGCCAGCAAATGCTGAGGTTTACTTTGTGCTGGGCGACCTGTATTTAAAAACCAGGGTGAGTAACCAACGCCCAGATTATATCGATTCCGCAAAGGCAGCATTTTTAAAGGGCACCGAGATCAAGGCAGATTATCCTTTAAATTTCATCGGACTTGGAGCAGTGGACCTCGCTCAGAAAAAAAACCCCAAGTTAAATTTCGATAAGGCAATTGCCCTAACAAAGAAGAAAGATCACGCCACAGACCTGCATATAGCAAACGCATACATCAATGCCATCGATCCAAATCTAACAGAAGCACTGGTACATCTGGAGAGGGCCAAAATGACCAATGCCAAGGACCCCTTAGTATTTCTTGCTCTGGGCGATGCATATCGGCTCCAAAAGAAAAACAGCGATGCCTTTAGTGCATACCGGAGCGCATATGATATGGATAAGACTCTGTTGCGTTCCAAAGTTGAATTGGGTAAAATCAACAAGCTTTCTAAAGCATTCCCTGAATCTATTGCAGAATATAATAATGTTGTGGCGCTCGATCCAAATTACGGTCCGGCGTATCGCGAGCTTGCGGAGGCCCACCTGGGCTGGTCATGGACATCACAAAAAGAACATGAGACTCGGATAAAACAGGCCTTGCAATATTACGAGAAATACATGGATCTAACTGACAGATCGATGGATTCACGCTTGCGACATGCAGATTTCCTGTATTTGACTAAGGATTTTAAAGCATTGGAAACTGAAGCAAATGCGATGGCAAAAATTGAAAAATCGGATGCCCGGGTGCTTCGCTATCTGGCCTACGCCGCTTTTGAAAACGGAAACTATCCCCAGACTACATCTGCTCTGAAAGACTTTATGGCCAAGGTAGAGCCCGCACGGATTATTGGTCAGGATTATTTATACCTGGGCCGCGCACAATTGAAAGATAGTGTTCAGTTCAACGAAGGCTATGTAAATCTTATCAAAGCTATAGAAAAGGATTCAGCAAACATTGAGTTCGTGAGCGAAGCTGCCCAGATACTATACAAAGGACGAAAATATGACGAAGCGGCAAAGGCATATGAAGTGTCAATAAAAAATCCGAAAAGAAATCTGCAGGATTACTATTTCCTAGGACAGACTTACTACACGCAATTTGCTAATGCGAAAAACGCCGGCCAAAGTCCTTCAATTGAGCTGCTTAATAAAGCAGAAAAGGCATTTGCTTATCTTGTTGAAAAAGCTCCCACAACCCAAATCGCCTGGATTTACCGGGGACGAATTCACCGACTTCTTGACGGAGAGGCTGATACCAAAGGGCTCGGTGTACCATTCTTCGAGAAATATGTAAATATTGTAACGGTTGAGAAGCCTGAACTAAAAGACAAGGATTCAGAAAAACGGACCCTTATTGAATCATACCTCTATCTAGGGTCGGTCGCTGCCAGACGAGACGGAAATAATGCAAAGGCACTTGATCTCTTCAAAAAAGCGCTTGAGATTGAACCCACTAATCCAACAGCCTTACAAGCTATAAAGGCCCTGGGTGGATAAGGATATAGTTCAACATATATTAGGAACATATCCCTGCCATGAAAATGGCTGGGATATGCAGACAGAGATATTAAAACAACATCTCGTTTGGTGGTGTGACACCTTTTAAACGCAGGTATGGTGTAGTTTGCCCGCGGTGATGTGTTTGGTGCTCGAAAGCCTTAGCGAAGGCAAGTCCTTTCGTTGTTTTCATATTAAACAATGTGATCTCTTGGGACATCTGCTCAGCAGGAGTATTTTGTATAATATTGATCGCATAATCGTAACTGTCTAGCACTGCCTTTGTAACTGCTTCTTTAGTCGGCGTTACCGCTTTTTCAGCATTTGCTTCTGCCGGTGGAGTCTTCCCTGCTGCGCTGGATGAAAACATATAATTTGCCCCTGCGAGGTGCAACATCTGCTGAGCAAAGGTGCGTACCTCCGGAGTGGCTTTGAATGCATAACCATCTGCTGGCATAGCGTCCAAATAAACTTTGGTGTATGCCTTTGCGCGAGTCCATTCGGCGATATTTTGTTCTTTAGTGATTTGCGAAAACGCACTTGTACATGCAATCGCCAGTAGAGTAAAAAGTAGAGTAAACTTTTTCATGTTGATTTGATTTAGTGTGTGGTAAATTTAATCAAAAATGAATTACTCAAATACAATCATCATTGGATATAATTTATTCTGGGTAGAGGTCTTAATTACCGTTTTCAAAATATTAGGCTGGATATTCAGCCTTCAAAGTTTCTTCAAGATTTCATGTTAACTTCATTTCAAAATTTGAGAATTACTTAATGTAGTGACCATATAAAAAAAGCAGCGCTCACGATCATCTTCTGCCTGGTATGGATAATTTGTTTTTCACAACAAACAGATTCGCTAAATGTCAAAAATGATGGAATAGTAGGAGGAAATGAACCGGCATTTACTAAATATCAAAAAGCCACACGTTATGCGTTCCCATTAGTACTTATAGGGTATGGTTTCACGTCCCTGAACAAGGGCATGGTTTGGCGAACAGATAAGGAACTCAATCATGAGCTGTTGGAAGAAATGCCCGGATTTTCCACAAACATTGACGACAAACTTCAATATGCCCCTGTTGCTTTGGTATATACACTGGGAGCCTTGGGTGCAAAGGGAAAGAACAATTTATTTGATCGGACAGCACTGTATCTGATCTCAAATTCTTTGATGGGCGCAACAGTTAATTTCCTTAAATCAAATACCTATAAGCTGCGACCGTCAGGTGATGATCGAAGGTCGTTTCCATCCGGACACACAGCTACCGCCTTTGTTGCGGCTGAATTTATGAGACAAGAGTTCAAAGACAATTCTCCTATTTTCGGTTACGTAGGTTATTCACTGGCCGGCGCGACTGGTGCCCTAAGAATGATGAATAATAAGCACTGGTTCAGCGACGTCATTGCTGGTGCTGGGGTTGGAATTGCTTCAACACGGTTGACCTACTTTGCTTATCCCTGGTTCAGAAAAAACGTAATAAAAAGGGAGCTGAACATTATGGCCGTCCCACTCATCCAGAGAAAATTAACAGGATTTACTGCCATCGCATGGTTATAAGCGATCGCAACAATTTGGGATTAATTAAACAAAAAAAGATCGTCTTTAAGGCGATCTTTTCCACGACTGTAATCTGTCGTTTCGTTTAGTTTAGTTGCTTTTGTTTTTTAGCGGATGGAGTCTACAACAACTGCAGTATCTCCCGACGCAGTCGTATCCACAGGCATCGAGTCAATTACTCCATTTGAAGTATCTGAATCAGTGTCATTTGTAGTCGTGTTATTACATGAAGCCGCAAGTAAACTGACTCCAAGGAATAAAAATAATAGTTTGGATAAATGTTTCATTTGGATGGATATTGAATATTAAGTTTAAATTACAATAAATGAAGCGAACGCTGGTTTTCACTCAGCGTTCGCTTTATTTTAAATACTAGCGGTGAATATACTCGCCACGGTTATTTTTCCACTCTGTTTCGAAGTAGTCAGCATCTTCTTTAGTACGGGGAGTTACACCCATTACTATACCACCTTCTTTTACTCCTGACTCATACTCTACAGCACGCTCTTCAGGAATTCCTGATCCCACAAGGGCACCAACAATACCTCCTGTCAGGCCACCTGCTCCCGCCCCTGCCAGACCAGCTGCCAGAGGACCAGCAATCACCAAACCTAAGCCTGGCAAAGCGACAGCAGTACCTATCGCTGCGACTGCTCCAATAATTGCACCTGCAGTTCCGCCTATTGCTGATCCGGTACCCGCACCTTCCAGCGCCTTATTGCCCAGTTCAGTATCAACTTCTGAATGTTCAAAATGCCTTTTCCGGGTCTCATCAGACATCATTAAATTAATATCGTCCTGTGAATAACCTCTTGAATGTAATGAATTATAAGCGTTCTCTGCACTTTCTCTGTCCCTGAACATTCCCGTCATCATACGGTTATTATTTGCTGAATTGTTTTCCATGGTAATTGGTTTTTTAGTTTACAATTGGTATTTCTTCTTTTGCAACACGGATTTCTGCAAAACAGTTTCAATTAATCGGCAAATTAGTCAGATCAGGTATTTATACGAGGGAGGGGTGGTAAACCGCAAATTATGGCAAAAGCAAGCTCATATCATTATGTGATGATAGACTTTTCTATACCTGGGTCTGGATCTCGCCTCACAGCCCGAACTACATTTTACCTATAATTTACGAAAAGACTAAAAACCAAAGAACTATAATCCTGCCGGCCGTCAGGGAGATTCATTCCAGTTTTCAATTCTTAAGGGCTAATTCGATTTCAAATCCTTGATCCTGATATTCCTGAACTTCACAGGCGAGCCATGTCCAAGAAATCCAATATGACCGCTTTCACGTAATAAACCGGGATGGGGTTTCCCGTCGACAGCTCCATTTTTCCGGGCCTCAGTAATGTCCGCATCAAGTATTACTGTACCATTGAGGGTAACTTTTATCTTCGGACCCTGAACAACTACCTCCTGGTAATTCCACTGTCCAGTAGGTTTTAAGTAACCTCTTTTGGCGGGAACCGTGCCATAAATCGAACCGTGATATTGATAAATATGAAGGTCTTTATAAACCGGCGCATCATTGTCTAATATTTGAATTTCCATTCCCTGATAGGCTGCATCTCCCGTTAAGGGTGCACGAATACCTAATCCGTTGTTAGCGCC
Organism: Daejeonella lutea; assembly: GCF_900168015.1. GTDB lineage: Bacteria > Bacteroidota > Bacteroidia > Sphingobacteriales > Sphingobacteriaceae > Daejeonella > Daejeonella lutea. The sequence continues at coordinate 356,616 of NZ_FUYR01000001.1, read as the reverse complement.
AGGAGTTAACTGAAACTCGAACCTGAAAATAAAATCACTAAATTCTTCCTTGGTAAAAAGATTGCCACCTGAACCTTTTGCAGGCTTCGGCGTGATCACCAGGTTTCCGTTTTCTGTTACATAATCCGCTGTATTTCCAGTCCATTGAAACATATTAGTGCCGTCAAATAGCGTTTTAAAACCATCTTTCTTTTCCTGGGAGCTCAGTTGGTATACTTTTGAACTAGGTAATTCCTTAATGTAAATATTACGGTATGCAACCGGAGAACCGTGCGCCTGAAGCTCGATTTCACCCTCCGGATAAATCGGCAGACTCCGGTCCCAGTAATTCTCAAGGATTACGTTGTCCGTTACCAGCTCTCCATTCAGGTAAACTGTTACCCGGTCAGCTTTCATGATAATGCGGAAGGTGTTCCACTCGCCAAGTTTCTTATCAGCAACTTTCAGCGGCTTGCTTTCGTGCACCTTGTTATTGTATAAACCGCCGGAACCAACCTGTGCACCAACTTTTACACGGGCGTTATCCCAAATCTGAACCTGCGGTGTACCTCGGAGATAAATCCCTGCATCGCCCTGCCCTTTTCCGTCATCAAAGATTTTCCAATCGACTAGCATTTCAAAATCGCGATACTTTTTTGCTGTCACAATGTTATTGCCGTGCGACATGAAATGAAGTTCACCATTCTTTACCACCCAGCTTTCACGCATTTCAGCATCCGCTTTCTTTTGTGCTTCAGCAAGTTCTGAAGCAGACATTTTAGATCTTTTAATTGGATCAGCTACGAGTCCTTTCCAGCCTTTAAGATTTTTTCCGTTGAAAAGAGCAACGAACCCTTCTTTCTTCAGGTTTGCCGGGACTTGTGCAAATATTGAGCTGGTGGTGATGAGGAAGAGCGCTACCGCTACGAGGGGTTTTGTAAAATTCATTTTGAGCAGGATGTTAATGTTGATGTAATACTAATGAAATTAATGAAATGTGACAAGATGCAATGCCATGTCCTATTCCATCACCACTTGGCGGCGGAACGGCCATCACCATCGACACCTTTTACGCCTAATTCTTCCCAGCCGGTACTTGCATAGGATTGACCCCTGCCGACTGACCGCGCGCAGCTTCACGACCCATAGATTGCTTGAACAACTGGAAACGAGTAGGCTGCGGTAGTGTGCCCCAATAGTTGTTCGCTTCATCAATATCAGCCGTTTCTCTGAGCGGATCCAATTTTATTGACGCAACCTCTTTTTCGTGGATGTAAAATTTCGAGGCATTTTTCTCATTTAACCTCCAGATCTGAGCAGGGATCTTATCTGTCTGTTTACTGCCGTCCTTGAATGTGAATTCAACAATAATTGGCATGACCAATCCACCTTTATTACCGAACGAGAGCTCATATAAATATTTCCCGTCGTGCCTTGACTTCTCCTCTGCTGTTAGCGGTGATGGTGCCGTCGGCGGCGGCGCTTGCAGAGCCGCAGTAGCGATCATTTTTCTATATTCTGCAGTATCAATCTTTGCTAATCCGCGATAATACTTCCAGTAGAAATCCTGGGTAGCCGTATCGAGGTCCGTGTAAAAGCGGATGGTCTTATCTTCTTTGTTCCGGATTTTAGAGATATCCTCGAAATAGTTCAGGTTGGGCAGTGGGAGCGCGGGAGTTCCTGCATTTGCCCTGACCCTGTTTACCCCGTTTCCGGAATTAGCAGCAGCAAGAGTATTTGCGTCCACTTTTCCAACTTTCACAGAATCAAGGGAAATATCGACCGCATCCGTGCTGTAGAACCAGCCCCTCCAGAACCAATCCAGATCCTCCCCGCTGGCATCTTCCATGGTCCTGAAAAGATCTGCCGGTGTTGGATGCTTAAAAGCCCAGCGTCTGGCGTATTGCTTGAATGCGAAATCAAACAACTCGCGGCCCATGATGGATTCTCTCAAAATATTAAGTGCAGTGGCTGGCTTACTGTAGGCATTCGGCCCAAAGCGTACAATGTTTTCTGAATTGGTCATTACAGGTTCCAGTTCATCTTTAGGCAGCTTCATGTAATCAACTATTGCATACGCTGCTCCCCTTTTCACAGGGTATTTATTATCCCACAACTCCTCTGTCAGGTACTCGAGGAAAGAATTTAACCCTTCATCCATCCAGGTCCACTGACGCTCGTCACTGTTGACGATCATAGGGAAGAAGTTATGCCCAACCTCATGAATTATCACACCCAGCATACCGTTCTTAGTTGCTTCGCTGTAAGTTCCGTCCTTTTCGGTGCGTCCATAGTTAAAGCAGATCATAGGGTATTCCATTCCGTTAGCAGCCTCAACGCTTTGTGCAACAGGATATGGGTAAGGGATAGTGAAATCAGAATAAGTTTTAATCGTGTGGGCAATAGCGCGGGTCGAAAATCTGCTGTATAAATTATAGGCTTCCTTGCCGTAGAAGCTCATACACATCACCGACTTCCCTGTTTCAGCAATCTTTTGCGGCATGGCATCCCAAACAAATTTCCGGGACGAAGTCCATGCAAAGTCACGGACATTTTCTGCCTGGAACACCCAGGTCTTAACGCCGGTACTTTTTACAGCTTCTGCTTTTTTAGCTTCTGCAAGGGTTACAATTTCCACCGGCACACTTGAATTTTTAGCTTTCTGCCACCTGGAAAGCCGCTCAGGGCTTAATACAGCTGCGTAGTTAAGACATTCGCCGGTGGAGCCGACAACATGATCCGCAGGTACAGACATCTGAACTTTAAAATTCCCGAATGTAAGGGCAAACTCTCCCCGCCCCGTAAACTGTTGGTTTTGCCATCCCTGAAAGTCACTGTATACACATAAACGCGGATACCATTGAGCCATAGTAAATAAATAATTACCGTCTTCAGGGAAATACTCGTAACCTCCCCGTCCACCCTGTACCATTCGGTCAGATATTTTATAGGACCAGGCTACATTAAACACGAAAAACTGGCCGGATTTTAATGGTTGAGCCAGATCAATACGCATCATTGTTTTATTGGTAGTATACGACAGTTTCTTGCCTTGTACATCCGTGAGAGAGCTTATTTTAACCCCAAAACCCTGATCCGTTTTATTTGCCTGTGCCGCATCCAGGCTGCTAACGCTTACCCTTGCCGGCAAGGTTGAGCTATTCTGATAATTCGCATTATTTGTCAGGCTGTGCTCATTTTCATCAAGCTGCAGCCATATATAAGAAAGAGGATCCGGCGAGTTATTATGATAAGTTATTTTCGCCGCACCGGTCAGTTTTAAATTCTTTTCATCCAGCTCGCATTTGATATCGTAATCTGCCCGTTGCTGCCAGTATTTCACTCCCGGCGCACCACTTGCAGTTCGCTGTTCATTAGGTGTTGTCAGAATGGTTGAAAGCTGTTCAAATTTATTTCCGTGATTGCTCCCGGGATTATTCATGATATTTTGTGCAGCCAGCAATCCGGGCATGAGCACTGCAGCAAGAATACAGGTAACAGAAAACTTCATATAATAGATATCAAACTTAATTTTAAAACATTTAACGAACTGGTATTCAGAATTTTGACATGTGCAAATCCGGCATTCAGTAATGAATAAATGAGATAAGCATCCTTCGTTCCGGATCAGAATAGTAAATTTACAAGGTTTTACCGAATATGAACCTGTATTTCACATGATCGTTTTACTTTTTCAATTACTTTTAAATTACAGCCTCCTAACCGGGTCTGCAACTTCGCTAATTCCGCTACATCCTCTCCATGTCAGCACCCTTGAGATTACTCAGAATTCAGGCTCGAAAACAACCGAGGTAGTATGCAAGATATTCACTGACGACTTCGAAGCAGCTTTAGCAAAGCAATATCAGGTAAAAATCGATCTGTCCGCACCGGCCAGGCACGCATCGATGAAGGATCTCGTGAAGAAATATATTCTTGCCAATCTTCAGATTAAAAGTAGTGCTCGTATCTCGGAATTGAATTACTTAGGCTTTGAGAAAGAAAAAGAGTTTGTTTACGTCTACCTGGAATCAGAAATGGTGAGCCCGCCGAAAACTATTGACGTTCAGGTAAGTTTTCTCCATAATCTTTATAAGGATCAGATAAACATTATCCACGTTACTATTGATGGTAAGCGAAAGAGCACAAAACTCGATTTCCCTAAAAAGACGGCAACCTTTAATTTCTAAAACCTAACTTGCTAAAAGTTACTCGAACTTTCGCGAAAAAATGAGCAATTGCGAGCTTACTTTCCTGTTACCTCCCGGATCACCCGCAGCCAGTTTTCCCCAAGGATCTTTCTAATCCGTTTATCGCTATAACCTAGTCTTTGCAGTGCCATTGTCATTTGCGGATAATCACTGATATCCTTAATTTCTCTGGGCAATTCAGGTCCGCCATCCAAATCAGAACCGAGAGCCATGTGGTCCTCTCCCACTAGTTTCACTCCATAGTCGATCACTTTTGCAAGCTGATCCACACCCATCCAGTACTCATCCGGAATCTTTCCCTTGAAACTAAGCGGAACTTCCTTGCTTACCTGTCGGTCCACCTCCTCAATAGTTTTATATGGAGATGCCTGTACGGTAGTCGGTTTTGTCTCATTAGATGTTTTCAAAGTCTGCTGCCATGCCCAGTATTTGGGGTTGTTGAACAAGCTGCCGAAATGAATTCCGATAACACCGCCTTTTGCTGCCATAGCTTTAGCAGCTTCGTCAGTGATACAGCGCGGATGTGGTACGATTCCATAAAATCCTCCATGACTGTAGATCAGCGGATGCCTGCTCGCCTCAACCGACTGAAGTATTGCAGCGTTCGATGCGTGGGCAATGTTAATGACCATCCCCAGGTCGTTCATTTCACGTATTATCTTTCTTCCTAAATCATTGATTCCGTTCCAGCGACTAACATCATTACAGGTATCGATAAAGGCATTGGTAGTATTATGTGCCGGCAGCTGAATGGATCTGAGACCAAGCCGATGAAGTGCGCGAAGAATGTTGATGTCGCCGTCCATATCAAATGGCCCTTCCAAATCGAGAAAAGCGGCCATTTTGCCCTTCTTGTTGATGCGCTGTATATCAGAAGCATTGAGTGCAAGCTCTATATCTGCGCTGTTCTTTTTTATCTGGTCCAGGGCAAGATTCACCACCCTAAATGTGTTCTTAACCTCAAACCTTCCCGGATAATAATGTTCCGGTGTGTATACCGAGAAAAACATTGCATCGACACCGCCTTCCTTTGCTCTCGGCAGATCGACGTTTCCGTCGGTATAGCGCTGCCCGATATCGGTACCCATCAGCAGCTCACGGGTCATCACGTGCGTATGACCATCCATCACGAATGCCTTGCGATGCAGATCAGGCATAGGCTTTTGAGGATTAAATGGCGCATTTACTCCACCTGATGGAGCAGCGAACAGGCAGTCTAATGGAAAACTTCCGGCTAGTGGAAGAAGTGTTAAGCCTTTTATAAGGTCTCGGCGATTCATAGGGTATGTTTTTAACTAAAATGCATTTTATTTGGAGCAAGGAACAAAGAGCAAACCTGCCTGCCGGCAGGCAGGGAATAAAGACTTGAGTGTCTTCATTTTGGCGATACTCTATATTTCTTAATTCCTGGATTATTTCCTAATTACGCATCCCATAGCCACGGTACGCTAGCGTCTTTGCTCCTTGTTCTTTGTTCTTTGTTCTTTATTGATCAAACCCCCTAATATACGGACGCGCCGGGGGTCTCTCGCCTTTATTAAATTGCGCTCCGCGTGTCGGGCGGTAACTTATATTCATAAAAGGAGTTTCCAAACGACGGCCAACGGGCATATATTTACCATCCTGCCAGTTAGACTCCATATAGAAGTTTGTAATGCCTGTGGATAGCAGCAGTCGTTCGGCGTTGAATGGCTCCTTTTTAGTAAGCATCATCTCTGTGATCCAGTGCGGCTGCGCATTTGATGCGTGATATTGGTCAAATGGCCCCGGGAAGCCCAGCAATGAAACCACTGCCGGCTCATTACGGCCCTCTATCTCACCAGCGTAAGTCCAGTCCGACCGCTGGCTGCCAATTATAGCAGCCTTTGTACCGTCAAGATATTCAATGACACAGATGTTTGTACGCGGAGTATCCTGAAAATGACCTGCCTGTAAATTTAGATGCGCCGCGGCAGCGTTCAGGAGCTTAACAGACCATTGGTTGCTTTCTATCCATTTCATCGCTTCCGGGCCGCGAATGGATTGCACCGACTTTACACCTGTTTCGCCTCCCTTACGGCGTTCAACAAATGCCTGAAGCAGCTCAATACAATGGAAAATAGCCCCCTCATCAGGTGCCGCTCCCACCACGATCGAATTCTTAATTGGTGTATTATTATCAAGTTCGATCTCGGGTTTCCGGTAATAGACAGGAAGCAGAGACCCTCCGGTCAATGGAAAGCCCATTTCCCGTGATTTGTCAAACATCCATTTAGCCTCATCCCAGTTGAACGAAAAGTGCTTATCATTAAATACTGGCACAGAACGCTTACTTTGCTCAAAAACACGGATCATCTGGTTGTAGATCCACCAGCGTGGTAAAAGCCAATGTCCTTTCAAATCGGTGGGATAAGCACCATGCTCTGCAACAATTACCACCCCATCAACCGCCAGCTCTTTACCTCCAAGCATAAGCGCTTCGCCCGGGGTCTTGAAAACAGGAATTCCTTTGGCTTTCGCCACTTTCTGGCCCAGCAGACTTGTGTCGTGCTGGTGCAGATAAAGCGAAACTACCTCCACCCGCGAAGGAGTATAGGCCCCTTGCCACCAATACCCATCGATCAGCTTGTTTACCAGCCAGTCGGCGTGAGATCTGGTAGCTCCCCAAAAAGTCGCCAGCACGGCAACGCGAGGCTTTCTTTCCTGCATAGGAACAGCTGTATTCGACTTTAAAATTTCACTCATCTTTTCTTTGCTCTGTCTTGATACTTGATTCTTGATACTTGATACTTGATACTACCTTACTGATCAAACCCTCTCAAATACGGTTTCGCCGGCGGCCTGGCTCCTTTACTAAACTGCGGACCACGCGTTGATTTATATTTCACGTTCAAAGCTGGAGTTTCCAGTCGGCGTCCAACCGGAGAATATTTTCCATTCTCCCAATTAGATTCCATATAGAAATTGGTAATGCCTGAAGAAAGCAGGAGGCGTTCGGCATTGAAAGGCTCTTTTTTAGTGACCATCATTTCTGTGATCCAGTGTGGCTGCGCATTAGATGCATGATACTGATCAAACGGACCAGGCCATCCCAGCATCGAAATTATCGTTGGCTCGCTCTTACCCTGGATCTCGCCGGCGTAAGTCCACCCTGCCCCGCGCGCACCAATTACCGCTGCCTTTGTTCCATCATTATACTCCACCAGGCACATATTTGTATTCCCCTGTTTCATTGTCTCCGGCTTCATGTCAAAGCTTTTTGCGACGGCATCAATAAGCTTGCCCGCCCATGGATTACTTTCAACCCATTTCCAGGTTTCCGGACCGCGTATTGATTGCACCGACTTAACCCCGCTCTCCCCGCCCTTGCGGCGCTCTACGAAACACTGCAGCACATCTATAGCATGGAAAATAGCACCCTCATCAGCGGTGCCGCCAAGTACAACTGAATTCTTTATTGGAGTATCGATCTCAATTTCAATCTCAGGTTTGCGGAAATAAATTGGAATAGAGGAACCTCCTGTTAATGGGAAATTTAACTCCCTTGATTTATCAAACATCCATTTTGTTTCGTCCCAATTATAAGAAAGGTGCTTATCGTTAAAAACAGGCACTGAACGTTTACTCTGCTCAAAAACACGTACAACCTGGTTGTATATCCACCAGCGTGGTAATAACCAATGACCTTTTAGATCAGTAGCGTATTCACCATGCTCGGCGACAATAACAACCCCGTCAACGGCAAGTTCTTTACCGCCAAGCATAACCGCCTCGCCTACACTTTTATATACCGGAATCCCTTTATTTTTCGCCACTTTTTGTGCCAGCTGACTTTCGTCATGCTGGTGAAGATAGATAGACACCACGTCAACGCGTGAAGGGGTATAAGCACCGTCCCACCAATAACCGTCGATAAGTTTATTCACTATCCAGTCGGCGTGCGACCGTGTTGCTCCCCAATAGCTGGCAAGAACAGCTATCCGGGGCCTTGCCTGCGGAGTACGGGGAAAAGCTGAGGCTACATTACCGGTCAGAGCTGTCAGGCCAACAACACTGGCCATTGTCAGCATTTCACGCCGGGTAAAGACCGGGTTAGAGTCTATAATTTCATTGATTGGAAATGAATCTGCCGACCCGGCAGCAGTTTCGTCTTGTTTTTTTGCCATAACGTTTTTATCTCTTGTTTAGGAATGAATATACTGCCCGTCATTGAATCTATCCGGAAACTAAATTAACAATAGTTTCAATGATTAGGAATGGATAGACAAACCCGGCATGTAACAAATCTGGTTGACAGAGTGACGATACTATGGACGCTGAAATTATCTTGTGCTATGAGTCGAATCCCCGAATGTAAGGCCGGTCGGGTGGCCGCTGGCCTTTGTTGTGTAACGATCCTCTTGTTGTACGATACCTCATATTCAGAAAGGGTGTAAGGATCCGGCGCCCAACCACCAGATATTTTTCCCCGTCCCAGTTAGACTCGTTGAACTGGTTCGTTATACCTGTTGAGAGAAGCAGGCGTTCAGCATTAAAGGGCTCCTTTTTGGTAAGCATAGTTTCGGTGATCCAATGCGGCAAAGCGTTCGCGGCATGATATTGTGAGAAAGCCCCCGGCATACCGATCATAGCAGTAACGAAGGGTTCCTCGCGCCCTTCAATTTCTGCAGCGTAGGCCCACTTGTCACCAAGACCGGAAATAACCGCGCCCATTGTTCCATCATTATACTCTACAACCAGCACACTCGGCCGTCTGTATTCTCGTAGGATAGCTGGGATTAAATTCAGGCTTTTTGCCACCGCATCCAGCAACTTTCCTGCCCATGGGTGTCGCTCCACCCACTTCCAGGTTTCCCGTCCCCTGATATTCTGTACAGATTTTACTCCCGTTTCCCCGCCCCTGCGCAGTTCAGCGAAACATTGGAGCGTATCTATACAGTGAAAAATCGCTCCTTCGTCGTGGGCTTCACCCACAACCACCGAATTTTTTATAGGAGTGTTTATCTCCAGGTCAATATCCGGAGTTCGAAAGTAAGTGGGAATCGACGAACCGCCTGTCAACGGGAAATTCAACTCTCGCGATTTGTCAAACATCCATTTGGCTTCGTCCCAGTTATACGAAAGATGTTTATCATTAAAGACAGGTACCGAGCGTTTGCTGCGCTCGAAAACACTCACAACTTGCTGATAGATCCACCAGCGCGGCAACAGCCAGTGCCCTTTAAGATCCGTCGCGTAGTTCCCGTGTTCCCCTACAATGACGACGCCGTCAACGGCAAGTTCCTTTCCCCCAAGTGTAAGTGCATCAGCTACCGTTTTAAAAATTGGAATGTTTTTCGCTTTGCACGTTTTCTGCCCCAAAGGGCTCTGGTCTAGCTGATGGATATATACCGATACAACTTCAACACGCGACTCTTTATGGGTCCCCTGCCACCAATAACCATCCAACAATTTCACGATGATCCAATCGGCATGAGATCTTGTTGCTGCCCAATAGCTAACGACACAGGCGATGCGTGGCTTAGTTTGCGGACTGCCGTCCGAATGGAAAGGAGTGGTTCCTTTGCGATGATGAGTCATGTTTAATTATTTCTACAGATTATGTTGTTAATCGATGCAGTGAATGCTTTCTATGTCCAAAATAATCAAATCTCTATTCTTCCACAGCAAATCAGGCTACTATCAGAATATTTAATTAATATCAAAGCAACCAGGTTGCACAAACCTATCAAAAGACACCTATTTTCCTAAATCTTAGTATGCCTATTTCTCCAGCGAACTTAGAAATTCATTTTGACAGAAGAGCGGGGACTAAATTAAATCTTTACTCATTCTTAGGTCGAATACTATCTTTTGACGATGGGGTTAAACGGTAATCGGCATCAGTAATACCCTTAACTCCCCGGGGCTTTTTCCTTGATACAACAGTATCAGCAGGCCTGGTACGCAATTCAGGTCCGGAGGGGATATTTTGAAGAGGTGAAATCGCTTCTACCTCATTTACCGGATTTTTTATATCTTCTTGAATTTCGGGCGTAGCTGTTTCAGTACTAGATTTTCCTTCCGGGATTTTACCGTCAGCAGGAGTCAAGATGAGAATTGCAGTGTCCGGCTTGTTCGGCAGCAGCTGCTCCTGTTTGAATACGGCAGGCTTGTCTTTTAAGCTTTTATTAATCCGCGGGTTCTCTTTTGCTATAAAAAAGTAAATTATAATTGCTGTTAACAGGATGAACAGAGTGCCGCCCATCCACCAATTTGAGTTATTCAAACCACCCGAACCCGATGTGGGACCATTCGGCATCTCGATATTTAACTGATGCTCAATAGTAGCCCAGATTGCATCAGCCTGATCTGGCAACGGCAGCTCATGGAGCTTTTGTGCTATCAGCTGTTCGTATGTGGTTGGTTGACTCATACTGTATTTAAAGATTCTATTTTTTGTTGTAATGCTTTTCGGGCTTCGCTTAAATGCCATTTACTGGTTCCTTCGCTTATACCCAGGGTTTCTGAAATTTCTTTGTGTTTATATCCCTCAACTGCATATAACACAAACACTGCATGTGTAGCCGGTGGAAGTTTCTGAATCATGGTCATAATTTCGCTTGCATTCAAGCGATCCAGGGCAGCATTATTAATAGCAGGTTCTGCTACTGCTTCGATCTCCAGGTTGTCGGCAAACTTGATCCGGGCCTTGATATGATCCAGGCTTTCATTGATGATAATTCGCTTTACCCACGAATAAATCGTTCCTTTGTTTTCATCGAACGTATGGATATGTTTAAAGATCCGCACAAAAGCGTGACTTAGAATATCACCAGCATCAAGTTCATCCCGCGAGTAACGCATAGCGGTTGACATAGCAAATTTGTAAAGCAGGCGATAAAGCACTTCCTGGGCCCTACGGTCATTTGCCCGGCAGCCTTCCAAAATGAGCTTTATTTCTGATTCCTGTTTGATCACTGTTTTATTTCTGTAGGCGTTACAGCTTATTCTATCGTTCCAACTGTGCCCAGCTTTCGGAGAAGTATTGCCGAAGATATAGACGCCACAATTAACTTGGTTTCTTTGTCCAGATCGTTATAAATCCAAATATTATTGTCGTACGTATCAATAATACCAATTACCCCATCATCGATCCGTAGCTCATAGCCAGCGGGCATTTTAACCGGAAAATTAACATCTCTGCCTTGCGCGGTAGTTCCGTTTTTGGTACGTATAGTTCTGATTGTAATCGTTTCATCCCCGTTTTTGGCATATCCCTCTTCTTCAATATATGGCAAATCGAAAAAACGTTTCGCAGTATCTCTTTTTGCATCGTACCTGTTGTATAATAACACCTGCCATGGATCATCAAAATTTTGAACCAGGGGTAAAATAGCCGCCGAAAAGGTATAGTTATAATTTCTTGTTTGGGAAAAGTCTCCTAGCCATTTATTATTCGTTTTAATCTCGCTTTCAGTTAATTTTTTGTCCTCGAGACAGAATATCTTCGACTCAAGCCCATCCCCATACAAGCTGTACTGATATTTTGTATTTGACCTGGTTCTTTTATTGAGGTTGTCGACATTGAACATCTTTAAGATACGACCCTCTGCATTAAGGTCCCATGCATGGCCGGTTTTTTCACGGGTAAACACCCAATCGTTTTTTATTATGGAGGTGTTGTAATTCCCGAATTCGAGCGTCTGATTGATGGTGAAGCCATTCAATCCCTTGACGTGCATTTCCGTAGCTTGTTGTTTAAACTGATCCGGGATACCAAGCTTGATTGTGGAACATCCTATGGCACCAACGAAAAGTAACACAAGGATGGTATTTATTTTTAGTTTCATTCAACAATGCGTTTAGTTCATGATTCTGTCCGACGAGAAATGATCGGACAGAATTCAATGTTGATATTAGTTTACCAGCGCTTCAATTGCGGTAATAAATATCTGATTTTTTCATTTTTTTTGTTGTAAATCTTAATAGTATTTCCTGGCTGTTCTTGAGCAATTAGGTTTAATATTCAAAAGTCGCTTTCGTTTCCGGGAGCGGCTTATCATAGCTATAGGATGTCGTTCTATGAGTCGGATAGCTATATTGATCATATGAATAAGTATAGTATTCAATTGGATTGCTGCTGCTCAGGGTTTCCTTCTTACCCGGGTTATTGACAAAAAAGCTTAGTGGCTGTAGGATATAGTCGAAAGTCGTGGAATTCTTTGCATACTTTTTAGAATCAAAGTTCGAAAACTGCAATTCGGTTGAGCGTACAAATGTTTTACTGCTTTCAACATACCAGAAGTAGGTATAGTGGGTCAGGTTACCTGCACCATCATAGCTAAAATTGGTTTTTGATCTCGGGGTAATTGCCCCGTCAAGCGAAACATTGAATTCGGCATAATCAGCCAGCTGCTTTTTTGCATTAAACTGGAACTTATATTTCCGAAGTGGTCTATTAAACTTATCAAAGCTTAAGGCCTCACTCCATACGTCGCCACTATAAAAGTATTCTGTTCTGATGCCATCTTTATTACTGATTGAAACGATATTTCCATTTCCATCATATGTGTAGGTATACTCATCTCTCCGCACTATTGATGTTCCTTGTACACTGTTATATTGAGTAACATAATGTAGCAGGTCGCCTCTTGAATTGTACCTAAACTCTTTGTAATCCAGGGCGGCCCAGATGATTTTCTTCAGCAAACCCGGAACAACCGGTATAGAAGGACCTGAAGGATCCGCTGCCGGTGGTGCCGAAGGGTTTCCAGGATCAGAAACTCCTGAGCTATCAGGAAATGTAGGTACTTTGTCTGCAGGTACCGGCAGATTCGGAGATGGTTGTTGAGATGTCGGCTTATTTTCCAGGGGAATTGGAAGTTCTGCTTCCTCACATCCTGTTATTGAAAAATACACTGTTGAAATTGCGATTACGCTTAAGGTTTTAAATAAGTTGTTCATATTATTTCTATCTATTTTATCACAATACCCACCACCGAAATAGAATGGTTGGGTAAGAATGAAAAAAAATAATTAATATTAAATTGAATGCTTGGCTCTCATTGCCAGGGTATGTTACTTTATCTCAACAGGTCCTTTTGAGGAGACGATTTGCATGAAAATATACCTTTAGGAGTATTAAATAACCCCTTGCGTCTGGACATGGATGTCGGCATCATCTAAACTGGAAAGTGTAGCCAAGAATGCATTAAACAAATTTTGAAAATAATAGCTCAGCCGGGAGCAATAGCTACATTGTGGCAAAATAACTGTCGGGACTGCTGTGTACTTGCTACGAGACTGCTTCGCCCCTGTTCCTGAAAGTCATCCGAAAAAACAGGATCGTAGCGAAGGTTTTGCGAAGCGCTACCGAAGCGCTACCGAAGGTTTTGCGAACAGCTACCGAAGCGCTAGCGAACACTTTGCGAACAAACAGCGAAGAATTACCGAAGACTTTGCGAAGATTTTGCGAACAGTTACAGAAGAATTTGCGAACTAGTCCCGGCGCAGTCTCGAAGCAGTCTCGAAGCACTCCCGAACGACAATAACGGATCCAGGAGGCCATATAAGGATTACTTCTGTTGTATATCAATATTTTTGTAATTTACAGCACAATGGAACACGTCAAATTATTAAATGCAATCATTAATACAGCTATTGACGGCATCATTACCATCGATTATCGGGGCATTATAGAATCGATGAATCCGGCTGCCCTAAAGATCTTTGGATATGATGAAGCAGAGGTGCATGGAAAGAACATTTCTGTCCTGATGCCTGAACCAGATAAGAGTGCACATGACAGTTATCTCCACCGTTACCAATCTACTGGCGAAAAAAGAATAATCGGGATAGGCAGGGAGGTTCTGGGGTTGAAGAAAGACGGCAGTACATTCCCCTTTCGTCTGGCAGTCAGTGAAGTCGAGTATGAGAACAGAAAGATTTATACTGGATTTATTCATGACCTTTCAAAGGAGAAAGCTGCAGAACGTTCGTTAAAAGATTACACTGCCCAGCTTGAAGAACGCATCAAAGAAAGGACTGCCGTGCTTCAAAAGCTTGTAAATGAACTTGAACAGGCAAAAGAAGATGTCAGTATTTCGCTTGAAAAAGAAAAGGAACTTAATCACTTAAAAACAAGATTCGTGTCTATGGCTTCGCACGAATTCCGTACACCGCTTAGTTCGGTTCAGCTTTCAGCATCGCTTATAGAAAAATATGTTCATAAACCGGATCCGGATAGCGTCATCAAGCATACCGGTAAGATTAAAAATTCTGTTGGCCAGCTCACGGGAATACTCAACGATTTCCTGTCACTTGAGAAACTGGAAGCAGGAAAGACAGAAGCGGAATTTCAGGAATTTGACATCGTTAAGTTTTCTGAAGATCTGATTGAGGAAATGCAAATGATCGCCAAGCAAAATCAAAATATTGTTTACCAGCATACAGGCACCGCCAGTACAGTTAATCTTGATCCTGCATTGCTGAAGAACTCCGTCATCAATCTGATATCAAATGCTATTAAATACTCCGGTGAGAATACATTTATTGAATTCAATACCGAGGTCAGTGAATCGGGCCTGGTTATAACAGTAAAAGACAATGGAATCGGTATACCCGAAGAAGAACAGAAAAACCTTTTCGAACCCTTTTTCCGTGCCCATAACACAGGCAACATTCCCGGGACAGGCCTCGGCTTAAATATCGTTAAACGTTACGTTGGACTAATGGGCGGCGAGGTATTTTGTAAGAGTGCACAAGACCACGGAACTACTGTTACTTTATTATTCAACAAATTATGAAGAAATCGAACAGCACTGTCCTAGTAATAGAGGATAATCAGGATATCCGTGAAAGTACTGCCGAGATACTCGAATTGGCCGATTACCAGGTATACACGGCTGAGAATGGTAAAAAGGGCGTCGAACTGGCTCAAAATCACTTGCCTGACATTATCCTCTGTGACATTATGATGCCTGAGCTGGACGGGTATGGTGTGCTTTATATGCTAAATAAGAATGAGAAGACTGCGGACATCCCTTTTATTTTCATTACAGCCAAAAGCGAACGGGTAGACATGCGTAGGGGGATGGAAATGGGTGCCGACGATTACCTCACCAAACCTTTCAGTGATATGGAACTATTAAATGCCATAGAAGCACGGCTGCAAAAAAGGGCAGCCATCGTAAAGGGTGCTGGCAGCACAGGCTCGCTGGAGAACCTGCTGGACGAGGCCCGGTCGGTGAAACTGCTTACTGAACTTTCTGAAAACAGCAGGCAACGCAGCTTTAAGAAAAAACAAACTATATTTTCGGAAGGTGACCAGCTATCGCATGTTTTCATGATCAAGGCTGGTGGCATCAGGACCTTTATGATCTATCAGGATGGACGGGAAATCGCTACCGGCATGCTGGGGCCAGGAGAGTTTTTTGGATATGAGTCGGTAATTTTGAACAAAGCCTGTACGGATAATGCCGAGACGCTCGAAAATACCGAGTTATACCTTATCTCGCGTGATGACTTTAACACCTTACTTTTTAAAAATCCGGGTATTTCCAGAAAATTCATCGATCTCCTTTCGGGCAATGTGCGCGAAAAACAGGAACAGCTACTTAAACTTGCGTACAATTCTGTACGGAAACGCGTGGGGGATGCTCTTGTAAGCCTCGCCGAGAAATTTGGTGAGAAAGATTCTGATACTGTCACAATACGTGTTTCAAGAGATGATCTCGCCGCCATGGTCGGTACCGCAAATGAAACTGTAAGCCGCACACTAACCGACTTCAAAGACGAACATCTGATTGAAAAGGAAGCCAGCAATATTAAAATTCTATCCCTTAGCAAACTGCGAAAAATAAAGCAATAAGTGACGGAGATCACTTCCGCGCCTGATTAATCTCATAGCTAACATCTGCCCGGCAACTTAATTTTGTTGTAAATCATTGGGCAATGAAAGCAGTAGCGTATAGCATAAAGTCATGCGAAAAAGAACCCCTGATAAGGGCGAATAGTAAAAAACACGATATAACCTTAATATCGAACAGGCTAACTCTGGATACGGTTTCGTATGCACAGGGCAAGGAAGCAGTACTCGTATTCTCGAGTGATGACCTCTCTGCACCTGTCATACAGAAACTTAAGGAGCTGGGAGTTAAACATATTTGCACACGCTCTACCGGTACCGATCATATCGATATAAAAGAGGCTGAGCGACTGAAAATAAGTGTTGGTAACATCCCCTCCTATTCGCCGGAATCAATCGCGGAACACGCGCTGGCGCTGATGCTCTCCCTAGTACGAAATATTATTCCTTCGCATACCCAGATAATGCAGTATGATTTTACACTGGATGATCTTGTTGGATGCACTATTCATGGTAAAACGATCGGTATTGTTGGCTTCGGCCAGACCGGAAAAACGCTCGCAAAGATCCTGCAGGGATTTGGTGCAAATGTATTAGTAAGTGATGTCCAGGACATTTCTCATGAAGCAGCAGCATTGAATGCAAAACAGGTTGACAATGCCAGGCTGTTTCAAGATTCCGATATTATCTCATTTCACGTACCACTTAACGACGAAACGCGCCACCTGGTGAATGCCGTCAGTATAGCAGATATGAAACCGGGCGTAATTCTGGTCAACGTAAGCCGGGGAGCAGTATTTAATTCTAAAGATGTTTATGATGCCCTTCAAAACGGACACATCAGTAAGATTGGCATGGATGTCTATGAATTCGAGCACAACGTTTTTTTCTTTGACCACACCCGTTCCCGCATTGACGACAAGCTGCTGAAAGCATTCATCCAGAATTCGAGAGTGCTGCTCACACCGCACCAGGCATTCCTGACCAGAGAAGCACTGCAGATAATCGCTACGAGAACAATTGAGCACCTCGATAAATGGGCAGGGATGAGCAGTACAGAGAAAGATTTTGTCAGCATTGCGGGCAATGAACCGGTGCCAGCAGTCTTAGCGGCTAAACAATGAAGAGTTCCGATCTGACCAAAAAATATAACGTAGCAGCACCCCGCTATACCAGTTACCCTACCGTTCCATACTGGGATGTTGAGAATTGGGATCAGGGGAAATGGTTCAGCTCCGTACGCCAGTCGTACAATGAGAGCAGCGAGGACGGAATTAGCGTCTACATCCATTTGCCATTCTGCGAAAACCTGTGCACCTATTGCGGATGTACTACACGCATAACTAAAAACCATGCAGTTGAAGGCCCTTATATAGATGCCGTTTTAAAAGAATGGCAGATGTATTATCGTGTTCTGGGCGGGAAGCCCCGCATCCGGGAGATCCACCTTGGTGGTGGCACTCCTACGTTTTTCAGTCCCGCGAACCTCCAGCGTCTCATGGATGGCATCCGAAGCAATGCTATAATTCTTCCTGAAGCTGAATTCTCTTTTGAGGGACACCCGACAAACACCACACCTGAGCATTTGAAGTCCCTTTACGATTGCGGTTTCCGCAGGATAAGCCTGGGAATACAGGATTTTGATCCGCTTGTTCAGGAGATCATTAACCGCCGGCAAACCGTTGAGCAGGTCAGGGACGTAACTCTTGCTGCCAGAAAACTGGGTTATAAATCTGTCAATTACGATCTGATCTATGGCCTGCCACTTCAAAAATTGAGCAGTGTTGAAAATACTACAGCCGAAGTAATAAAGCTTAAGCCCGACCGAATCGCGTATTACAGTTACGCGCACGTTCCATGGCTGAAGCCAGGGCAAAGACGCTTTACCGAGTCAGACCTGCCCGCAGGGGACGAAAAACGGGCCTTGTATGAAAGTGGTCGCGACCTGCTCCTCCATTCGGGTTACTGTGACATTGGAATGGATCACTTTGCGCTAAAAAACGACAGTCTGCTGGCAGCCGCACGGGCGGGCAGGCTACACCGTAATTTCATGGGATATACTCATCAATACACAAAACTATCCATTGGACTCGGTGTCTCCTCGATCAGTGATAGCTGGTATGCTTTTGCACAAAATGTAAAAACCGTAGAAACCTATCTAAAAAATATAGCAGAGAATACTTTCCCCCTTGTCAAAGGACATATCCTTAATCAGGATGACCTGGTCATCAGAAGGATCATTCTGGATATTATGTGCCGCGGACAGGCAATTCTTCCTCCGGGCAATCCACAGGAATTTGAGTTTCGTGAGAGACTTGAGTCATTAGAACAGGATGGTCTGGTAGAAATTTCTTCGAATCAGCTTCGCGTAACACCAGCCGGCATGGCATTTCTGCGAAATATATGTATGTGCTTTGACCAGAAGTTATGGTCGAATGCTCCTGATAGCCAGATCTTTAGTACCGCAGTTTAATACAAAAACCTTATGAGCCACACATTTCACATACCTGTGCTGGGCCTTGGATTCTCCATTGATACCCCGCTTAAAATAGCCCGATATGGTATTTCTTCAGTAGTCTCCATCGTAGACGATGACCTGATCGAACGGATGCGCGAGTACCACTTTCCCGATAAAAACGGTTTTGAAGCCATTGCTAAGAACGAACCCGAATACCGGTCGCGTCGCATTACAGCTTATCTCAATTTGCTGAACTTTTTGGTGAATACCCAGCACGAAGCACTTAAACTTCAGGGCTTCACACCCGGGTCTGACCTGAGCCGGTACTTTGATCTTCTTCCTGCTGATTCGGCGGAGAGACGTAGCTATGAGAACATGCTGTCAGAACGTAATCCATACAAGAAAAGCTGCATGCAGAACCGTCTGCGTGCACAGCTCCGTAAGGGCGCGATCGATGTAAATATTATGTCAAAAGTGGATAAAATGAACACCACAAAAGGTGAGGATCAGCGTGAACGGCTTTCCGACGCCCTGGCAGCCCTCAAAGGTTTTGCAGAAAGTACACTCCGATCCTCAGTAGTTCTTTCAGCGGGATTGAACCCCCGCTTGTATACATTCATTGAAGAGTTCGGGGATTTCTTTCCGGTTGGCAGCCGTTCTCCTGAAAAAAAGATCATACTTAAGGTCAGTGACTACCGATCAGCATTTATACAGGCTAAATTCCTTGCAAAAAAAGGTCTTTGGGTGCATGAATTCCGCATCGAATCGGGCCTTAACTGTGGCGGGCACGCCTTTGCCACAGAAGGCTTTCTTTTAGGACCCATCCTGGAGGAGTTTAAAGAAAAAAGGGAAGAAATGAGGGCTGAATTGTATGAGTCTTATCACGCGGCACTTTGCGCAAAAAGATATGAAGTTGCCTTTATCCCCGAGCTAAGAATCACCGTACAGGGTGGCATTGGTACAGCGGAAGAAAATGACTTCCTGATCCGTCATTTTCAGCTCGATGGAACAGGTTGGGGCAGTCCATTCCTGCTGGTACCTGAAGCAACAAATGTAGATGAGGAAACCCTGAAACAGCTTGCAAATGCTACGGAAAATGACTTTTATATCAGCGGAGCTTCACCACTGGGCATACCCTTTAATAATTTCAGAAATAGCTCAGCAGAAATTCAAAGGATTAAGCGGATAGAGGATGGTCGCCCGGGAAGTCCCTGCACCAAAAAATACCTTGTGTCTAATACGGAATTTACAAACGAGGCTATCTGTACCGCCTCCAGGAAATACCAGAACCTGAAGATCAATGAGCTCAATAAAAAAGCACTTCCAGAAACTGAGCATTTAAAAGTATTCAACGAAATTACAGAAAAAGTGTGCCTCTGTCAGGGCCTAGTTTCCTCTGTATATATCAAGAACGGTATGGTTAAAGCTAAAGAAAATCGTGCAGTAACTATTTGCCCGGGGCCCAACACTGCCTACTTCAGGGATATATATTCACTTGATGAAATGGTAAAACATATTTATGGGAAGCTTAACCTGTTAGAAGGCATTTCCCGGCCCAATATGTTTATTAATGAAATCAGGCTTTATATAAACTACCTGAGAAATGATACCGAGACTAACTTGCGTGATATCAGCGACAAGAAAATTAAGCAGCTTGAAAAGTTTAAGGAACAACTTCTGAAAGGAATTAATTATTACGAATCAATGCTCTCAGACCATGGACTTTATCCATCAGGAATTGCCCGTTCGTTTAAAAAAGATTTGCACCAGCTCCGGGAACTGGCAGAACTTGTACGTACCCCTTTATTAGGCTAAAATATTGGAAAAAACAATTCTATCAAAAGACCAATTTGTAAACGATTGGTCTTTTTTTATTTCTTTTCAGCGAGCGGTTTGCGGTTTAATGATGCTATAAAGAGAATTCCTATCCCAGCAAGAAGAATTGTTGACGCACCGAATAGCAGAAGCTGAATATGAGGAACAACTTTGTAGCTCAATGCTGCTACTCCTTGTATCATCAGAAACAATTCGTTTATAATTACTCCTGCCACGAATAGGTATAATCCTCCCAGCATTAATTTCGATGTAAGGATGAGTTTAAGGGAGGTTACATAAGCAAGAATAAATATGGTAGTTACACCGAGAAGAACCAGATGCAGATAACCAATTATAATCGGACGAAAACCGTACGATAACTGGCTAAGCTGGGGATGTATCGAACCGGATTGAAGAATAAGTTTAATAGTGAATGCGAGAGCGGACAAGACAAAAAGCAATCTGCCTGGTTTTGAAAACTGATTCTTAATACCTCCGATATTCTTTATAACAACTTGCAGTATCAAAACCCAGCCTGCAAGTTGTGCAAAAACCGCCGCCAGCAATAAATAATAAATAGTGTTCACAAAAGGCATCCATAATACAGACAGGAAATATCCCGGTACACAAGCTGCGCAAAATAGATAAAATGCCGTGCGAAGCTTCATTCCTGCGCCGTCAAACGCTTCTAACTTATCTGCCAGCAAGCCCATCCCAGCAAACAAAAACCAGCCATTATACTGGAAATGCAGGAAAAAATATACGGATCCAAGGTACCAATCTTGATCTGCCAGCTTCTGAACCATCTGATAAGCAAGTGCAAAGGGACCTAATGCGGAAATAACGCCGAAGATTAGAGCCCATTTGAACCACTTATGACTCACCGGATTTCCACTGATCCTGCTGAGATCTTTCCAGTAATAAATAGCAAACAGGAGAAAAACAAAGATTGATAGCGTTGAGAAGCTTATGGAATAGAAAGCATAGCCCTGCAGGATGAAAGAAATAAGCATTCCATAAGATGTGATCAGGTTCGCATACAATAACAAGCGATATCTCGAATAAATTTGCTCTCCCAACTTAAGGCCCAGGTAGTAAATCAGTAAGACCATCAGGATATGGCTTACCCAGCCAGAAAATGCAAAGTGCGAGTGGCTATGCAACACATTTTTTTGATCCAGCCAGGGAAGTGAAAATGCAATTTTATAGCGTAAAGTAAAGCCGAGAAGGGCAACCAAAAACAGGTTGAAAAAAGAGATATTAATCCACTTCGATATAAACATTATCCTTTTTTGGCCAATTTACCTTTCAATGAGCCCGGGCTATATGATCTCAATCATATCCTTGCAAAACACTTTGCCTTTAGATATTGAGAGTTCACCTTTTTCATGCATATGCCGCATGGTACGGATAACCGTTTCAACTCGCAAACCCGTCATTCCTGCAATCTGCTGGCGTGTGAGATTAAGTTTATGGCACTCGCCGCAGAAATTCTTATTTTCTGACTTCAGGTAATTTATCAGGTTGATGATTCTCGTCTCCGGACTGTTAGATGACATGGATTTGAAAACAGAGTATTTGAACCTCAGCCGTTTGGTTAAAATCCTGTTGAGTGAGAACAGAATATCTGTATTTTCTTTGAGGAGATCGAGGAAATTAGTTTTATGAAGCCTGATTAGTACTGAATCTGTATTGGCGATAGCAGTTGCTGCATACGGTCCATCATCAAAAAGAGGAAACTCTCCAAAAGACTCATCGTGTTCGACAATAGCATGGATACACTCACGACCTTCCTCATCTATATTAAGCCAACGGATACTACCGCTAACGACTTGAAAGTAATAGTTACAAGTTTCACCTTCAAAGAAAATGGTTTCATTGGAACTTACCTTTTTGTAAGTACCTCCCCAGGCCAATAAAACATTGATATCTACCATATCTTAAATTAATAACCAAAAATAAGGGCTGAGAAGATGGCAAACAGTGACGACCCTTACCTGAAAATGTGACCTTCATCATATATGACTCAACGCATAAAATGGGCGTTGAGGGATGGCTACACTTGTATAAGAAAACCAAACCAAACAATATGAAAAAGCTTCTTGTAATATGCATGGTCATCGCATTCGTCACATTTGTGGCTGCATGTGGAGGGAACGACAAGTCTGCGGAAAACACCACAGATGCCACTGAAACAGCAACAACTGAAACTTCTGAAAATCCTTCTTATGATCCTAATCGCGGGGAAGGTAAGTTTACAACTGTCGAACTCGGACCGCTCGACAGTAAAAAAGCCGAGCTGGGCGACCAGGTATTCCAGGTTAAGTGCAGCAGCTGCCATAAACTTACCGACGAAAAACTTGTAGGACCGGGATGGGCCGGTGTAACAGAACGCCGCAAACCAGAATGGATCATGAACTTCATTACAAATACCGATGTGATGATCGATAAAGATCCGGAGGTTCAGGCACAACTCGAGCTTTGTCTGGTACGTATGCCTAATCAAAATCTTTCAGACGACGACGCGAGAAATCTCCTCGAATTTATGAGAAAGAACGACGGAGCGAAATAGTCGGTCAAAGCAAAATCCGTTTTTACTTTCCTGGCAGGCATCTAAAAAGGTGCTGTATAGGCCCCTTTTGCCCAAAAATTAAGAATATATAAATCTGTTATAATCACAATAATGAAGATGAAAACAAAATATGTCCACGGTATGGTTGCCCTGGCATTATTAGCGGGCCTCAATGGCTGCAAACCAAAGAATGCCGGTTCGGTTGTCAGCGGAGATGCTGCGGCTAAAGTATATGTCGCACCGGGGAAGTATGACGAATACTATAATTTCGTATCGGGTGGTTTCAGCGGACAACTTTCAGTTTACGGCCTTCCGAGTGGCAGGCTGCTTCGGGTTATACCTGTATTCTCAGTCGACCCCGAAAAAGGATGGGGTTATTCCGAAGAGACCAAGCCTATGTTAAATACCTCGCATGGCCAGGTGCCTTGGGATGATTTGCATCACGTATCAATGTCGCAAACCAATGGCGAAATTGATGGACGCTGGGTTTTTGTAAATGGCAACAACACACCTCGTGTAGCGCGGGTTGATTTGAAAACCTTCAGGACAGCTGAAATTTTAGAACTTCCGAACAGTGGTGGTAACCACTCCTCCCCTTTTATAACTGAAAATTCCGAATATATTGTTGCTGGAACCCGGTTTAGTGTGCCACCGGATGACAAGAGTGGAGATGTGCCAATCAACACCTATAAAGAAAATTTTAAAGGAACGATCAGCTTTATCAGTGTGGATAAAGACAAAGGAAACATGGACGTCGCGTTCCAGTTACAGGGTCCGGGTGTGAATTTTGACCTGAGCCATGCCGGTAAGGGAAAATCGGCAGGCTGGTTCTTCTTCAGTACGTATAATACCGAACAGGCCAATACCCTTCTGGAAGTTAATGCTTCCAAACGTGATAAGGATTTTATCATGGCAGTAAACTGGAAAATGGCTGAGAAGCTGATCAAAGAGGGAAAGGGCCGTAAACAGGCAGTCAAATATGCAAGCAATCGCTTCGACGAAAAGACACACACTGCTACATCCACTATAAAAAATCAAGTTACCGTACTCGATATCCGTGATTATCCGGGACTCGTTTATATGATCCCCTGCCCTAAGTCGCCGCATGGTTGCGATGTTGATCCTACAGGTGAATATATTGTTGGCAGCGGCAAGCTTGCAGCTTTAATCCCAGTATTTAGTTTCGACAAGATTCAAAAAGCAATTGCTAACAAATCTTTCGACGGTGAATACGAAGGCATTCCAGTAATCAAATACGAAGCTGCACTTTATGGTGAAGTTAAAAAACCAGGCTTAGGACCTTTGCATACCGAGTTTGATGACAAAGGGAATGCGTATACATCTATGTTCGTTTCCAGCGAAGTTGTGAAATGGAATGTGAAAGATCTGAAAGTTCTTGACCGTGTTCCTACCTATTATTCTGTGGGCCACCTTATGATTCCAGGTGGTGACAGCAGGAAACCTACCGGTAAATACATGGTAGCTTACAATAAGATCACTAAAGACCGCTATTTGCCCACTGGTCCGGAATTGTCCCAGAGTGCTCAGTTATATGATATCAGCGGAGATAAAATGCAGCTGATCCTGGATTACCCAACAATTGGAGAACCGCATTATGCCCAGGCAGTATCAGCAGATGTAATTAAGGCCAACTCCGTTAAATTCTTCAGAATAGAAGAGAATAATCACCCTTACGTCGCGAAAGGCGAAAGCAACGCTAAAGTATTTAGAGAAGGGAATAAAGTCCATGTAAATATGACCCTGATGCGCTCACACCTAACGCCGGATAATATTGAAGGAATCAGGGTTGGCGACGAGGTGTATTTCCACACCACTAACCTGGAGCAGGATTGGGATGTGCCGCATGGATTTGCCATTAAAGGCGCATTAAACGCTGAATTGTTGGTGATGCCGGGTGAAACGACCACTTTAAAATGGATTCCGACTAAAGCAGGTATGTACCCAATGTATTGTACTGATTTCTGCAGCGCTCTGCACCAGGAAATGTCAGGATACGTCCGCGTTTCTCCGGCAGGAAGTAATGTTCCAATCAGTTTCAGCACAGGCACAAATATGCCGAAATCAGATATGCAGCCTAAAAACACAACTGCTGCACCTAAAAAATAAAAGCAAACTCCTGAGAGGCAGGAGGATTGCTCCTGTCTCTTTTTATTTTACAAGTATGAACAATAAGATAGAAAATTCTACCCGCTTACTTCTTGGGCTGTGCGGTTTATGCTTGATAGTAGTATTGTTCACACCAATCTGGAGAATAGATCTCACTGCACCGCAGTATCCTGAAGGCTTATTTTTAACTATCCATGCTAACAAACTGGCTGGCAATGTGGATATCATTAACGGGCTCAACCACTACATTGGAATGAAGACACTCCATGCAGATGATTTTATTGAATTCAAGGTGCTCCCGGGAATCATTCTATTCTTTTCAGGTTTGTTCATCTTAGCAGCATTCCTGGCCAGGCGAAACTTCCTGAATATTGCATTCAGGCTGTTCGTAGCCTTTGGTGTGCTGGCTATGGTAGATTTCTGGAGGTGGGAATTTGATTACGGCCACAACCTTGATCCTAATGCCGCTATCATCGTTCCCGGCATGGCTTACCAGCCACCATTGATTGGTTTTAAACAGCTTTTGAATTTTGGTGCCTATTCAATGCCCGACATTGGGGGTTGGATATTTGTAGGTGTAGGCGCCATACTCCTGTATCTGGTAATAAAAGAATGGAAAGTCAGCAAAGAGAAACCACGACTTAATCAATCAAAAATCATTAGCCCGATTGCATTGCTGTTGATCCTGAATTCATGCAGTAATGCTCCGGTGCCCATTAAACTTGGTAAAGACAACTGTCACTTTTGTAAGATGACCATCAGCGATGAAAGGTTTGGTGCCGAAATCGTAACTAAGAAAAGTAAGGTTTTTAAATTCGACGACCCGCATTGCGCAACCTCCTTTTTGAACAGCAATACAATTCGACGGGAAGAAATTGCAGGAATATACTTTGTAAATTTTAACAAACCTCACGACCTTATTGATGCCGAGAAGGCACATTTCCTGCAAAGTCCCTCATTGCGCAGTCCAATGAACGGGAACATTGCATCATTCAGCCATAAAGATTCACTTGAAAAAGCTGTTCTTACCCACTACGGCAACATCACTACCTGGGAGGACATGCAAAAGTGAGAACCCTTCTTTTAACAGCAATTGTATTTATGGTTTTACCGGCAGTCGCCAGTACATTACATGTTGGTGCAAAACGCATTCATCGAACCATTCAGTCCGGAATAAATGCTGCTAAAGATGGTGATACAGTA
Organism: Daejeonella lutea; assembly: GCF_900168015.1. Taxonomy (GTDB): domain Bacteria; phylum Bacteroidota; class Bacteroidia; order Sphingobacteriales; family Sphingobacteriaceae; genus Daejeonella; species Daejeonella lutea. The sequence continues at coordinate 330,424 of NZ_FUYR01000001.1, read as the reverse complement.
GCCGTCGATCCCGGTCACTATCGTGAAAGGAACCTGACAGTGAATAAAAGAATAGTGCTGTATGGAATTGGATACCCCGTACTGGACGGTCAGAATAAATATGAAATCATTTCTGTATTTACCGGCGGAGTTACTATAGCCGGCTTTAAGCTTACACACTCAGGAAGATCAAGTTTAGAAGATTTAAGCGGAATTAAGGTGTACAACAGCAATGGAGTAACAATAAAGAATAATATCCTGGAAGATACCTTCTTTGGGATTTATATACAAAACGGATCCAAATGCATAATCATAAACAATCGTCTCAAGGGTACCGCTGTTGAAGAACAGCAAAGCGGTAATGGAATACATTGCTGGAAGAGTGACAATCTGACAATAAGCGGAAATACGGTAAGCGGACATAGAGATGGAATTTATTTTGAGTTTGTACAGCATGCGCAGATAAGGAAAAATGTCGTTTCAAAAAATCTGCGGTATGGACTTCATTTCATGTTTTCAAACGATGATACGTACGCCCAGAACGTATTCCAAAATAACGGGTCGGGTGTTTCTGTGATGTATTCTAAACGGATTAAAATGATCAGTAACCGGTTTGAAGAAAACTGGGGAGATGCGGCTTATGGCATTTTACTGAAAGAAATTTCTGATGGGACCATGGAAGGTAATTATTTCACAAAAAATACGAGCGCGATTTACATGGAAGGTGCGAACAGAATCACAATGAAGCGTAATACTTTTAAAGATAACGGCTGGGCTTTGAAAATCCAGGCCAGTTGTATGGATGTTGTTCTGGAACGGAATAATTTTATTGGCAATACGTTCGACGTAGGTACCAACGGCTCACTTGTACTTAATACATTCAAAAACAACTATTGGGACAAATATGAAGGCTATGATCTGAATAAGGATATGATTGGCGATATTCCATTCAGACCAGTAAGTATGTATTCAATGATCGTTGAGAAGTTCCCGGCTGCAATGATCCTGTTTAGGACCTTTATTACCACACTGCTTGACAAGACGGAAAAAATTCTACCAAGTTTAACTCCCGAAAATTTAAAAGATAATGAACCTCTAATGCGGAAAGCATTTTAGGCAGGCTGCATAAACATCATGATTCGGATAGAAAACATCAGCAAACAGTTCGGGAAATTAACAGCGCTGCATAATATTAGCACCAGCTGCGACAAGGGTGAATGTATTGCTTTGATCGGACCAAACGGGAGTGGAAAAACAACTCTTATCAAGTCTATTTTAGGGATGGTAATACCAGACAGCGGGAAGATTTTGTTCAATGGATTGGATATATCCGGCAACTGGCAGTACAGGGAAGAGATTGGCTATATGCCCCAGATTGGACGTTACCCGGATAATATGAATATTGGTCAGGTACTTGATATGATGAAGGATATCCGCAATAACAATAGAGCGTTAGATGAGGATCTTATTCGAGGGTTCTCAATTGACAAATTACTTAATAAAAGAATGCGCACACTCTCTGGAGGTACCATTCAGAAGGTGAGCGCCGCACTTGCTTTTCTTTTTAATCCGAAAGTTCTTATTCTGGATGAACCTACCGCCGGACTGGATCCTGTTGCATCTGAGCTTTTTAAAGAGAAAATAGTTGCTGAGAAAGAAAAAGGGAAGTTAATTCTGATTACCTCGCATATCTTAAGTGATTTAGATGACCTGGTAAGCAGAATTATTTACATGCAGGACGGGAAGCTGATTTTTCATAAAAGCATAGAGCAGCTGCGGAAGGATACAGGTGAAGAACGTTTGGTTAGATCAATAGCACAGGTAATGGCAGAGAACTATGAGTAAGATTATAAAATATGTAATTGCAGACATCCTCCGCAACAGGATCGTAATTATTTACACTTTGTTTCTGCTTGCTTCTTCACTCACTGTTTTTAGCCTGGAAGACAATAATAGTAAGGGTTTACTTAGCCTTCTGAATATAATTTTGATAGTGGTTCCGCTGGTCAGCATAATATTTTCAACCATATATGTTTACAATTCAGCAGAATTTATCGAACTGCTGGTCAGTCAGCCATTGAAGCGGAAATCGATCTGGTTGAGCATTTTCACAGGCCTGGCTGCATCACTGTCACTAGCATTTCTTATAGGAGCAGGCTTGCCTATTTTAATTTATCAGCCGAGCACCATAGGAATTACTATGCTTCTTTCGGGGATTATACTTAGCGTTATTTTCGTGGCCATAGCGCTATTGGCCACTGTTCGTACCAGAGATAAAGCAAAAGGTATTGGGGTTGCAATCATGTTGTGGCTGTATTTTTCGCTGCTATTCGATGGTTTTGTACTTTTCCTGCTGTTCCAGTTTTCAGACTACCCCTTGGAAAAGGCCATGATCGGAATAAGTGCACTTAACCCTATCGATCTGGCGCGCATCCTTATTTTGCTGCAGCTCGACGTTTCAGCAATGATGGGGTATACTGGCGCGGTATTCAAAGATTTTTTCGGGACATGTCCTGGTTTACTATTTTCCTGCGTCATTTTGTTGCTCTGGGTCGGATTGCCACTTTGGACATCAACCAGAAAATTCAAATCTAAAGATCTATAAATGAAAAGGCACGAATCCTTAGCTCCTCTATCACGTGAGCACCATGGAGCACTAATACTTGCACGTTTACTGCAAAAAGGAGCACCAGCCTATAAGGGTCTCCCTGCAGATCCTGCCGGGAAAGCACGTTATGCGCTTCAATTTTATGAAAATGAATTGACGCAGCATTTTATCTACGAAGAGAAGATGGTACCCGTACTGAAGGATATAAACCCTAAGCTCGATGATATGCTGCGGGAAATGTCCGAAGAGCATGTTATACTCCGTGAATTGTTCAGCCAGCTAAACAACCCAAAGGACCTTTCGGCACAGCTTGATAAACTAGGTAAAGCGCTTGAAAAACATGTACGGAAAGAAGAACGGGAAATCTTTCCCCTTATCCAGGATAGCTGCGATCCGCACCTTCTGAGTAAAATCAGTACTTTATTTCATGAACAGTGAAAAACGATATCCGGAACCGATCGGACATTGAGCTGTTTGTAGAGGTCTTCTATGCCGAGCTGACGAAAGATAAACAGCTGGCATACATTTTTAAACAACTTGCTCATGTAAACTTCTCTTATCACCTGCCGGTGATGTATAACTTCTGGGAAAACATCATGCTCTGTAAAGGCACGTATGAGGGGAATCCGATGGCACTGCATAAACATCTGCACGAGATGGGTCCGCTGAACGAAATTCATTTCAGGCATTGGGATAAAATATTCGCACGAACGCTCGACACCTTATTTGCCGGACCTAATACCATTCTTGCAAAAAAAAGGGGGCTCGCCATTTCAGCCGTATTGCGAAAAAAGGTTATCCAGTCAGAAAAGTTATCAGGCAGAAAAAATCCCCTCTCGGGGATTGATTAAATTTAAAGCGATTTACTATTTATTTGCCGGCGGCAAAAGCACTCCATCCACTGTATGTATAATACCATTAGAAGCGGGTACCGATGCTACAATTGTAGCTGAGCCGTTCAGCAAAATCTTTCCGTCTTTCTTGCTTACGGTAACATTCCTTCCGTTAACCTGACCCAACACTTGCCCGTCCATTAGGCTTTCCGATTTAAATACACCAAGCGAAACATGGTATTGTAAAATATCTGCCAGGTTATCCTTTTTTTCCGGAGCAAGCAAACCTTCAACAGTTCCGGCAGGGAGTTTTTCAAAGGCTGCGTTGGTGGGAGCAAAAACAGTAAATGGCCCGGCATTGCTCAGTGCATCAACAAGCTCAGCCGCTTGCACTGCCTTCACAAGTGTTGTATGATCTTTACTTCCAGCTGCAACCTGGACGACGTTTTTTTGTGAAAGGTCATCCTGAACACCCGACTGCCCGCTGTGCGAGTCTAGTGATTCGTTGGTTACCACTGCAGCGGGTCCGCTGTTGCAGCTTAATGCAATTCCGCATACTGCGGTAAGCGTTAATTTTAAAATACTTTTCATGACAATTTGGTTTAAATCAATTTGTATACAAAATATCGCGTTTGCAGTGCCAATAAAATGATTGAAATTACATAAAAAAGTTGTTTTGGGCACAATTAACGCAGTAATTGAATCTGCTTTAACTTAGCTCGTCCCGGCCACGCGCCGAGATAAATTCATAAGACCAGGCGGGCTCCCAAATAAGATCTATCTTAACTTTGTAATCGGGAAATCCGTATATCAGAACATTTTCCGCGCTGCCTGAGATGGCTGCTCCCATCGGACAGCCACGTGATGAAAGGCTCATCGTAACTACAATGCTTTTCGAAGCTTCATTCGTCTCCAATCCGTAGATGAGTCCCATATCCACGATATTTATTCCAAGTTCCGGATCCATTGCGAATCTAAGGGCAGTAACAGCGTTACGCCGAAGGATAATATTTTCTGGTGTATATGATGTCATCGTTTCATGTCTTGGTGGGTGGCTGATGAAAAATGATCACCAGAATATTCGCAAGATATAACAGGGAAACAAAAAGGAAACACGTTAGCCCAATGTTAATAAGGGGGTTTGATTTTAGTAGCATCCCCATAAAAAAGGCCACTACAAATGCCACGTACAAAATGAACTGCACTTTGAGCCACTTTTGTCTGAACAGCTCAGCGGGAAGGGGTATTGGCATTTTACCTGCCAGGTGCTGGTAGTGTTTTGCCCAGACAATATAGGGGAGGGTTTTAAACGACTGGCCCAGTACAAGGGAACTAATCCATCCCATCAACAGCAGTGAGCCATAAAGTGTTGTATATTTCGCAGCCTGAGGGTCTGATTTGAGATGATAAAAGACTATTACAGGAAGCACAATTATACCAGCGCTTAGGAGTATAATTGCGACGAGCGTATGGAGCATGGGCAGATCGATTACTCTTCGAATCCGGGATTTAAAACAGGCAGCAATGTAGCAGAGCCAGCAGACTATACCTGACACGACTATAAGCGCTGCGAAATATGTTCTGATATTAAGCCCAAAAAAGTAGGTGTCGGTAACAAAAAAAATCAGGCCTGCATTGATCAAATAATAAGTCCAGGAAAGAAGTCCGCGCTTTTGTTCCTTTGACACCAGAAACATAGGGATCAATTTCGAACTTACTCCTGTAATAAGCATTAAGAACCATCCCGCTAAACCCATATGTGCATGCAATTTCAGAAAAAGCAAATGGTCCTTTTGTAAAAAAGCATAACGGAAATTAAAGACCAGAATCGTACCCAGAAGTGCAGTGGCAATTAGCCATAAAACTGCTGTTATAATAAATTCCTGGTGAATGTCATCTCTGTTTTTTCTCGCTGTAAGAAATATAACGAGCCCGAACAATAGTATCCCTGAGAAAAGCAAAAAGCTTCCGCATTGCATAAGCAGGCCAGGTTCAAAATTCCAGAACGAATAAACCATGAGTATAAGACCGCACAAAAACAGAATAAGGCTGAGCCATGCTGTTCTGTAGCTATATAGTTCCGTTTCGAGAATTACCGGGAGCAGCTGATACACTGCGCCGAAGATGATAAGACTTGCCCAGCCCAGGGCGGCCATGTGTGTGATGGCCAATAATTGAGGATGAAAATAATGGCCTGTAAGGTTTCCTGCAGCAAAAAACATCATAACAGCCAGACCTGCAAAGCACATAGCAGAAATTAGATAATGGGCAATTACCAGCCTGTAGAGCGCCGGACGATGATTTCCATCTGTGCTCATACCTTATAGATTAACATATTCAATTTTCCGTCTGATGAATCCTCTGTGTAATAAGTATACCCACGGTCGGCCAGTTCCGGTAAAAGGTAAACCGGCAGCTTTTTGTGGTAAACAAAAAGTGCTTCATCTTTCTTCAGCACCTGCAGCTCTTCAAGAATTCTTATCATAGGCTGAGGCATTTCAAGGTCCCTGACATCGATAGTATGCAGCCGTTCTGGGCGGAAAGCATTGGCCTTTTGGTCAAAATCAACAGCCGAGATTACTTTTTCCGCTGCCAGCACAGGAGTTTGAGTTGGCACTGCATTGCCGCTGCTCCTGAGAAAAAAGGTGTTCACGAGACCCGGGCCTTCCTGCTGAGTCCAGGAATTGAATCCCTGCTTTTTAAGAAGGGAAATCAAAGGTATGGGCTCGAATGTATTTATAACTTTCAGGCACTCATCTGTTTTCATAGCCTTTAGCTCAGCAAGAATGGCTTTCAAAGGATCATTTCCTTCTGCAAGCAATGGTCTGACATCCAGCTCGAGCACTTTAAGCCCGGCTGCAGAATTGGTGGAATCACTCTGTACAATGCCAGTCTGTGCGAAATGGATTGAATTCTCAATTTCAAATCCCAGTGAAGACATTTTCGCCATGAAGTCTTCCGGATCACATCCACCTATCCGACAGGCTTCAAAAATGTTTACTCTGCTTGTGAGAAGATTTCGCAGAACCGGGTTTTTCAGCTTTCTGAAGTGCGGGTTAAAATCCGCCAGTGTATCAATCACCAGCGGATTTGCCTTTATTAGCGTAGAAATCTTTGTTTTGCCGTTAATGGGTAGTGTTTTCATTTTTTCACTTCGCTGCCCAGACTTTCCTTTTCCAGGGCTATGGCTTTCGGGAATAATATGTTATTTTCCAAATGAACATGATTGAAAAGATCATTTTCAAACTCCTGTAATTTTTTGTAGAGCAAGGTATACGAGGTGCAGGCTCCCTCCGGAAGCGTATAATCTGCGGTTAATTCACGTATAGCAGCCATCGCTTCGCCAGCCTGTTCGTGTTCCATTTCCATCATTTGAGTGGGAGTTTCGATGCTGTCAAACGCCGCAATCGGGCTAGCCTCGCCAGTTTTAGTATTCTGTACAAGCGCTTTGACATAAGGGAACACAATATTCTCTTCTTTCATCAAATGCAGGCTGAGGTCTTTGCCTACCTCATTGAAAATGTTAGCAATTTCTATAGTTTCGGGGTGGCCCTGTCGATGCACCTTTGCAACTTTATTGGCAAGCTCAGTTATAAAAGGCACGTTGTTCTTTACATAGTCGTGGTGGGTATTGATGATATAATCTGCCAGGAAATCAAGCGGCCATTCGTCGAACTTATGCCCGGCTGCCGGCTCCTGATTCTGCACAGCTTCTAATTCTGATATTATCTTTGCAGAATCGAGGCCTTTGGTAAGGCAAACTTCCTCCACGGTTTTCTTACCTCCGCAACAGAAGTCTATGCCGAATTTTTTGAAAACCTGTGCTTTCCTGTAATCTTTAGTGACCATTTCACCGATTGTTTCCACTTTGTCCTGTCCGTCGATTTTTCTAATTTTCACCTTCCAGCGCTCCGGGCCATTCTCGAGGTAATCCCATGTAAAAACATTTCCTCTTTCGCCAATCAGCTGATAATATAGGGGCTTAGGATCATGATCGTTATCAATAATAAAGCCTTCATTCGGGTTAAGGGAGTCAAATTTTTCAAAAATTCTGGGATGCTTGAATCGGGGTTCAATTTGTGTAACATCAAGTATATCTAAGATTTCCATGATTATAAATTTTGATTATACTGCAAAGGACAGGATATCTGAATCGATAAAACATGATCTCAATTATAAACGGCTTATTAAAAGAATGATCTTAATCACTAAGCCAGGAAAATATTTATCAAAAAAGTGATATAAATCATATAATCATATAAGGTGTGTCATTTCAGGGCATTTGCCTTTCTTCAATCTTTACAAAAAATAAGATTGGATGAATAAGCAAGTTGCTGAATCGGAAAAATGCTATCACTGCGGGACTGAAATAAACGGGACAGGCTATATTGCTGATGAAAAGGAATTTTGCTGCATCGGCTGTAAGAGCGTATATCAAATCCTTTCTGCAAGAGACATGTGCAGTTATTATTCATATAATGACAGTCCAGGTCAGGCACAGCTGCAAACGGCAGTTAATTTAGACTATCTTGATGAGCCATCTATTGTAAGCAAACTTACCGACTACAACGACGAACAGGTAAGCAGCATCACTTTTTACGTTCCTGGCATTCAGTGCAGCTCATGTATCTGGCTTCTGGAACACCTGCATAAATTCAACAAGGGTGTGGTACACTCGCGTATAGACTTTCTTAAAAAGCAGGTTGCCATCACATTTCGTAATCAGGAAATATCATTGAAAGAACTGGTCATGCTGATGATCTCGGTAGGCTATGAACCCCTGATCAGTCTGCAGGATGTGGTTAAAGAAAAAAAGGACTCGGTAAACCGCAGTCTTATAAAACGTATTGCGGTTGCTGGTTTTTGTATGGGAAACGTTATGCTTCTAAGTTTTCCCGAGTATTTCGGAATGGCGGAAATTGAAAATCAGTTTCGCATACTTTTTGGCTGGATGAACCTGGCGTTTGCTATCCCTGTAACCTTTTATTGCGGGAGAGAATTCTTTCAATCTGCCTGGGCAGGTTTAAAACATAAAATTATAAACCTGGATGCTCCGCTGGCACTGATTATTGCTGTACTTTTTCTTCGAAGTGCATTTGAGATCATTAGTGGAAGCGGACCCGGATTTACAGACACGCTCACCGGACTGGTATTTCTCCTGCTGATGGGCAGGTGGGTTAAGCAGCGGACTTACAGTCATCTCTCTTTTAAGCGTGATTACCGATCCTATTTTCCTGTAGCGGTAACCCTTATCCGTGAAAAGGATGAAGTTTCTCTCGCACTGGAAGACCTTAAGGTGGGTGACCGAATACTGGTCCGAAATAATGAAATAATTCCAGCGGATGCGATATTAATGAAAGGCGATGCACTTGCAGATTTCAGTTTCGTTACCGGGGAAGCCGTACCTATCCCTAAGGTATTGGGTGAGATCCTGTATGCCGGCGGACGCCAGCTGGGAGAAGCTATTGAATTAGAAGTCATAAAACCGGTTTCGCAAAGCTACCTGACCAGTTTGTGGAATAACGAAGCATTTACCAGGCCGGTGAAAGAAACTTCAAACTTCAATGATTCCATTGCCAGGTATTTCGGTATAGTTACCCTTATAATTGCTTTTACAGCAGGTACTTACTGGGCCTTTACAGGTGACAGTGTAAAAGCCTGGACCTCGTTTACTGCGGTATTGATCGTGGCCTGTCCATGTGTTCTTTCGCTGAGCACTCCATTCACTTTATCCGGAATATTATCAATTTTCGATAAACACTTATTTTATTTAAAAAGCCCGAATACCGTAGAACAACTTGCACAGGTTAATACACTGGTCTTCGACAAAACCGGCACAATAACTTCCCCTGATTCTGCAGAGGTAAATTTCACTGGCGATCTATCTGATACAGATAAATTATTGACTGCATCGCTGGCAAGAAATTCAGCTCATCCTTTAAGCCAGAAAATCATTCAAAAGATTCGCACCGGGTTTTATCTGTCCGTACTCGATTTCAAAGAAATACCCGGCAAAGGCATATCGGGTATTATTAATGGAAATCTAGTTAAGCTGGGAAGCCCCACTGATCCCAGGAGAAACAATTCATCTGCTGGGTCCGCGGCATCACACCTTGAAGTCAATGGAATTTACAAAGGCTATTTTAAAATCGGCCAGTACTGGCGTTCAGGCCTGAGATCACTTTTTGACGACCTGGCACAAACAAACGAACTGCATGTAATTTCCGGAGACAACGAGGCAGATAAAGAAAAGCTATCCATGATTATCCCTAATGGCTCCGAGATGCACTTCCGCCAATCCCCCTTGTCAAAACTGAACTACGTTAAGAGCCTTCAGGAAAAGGGTAAGAATGTGATGATGATTGGCGACGGCCTAAATGACGCTGGAGCATTACAGCAAAGTGATCTGGGTGTTGCCGTCACCGACAACATAAACACCTTCAGCCCTGCATGCGATGCAATTCTGAACGGAAAGTCAACGACTAAAATCCCGGCATTTATCAGACTTTCAAAGGATGCCCTTAATACTATTAAGGCAAGCTTTATTATATCCGGTACATATAATATTATAGGTGTTTACTTCGCAGTCCAGGGATTACTCTCTCCCCTTCTGGCAGCCGTATTGATGCCACTGAGTACGATATCCGTTATTTTATTTACCTCAGCAGCTACCCGATATTATGCTGCAAAAAACCATTTGTTATGAACATAACCCATATTCTGCTTGCGACACCCCTTGTGCTTGGCATCGTATTATTCGGTGCTTTTATTGTATATCCGCGCATTAAGGCAAGGAAAATGAAATGAATATCCTGTACTTATTAATCGGTTGCAGCATTCTGCTTGCCCTGGGTTTCCTGGCAGCTTTCTTTTGGGCAGTAAATACAGGGCAGAATGACGATATGGAAACTCCCGCAATGCGGATTTTATTTAAAGAGGACGTGCCTGAAGAAAAGGAAGGTGAAAGGTGAAAGTGGGCCGACCTTGGTCATCAATCCAAAAGTGACGAAAATCACATTTTCCCTTAACCTGCATCACTCTCCAATGATTGCACCGGGGGTACTTTTACGGCAGAAAACAAATCAAAATCACACTATGCAGCTTGAAAAATTTCAATACGATAACAAGATCGTCAGGAACTTCGGAATAGCAACAGTTTTATGGGGAATCATCGGTATGACCGTTGGCTTACTAGTCGCTTTTCAACTTTTTACACCCGAAGCGAACCTGGGGAATCAATACACTACCTTCGGACGTATCCGGCCGCTCCACACCAATGCTGTAATATTTGCTTTCGTTGGCAACGGTATTTTTATGGGCGTTTATTATTCGCTGCAACGCCTTTTGAAAGCAAGGATGTTCAGTGATGTGCTCAGCAAGATCCACTTCTGGGGTTGGCAGCTCATCATTGTTTCAGCAGCCATCACGCTGCCGCTCGGATTTACTACGTCGCATGAGTATGCTGAACTTGAATGGCCGATTGATATTGCTATAACCCTGATTTGGGTTGTGTTCGGTGTGAATATGTTTGGTACGATAATCAAACGCAGGGAAAGGCATATGTATGTAGCTATCTGGTTCTACATCGCAACATTCGTTACCGTAGCAGTACTCCACATTGTGAACTCCGCACAGTTACCGATTTCAGCTTTCAAGAGTTACTACCTGTATGCAGGTGTTCAGGATGCACTGGTTCAATGGTGGTATGGTCATAATGCAGTTGCATTTTTCCTGACTACTCCATACCTGGGTATGATGTATTATTTCTTACCCAAAATGGCTAACCGCCCGGTTTATTCTTACAAACTAAGTATACTCCACTTCTGGTCGCTGATTTTTATTTATATCTGGGCCGGACCTCACCACTTGCTGTATTCATCCTTACCCGGATGGGCACAATCACTTGGGGTAGCTTTTTCTATCATGCTTATTGCACCAAGCTGGGGCGGTATGATAAACGGCTTACTTACTTTGAGGGGTGCTTGGGATAAAGTACGTGATGATGCAGTTCTGAAATTCATGGTAGTTGGTATCACAGCATATGGCATGGCTACTTTCGAAGGCCCATTGCTGTCGTTGAAGCAGGTTAACGCGATTGGGCACTTCACCGACTGGATAGTGGCACATGTGCATGTAGGAGCCTTGGGTTGGAATGGTTTTTTAACTTTTGCAATACTCTACTGGCTAGTCCCGCGACTGTATCAGACTGAAATTTTCTCAAAAAAGCTCATTGCTTTTCACTTTTGGATCGGTACGCTGGGTATTCTTTTCTATGCAATTCCTATGTATCTCGCTGGTTTTGCTCAGGGACTTATGCTGAAGGAATTCACTCAGGAAGGCCTATTGAAATACCCGGCATTCCTTCAAACAACGATCGAGATTATACCTATGTACATATTCCGGGCTGTTGGCGGTGCCATGTACCTGGCTGGTGTTATTGTGATGACCTACAACCTCATAAAAACTATGTCCAAAGGCAAGCTCCTGGCCAATGAGCCGGCAGAAGCTTTGCCATTAGAACCTGTATTTGTTCCACATGCTGGCGAAAAAACATGGCACCGCAGCCTTGAGCGCAGGCCGATGGCTTTCATGGTGCTTTCAGTGATCGTAATCCTTATTGGCGGAATGGTTGAAATGATGCCAACGTTTATAATTTCATCCAACGTACCAACTATTGCCAGTGTAAAACCTTATTCTCCACTGGAACTGCAGGGACGAGATATCTACATTCGCGAAGGCTGTGTAGGCTGTCATTCACAAATGGTTCGCCCGTTCCGTTCCGAAACTGAACGCTATGGCGACTATAGTAAAGCGGGTGAGTTTGTATATGATCATCCCTTTCTGTGGGGATCAAAACGCACTGGTCCCGATTTGCACCGTACAGGGGGAAAATATTCTGACGCCTGGCACTTCAACCATATGCTCGACCCAACTACTATGTCGCCTGGCAGTATCATGCCTGCTTATCCATGGCTAATCGATCAGAAACTTGATACAACAACAACCATTTCGAAGATAAATGCCATGCGTTCACTGGGTGTGCCTTATGCAGAAAACTATGAAAAGATTGCGAACAGAGATCTGAATACCCAGGCGAGCAATATTTCTGAAAACCTCAAAAAAGACAACATTAAAATAAAAAATGACCGCGAGATAATAGCTGTGATAGCGTATCTGCAGCGTTTGGGAACGGATATAAAGGTTGTAAGTAATAAGTAATAAGTTATAAGTGAATTGCCGTCGTACAGTACCTATACGCCGTTACTTATTACCTAAAACTTAAAACTTATCACTTATAACTCAAACCTCACCTGTCCACTTTCAATTCTCAACTATCAACTGTCAATCGTCAACTGTCAACCAAATAACCATGTTCAAACAATTCATACAAAACTTCGCCGACAGCCAGGTATACCTGATATCCTCACTCTGGCTCTTCCTTATCTTTTTTATACTCGTAGCAATTATGCTTTTTCGAATGAATAAAAAAGAAATCGAGTATATGGAAAATTTGCCGTTAAACGACGAGAATGAACGAGCTGCGAGTCATCTTAAAGAGGTCCAAAACTCATTCGACTAAAGCCTGAAACTTAATCATCATTGGAAAATGAAGAAATTATCATACCTAGCTGCCGCCCTTTTTCTATCGCATACCGCCTACGGTCAGGCAGATCCTGCGCCACTCGACAGCCCATCGCCAAATATTAGTATGGAGATACTGATTGGGGCGTTCATCGCCACGGCGCTTATGGTCTTGCTTGCATCACTTGCTATGCTCAGAGCATTCAAGGTTATTGCCCAGGAGATGCAGCATCCCAGCCCTCTTTTCGAGAACGAAAAGGTTGAACCTCTCGAATACGAAGAATGGCAATCCCGGAAGAGTTCCAAACCAGGCATTTGGACAAAACTATTAGGACTCAAGCCTATATCAGAAGAAAGTGAGCTGATCATGGAGCATGAGTTTGACGGGATTGCGGAACTCGATAATCCTACACCAGCCTGGTTCATGTGGCTGTTTTACGGGACAATTGTATTCGCGTTCTCTTACATGATGTACTTCCATGTGTTTGATTACGGAAAAATGCAGGAGGAGGAATATGAGATCGAGATGGCCGAGGCGAAAATTGAGAAAGAGGCTTACCTGGCAAAGGCTGGAAATAATATCGACGAAAACTCGGTTAAGGAGGATCTTTCAGAAGCGGTGATCATTTCTGGTAAAGCGGTATATACCAGTAATTGTGTAGCTTGTCATGGAGATAAAGGCCAGGGTCTGGTGGGGCCTAACCTTACCGATAAATTCTGGCTGCACGGCGGGACAGTTAATTCGGTTTTTAAGACGATCAAGTATGGTGTTCCTGAAAAGGGGATGATTCCATGGGAAAAAACGCTGAGTCAGAAACAGATCGCAGATGTTTCAAATTATATTATATCCTTAAAAGGCAGCAACCCTGCTAATCCAAAGGCCGCTCAGGGCGCCGAAGAAGGTTAACGCTAATTATGCTGCCTCCAAGCAATTCCCATCAAATGGTATCCGGAACTAATAAGCGGGTGTGGATTTATCCCAAACTGATCAAAGGCAAACTTTATCAGTACCGAAGTCTGGTCAGTTATTTTTTACTGATCCCGCTGTTCCTTTCGCCTTTTATAAAATTCCGTGGCGAGCAATTATTTCTATTCAATATCCTGGAACGCAAATTTGTCATATTAGGGGTGATTTTTATGCCGCAGGATTTCTACCTGTTTGTATTGGCCACCCTCGGATTCATAGTTTTTGTTGTTCTTTTCACATCCTTGTTTGGCAGAGTTTGGTGCGGCTGGGCTTGCCCCCAAACTATCTTCATGGAAATGGTTTTTCGTAAGATTGAGTACTGGATTGAAGGTGATGCCAAAAAACAGCGTGAGTTAAATGCCTCGCCTTTAACATCAGCCAAATTTTTCAAGAAGGCAAGTAAGCACCTGATTTTCGCACTGATTTCATTTCTCATTGCCAATGTGTTTCTGGCGTATATCATTGGCTCGGATGAGCTTCTCAAAATCATCAGCGAGCCCATTAGCAACCATCTTTACGGATTCATTTCTATCGGGGTATTTACGGCAATTTTTTATATGGTTTTTGCCTACGTACGAGAACTGGTCTGTACCGTTATATGCCCTTACGGAAGGCTCCAGGAAGTGCTTATTGACCGTAAAACACTTGTTGTCGCTTATGATTATTCACGCGGGGAACCTCGGGGGCACATAAACAAAAATTTCCCTGAGCCGGCCGGTGATTGTGTGGATTGTAATCTGTGTGTCGATGTCTGCCCGACAGGGATTGATATAAGACAGGGTACTCAAATGGAATGTATCAATTGCACAGCATGTATAGATGCCTGCGACATGGTCATGGCCAAAACTCATCGTCCGCTAAGACTTATCGGTTTCATGTCTGAAGAAGAGGTTGCTGAAAACAAAAAGCCGTCTATAGGAAAGCGAATTTATGGCTATGCTGCTATTCTTACACTGCTTTTTGGAACACTTACTTTTTTATTGATTACCCGGTCTGATGTCGGAGCCACTATACTCCGCGCAGGCGGAACGCTTTACCAGCTCCGGGATGATGGTACAGTTAGCAACCTGTACAATGCTGAACTTATAAACAAAACGAGTGAGACCGTAAAGTTCTCGATGGTGATGCCTGACAAGGATACAAAAATCGAATACATCAGCGCCCCTGGACTCATAAAAAAGGGTGAGAGTGTAAAACTCACATTTTTCCTTATTCGTCCGCAGAATCTGGTAAAAGAGTATAAAAGCAAACTAATCCTTGAAATCCAATCACAGGGAAAGGTAATCTCACAGGCAAAAACAACTTTTATTGCACCACCAAACTAAGAAAATGAACTGGGGAACAAAACTTACGATCGGAATGGTACTATTCATGACATTCATTGTAACGCTTGTAGTTATGATGCTTGGTCCGCACAAGGCTGACTCATTGATTGAAAATGATTATTATGAAAAAGGTCAAACCTTTGACGCCGATTATAACGCGAAACATCTGGCTATTACTGATAAAATGCAGCCAACTGTTAGTACTGATGCAGCCGGCGTAACAGCTAATTTCCCGGTACCGGTAACTTATAAAGTGTCGGTACGCCGCTTGTCAGATGCAGGAATGGATAAGGAGTTTGAAAGTGATTTAGCTGTTTTGAAACTAGTTATTCCTCAAAACCAGCTCAAGTCCGGGTCATGGCTGCTGAGGATCCAGTATCAGGCAAATGGCAAAAACTATTTGTTTCAGGAAAAGATCGTTTTGCCATGACTTATCAAAGCCTTGCTTTTTTCACCGGTTTGTTTGGAAGCTTTCATTGCGTGGCCATGTGCGGACCTTTGGTTATGTCCATCCCGTTCGGAGAGAACGCCTGGAATGCATTGCTTCAGAAAATAGTCTATCAACTCGGCCGAATACTTACCTATTCAGCACTCGGATTTGTAGCGGGATCAATCGGCGGAGTATTCAATATCCTGGGTTTGCAGCAGGCATTAAGCTTTGTGAGTGGAATAGTCCTGCTTGTCATAGCATTCTATCACTTTTATGGAAAATCGGGTGGTACATCGGGTAGATTCTATCAGAAAATGTTTGGGCCTCTTGTAAAGTTTATGGGACGGTGGATGAGCAAGCCTTACGGGGGTGCGATCGCCGGGATACTGCACGGACTTATTCCCTGCGGTATGGTTTACATGGCAATTGCCGGATCCTTGAATACGGGTTCAGCCCTTTCCGGAAGTGAGTTTATGCTGTATTTCGGATTAGGAACTACGCCGCTGCTTTTCCTTGCATCAGCGATTCCTGTGCTTATCCGAAAACTCAGAGTCTCAAGGGTACTTATTCCAATGCTATTTCTGCTTTCAGGATCGTTTCTCATCTTCCGTTCCTTAAACATGGATATCACCTGGATTACTTCGCCAGTAATATCTAGCAGTGAAGTTTCTGTCTGTTAAAACGGACGCCATGATTCTATTTTCAACCATATCCGCTGCAGTATACCTGCTCGTTTCGGTCGCCTCGCGGAAATTTTATTCATCGGCAGAGCTGGAAGTAGAACGTATGCCTCTGGCGGCTTATGGAAACCAAACCCTTACAAAGGAAATGCTGGAACCCTTACCCTGAAATAGTACAGAAATGGGTTAGCAGGTCTGGTGCCGTGAATAAAAAATTGATCTCAACTGTGTCACTCAGGCAAAAGGGCATGATGCGTAGCAAAGCAGGCGGAAATTGCTGATGCTGTCGGCAAAGAAACAGACCAGGGGAGTTTGTTAAGATTTCATGCTTAGATTGTATGGTTTCCACAGCGGCAGTAGCTGATAATATCACATGGGAAAACACGGGGCCTTATTCCGCGAAAGCTACGATGACCTATATGGTCGCTAATACTTCAGGCATATTTACTTTCAGTCCGGAAAGTGACTTTATAGGTTTTGAGGCTCTTCGCAACTATAATCGTCCGGAAGGGGCCACCCTTAGAACCTGGGTCATATTAGTGCCCGCCGATGGTCTGCGAATTTGTCGGCATACGTATTCCGCCTAAATCTTCAGTTATCTGGAAGTTAAAAGAAGGGGATCTAGAGTGGTTAACTATCGAGCTGACGCAAGTCCATTACAACCATTAAAGAGGAACAAAATCCCAATTTCAGGTTCGAACAATTTATAATTAGCATGGTTGGGAGCAGAAAAAAGGGTAAAACCCTTGCCGTTTATACCCTTTTACATTATATATTAGAATGCTTATAAGGTATTTAAAATCACAGTCAGTGCCATCAATATGTGAATAGCAATACTCAACATAAAGGAATTGAATGTTACCTTAAAGGCTGCTCCTCCCATGTTAGCAATCACGTTGATGAAAAACAGAGACATACTAATGAACAAAAAGGGTATTGTTGGGCCACCGAGAGAGTAAACCAGCAGAAAGCTGATCGGTACGAGAATACATCCGTGCAGCATAAGCGAACCGAGCCACCAGCCTATTGCATTTGGTTTTTGAGTATCAACAAATGCGTTGTATTTTTCCCATATTCCGATTGAGGAATAATTTTCCTTTGTTTGGTAAGTGAAGGTGGTTTGGCCTTTGTGGGAGATGTTTTTATGAGTTTCCATTGTGGGTGTGTGTTTGTTTTGATACCACAAAATTCCCTCAAAAACACATGCTAAAAAATGACCTCGATCATAAAAAAAAGTGATTCGCCGAATTGAAGCATAGAATTTTGACTTTAATGGATTAAGGAATCGAGGTGCCTACGAAATTTAAACCATCCCTGGATATTAAAAAGACCAAGTCTTACCAAGCAGATTACTTCCCGATACAAAACTTACTAAAGATCGTCTCCAGAAGATCATCCGTAGTCACCTGGCCTGTAATCTCACCCAGGTAATGAAGTGCTTGTTTAATATCAACCGCAAGGAAATCAGAAGTAACCGGGTTATCGATATTTTCCAGCACGCTGTTTAGAGAAGCTTCTGTTTTTTGCAGCGCTTCCAGGTGGCGAATATTGGAGATGAGAACATCGTCGGTATTAATCGCGTGAAGATTAACAGTTTGTAGTATGGTTTCCCGCAGAGCATCGATACCTTCCTTGTTTTTGGCGGAGATGAAGAGAGCATCGGAAGTCTGAGGTCGGGGGTCGGAAGTCGGAGGTCGGAGGTCAGAGGTCAGAGTCTCCGGATTACCAGCCCCGGATCTTGATTCTTGATACTTGACACTTGATACCTCCTTCCGAAATTCCGGAGTCATCATATCCTTCTTATTCACCACTGGAATAAACGGCACCCCCAAGCCCTTCAGATATTCCACCTGACTTCCTATCTCGCTAACTTCCTGGTCGGGATCTACCAGGTAGATAACCAGCTTGGCTTTACCTATCTTTTCATGAGTGCGCTCCACTCCTTTCGCCTCAATGATATCAAGCGTTTCGCGGATGCCGGCAGTATCTATAAATCGGAAGTTAATGCCGCCAATGATAATTTCATCTTCAACCGTATCCCGGGTTGTGCCGGCAATCTCTGAAACTATTGCACGCTCCTCGTTGAGCAGAGCATTGAGTAGGGTTGATTTTCCGACATTAGGCTTGCCTGCGATAACAACGGGTACTCCGTTTTTCATCACATTTCCCTGCTCGAACGACTCGATCAGACGATGTATAATCCGGTTGATCTGAAAAATCAACGCTTTCAGTTCATCGCGGTTAGCAAATTCCACATCTTCCTCGCCGAAGTCAAGTTCCAGTTCGATCATTGAAGCGAAATGGATCAACTGATCACGGAGGTGCTGCAGTTCGTGCGAAAACCCGCCCCGCATCTGCTGCATGGCAACCTGGTGGGATGCTTGTGAGTTTGAGGCAATCAAATCCGCCACTGCTTCAGCCTGGGAAAGGTCGAGCTGACCGTTCAGGAAGGCTCTTAAAGTAAACTCACCAGGATTTGCCGGCCTTGCTCCTTTGCGTATCAGGAGCTTTATGATGCTTTCAATAATGTATGCGGAACCATGGGTTGAAATCTCCACCACATTTTCTTTCGTGTATGATTTCGGTCCGATAAAAATGGAAGCCAGCACTTCATCCAGGATCAGTTCACCATCGCGGATCGTGCCAAAATGGATGGTATGTGTTTTTTGTATACTCAGATCCTTTCCGTAAAATACCTCATTAACTAACGCGATGGCATCAGGTCCCGACAAGCGGATTACGCCGATCGCGCCTATGCCGGAAGGGGTAGCAAGGGCTATTATTGTATCAGAGGTATATAATGTTTTGTCAGCGTTGCCCATAAGCTTTCTTGTTGGGACAAATATCGGGATTTATTAACGTATTTGCCCCGCCTCGTGTCGGCGAGATGCACTTACTTTTCCCTGCAGCTGGAAAAGTAAGCAAAAGAGCCGCTGCTGCGCCTGGCGCTATTAGTGCTTCTGCTTTGGCTTAACCTGTAATTGCCACACCAGCCAATGCGGAATAACGGTGAACGGAGATTCAGTGCTTGGGCTTAAGAAGCGTACACAAAGGCTAGCGGATGTAGAAATGCTGGCCTGTGGCCCGCGGTGTGTACGCTAGTGTCCCTGCTGGCGGGGGTTGGGGGTGGATTTTTGGTACGTTGGGTAGCTGACAATAATATTTCTTCTGTTCCTGCAAGTTGCAAAACTCGCCCTCTTGAAATTTGGCAGTAAAGACGCGTTTTAGACCATTCAGTTACATACCTCTATTGCACTTCAGTTAAGCAATCCGGAGAAGTGTTGCAGATATTCTCATCGCTTACACCGACATTGCCACGGCTTGGATTGTGCCTATGGTCTAAAGCGTGTATTTACAACAAATATCAGGCAGGCGCGGCTGTTACTCATTGTTGATTATTGTTATTAAGGCATTCGTGGTCTCCCTCTGGTCGGCATACCTACTTTCCAGCTGAAGGGACCTCCGGAGGAAGCTTGAGGGCCATTGAAAACAATTAAACGACCGAAAAACGTAGGTGCCAGTCTGCCGGCACGAGGCGGTAATCATTCAATCATGAAATTATATGTTTATATTCTATAGCAAAACCGAAGGACCGAAATATGTAAATTGAAAAAGTAGTTGACATTCCCAAAAATCCCAAATTAAATGTTTTTATTATCTTGCTCCTCACAAACACAAACCCTATTAAAGCTTGTAAAATGAAAAGAAACGCAACGGCCATATGGCAAGGATCCGGAAAGGACGGAAAAGGAAATTTAACCTCTCAAAGCGGAACGCTGACCAACACACAATACTCTTATAAATCGAGATTTGAGGAAGGGACCGGCACAAACCCCGAAGAGTTAATCGCTGCCGCTCATGCTGGATGCTTTACCATGAAGCTTTCTTTCAATATCGATGCAGCAGGTTTTACTGCCGATGAGCTTACAACGAAATGCGATATCACCCTGGATAACGGTACAATTACCAGTTCTCATCTGACCCTTACAGCAAAAATCCCGGGCATTTCTCAGGACGCTTTTGATGCTGCGGTGAAAGATGCTGAGGCGAACTGCCCGATCAGCAAGTTACTGAATACCGAGATAACGGTGGATGCAATGTTAAATTAATTGTCGAATTTACCGCCTGATCGACTGGCAAACAAAACTTGATCGATCAGGCAGGTATACCCCACAAACGGGCTAGCTAATACTGATTACCTATTACTAATTACTGAATACTGATTACCGATTACTGAATACCGATTACTGACTACTAATTACTGAATACTGATTACTGATTACCGATTACTAATTACTGAATACCAAATCCTTACACCTTCACTCAATCACATCCGTGTAACCTCTGCTGCAACCCATGAAACCACTCCTCCTTCTCTCCACCACCCTCATTCTCGCAACACTAACAGCCTCTGCCCAGAATCCGAACGAATCGAAATTCGACGCCTTATTAAGTGCTCAAAATATTGGTGCAACGATCAAGGAGCTCTCGGCTAAACCACATTATGTGAGCTCTGTCGGCAGCAAGGAAGTTGCGGAAAGCATTTTGAAAAAATTTAAAAGCTATGGTTGGGATGCACAGCTGGAAACTTACACCGTTCTTTTCCCTTATCCAAAGACGCGCTTGCTGGAGATGACCTCTCCTGAAAAATACACCGCCCTGCTTAAAGAGCCCGGTCTAAAAGAAGATGGCACATCTTCTCAACCCGATCAGCTCCCGAGTTACAATGCCTGGAGTGCAGATGGCGATGTCAGCGGTGAACTCGTTTTTGTAAACTTCGGGCTTCCTGAAGATTATGAAATGTTGGAATCATTGGGCATTGAAGTGAAAGGAAAGATCGTAATAGCCCGTTATGGGAGATCATGGCGGGGTGTTAAACCTAAGATCGCGCAGGAACACGGTGCTATCGGCTGTATCATTTATTCTGACCCGAAAGAAGACGGATTCTACCAGGGAGATGTTTATCCAAAGGGTGCCTTCAAAAACGAATACGGCGTACAGCGAGGCTCGGTTATGGACATGGTGATCTATCCGGGTGACCCATTGACACCGGGTATTGGCGCTATAGGTAATGCGAAACGTCTGGATCGTAAAGATGCAACGAACCTGTTGAAAATTCCGGTCTTACCGATTAGTTATCACGACGCGCAGCCGCTGCTGGCTAAGCTTGGCGGACCTGTCGCGCCGGAAGGATGGCGTGGTGCATTGCCTATTACTTATCATATCGGTCCGGGCGCAGCGAAGGTTCGCCTGAAAATGGAGTCGGACTGGAGGATGGTGCCAGCCTATAACGTGATTGCAAAAATCAAAGGTTCTCAATATCCTGATCAGTGGATTATCCGGGGCAACCACCATGATGCCTGGGTAAATGGAGCAAACGACCCGATCAGCGGGATAGCTTCCATGATGGAAGAGGCAAAGGCTATCGGAGAAATGGTTAAAAACGGCTACCAGCCTAAAAGGACGCTCGTGTTTGCAGCCTGGGATGGTGAAGAACCAAGCCTGATGGGTTCCACTGAATGGGTGGAAGATCATAAAGAAGAATTAAAGCAAAAGGCTGTTGTCTATATCAATACCGATGGCAGCGGACGGGGATTTCTCGGTGCGGGTGGATCTCACGGACTGGAGAGTTTTATGGACGCGATTGCAAAGGACGTGAAAGATCCTCAGACCAATGTAAGTGTCTATGAACGTCTGAAAGCCCGGCAGGTAGCAACTGCCGGCAGTGATAAAGCTAAGAAAGATAACATGGCAAGGAAAAATATGACTATTGGAGCTCTTGGTTCCGGATCAGATTATTCTGCGTTTCTACAGCATGCCGGAATCCCTTCACTCAACATCGGCTTTGGAGGCGAAGATGAGGGTGGATCATATCACTCTATTTATGATTCTTACGATCATTACAGCAGGTTTGGTGATCCGGGATTTAAGTACGGAGTGGCACTTGCTCAAACAATCGGACGCACGGTGCTCCGCATGGCTGACGCTGATGTACTGCCTTTCGAATTTAAAAACCTGCATAAAACAGTTTCAAATTATGTAACAGAGCTTCAAACTCTTACCGATCAGATGCGTGAGTCGACAACGATCCAGAATGAGGCGATCAAGGGAAATAACTTTAAGCTTGCGGCTGATCCGAGTGAATATTTCAAAGAGCCGGTAGCTAAAGAAGAGGTGCCGTTCATCAACTTTTCGCCACTTCAGAATGCTTTACGATCACTGGAATTGTCAACGGCCAGGTTATCTGAGAAAGTAGCAAAAATACCGGCAGGGTCCGATCAATCCGCCCTTAATAAAAAACTTTTCCAGGCAGAGCAAACGCTGCTTACAACTACAGGACTCCCTCGCCGTGGATGGTATAAGCATACCCTTTATGCCCCTGGATTTTACACAGGATATGGTGTTAAAACAATTCCTGGTGTACGCGAAGCCATTGAGCAAAGAAACTGGAACGAAGCCCAGGAGCAGATAGAGATTGTGGCTGGAGCCTTAACAAAACTATCAGCGTACTTGGATGGAATGGTAGCGGGTGGCCGATAGATGGGTAATCGGTGATTGGGTAATCGGGTGATCGGTATACAGTGATGAGTAATCAGAAGTCAGTATTCAGTAGACAGTATTCAGTAATCAGTATTCAGTAATCAGGGACCCACCTTACAATCACAGCGTCTAGTCACCGGGCGAAGCCACTGATTACTGATTACCGGGCGAAGCCACTCCTTTTGTGGCGAAGGCACTGATTACTGATTACCGGGCGAAGCCACTTTGCGAAAGCACTGGCTCCTGCTTCATTCCTCATACCTCACTTCTCAACTGAAAACGTTACCTAACTCCCCCACTCCTCATCTTACCTGGATGATGCTGCCCTTGTTAAATAAGTTCGAAATGGATAATTCTTCCTGGAATTACAGCGAATCTGAGGAAAAAAAATTTTGGACTTTTATGCAATAAATTTATTACGAAGGGCCGAAAACAGTGCTAACTTGCCCTGTTATTATTGCTCTGCTGGCGGGAAACGCTTATATTGCGCGAAACTAACTATGATTCGCCTTAATCATTAAGGCACTACAATTGATATGGGCAAAAAAAACTTTGACTCAGAATTCTGCGGGAGGCTTCCACTCAATAATGTTAATTTAATTCAGGATTATGGGTATTTAATCATAGCCTCCAGGTCCGAACTTAAAATATTACAGGTAAGTGAAAATTCAGAAGAACTATTTCACCTGTCGCCAGAACAATTAATCACAGCTGATCTCGGCAAAGTATTGAGCGGGGAAGACGTAAAACAAATAAAAATTTTTATTCAAAACGACATCGCCAGACGGGTTCCAATGGAACTAACGATTGGAAAAAGTGAGGTACATTCCGCGCTTTTTCATCTCAAGCCCGACTACTTGGTCCTTGAAATCGAAGGCAAGCCTAAATCAGGTAAACGTAAATTAAGCACTGTGCTGGCCGATATCCAGCTAGCTATAAATTCTATTGAAGCAGAATCGGATGTGAAGGGTATCTCCGAAGTGGCGATCAGGGAATTGAAAAAAATCTCCGGTTTTGACGGTGTGCTGATGTACCAGTTTGATGAAGACTGGAACGGAAAAGTAATCGCAGAGGAGAAAACCGATTTACTAGAGCCCTATCTAGGGCAAACCTTTCCGGCCTCAGATATCCCTAAGCAGGCCCGCGACTTATATTTGAAAAATCCCTATCGCCAGATCCCTAAAAGGGAATTTACCCCGGTTTCCTTGTTCCCTGTAGTAAACCCGGTTAGCGATGGCTTCCTCGATCTCTCGGATTATAACCTGCGAAGTGTGCCATCGGTTCATATCGAATACATGAAAAACATGGGCATAAACGCATCAATGTCCATTCGGGTGCTTAATAATGGTAAGCTCTGGGGCCTGATATCCTGTCATCATATAGAACCAAAGTATATTGATATGGAGCTGTGTTCCATTTTCGAAATGCTCTCCGCTACGATTTCGTCAAAGATATCAACTGTCCTCTCCCTCGAAGATGGGCAGATCTCGGCTGCACTACAGCAAACGCGTGTTGATATCATGGACCGGCTGCATCATAAAAACAATCCTGATACGGCCGTTTTTAACACAGATGGTAAAGAACTACTTTCCTTGTTCTCGGTGGGAGGTGCAATTCTAGCTCTCAATGGAAAAAAAGGTGAGGTTGGCGTGGTACCGGATACGGATTTTGTAGACGAGCTGTTACTGTGGATAGATAATAAAAACCTGAGTGATATCTATTACACAGATAACCTCTCCGAGGCATTTGAAGAGGCTGGCCCTTTTGCCAAACAGGCAAGCGGTTTACTGGTTATGCCCATCGATAGTAAGCAGTCTGACTATCTGATCTGCTTTCGCCCGGAAGTTGAAGCCACGATCGATTGGGGCGGAAATCCAAATGAGGCGATCACGTTCGAAGCCAACGGTAAAAACTATCATCCGAGAAATTCGTTTAAGCTCTGGAAAGAAAAAGTGGAAAACTATTCAACCGCATGGAAAGACGCAGAAATTGATGCAGCAAGAACTCTGGCATCGTTTCTGTCAAAGCTACGATTAGGAGAAACAGCTGAATAGAAACAGTTTTGAAGACAACTCGCAGATACAGTAAATATATAGTTGGGATTGGTGCTTCGGCAGGAGGCTTAGAAGCTATACATGAGTTTTTTGACCACATGCCGGCAAGCTCCAACTTTTCCTTCGTAATTATTCAGCACCTTTCTACAGATTACAAAAGCCTGCTCGTAGAACTAGTTTCCAAGCATACGCACATGAAAGTGTTCGAGGCTCAGGATAACATGACCATTCAGCAGGACTGTGTGTACATCATCCCAAATAACAAACTTATGACGGTATCGCACGGTAAGCTTAAGCTTTCGATGCGATCAGATGTTAAATCGCCCAATACCGCGATAGACATATTCTTAAACTCGCTGGGGCGGGATCAGAAAGACAAATCCATTGCAATAATCTTATCCGGCACGGGTACCGATGGCACAAAGGGGATCGAGGTGATCAAGGAGTGTGGCGGTATGGTTATGGTTCAGGAACCTTCATCAGCGAAGTTTGATGGTATGCCCAATAGTGCCATAACCTCCGGTAATGCAGACCACATCCTAGTACCAAAGGAAATGCCGGATCAGCTCTTCAAATTTGTCAATGAAGAGCCCATTAATATAATGAAGGACGGTAAAATTGATGAAGAACAACTTGACGAGATCTTCCGCTTAGTTTACCGTGAAAATGGCCATGATTTCAACCTTTATAAGACTCCTACAATTGTACGCCGCATAACACGGAGGATGAACGACAGAAATGTTCGCGAGCTTCCGGATTATATTACTATTCTGAAAGGTGACTCGGAGGAAGTAAAACTTCTCGGCAACGACTTTTTAATTGGTGTTACGCGGTTTTTTAGAGATAAGCAGGCGTTCGCGATATTGGAATCAAAGATTATTCCTGAGATTCTCAGCGGCAAGGAAGATGGCTCTGTCCTTAAAGTCTGGGTATGTGCCTGTAGTACCGGTGAGGAAGCTTATTCAGTTGCCATTACCGTGAATAAATGCGTTGAGATAAGCGGTAAAAACATAGAAATTAAAATATTTGCAACTGATGTTGACGGGGCAAGCCTCGATATTGCTTCGGCAAACCGTTTTCCGCTGAACATCAGTGAAGATGTTCCTGCGGATATCCTGAAAAAGTATTTCAATCGGGAACATAAACATTACAGCGTAATCCCCTCAATACGCAAACAGATCGTTTTTGCTAAACATGATGTGATTAAGTCGCCGCCATTTATAAAAAACGACCTGGTGACCTGTCGTAATATGCTGATCTACATGAATAGTATTTTACAGACAAAAATCCTTTCAACCTTTCATTTCTCGCTGAGCGCTGGTGGGTATTTGTTCCTTGGACCAAGTGAAACCGGGTCATTACTTAAAGACGGCTTTGTGGAGGTCAGCAGCAAATGGAAGTTCTATAAAAAGTCAGGGCTGATCAATTATTCTTCGTTAAACAGTTACCAGGTAGAAGAACGAATCCGCTCATTGCCTTTGCAGCGAAAAGATTCACCAAAATCTATTGGCTCAAATTCCTCGGTTGAGAATGATTTTAAATCATTTTTAATGGCTGATTTGGGCTATGCCGGTATTTACATCGATAATAATCATGTAATACGGGATGTAGTTGGGAATTACAAAAAATTCCTTTCCTTACCAGACGATCAGATTGAACTGAACGTCCTCAAAATGGTACCGAAGACGGTTGCAGTGCTGCTCAATACCGGGATCCGCAGAGCGCAGAAGGAAAGAAAAACAGTACACCTGCACAATCTCGTTCTTGATAAATCAAAAAAAGGGCAGCAATTCAACGTCTCTATCCGCAAGCCGGAATCAGACGACCTGCATGGCTATACCCTCCTCGCCTTTAGCGAAAGCTTTATGGACTATCCTGCGTCAGAGGAATTAAAGTCCATCCCCGAAGACAGCCGGCACAATGAGTTTATCCTGGAACTGGAAGCAGAACTCAGCGAAACTCGCACAAATCTTCAGATGGCTGTAGAGGAAATGGAGACAACCAATGAGGAACTCCAGTCCAGCAATGAGGAGTTACTATCCGCTAACGAAGAGCTGCAATCAAGTAACGAGGAGCTGCAATCCCTCAACGAAGAGCTTCATACCCTCAACACGGAGCACCAGATGAAAATAAAGGAACTGGTGGACCTGAATGATGATCTCGATAACTATTTCAAGGCTATCGATACAGGGTTCATCTTCCTTAATACGAACCTCACAATCCGTAAGTTTAATCCGGCGGTAATCGATATGGTCAACCTGATCGAAGCGGATATAGGTCGTTCATTTGAGCACATTTCAAACAATGTATTGAATGAGAATCTGACAGCCGAGATCCATATGGTTATGGCCAATGGCAAACCCATGCAGAAAGAAGTAGAGCTGAAAAATGGTCTGCGCTGTCTGATGAAGGTGATGCCGTACGTCCGTAAAGACAAGCAGATCGATGGTGTAATTATCAGTTTTGTTGATATCACCGAGCTGGCAGAACTATCAAATATTGTCACGAGTGTTTTAAATGCAAGTAATAGCGGGATATTCGCGTTTGCATCGTTGCGTAACCGTACAGGCAAGGTGACCGACTTCCAGTGCATCTCCTGCAACTATTCAGCTGCCGAACTCATGGAGACCACTAAAGAACGACTTGAAGGGGCCAGCATGCTGGAGCATATGTCGCAGCTTACGCAGGCTAAGCTTTTCGATCGATATGCCGAAGTTGCTAATGGAGGTTCGGAATATAAAACTGAATTAGTTATCAATAGTAAGTGGTACCAGCTTGTTGCTGTGCGCATGGGTGATGGTCTCGTCCTGAACCTCACCGACACCACCGCTACCAAGTCGGCTGAACAGCGTCTCCGCAAGAATTACAACGATCTCATTGATGCTCGTGAAAAGCTCAAATCTCTGAATTTAGAGCTTGAAGATCGTATTACTGAACGGACTAAAGAGTTATCGGAGAGTGAAGAACGATTCAAGTTGGTTTCTACAGCAACGAACGATACTATATGGGATTGGGATCTCGCCTCGAACTCAATCTGGCGTAATGAGAATTACGAGCTCATGTTTGGCTACAAGGTCGACGAACAGTCGAAGAAGCCTGCGTTCTGGTTTGAAACTATTCATGAAGACGATCGGGACCGGATAAAAGAGAGTGTTTATAGTGCTATTAATAAAAAATCTGACCAGTGGTCTGAACAATATAGATTCCGAAAAGCAAATGGTGACTACGCATTTGTTCTTGATCGGGGCCGGATATTGAAGGATGAATACAATACACCATTCAGGGTGGTGGGTTCAACGATTGATATCACTCAACTGATCGAAACAGAGCAGAAATTAGCACAGAGCCAGGGTAAGTTCAGGAAGATCTTTGAATCGAACGTAATCGGGATGACCTTTGCGAGTCTTAAAACTGGTGAGATCTTTGAGGCTAACCAGGCATTCCTTCATATGGTTGGGTATACCATCGAAGAGCTGAAAGCTTCGCCAAAAATTTGGACTCAACTCACTCCACCGGAGTTCCACGATGTTACACGGAAAGCAATTGAAGAAGTTGGTAGTACAGGCAGTTCGGTGCCATTCCAGAAACAATTCATTCGCAAAAATGGTGAAGCATTCTGGGTTCTGGCGGGTAGTGCGATCCTCGATGAAAAGGAGGGTGATGAAGTGGTGACCTTTATTATTGACATCAATGCGCAGAAGGAGTCTGAAAAGAAAAAGAATGATCTCCAGCAACTTATCATAAAACAAAAAGATCAGTTCTATAGCATGTTCCAGCATGCTCCTGCATTAATCACCATCCGAAGCGGCGAAGAATTACGGTATCAGTATGTAAATGACGCATTTAGAACATTTGATGGGCAGGAACACTATATTGGAAAAACAGCCCGTGAAGCCGGATCTGAATTTGCAGACAGCGAGATTGAAGAGATCAGCTTAAACGTACTAAAAACGGGAGTTCCTTATACCAGCAATTCCGTAAAAGTTAGCCGCAAGGAAAAAAACGGAGACCCAAAAGATTCGTGGTATGATTTTACCATCACCCCTGTATTTTCAGACGAGGGAGAAATCGACGGCGTAGCCTTTTTCGGTTTCGATGTGACTGATTTGGTGCTGGGCAAGCAAGCTGTGCAGGAACTCATGCAGCGTAAGGATGAATTTCTTAGTATAGCCAGTCACGAGCTTAAAACACCAATCACGAGTATCAAGTTATCTCTGCAGATTGCAAATCGTTTGCTAAAGTCAGAAAAGCCAGTTGAACATCTCGAGCAGTTTATCATCAAAGCTACCCGCCAGGGCGATCGGCTAAATCAATTAGTTCAGGATCTGCTGGATGTAACTCGTATCCAGGGGGGCAAAATGCTCTTCAACTATTCCACATTCGATTCGGAAAACTTGATCATTGAATGTGTGGAAGACGTGGAAGAAGAATCGCAAACCCACCAGATCAAGATTATTAAGAACGTGAGTGCTTCAATAACAGCAGATATGAGCAGAATTGGGCAGGTTGTGGTAAACTTCTTGTCTAATGCTATCAAGTATTCTCCGGAAGCCACTGAAGTAGAAGTATACAGCGAAGTCGTCGGCGACAGATTCAAGCTTTCCGTTAAAGATTTCGGGATCGGTATCCCGGATGATAAGCAGCAACGGATTTTTGACCGCTTCTACCGCGTACAGGAATCGTCAGTGAAATTCTCGGGCCTTGGACTTGGTTTGTATATCTCAGCCGAAATAATCCGTCGTCATAATGGAACGATCGGTGTGAATAGTATTGAAAATGAAGGCTCAGAGTTTTGGTTTGAAATACCGTTAAATACTGAAAAGCAGTTATAATAAATTTAATGAATTGATGATCTGCGATAAGGCAATTTATGCTACAATTGCGTCCTCGCATCATTCAAAACCAACTTAGCCTTTTCATATAGCTTTTTGTCGCCATGAGTTGCTTTACTTAATATCTCGCGGCATTCATATAGGAACTTTCCTGCAAAACCGCGGTCGTATTTTACAATCTCAATACAGTTATCGATAATATCGGCATATTTTATGGTTTGGGCGTCACGGCTGGTTTTTGATATCCTGGCCACTTCGAGTTCCTTACGCTGGCGACGGTTTAAATGAGGAAACGCTGATTTGACATAAACATCGGTAAGTTCTTCCACAAGCCGTGTTGTCTTCCTTACCTCGCTGGAAAGCATGATACCTTCCAGGAAATGACTCATCTCGTCGCTGGTCACTGCAGTATCTTCCAAAACATCGTGTAGCAAAGCTGCCGCAAGCATAGAAATATCAGATGTATATTCGCAGAGCATCTTCATCACTCTTATTGGATGGACTATATAGCGATCGGGAGTGTATTTTCGAGTTTGCTCACCGTGGGCACGATCGGCGAACTCAGTGACCTGATCCAGAACGTGTTGAATATGTGAAGGCAAATTTTCCATACCCGTATAATGACAATTTGAGGAAAATGTTTTAGTGAGTGAGAGTAGCAAATGCCACATAACTCCCCCCACTCCTCATACCCAATTTCCCTCCACCTGCGGCAATCACTACGTACTGCTTACCTTTAATCGAATAAACGGCAGGAGTAGCAAAGCCGGCGGCTGGCAGTTTGCCTTCCCATAAAACTTTCCCGTTGGTCTTGTCAAATGCGCGGATCTTTTCATCCTGCGTACCTGCAACGAAAACGATCCCACCCCTGGTAACTACCGGCCCCCCATAAATTTCTGTGCCGGTGTTCATCATACCCTCTTTTTTTAGTGACTCGAATTCGCCCAGCGGCACCTTCCAAATAAGTTTACCTGTATTTAAATTAACCGCATTCAACGTTCCCCACGGGGGTTTAATTCCGGGAAATCCATCTTTATCGTAAAACCTGTGATAACCATTCATGGAATACAAGGGTGTTATATCGCGCTCCGGGCTAGATGCAGCACTCGCTCTTATTGGGAGCGCTTCTTTGTCTTCCAGATCGAGCAGGTAGGTGATCAGGGGGGCCTTCTCTTCTTCAACAATCTGGCGGAAGGAAGGCATCATATTTCTGCCATTGTGAAGGATTTGCCTCAACTGTGGCTCATTGTATTTTTTGTCCAAGCCCACAAGGGAGGGAAATGCTTTGCCCTCACCTTTTAAGTCGGACCTATGACAGCTTACGCAGTATTTCGCATAAACACTTCGCCCAACTTCTTTAAAGGTTTTGCCGCCCACTTTATTTAATGCGGGATTAGGAATCATCTGGGTCCACCATGGAAGTTCGCTGGTGCTGATGTACATGATTTGCGTGACGGGGTCCACAGCCGAACCTCCCCATTCGCCCCCACCGTCGAAGCCTGGAAACACCATTCCGCCCTGGAAACTTGGTGGAATAAATTCCTTGCCGCTGCGGTATTTTGAAAACGCCGCAAGCAGCTGCGCTTTTATTTCCGGGCTTCGGTCGCTAATCTCGTCAGCATTTAGGATCTGCCGTGCAAAAGGTTCCGGCAAGGTGGGAATTGGCTGTGTTGGCCAAGCCTGCTCGCCGGGAAGGTCTGAAGCCGGAACCGGAACTTCATTAATCGGAAAAATCGGCTTACCGCTGACGCGGTCGAACATAAATATATATCCATGCTTCGTGATTTGAGCTACTGCGTCGACATACTTGCCATCTTTACGTACACGCACCAAATTTGGATTCGCAGGAAGATCCCGATCCCATATGTCATGATGCACTACCTGAAAATGCCAGATGTATTTTCCGGTGTTAGCATCGAGGGCAATCAAACTGTTCGCATATAAATTCGAGCCTTTGCGGTTGGCACCGTAGAAGTCGGGCGTTGCCGACCCTGTAGGTATGTAAACAATCCCCCGTTTCTCGTCGAGCGCCATTCCGCCCCAGTTATTAGCACCTCCTACCCGCTTCCAGGCATCTTTATCCTCCCAGGTTTCATAGCCCGGTTCGCCAGGCTGTGGAATGGTGTGGAAGATCCATTTCCGCTGACCAGTGATCACATCGAAGGCCCGTATGTGGCCCGGTACCGCATCGCTGCCTTCTGAAACCCGCATGGAGGTAATTAATAAGTTTTTGTAAATCGTCGGAGCTGCATTTCCCGCCACCGATGAGTTAGGAAAGTCGACGTCAAGATTCTCGCGCAAATCGATGAAGCCGCCTTTTCCGAATGATTTAACAGCTTTTCCATCATCAGCATTTACAGCATATAAATAGGGACCAGTGGAATAAAAAATCCGCTTATCGCTACCGCTTGTATTCTGCCAGTAGGATATTCCCCTTATAGAACCGCGGCCGGTGGAGTCCAGAGGCTTGAATTTCCATATTTGCTTCCCGCTAAGGGCATCTAATGCAAAAAGATTCAACTGCGGCGATACGCCATATAACACACCATTCAGCATGATGGGGGTAGTTGGAATAGTTGTCCGGTTGGTTTTATCGCCCGTCTCATATGTCCAGGCAACTTTTAACTGACTGGCATTTGACGTGGTGATCTGATCCCCCGAGGCATATCGAATTCCATCATTTGTGCCCGAAAAGGTCGACCAACTAAGATGGATATCCGCATTTGGTTGCATCCCGCTAAATGAAATCAGCATGGCAAAAGCTATATAGATGTAAAGGACGCGTTTCATACAAAAATTATTATTGAAGATAATTCGATTTCTTTATTTTAGAAGGGATCAACAAATAAACTTATGTCCATTAAATCAAGCTTTCTTTCCGCTAACCCACTTTCCTATGATTTCGGGCTTTTAATTCTTCGCGTTGTTTCAGGGGCTGCATTATTAACCCATGGCTACCCAAAATTTCAAAAAGTTATTTCAGGAAATATGCAATTCGGCGATCCGCTGGGCATTGGACAGGGCACCTCACTCCATCTCGCCGCCTTCGCTGAATTCATTTGCGCTATTTTAATTATCATGGGCTTACTTACACGCCTCGCATCAATCCCCCTAATCATAAACATGGCGGTCGCATGCCTCATAGTCCATGCAACTGACGATTTTGGAACGAAAGAAATGTCTTTACTATACCTGGGGATATTTTTAACAATCTTTTTCACCGGACCGGGAAAATTTTCTGCAGACAGGTTGATTTGGAACTAAGTACTCCAGACTCATTTCTTAAAAATGTTTTCCCTCCTATTCACGTCCGGAAAATTTCGGTCCAGCTCGATGAGCGTATCTAAGATGAGGTTGGCGCCAGTATAGTAAAAAGAATGAGAGATGTTATCGTAGTCATCAGTTGTTTGGTGGTAGTTTAAATGCTCTGGAACGCCAAAGTACAAAAATGGAATACCAGAAAGATGGAACATCAGGTGATCGCTCCTGAAAGTCCGGTCGTCCTTAGTCCTGGGAATATCGTAACCAAATCTTAATCCGATATTTGACCTTCCGCCCCATATTTTACGAAGCATCGGCTTGAACTCTTTATAATAATGCGTACCCCCGGCATACATCTCATAATCACTGTTTGTACCGATCATATCCATGTTCAGGTTCATGACAATATCCCCCTCAGGGATGGGAAGATTTTTAAAAAAACCCATAGAGCCCATCATAAATAACTCTTCAGCATCGAATGCGGCAAACATCAGTGTATGGTGAGGCGTGTTTTTTGTAAAGTATTCAGCCATGGAGAGTAATGCAGCTACACCGGAAGCATTATCATCTGCACCATTATAAATCCGCTTTTCAAAGATTCCAATATGGTCATAATGAGCTGATATGACGATCACCTCCTTTTTCTTCCCGGGGATAAAGCCAATTATATTCGCCCCTTTTACCTGCTTAAAATTCCAGATACTGTCCGGGCCCTTCCGGTCAAGTTTTTCGCCAAGGACTGTCACTCCCTGTTTGTATTCCTCATGATAAGCCTTAAGACCTATCTCTTTGAAGCGATTGACGAGAAAGAGCTGAGCCAGCCTTCCACCGTAAGTTCCGGGAGCGCGGCCCTGATACTTGTCGGATGAAAGTTCTTTTAAGTCCACCATAAGCTTTAGGCTATCAAGCTTTTGGGCGTAAACCTGGAATGAAAAAATCAGAAAAAAGATAGTAATGATGCTTTTCATCATGATAAGGTAAGCTTAAATTTAATGAGGAAAAAATTAAATTCTTTTGAAAAAGACATAAAATAAATGTACTTCTGTAGTGCATTCCGCAAATAACCATTTAGACATTCTCAAGTCAAAAAAGCGGACCTGATATTATTTATTATTTCGCAGATGATACCCGAACGAATCAAACGGCTCGAATATCTTTGTCAAAGCCTGCCCGGCCTATTCGCTCAATTCAGCGAAGAGGAATTATGTCGCTCCCCTGAGCCCGGAAAATGGAGTAAAAAACAAATCCTCGGCCATCTGATTGACAGTGCGACAAACAACCATCAACGACTTATCCGCGGGCAGTTTGAGGACGAACCACTTATATTTTACGATCAGGATAAATGGAACGAATTCAGTTATCACGACAAAATACCTTCTTCACAACTGATAAGCTTCTGGTATTTTTACAATAAGCAACTCGCTGCTCTTGCCAAAGAAATACCCCAGGAAAACTGGAAGAGAACTTGCCGTATGGGTGGAAACGTAACTGTTAGCCTGGAGTTTGTCTTTGACGACTACGTGAAACATCTGGAACATCATTTGAAGCAGATTTTTGGGCACTACTGAATAAGTGGAGAGTTGAGAATGGAGAGTTGACGGCTTTCTTTCAACTTTCCATTCTCAACTCTCCATTCTCAACTCTCCATTCTCAACTCTCCATTCTCAACTCTCCATTCTCAACTCTCAACCGTATATTTGAACATTAATTAAATCGTTTCGCGTGCACGAACTATTTTTCGAAAGTTTCAATACAAAAGTTCAACTTACAAAGGAGGAAGAACTGCAGATCGCAAAATATCTCACGCCCAAAAAGCTGCGCAAAAAACAATACCTGCTGCAGGAAGGTGATCCATGCAAGTATGTCGCCTTTGTTGAGAAGGGAGCCTTACGTTCCTATTCTGTGGATGAAAAGGGTAACGAACATATCATTCAATTCGCCATTGAAGGATGGACCATTTCAGACCTGTACAGCTTTCTTACGGATGAACCAGCAACATATAATATTGATGCAATAGAAGATTCGGAACTTACTTTAATCAGCAAAACGGCGCATGAAGAGTTGCTCCTAACCATGCCAAAGTTTGAAACTTTTACCCGTTTGAATATAACCGGTGCCTATGTAGCGATGCAGAAAAGACTGACGTCGATCATTAGCTCACTTTCCGAAGACCGCTACGAGAGTTTTAATGCGATCTATCCGGATATTGTACAGCGGGTACCTCAGCACATGATTGCGTCTTATATGGGCCTTACACCTGAAACGCTTAGCAGGGTTCGTAAAAAGATGGTGGGACGGTAAAAAAAGCGGATCCGGATTTCCATTGACATAGGTCAATGCTTTTTCTTGTTCTATAGCAATGGACCGTTGTCGACCCTCACCCTACCTTTGTATAATCAAAACAAAGACTATGCAAACGAAGCAAACCATAGCAATTATCGGAGCAACGGGAAATATGGGCTCTGCCATTGCAAAAGGAATTTCCAAAGGCAATTATCGGTTACTATTAAAAGGTAACGATCAGGCCGCGTTAGATGCACTTGTCGGGGATATAAAAACTAAGAACGCCCATGCAGATGTCGACACAGCAGTTTGCCCTGCTGATGCAAGCTGGGAAGCAGATATTATAATCCTTGATGTTCCTTTTTCTGCAGAGGCAGAGATAGCCGCGAAGATCCGCGAAGTGGCCAACCAGAAAATAGTCATTAGTATTGCCAACCCCTTAAATGAGAGTTACAACGGCCTGACCACAGCTTCTGATTCTAGCGCTGCTGAAGAACTGCAAAAGCTGCTTCCAAATTCAAAGGTAATTAAAGCGTTTAATACTTCATTTGCTGCGGATTTTAATAGTCCGGTTATTGACGGAAAACAATCAGATGCGTTTATTGCTGGTAATGATGAAGAAGCAGTGCAGATCGTCTCAGAAATTGTAGCCACGGCAGGATTTAACCCCATCGCTGCAGGCGACTTATCTGTCAGCCGTACGCTGGAAAATATGCAGCTGCTTTTAATTCAACTGGGCATGAAAAATAATTATAACTGGCTTGCAGGCTGGAAAATTTTACACCACTAATTTAAAATCAAACAATTAAATAACACAAATTAAAACACATCATGAAGAAGTACTTTTTTATCTTAATCGCATTTTTTGCATTATCAGCATTCACGAATGTAGTACCTACCTGGCTTAATGACGACCCTCATTCACAGCTTGGTTTCACGGTAACTCACCTCGGCATTTCCGATGTATCAGGGACATTCAATGATTTTGATGTAAAAATAGAATCGTCTAAGCCAGATTTCAGCGACGCAAGCTTTGAGCTTACCGCCAAGGCCTCGTCGATTGACACGCGTGTTGAAGCCAGAAACAATCACCTTAAGAGTCCAGATTTTTTCGACGTCGCAAAATATCCGGAACTGACCTTCAAAAGCACTTCGCTAAAAAAGAACGGTAAGGACAAATACAAATTATCAGGTGATCTTACCCTGCACGGGGTGACGAAACAGGTTACCATGGACCTCACATACAGAGGAACAGTAGTAAACCCAATGTCTAAAGCAAATACCGCTGGTTTCCAATTGGAGGGTGTTATCAAACGCTCTGATTTTAATTTAGGTGCAGGTTTCCCCGCTCCAATGATCAGTGACGAAGTGAGGATTAAAGCTGATGGCGAGTTTGCTCAGAAGAAATAATTAAACGGTTTAAGAGTTGAGCATTAAGAAAATGAAAAAGATATTCAGTGTTGAAAAAACTTCCGGCACAATAGATATTGCTCTTTTAGTGGCACGCCTTGGGATAGCATTTTTAATGCTAACCCATGGCATCCCTAAACTGATGATGCTGTTATCGGGAGGGCAAGTACAATTCCCAGGGATGCTGGGAATGAGTCCGGAGTTCAGCCTCAGCTTGGCAGTGTTTGCAGAGGTTTTCTGTTCGGCGCTCATATTAACCGGATTTGCAACCCGCCTGGCAACTTTACCGCTAATCGCAACAATGCTGACAGCGGTCTTGCTGGTACACGCTTCCGATCCATTTGCAGTTAAAGAATCGGGGTTAAATTATCTGGTTGTATACATTGTGCTGTTGTTTGCAGGCAGTGGGAAGTTTTCGGTTGATTACTTGGTGAGCCAAAACAGGAAGCACCATCCTACAGGAGAATTGGCATATAGCAAACGATAAAATAAGCCCGCCATTTGCGGGGGCTATGGCACCTACTTTCCGCTCAGCTGGAAAGTAGGCGACCCGCCAGCAGTCACGATACCCAAAGCTTCCCTGACGCTTATAGTCATCCATGTTGTGTAGTGCAACCCGCACGATTCATTGTGTATAAGGTGCGTTCAGCCCTTATATTATTTCCCATAAATATCCATCTTTCAAGTATCCAATACCTATCCGAAGCAGAATTGCTGTACTCAATCTCATCGTTTTCAAAGCCTTTCATGCGTTCAGCCATCGACGGTGGGATATAAAAATTAATTGCGATCAAGTGAATACAGGCATCACTTTACCAGACGAAAGGAAAATAAGTGCATTTAGCGGGCGAGTATTGAAAGGCTAAAGCACGAATTTCTGGCACACAATCTGTTAATATCCCGCAAAAACCCTATTTTTATACACCAATTCACTCCCCCTTTTGATGATAAATCTTACCAATTGTGATGTTGAACCTATCCATATTCCCGGACAGATTCAATCTCATGGCTTTCTTATCGTAATCGATCAGCAATTTGTAATTCGCTATCACAGTGAAAATCTAACCGGCCATTTAGAAGGGCTACCTGACACTTTGCTGGGCGAACATATCAACAGCATCAAACCTATCATCGGAAAGAATGAGCCGCCTGATTTTATGATCCAGCTGATTGCATTGGGGAAATCAAATGGATTCGAGCAGACTAATCCTTTTACAACCGACATCCAGGGGAAACCTTATTATCTCATCATATCTCACTCCTCAGATTACTACCTGTTGGAGTTTGAACCAGCAATTTCCGACAATGTGCTTGACGTTCAGAAAGCCATCGGACGCTCGATTTCAGAAATGCTTGCAGATAAGAATTTGCAGAATCTCCTGAATAACTCGGCCCAGCAGATTAAGAAAGTTATAAATTACGACCGTGTCATGGTTTATCGCTTCGCTGACGACGGCCACGGAGAAGTAGTTGCCGAGGCGCGCGACGAGAACCTCGAATCATGGTTAGGCTTACATTACCCTGCTTCCGACATTCCGCAGCAAGCTCGAGAGCTTTACAAACGAAATTTAACCCGGCTGATAGCGGATGTTCACACTGAGCCATCGCGAATTCTAAGCACCTCAGAACACGGTGCCACCCCTCTGGACCTTACCAATTCCCAGCTCAGGGCGGTTTCGCCAGTTCATATCCAGTACTTAAAGAATATGGAGGTCGATTCGAGCTTTAGTATCTCCCTGTTGTACAAAGGAAACCTGTGGGGCCTAATAGCCTGCCATAATTATACCCCACGTTTCATTGATTTCAAATCGCGGGAATCAGCGAAATTGATTGGTCAAATACTCTCCTCCGCTCTCGAGTTCCGACAGGATGAAGAAAGCCAGCATCAAACTGACGCCTTTAAGGCAGCAGTTGATAAGTTGTCGAAATACATGTTCAAAACGGGCAGTATTGAGGAAGCCCTTCTTAAAAATGACACTACAATTCTCGACGTCACTACCGCTACCGGAGCTGTACTTGTTTTTGAGAAAAACATTATGCCAATCGGTGCAGCACCTACCCAGGAACAGGTGGAATCAATTGTAGGATGGGTGAATAACAATGTTAGCGAGCAGATTTTTTACACTGACAATTTTACTTCGCTAAACCCTGATGCTGTTGCTTATAAAGATATTGCAAGCGGCATCATGATCACCACATTATCAGCAGAGCTTAGCGAATATATTATCTGGTTCAAGCCTGAAAAACTACAGAAAATTGTTTGGGCTGGCAATCCGGAGAAGCCTACCGAAACTGACGAGAACGGCCTTCTCAAAATCTCACCCCGTAAGTCCTTTGATGCCTGGGCGGAAACAGTTTCCGGAAAATCAGAAACCTGGAGCAATGAGGAGATCAAATCGGTGATCCGTCTTAAAACCGAAGTAATGTCCGCTATCAGTCAAAAAGCCAGTGAGATCAGGCTGTTGAACGAAAGGCTAAAGCAGGCATATGAAGAACTAGACACTTTCAGCTATACTATTTCGCATGATCTAAAGAATCCCCTGTCCACTATCACCAGTTTTTCGCAGCTTATGATGCGAGACGACACCATTAGTCCAAGGTCAAAAGACTTTCTGGCACGAATCGTTTCCGGGGCCGAAAGAATGCGCCTGATGATCAATGAAGTATTGGATTATACCCGGGTTGGACGGGCGGCACCGGATTTCAAAGAAATTGAGACCGGTGAAATGATTAGTGACCTTGTTAAAGATTTGAAGGTTGCCTTTAAAGCCGAAAGCCTGCATGTAGAGATTGGTAATACTCCGCCAATAAAAGGCGATCCAATGATGATCTCACAGGTATTTTCTAACCTATTGAGTAACGCGATCAAATACTCATTAAAATCGCCCTGTCCACAGATTAAAATTGAGGGAAAGGAAGATGAAGTAGAAGTGGTCTACTCTATCAGCGATAACGGTATGGGAATCGACATTAAACAACTTCCGTTTATTTTTGAGCTGTTTAAGCGGCTGGATAATGTCCGTGAAATCGAAGGATCGGGAGTGGGACTGGCTATCGTAAAGCGAATAATGGAAAAACACCAGGGAAAAATCTGGGCTGACAGCGAGCTTGATAAAGGATCTACATTCTACGTGGCATTTAAAAAATGATCAGCCGGCCTTATCAACCCACTGACTAAATTTCAAGAAAGTTTCGTTTGCAGCGTTAATCACCTTTTTCTGTATATCGGCCGTAACAGCATGCTCATTCATTGCATTCTTAAAAGCAATCCACATCGGCATGGTATTCTCGCCGTATCCCTTATAAAAACTAAGTGCATCATTTGTTTTGCCGGGTAATGCCTTGGCAATCATTTTGCTGATGATCTGTCCACCGAGCGTGGAACCCTCCATCACATACATCGCACCGAGGGCTGCCGCGTGGTCAGAAATTTCCGGCAAATCGGCAACACCTGCAAGGTTCGGTGTATCCCCACCAAGAGCACGAATATCGTTCAGAATTGCCTCAGATTTACGACGACTGGTAGAATCCGGTAAGAGCGACGTATCCAGGACAGACTGCACCAACGTTTCAAGTGCGCCGAAGTATGAATAAAATAGCTTGAGTAGAGTTATATAATCCTGTTCAGATTGAATGGCCTTAATCCTTGGAACGATCTTCTTTTCAAGATCCACGTGATTTTGCTGTGTCTCTTCTTTTAATGTATTGGAAAACATGAATAAAAATTAATGAGGTTACTACCAGGCTGCCTTTACCGTGAAACCAATCCCAAACATTCCAACTTTCTCCCAGGCACCCTGGCTCGTCTCTCGTGCAATAATCGCACCTTTTAAGATGCTGCTGGAAAAAACTATTCGGCCTGAGTCGTTTTCAATCCATTCGAGGCTTACGAAAAAGTCATCCTCGGCCACAATGTTGTATTGCTGCAGGTCCACCACCAGCTTGCCATTTTGAACCGGCGCACTGACAATAATGTTTTTATCCTGGATGAGTTTGTCCGGCAGACCGTCTTTTACATTATAGAAATTCAGACGAAGTTTAACCGGATTGTTGTCTTTGGACACGACCGACGCCTGGAATGATTTGATGAAGGTAGGAGATTTCTTAATTTTGATTACAATTCCAAGCTCATTACCCAGCTTGTTCGACGTAAATCCCGCCGTTGTCGTCTGCGATTCCGTCGTATTTCCTAAGATCTTTTCCTTCAGTTTTTTGTTTGACACCACCACTGCAGGCAATTCATACATAGATGGCCGCATAACGATCTGTTGATCCGAGATCACCTTCGCAAATTCAGAAACCTTATAGTTTAGAGTGCCGTACCCTATCATCGAAACCCGCACCGTTTCGTTCGAATAAGACGATGGAATGGTCAGTTTAAACTTTCCTTCATCATCGGACACGGTGCCGACATTCTTCCCGATAACACCGATGTTGACATAAGAGAGTGGTTTGTTCGTTGAAGATTCTTTTATAGTTCCTTCAAAGGTGGTTTGTGCCAATCCCTGCAGGGTGCCAATGAGCATTAGGAATACTACCAATAGTGATTTCATTTTGGGAATTAGTTAGAGTCGGCAAAAATAAAAGATTTTGATAAATGTAGTGCCGCCCGTGGTTGTCTTAGACAATATTAGACTGTCGCACGCGATGAGCGCCATCCAACCTGGTTTTAGTTTAAATAGTAAACTCGCTAATGATCGCCACAAGGCCCGAAAACTCCATGATCAATTCTTCTCGGTCTGCCATTTGAAAATCATTAAAGTCAAACCCGGGCGACACCGTACAACTCACCAATGCATACCCCTTCCCACTTTTAACCCTTGAACCAAACCAGGTATTTGCCGGAACCATAGCCTGCGGAACTTCACCCCTTGCGAGATCATTACCCAGCGTAACACTGACTAAACCTCCATTTTGAATTGAAACAATCTCCAATGGTTCCCCTTGATGAAAAAACCACATCTCATCTGACTTAATGCGATGAAAATGTGATTTGTCTCCGTTTTCCAAAAGGAAGTAGATCGCTGTAGATATGTTTCGCTCATCACCACCAGGTTTCCTATGAGTTTCGGCAGAGCGATATGTTTCCTTATAGTATCCCCCTTCCGGATGTGGAAGCAGGTTGAGATTCCTGATTATTTCATTTGCGGTCATAGTTCGTGGGTAGATGGAAGGGCGTGGAAGTTTGCGTGACTTTTATTTGAGATTCTTGATCACCCCTAAATCGACATAAAATAATTTACCTCCAAAAATTTTCTCGATCCTTTATCCTCGTCTTTCTCAGTTTTAAGTTCCTTTAGCACTCCAGCCACTACAATTTTCTCCTCTGGAAGTTTTGCCTCCCCTTTTGTATGAGCGATAAGGAATGTAGTAGCAGACATTTCATCCCTTACTTCGTATATATCATATTTCTCAATGATCGGCACCGGGACGAAAGTCATCACTTTGCCAGTCATAATAGGAATTAAAATAAATCCTTTGAAGTCTTTCCTGGATTCGGTCATTTTTGGGATACCGGTGATAATAGCATTATGAGAAAGAATACCTTTTTCCTGAGCTTGTGATGGTAAAAGTTTCTGTGCACGGAACTTATGAAAGCTCTCCATAAGGGCTTCATCGAGGCTGGTGAGCACCTTCGCCCTGTCGGCTGCATCTAATTTTGAAATCGACAATTCCAGGAACAAAATCATTTTTTGTCGGTCGTTGAAGAGTCCGCCGACTTTTGCCAGTTCAGCTGCTGAGATTTTCCCGTCCTCAGCATTTGTGAGGATATTATAAAAACGGCCGCCATTATCTAAAGCGATAAGAGCTTCGCTTGTATCACTATAGGCTTGGATATATTTCATACAGCAATTAGACGGAGTTTAAAGTTGATGTTACAGCTAAAATAGTGGTTTGGATTGATTTGCCTACAACCGGAGGCATTTGGATATGCAATTTTAAACTTTTGCGGGATTGCAGATCTCCGAATATTTTTCGGTACAGTCTTTGGAAGAATCAAGCTACCTATAAAAACATCTACCATGAAAAAAACAAGTAATACCCGAAGATATTCAAAGCTGGCAGCACTGATTTTGCTCGCTGGCATTTTCCTAAGTTCGTGTGTAAAAGACCTGTCGAACGACGGACCGCAGAATGCATCAGCCCTGAATGTGGTGAATGCATCTCCAGGTCCCCTGGTAATTAACTTTTTTCTTAATAATAATCTTGTCAACGGGCCAGCACTTGGCTATAGCCAGGAGAGCAGATATGTGGTTACATCAAGCGGCTCCAAGAAGTTTGATGCAGCTACCGGGGGCACATTTAACTCCATTGTAGCAGACACAATTGCCTTGGAAAACGACAAATACTATTCTATGTTCGTCACCGGCCTGAACAACTCACTTTCGACTTTTGTAACTGAGGATGATCTTTCACTACCTCCAAGTGGTAAAGCCAAAATACGTTTTATCAATTTAAGTCCGGACGGCGGGTCATTTTCGCTGGCAATTAAAGGCGGAGCAAAATTGTTCTCTGGTCAGGCTTATAAAACGGCGTCAACCTTTAATATGGTTGATCCCGGAGTTTACATGTTCGAACTAAGAAATTCGGAAAACGCGGTTGAACATGAGGCTAGCCTAGACGTAGCTGCTGGAAAGATATATACGATCTGGGCTGGTGGATTAAAGGAAGGTGTTGATGAATTAGATCTTAGGTTATTAATAAGAGCTAATAATTAGTCGCTTAGGCCTATTTTTTAGCAAACGGTCTGTGGTATGATCTTTGCAAATTAACTATTGTATAGAAGAAAAAGCGATGAAAAAGAGAAAAATTCTGATTGTAGACGATGATCTGGATATATTAGAAGTTGTAGGATTGATACTTGAATCCGAAGGATACCAGGTTCAACTGATGTCAAACGGTCAACAAATATTTGAAAATATAAATAAATTCAATCCTGATCTGATCATACTAGATGTGATGCTCGGGGACATGGATGGTAGAGAGATTTGCCGTAATATTAAAAATACCGAAGAAACACTGCATATACCTATAATAATGATTTCCGCCACCCATAATATGGCAGAGTCTGTGAAGAAAAGCTGCAGGCCCGACGATTTCATTGAGAAACCGTTCGATATAGTTAACCTTATACAAAAAGTTGAATTAAAGCTTACTGCGTAATGCCGGTGTGTTTTCGGGTCGAATTATTTTAATTCTTTAATTTTTATACTCCGGTACGAAACGGCATCACCATGATCCTGAAAGAGTATTCTACCAGCTGGTGCCATTCCAAAGTCTGGCCAAATCTTGTATTTACTCCCAGCTACTAATCTCAGATATTCAGGAGAACCACGCTGATATTCAACTACTTTATATCCATTTAACCAGTGCTCCACCTTATTATTTGGAAACACCCTGATGACTCCCTGATTCCAAACACCAATTTTTCTTACCAACGAAGCTGGTAATTTGAGTGGTTTAATCAAATCGTACAGTCCACTCAGGGTCCTATTTCCATCAATACCAAGTTTTGCATCGGGATGACGTTCATCGTCAAGCACTTGGTATTCGAGTCCAATTGCTGAACCAGTA
Source organism: Daejeonella lutea (assembly GCF_900168015.1). Taxonomy (GTDB): domain Bacteria; phylum Bacteroidota; class Bacteroidia; order Sphingobacteriales; family Sphingobacteriaceae; genus Daejeonella; species Daejeonella lutea. Next base: position 286,065 of record NZ_FUYR01000001.1, on the reverse strand, counting down.
GTCTTCTCTCTCTCGGTGACAAAATACTTTACTCCGCTATTGGCACCTTCACTTAACTTGAAATCAAACTTCAATTCGAATGCGCTGAATTGCTTTTCAGTAACTATATCACCGCCGTTTACAGCCTCGCCACCTCCCGATTTTAAAACATTTAACGTCCCGTCGCTGATTTGCCACCCTTTCTCAGGGAATTTTTCTCGGCCAGCGCCCCGCCAGCCATTTGTAGTTTTTCCATCCCAAAGCAAGGAGTATCCTTCAATTTTCTCCTGCGCAGATATGGTATTTGGTACGGTATTCACCACAAAAATTTTATCTGCCGGCGACTGCTTAAGATTCGCAGTTTTAATCCTGATATTTCTCCAGCGAATCTGGTGCCCCGGTTCTTCGGATTTTGGAATACTATGAACCTGCAATGCGATAAAACCCTTTGCTGTCTCAGCGTCGACAACATGGGCGGTAGGAATTCCATTTACCCATGTTCTGATCGTATTACCAATAGCTTCGATTTTGTATTTATTCCATTGATTATTTTTAAATGCTTTCTTCCCTTCGGGATTAAGCTCCATTGGGTATAACCATCCTCTGCGAGCTTCGTCGTAAATACCTCCGCTCCATTGTCTTGCAGAAGGATCAATTTCAATCTGATATCCGTGCACGCGGCCGTTCATATAGTCTGCCTTGCTGAGGCTTCTAATCTGGATCCCTGAATTCATTTCTGGATGAACGAACAACTCGAGTTCCAAAATGAAATCACCATACTCCTTCTCTGTGGCCAGAAATGAATTTGGCTCATTGGAAACAGTGGTGCCAACAATCTCGTTATTCTTAACCTCATATTTTGCTTTACCATTCAATTGTGTGAATCCGCTCAGATCCTTTCCATTGAAAAGTTTTGTCCACCCTGCACCTTGCTGGGCAGAAGCTGAAATAGTTGATAAAATAATTGCGGCCACGATGAATGATGCTGATTTCATATTAGATATTAATTTATTAAAAGTACTAATTCCTTGAATACCTGTTAGCGATATATTTGTCCAATATCATTGAAATATATTAATTTCATCACCAAATCAAAAAAATGAAGCGCACACTCTTCTGTCTTTATCTCTTGACCATTATTGCCTGCAGCCCAGCTCGTGAGGCAATAGTATCATCAAAAAACGTCCAAGTCAAAGTAATGAGTTACAATATTCATATAGGCATACCTCCTACTAAACCTGGCACAACAGATATCGATGCGATAGTGAGTGCAATTAAGGGCCAGGATCCTGATATTGTAGCTTTGCAAGAAGTTGATGTTAACACTGCGCGGACGGGAAAGATCAATGAAGCAGCAGTCATTGCTGAGAAGCTTAAAATGAATTTCTTTTTTGCCAAAGCCATTGATCATGATGGTGGCGACTATGGCGTTGCTATATTATCTAAGTTTCCTCTCAGCGAGACTAAAATCCACCGGCTGACAACAATTGAGGGAACGAAAGGCGAACCGAGAGTGATGGCGACTGCAAAAATCACCTTAAAAAATGGCCAGGCAATTCGTTTCGCCAGTACCCACCTTGATGCACAGCGTCCGGCAACGAACCGTGAAAAGCAAATTTCAGAGATTAATTCGATAAGCGCCTCGGAAACCCTACCGCTCATTATCGCCGGGGATTTCAACGCTGAACCCCAGTCAACAGTGATCGGTAAGTTAGATGAAATGTTCACGCGCACTTGTACGGAATGTGCGCCAACATTCCCTGTGGTCAATCCGAGAACAACCATTGATTTTATAGCTTACAAAAAGACTTCAAAAATTAAAACTCTTTCGCATTCAGTTGTTCCGGAACATTACGCATCCGATCACCTGCCTGTAGTAGCATTGTTGCAATTGGATTTTTAAAAGTGGAGTTTTAATTGCCTTTTAATGATAGCTTTATGATTACAATTATGATACGCTATCATTTCGACTAAAAATAATTTTAACATGAATTTCAAAACGCTACTGTGTGGAGCTTGCTTTATATATTTCGCACTATCAGCAAATTATGCACAGGGCCAATCGCTTTTGACAGGCTATGAATCGCTTTTTACGAAGCCGAAATCCTACACCCTATATCAGGCAGAGGCGCCGCTTAAAATTGATGGTGAGATCACTGAGAAATCGTGGACAGAGACTCCCTGGACTGATTACTTCATCGACATAGAAGGCGACACTAAACCTGTTCCAGTTTATAAAACCAGGGTAAAAATGCTTTGGGATGAAAAATATCTTTATATCGCTACACAGATGGAGGAACCGCATTTGTGGGCCAACAAGCAGGCACCTGCCGATAATATCTTCCGCGATAATGTGTTTAAAATATTCATTGATCCAAACAATGACATGAACGATGATTTCGAGATCCAGATAAATCCCAACAATTTAATGCTGTTTCTCATCATGAATAAACCTTACAGGGATGGCGGGAGTCCACTAACTGGTTGGACCCCAATCGGCCTTCAATCTGCAGTTAAATTGAACGGCACACTTAACAATTCTGCGGATAAGGACAGCGAATGGACGGCGGAAATTGCTATACCTTTTGCTGCTTTAACCTTCAACCCAAAAGATGCAAGGCGTAATACAGGGCTGCGAATAAATTTCATGAGGACTGGCTGGGACTTCACAGTCCAAAATAATGTCTATACAAAAGCTTTGGACGCGGCGGGTAAACCGATGCCACCGCATTATGCAGTTTGGAGTTCTCAGGGCCTTATAAATATGCACCTGCCAGAACGCTGGGGTTATGCTACATTCGCGCAAACGCCACCCACAATTAAAACTTCAAGCGAGTTTATCCTTCCCTATTCCGAAAAGCAAAGAGAATACTTATGGCTTACTTATTACAAACAAAAAGACTGGCTCAAAAAGAATAAGGCTTATACATCAGTCTTAAAAGATCTTGGATTACCTGAGCAGGAAATTATTATTGACGGGATAAAAAACAAGCTCAAACTGGAAACAACCTCCCGCTATTTTCTTGCCGTCATTACAGATGAATCAGGTAAAACCGTTTCTATAAACCAGGATGGGTATGTGCAATGAAGTGAAAGATGAAAGTGGAAAGTGGAAAGTGGAAAGTGGAAAGTGGAAAGGGGAAAGGGGAAAGTGGAAAGGGGGAGACGTACCTATTCGGAAATATAACTCCTATCTGATTACTGATTACCGATTACTGATTACTGATTACCGATTACTGATTACCGATTACTGATTACCGATTACTGATCACTGATTACCGATTACTGATTACTGATTACCTAGAACAAAACTCCTACACTAACAGAAAAATGAAAATCAAAATACCCCTAACAATTCTGGCCTATATGGCTATAGCCTCACTTACGATTCACGCACAGAAAAAAACCGAGCTGCTAGTTCTGCCTACTATTCATGGTGGACACGCTAAAAACGTTAAGTACACTTTCAGCCATGTCAGTAAGATCATTGAAAACTTCAAACCCGATATTATTGCTATCGAGATCAGACCGGAGGATATGGACCAGGATACAGTATATCTTAAGAAATACTATCAACCAGAAATGATTATGGCGCGTATTGGCTACCCGGGAGTGCAAAAAGTGGGGATTGACTTTATGGGATCAGAGATGGACGGCAAAAATCTGCCTGCGAATTTCAGCCGGGATACTGTTGGCGAAATGGGAAGGTTCAGGATCACAAACCAAAAATTAATGAAAGATTCCGCAATTGTAAAAGCGCGGATAGCGAAAGGGCTGGTTAGTTTAAAGGCCAAACAAGGCGAAATGATGGGTAAACTAAGTGCAAACGAAATGCTGGACGGCACTTACGATAAAGTTACGGATGAGTACACCAGAGCCCAGTCAGAAGTTCTGGCTAACACCCCCTATCAGTACTATGACACCTTTGCAATCAAACGTGACCAGCGGATCGCTGACAATATAAAAGCCCTTGCGTTGAAAAATCCCGGAAAGCGAATCATCGTGCTGTCAGGTGCAAATCATCACAACAGGATAGTAAATACCCTCCGCCCAATCGCTTCAGTGAATCTGGTCACTACAGTTAAGGACTATTGAGCCGGGTGATGTGATGTAACAATAGCCTGATTCTCTCCGTCTTATATCATTATACATACTGATGTATGTCAGTATAAACGATATAAAAACATTATTTTTGTTTGGGGAGATTATGAAAAGGCTAGCTATCACCGTTCTGATTTTAGTTTATTTTTTTTCTGCCAGTGCGCAGAAAGTCGGACTGGTATTTAGTGGCGGTGGTGCGAAGGGTCTAGCACACATTGGGGTTCTTAAGGCTCTTGAAGAAAATAATATCCCCATCGACTATATCGTCGGAACGTCAATGGGCGGTATTGTGGGCGGAATGTATGCCTCGGGATACTCACCTGCCGAAATAGAAAAAATAGCCCTTAGTACCGATTTTCAGGATTGGGTTAGTGGTAGCTTCAAAAATAATTACCGATATTTCTTCAATAAAAAACCTGAAAATCCATCCTTTCTTACCGCAAAACTACAGGTAGACACTGGCTTTAACTTCAAACTCCGATCTAATCTGATCAATGATGTTCCCCTTAACTTTGCACTCCTTGAATTATTTGGGCAGGCTACTGTAAATGCCGGAGATGATTTCGATAAGCTCCTGGTACCATTTCGATGTATCGTTGCTGATGTGCTGTCACAGGAGATGATTCCCGTCTCAAAAGGCAATCTGACAGAAGCTATTCGCGGTACATTTGCTGTGCCCCTTGTTTACCGGCCGGTAAAGGTGGATGATAAGTATGTTTTTGATGGGGGGCTCTATAATAATTTTCCTGTGGATGTTTTAAAAAAAGACTTCCAGCCCGATTATATCATCGGATCAAATGTTTCATCGAAAATTTTCAACGACTACCCTAAAGAAAACGATGAAAAATTAATGAATCGTTTTTTGGTTTATATGTTCCTTTCCAAGTCGGATTCAACGGCTATCGGCAAAAACGGTTCATACATTCAGCCAAATCTGGCTGGGTTTAGCACTACAAACTTCACACCCGTAGCTGAACTCATTAAGCGAGGATATGATGCCACTATAGCAGATATGGACAGAATTAAAAACTCCGTAAGCAGGCGAATCAGCGCGGATGATCTATTTCAAAAACGAGAACAATTCAAAGGACGCAAGTCTGAGCTTGAGTTTGACGATATTGTGGCTACCGGGGTGAACTCCAAGCAGCGTAAATACGTAGAAACGGTAATTAATAGCTCGATAACCCAGAATCCTACTATTGCTCAGTTGAAACCTGGCTATTACAAACTGGTTGCCGATGATAATTTTGAGACCGTTTATCCCCGAATCAAAAGGGAAACGAAAACTGATGGCTATGATTTTGAACTTCAGGTACAGCGGCAGAAAAACTTCAAGCTCGATTTTGGTGGTGCAATATCAACGCGGCCTATCAGTAATGCATACGTTGGTTTACAATATAATTACCTTAGGATTAACTCTTACACATTTTCAGCGAACTTTTACTCGGGTGGTTTTTACGAATCTGCACAGGGAATGACGCGTATGGATGTGCCCGGACGGCTGCCATTTTACCTTGAAGCGGAGTTCACCTACAATCACTGGAACTATTTTAATAAAAGCCAGATCTTCATCGAAAATGTTGATCCCACATTTATTGAACAGTCCGACAGGCGGTCTGTTCTTAAATTGGGAATGCCGTTAAGCAATAATGGAAAATTGGAACTGCAGACCGGATTTATTAGCTTTGAAGACAAGTATAGTCCCAACAAGAGATTTCAGTTTGGAGACATTCTTGATCAAAATAGCTACCACGGCTTTATGTCTTCCCTAACCTTCAGCAAAAATCTCCTAAATCGAAGAATGTATGCTAGTTCAGGCTCATCATTCCTGGTTGGGGTTAACATATACAATGGAAAGGAAGATTACAGTCCCGGTAACATCCTCCGGGATGAAGAAAGTTTCAGCCCGATCAAGGCCCGGCGGGAAAGCCGCAATTGGTTTAAAGCTAAGCTCAGCAGGGAACAGTATCCCATAAACGGGAAAAGATATTCCTTTGGATACCTAACGGAGGTTGTAATCAGCAATAAACCCGCGTTCAGTACTTTCAAATCCACCTTGCTTAGCGCACCAGCATTTTATCCATTGCAAGATTCAAAATCTCTGTACCTCGAAAAATTCCGGGCCAATACTTATGGAGCATTAGGAGTTAAAAACGTCTTTAAAATGACTAAAAATCTTGATGCCCGGGCAGAATTCTATATCTTTCAGCCAATGGAAGAATTTGAACTTAACAGGCTCCAGTCTGTAGGATATGGAAATTTATTCTCAAAAAGCTATTTGGCCGCAACTGCTGGTCTAGTTTTTCATACATTGGCTGGCCCGGTGAGTTTAAGCTTCAATCATTACGACGACGACCAAAAACGGTTCGGAGTAATGTTCCATGCGGGGTTTTTAATTTATAACAAGCGATCATTTGAATGAAACCATTACGAGCATCCCACTGACAAAACCGAACTTTCAGCTCAAAATAACTTCATCGCCGATCAATAATATATACCTGCTAATGAGAACAATCAAACTTTGCCTATTTTTTTTCCTTCTATTCTGCACGGCTACCGGAGCCTACGCGCAAAGCGACACCGCCACAACTCAGCTAGTTGCCCTGAACAATTTTGTTGTTAAAGAGAATCTTCTAAAGAATAACAAGATAGCAATTATTGCTGCCGACGAAAATGAGAAACCGATTGAAAGTTTGAACGGGACTTTCCAATTCAGTATAAATGGATTTCAGCAGGAGCTAAAATTCAACAATGGCGTTGCTGTTGCTCCGCAAGCTATTGATAAATCAACCTTTCTGTACCTGCGCCATGAAAATGAATCCGGCACACACGGAAAGCTGTACTACATCTATAAGAAGGGTGATGACTTGAGCCCGTATAAAATAAACTGGCTGGTGTTGATCCTGATACCACTAGGCATTGTTGCCCTGGCACTCCTGTTTAAGAGGTTTATCATCATTGGAGGCATCATATTGATCGCATTCCTAATCTTCAACTCTAAGAATGGCTTGGGTATACCCACCTTTTTTGACACGGTGTTTGATGGATTGAAAGGACTGTTTTAGTGAGAGGATGCAGTGATCGGGTATGTGGCAATCAGTACTTAGTGATCAGTTGCCCAGTGGACGCAACTCTCAACTTAAAAAGGCATCCCGATCCCAAAGTTATATTGGACCAGCCTGTATACGTCCGGGTAGTTGGTAATTGCGTACTTTTCTTTAAATTCGGATTTGTTGAAGAGATACTTTAAAACATATTGGTCTGACCCCTTGAACTGTGGATCTTTCACCTTAATTCCAAGATCAAATCTGAAAACAAAATAATTTAAATCAAATCGTAATCCTGCTCCAGTTCCGACAGCTAATTGCCCCAGGAACTTATTGAACTTAAATTCCCCGCCTGGGTTTTCAATCATGGCTGCCGCCGAGCTTTTCCTCCACACGTTACCAAAATCAACGAATGTTGCACCCTTCACCTTCGCATTAAGAATATTGTCGGCTATTTTAAAGCGATATTCCAGGTTTCCTTCAAGTTTGTACTCTCCAAGCTGATCCAGGTTTCTTAGATTCCTGCGTAGTGTGTTTGCTTTTTCGTCTGTACCCAGCGACGCCCGATTATAATTCCCTGGCCCCAAAGTTCTGGCCTGCCATGCACGTACCCCACTTGATCCACCCGCAAAAAAGTTTTTCTCAAAGGTCAGCTGCTCGCTGTTACCGTGCGGTATTCCAATACCGGGATTGAGGCGGAAAATAAACTGTTTCTCCCCGCCAAGTGATCGGTAGAACCGTACATCAGCTTCGAGCTTAACATACTCCTGGTAAGGCAAGCCGAAGATTGTCTTGGATCCTGCGGTGTCTGTTTTAAAGTTGAAGACTTTATCCAATAATCCGAGTGTATTCCCGGCAGCATCAATAGCTCCTCTTAAATAGATAAAATTAGAATAGGTATTAAGCCTAATGGTATTCAACGTATATGCGTACTGACTTCCCAGATTAAAGAATGCTCTATTATTGGTTCTTACATAAAGTTCGTATCCCCTCTGCCGAAGCGTATCTCTAAATACGGGATTAAGCTTACCCTTTCGGAATTCTATATTTATAGGTGTAAGTGTATGCAGTTTGTATTTTGTTTCTACCCAATCGTAAGTAATTGAGTTTATAAACACTCTGCTCGAAAATGCATTCTTTTGATCGAACAACTGCACACTGCTCGATATTGTGGTATGTGGGATGCCATTTTTACCCATCATTGGAATGGGAAAAGGGACCAATAATTTAGGCAAAACCAGGTTCACACCAAGCTGAAGGTCACGGCTAAAGATCTTATCGATCAGATTTCCGGTTGCATTAGCATCAAACAGAACCCCATATTTAGCTTTCACCTCGAGCAGCTCTGCTCCGCCAAAAAGGTTACGGTTAGTATATGTATTACCGACATTGAAACCATTACGACCGGAATTAAACGTATACTCCCCTTCCACCCGGTTACTCATTCGTTTCAATGGAACAATATCATAGCGGGGCTGCAGACGGTTCGTACTATCACTCATCTTCGCGTAGTCGATCTTTACCGTGCGAAAAACATTTAGATCATAAAGCCTATCGTATGTAAGGTCTTCTTTATCGATGTTATAAATATCGCCTTTCTTAATATAAATATACCTCGCAATCGGCTTTGGCTTGAATTTGCCTGAATAATCGACAAAATTAAATTGAGTATCGACGTTAACCGTATCTTTAATCAGGCTGTCGGTAAGGGCATCACTATTCCGAATCGTGATAAAGCTATTATCGATTGTATAAACCTGGTGAGAATTCTTATCGGTTGGATTTGCCAGATACATGATAACTTTTGCCTGGCTGCTGTTCAGGTTACTGTCTACGTCAAAACGCACAAATTGCCTTACATAATCGTAGTATCCATTCTGTTTCATAAGCCTGAATATTTGCTCCCTTTCAAAGGCTAATGAATCAGAATCAAAGCGTTGCCCTTCACGCATTTTGGTGAATTTAGGTCTGTTTTCCTGGTAAAGTTTTGCAACTGCCGAGTCGGCAATCTCGTAATTGATACTACTGATCTTAAACTCGGGACCTTGTTCTGCAGTGAAAGTTATGGTCGCCTTTTTGTTTTCTACCAGTATGTCGCTCTTAACTTTGGCTTTAAAGAACCCTTTTGTTGCCAGAAATTTCTCAATTTGAAGCCGGGATATTTCAACAAGGGAACTATCCAATAAATGCGGTGCCTCACCAATTGCCCGGACCCGGTCTGTACGGTACTTACCTTTCTTTGTATTCAGAAGATTGTATAATGCGAGATTAAGTCGGGAATTTGGGCGAATATCGTTTTGAACAAATGTGAGGGCTTTTGCCTCAAACTCTTCACTGACACTGTCCAGTTTAACGCTCTTCACCAGGGCCTGGTCGTCAGGAATGAAGCGCGTAGCGTTGCAGGAAGACAGAATGATGATCAAAAGCAGTATACTTGCAAGTGAGGAACTACGGCAGATAGAGTATGATTTCAAAGTCTCAAATAAGTTTTATAAAATCGTTACAGCAAAAAAAACTCCGAAAAGAACACGGCCTTTTTATAGCTGAAGGCTTAAAGTCCATTTCAGAATTTGTTAATTCTGACTATGTAATTGACACCATCTTTTACACTGAAAATGTGATGCCAAAGTTGGGTAAATTATCACAGAATATAAAGGCAATAGAAATCAGCGCCGGCGATCTTACCAAAATAAGCTCCTTAACCACACCTCAACAATTCCTTGCCCTGATTAAAATTCCAGAATCTAGAGTGTTAACAACGCAAATGCTGAAAGGTTCATTCAGTATTGCACTTGACGGAATTCAGGATCCGGGAAATCTGGGTACAATTATTCGTACCGCAGACTGGTTTGGTTTTAACCGGGTCATTTGTTCTGAAGATACGGTGGATGTGTATAACGCAAAAGTTGTCCAGGCCACAATGGGATCACTTTCACGCGTGCACGTGGAGTATACAGACTTAAAGGCCTTACTACAGAATTGTTCCTTGCCCGTGTTCGGTGCTTTGTTAAACGGAAAATCCATTTATAAGACCGATTTTGGTTCTGAAGGCCTGGTGATCCTGGGTAACGAGGGCAAAGGAATACGACCGGAAATAATTGATAAAATCACTTATCCAGTAACAATACCTAGCTTTGGAAAAGCAGAATCCCTAAATGTCGCTATTTCTGCTTCGATATTTTGCTCTGAAATGCGAAGAAATTCGTAAAATTTGTTGGGGAGCAATAATAAATTACTACTTTTGCAGTCCTTTACAAAAGGTCGGGTGGCCGAGTGGCTAGGCAGAGGTCTGCAAAACCTTTTACACCGGTTCGAATCCGGTCCTGACCTCAACGAAAAAATTAAAATTAAGAACCATGGGCGTTACACGTTTAAAGAGAAAAGACAGAAAAAATAAGACCACTTCGCGTTTGGAGGTGCAATTTTTGAAATTAGGCCGGAACATTGAAACCGGAAGCCGTTCAGCTGAATCTGCGAAAAGCCAGGTGAGCAAGAATAATGCGGTTTTAGCTGCAATCGAATCAGCTGCTAAGAAGTAAGATTTTCTTACTTAAGAATTTAATCCTGACCATTTATGGTTGGGATTTTTTTTGCGTGTATGTTTGGTTTTTACAAAAAGAGAGAGCCAGCATTAAATTTTCAGGAAAGCAAGGACAGCTACATATTCGCTTAAGTGTTGATATATAGGATCGCTAATCCTTGTTCTCTTTACTACCTGCATGCGGGCAGGCAGGTTTCCTCTTTATTCAGACTTCAGTAGTCCCTTCAAAATCCTCTTTACCAAACCCGGCCCTTCATATATAAAACCCGTGTAGATCTGAACAAGCGTTGCCCCTGCATTAATCTTTTCGATCGCATCCTCAGGAGAGTGTATACCACCCACTCCGATAATTGCAAAAGTTCTATTAGATTTTTCAGACAAGTAGCGGATAACCTCAGTTGACCGTTTAGTTAGTGGTTTGCCACTCAAACCTCCCGTCTCGTTATGGAGATTTGCTGATGAATTCAGTCCCTCACGTGAAATGGTTGTGTTCGTTGCTATAACACCGGCAATTTTTGTTTCCCCCACAATATCAATGATATCGTCCAACTGTGATTCCGTCAGATCGGGTGCAATTTTCAGAAAAATCGGTCTTGATATTTCGTTTTTAAGATTTCGCTGCTGCAGGGAGTTCAATATGTGCATCAATGGCTCTTTCTCCTGCAGTTCCCGAAGGCCAGGTGTATTCGGGGAGCTTACATTAACTACGAAGTAGTCTACCACATCAAACAAACGGTCAAAACATTTAATATAGTCACTCAATGCATCTTCATTTGGAGTGATCTTATTCTTCCCAATATTACCTCCAATAATCAGCTCTTTCCGGTCTAGCTTGCTCAAACGATGCGCAACTACGTCCACACCCTGATTATTGAATCCCATCCGGTTGATAAGTGCATCATCCTCCGGCAACCGGAACATACGGGGTTTTTCATTGCCCGGTTGCGGCAGTGGTGTCACCGTACCAATTTCAATGAAGCCAAATCCAAATTCAGCCAGATCACTTATAAAGTCAGCATTTTTATCGAACCCTGCAGCCAGTCCCAGCGGATTTTTAAACTTTAAGCCAGCCACTTCCCGTTCAAGCCTCTTATCATTAACATGGAAAGAACTTTTCAGCAAGGGCTTTACACCCCAGACCCGGTTTGCAATACGCAGGCCTCCCGTTACAAAATGATGAATGTTTTCCGGGTCAAACTTGAATAATAGTGGCTTAATGATCTGATACATGCAGCGAATTTACAGGTTTGGACCTTTAATTTCTAGAACTGAGTGCATTATTCATAGCCCTCGGGAGCACGTTTACCCAGTCTGAACCTCACTTTTCCATTTTCTCCGTCGAGGGCTCTAAGATTGATAACGATCCCTTTCAGATCACGATCCTTTGTAGGTATGTTGCTGCTTGCAACAGGAATGTCTTTCCCAGGATTGCGCAGGGGAATTTTTATCGCAATATTAGTTCCCGTGGTAAAACTGTAAACACCATCGAGAAAAATATTCACCACAGTTGAGCGAATTTCCATTGGAGGTATGATGACCTTATTCCCCTGCAGGTTAAGTGTATTCTTCAAACTGGTGAAACGGATATCTGAAAAGTTCCTGTTCGGAAATGCAAAACTCCCCACCTTTTTCATCGGCTCGAAATTAACCAGTGCTCCGTTGCGTATGTCAAACGTAACATTCCCCCGGAATGAACGCGGTACAATTGTTCCATTGTCAGACATCGATCCTGAAACAGACGTCCCACCAAAAAACGTCCCGCGAAGGTTTTGACTGGTGATTGCATCCTGCCCGAAATTATCGAATGCATAAAAGAGTCGTTCAACATTTACGTTGTTAATCTTCGAATCGATGTTAAACCGGTTAATTCTTGCGGATTGATCAATATTACCTGTAAGATTAAAACTCCCACCACCCTGCTTCAGACTCAGGTTATTTATGGCAATACCTGATTGCTTAAGAGTAATAGCGCCTCTTACATCGGTAGCAACAAACTTCTTGTAGATCACCTTGTTCACATTAAGATTCATTCCCATGCTTGCCTGTGCAAGTATTCGCTCTAGGTTACCCGACATTTTTTGAACTGCACGATTGGAGGCCGCCGCACTGCCCCCAGCCTTCCGCCTTCCAAGAAAGACCATAAACTCGTTCAAATTAATCTGCGGGCTTCTTATCTGCCAGTTAATCAACATTTTTTCCGGATCAGAATAATACAGGTTGGAAAAGTTCTTCACCACCCCATTCATGGATAGTGAAGAGGAGCCACTCCTTAGTTTAATGTTATCGATAGAAAGATCACGACCCCTAAAATTCATTACCAATTGCATATCATTTAAAGATAGATTCCGTGGATGATATATCGCCCGTGCATCGTGCACATGAATTTTACCATAAATGAACCGCTGCCCTTTGTCGTTTTGCTCAAATGGGGCCTTATAAATAAGATCAAGGTCTGCTTTACCAGCTGTGAAATCAAATGTACTGCCGCCCAATACTTTATTTAGTTTGGTCAATCGAAATGCGGACTTGAATCGACCCGTAAACACAGGGCGCCTGAGGTCCGTAATCCTGACTGAATCTGCAGTAAAAGGGATATCGAAATAATTTCCCTTCATATTATTGAAAATTATAACCGAATTCGGATCATTTCTCGGCCCTCCTTTAATCCACTCATTGCTATAGCTGCCCGTAAAACTTACATTAGTAATAGTTTCGCCAGCCAAGCTTAACTGGTTATCTTCGACGATCCATTTGACGTCAATAAATGGTTCGCCCCCCCTTTTAAGTTTCCCCCTCAACGATGCCTGGACATTTACGGGATTTTTTACACCATACCGTTTCAATTTTCTGGTTACATGGGGCGATAACAGCGTAAGAGCATCCTTATAAAGTATTGAAGGTGCTTTGATGTTTAATTTATAATCTGAAGCATTAGGAGCGAACTTAAATTCTCCGCCAATGCTAATCTCGTCGTCATCAATGGAAATTTGCTGTTCAGGGATAGTTAGCAGGTGGTTTTCTTCATTGTAGGCAAGTTTAAGATCCATATCCAGCATCTTATCCTTGAGAAAACTTCCCCGGTTCAGATTAAAGGAAAATGATTCAACCTTGGACTTTATACTAACCGCGCCAGCCCATCCATCAGAAGTATAATTCAGGCTCCCGATAAAATCATCTATATTAAATTTAAAAAGCTTGTTCTTCAGCTTGTCGTCAATGGTCAGCACAACATTGTCGAGAAGCACCCGGTTGACTCGTTTTCTTCCAACATTCCCTCCGGCATTAGTTGTATCACGTTTTCTGAAAATGTCTGTATTTCTTAATCCGGAACTATCGGTAAACAGGTAGATCGCACCATTACTTACCCGGATATCTTTGATTGTTGGAGAACCTGTGAGGATAGAAAATGCATCGATCTTAATAAAAACGTTCTTGGCTTTCAAAAGATCATGTTTATGCCGTGACCATAAACTATCGCGTAGAAGCACGTTCTCAAGCATAACGGAAATCCCAGGAAACCCCTGGATCAAATCGGGCTCCATACGATCGATGGTCAGTTTTCCATTAAGGCTTTCGTTTAATTGCTCAGTTACAGTTCGTAATAATGCCTTTTTATTTGAATACACATATGCTGCGACCCCAATCCACAGTATCATTGCCAGGCAAATAAGAATTGCCCCGAGCTTAAGAGTTAGCTTTAACCAGCGGGGCATTTTGGGTTTGAGTTAGGCATGAGAGGATTGTTAATGTTTCTATTCGGAATATAAACAAAATACAAGCCAATTGTTTGGGAGCCCTGTCAAACATGACGCGATCCTTACATAAACCGAGTCTTGAAACGAGATGCTTCCCCTCATTAAATCCATTTCAGGCCTAAAAACAAAGACATAAATTCCGTACTTTTGCGCCAAATGATTGCGATAAACAACCTGACGTTCGAGATCGGTGCAAGGGCATTATACGACGAAGCGAACTGGCACATTAAACCCGGTGAAAAAATAGGATTAATCGGGGCAAATGGAACAGGGAAGACTACCCTGTTAAAAATAATTGTAGGTGACTACGCTCCTACCAGCGGCACCATTTCCATGGCCAAGGATATAAAAATTGGCTACCTCAATCAGGATCTGCTTTCCTATCAATCTGACAAAAGCATATTGCATGTTGCAATGGAAGCATTTGGTCGCCAAAATCAACTTCACACTGAGATTGAGGATCTACTTAAAAAAATAGAGACTGAATATACTGATGAACTGATCAACAAGCTCAGCGACAAGCAGCTGGAATTTGAAGCGCTTGATGGATATAATATTGAATATCGTGCGCATGAGATCATGGCCGGACTTGGTTTTAGCGAAGCAGATACTCACCGCACCCTTGCTGAATTTTCCGGCGGGTGGAGAATGCGCGTGATGCTTGCCCGTATTTTACTTCAGGCGCCTGACATTTTGCTTCTGGATGAGCCGACCAACCACCTGGATCTTCCATCTATCAAATGGCTGGAAACTTATTTACAAGCGTTTGAAGGTGCAATCGTAATTGTGTCGCACGACAGGTACTTCCTTGACCGTGTGGTAAAGAAAATTGTTGAATCCCGCAAAGGGAAGCTTATCCCATACGCCGGAAACTATAGCTTCTATGTGGAAGAAAAAGGACTTCGTGAGGAAATCCAAAGCGGACAGTTTAAAAATCAGCAGGCAAAAATAAAGCAGGAAGAGCGGCTAATCGAACGTTTCCGAGCGAAGGCAAGTAAAGCCAAAATGGCTCAATCCCGTATAAAAGCCCTCGAGAAAATGGAACGTGTTGACGATGTTGACGATGATAATCCGTCGGTTAACTTCAGCTTTAAATTCAGCAAGCAATCGGGGCGTCATGTAGTCCGCATCGAAGACCTGACAAAATCATACCCGGGGGTCCCAATAGTCAAGAATGCAACAGCTACCATTGAGAAAGGCGATAAAATTGCCTTAATCGGTGCGAATGGCCGTGGTAAATCTACTGTGTTAAGAATCATTGCTGGTGCCGATAAAAATTATACCGGCATGTGTGAGACCGGCCATAATGTGACGCAGACTTTCTTTGCGCAGCATCAGCTGGAAGCCCTGCACCTTGAAAACGAGATTATCCGGGAACTACAGGCTTTCGCACCGAAACATACAGAAACTGAATTACGGTCTATTCTTGGTTGCTTCCTGTTTACCGGCGACGATGCCTTTAAAAAGATAAAAGTCCTTTCCGGAGGTGAAAAATCACGTGTAGCACTCGCGAAAGCGCTGACTGCTGATGCCAATTTCCTTATTCTGGATGAGCCGACCAACCACCTGGATATAGCTTCAGTTAATATATTGATTCAGGCTCTGGACCAGTTTGAAGGGACGTTTATAGTGGTTTCTCACGACAGATACCTGCTCGATAACGTGGCAAACAAAATCTGGTTTATTGAAGATCAGGAAATAAAAGAATATCCGGGAACATACGCTGAATACGAGGAATGGAATTCAAAAAGGGTGTATGTGCCGAAGGCTATAACGGCTGAAAGTCCGAAAAAGGAAACAAAGAAAGAGGATAAACCGGCATCTGCTACAGAAGACCGCAATAAAGATCTTAAAAAGCTTAATCAGGAACTGCAGAAACTTGAAACAGAGATTGCAGAACTTGAGAGTTCCGTTAAGCATGCTGAAGCTGAGCTCGCAAAAGAAGAAATATATTCTGATAGCGAGAAACTATCGGAGGCAAACCGCCGTTATCAGCAATTGAGTCCGCGTTTGTTAAAGGCTCAGGCCGAGTGGGAACGTATGGCGGACGAGATCATGGAACTCGAAGGAAAATAACTCTCCCTCTCAGCCCGGCAATATTTAAATTGTATGAGGAAGTTGGTTGCCCTTTTTTTAATGATCTTTTCTGTTGGAAGCAGTTTCGCGCAGAAGAAACCGCGGGTAAAATCTGTTGAAACACCACAACATGATCTTCGATACGAGAATTTTGTATATATCCCAGAGATCCGGTCGGTTGAATTTTACAACCGGTCTAAAGAGCAATCCATCCCTGTTTATATTCTCGGAAGTACAGAAACATTGCTGCTTGGCTTTGATGATCTTCGGGGTGGGAGCCGTAACGTAAGCTATTCATTAGAGCATTGTGATGCCGAATGGAAAAGCAGCCGCTTGTCTCCTATTGATTTCATAGAAAGTTTTACGGAAGACAGAATCATGGATTATCGGTCTTCGTTCAACACATTGCAGAAGTACACTCATTACGAACTTACAATTCCTAACCTAAATGTAAAGCCGAAAATTTCAGGCAATTATCTCTTAAAAGTCTACGAAGACAATGATCAACGCAAGATCCTGTTAACCAGGAGAATGTACGTTGTGAGTTCGCAGGTCAGCATCGGGGCTGAAATTACGGCTTCTAATATCGTTCAGGAACGTGATCAGAGGCAAAAGCTCAATTTTATTGTAAACCACGGCAATCTGAACATCACCAATCCCTATCTCGATGTTAAAGCATTTATTTTTCAGAATAACAGGCCAGATAACATACAAGCGGTACTAAAGCCTACATTTGTGAGACCCGGACAATTAGTTTACAATGATCTTCGTGGCAATGATTTTAAAGGTGGCTCTGAATTCCGTCGCTTCGATATCCGAAGCCTTCGCTTCCGAACTGAGAGAGTATCTAAAATAACTCAGGATACGGTCAACATCGTTACTCTTCTGACTGATGTCCCGGAAAATAGTTCGAGCTACACCTTTTTATATGATGAAAACGGGACATTCTTTATCCGCAATCAGGATGGCCGTGACAACCGCACGGATGGTGATTACTCAACAGTGCAGTTAAGCCTCGCAAGCAAGAGGCCATCCATTGACGGCGATGCTTATGTTGTAGGTCAATTTAATGATTACAAACTGACAGATAAACTCAGCTTTGACGAAACCAGCAACCGCTTCCGCGGATCTATATTTGTGAAACAGGGTGTATTCGACTATCATTACATATGGGTAAGCAATGATGGAAAAACCCGCGACGATACCGTATTTGACGGCTCACACTTTCAAACGGAAAATGATTATCAGATCTTATTCTACTATAGAAAACCGGGTTCCCGGTGGGATGAGCTTATAGGTTTCACGCAAATTAACACGGTGAAGAGATAGAGTTCGAAGGTCAAAGGTCTGATTGGATTTCCGACCTCTGACTTTCTACCTCCTATTTCTGAATAATTATACCCCGCTAAGTTTCCACGGAGCCCTGTACTCACGCTTAACGAATTGATTTACTTCGTTAACATTTGTAACCTTCATATTTTCCGCATCCCATAGCAAGTTGATACCGCGTGTTGGATATACTTTACGCGGAGGTCGGCCATTTGCTCCTGGCATTTCAGTGAACAAATCATGACCTCTGATAGCCAGATTACACATGAGCATAGCTTCAGACAATAATGCTGCCTTGTCAAATGGAGAACTGGTTTCCATATTCCCATATCCTGCCAGGCAAGCTTCAACCCACTGAGCATAATGCCCGTTGGCCTGATTTTTTACCCTAGCATATTTCTGAGGAACTGTAACTTCATCCATACGGGATACGGGTAAAAGCCTTGCATTTGCTGCGTAGCAATTTGCCATCATTTTCCCTTTTGTACCGATAAACAGCATTCCACCATCTCCACCACCAAAACGTTCTGATGGATCCAATTCTTGAGGACGTTGTGGCTGTATTCCGCCATCCATCCAATGTATTTTAACGGGACCCTGCGTTTTTGGCGTTTTTGGAAAGGTCATTATGCTATAGTTCGAGGCAGGTCCCGTTTCAGGAAAATAACCTGAACCGCTCGAACTGGTTTGTACTTCAGAAACATGCTGAAGACCTAAGACGCTCATTGGTGCTTCAATAAAATGAGCACCCATGTCACCAAGGACGCCTGTGCCATATTCCCACCATCCTCTCCAGTTGAAAGGAACCAGATCAATACCACCTTCGGAGGCAGGTGCCGGGAAGGGCCTTGCCGGAGCAGTACCCTGCCACAGATCCCAGTTCAAATTTGGTGGAGGGGTTGCGGTTTTTGTTGGCCAGTTCAAATTGCCCTGTGGCCATACCGGCCGGTTCGTCCAGATCTGAACTTCACTAACGTCGCCGATAACTCCAGCTTCAAACCACTCACGCATTTGCCTCACGCCATCGTTTGATGCCCCCTGGTTACCCATTTGGGTCACAACTTTGTGTTTTTTTGCAAGATCTGCTAGCACCCGTACCTCATAGACGTCATGTGCAAGTGGCTTTTGGATCCAGCAATGTTTGCCCAAAACCATTGCTGCTGATCCGACAACTGCGTGCGTATGATCAGGAGTTGAGACGGACACCGCATCAAATTTTTTGTGCTCTTTATCAAACATCTCTCTCCAGTCAACATAGCGCTTTGCATCCGGATAGGTTGTGAATGCTTTTGAAGCTCTTTTTTCGTCCACATCGCATAAAAATGCCATTTTGGCCTTCCCGCTACCCATAAACCCCGATATGTCACTATCTCCCTTGCCTCCTGCACCAACTGCTGCTATGTACAGGGTGTCGCTGGGTGCAAGATAACCTCTTCCAAGCACGTGACGGGGAACGATGGTAAAACCAGCAACAGCAACAGCGCTGCTTTTTAAAAATGTTCTTCTCGAATTATCAGAAACCTTTTTTTCTTTTTTGTTCTTCATTTCGCAGTGGTTAGTATTTATTAGTTGAATAGGTGTAAATAAAATTTGTTACCGATCGTGTTTAGAATCTCGTGAATTTTAAGATTCCAAATCTTTATTTCAAATGACAATGTAAGAAATATTATAATTAAAATACCGAATAACCGATCCGAAATAATACGTGTTTTATCGAATTCACGGGCTGATTCTCTGATAACATAATATCAAAAACAAAGGATTATCAAAGTCTTTTTCCCTTACCTATAATTCACATGGCCGTAAAGAACAGATTCAAAATATTATCTTTGTTCGCATGAACACCCCATCCAAAAGCCCTAAAAATTCATTCACAATCATGAATGAATTGGTTCTTCCAAACGATACTAATACGCTTAATAACCTGATGGGAGGCAGATTGCTTCATTGGATGGATATTGCCGCAGCAATTTCAGCTCAGAAACACTGCAATAATATTGTTGTTACCGCTTCAGTTGACAACGTCTCGTTCCAGCACCCCATTAAACTTGGAGATGTAATTACGATTGAAGCCCAGGTCACCCGCGCATTTACCACATCTGTTGAAGTCAGGCTTTCTGTTTGGGCTGAAAACATTCCATCCGGTTCCCGGGTGAAGTCAAACGAAGCTTATTACACCTTTGTTGCCATTGATCAGGACAGCAAGACAGTCCCGGTCCCAGCTATTGCTCCAGAAACAGAACAAGATCAAAAATTATTCGACGGGGCTTTACGCCGGCGTCAGTTGCGTTTAATACTTGCTGGTAAGATGAAAGCGAACGACGCTACTGAACTTAAAGCACTGTTTTTAGACGGAGAGGCTTGAGGGAGAACGGAAGACAGAAGCCTGAGTGGAGAACGAGAATAGCGTAAGAGATGTCGCAATCCATCCAGATTTCAGACCTTTGACCTCTGACAGCGGTTCTCTAGCTTCCCAATTCCAGAATCCGATCAAACTCTTCTGGTTTAATTGAAACCACCGACAAGCGTCCTTGTCGCACCAGATTTATACCCCTTAATTTCTCATCCGCCTTAATCTGAGCAAGACTAACTGGTTTCTTCAATGATTCTACAGGAGCAAAATCTACTACTACCCAATTGGTATCGTCGGTTGTGGGATCCTGGTAAGCCTCTCCAACTACTTTAGCGATTCCTACAATTTCCTTACCCTCATTACTATGGTAAAATAATACCAGGTCATGCTCCTTCATCTCCCTCAAATTATTACGAGCCTGATAATTTCTTACCCCATCCCAGAAAGTCTTGCCATCTTTTTTGAATTTATCCCAGGAATATTTAAATGGTTCAGATTTTATTAACCAGTAGTTCATCGTATTGAATTATCGCTTTTTGTGCCCAGATATGATCTCAAATTAACATTGACTCGTGACAAATATAAGTGAAAAGGATAAAGAAGCGGGCGTTGAAAAATGGCAAAATATTATCAGTAATGATATATGCGTGGAAATAATAGATTTGCATATATTTTCTACTTTAATGCATCCCACCTTTGCGAGGATAACGTAATGGATAAATATACATCCTAAAATATGGAGGCAGTGAACATTCCCTTCCAGCTAACCCACTGGGAAACCATCCCAGCTACTTCGCACCCCGGAGATACAGGTTTTGCGCTATGGAAAACGCTCCAGTTTGGCGATCTCAGGATTAGAATGGTCGAATATTCTGCTGGATATAAGGCCGACCATTGGTGCACCAAAGGCCATATTATCTATTGCATATCTGGTGAAATGATCACGGAATTGCAGGACGGGTCGAAACACCTGCTTTCAACAGGAATGAGCTACGAAGTGTCTGATGATCTCAGTTCTCACCGCTCATTTTCTGAAAACGGTGTTCGACTTTTAATTATAGACGGTGGCTTTTTAAAAGCTCACCCATAGCAATCAGGTTCTTTTCCTTGACAATCGAGATCCGGCAATTTTTGCTATTTTCACGGGCAATGAAAATCTTTCGCTATCTAGTTATATTCCTAGCACTTTTAACTGTATCCTGTAATTACGTAAGAAAGATAAGTGAAGATCCTATACCGACTTTTACAGCTGTAAAAGGAATCAAATACAGCGAGGTACATCGGCGTTTTCACAATGGTCTTTCATTTCATGAATCCGGGTTTCAGCTTGAGCCGGAATGGGAGGTCTATTTTAGCGCGGATGACTCCATCAAAATTTATAGTCCGGAAAGAAAACAATACATGCCATACAGGATATTTCACAGCCACAAAGCACTGTTTCACTTTGCCAGGGACTGGTTCAGAGTAAAGCATGTAAGTAAAGACAGCCTGGTTTTGCAGGTTATGGAACTCGAATCGCGAGTCGTCAAGGAAGAGCTGTCCAATGTATATATGACATTATACTCACATGACTTTATAAATAATGTTTTAAAAACAACGGCGGAAAAGCTTAGAGAGCCATCAAGGGAAGACAGTTTGTTTGTTAAATATCGTGCGATACAGGCTAACAGTGATCCTGACAGCCTGTTTGCAGCCCGTAACCCTGTGGTACTCAAAAGCAAAAGCAAGCTGTTAGAAGTTGTGAAAACCAATTCCTTGGCCGACCCGTATCTTGGATATATCAGCCGTTCTGAAGAGTACCTCTATCCCGAATACAAAATAAAGATAGATAAGGCCTACCAGGATTTTCAATATTCCTTTCAGGTCATCGTCGATCACAATGGAAAGATGGTATTTAAAAATTTCCTTGTAGTTGTAATGCCTGAGTTTTTAGAAACGAAAACGAGGGTTGCCAAAGGTATCATCGATGTTTATCTGAAAAACCTTTTAGAGGTAATACCCGGTAACACATTAGGATACCCGCATTCCAGTGTGATAAACTTACATGTAAAAGGTGTAAAAAAATGAGGGCACTGATGAAAGGGTAATGACCACCGTTGACCAATATTACCGATCACTTATCATCTCTCACCTTCTTTGATCTCTATTAATCCGATCACGTTTCCAAAGGGATCGTTTATGCTTCCCAACCTGATGCCCTCTCCGACACCATGAACATCCTCATGGATGCTTACCTTCCTTTTTATAAGCTGTTCAAACATCTGATCGATATTGTCGACTTTCCAGTAGGTAATACTGCTATTTCCTTTCGAATATTCTTTAATAGAAGGATCCAGGCCAAGCTCAAAACCATTGATGTCAAATCCTACATAAAAGCTCTCATCAAAGTACGGTTTAATATCAAACATCTCGGAATACCACATTTTTGCCACTTCCAGATTAGCAACGTGGTAAACTATTGTTCTAAGTCCTGTTAACATTTTAGTGTATAATTTTAAATAGCAGTTCTTTCATCAACTCTCCCTGTTCAGTGTTGCCACTTGCGTCAACACCTTTTGTTTTTAGGTCGCATTCACGCAGATAGCTGATCACTTGAAATGTCTTTTGCTTACTAAAACTCCTGCCAGCTGTTTCGTAATCCTTGACAAAAAAGGGAGCCACGCCAAGCTCTCTAGCCAGTGCCTGTGGACTTTTATCTGTAGCATAGTGGTATTTTAAAACTTTGGTGAAGTAGGTATTCAGCGTTCCAAGCAATAATTGTATTGGATTATTTTTAGGATTTGCAGAAAAGTAATTGATGATCTGGTTCACTTTGTAGGCATCTTTCCTGGCAATAGCAGTCTGCAGTTCAAAAACATTATACTCCTTGCTGATACCGATGTTATTCTCGACGTCATTTGAGCTTATTTCTTCTCCTCTCTTTACGTTCAGCATAAGCTTCTCAAGCTCGTTTGCAACCTTTGATAGATCATTCCCAAGGTATTCAGCCAAAAGTGCAGAAGCCCGCACATGAATACTATAGCCCTTCTCCCGTACAAAGTCTTCTATCCATCCCGGGACTTTGCTTTCGTAAATTTCCGCTGATTCGAAGACAAGCCCTTTCTTTTCAATCGCTTTATAGGTTTTCTTTCGCTTGTCGAACTTGCCGTTACGGTAACAAAAAACAAGGATCGTACTTGGAAGTGGATTTTCGAGATATGTGAGCAGGGGATCCCCCGCTTTTTTACCATCATCACCATCTTTTCCCCACTTCAAATCCTGTGCTTCCTTGACTATCACTACCTGATATTCGCTCATCATCGGGAAACGCTTCGCAGAGTTGATGATTGTCATCACATCGCTGTCCTTCCCGTAAAAGATTGTTTGATTAAATCCCTTTTCAGCGTCACTAAGTAGATTGGACTCAATATAATCGCTCACCTTATCGATAAAATAAGACTCCTCTCCATGCAGCAGATACACAGGTTTGTATTTCCGATTTTTGAGATCTTTAATAAGTTCGTTGATGTTCATTTTGGAGTCTGCAAAATACAAAATAATGAAGGTCAATCAAGGCTTGCAGACATGAATATTGCAATGTAAGTTTGGGACACTACAGCATATTAGCCAAAGTGGCTGAGTAAAACGTTTTAACATGTTTGAGCCTACTTCATTAAATCTGCCCCACTATCCTTTCAGGCTGAAACAGACTGGCGAAACGATGTATATTTTTGATGAGGTCAGAAAAAAATTTCTCGTTCTCACACCTGAAGAGTGGGTAAGGCAACATTTCGTTCAATTCCTTATAAACGAGAAGAAGTATCCCCGGTCATTAATTAAACTGGAGGGGGGCTTAACGTTAAATACGCTCAAGAAAAGGTCAGACATTTTACTTTTCAATAACTTAGGAGAGAAAACCATTCTGATAGAATGTAAAGCTCCATCCGTTAAGATTTCGCAGTCGACATTCGATCAGGTCGCCAGGTACAATTTCGTACATCGTGTCAAATTCCTTGTGGTAACAAATGGACTTCAACATTATTGTGCTGAAATCAATTTTGAAAATGAATCTTATCAATTTCTGAAAAACCTGCCGGAATATTCTTCCGCCGATAGAATTTGAAAAAGCGACTGATTTCCCCTGATCATGCAGGTAAAAAAGATTATTTGGTGTAAATAAATCCAAACCAAACAATATCCCGTATATATACCGTACATTTAGAAATTACAGCGAGATGTAGTCTTTGCAGTAGATTTTTAATCTTCACATCTCAGTGTTTATCATAAAGTTAAGGTGATTTTGCCCTGTGTTTTAAGTTAATTTTATGATTATTCTTCTTTTTTTTGTTGCGCATTGGTTCCTTTCCCTTTTCTTCCAAACCTTTTTTCAGCACCGTTATGCTTCTCACAGAATGTTCACGATGAGCAAAACGTGGGAAAGAATATTCTATCTAATGGCTTACGTCTTCGAAGGTGCATCATTCCTGAATCCCCGTGCTTACGCCATCATGCATCGGGAGCACCACGCATATAGTGATACGGAGAAAGATCCCCATTCCCCGCACTTCTTCACTGATGTGTTTCAAATGATGAAAGCGACGATCATTACATTCAGAGATCATTTAAAGCGCAGCCGAAACCCTGAAACTTGTGCTGAAGGCTATTACCCGGAATGGCCAATTATCGATAGGATCGGTTCGTCTATTGCCTCGAGGCTTATGTTCGGGGCTCTATACACCTGGTTCTACATTGAATTTGTTCCTGTTGGCTCAGAGTGGATGTATCTTCTATTACCTGTTCACTACCTAATGGGACCGCTGCACGGTGCGATCGTTAATTGGTGCGGACATAAATACGGCTACTCTAATTTTGACAATAACGACAAATCAAAAAATAGCACACCATTTGATTTCCTTATGCTTGGTGAACTTTTTCAGAATAACCACCACCGACATCCCAATAGCGCGAATTTCGGAAGTAAGTGGTTCGAAATCGATCCTGTTTATCCAGTTATGAAGATTATGCACCACCTGCGAATAATCAAATTGCGCAAAATCTATTGACATTACGGGACCATCACCATTACATTACTCTTTCGTATATTTATCCTCTGTCGAGAACTAATGTATTTCGCCTTGGTATAAAAATTATGGCGGAACTAGATTATTTCCGACTGTTAACCAAGAAATTATGTAGCACCGGTAATATTTGGCCCGAATCCATCGTATAGAGTAATATGAAAACAATAAATAAAGATTATAACATTTCCCCTTTCATGAAGGTATTTACATTTCTGGTGCTTTCAACTGTCTTTTTAGCGTCTTGCCAGAAGCCATCGAACCAGGAACCTGATCTACAGTCAGCGGTAAATGTTGTGAACGCCACTATTGGAATGCCTCAGATGGGTTTTTTTATTAACGGAGGCAAGATTCAGGGTGATCTCCTAAAGTATACCGACGAAAGTGGGTACTTTATCACCTTTCCTGGCACCCGTTCTTTTGATGTGGCTGCGGATGGAATTACTGACTATGTTTTAAAGACAACTGTCACTTTTAAACAGAACACCTACCACACAGTCTTTATAGTTGGTGAAAGCGGGTCGGTCAGTTCATTTTTCACAGATGATGATTTAAGTAACCCGCCATCCGGAAAAGCAAAGCTGCGATTTGTAAATACAAGTCCCGATGCTGGAAACCTCATACTGACCCTTAAAAATGGCACCTCGCTTTTTACCGAGCAAGGATACAAAGGAGCTTCACAGTTCATAACTATGGATCCCGGAGTTTATGATCTTCAGGTGAAAACTTCTACAGGTACTGTCCTTGTTGAGAGAAATGTTACGATTGCAACAGGGGTTATTTACACAGCCTGGGTTAAAGGGTTAAGATCAGGGACCTCGAATTCTCCAATTGGCTTACAATTCAGGTCAATCAACTAATAATCAGACTTTGAAAATTTAAAACAGGGCCACTTTGGTGGTCCTGTTTTTTTTATATCGGATTTGTCAGCACACGTAAGGCTTCTTTACATTTCTGAAAGCAACAAATTGTTCATATTCCCGGGCTCAGATTTCATGGATATTGGATGCTAAACATGATTTTTTGTAGAATATCGCTTAACTTTAACGCGCGGATGAAGATTAAAGTTGCCCACTTCTTTTTACTCACTGTGCTTTGTGTACTTCCGGTTGTAGGCCAAGCATCGCAAGTCGTGGACCAGCAACATCCCCAGGAACTTGCCGTACTCGATTTTAGAAATGAATCATTTTCTGATGAACTGAAGCTGGACGGCAAATGGAATTTCTATTGGAAACAGCTGATAAATCCCGGTGACACGGCATCCAAAAAAGGAATACTTGTAGACTTTCCGTTTCGTTGGGATGGATTTGTTTTGGATGGGAAGAAGCTTCCAGCCTACGGATACGCGACTTATAAGGTAAAAGTCCTGCTACCCCCGAGTTCCAAACCCTTCAGGATCATGATGACAGATGTGTACACTGCATACAGGCTTTTCATCAATGGTAATGAAGTGGCCAGCAATGGCCGAGTTAGCACCTCGGAGGCA
Source organism: Daejeonella lutea (assembly GCF_900168015.1). Lineage (GTDB taxonomy): Bacteria > Bacteroidota > Bacteroidia > Sphingobacteriales > Sphingobacteriaceae > Daejeonella > Daejeonella lutea. The sequence goes on along the minus strand of NZ_FUYR01000001.1, from coordinate 259,341 downwards.
GGTTTTGAACCATTTTGGCAATATCATGAGGTGGACATTCCATTGCATACCGACACACTTGATGTGATACTTCAGATATCAAATTTTGTACATAGTAAGGGTGGGGCAAAAAAATCCCTACTCATAGGCGAGAGGGAACATCTGGAACTGCACCGAAACAGGGACGAAGCGATAGACCTTGTTCTTACCGGATGTTTGGTAATGGGCGGCTTTTTCTTTCTCGGACTCTATCTTTTGGGCAATCGCGACAAGGCGATTTTACTCTTCGCACTCTTCACCATAGTTTATAGCTACAGGACGGTAGGTATTGACAATTACACGCTTCACAGTATATTTCCAGACATTCCCTGGATATTAGGCGTAAGGCTGGAATATATTACCCTATTTATGGGAATCGGACTATTCGGACTTTATACTCGATACCTGTATCCTGACGATATCCACCGACTTACGGTAAAGGTTATTTGGGGATTATGCATCCTGTTTGCTTTATCGTCGCTTGTGCTTACACCGTTCTATTTCTCACAGCTAATAAACCCATTTCTTCTGATCATGGTGTTTTGTCTTGTGTACATCCCTTATGTCTATACGGTTGCCTATCGGAAAAAGCGCCCCGGATCACTTTATGCACTGATGAGCTCCGTTTCGTTAATGCTTGTATTCTCGATATCTCTGCTTAATTACTGGCTTCTCATTCCAACGATGCCGCTAATGAGTTTCATCTGCTATATCAGCTTTTTCTTTTTACAGTCCCTTATCTTATCGCACAGGGTGTCCTTCACACTTCGGCAGGCAAGGGAGCAGGCGGAGATGGGCTTGATCGCAAAAAGCGAGTTTCTTAGCACGATGAGCCACGAAATAAGAACCCCACTCAATTCGGTAATTGGAATGAGCCATCTGTTATTAAGGCAGGATCCTCGACAAGATCAGATTGAGAAATTGGAGGTGATGTTATTTTCAGCCAATAACCTTTTGTCAATTGTGAACGACATTCTGGATTACAATAAAATTGAGGCTGGAAAGATCACCTTTGAACATATCGAGATGGACTCTGCGTCAATCGTACGGAACATTGTTAGTGGTTTACAGGGCTCAGCACTCGACAAAGGGATAAAATTAAATGTTAAGATTGATGAGGAACTAAAAAGCAAACTAATTGGAGATCCTACACGATTATATCAGGTTATCACCAATCTTGTACACAACGCGATAAAATTTACTCAGGAAGGCTACGTGGAGGTCAGTGTGGAAGTTTTAAAGCAGGACGAGCTTGAAGCAGAATTATGCTTTAAAGTGAAGGACACCGGCATCGGCATCTCGGAAGAGAAACAACGGATAATTTTTGATCGCTTTACTCAAGCTGATTCTTCTACGTCGCGGGGCTTTGGAGGGACAGGGTTAGGTCTTGCAATCAGTAAAAAAATCCTCGAGCTGCAGAATTCGACCCTTAGCTTAAGAAGTGAGGCAGGGAAGGGTTCAACTTTCTACTTCACCCAGGTTTTCAAAAAGAGTTTGCTAGGTTCTGAACAAAAAAGTCCTGAAATACTGGAACCCGATGCAGATGATATGCCCTTGAAAGGGGTACATATTTTAGTTGCCGAGGATAACCCTATGAACGTGCTGGTTGCCCAAAAATTTCTGGAAAGATGGGGTGCATCAATTGATGTCGCGACCAACGGTCTTGAGGCTGTTAATAAAATTGACCCCTCGATCCATCATCTGGTTTTAATAGATCTGCACATGCCAGTAATGGACGGATACGAAGCCGCTACAAAAATGAGGGCACAGGGAATAAAGATCCCGATTGTTGCTTTAACTGCAAATCTTCCTAAAGAAATTGAAGAGCAAGTAAAAAACACCGGAATTGACGATATCGTAGTCAAGCCCTTCCTCCCTGATGAGCTTTACAGAAAGGTATTGCATTATACCTCCAAAACAAAAAAGCAACCTTAATTTACAAGGCTTGCTAGACCCTCTTCAAGGATTTTCATTTTCGCCAACGCATCTTCCTTCTTCCGTCTCTCGATATCCACTATCTCGGCTTTAGCGTTCTGTACAAAGCGGTCATTCGATAATTTAGCCTCCACAGATTTCAGAAAGCCTTTTAAATAATCTATTTCCCTTTCCAGTCGCTCTTTTTCCGCGCTCACATCTATGTTATTTTCAAGCGGTACGAAAAACTCATCGGTGCCGGCCATGAATGATGCAGCTCCTGAAATCTTTTCTGATACGAGATCAGTCTTGTCGATATTAGCTAGTTTTGAAATTATAGTAACGTAATTGCTGTAATTAATTTCAGAGTTTGCCTTTATACTCAAAGACAAGGTTTCCTTTGGCGAGATCTGTTTTATATTCCGGATGTTCCTGATCTCAGACACAACTTGCTTAATAATTTGAATCTCTTGTAAAAGATTGGAATCTATATTACCTGGTACCGGATAGGGCGCCACAATACAGCAGTCAAGTTCAGGTCGCTCTTCAAAAAGGTCGTCGTGCCATAGTTCTTCAGTAAGGAAAGGCATCAATGGGTGCAGCAGTTTTAAAATATTCTCGAAATAAGAAATTGTAATTCTGTAAGTCTCACTGTCAATTGGCTGCTGGTAAGCAGGCTTAATCATCTCCAGATACCATGCACAGAAATCATCCCATACCAGCTTATAAATTCCCATAAGGGCTTCTGAAAGGCGGTATTGCTTGTAATTATCTTCAATTTCAACCAGTGCCTGACCAAAAGCAGAATCAAACCAGGCAATTGCCTGTTGATTCGTATTTTCAAGATTCGGATCAACCTCAAAGCCCTTCACCAGCCGGAATGCATTCCAAATTTTGTTTGCGAAATTCCTTCCTTGCTCGCAATAAGCTTCATCAAACATAAGGTCGTTTCCCGCAGGAGAACAAAGAAGCATCCCTACGCGGACGCCATCGGCTCCATATTTGTCGATCAGTTCAAATGGATCAGGTGAATTCCCGAGTGACTTCGACATCTTTCTTCCCTTCTTGTCTCTCACTATCCCGGTCAAATACACGTTCTTAAACGGCGCCTCTCCGCGAAATTCGTGACCAGCCATAATCATCCTTGCCACCCAAAAGAAAAGTATCTCCGGGGCAGTAACCAAATCATTGGTTGGATAATAATATTTTATGTCGGCATTGTCCGGATCCTTGAATCCATCAAAGACAGATATTGGCCACAACCATGACGAGAACCAGGTGTCCATCACATCATCATCCTGGCGAAGGATTCCGGCAGGTGAGTTCGGAAATTGGCCTTGAAATTCTGCACGTGCCTCTTCCTCAGTTTTAGCAACAACCCACTCTCCTTTTTCATTGTACCAGGCTGGTATTCGTTGTCCCCACCACAATTGGCGGCTGATACACCAATCCTTAACATTCTCCATCCAATGCTTGTATGTGTTTATAAATTTGTCGGGAATTAGCTTTACTTCCCCGTCAAGCACATATTTTAATGCCGGTCCCGACATTTCAGACATCTTACAAAACCATTGCAGGGATAATTTTGGTTCAATTGCTGAATCCGTGCGCTCGGAAAAGCCAACCTGAGACTTATAGTCTTCGACTTTTTCGAGATTCCCCTGCTCTTCAAGCATTGCTGCAATCTTTTTTCTGGCGATAAATCTGTCTTCACCAATGAGTATCACCGCCTTTTCATTCAGGGTGCCATCATCATTCAATATATCGATTACGGGAAGATTGTGTTTCACTCCAAGTTCATAGTCATTGAGATCATGTGCCGGGGTCACTTTAAGACAGCCAGTGCCGAACTCCATATCTACATATTCATCCTCAATTACCGGTATCTCTCGCCCTATTAATGGAATAAGAATTTTCTTTCCTTTGAGATGTTTGTACCGTTCATCATTAGGGTTAATACATATCGCAGAGTCTGCCATAATGGTCTCAGGCCTTGTCGTCGCAATAATGATGTGCCCATCTCCCATTCCCGACTCTTCATTCCCTTCCATACCGGCAGGCAAGTTGCTACCTGATACTTGATACTTGATATAGTATAGCTTCTGATTGACCTCTTTGCGAATAACTTCTTCATCCGACACCGCGGTTTTTCCTTTTGGATCCCAATTCACCATCCGGATTCCACGGTAAATCCAACCCTTTTTGTATAAATGAATAAAACTGTCAATAACGGCTTCCGAAAGGTTCTCCTCCATTGTAAACCGTGTGCGGTCCCAATCACAGGATGCTCCAAGCTTTTCGAGCTGTTTAAGGATAATTCCTCCGTACTTATCTTTCCACTCATAAGCGTGAGCCATGAACTCTTCACGACTTACGTCTTTCTTTTCTATACCTTTTTCCTTTAGTAATGCAACAACCTTTGCTTCTGTTGCAATGGATGCGTGATCTGTTCCGGGTACCCAGCAGGCATTTTTACCCTGCATACGTGCTTTTCTGATCAGAACATCCTGAATTGTATTATTGAGCATATGGCCCATATGCAAAACCCCGGTAACATTAGGTGGTGGTATGACTATAGTATATGGTTCACGGTCGTCGGGCACAGAGCGGAAAAACTTCTTGTCCAGCCAATATTTATACCATTTGTCTTCGGTTTCCTTCGGGTTATAGGTTTTAGGAATGCTCATCTTAAAAAAGGGGAATTAAGGAGCAAATTTACTCAATTGAGCGGTTATTCTCGAATAGTATCACTCTAAAAATGATCAGAAATAGGCTTAAGCAGCTCGTTGGACTTTTTCTATGATTTTATTTGTGCACCACAATAAAATCCAAAATTAAAAGTTATTATAAAGTTTTAAATCTCCTTTTGAAACCATAATGATACATTTCTACATCAAATGAAAATATCGCCCAATTTTAAACTAACCTCGTTTTTGCTTGATTATTTGAAACTAGGGCGTATCCTGTATTGGTTTAACAAATAAATTCTTCGTTCTTATTTCTGAGTAAGGTTGAATACTGTTAAATTCACAGTCTGTTTTCAATTAACCAACCAATTATATTATGAATAATAAATCGTTAAAAGTAGCTCTTTTGGGAGCAGCAAGTCTTTTTGCGCTGAACGCAAATGCTCAGCACGATTCCCCTGCTAAAAAGAAGGTCATTCTCATAGATAAAGCTAATATGGACCTCACAGTTAAGCCAGGTGAAGATTTTTACAATTACGCAAGCGGCACATGGATTAAAAACAATCCCGTACCTCCTAAAGAAACAAGATGGGGAAGCTTTAATCAATTACGTGATTTTAACATCAATGCTGTAAAAACGATTTTAGCAGAATCTGCAAACAGTAAGGCTCCGGCGGGGTCTATAGAAAGACGGGTGGGCGATTTCTACACCGCTGGAATGGATAGTGTGACTATCGAGAAACTTGGGTACACCCCAATCAAAGCTGATTTGGATAAGGTCTCAACCTTAACGGATCTAAGCAGCGTCATTAATCATGCGGCCGCAATGCGTACCTATGGTGCGGGCTCTCCCTTCTTTGGCTTTTTTGTTGGTCAGGACCGAAAAAACGTCAAAAATCTTGTACCTCAGCTCGGGCAGGGTGGTACAACCTTACCTGACAGAGATTATTACCTGAAAAATGATGCGCGCAGCCTTAAAATTCAGGAAGCATACAAAAATTATATTGCAAAATTATTTACTCTCAGCGGTACCCCGCAAACTGAAGCAGCTAAAAACGCAGAAACCATCTTCAATTTCGAAAAGAAGCTGGCTGAGGCTCAGATGAGCAGAGTTGAAATGCGCGATCCCTATAAAACATATAATAAATTCGCGATTAACGACTTCGCTAAAACAACTTCCAATCTAAATTGGCAGAAATTATTGCCTTTGATGAAAGTTAATGGTCAGGATACTATACTTGTAAGTTCTCCTAAATTCTTCACGGACCTGAATGCTGCATTAGGAAGCACTCCCGTTAACGACCTCAAGACCTACCTCCGCTGGAATGTTCTTAAAAGCTCTGCTCCCTATTTAAGTTCTGACTTCGTTAATGCCAATTTCGCATTCAACCAGGTGATCACCGGTCAGAAAGTTCAAACTCCACGCTGGCAAAGAATGTCATCGCTGACCGATGGTACTGTTGGTGAATTGCTTGGACAACTTTATGTTGACAAACATTTCAAGCCTGAAGCAAAAGCCCGAATGCAGGAACTTGTCAGTAATCTTGTCAAAGCCTACGAGATCCGGATCAAAAACCTTGACTGGATGAGCGATGCGACCAAACAGAAGGCTTTAGACAAACTCCATGCTTTTACACCTAAAATTGCCTACCCTGATAAGTGGAAAACCTATGACGGCTTAGAAATTGATCGCAAATCTTTTTTCAAAAACTTGAAGAATGCGAGTGCCTGGGGTTATGAAGATATGGTTGGCCAGCTGGGTAAACCTGTGGATAAAACGAAGTGGGGAATGACGACACCTACAGTAAATGCATACTACAACCCGGTAAATAATGAAATCGTTTTCCCCGCCGGAATTCTTCAATTTCCATTCTTTGATCCAAATGCTGATGATGCTGTCAATTATGGTGGAATCGGCGCAGTTATCGGGCATGAGATATCACACGGCTTCGATGATTCAGGAAGCCAATATGACAAAGATGGGACCTTGCGTAATTGGTGGACAGAAGAAGACATGACACGTTTCAAGGCAAAGGCTAAAGCCCTGCAAGAGCAATATGATGCTTATACAGTTCTGGATACTATACACGTAAACGGTAAACTCACTCTTGGTGAGAATATTGGTGATCTGGGTGGCCTGAACGCCGCATATGAAGCTTTTAAAATGACTAAGCAAGGTCAGAGTAATGAAAAGATTGATGGGTTTACCCCTGATCAGAGATTCTTCCTTTCCTGGGCCCAGGTTTGGAAAGGTAACATACTGAATGAAACAGCCGCGCAACTGATAGTTACCGATACCCATTCACCCGGTCCTTACCGTACTATCGGAGCACCAGTGAATATGGATGCCTGGTACAAAGCGTTCGACATCAAACCGGGCGATAAGCTCTATAAAAAACCAGAAGATCGTATTCGGATCTGGTAATTTTTGCAATAATTTGTAAAAGCCCTGCGTTTGTGTAATTTCAAACGCAGGGCTTTTTCTTTTTCGATGAATATTATTGATGTTATCTTAATAATTGTAGTTTGTCTTGCGGTCTACAGTGGCTGGACTAAAGGTTTTATCCGTTCAACTGTGGAACTTGCGACTTGGTTGGGCAGTTTTCTCCTGGCATTTTTTGTTTCTGAATACTTCGTCCGGGGTTTACAACTTGTTAATGTTCAGGGAATCTGGATTAGGCCAATTCTCTTTATAATACTTCTGCTTGCGTGCAGCCACTTCATTTCCAGGCTGTGTGACAACTTAACTGACTCCCTTTCTGAAGATGCCCACTATCATCCTGCCAATAAAATTGCAGGTACTATTCCGGGCTTTATCTCAGGAGTAGTTTATGCTTCGCTGATATCTTTCTTTGTTCTCTCCTACCCCATGGGAAATTTGTCGCAAAGAACAAAAGACAGCAGACTCGCAGGAGTGTTAAATCAGCAAAATGAATGGCCTGGTAAATTGCTGGCAGAGATGGCAGCCGACATTGGTTACTACTCGCCAAATAATTTTACCGTCCATACCAAGGGCGCCGAAATTCTATCGCTCCCATTCAAGACGAGTACATTCAGTCCACGCCCCGACCTTGAGATAAGAATGCTGCAACTCATAAATCAAGAAAGGAAAAAAGCCGGATTGCAGGCTATGAATTTTGATAAGAAGTTGGCCGACGTGGCCACAAAGCATTCATCTGACATGCTCAGAAGGGGATATTTTTCACATTATACTCCTGAGGGAAAAAGCCCGTTTGATAGGATGAAAAAAGATAAAGTCAGGTTTATTATCGCCGGCGAAAATCTTGCACTGGCCCAAACTCTCCAGTCAGCTCATGAAGGCTTAATGGAATCACCTGTACATAAAGCCAATATCCTTCATTTATCCTTTGGCAGGGTTGGAATTGGCATTTTGGATGCCGGGGTTCATGGTATAATGGTCACGCAGAATTTCAGAAACTAACAAATAAATCTTTTATTACTCAAAGAAAAAACAACAATTACCAGGGCTTAATCGTTAATTTAACTGAAATCAAAACTATGTTGAAATATCTGTTATCATTAATAATCCTTTTCATTTCTTTTGATGGATTGACAGCCCAAACGATAAATCCCGGATTTAAACACCTACTTGACAGCATCTATGAAGAAAAAGTGCCGCAGGTTTCAGTCGAGGACTTCCTTAAGATGAACAAAAATGAAGTGTTTGTTCTTGATACGAGAGAAAACGATGAATTTGAAGTCAGTCATTTAAAGAATGCGCGACACGTTGGCTATTTTTGGTTTGATATGAGAAAAATCTATGATATACCGTTTACTGCAAACATTGTTGTATATTGTTCAATAGGCTCCAGAAGTGAGAAAATTGGCCAAAAACTTGTTAATTCCGGATATAAAAACGTTTACAATCTCTACGGGGGTATATTCGAATGGCTGAATTCCGGACAACCTGTTTACAAAGTGAACGGGGTACAAACTTCTGAAATCCATACATACACGAAAGACTTGGCGCGTTGGGTAGAAAAGGGCACAAAGGTTAATTAACAGGTGCCATGTTGAATCGACCATGAATGAGCACTTAGCATTTGCAGTAACGGCTGATGGATCAAAAACACTTTTTAATTCCCAAATTGGGGAACATTATCATTCACGGCATGGTGCATTGCAGGAAAGCAGGCACGTTTTCCTTGACTCCGGATTAAAGTATTTTTTGGTCCATGAAAAAGTTAGGGCTAGAATCCTGGAAGTAGGCTTTGGTACAGGACTTAACTTCCTCGTGTCAGCGGAATATTGTCACGTTAACAATATTCAACTACATTATACAGGGATTGAGGCATTCCCTCTAAGTCCAGAATTTATTATTAGTACCGGATACGAGCAATACGTGAGCTCAGAACTCTGGAAATCTTATATTGAGAATTACACTGGGGCGTTGAATGGAGAGCAGGCTATTTCTGCTTTTTGCAAGCTAGCAATAGCAGATACTACTTTACTGAAATTCGAATCAAACAACCTGTTCGATGTGCTGTTTTTTGATGCCTTCGCCGCGATCCACCAGCCAGAAATGTGGGATGAACAGTCTCTATCTCATATCTGCAAATTTATCCGTCCGGGTGGGGTTTTTGTAACCTACGCAATTACAGGCAAGCTCAAGCGCACCATGAAAGGCTTGGGATTTGTCATCGAAAAAGCTCCCGGTGCACCTGGTAAACGGGAAATGCTCAGAGCCGTCAAAATTTAGGGTACCGCTACGGTTAAAAACAAAATCTTACTTTTGCGTCAAAAGAAGCAGATGCCCGCAAATGTAATTCCCCCTGCAGGGATAAATCCCGCAGACTCCTTTGAACGCTTACTAACCATCATGGATACCCTCCGTGAACAGTGCCCCTGGGATAAAAAGCAAACCATGGAAACACTCCGCCATCTTACCATCGAGGAAACCTATGAACTGTCCGACTCGATCCTGGAGGGGGATATGGCCGAAATAAAAAAAGAATTGGGGGACATCATGCTTCATTTGGTGTTTTACACCCGTATTGCCTCAGAAAATAATCATTTTAATATTGTTGACGTTTTGAACGGCATTTGCGATAAATTAATACACCGTCATCCCCATATATACAGTGATGTTCAAGTTGAGGATGAAAATGACGTCAAGCGTAACTGGGAGCAATTAAAGCTAAAAGAGGGTAATAAATCAGTACTAGGTGGTGTCCCAGTTTCTTTACCAGCACTCGTCAAATCTTCTCGTATTCAGGAAAAAGCACGTGGCGTTGGTTTCGATTGGGAAAATAAAGAACAGGTTTGGGAAAAAGTTGAAGAAGAACTAAGGGAATTTAAAGAGGAATTTAATACCTCCGCCCATACACCTGTAGACAAAGAAAAAGCTGAATCAGAATTTGGTGATTTACTTTTTTCATTGATCAATTACGCCCGTTTTATTGATATAAATCCTGAGGATGCGCTGGAAAAGACCAATAAAAAATTCATTAAGCGATTCCAGTACCTTGAAGGCCAGGCCAAAAATCTTGGAAAAAATTTAAAAGATATGACCCTCGCGGAGATGGACATTTTTTGGAACGAAGCCAAAAAACTATAAATCCCTTTAATAAATTTCCCGCTCTGTTGCGTTTCGTAAACAAATTGCGTATTGTCAATATAAGCGACAATTTTAATGAACCGTTTAATATTTTCAGCCATAGGAGTCATCCTAACATTTATCTGGATCGTTTACACTGCTCCTAGTAAAAAAAGTAAACTTGGCAGTTTGGAAAACTCCAGGATAAAAAAGATCAGCAAAGCCAGCTCTATATCCTTGCATACGCTTACACAACCTGGTATCAAAGGGCAAGAATTGGATATTATTTCTGGCGTAAGGCCGACTGCTTATTCAGGTTCAAAAGTTTTAACGATAAAGGCAAAAGAAATGCAAGACTGAAGCCATCGAGATAGAAGCGGATAATTTATAAATGTTCAAAAAGACAGTCGTTTCTGAAGAAGAGCTCATTCAGAAATGCAAGCAGGGAAACTTAATACATCAGGAAAAGCTGTACATGCATTTCTATAGCTATGCTATGGGCGTTGGCTTACGCTATTTAAATGATCGTGATGATGCCCTGGAAGTAGTTAATGATTCATTTATAAAGGTATTCAAATCTATTGGCAGCTTTAAAAACGAACAGAATTTTAAGCCATGGTTAAGAAAGATCGTGGTAAACACCGCCCTTGACCGGCGGCGAAAGGAACTTAAACATCAAAATCAGGACAATATTGAAGCAGCTGAGTACGTGTCATTTGCCCCGCAGGCAGTTGCACACCTGAATGCCCAGGATATACTCAAACTACTTGACACTTTGCCTTACGTGCAAAGGACCGTATTTAATATGTACGAGATTGATGGATATAATCACGAAGAAATTGGTGATCTCCTGCAGATTTCTGCCAGCTCTTCGAGAGTTAATTTAAGCAGGGCAAAAGAAAAACTTAGGGAGGCGCTGAGATTAGAAGAATCGGAATATGAAAGAAACGACAGATCGGGAACTTACAGATAGGATCAGTCAGGTATTTGACGACTTCGAAGACCCAATGGCCGAGGCCGGCTGGAAGGAACTTCGTAAAAAGTATCCTGAGACTGACAGGAATCCCGTTGTGCTGTGGTGGGCAGCGGTGGCGGCTATACTACTGGTAGTATGCGGCTTGTGGTTTATCGCTCCGGATGCGAGCCTTCAAGATCAAAAAACAGGAAAAATCCTGGGAACAAATGAGAAAAAACAATCTTCAGCAGAGCCTGCTGTTGCTACACCTGGCGAATCAGCAACAGAATCACCGGTTCAAAGCCAAACATTGAAAAAACTCCCCCTATCTCCTGGCAACACAAAATCAAGAATCAAAGCTCTTTCGAAAAGTTCTGATTCACAATTTGACCACCAGGACATTGCAAATGATCAAACCTCCATTTCACACGATCAGCTAGTAGTGAAAACGGACCAGATTGATATGACTATGCCTGAAACATTGAAAATTTTGACCGAACAAAAAAGCCCTTCGAACAGGCCGGCAGTTACATCACCGGTTTTAAATACTTCAGTACCAGATAACACAACAGTACCTTCACGGGATAGTCTGGTTAATGTTTCTGCAAAATTATTAGCACTGGCACCGCAGAACTCCAACTTAGACGAACATGTCCACACGGTTAAGGAAACAACTCATAGATCAAAAAGATCAGCAACAAAAAATCATTCGATAAGCGTATACGCAGGCTCGTATTTCAATTATTCACTAGGAAGTGAAACCAAACTCAATTTTGGTGCTGGAATTACGTCAGATATTATGCTTGCTAACAATCTGAAGCTTAGTACAGGCCTGGCTCTTGCAAAAAATAGTTTAACCTATAATAACGGCGTTCCTTCATCAAGCAATGCAAAAGTTGCATATGATGCCCTCCCAGCATTCAGTAATAATGGAGGTCTTGCAAGTAGCAGCCTGACAACTGTAACGAGATACGATGCAGACTTGCTGGCGCTTGATATTCCTGTTAACATCAAATATCTGGTAATTCCTAAAGACAACAAGCTCTATCTGCTTGCTGGATTAAGCTCAGGAACTTACCTCTCTGAAAAATACTCGCTTGACTATCGCAATTACAGCTTAGGAGGTAGTCTTTTAACTCAGGGTCAGGGTGTCGACACAAAAAACCATTTGCAGACTTTTGACATCGCCCGCACACTCAATATTTCGTTCGGATACAGTGCCCTTCTTGGAAAAAGTCAGAATATTACAATTGAACCCTTTGTGAAATATCCCTTAGGCGGACTTGGGAGCGAAGACCTTAAGTTTGGCTCAACCGGTATTAATTTGAAGTTGAATTTTTCAAAGATTAGAAAATGAAACACACGATTCTAACCATAATCGGCGTTATAATTATAACATTTTTAGGTGGCTGTGAAAAGTTGGGTAGCCAGCTTTGTGGCGGAAGTGATCCTATCAATGAGCTCCCCTGGTTAAAACAGGAGATCAATCGTTTAAGTGCTTCACCTAACTGCAACAGTATTTCAAGATCTACGTATAAGGAGCAAACAGTATACATCTTTACGAATTGTGAGCCGAATGTAAATAGCATCCCATTTCTCTATAACTGTGATGGCGTGAAGTTAGAGCTCACACCGAGTGATTATCAAGCATTAAATTTCACCGGAAGCATCGAGTTAATCTGGAAAAGTAACTAAATCGAACCTATCTATCAAAAACATATTTAATTGAAAATGAAGAATATATTAAAACTATCTCTTTTGACCGTTGGAGCCACAATCTGTTTCACCTCACAAAGCTATAAGGGTCGCGAATTAGATAAAACGGCATCTTTCAACACTCCATTCGAATTAAAACTGGATGAAAAGGTTTTCCTTCCTAAAGCAAAGAAAGAATTGGAAGTGAGTCTTGTAACCATCAATGATAATCGCTGTCCGGAAAACGTACAGTGTTTAACAGCTGGAAAAGCGATTGCTGAGATCAAACTTGTCAGTAAAGAAGGATCAGAAATCGTGACTAAATTAGAGTTGAATCAGGCATCTGCCGCTGATACTATTACTGTTCCTTTAAATAAAACAAATTACTCTGTAATCCTGAGTGAAGTTGATAGGCTTTATGCCAACAAAGCAAAAATACTGATCAAAAAACAAGCTATTTAAAACTTATTGCCTTTAACGGCGAAATCCTGGTCACGAGCAAAGAAGGAATGAGGAGTACTAATATGCTGATGATTAATGTTCCGGCATTTAGTAATAGGATATCCTGAATTTCAAGCTGAACAGGCACGAAGCTCATATAATACGATGCCTGATCAAGTTTGAAAAAGTGAGTTTCAGCCTGTATGAGTCCTAATCCTATACCAAGGATATTGCCCAGAAGCAATCCAAACCCGATCAGATAAGCTGCGTTGTATAAAAATATTTTTCTCACATTCCAGTTCGTGCTGCCCAGAGCCTTGAGTATGCCAATCATATTCGTGCGCTCCAGAATCATTATCAACAGTGCTGAAATCATATTTATTACTGCAACGGCCATCATTAATACTAAGATAACCTGAGCATTTACATCGAGAAGAGAAAGCCACTCAAAAATCGTTGGGTAGTAGTCTTTAACGGAGAATGATCGTAGTTCAATATTGATATTGTCATAAATTTGATTGGTCGTCTCCTCCAGCTGATTGAAGTCATCCACTCTAAGCTCATACCCGCCAACCTGCGATTTATTCCACTTATTCAAACTCCTGATCAGACTTAGATCCCCGATTACAAAAGTTTTGTCAACCTCCTCAACCCCAAGATTATAAATTCCCTGTATTACAAATTTTCTCTTCCTCAGGGAATTCTCAATAAAATACATCAGAAAGTCATCCCCAACTTTAAGGTTCAGACGATCTGCCGTATATTTAGATATTAGAATCTGGGTTCTAGCTTTGACACTGTCTGAAAAATCAATGACGTTTCCGGCAACGAGGGTATTCTTAAAATACTCCCACCGATAGCTGCGATCAACACCTTTTAGGACGACTCCTTCGACTTCATTATTTGTATTTATAATTCCAGGCTTAGTTGCAAAAGCCTGCAGGTAACTCACTCCGGGCATAGAAGCAAGTTGATTGAGTGTATCCTTGGAAACAGAAAACGGAGAGTTCTCAAATGACGTATTCAGGTCGAGTTTTGAGATCTGAATATCCCCTGAGAAACCCCGCACTTTCTCCCTGATCTCTGACTTGAATCCTTTAACAATTGCAACGGAAAGTATCATCACAGCAAGTCCAAGCATAATCCCAAGGATTGCTATGCGTACAATGAGTTTGGAAAAAGTCCGTTCTGAATTAAACGTAATTCGCTTGGCAATAAATAACGGGAGATTCAAGCTGGAATGATTTAAATGGTGTCCAAAGATGCGATTTTTTTAAATTCATTGATTCCTGAATTACGTACTTACAGGTAATATTCTATAAAATTAATATGAAATCGAAAATAAACTTAATAACAGTTTTAGTTATCTTAACATATATAATGCCTGTTAATGCTCAACGGATAAATTCAGCGAGCGGCATTGTTCCTAATCCACGCAGCGTTAATGTGAACGACCTTAATCGCATAAAAGGGAAGATTAAGACGGGCGCGGATCAGACAGAACAATATTTACCTTACTTGCAGGGAAAAAGAATTGGAATGGTGGTTAACCCGACATCAGTCATAGGAACCAGTGCAAGTGTCGACATTTTGAAGGCACGTGGAGTTAATATCGTCAAGATATTTGGACCGGAACATGGGTTCCGTGGCGATGCAAGCGCCGGCATAAAAGTTGACGATAGCTTTGACGCAAAAACTGGCCTTCCTGTCATTTCATTATACGGCAAACATAATAAACCAAGTAAAGAGGATCTCGCAAATGTAGATTTAATGATTTTTGACATACAGGATGTTGGTGTCCGTTTCTACACTTATATTAACACGCTCCAGTATGTCATGGAAGCCTGCGCGGAAAACAATAAGGAATTGCTGATACTTGACCGCCCTAATCCTAATGGCTTTTATGTAGACGGCCCGATCCTCGATCCAAAATTAAAATCTGGCATTGGGGTAAACCCAATTCCAATTGTTCATGGTTTGACCATAGCAGAATATGCACAAATGCTAAATGGAGAAGGCTGGCTAGCCAAGGGGGTAAAGTGCAGGTTAAAAATTATAAAGGTTGCTAATTACACCCATGGAATGAATTATGAGTTGCCTGTGAAGCCATCCCCGAATCTGAATACCCAGCAAGCGATCATGCTTTACCCATCGTTATGCCTTTTTGAAGGCACAATCATTAGTCAGGGACGAGGGACCTATTTTCCATTTACGGTTTTAGGTAATCCTGATCTTAAAGGGAAATATACTTTTTACTTTACGCCTAAAAGTATTAAAGGTATGAGTGAAACACCCCTTCATCAAGATAAAGCATCCTATGGATTAGACCTGAGAAAATACAACACCGACAAATTCAAAAAGACGGGAAAAATCAACCTGAGCTGGTTGATAGAACTTTATAACGCCTACCCGGATAAAGCGAAATTTTTTGACTTTACTCAAAGTAACCAGATGGGCAACTTCGACAAACTCGCCGGAACATCGGATCTTAAAAACCAAATAATTAAAGGAAAATCAGAACAGGAGATCAGAGACAGTTGGGAACCTGCACTTTCACAGTACAAAATAATGCGAAAGAAATATCTCCTTTATCAATGATATTGCAGGTTATAGGCTTTAAGTTTTAAGTTTGCACCTATTATACTTACGCTTAGATTTCGGTTGAACTGGAGTAAGCTGAAACTTAACACTAACTGCAGATATGAGAATTGTTTTTATGGGCACCCCTGATTTTGCTGTTGCTTCTTTAAGAGCACTAGTTGAGAATGGGTGTGATATTGTGGGTGTGATAACTGCCCCGGATAAACCAGCTGGACGGGGCCAGAAGCTGAACGAATCGGCCGTTAAAAAGTATGCAACAGAACAAGGTCTTAATGTATTGCAGCCACAAAAACTAAAAGATCCACTATTCATCGAACATCTCAGATCGCTCAATGCCGATCTGCAGGTAATTGTTGCCTTCAGGATGCTACCTGAAATCGTTTGGGCAATGCCACCACTGGGAACTATCAATCTGCATGCATCACTACTGCCACAATACCGTGGAGCCGCTCCTATAAACTGGGCAATTATCAATGGTGAGCGGGAAACCGGAGTGAGTACTTTTTTTCTGAAGCAGGAAATTGATACAGGCGACCTGTTGCTTTCCCAATCGGTGAACATCGATAAAACGGATACTGCCGGGGATCTTCATGATAAGCTAATGGAAACAGGCGCACATCTGCTATTGAAAACGGTTACAGCCATTCAAGAACGAAACTATAAAGAATATCCTCAACCTTCTGAACTTGATTTAAAAACTGCTCCGAAAATTTTTAAGGAAGATTGTCTAATCAAATGGAATCAACCCGTAGAAACTGTTTTCAATTTTATTCGGGGTTTAAGCCCTTACCCTACCGCGTTTACTTATCTCCAGGAGAAAACACTGAAAGTTTTTCGCGCAGATATAGAGAAAAGTGACGCTGATCTTGAACCGGGTAAGGTATTGACCGACAATAAAACCTACCTAAAATTTTCCTGCACTGACGGAATTATTTCTGTACTGGAACTTCAGCTGGAAGGCAAAAAAAGAATGAAGGTTGATGAGTTTCTTCGTGGAGTTAGGTTGTGATAACTTATAACGAATTAAGTTTCTCGCTTAGAAAGCGAGAAATTTCGTTAAAATACCTTTTGTTATTATAGCCCATAACCCATTGTATCCCACGGGCAGCGTTGGTAAGAAACACTTCGTCAGCTTCGTTTAATATATCCGGGCTAATTTGCGCCTCAATTAATTCAATACCATTTTCCTTTGCCAACTTTATAACGACCTGACGCATAACACCTGCAATACAGCCTTCGCTCAATGCGGGAGTATAGAGTTTTCTGTCGTAAACAACAAAGGCATTGCAGCTCATCGCTTCACACAAAAACCCCTTGTCATTCAGAACAATGACTTCGTCCAGCGAATTCTGTGTTTTATAAATGCCCGCCATTACATAGGTCAGTGAATTACAAGTTTTAAGGTTAGAAAGAATATTTACCGGTTTGGTAAGCTCGTCGAAAACATCAATAATCAGCCCCCGATCATTCAGCAAGTAAGTGCTTTCGGTAACCTTTGATGCTTCCAGAACATATGCCATTTTATTCGCTGATGGACTATATAAGCCCTCGCCGTCGCGGAACGCGGTAAGGCGTATGCGAGCATCAGGGCCGGTTTTGTTTCTCCGAACGAGTTCTTCCACCCTCTCCTGCATGAACCAGGTATCAATGGTCGACCATGAATCCATCTTCAACAATTTCAGGCCTTTGCGAATCCGGTCACTGTGAAGTTCAGCAAATTTCAACTCGCCCCTTAAAAACCGCATTGACTCAAAAAGACCGTCACCGTATTTGAAGCCGCGATTAGCTATGGTGAGAACTGGTTGGTCTGCTGGAACGATATCCCCGTTGAAATTAACGAACTGCTTACTCATTTATTCTTTTATATAATTACGCCATTTTTCCAGAACGGAACTGAAATCAGAAGGAAGGTCAGTCTCGAAATGAATAAACTTCCGGGTTGATGGGTGTATAAAACCTAACGATTTAGCATGCAGGGCTTGTCGTGGCATTATTTGGAAACAATTATCTACAAACTGACGATATTTATTGAAGACAGTCCCTTTAATAATCCTGTCCCCGCCATATGTACTATCGTTAAATAACGGATGACCTATATGTTTCATATGAGCCCGGATTTGATGGGTTCGCCCGGTTTCCAGCTGGCATTCAATTAACGTCACGTAGTTTAATCGCTCAAGGACTTTGAAGTGTGTCACAGACCATTTCCCGTTTGCCTCGTCATCGTATACAGCCATTATCTTCCTGTCCTTCATGCTCCGCCCAATGTATCCTTTGACTGTCCCGTCTTCCTTAAGGTCGCCCCATACCAAAGCCAGATACTTCCGTGTGATACTGTGATCAAAAAACTGCTTAGCGAGGAAAGTGATCGCCCATTCATTCTTACTGACGAGTAATAAGCCTGATGTGTCTTTATCGATACGATGGACGAGACCAGGTCTCCCATCATTCCCAGGTAACTGAGGCAGCTGTTGCACATGGTGAACGAGGGCATTTACAAGGGTCCCCGAATAATTATTGAAACCCGGATGAACCACCATACCAGGTGCCTTATTTACAAGAATTACATCGTCGTCTTCATAAACAATATCAATTGGTAAATCCTCAGGGTAAACTTCCGTATCCCTGGGTGGATGTGGTAGTACAAGTGATATTACGTCATGGGGCTTAACCTTGTAGCTTGCTTTTACGACCTTATCGTTAACCAAAACATTGCCCGCATCTATTGCATTCTGAATCCGGTTGCGTGAGGTATTCTCAGTCCGAATGATAAGAAATTTGTCCAGACGTAGCAATGCCTGCCCTTTGTCCACAACAATCCGCAAATGTTCATACAAATCTTGTTCTTCAACTTCCTGAACATCGTTTTCCAAAGTCATTCGGCAAAATTAATTCTTTAGGATGACTATATGCGCATAATAGAAGTTGATAATTAGACTTTAGGATGGCTGGATGGAAATATCTATAATCAGATAAATTTAAAACGTTTAACTTTACGTGTTGATTAAATCATGCGGGTAAGCATACTTGCCGATTTGCGTGAGCAGGCAATTGTTGCTAGTAAACCTTTTAAAAACAACCTTTTACAAATGAAAAATACCTTTTACTTCCGAATTTCATTAGCTTTATTACTAATGCTTGGCTTCATACAGGCAAATGCACAAAGCGATGTTTCAGACCTTATAAAATCAAGTCCGGCCGACGCTACCAAATTAGCACAAGCCTATCTAAAACCACTGTTTAAAGGATTTGGTACCGGATTAAATACGGGCTGGAACAATTCCGCGCACTCTAAAAACTTGCTGCGTTTCGATCTTCGTTTTGGATTAACAGGAGCCGTTGTGCCGCAAAAGGACGAGTCATTCGACGTCACCAAAATAGGTTTATCCGGAAACGTAAGGCCGACAAACGCCAGTCAGGTAGTCACCCCAACATTTGCTGGGCCAAGCAATACTGGTGTAGAGCTTGGAGTTTACGACTCATCTAACCGCCTGCTAGAACGTTTCAGTATGCCTGAAGGCACTGGCATAGGCCTGGTTCCAGCACCACAATTACAGGGTAGTATCGGATTACCAAGGGGATTGGAGTTTACCCTCAGGGCAATGCCGAAAATTAATCTGGGAGATGATATTGGCGCGGTAGGAATGTTCGGCGGAGGATTGAAAGTTGAAGTCCTTCCTTTGATTTCAGGTGTTGTGGATAAAATAACCCCGATCGATATTGCCGTAGCCCTGGGATATACACAATTTAACTATAGTGTTCCTCTAAACGTTCCTGCTCCATCCGGTGCATCAGGACCATCTGGTGACTTCTCAAATCAAAGAATTGAGGCACAATTCTCAGGAATAAACTCCGAAGTGATCATCTCTAAAAGATTATTAGTGTTTACACCGTTTCTTAGCTTTGGATACAACACTGCCAAGACTGACGTAGGATTGAAAGGGAATTATCCGATCGTGACCGGAGCAACTCTTTTAGGCCAGCCCACATATACTGTCTTTACCGATCCGGTAAACATAAAACAAACTGATATCAGTGGCTTCAGAACAAATCTAGGCTTTCAGTTAAATCTCGCTTTTTTCCGGATTTATGGATCTTATAGCATGGCTGAATATAATGCATTCAATGCCGGTATTGGGTTCGGTCTTGGAAAGTAAGAAAACCTAAAGTGTTGACTGGCTTAGACATCTACAGTCCGGTAGAACAGATACATGACCCTCTTTTCGAAGAGAAGAAAGTAGAAGTATTTATAAAGCGGGATGATATGATCCATCCATTTATTTCGGGGAATAAATGGAGGAAGCTCAAATATATCCTTGCTCATGCCAGTTCAGAAAAGAAAAAGCACCTCGTAACTTTCGGTGGTGCCTTTTCAAATCACCTTATAGCAACCGCCTGTGCAGCAGCAAAATTCGGGTTTAAAAGCACCGGAATTGTTCGGGGAGAAGAAGTACAGAATGATGTACTTATGATCTGTAAGCTCTTTGGGATGAGCCTGTTGTTTATAGACCGATCTTCATACAGAGATAAACACGACTTATTTAACACGCACTTTTCAAATGATCCTGAAGCTATTTTCATAGATGAAGGTGGTGCGGGTGAACTGGGTGTGAAAGGATGCTCGGAGCTGGTGACAGAGCTCAATGAAAAATACGATCATCTGTTTTGTGCCGCAGGCACCGGCACTACGGCCGCAGGAATAATAAAAGGTGTTCAGAAAAATTTTGTTTCTGCAAAAGTGCATGTTATTCCCGTCCTAAAGAGCGGCACTTTCCTGGAAAAAGAAATTCAAAAGTATACAGACCGTTCATTTGAATTTCATCCGGAGTATCATTTTGGCGGATATGCAAAATCTACTCCGGAACTCATTTCTTTCGTTAAATACTTCTGCCGCTCGACTGGGATTTTGATCGAACCAATTTATACAGGTAAAATGTTCTGGGCACTCTACGACCTTTTGAGAAAAGACAAATTCCCCGCCGGTTCCAAAATTCTAGCAATCCATACCGGAGGCCTGACAGGTATTCTGGGAATGTCCTCAAGAATGGCATAGTATTAGAGATTTTAGGCAGAAATCGAGTGCTTGAGTGGTTCGATTCTGCCGTTAAAATTTAGCAGGGTTCTCGTCTCTATCTTAAAAAATAGGTTTAAACAGTTTAAACCTATTTTACGGGCCCAATAGACGAAAAGTGCCGAAATTTGCGCATTTGTGCGGTTTATTTTATTTTTGAGGTTAAAGGAAACGTTATGTATAAATTATCAATATCGCCCGATCAGGTGAATGAAACACTTAGTAAGCACATCCTGGCAGATGGATTCGATCTCACATTCGATATGGAGAAAAGCAACGGTGTTTATATATATGATTCAAAATATAACCGCACTTTACTGGACTTTTTTACTTGCTTCGCATCAGTACCTCTCGGATATAACCATCCTAAAATGGTTAATGATGAAGAGTTCAAAAAGAACCTGATGCAAGCCGCGTTAACCAATCCTTCCAACTCTGATATTTACACTACTCAATACGCACAGTTTGTCGAAACATTCTCAAGAGTGGGTATTCCAGAATACCTTCCGCATGCATTTTTTATTGCTGGCGGATCACTTGCAATTGAGAACGCTTTAAAAGTGGCTATGGACTGGAAAGTTCAGAAAAACTATCAGAAAGGTTATACCAGAGAAAGAGGTTCACAAGTTATTCATTTTGAAAAAGCGTTTCACGGCCGCTCAGGATATACATTAAGCCTTACAAACACACTTCCGGACAAAACGAAATGGTTTGCAAAATTCGGTTGGCCCCGAGTGAGCACTCCTGCGATAAAATTCCCTTTTACGGATGAAGGATATGAAGATTTAAAGAAACGTGAAGCACTCTCCATAGCTCAGATTAAGCAGGCTTTTGCCGATAATAAAGACGATATATGCGCGATCATTATTGAACCAATCCAATCAGAGGGAGGTGATAACCATTTCCGCCAGGAATTTTTGGAGCAGCTTCGTCAGCTTTGTGATGAAAACGAATGTTTTCTGATTTACGATGAGGTTCAAACCGGCGTCGGGCTTACTGGAAAATTCTGGGCACATGAGCATTTCGGCGAAAAAGCAAGGCCTGATATTCTAGCCTTTGGCAAGAAAATGCAGGTCTGCGGGATTCTTGCAGGTAAAAAGGTTGATGAAATTGAGACGAATGTCTTTAAGGTTCCATCTCGAATCAATTCTACCTGGGGCGGAAACCTTGTTGATATGGTGCGATCAACCAGGATCCTTGAAATTATAGAAGAAGATAATTTAATCGCTAATGCTGCGATTACGGGTAACTATTTACAAGAGCGTCTCCGGTCAATTGTAGACAAGCATGAAATTCTTTCAAATGTTCGTGGCCGCGGTTTAATGACAGCATTTGATTTCCCGAATAAAACTATGCGTGATAAATTTATTACAGATGGAATGAAGGAAAATGTAATGTTCCTTGGTTGCGGAGATAAAACGATCCGCTTCCGGCCGGCATTAATTATCAATGAAGAACACGTCGATAAAGGCCTGGAGGTGTTGGAAAAAATAGTAAGCTAGAATATAAGATTGTAGGGAGTAAATTCTTCGTTGAATGAGATAGATGGAACCTTTATCTCAGATCGAACAAGTTGTTTACTCCGAGCAGTTTTTTACTGGTAAAACCTTCGGCATGGACAGCTCCAATTGATTTTCCCAATTCCCGTGAACGGGCTTCAATGACCTTCAGAAATTCTGGCGAGGAAATGTAAGTCTGCTTGTCATCATTGTCGGGATTAAAGAACTGAGTCTTAAATGCATGTATACACTCGAGCTTTTTATCCCAAAACTCAGTGACGTCAACCAAAATATCTGGCTGGATATATCGGTCCTGGATGAACTGTAAAAGTAATCGCGGGCGAAAAGCTTTCTGTGACTTTCCTTCATATTGAGTTTCAATCTTAGCCAGACCGGATAGAAACAATGCATCATAAACAAGGTCGGAAGCTCGGCCATGGTCCGGATGACGGTCATGGAGGGCATTGCATAATACTACTTCTGGCGTGTATTTTCTGATCATTTGGATTACCTTCAACTGGTGTTGCTCATCGTTTTTGAAGAAGCCATCCCGCATTTCTAAATTCTCTCTCACGTGCAGACCTAATATCCTGGTTGATTCTGCTGATTCCTCATCCCTGGTTTCAGCAGTTCCCCGCGTGCCCAGTTCACCCCTGGTCAAATCAACGATACCCACCTTTTTCCCAGCCGCAATATGCTTTAAAATTGTTCCCGAACAGCCTAGTTCAGCGTCGTCGGGATGTACGGCAAATACCAGAATATCTAATTTCATAAGGATTTATTATTCAATAGTTTAACAATCTTCTTCTTAATTCTGGAAGAATTCGGTTTGGTGAAAGGGTAGAAAAAATCAACAACTTCTCCATCCCGGTTGATGAGATATTTATGGAAATTCCATCTCGGCGCGGCTCCAACTTTTCCATTTAGCTTTTTGCTCGACAAAAATTTATACAGTGGGTGAGCATACTCGCCCCTGGCTCTGATTTTTTCAAAAACATCAAAATGGGTATCATAATTAACCTCACAAAATTTCGTAATTTCATGCCCATCCAAAGGTTCTTGTCCGCCGAAATCGTTAGATGGAAATGCAAGAATCGCAAAGTCGTCGCCTTCGAAATCTTTTCTTAAAACTTCAAGATCTTTTAGCTGGGGAGTAAAACCACATTCAGAGGCTATATTTACAATAAGAAGAACCTTATCCTTATAATCTATTAAATTCTTATTCTCTCCATCCTGGGTCTGAACGGAGAATTGATAAATCGACTTTTCTGTCATAGATTGTACATGTAATAACCAGAAGACTGGATGATCGCTTCAATGTCGCGATCTTCCTGAGGATCGTATTTGTTTTTAAGGTTATTACCAAAGATACGGGCAACAGATTGATAAAGGAAAGCCGTAACGCCACCCTTCATTTCTCTAACAAGATCATAACTGCTATTACCAGTCTCTCGATCGATTAATTTTATCAAAATTCCGCCTTGAGTTATTGTTAGATTCTTAATTTCGCGATTAAACATCGCCTTTATTTCACCTTCAAATGCTTTTACCAAAATGCGCTGTTCCCGTTTAGACTTAGCATGTGCAAGATCTGTTTGTAGTATGGAGTAACGCTGCCGGGCGAACATTGCATAAGGCATAACTTTGAGAACGTTATATCGCAATCTGTTAAATTTAGCTTTTTCTGCTGCTGATTTGAATATTCGTGTATCTAGTATCACGACTTCCGGCAGTCCTATCCACGGTATCAGCTCGTCATCCACATTCGTTACTGCAACCCTGATCGTATCCTTTACTCCTTTTATAGTTGGGTCATTCTTATACTGGGCTAATGCCGTTTTTGACATCAAAACCACACAAAGAATTACCGATAGCCTAAAAAATTTCATAAATTTATACTCTGCAAAATTACAGCTAATATTTTATATATATTAATACTCGTTACATACTTAAAGTAACCCATTAAGCATGCTAAACGTTTTAATATAGTGAGCTATTGCATTTAGATGATGAAACCATCGTGATTAACCCAGTTCTGCAGGGAGATCATAATAAATCACGTTAGTTTCATCGCCGCTAAAGAACGATAATAAAAGGATGAAAGAACTTGTGATTGATCTGGAAGCTGAGAAAAAGGAAATTCTCAAAAGGTATCGAGCTTTACTGAGGGCGTGCAAATCTACTATGCAAAAGGGCGACAAGCGAATGATTCGTCTAGCCTTTAATATGGCTTTAGAAAGTCATCAGGATATGCGCCGGAAATCCGGCGAACCTTACATTTACCACCCTGTTGCTGTTGCTCAGATAGCTGCAGAAGAGATTGGTCTTGGAACTACTTCAATTGTGTGCGCTTTGCTCCACGATGTTGTGGAAGATACTGACATTACGTTAGAGGATATCGAACGGGAGTTCGGAAAAAAAGTAGCTAAAATAATCGACGGCCTTACCAAAATTTCAGGAGTATTCGATTATAATAGTTCACTTCAAGCTGAAAACTTCAGAAAAATGCTGCTTACTCTGGCTGACGACGTCAGGGTAATTCTAATAAAGCTTGCCGACCGGCTGCACAACATGCGCACCATGGACTTCATGCCCCGTGATAAGCAGTTGAAAATTTCTTCCGAGACAGTTTATTTGTATGCCCCCCTTGCACACAGGCTGGGTCTTTACACGTTAAAGTCGGAACTGGAAGATCTTTCCATGAAGTACATGGAACCGGTAACCTACAAATTTATCGCCCAGCAACTAAACGAAAAGAGAACTGAACGGGAAAATTTTGTCAGGGATTTTATAGCGCCAATCAGCGAGATATTGAATGAGCAGGGTCTCGAGGCTGATGTGTACGGCCGTCCAAAATCGATACATTCGATCTGGAGCAAAATGCGAAAGAAGAATATTCCCTTCGATGAGGTGTATGACCTTTTTGCAATCAGGATCATCCTAAACAGCAAACCTGATAATGAAAAGTCCGATTGCTGGAAGGCTTATTCGATTGTTACAGACCTTTATCATCCCAACCCAGATCGTTTGCGGGACTGGATATCATCTCCACGGGCAAATGGTTACGAATCGCTTCACACAACCGTTATGGGCCCAAGAGGCCAGTGGGTTGAAGTTCAAATCCGAACGACACGGATGAATGAAATTGCTGAAAAAGGTTTTGCTGCTCATTGGAAATACAAAGAACCATCTGCCGATAGTGGTGTAGACAGCGGGCTTGATCAATGGATCCACAAGGTTAGGGAAATGTTGAATAACCCTGAATCAAACGCTCTCGATTTCCTGGACGATTTCAAAATGAATTTATTTTCTGATGAGATCTTCATTTTCACACCAAAAGGGGCACTGATCCAGTTACCAGTAAACGCTACCGCACTCGATTTTGCTTTCGAAATACACACCGATATCGGAGCAAGCTGTATTGGCGCCAAAGTCAATCATAAACTTGTACCGCTCTCATATAAACTGCAGAATGGCGACCAGGTTGAAGTAATAACCTCAAGCAAGCAATCGCCCAAAGAGGACTGGCTGAATTTCGTTGTTACGGCTAAAGCGAAGTCAAAGATTAAATCTTCACTTAAGGAGGAGAAACGTAAGATCGCCGAACAAGGCAAGGAAATTCTTGAAAGAAAGCTTAAATCCCTGAAGATTACGTATAACACCGATAACCTTTACAAGCTGACGTATTATTTCAAGCTTCCGTCCACCCTTGACCTTTTCTTCAACGTTGCAAAAGGCTTAATAGATGTTAAGCAACTTAAGGAATTCGTCACTTCGGAAAAAGTTATAGAAAACAAGCCGGAAAGACCTGAAAATCTTACACCGGAACAGTTTGCAAAAAAATCAAAAAGCGACAACGATACGCTATTGATCGGCGAAGACCTGCAGAAACTTGACTACAAACTTTCTACCTGCTGCAACCCAATCCCGGGAGACGATGTTTTTGGATTTGTGACCGTTGGAGATGGAATTAAGATCCACCGCACCAATTGTCCAAATGCGGCGAAACTAATGTCTAATTACGGTTACAGAATTGTCAAAGCCAGATGGAACTCCCAAAAGGAATTAGCATTCCTAACCGGACTCAGAATTATCGGAATCGACGATGTGGGACTCATTAATAACATTACCACAGTGATTTCAGGAGACTTCAAAGTTAACATGCGTTCGATAACCGTTGACACTAACGAGGGCATGTTTGATGGTTCCATTATGGTGTATGTTAACAATACAGCTCACCTCGATTCAATGATCGCAAAACTTAAAACTGTCCCGGGTGTAACTTCGGTAACCCGGTTCGACTCCCAGTCAGAAGACCTGGTCAAAGCTTCCTGAATTAAATAATGATATTCCTATTTTTTTGGATAAATTTGCCTGTCATTTAATCGCACTATGCCCGGACAAGATACAATTGCGCTGGTAATTAAAATTTTCGAAGCTTATCTGGAAAACAAAAGCTTAAGGAAGACTCCTGAGCGATATGCAATTCTGGAAGAAATATACTCGCGGAACGACCATTTCGATGTGGAATCACTATATATTCACATGAAAAACAAGAAGTATCGGGTGAGTCGTGCGACAGTTTATAATACTCTTGAGCTACTCGTTTCTTGTGACCTGGTTACCAAACATCAGTTTGGTAAAAATATGGCCCAGTTTGAAAAGTCATACGGGTATAAACAACATGACCACATCATCTGTATTGATTGCGGAAAGGTTGTTGAGTTCTGCGATCCGCGAATCCAGCAAATTCAAAGTATGATGGGTGACATACTTAAGTTCGACATAAAGCACCATTCATTAAACCTCTATGGCAATTGCGGCCGGCTAAAAGAAGGCAGCTGCGAATCATACGCCCACAAGAATTAATCTCATACCATACTCCCTTAATAAATATAATGACACTTGATGTATTGCTAGGCCTCCAATGGGGCGACGAAGGAAAAGGAAAAATTGTGGATGTATTATGTCCTCAATACGATTTGATTGCACGTTTCCAGGGCGGCCCAAATGCTGGCCACACACTGGAATTTGACAATCAAAAATATGTTCTGAATACAATTCCTTCAGGCATTTTCAATGACAATGCAATGAACCTCATAGGCAATGGTGTTGTTATCGATCCGATTATTTTAAAAAGGGAACTTGATAATTTAAAAAATAACGGATTCGACCCTGTAGCGAAAAAAAGACTTGTAATTGCAAGAAAAGCACATCTGATTCTGCCAACCCACCAGCTTTTAGATGCCGCATCTGAGACCAAGATGGGGGCTGATAAAATTGGTTCGACACTGAAAGGAATAGGACCAACTTATATGGATAAAACGGGAAGAAATGGATTGAGAGTGGGAGATACAACTCTTTCCGATTTCCGTGAACGTTATAGCAAACTTGTGAATAAGCATTTGTCTATACTAGCCCATTACGGTGAGATTCCTGATTTTTCTGAAAAAGAAGCTGCCTTCTTCGAAGCAGTAGAATTACTTAAAACTATACCTCAGGTTGACAGCGAACACTTTGTTAATAAATACCTTAACGAAGGCAAGAAAGTACTTGCTGAAGGAGCGCAGGGAACGATGCTGGACATTGACTTTGGGTCGTACCCATTTGTGACTTCTTCAAATACGACTTCAGCAGGAGCTTGTACCGGTTTAGGTGTAGCACCAAGGAGCATCGGCAATGTAATTGGTATTTTCAAGGCCTATTGCACCCGTGTGGGCAGTGGACCTTTTCCTACGGAACTCGAGAATGAGACCGGTGAAGAGTTAAGGCGCATAGGCCATGAATTCGGTGCTACAACCGGTAGGCCGCGTCGCTGTGGTTGGATTGATTTGCCAGCGTTGAAATATGCAATCATGCTAAATGGCGTTACCGAACTGGTAATGACGAAAGCAGATGTACTAAGCGGCTTTGAAACTATTTACGCTTGCACTAGCTATAAATATAATGGAGAGATTATCGATTACATGCCCTACGATATTCAGGCAGTGAAACCTGAGCCAATTTTTGAAGCCATCCCAGGCTGGGCTGAGGACCTCACAGGAATAAGAGAGCTGGACGAAATTCCTGCAAAGTTAAAGTCGTATATCTCTTACCTTGAGAAACATCTGAATGTACCTGTAAAATACCTTTCAGTAGGCCCAGATAGAGTGCAAACACTCATTCTGAACTAAAAACGCTGAAGGCATCGCAGAAAATACTCAATAAAGTGCCTGTTCCTAAAGTTTTCGCTAGTTCTGATCCGGATACTTTTAAATTGAAAGCTTTGCACTGGGCAAATTCTTTTGATGATGTCTGTTATTTTGATTCGAACCACTATTCAGATCCTTACACGGCATTCGACACACTTGTAGCCGCAGGTGCGAAAAGAAAAATTAGCACCTCGTCCGGGAATTCATTCCAGGAACTGGAGAACTTCCTTGCTCACAATGCAGGTTTTATCCCTGGCTATTTTTCCTACGATCTGAAAAACGAACTGGAAGACCTGCATTCAAGCAATCCAGACAACCTTGACTTTCCTGAGCTATATTTTTTCATCCCTGAATATACGATACTCGTCAAAGGCTCAGAAGTTAGTATCACCGGAACTGATTGTGAAGTAATCTGGACAAATATCAATAACATGATCATTGATTCTACGCAGACAGTTTCTCCGATCAGCATTCAATCACGTTTCAGCAAGGATGAATATGAATCCACGGTCGAAAAATTAAAGGAACACATTCGCCGGGGAGATATTTATGAAATTAATTTCTGTCAGGAATTTTTTGCTGAAAATGCTGAGATCAATCCCCTTAGCATATTCATTCGATTAAATACAATTTCCCCAACACCCTTTTCATGTTATATGAAAGTCGGTGAACGCTATATTATGTCAGCGACACCGGAACGTTTCCTAAGTCGTCGAGGTGACAAGCTCATTTCGCAACCCATAAAAGGAACAAGTGCACGAAACAGTAATAAAATTCTGGACGATGATATGAAGAAGCATTTGCAATCTGATGAAAAGGAGTTGGCAGAAAATGTAATGATCGTAGATCTGGTACGAAATGATCTTACCAAAAGTGCCCGCCCGGGCACTGTGAAGGTGGAGGAACTCTTTGGCATCTATAGCTTCAAGCAAGTTCACCAACTGATCTCAACAGTTGTCTGCGAAAAAGCTGAAGACCTTACCAATTCAAGAGTTATTGCAAATACATTCCCAATGGGTTCAATGACCGGGGCACCGAAAATCAGGGCAATGGCCTTGGCGGAAAAATATGAACGCAGCAAAAGGGGTGTTTACTCAGGAGCAGTGGGATACTTTGCTCCCAATGGAGATTTCGACTTTAACGTTGTAATACGAACTTTATTGTATAACAAAGAAAATAAATATTTATCCTTCCATACAGGCGGGGCTATCACCATCGATTCGAATCCTGAAAAGGAGCATGAAGAATGTATACTAAAAGCGCAGGCGATCATGGAAGTGTTAACTCAATAGAAACCCTTTAACAAATTAAATTGCGAATTGGGAGATAAGAGCTAGTATCGATCGACCCATTGGCTCAAAAAAAAACCCGGATAAACCGGGTTTTTTGTTAAATATATAACTTTTAGTTTGCTGCAGTTCGGCCACCTTTATAAAATTGTCTTGCTTCCGGCAACAGAGCTTGTATTGCAGCGATACGTGTAGCATCACTTGGGTGTGAGCTTAAGAATTCTGGTGGAGCACCACCACCTTCTTTAGCTGAAGCCATACGCTGCCAAAAAGAAACTGCCTCATCTGGGTTATAACCAGCCATAGCCATAAAGATCAATCCCAGTCTATCTGCTTCACTTTCCTGATTACGTGAGTATTTTAACAGGGCCAACTGTCCGCCCAAGCCATATAACTGCCCAACTATTTGTTGCGTACCTTCTGACCTGCCGCCCACTGCCGCACCAACAATGGCACCACCGCCCTGAGCAAGCGTCATCTGAGAATATCTTTCAGCAGCATGCTGTGCAATTGCGTGAGCAATTTCATGCCCCATTACTGTGGCAAGTCCGGCATCAGTTTGAGTGACAGGCAATATTCCTGAATAGACAGCAACTTTTCCACCCGGCATACACCATGCATTTATCTCTTTACTGTCCACTAAAGTGAACTGGTAATTGTAGTTATATTTATCACCATATCCGTTTGCGTTCATATAGCGATTAATTGCGCTGGCAAGTTTATTACCCACACTCTTCACTTTCTGAGCATTTGCTCCACTCGATATGATTCTTGTTGAAGGATCTCTTAAAAATTGTTGGTAAGCTTCAGAAGCCTGTTGTTGAAGTACTGCATCATCAACTAGACTAAGCTGACTGCGTCCCGTAAGTGGCACCTGCGAACAGGATAATAGCACAGTGCTAATCGCCACCGCGCCAAATAATTGTAATCTTTTCATAATTCTGTTTTAAATAAGTTGATTAATTCTATTTCTTTTTAAACAGATTTACTTTGGATTCTTTACCTTTTAAAAGACGTTCAATATTTTTTTGATGTGTGACCAGAATCAGCACGCAAATACTCATTCCATATAACACTACAGAACGTATTGGAGACTGAAAAATAAAAATAACACTAAGGGGAAAACTGAATCCGGCAAGGATAGAACTTAGTGATACATATTTAGAAATCAACAATACTATAACAAAGGTAAGAACGCAAAGCATCGCTGCCTCCGACTGTACTGCTAATATCATTCCAAATAATGTTGCTATACCCTTGCCTCCTCGAAAACCTGCGAAAACAGGAAATAGATGTCCCATAACAGCTGTTATACCGAGGGCTAGCTGATAATTTACAAATTGTACTGAATTTTGAGGGCCAGTAACCGATAAACCAATGAGGTAGGCTAAGTTTGTTGCTGTGTAGCCTTTAAAAATGTCGAGCAGCATCACTGCAATACCTGCCTTTTTACCAAGAACTCTAAAAGTATTGGTGGCCCCTGCATTCCCACTCCCGTACTCCCGAACATCGATCCCGTAGAATGCCTGGCCGATCCATACAGCTGTGGGTATAGATCCAAACAAATAGGCAAAAAGCAGAGCTGAGACCGAGTATATAGATATCATTCAGGTACAATTATACTAATTCATACAAGTGTATGGGCTAAGATTGATTAATTTAATTGCTCTTAACGGCCTTTAAACTCATATCTAGGCTTTTAACAGAATGGGTCAATGCTCCCATCGATACGTAATCTACTCCGCACAGGGCATATTCAAGAACATTTTCCTCGGTTATACCGCCTGAGGCTTCGGTGATAAATCGTTTATTAATTAAAGCTACCGCTTCCTTCAATTTTTCAAAAGTAAAATTATCTAGCAGAATACGATCAACACCACTGCTGTTGATCACTTCATTTAGCTCTGCCATGTTCCGCACTTCAATTTCAATTGGGATATCTAAATTATTCGCTTTCAAATATTTTTTTGAAGCCTCAATAGCTTTTGCTGTACCGCCTGCATAGTCGACATGGTTGTCCTTAATAAGAATCATATCGTATAATCCAAATCTATGATTAACACCCCCTCCTATTTTTACTGCCAACTTTTCGAGATATCGCAAACCAGGCGTCGTTTTCCTTGTGTCAAGGACTTTTGTTTTAGTACCTTCAAGCAATTTAACTACATTATGGGTAGTGGTAGCAATTCCACTCATGCGTTGCATCGTGTTAAGAACAAGGCGTTCTGCAATCAAGATGGCGTGCACACTGCCATCTACATAAAATCCCACGTCACCTGGTTGAACGGATTCGCCATCTTTAATGAGAACCTCTATGGTAAGTGAGGGATCAACGATCTTGAAAATTTCTAACGCCACTGAAACACCGGCCAAAATCCCGGTATCTTTTATTAGTAGCTTCGCGCGGCCTTGCTGACCTTTAGGGATAGTTGACAGTGAAGTGTGATCACCGTTCCCTACATCTTCAGTGAGGGCATTACGGATGAATTCATGAAGTGATAAGGTCTCTGATTTCATTGGAATTGGTTGAGGTCAAAAATAGAAATACTTATTACAAAAATTATTGTTTGTCATATTCTATTCTCATTTCTTTGATAAGAAATCTTGTCCCGCTACTGCTTAATGAAATAGAAATTCGGAATTTATCTTTACCTGTTACCATCGAAAGCACTGCCAGTTTATAACTTGGATTAGAACTAAGCCTACTTATTATTTTAACTGAAACTGGTTTGTTTTTCGACAAAAAATCGCGCATAATTTGCTCGGCCTGAGCATTTGAATAAACACTTTCTTCGTCAAGAATGTTTAATTGGAGCTTAGAGGAAAATTCATCAGCTATCTTCGCTGCGTCGGCGGCGCGAAAATACCTCGCCAAAGAGTCTATCAAATCCGTTTGCTGCGCTCCCGAATTTGAAACTCCCATTAGCAAAAAAACTACAAGGAGAAAAAATTTGGCTCTCATATCAGTGCACATTGTTCTAAAAGTATGCCATAATGGAAATTTTATGCGATTTTTTAAACGGCACATGTATATTTGCATGTGGAAAATAAAAAAGCAATACTCCTCATACTGGATGGTTGGGGTTACGGTAAACACGACAGTTCTGATGCTGTCAGCGTAGCAGAAACACCATTTTTTGATAGCTTAATCAGGACCTATCCAAACTCAAAATTGGAAGCATCCGGCGAAGCAGTAGGTCTTCCTGCCGGACAGATGGGTAATTCTGAAGTCGGCCACATGAATCTGGGTGCTGGGCGAGTAGTATATCAGGATCTTGGGAGGATTAACAAAGCAGTCCGTGAAAATGAACTCGTTAACCATCCAATTTTAAAATCTGCATTTGATTACGCCCGCGAATCTCATAAAAATGTACACTTCATTGGGCTTTTGTCTAACGGAGGTGTTCATTCACACATAAATCACTTGAAGGGGCTTTGCGATGCGGCAAAGCAAAATAATGTCAAAAATGTTTATGTTCATCCATTTATGGATGGCCGTGATACCGACCCGAATTCGGGTTTATCTTTTATCCTCGAACTGGAGGATCACCTCCAAAAATCAGGCGGAGTTATTGCCTCTGCCATCGGAAGATATTACGCTATGGATAGGGATAACCGATGGGAACGCGTGAAACTTGCATATGACCTTCTGGTACATGGCGAAGGAAAGTTAAGTCATGACATTTCAGAAAGCATTCAACGTTCATATGATGAGGGTATTACCGACGAATTTATTGAACCAATTGTCAAAATTGACAATGATGGTTTGCCGGTAGGAAAAATTGAAACGGGCGACGTCGTCATCTGTTTCAATTTCCGTACTGACAGGGGTCGGGAAATAACTACTGCCCTAACACAAAAAGCGTTTCCAGAATATAACATGGTGCCATTACCATTGCACTATGTAACTATGACCAGCTACGACGATACGTTTAATAATGTTCAGGTTGTTTTCACAAAAGATGATCTAAGTAATACGATTGGAGAGGTACTGGAAGCAAATTTTAAAAACCAGGTTCGGATTGCTGAAACCGAGAAATACCCTCACGTTACATTTTTCTTTTCAGGTGGTAGGGAAATGGAATTCCGTCAGGAAAAAAGGATTCTTATCCAATCGCCAAAGGTCGCCACTTACGACCTCAAACCCGAAATGAGTGCCGAGGAAATTACCCGGGCAATATGCTTAGAGCTACAAACTGGCTGGCCTGATTTTGTTTGCCTGAATTTTGCCAATCCGGACATGGTTGGTCATACAGGTGTATTTAGTGCCGTGATAAAGGCAGTTGAAACTGTTGACCGCTGCCTGAAAACTGTTGTTGAGTGTGGAATCGCAAATGGTTACTCATTTATCATTCTTGCAGATCATGGAAATGCAGATTTTATGATAAACGAAGATGGCTCTCCTAATACCGCACATACGACGAATCTGGTACCCTGTATATTAATTGACAAGGATTTTCACCGAATAGCAGATGGAAAACTGGGAGATGTAGCGCCCAGTATACTAACCATGATGAACGTGCCGATTCCCCCAATCATGACTGGCCAGGTCCTTGTTTCCTGATGAATGGCCTACGCTTAATTTTCATTTTTATACTCTTTTCTTCCTGCGGACCCCCAGAGGAAGTAAAGAAAATGAAATATGTCGACCTGAAAACATTCTTTTCCGAAGAAATTACCCGACTCACTAAACAAAAAACATACGTTGATAAGACGGTGAGCAGAAACGGTGTTTCAGAAAGCAGAAACAATATTTTGCCCGACTGGGAAAGTGAGCTTAGTTTGTTTATTGAGTCTGATATAAATAAGCCTGCATGGAGCAGCAGCTATACTATTAACAACGACAATAGCATTACTACCTATACGGCTGCTGATTCAAAACTGCGAACACGTTCGATAAAGATCAAAAAAAATACGGCAGGAGAGATTAAAACGGTGTCTATTGTCAACATGACAAACAATGCTTTATATAGTTCCTCCGAAGAATTATCTTATAGCCCGGATTCGCTATACCAGATTATAAAAAGGCAGGACGTACTCTTCCTAGGAAATAACAATTATAAAATTTCCGGAATTTTTAAGTAATCATCCAATAATCATTCCGTACAGACGTTATCTGCTCATAAGAATATGAGGCGTTTAACTTTAGCTTTACCTGTGCTGGTTTTGTTGTCATGCATGGGAATGAGACCCGATCCTGGGGAATCGGCGTCTTTAAATCGTTTTCAGAACGATTTCCTTACGAGAATAAACAAGGTTCGTACAAATGGTTGCAAATGTGGTAAAACATATATGCCACCGGTGGAACCATTACGCTGGAATACCATGCTTGAGCGTTCAGCTTATGGTCATGCCTTAGATATGTCCCGAAAGAAATATTTCAATCACACTAGTCTTTCCGGAAAAACGATTAAAAACAGAATTGAGGAAGCAGGTTATACCCTGTCCGGCATGCGCACCTATGCATTCGGCGAAAATATTGCTGCTGGCCAGAAATCTATTGATCAGGTGATGACAAGCTGGCTCAAAAGCGAGGGTCACTGCAAAAACATTATGAATAACAGCTTTAAAGAAATTGGAGTTGCGGAAACAAACCTTTATTGGGTACAGGATTTTGGCATGCGGGTCGCGCGGAACTGATCAAATAAGGTCTGTGAGTTCAGATTCTTTTACTCTGTTGCGAACAAAAAGGTAATAAATTGCCAGAACCAAAAGACCGAGCAGGAAAAACACAATAGCGTAAGGCCTAAACGAATCATCGTAGAAGAATTCTCCAATCATCCAAATCGTATTAGCCATTATCCACGAGCACACGGCAATATTGTGATAAAATTCAGCTGGTACAGCTCTGAACCGGTAAGTAATGTAGAGCGCAAGACAAAGGGTGGGAACGATCATAATCAGTCCCAGCGTCTTCAAATCCATAACCCAGCAGGTATCCTTCAGCAGCCAGCAGGTAATATGCAGGTTTTCGAATTTGCGGATAGATTTTAACAATTGCCTTTATGTTGGAAAATTCATCAAAAGAAAACCCCGTTAAAAACGGGGCTCTTGTGTAAATGTAACTCGAATAAATTCTAATTCAAATTTTGCATGTAGCTTTTTGCATCTGCTAACTGTGTAGTGATATCCTTACGTCCGGGAGTTAGGCTCAACACCTTCTCAAAATCACTTATGCATGATTTAAAGGCATTCACAGCCTTTGTCTTATCCTGGAAATTTGGGATCTTCTGGCCTTTAAGCACGCCGTAGTCACGATAGGCAACCGCGCGATTTTGGTAAAGTTTCACATCATCGGCGTTAAGCTCAATTGCCTTGGTAAAGTCTCTTATAGAGGATAACAGCAGTTTCTCACGATCGGGATTTGATAGACCTTTCGTATCATTTGCCATGATATTACGTGCCTTGCCACGATAATAATACGCACTATTCTCTGCTGGTTTTAATGAAACAACCCTGTTAAAAGTTGTTACCGCCTTATTGTAGTTTCCAGCGTGATAATATGAATAGCCCAACATATACAATGTATTTACATCATTGCTGTCGGCGGCTAATGCCTTTTCAAGGCTTGTAACAGCAGATTTAAAATCCCCATTAATAAGCGCCCTTTCACCCATTTTATAATTTGGATTCTGAGCAAAAACGAAAGTGGTAAGAAGAACTAAGGATAAAAGAAGTGTATATGATCTCATGTGGGTTAATAACAAATTGGTCTCGTTCAATAACGGTATGCGGAATGATTTATTTTTAAATGTACTACTTTTACTAAATACAAGAAAAAAAATCGTTCATAGAAAAGAAAAAGGGCTTAAACATTATTAAAAACGAACATCTCCAATTCAGAAGATTTGTCTGAAAAATAATTTAAAATCGACTAATTTCATACATCGGATGAATTGGCACATCCCTTGCACTTTTACCAATTACAGCATTTTTAGCCGCGATTAGATCGCTTTACTGTCATTATGACGTTTTCCAAGATATAGATGAGTAATTACGACAATTTTGATTTTAACAGAACATTGCCTTTAATAAACGAAGATACTGAGTTCTTTCCTTTGATGTCACAGGAGGACGAAGAGGAAATGAACAATGAAGAAACACCGGACATATTGTCCATCCTGCCATTACGTAATACCGTCTTATTTCCTGGAGTAGTTATTCCTATTACGGTAGGCAGAGATAAATCTATTAAACTTATTAAAGACGCCTACAGAGGCGACAGAATTATAGGAGTAGTATCTCAACGCGATGTTGCAATCGAGGATCCTACTTTTGATCAGTTAAATGAGGTTGGGACCGTGGCATTAATAATAAAAATGCTGCAAATGCCCGACGGAAACACAACGGTTATCATTCAGGGTAAGCAGCGTTTTCGCCTGAATGAGGAAGTTCAGAGTGATCCTTATATTAAAGCCTCCATCCAAAAATTTGAAGAGTTGAGGCCGAAGCCGGACAAAGAGTTCAAGGCGTTAATGGCTTCGATTAAAGAGATGGCTATGCAGATCATCCAGTTATCTCCTAATATTCCCAGCGAAGCTGGTATAGCCATCAAAAACATTGAAAGCGCTTCTTTCCTGATTAATTTTATCTCCTCGAATATGAATGCTGACGTTGCCGCCAAGCAACAGATGCTCGAGGTCGCAAATCTTCGCGAAAGAGCGAAAATGGTTCTGGAACATTTGACTGTCGAACTTCAGATGCAGGAACTGAAAAATCAAATACAATCTAAAGTAAGGGTTGACCTGGATAAACAACAGCGGGATTACTTCCTTAATCAACAGCTTAAAACAATCCAGGAAGAACTTGGAGGCAATTCACCGGATCTCGAAGTTGAAAACCTGAGAGCTCGGGCATCAAAGAAAAAATGGTCGAAAGAAGCTGGTGATCATTTTGGCAAAGAGATCGAGAAGCTGGCACGAATGAATCCTGCAGCAGCGGATTATTCTATTCAAATCAACTATCTGGAAGTTCTGCTAGATCTCCCCTGGAATGAATTTACTAAGGACAATTTTGACTTAAAAAGAGCGGAAAAGGTTCTTGAAAAAGACCATTATGGTCTTGAAAAAGTTAAACAACGCATCATTGAATATCTGGCTGTGCTTAAGTTAAAGCACAACATGAAAGCACCGATCCTGTGTCTTGTTGGTCCTCCGGGAGTTGGAAAAACATCTCTTGGAAAATCGATAGCGAAAGCTTTGGGGAGAAAATATGTGCGGATGGCATTGGGCGGCATTCGGGATGAAGCAGAAATAAGAGGTCATCGCAAGACGTATATTGGTGCCATGCCGGGCAGGATTATCCAATCCATCAAAAAAGCCGGGACATCAAATCCGGTATTTGTCCTGGACGAGATCGATAAGGTGGGTAATGATTTCCGCGGAGATCCTTCCTCAGCCCTACTAGAAGTGCTGGATCCTGAACAAAATAATGCGTTTTACGATCACTATGTGGAGGTCGATTACGACCTGTCAAATGTGATGTTCATCGCAACTGCAAATTCTCTTAGCAGTATCCAGCCTGCCCTATTAGACAGGATGGAAATAATTGAGGTTAACGGATATACAATAGAGGAAAAAATAGAAATTGCTAAACAGCACCTGCTCCCAAAACAACGCGAGCAACATGGTCTAAAGACAGCGAACATATCGCTGAAATCACCCATAATCGAAAAAGTAATTGAAGATTATACCCGTGAATCAGGGGTTCGTGGCCTGGAGAAAAAAGTAGGCTCATTAGTCCGGGGAATTGCGACCAAAATAGCCATGGAAGTGGAATATAACCCAGCAATAAGCAAAGCAGACGTCGAAAAAATTCTTGGGCCTCCAATGTTCGATAAGGATCTTTATGAGAATAACAATGTTGCTGGGGTAGTTACGGGTCTTGCATGGACACAGGTTGGGGGCGACATTTTATTTATTGAAGCCAGCCTAAGCCCGGGAAAAGGAAAATTATCTCTTACCGGTAACCTTGGGGATGTAATGAAAGAGTCAGCTACTATAGCTATGGCCTACTTGCGTGCTCATGCTTCAAAATTCGGAATCGATCACCGTCTTTTTGATCAATGGGACGTACATGTACACGTGCCTGCTGGGGCCACTCCTAAAGATGGTCCCTCAGCCGGAATAACAATGCTTACAGCTTTAACCTCAGCGTTTACCCAGCGCCGTGTAAAATCGCATCTCGCCATGACAGGCGAAATTACCCTGAGAGGTAAAGTTTTACCGGTCGGTGGAATCAAAGAGAAAATATTAGCTGCAAAAAGAGCTAATATCAAAGACATAATCCTTTGCAAATCCAATCAAAAGGATATCCTTGAAATTAAAGAGGACTATATAAAGGATCTTAATTTTCACTATGTGTCGGAAATGAAAGAGGTGATCGAATTTGCCTTGATAAAGGATAAGGTGAAAGACGCCATTGATCTTACAGTTAAAGAGGCAAAGGAAACAGCCACGGTGAACTAATTCATTTGTTTATTACGTATCTTATGTTTTGAACCTTTTTTGTTTTGACAACTACGATTATGAAAAAGACTTACATGTTAACACTTCTTGCAGCCTTGCTTATACCAGCAATAAGTATTGGCCAGGTGCAGCAAACAGATGAACGTACCAAACTTCCATCCGGCGATCAATCCCGAGCGCAAAATGTTTTCGTGGAGGTTGGCGGTCAGGGATTGCTCTTCACCGCGAACTACGACACCCGATTTTCAAACAAACGTAATGGTCTTGGTGGTCGTGCCGGAATCGGATATATTGCAATTGATGGAGATCATGTTACTACTGTACCCATAGGATTGAATTATCTGTTAGGCACCGGAAAACACTTGTTTGAGGTTGGCTTGGGTGCGACTGTTATTGCTGCAGGAGGCGACGACTTTTCATTGTTTGACGAAGAGGCTAGTAATGTGCTCGGCACGATGAGTTTTACATATCGTTTGCAGCCCGTAAATAGTGGATTTGCATTCAGGGCGGGATTGACACCAATATTTGGTAAAGGATTCTTCATTCCTTACTATGCAGGATTGAGTCTTGGTTACACTTTTTGAGTATATATGTTCTTCAACCGGAAAAGTTTGATGCCAAAATGATCAGATTGATATCATTCTTTTTGCTTGCGTTGGTCTCATTTGCATTTACTTCATCTGCGCAGCCTACGGCATTTAAAAATGAATTCGGCTTTCGAAGTGACAACGACGCATATCTTGCTTATGGTCAGGACAGATATTATACGAACGGCCTTTTTATCTATGTAAGGCGCGCAACCGACCAAACAAAGCTTCCTAAAAATCTCAACAAGCTAATATGGGAAGTTGAAGGTGGGCAAAAAATGTATAATCCACAATCCGGGCAGATAACAGATATCTCTTACATCGACCGTCCTTTTGCCGCATACTTGTATGCTGGAGCGTCCCTAAACTTTCTTTTCCAATCGGAAAATTCACTGAAACTTAATCTTCAAATCGGAACAATCGGGCCACACGCTCAGGGTAAGGAGGCTCAGGAAATATTACACAAAATAGTGGGATTCTATGAAATTAAGGGCTGGCAATGGCAGGTTGCAAACGAAACTTCATTCAATACCTCCCTTAATTACAAAAATCTGCTACTCCGCAGTACATCAAAAAAGATGGATTTAAGTGTGGAATCGTATCTCAATCTTGGAAGCACCTTTTCCGGAGCAGGCGCAGGAGTTCTTTTCAGAACAGGCGACCTGAATCAATTTTTTCAGTCAGCGAGCACAGAAAGCGGTGTTTCACATAATAATGAGACCAAGAAGCTGACAGACCGTGAATTGTTTTTCTATGCAAAGCCAATTTTACATTATGTTGCTTTTGACGCCACTATACAAGGCGGTTTGTTTACAGCAAACAAAGGTTCGGTTGTTTTTGATTCAAAACCTTTAGTATTCAGCCAACAAGCAGGTGTCATGTTTTCTAAAAGGCGCTGGACAGCTGATTTTTCCCTGATTTTCAAATCTCGGGAAGTTCAAAGCAGTGCAAAACCTCATCAGTATGGTTCTGCTGCATTATCTTATCGCTTCAACTAACTAAATCTAATCCCAGCTATTATTACGCCTGTTAATTTTTTTCAAACTGGTTGCCTGTTTGAGCTTAAGCCTCTTTTCTACTACGGCCTTCCCCGGTTTTGTCGCTTTCCGTAATTTGACTTCTCGGAGAGCGTTTGTCAGTAGCCAGATCAGTTTTTCAACACTCCTTTCTTTATTCTTCAACTGACTCCTGGATTCTTCGGTCACTATTTGCAAAATACCATCTGAGTTTATTCGATTTGAGAGCTTTTCAACAATTCTAAACTTTTGGGATTCGGTAAAAATTGATGACGAACTGATATTTATGTTCAATTCCACTTTGCTCGACACTTTATTGACATTTTGCCCGCCTTTACCACCACTCCTGGAAGTTTTAAAGGTAATTTCATGCAATAATAATTCTTTCGATAAACCCATGACCAAAAGTAGCGAAAGAAGATGCAAAGCGACATTATAAAAGGACTCTTTTGAGTACACGATTCTTTATTGATACTCAATAAAAAGTTTAAATTTGTCCCTCATGAGCAAAAACATTGTTATCGCAATTGACGGTTATTCTTCCTGCGGCAAAAGCACAATTGCAAAGGCCCTTGCAAAAAAACTTCATTTTATATATATCGATAGCGGTGCAATGTATCGTGCAGTAACCCTGTATTTCTTGAGGAACAATGTGGATCTGAATGATCATGATGCAGTAACATCAGCTCTAAAGAATGTTCATCTAAACTTTCACTCACGGGATTATCAAAGTCATATTACCTTAAATGACGAAGAAGTCTCCGAAGAAATCCGTCAGATGCCGGTATCAGAACTTGTAAGTGACGTAAGTACACTAAGAGAGGTCCGCGTCGAGATGGTAAGACAGCAACAGCGGATGGGGAAGTCCAAGAATATAATTATGGACGGCCGGGATATTGGAACTGTCGTTTTCCCGGATGCCGATCTCAAACTATTCATGACTGCCGACCCAAAGGTACGCGCAGAACGGAGGTTTAAAGAACTGATGCTGAAGGGCGAAGATGTAACTATGGAAGAAGTGTTTGATAATCTGGCCCACAGGGATTATCTGGACACTACTAGGGAAGAAAGTCCACTGGTAAGGGCCGATGATGCAATAATACTCGATAATACAACCATCGACCAGGCACAACAACTCGATTTTGCTTTAGCACGAATCCTCCCGCTTCTGCAAACCGCTTAATCAATCGGCATCTTCATCAGACGGATTGCGTTCCCGCACATCCGGCTCATGCATTTGCTCATCAAAAGGCTGTTCGTGTACAACAAAATCGTTCTCACTGTCTTCTGCAGTGTCAGTCTTCCTAACCTCAACCAACTTATCTGCATCCTTGCTTGCTGAAGCATCCTCCTGTGCCGATACGTTTTTTAATCTATTATCTGATCTATGCTGTTCTTTGCTCATGATAATTCTTTAGCTAATAACGTTGCGAAATTGGGAATGTTTGGATATTTAAGTTGAATGATCTTATACTCAATAAAATAAACAGTGAAAATGTTTTTTAATAAAAATGAATTTTTCTACCTTTGCAGTCCGATTTAAATCGGAAAAAGGAGATAAATTAATTAATGGCCAAAAAACTAGAAGCCGAAAAGGAGTTAACAGCTAAGCAAGCAGAACTTCAGGGCGAAGAAACCACTACGGTTAAAGAAAAAGAAACTATTGAATCAGAAGCTGATTCAGTATCGATCGAAGAGATCAAATCAAAATCAATGATCACCCCTACCGGCGATTTCGACTGGGATGCGGATGACAAAGGTTTTGGTAATTACAGCGCTGCAGACCGTGAAAAGTTTGAAGAGATGTATGCAGGAACATTTAATTCGATCGAAAAGGGCGAGATCATTTCTGGCGTTGTCGTATCGATTAACAACAAAGATGTGGTATTGAACATTGGATTTAAATCTGATGGTCTGGTATCATTATCTGAATTCCGTGATACCCCAGACCTTAAGGTTGGTGATTCGGTTGATGTATTTGTAGAATCGCAGGAAGATGCTAACGGTCAGTTGGTATTATCTCGCAAACGTGCAAAAACTCAACGTTCATGGGAAACCATCAATGAAGCATTGGATCAGGACAAAATCATTACTGGTTTTGTT
The DNA here is from genome assembly GCF_900168015.1 of Daejeonella lutea. Classification (GTDB taxonomy): domain Bacteria; phylum Bacteroidota; class Bacteroidia; order Sphingobacteriales; family Sphingobacteriaceae; genus Daejeonella; species Daejeonella lutea. Next base: position 216,250 of record NZ_FUYR01000001.1, on the reverse strand, counting down.
AAGAGCCGTACTAAAGGTGGACTTATTGTGGATATTATGGGTGTTGAAGCATTCCTTCCGGGATCTCAAATCGACATCAAACCTATCCGTGATTACGATATCTACGTAGGTAAGACAATGGAATTCAAAGTTGTGAAGATTAACCACGAGTTTAAAAACGTAGTTGTATCCCACAAGGTGCTTATTGAAGACGATTTAGAAAATCAAAAAACTGAGATCGTTGCTAAACTTGAAAAAGGTCAGGTACTTGAAGGTACTGTCAAGAACATCACCGACTTCGGTGTGTTTATCGACCTTGGCGGCGTAGACGGTCTATTACACATAACTGACATTTCATGGGGCCGCATCGAGCATCCACGTGAGGTGTTAAGCCTTGATCAGAAGATCAATGTTGTTGTTCTTGATTTTGATGACGAGAAAAAACGTATCGCATTAGGATTGAAACAACTTACTCCACACCCTTGGGAAGCTTTAGATACTAACTTAGAAATTGGTTCTAAAGTAAAAGGAAGAATTGTTACTGTTGCTGATTACGGTGCATTCCTTGAGATCACTCCTGGAGTTGAAGGCCTGATCCACGTTTCAGAAATGTCCTGGTCTCAAAATCTTCGTAACCCTCAGGAATTCCTGAAAGTTGGTGATGAAGTTGAAGCTCAGGTATTAACTCTTGATCGTGCTGAGCGCAAAATGAGCTTAGGTATCAAACAACTTACTCCTGATCCTTGGAAGAACATCGGCGAGCGCTATCCTATCGGAAGCAAGCACAAAGCTGTAGTTAAAAACATGACTAACTTCGGTGTGTTTGTTGAGATCGAAGAAGGAATTGATGGATTGATCCACATTTCTGATCTTTCATGGTCTAAGAAAGTTAATCACCCTAATGAATTTACTAAGGTTGGTGAAGAATTAGACGTGGTTGTTTTAGAACTTGATGAAGCTAACCGCAAATTGAGCTTAGGACATAAACAACTGGAAGAAAATCCTTGGGAAACTTTCGAAACAGTATTCACCCTGGATTCAATCCATGAAGGAACTGTGTTGAAAGTAACTGACAAAGGTGCAATAGTTGCATTGCCATATGGTGTTGAAGGATTCGCTCCGACTAAACACATGGTGAAAGAAGACGGTTCTTCTGTAAAAGCTGATGAAACAGCTGAATTCAGAATCATTGAATTTAATAAAGATTCTAAACGTATCGTGGTTTCTCACGCCCGCATCTGGGAAGAGGCAAAAGCTGAAGAGCGTAAAGAAGAATTCAATGCTAAGAAGAAAGAAGCTAAAGCAACAACCAGTGCCGTTAAAAAGGTAAAGGAATCTGTTGAAAAATCAACTTTAGGTGATCTTGGTGTATTGGCCCAACTGAAAGAGAAAATGGAAGGTGCAGAAAGCAAAGCCAAAAAAGCTAAGAAAACTGAAGATGACGCTGCGGAAGTAGCAAAACCTGAAGCTTCTGAAGAAGCTGAAGAATCAGCAGAATAAGTTTAGCTAAATACTTTAATTAAAAGCCTCCCGCGAAACCGGGAGGCTTTTTTTTTGCCTGGCGGTTAACAACTAATTATTTCAGAAAAACATTGATCATATTTTCCTCGGATTCACATCGAAGATCATGCGGTTGTCCTCCGAAGAACCTCCGAAGAAAGTCCGAAGAATCTCCCTAGAAATTAAGGATTTGTTATACGGGTTTTATCCCATATGCTAGCTCGAATAGTTGTGGTAGTTTATTATACCATGACCGACCTGTCGCCTGCAGCACAACTTTCAACTTTCAACTCCCAACTCTCAACTTAATTTCCTACTTTTGCTCAAATTAAAGCACTGATGCAAAACCTTACCTTGCTTGACGGTCAGAAATTCCAGATCACCATTCAGCGCCTTTGCCATCAGTTAATTGAAAATCACGACCTTTTTGCTAATTCAGTCATCATCGGTATTCAACCGAGGGGGATCTTCCTTGCGAAGCGTATAATTGATGAACTAGAAAAAAAGCTACCAAAAGCGACCATAAAAAGCGGTAATCTTGATATAACTTTTTTCAGGGATGATTTTCGAAGAAAAGATGGCCTGGTTCCGAGTCCTACAGAGATAAACTTTTTTATTGAGGGGAAAAAAGTAATCCTCGTAGACGATGTGCTATGGACCGGAAGGACGATAAGGGCAGCGATGGATGCATTGCTTGCATTCGGCAGGCCGGCTAAAGTAGAACTGCTCACATTGGTTGACCGGCGTTATTCGAGACACTTACCGATTGAAGCAGACTACATCGGAATAAAAGTAGATACAATCGACTCACAAAAAGTTGTTGTTAGTTGGAAAGAAACAGATAAGGAAGACAAGGTAATCTTACTTTCAGAAAAATAATGGCAGAGAAATCTCAAACATTAAGCACAAAACACCTCCTTGGTATTAAGGATCTCACTACAAGGGATATTGAATTAATTTTTGAAACTGCTGATACGTTTAAAGATGTTTTAAACCGCCCTATAAAAAAAGTCCCCTCCCTGCGTGACGTCACTATAGCAAACGTATTCTTCGAAAATTCAACCAGAACACGACTCTCGTTCGAACTTGCACAAAAAAGGCTTTCTGCCGACACTGTAAATTTCGCAGCGTCTTCTTCCTCGGTTAGTAAGGGTGAAACACTCATAGATACAGTTAATAACATCCTATCCATGAAAGTGGATATGGTTGTGATGCGACATCCGTATGCAGGAGCAGGTGTATTTCTAAGCAAACATGTTAACGCACAGATAGTAAATGCCGGTGATGGCGCACATGAGCATCCAACACAAGCACTCCTTGATGCTTTTTCCATTCGTGAAAAACTAGGAGATGTTGCCGGAAAGAAAATCGCTATTATTGGGGATGTACTCCATTCCAGAGTTGCACTTTCAAATATATTATGCCTTAGAAAGCTAGGCGCGGAAATAATGGTTTGCGGACCGAGCACCCTGATCCCAAAATTCATTCATACCCTGGGAGTTAAGGTCGAACACGACCTGATCAAAGCGTTAAACTGGTGTGATGTGGCAAATATGCTACGCATCCAATTGGAGAGGCAGGACATCAAATATTTTCCATCTTTACGTGAATACTCCATGATGTATGGATTAAACAAACAAATCCTCAATTCTCTTGATAAAGAAATCATCGTGATGCATCCTGGCCCAATAAACCGGGGGGTTGAAATAACCAGCGATGTAGCAGACAGCAAACAGTCTATAATTCTGGACCAGGTTGAAAACGGGGTAGCGGTTCGAATGGCAGTTTTGTACCTCCTTGCGAGTCAGCGAAACTAATTAAGTTTGTCATCTGAATACCATCCTTAATTAATCATCGTTATTCTGTTTTCAACAGTTGTTAATTACTAATGTGGATGTCTAGTTCCCATTAGCTTAATTTAGCGTTTAACTATTTTGGTTACTTATGCTCAGAAAATACATATTTAAATCGCTCCTTCTCGTTTTTGCTTCCTCAACCGTCCTTGCACAAAATACCGCCTGGTTTGAACTAAATCAATCGTACAAAAGTGGCATTGAACTGCTTGAAAAAGGCAAATATGCTGCCGCGGCTGGTCAGTTTAGCCAGGTTGATCAATCTACCACCAGGTCTTCGGCAAATGTTGAGATAACACCAGAAATAAGTTTATTAAAAGAAAATGCCCAGTACTATTTAGCCTTGTGTGCTTTGGAACTGGGCAATGACGACGCCGAAGGCTTATTTCTCAAGTTTATTGCTCAGCATCCGGTGAATAGTAATACTAAACTTGCATTTTACCAGGTCGGACGCTCCTATTTTGGTCAGAAAAATTATCCTAAAGTGGTGGAATGGCTTACTAAGCTAGATAGAAATAGCCTGTCTGGAAAGGAATCTGCTGAATACAGATTTAAACTGGCCTACTCCTATTTCGAGCTAAAGGACTTCAAAAATGCAGAACCCCTTTTTGCACAATTAAAGAACGAGCAGAATAATTATACTGAACAATCGATTTACTATTATGCTTACCTCAATTATTTAAATAAGAATTATAGAGTTGCTCTTACTGAATTTGAACGTCTAAAAGGTTCGAAGGATTACGAAAACAGTTACCCATATTATATTTCCGCCATGTATTTCCTTGATAAAAGGTATGATGATGTAATTAATTATGCGGTTCCAATATTGAAATCCACGAAACAGTTATACGAAACAGAGATGTTGCGCATAATTGGAGCATCGTATTTTGCTAAATCTGATTATAAAAATGCCGCGATCTATTATCAAAATTTCCAGCAAAGGGATCTTGGCAAAACTCAAAACAATCAGGATAATTATCAGATCGGATATACCTGGTTTAAACTTAAGGACTATAAAAAAGCTATCGCTGAGTTAGAGAAACTCTCATCAGCAGATGAATATTTCCAAAACGGGATGATAGCATTGGGAGAATCTTTTCTCAAGACAAACAACAAGCAGGGAGCCCGTAATGCTTTCTTTAAGGCATCCAAACTAACTGTTGATAAAGAATTGCAGGAAGAAGGGCTCTTCAACTATGCGAAATTATCTTATGAGCTTGATTTCCATCAGGTCGCGTTAGATGCAACACAACTTTTCATCAAGACCTATCCGAGATCTAATAAAATCGATTCTGCAAAAACCTTATTAGGCGAGATTTTACTTTCAACAAAGAATTATAAAGACGCAATTGACATTCTAGAATCCATTCCAAATAAAAATCGAGAAGCCAAAGAAGTATACCAGAAAGTAACGTATTACCGGGGACTCGAATTTTATAATGAGCGTGCATTTCAAAATGCCATCTCAGTTTTTATGCGCTCTAATGCTAGTGTGGTAGATCCTGAAATAGAATCGCTCTCGACCTACTGGCTGGCTGAAGCAATGTACGAAGTAAGAAAATTCGGTGAGTCTGTAGATAATTTTGAGAAGTTCCTTGATCTGCCTGCGTCGAGAAAGACAGATGTATTTAACTATGCGAACTATGCTCTGGGATACGCAGCTTTCGAACATGAGAGCTACCGCAAAGCGGCAACACACTTCAGTCGGTTTTTACAGGGAAATGAAAGAGACCGGAATACTATTAACGATGCTGTTTTAAGACTTGCGGATTCGTATTTCGTGTTAAAAGATTACGGCGATGCCCTTACCTACTATAACCGCATTGTTTCGTCTAATGCCACCGGAGAAGACTATGCGTTGTTCCAGCGTGGAATGATTCAGGGCTTGCAAGGACAGAATGATGAAAAAATTGCAACTCATAAATCATTGCTTCAACAATATCCAAAATCCAACTATGCAGATGATGCAGGGTTTGAGATTGCATACACGTACTTCATCAAGAATGACTTTGATATCGCTAAAAATGACTTAAGTGCGCTGATTGCGAAGTACCCGCGAAGCAGTTATGTTCCAAGAGCTCTTATCACCATCGGTCTGGTTCAGCTTAACCAGGATCAGGATGACGCTGCGATTGAGACATTTAAACGAGTGGTAAGTGAATATACAACAACAGACGAAGCCAAATTGGCACTTGAATCAATTAAAAATATCTACCTCGAACGATCTGATGCTGCAGGCTTCCTCGCATATGCAAATACTACCAGCATAGGGAACCTCAGTACTTCTGAGCAAGATAACATAACATTCCAGGCTGCCAACAACCGTTTTTTAAAGGGTGATTATCAGGGAACTTTCGAATCTGTAAATGCCTATTTCGATAAATTCCCGAATAAGCCAATTCACGATAAACACGCAAAATTCATTCGTGCGGAGAGTCTTGTTAAATTGAATCGCCCGAACGAATCGATTCCGGATTACGAATATATCCTGAACGATTGGACAAGTGATTATACAGAGCGGGCACTCATCAGCATCTCAAAGATCTATCTTTCTCAAAAGAAATATAATGAGGCCATCGTCCACCTGAAAAAGTTGGAATTAACATCTGAATACCGCGCACATTATGGTTATGCTATCAACAATCTGATGGAATCATATGCCAATATTAATATGCCGGACGAAACAATGCTTTATGCTCAATTTGTTAGAGATTTTGAAAAATCCTCCCAAGAAGAAAAATACAGGGCTGATTTGTACGCTGGTAAAGCAAATTTGATAATTGGAGATAAGGCGGAAGCGTTGAAATATTTCACATTGGTTGCTGATAAAACCCAAACAGTCACCGGCGCAGAAGCAAAGTATAACGTAGCAAAACTGCAGTTTGAAAAAGGTGATTATAAAACTTCACTTGCAACCGCTATGGATCTAACGAACAAAATGTCGTCTCATGATTATTGGCTGGCAAAAGCCTTCATCCTTATAGCTGATAATTATCTGGCATTGAAAGATACATTCCAGGCCAAAAGTACTCTACAGAGTATTATAGACAATTACGAAAGTGATGATGATGACATTCTTGCTACAGCAAAAGAAAAATTGGCGGCAATAAAATAAAATTAATAAGATGAAGATCCCGTTTTTAAAATATGCATTTCTGGTTTGTTTCTCCACGCTGTCTGTTAGTGTGATGGGACAGGATAAACCTAACCCTACTCCACCATCAGGAACACTCACTGAGGAAATTGAAGTTGTACGTCCTTATAAACCAGTTTTAGCTGATGCTGTGAAAATTCGCCGCAGCCCAGATCTAAAAAATGAACAACCATATAAAGCTGCACTGACTTACAATATCATCGACAAGAAACTAGAGTTAAACTCTAACATTAAAGAGCTTGAAGCTCAGAAAATGGTGGACGAAAAAGAAGTTGTGCTCAGGAACAATTATGCAAAAGCTGCTGCCGGGAGTTCAGGAACTACACTTGGGGAAGTTTATGTAAATACCGGTCGTGACCAGGGATTACAAGCCGGAGCCTTTTTCAAACATCTGTCGCAGCAAGGTGATCAGGAACGCCAGCAATTCTCAACCCAGCAGTTAGGTCTATTCGGCCGCACAGTTTCCGATTCATACTCCCTTTCTGGCAAATTGATGTATGATAGACGTTCGACTTATTTTTACGGCTTTAATCCAGTTTCATCTGCAACGGTGAATATGGACAAGCAACGATTCGGGACCATAATTGGACAGGCCGAACTGATAAATAATTTCACAGAGTCTTCACCTCTGGATTACGCATTAAATATTAAGGCGTACCAGTTTAGTAACATTGACGAAGGTCGCGAAAGTTCAGTAGTTCTTGGTGGATCTGTTAATAAAGCAATGAATCTGCTAAACTTCGGACTAAACGCGTCGGCCGATTTCACTGCCGTGAAAGACGAAGCATACAAAATGGGTAATAGTATCTTAAGGGCTAATCCATACGTGAAACTTCAGGGAAAAGCATTTTCCTTGAACATTGGGGCAAATATTGTTCAGGAGTTTGGAGACCGAAGCAGAACTAATGTTTTTCCTGCCGTTTCTGCAGAGATACCAGTAGTTACCGACTACGCAATTCTTTTTGGTGGCGTTAACGGCGATGTGCTGAAGACCTCACTCAGAGATTTGGCCACGGAAAATCCCTACTTAAGTAAAAATATTTCCATCGCAAATTCTATTGAGAAGATGAATATCTATGCTGGTATTAAGGGTAATGCCGGTGCGGAATTCGGATATAAGGTTCTTGGATTTTACAAAACTGTTGAAGATCTTCTCTTGTTCGTTAATAATCCAACGACCATTAATCGTTTCGATGCCATATACGATAATGGTGAGAGCAAAATATTTGGTCTTAATGGACAGGTTAACGTTAAAGCCTCCGAGATCCTCAGCCTGACCGGAAAGGCAGAAATTTATAACTACGAACTTGCAAGTGAAAACGAAGCATGGTTTAAACCGACTCTTCGATTTTCTTCAAATGCCCGATTCGACTTAAATGAGAAGGTGATCATAGACGGAGAACTTTTGTTTCAAGGTGAGACTACGGCGAAATTTCCCGGTCCAGCATCGGGTCCCGTTAATATTGTGAACATTAAGAGCTTTATGGATATAAGCGCTGGTGCCGAGTATCGGGTTAATAATAAATTCGGTGTTTTCCTACGTGCAAATAATCTGCTTGGAAAATCGTATCAAAAATATCTCTACTATCCGAAACTGGGTATGAATTTATTTGGGGGAGTGAACTATTCATTCTAATGCTTTGTTTTTGCTGCTTGCGAATTAAAAATTAACTTTACCCCGGATGGATATTGGGATTTACATTGCCGATTTGTTGCGAAACCAGGAGGAAGTTAGCCTTCCCGGCTTGGGAACATTTACTAAACAACGAATCCCCGGTTCTTATGACAGCACTAATAATTCATTCTTACCTCCGCGATATCAAGTTAGTTTTGATGACCGATTAACTGAGCCCAGTGGGTTATCAGACTATATAAGTTTAAAGAAGAATCTTTCAACATCCTCTGCGGAATACTTTGTTAAAAAATTCGCGGCGGGTTTATCTGACCTGCTCGAAACATCTGGCATTGCCGAAGTGAAGCCGCTGGGGATTATACGGCAGAAAAGTGATGCGTTAACATTCGAACCATCTACAGATTTCGACATTGGCGGCAGGTTTTATGGATTAAAGCCGATTGCCGAGCTACGGAAAACTGTTAGTCAACCGGTAAGCGAGCCAATTGTTCCTGCTGCAATTTCAACTGATTCAATTGAAGATTTTATCAACTATCAGGGTGATGAGGAAATCGAGGATGAACAGGAATACGTAGAAGAACCAAGGCGGAATCGCTTATTACTACTAATTATCGGTGCATTTTTATTTGGAATTATCGCGGCCGTTTTGCTATATTTTTTCAATCCTCAAACCCGAAATTTGATTGACAAAATGCTTCCAACCTACTCCTCGAGTGTACCGGTTAAGCAACCTGCAGAAACTTTTGAGAAGCCCGCACCAGTAGTAATACCTGATTCGACAAAAGCAATTCTTCCTTCAACTACGCCAGACAGTGCAGGATTCGATTCTACCTCTAGCGTCAATCCAGTAATAAAAGAACCAGTCTCAGCACCAATGATAAAGATTGAAATCATCGGTGGTTCATATGGAAGACGCAGCGAGGCAGAAGCTTATGTAAAGGCCATGAAAGCCAAAGGTTTAGATGCTAAAATTGCCGAAGATATGCCCGGGAAACTTTTTAAAGTAAGTCTGGCTTCCTTTCAGGATGACCAAACCGCACAAAATGAACTAAACCGTATTGTTCAACAAGTTGAAAAAAAGGCTTGGATAGCAAAATATAAACCAAAGAAAACCCAATAATGATGTTTTTACTACAGATCGACACTGTCACTCCCATAACAGATACAGCTGCTGCAGCAGCTGCCACGGTACCAACGTTGGCAACAGCGGAAGAGTTAAAGTTTATAGACTTGTTAATTAAAGGTGGCTGGGTGATGTTTCCGCTGGCTCTACTAGCATTCATAGCTTTGGTAATTTTTGTTGAGCGCTACCTCACCATCCGAAAAGCTTCAAAGGATGAGATGAATTTAATGTCACAAGTCAGACAGAACATTCAATCTGCACGGCTTGAGTCGGCCCTTGCACTTTGCCGCAATAGCAATACACCGCTTGGAAGGATGCTTGAAAAAGGCCTTGTCCGTATCGGCCGACCAATTAAAGATATTGAAGGTGCAATTGAGAATGTTGGAAAGCTTGAAGTCTCCAAACTCGAAAAAAACATCGGTATACTGGGCATCATAGCGGGTATAGCACCTATGCTTGGTTTCGTGGGAACAATTGTGGGAGTAATTACTATTTTTCACGAAGTTTCGGTTAAAGGGATTATAGAAATCGGCACAATTTCGGGCGGTCTTTATACCAAAATGATCACTTCTGCAACGGGACTGATCATCGGTATAATCGCATATGTTCTTTACCATATTTTAAATATTATGGTTGACCGCATAATTTTGAAGATGGAAACCGACGCTATTGAATTTATTGACTTGTTAGAAGAACCAGGGAAATGAATTTTAAAAAACGAAAACGTGCCTCGGTAGAGGTGCATACATCGGCATTGAACGACATCATGTTCTTTCTGATGTTATTCTTTCTGCTCGCATCTGCGGTAGCAAATCCAAATGTGGTTAAACTATTTCTGCCACGTTCAAGTTCCGGACAATCTATTCCACAGCAGACAATCAATGTTTCAATTACAAAAGATCTGGAATATTTTGTCGAGAAAAAGCCGGTTCCTTTGGCTGATCTATACAGCAGTATAGAAGCATACCAGCGCGCGGCACCTGACCTCACAATAATTTTATACGCGGATCGTACTATAGCTATAGAAAACGTTGTCGAATTGACGGACATTGCCAACAAATTGAAAGTAAAGCTTGTTTTAGCTACGGAAACAAAAAAATAATGCAATACCAAAGACAGGAAGAGAACAATTATCCAAAAGCTTTTGCTATATCAACAGGTATAATGGGAGTTTTACTGGCTATTAGTTTCTTCATTATCGCAAGCCGAGCTGAACCACCGGAGGAAATCGGAATGGGTGGAATCATTGTTAATTATGGCACGTCTGAGGTGGGTATGGGTGATGACTACATGAGTATCGAAGAACCATCCACAGCACCGGACGCGAATAATACTCCGCCTGATAAAGTAACGGAAAACCAAGAAGTAACTGAAGCAAGCTCTGAGGTCACTGATAAGTCGATAGCAACTCAAAACACAGAGGATGCACCAGAAATTGCCACTAAGGAAAAGTCGACTGCGAAATCACCATCAGTGAGCTTACCAGCAAAAGAAAATAAGCCAACAGTTAATCAAAACGCGCTATACAAAGGGAAGAAAAACGACGGAAAAGGTGCAGGTGATGGCACTGGAGAAACACCAGGAAATCAAGGCAGTAAAGATGGTGATCCAATGTCGCCCGACTACGGTGATGGAGGATCGGGATTTGGTGGTGTTGCACTCGATTTGAAAAGCAGGCGATTTACCAATCTTAATGTCCCTAAAGATGACGGTCAAAAGTATGGTCGTGTTGCGGTAAGGATTTTTGTAGATAAAAACGGTGTGGTTGTGAATGCTATCCCAGGAGTTAAAGGCACAACACTTTCTGATAAAGCAATTTGGGAAAAATGCAGGATTGCCGTTATGGGTGCCTCGTTAAACAAACTTGAATCAGCACCGGAAACTCAGATTGGTGTGGTTATGTTTAACTTTAAAGTGAAATAAACCTATCTCTCTTATCAGGCAATATCATGGCCGTAAGTAATTCTAATTCTTCAGAGCATGTTAGACCGTTTAATAATTACAAGGAAACGATAGATTACTTATACGCCCGGCTTCCCATGTTTACGCGGATCGGTGCAGCCGCTATAAAGCCCGATCTAACTAATACACTAAAGCTATGCGAGCGCATCGACAATCCTCAAAACAAGTTTAAAAGTATTCATATTGCGGGCACAAACGGGAAAGGCTCCACTTCCCATATGCTGGCAGCTATTCTGCAGACCGCAGGTTATAAGACTGGCTTATATACATCTCCCCATCTTAAAGATTTTCGTGAACGTATTCGTTTAAATGGTGAAATGATTCCCGAACATCGGGTTGTCGATTTTGTAAATGGTCAACAATCGAATATTGAGGAAATAGATCCCTCCTTTTTTGAAGTGACAGTAGCATTGGCGTTTGATTTTTTTGCGAACGAGCAGGTTGATATTGCGGTGATCGAGGTTGGACTTGGAGGCAGACTGGACTCCACAAATATCATCACTCCGCTCGTATCCGTTATAACGAATATTGGATACGACCACGTTAATATTCTGGGAGACACTTTACCGAAGATTGCTTCGGAAAAAGCCGGAATAATAAAATCAGGGGTTCCGGTCGTCGTGGGAGAAAAGCATCCCGAAACTGCAGCAACGTTTTTCGAAAAATCGAAATCAACGAAATCAAAATTGGTCAATGCCAGTGAAGAATGGCAAATCACAAAATCCATCCATCAGGATTTAAATCAGTTTCTGAAACTAGAATTAAAGAAAACAGAAATAAACAAATCGCCGCTGAGCTTAAAGGAAGTTGATCTGGATCTTACAGGATCATACCAATTAAAGAATCTGGCGACTGTCTTAAGTTCTGTTTCCGAATTGAAGTTAGCCGGCTTTGACATTTCTGATGAGCATATCAGGCTCGCTCTAAAAAGCGTAAAAATGCTCACGGGCTTGCAGGGGCGTTGGCATATTTTGAGTCAGAAGCCGTTAATTGTTTGCGATACAGGTCACAATGAGGATGGTATTCATGAGGTATTAAAAAATATTAATGACCAGGAATTTCACAAACTTCATATGGTGATTGGCATGGTCAAAGACAAGGAAATATCCAAAATTTTAAAACTGCTCCCGAAAAACGCCACCTACTATTTTTGCAATCCAGACATGCCGAGGGCTAAAACTGCCATGGAGTTAAAGGAAGAAGCACATGTACTCGGTTTAATTGGGAATAACTTTGAAAGCGTGGCTGCAGCCTTACGTGCAGCAAAAGCGGCTGCGTCAGAAAATGACCTTATTTTCATCGGAGGAAGTACCTTCGTTGTAGCCGAGATTCTCTGAGCTCTTGTTCCCGTTCCTCATTTTATGGAATTTATCATTTTTCATCATCAACTAGATAATTAACCTAATTAGCTGAACTGATGATAAATTTCAACGAAAATTTATACACGACCCAGTGGCTGGATCTTGTATTCCAAAACCGGAACAAATCTTACGGTGCTTACCAATTAAGAAAACAAAGCAACGAAACTATGACGAAGGCATTACTTTATGCCTGCATCATGTTTTCTGCTGCGATTATTTTGCCCTGGACGTATGGGCTGATGTCCGGGAAGGTACCGGTAATTGAAATACCTCAACTACCGGACCCGGTGGAGGTGAGTTTAACAAAAATACATGAACCTAAGCCTTTAACACCGCCTGCTACAACTCCACCTGCGAAACAAATACCATTAAAAACGATTCAATACACAAATATGGTTGTAGCAAAGGCAGAGGAAGCAAATGTAGAGCCGCCAACACAACTACAAATTGCACAATCTGTTGTAAGCACAAGCACTACAGCAGGTGCAGATGCTACGGGGATTAATCCTGTCGAAATGTCAACCGGTAGTCCGGCTGGAACAGGTTCGGCTGAAATGCCATCAGAGACAAACATCTATCCGATTGACGCCATTGAAAAATATCCTGAGTTCCCTGGAGGCCAGGAAGCATTCATAAAATTCCTAAGAAAAAATTTAAGATATCCAGGTATGGCTGCTGAAAACGGGATTCAGGGGAAAGTTATTTTGAGTTTTGTAATTGAGCGAAACGGAGATTTGTCGCACATAAAAGTACTTCGAGGTATTGGAAGCGGCTGTGACGAAGAAGCGATGCGTGTTCTGGCAAAATCTCCGCAGTGGAAACCAGGGATCCAAAATAAGCAAAGTGTCAGGGTGGCTTATAATCTTCCAATAAACTTTTCCCTCTCAAACTAGGGCAATAATCAAAAAGGCCTGAACTAATGGAACAGTTCAGGCCTTTACTCATAGGTACCTTTTTGTTTTTCCTCTTTACCTGAAACTTCAGGCTGTTTTACTTTCTGTCGCGCGCCACAAATAGTAAATCGGCACCCCGCTTAACATGATTCCAAGTCCCACCCAAACAAATTCCTGTTTGTAAAGTATAAGCAAGGTGCAAAATGCTATCCCCATAATGATATACAAAGCTGGAAGGAACGGATATCCAAAAGCTTTATAAGGACGTTCCGCATCCGGCATTTTGGCGCGAAGTATATATATTCCCAGGATTGTGAGAACGTAGAAGATCACCACCACAAAAGATATCATATCTAGAAGTTGCCCATACTTTCCGCTCAAACATAAAATGGACGCCATGACACACTGAATCCAAAGCCCGAATTCCGGCACTGCATGTTTGTTTAATATTGCTGTTTTTTTAAAGAACAAACCATCGTTTGCCATCGTATGATAAACTCGTGCACCGGCAAGTATAAGTCCGTTATTACACCCAAATGTCGAAACCATAATCATCAAGGCGATTATAACCGTACCGGCATTACCGAAAATGACACTTGATGCTGCCACTGCAACGCGATCTTTCTCTGCTGTCGCAATCTCTGTGAGCGGTAAAACCGCGACATATACCATATTGGCCAGTACGTAGATGACAGTCACAATCAGTGTCCCAAGGAAAAGGCTTAGGCCAATATTTCTTTGCGGGTTTTTAACTTCACCAGCAATAAACGTAATGTTATTCCAGGCATCGCTGCTGAATATGGAACCAACCATGGCGGCGGCTACTGCCCCTAGAGCAGCGGCTATTGTATATGATTGCACTGACCCATCGCCATTTAATTTTTGCATGCTCCATGCGTTCGTCCAGTTTGCATCCCATACATCCGGCTTTAGCATGATGAACCCAAAAACTATTAAGCCAAACAAGCTAAGTAACTTGGTCAAAGTGAACGTAGTCTGAATCATCTTACCACCTTTGACCCCCTTGGTATTTATATATGTTAATAATATAATGGTCGCAATAGCTAATATTTGCGCTGGGGAAACGGTTAGCGAGCCAACAGTAAACATAACCAAATCTTCGCTGACACCCGGTATTAGATAAGCGGTAAATTTTGAGAAGGCCACCCCAACAGCGGCAATTGTCCCTGTTTGAATAACAGCAAAAAAACTCCAACCGTAAAGAAATCCAATAAGGGGATTATATGCTTCTTTAAGATAAACGTATTGCCCGCCAGCTTTGGGAAACATAGCACTTAGTTCGCCGTAGCTGACAGCGGCTATTAGAGTCATAAGTCCGGTTATGAGCCAAACAGCTATCAACCATCCGGCTGACCCTACATTTCTAGTAATATCTGCTGCTACTATAAAAATTCCTGAGCCAATCATGCTGCCAGCAACAATCAATGTCGCATCAAGCAATCCAAGCTCCCGTTTCATTTCGGTTGGTTCCAAAGCTTCCTTCATTTCTTAGTTTTGATTTAGGTATTTAGGAATAAACTTACATTAAAAAATTATCTCAAAATCAATAAAATTATCGAAATGCCAACAAGCGAATTTGCGACTGCAAAAAGCTAATTCTGTCGCTAAATAATTAATCCATGCAAGTATCTCATTACCAACCACTAAGATCAGAAAGCAAAAGAAATATCATTGAATACCAAAACATTATAGGCTTGCATGTTTGAATAATAGAATAAGCCTGCTATTTTTGCGGTCACGTTAAAAAAATAACCAATTTAAACAGCGAGTTATACATGGAGTTTTTACAGGAAAATTTGATTTATTTAATACCAGTTTTAGGTGTTGTAGGGATTATCAGCATGGCATTGAAATCTGCCTGGGTAACCAAACAAGATGCCGGAGATGAAAACATGCAGCGCTTGTCAGGATATATTGCTGATGGTGCAATGGCATTTTTAAAAGCAGAATGGAAAGTTCTTGGCTATTTTTCTGCAATTGCAGCAATACTATTAGCATACTCCGGAACTCTTGTAGAGACCTCAAGCTGGGTAATTGCAATCTCTTTTTTAATTGGTGCATTTACTTCTGCCTTAGCTGGATACATTGGGATGAACATAGCGACCAAGTCGAATGTTCGTACAACGCAAGCAGCAAGAACAAGCTTGGCAAAAGCTTTGCAAGTATCGTTTACCGGCGGAAGCGTTATGGGTATAGGTGTTGCCGGTCTTGCAGTTCTTGGACTCGGAAGTCTGTTTATCGTCTTTTATCAAATGTACGTAGTTAACGTAAACGGAGACATAAATGGTATTGAGATGGAGAAGGCACTTGAGGTGCTGGCTGGATTCTCACTTGGAGCCGAATCAATTGCATTATTTGCGCGTGTTGGTGGTGGTATATACACAAAAGCTGCCGATGTGGGTGCTGATCTAGTTGGAAAAGTTGAAGCAGGAATTCCTGAAGATGACGTCCGTAACCCAGCTACAATTGCTGATAACGTGGGCGATAACGTTGGTGATGTTGCCGGTATGGGCGCCGATTTATTTGGTTCTTATGTCGCAACAATACTCGCAACAATGATATTAGGTCGTGAGATCAAATCCGTGGATAATTTCGGTGGTATAGCCCCTATCCTACTTCCGATGCTTATTGCAGGTATTGGTTTGATACTTTCAATTGTTGCCTGCTCATTTGTTAAGATAAAGAAAGAGACTGATAGTGTCCAAAATGCATTAAACATGGGTAACTGGTCATCCATCATCATGACAGCGATTGTTTCATTTTTCGCTGTTCGCTGGATGCTTCCTGAAGAGATGATAATCCGTGGTTTTGAGTTCTCAAATATGGATGTGTTTTATGCAATTGTTGTAGGTTTAGTTGTTGGTGCGTTAATGAGCATCATTACTGAATATTACACGGCTATGGGCAAGCGTCCTGTGATGAGCATTATCCGTCAGTCTTCAACTGGGCATGCTACGAATATAATCTCCGGATTATCAGTAGGTATGGAATCAACCGTATTACCGATCCTCGTGCTTGCAGGAGGTATTTATGGCTCCTTTTATTTTGCCGGCTTCTACGGAGTGGCAATTGCAGCTGCTGGTATGATGGCGACTACTGCCATGCAATTATCAATTGACGCATTCGGACCAATTGCAGATAATGCTGGTGGCATCGCTGAAATGAGTGGCTTGCCACCCGAAGTAAGGGACCGTACAGACAATCTGGATGCTGTTGGTAATACAACCGCAGCAACTGGTAAAGGTTTTGCGATCGCTTCTGCTGCGCTAACATCACTGGCACTTTTTGCTGCCTTCGTTGGGGTCGCAGGAATTAATGCGATCGATATTTACAAAGCAGATGTTCTTGCTGGTTTGTTCGTGGGAGGGATGATACCTTTTATTTTTTCAGCTTTGTGTATATCAGCCGTTGGCCGTGCGGCAATGGATATGGTGAATGAAGTACGTCGCCAGTTCCGCGAAATTCCAGGTATTATGGAATATAAAGCAAAACCAGAATACGAAAAGTGTGTCGCTATTTCCACTGAAGCGTCTATACGTGAAATGATGTTACCAGGTGCAATTGCGCTAATTGTTCCAATTATAATTGGTTTCGCTTTCGGAGCTGAAGTCTTAGGAGGTTTGTTAGCCGGTGTAACCGTTTCCGGTGTTTTGATGGGTATGTTCCAGTCAAATGCGGGTGGTGCATGGGACAACGCTAAGAAGTCATTCGAAAAAGGTGTGGAAATCAATGGTGAGATGTTCTACAAAAAGTCCGAACCACATAAAGCGTCCGTTACAGGCGATACCGTTGGTGATCCTTTCAAAGACACTTCAGGTCCTTCAATGAACATCCTGATCAAATTAATGTCAATTGTATCATTGATTATCGCACCTCACCTTTCTTCCGGCACTTCACATATTGATGGTAAAATGGAAGTAAAAAGAGATATTAAAATAATAGCTGTTGATTCAGCAGGTACGACAACCGTTGATACAATTACGAATAAAATTGATACTATCGCAAGGTAGTTCAGAATAGCTTAAAAATTCCAAAGGGAGGTTCTTATGAACATCCCTTTTTTTATGTACAAAAAGTGTATTACAAGCTTTTAAGGACCGCTTTTAGAATCGTCCAGCTACCATTTGTTTACCAAAACAAAAGCATAACTGAGTTTCATTTTTCAAATAAAATTAATTACGTTTGAGATCAGTTAAATGATAAAAACGTATATAAAACATTACTAAACCAATTGTATGTTCCACAAAAAATCAATCGAGCAGTTGATGCTCGAATCAGCTCAAACGGGTGAGGGTACTTTAAAGCGGTCATTATCCAGTTTTAATCTTGTTGCACTCGGTATTGGAGCTATTATAGGCGCAGGTCTGTTTTCATTAACAGGTATCGCAGCTGCTGAAAATGCAGGACCTGCCGTGACAATTTCATTTGCCCTTGCAGCTTTTGCCTGTGCATTTGCAGGATTGTGCTATGCTGAATTTGCTTCAATGATTCCTGTTGCCGGAAGTGCGTACACCTATTCTTATGCTACCATGGGCGAGTTTATGGCCTGGATCATTGGATGGGATCTTGTCCTTGAATATGCACTGGGAGCTGCTACGGTCGCAGTAAGCTGGTCCAGATATCTTCTGGAACTTCTTCACAAGTACAACATTAATCTTCCCCACGAGTTTATTGTTTCGCCCTGGGAAACGATGAAACTTGGCGACGGAACTGTGATCGACGGTGGCCTGATTAATCTTCCGGCTATCTTTATTGTGTGTGTTTTATCTCTGGTATTGATTCGTGGTACTCAGGGTTCTGCAAGCATGAATAACTTTCTCGTAATTTTAAAAGTAAGTGTAGTATTGATATTCATAGTTTTAGGATGGAGCCACATTAATCCTGACAACTATGTGCCTTACATCCCTGAAAATACAGGGAAATTTGAGAACTTCGGATGGAGTGGAATCTCCACTGGTGCGGCAGTTGTATTCTTTGCGTTTATCGGATTCGATGCCGTATCAACAGCAGCTCAGGAAGCTAAAAATCCTCAAAAAGGTATGCCGATTGGGATCCTTGGATCTCTGGTGGTATGTACAATCCTCTACGTCCTTTTTGCTCACGTAATGACTGGTCTTGTTAATTATAAGGATTTCGCAGGTGATGCAAAACCTGCTGCTACAGCATTTGCTATGACGGGATACAGTTTCCTGCAGGATGCGCTGATTATCGCCATTCTGGCGGGTTATACTTCGGTAATCCTGGTAATGCTTATGGGCCAATCGCGGGTGTTCTACACTATGGCTAAAGATGGTCTTTTACCAAAATTCTTTGCTGTTTTACACCCGGAATTCCGTACACCATGGAAAACAAACTTGTTCTTCCTTGTATTTGTCAGTCTTTTTGCAGGTCTGGTTCCGGTATCTGACTTAGGACATATGGTAAGTATTGGTACATTGTTCGCCTTTGTATTGGTGTGTATTGGAATTTTAGTTCTTCGCAAAACTTTACCTGATGCTGTAAGACCATTTAGAACTCCTTTAGTGCCATTTGTGCCGATTATGGGGATATTAGTTTGTATTTACCTTATGTATTCTTTACCTGCAGAAAGCTGGGTTCGTTTGTTTATCTGGATGGCACTGGGTGTTGCGGTGTACTTCAGCTATGGCAAAAAATACAGCAAGGTTCGTGAACTTAGAGATGGGAAAATCATCGAAAAAGACAGATAATACTAAAATTCAATTGTAATAGAAGGTTCCGGAATACTCTGGAACCTTTTTGCTTTTTAAAGGTCATTACTTGTAAATTATTATAAACAAGATGGAAAGCCTCGCATTTAACTACAATCAAATTCTCTCTGTAACAATGATCCTTTTTGCGATCATCGATATACTTGGGTCCATCCCTATCGTGATCGCCCTTCGCAACAAGGCTGGACATATACAATCCGGAAAAGCATCAATTGTGGCATTGGTTCTAATGATTTTATTTCTTTTTGTAGGTGAACAAATGCTTAAAATCATCGGTCTGGATGTTTCGTCATTTGCCATAGCCGGGTCAATCGTAATTTTCATTATTGCGATGGAAATGATATTGGGAATAAATCTGTTCAAAGAGGAAGTTTCGTCGAGTGTGTCAATCGTGCCGTTGGCATTTCCTTTAATTGCCGGTTCCGGAACATTAACCACCCTCCTGTCGTTAAAATCAGAATATGCCACTCAAAACATAATCATTGGGATTATGCTAAACATGTTGTTTGTATACATCGTGTTAAAGAATACCATTTGGCTTGAAAAAATCCTTGGTAAAACCGGACTGGCGGTGTTGAGAAAAGCGTTCGGGATAATTCTATTGGCAATAGCGATTAAACTTTTCCGACACAATACAGGCTTGTAATTACTAGCACATTATTAGAGATCGGACTTGATGAGCCTTGCTGCAAACATCGTGTCCGCTTTATTTTCGTATCCCTTGAGTACCTCCTGCATTTCCAATTTCAATCCATGGTCCGAAATAAGGTAGTTTACGACATCTTCGTTTTCCTGTTTGAAGACGGAGCAGGTTATATAAATCAGGGGCTTACCTGGCTTTAGGTACTTTAAAACATTCGAGGCTATAGTCTTCTGAAGATTTTGGAACCCCTGAATTTTGTGTTCATGAAACTGGCTTGTCATTTCGGGTGTTCTTCCCCAGGTTCCAGATCCACTGCAGGGCGCATCCAGAATTATACCGTCGAAATGATAATCGTGAAGTACCTGGTCTACGTTTTGAGTCAGATCAATTACTTTCTTTTGATAGGTGCGCAAGCCTGCATTAATGAACCGTTCGTCAAGGTTGTCCAAAACACTTTCCCTTATATCAGATACAACTAATTTTAAATCCGGCTGTTCAGAGAATAATAAAAGAGATTTTCCACCAGACGCCGCACATGCGTCCCACCAGTATTCATAGCGGTTCGGTTTAAAAGAACCGAGAGTTTGCTGGGATGAAAGATCCTGAATCTCAAATGGCTTTGTGGGAAATTCAGTATCCGAAAAAATGGCGTTCAGGTTAGTCCCGTTTGGAAGGGCCAGAGTATATTGTCCTATTTGTTTAAATGGAATCGCAGTTTGCGAAAGTGCGAAGAGTACGACATCTTCCTTATGCGGATGAATCCTTATATAAAGATCAGGTTGCACAAAAAAGGATTTAAGAAAGACTTCCGGATCAATCCCAATTGAAAGAGGTCCAAATGGAAATACGTCTTCAAGGTTAAAATTGTATTCTTCCTTGAGGTAACTAATTTTATCGTCGAGGGTTAGATAAATCTTCTCGTTGAGTTCAGGTCTAAAATGTTGTAAAAATGGATTATCCACGGCCGTGCAAAGAAACTCCGCAATAAAAAGCCTTTCCTCAATCTTTCTGCCTGGTAAAGTTTTGCCCAACCGATAATAATTATACAAAAGCCTGGACGCAGATCGGCGGTCGTTCGAGCCCATCTGCTTATTTTTTCTGAAAAACTCAGGGAGAAATTTAGCAAGCGGCCGATCTTCCGGATAACTTTCTAATACACGTAAAAAAGTTCTCAGTTGTTGTTCTGACCTCATCGTATTGGTTGTAATTCCAGTGCACGATAGGTAAGCAACATTAGTTCTGAATTGCTATAACCAGTCAGAGGGTCTTTTGAAAAACGAAAATTATTATGGAGGCCGTAATATAGCTCTTTACCAACGTGTTGTGCATAATCCTTACCATACTTTTCGAGTAAGCCGCCAAAATAATACCCCACATCAAAGCCTTTGAAGGAGAACTCTGAGGGTTCAAAACCAAATTCATCGCGATACCTCGCGATAAAATTCTTTACATTACCCGCTTTATAATCTACAAAATAAGAAGATGTCAATTTTGTCTTTAACGCCTGCATTTTGGTCCCTTCAAGAAAACTTGCCTTAGTCCAATTGGGGTGCCCAACGAGTTCAATTTTATAATTCTCAGTCGTTAATTTATAAAGTTTATCGATAGTTGGCAGCAAAAAAGCCCGGTCTGAAGATGAAAGAATTACCACATTACTCTTGGTCGAACTAAGATAAGTTTGCAGCCCGATTGCGTTAGGCCGTTCTACAATCTTAAACTTACCCTTTGAAAGCTCGCTGATATATTTTCTTAGTGGCGCAGAAAACTTTTCGTCATCGTTCTTCTTGGTATTCACCAATACAATGTTTACAGTTTCTGGTTTGTAGTTACGAACGATATAATCGGCTATCTTCCAACCATGCTGATCAACGCTGTTATTTACCGTGACTAGATTAGAGTTTTTAAACTGTGAAGGCAAAGATGCAGCAAGCGGTGACACAATTAGTTTAGCTGGATTCTTTTCAAAAAACTCTGAAAAAGTACTCAGTGCATCAGGGAACACCGGTCCGATAACAATATCGTTTTCATTTACAGACGCAGCTCGTGCTAAATTCACTACCCGAGCTTCCTGATCCTGTGTATCAAATACCTGAAGTTTATAATTATGTCCATTTTTGGAAAGAGAATCAAGTGCAAGTCTAAATCCCTGATAAAAGTCTACGGCCAAATCAGCTTTTCCAAGCTCCTTTGCTCCCGCGGTTTTGAGATTGATAGTATTAAGCTCGAACGGGAGAAGAAGAACTACAGAATGGTCGATATCTTTTTTGACAGGGCGTACTTCTTCATTTTTCTGATCTACCGGCGGTACTTTAACGCCATCAGGTCTAACAGGAACTACCCTTTTTGAACATGCTGAAATGAATACAATCAGGAATAGAATGAGTATGTACTTATTCCCATTCGATAGTTGCAGGGGGTTTGGAACTAATATCATACACTACTCTGTTAATTCCTTTTACGTTATTAATTATTTCATTTGAAATCTTCGCAAGAAGCTCGTATGGGAGGTGGCTCCAATCAGCTGTCATACCGTCTACCGAACTCACAGCACGTAAACAAATAACATGCTCATAAGTTCTTTCATCACCCATAACTCCCACAGACTGAACAGGTAAAAATATTGCACCAGCTTGCCACACTTTATCATACCAGCCTGAAGTCTTTAAATTATTGATGTAGATCGCATCTGCTTCCTGAAGAATAGCAACCTTTTCAGGAGTAATATCGTCCAGAATTCTGATAGCGAGTCCCGGGCCTGGAAAAGGGTGTCTTCCCAATAAAGCCTGATCCATTCCGAGGGTCTTTCCTACTCTTCGAACTTCATCTTTGAACAAAGTATTTAACGGCTCAACTACCTTTAACTTCATGAAATCCGGAAGTCCACCAACGTTGTGATGCGATTTTATAGTCGCAGACGGCCCTTTTACCGAAATCGATTCGATTACATCGGGATAAATCGTTCCTTGACCTAGCCATTTTACATCCTGAACTTCGTGTGCGGCATCATCAAAGACCTCGATAAATACTCTGCCAATTGCTTTCCGTTTGAGCTCCGGATCTTTCAATCCAGCTAACTGTCCTAAAAACCTGTCCCCAGCCCTCACTCCTCTCACATTTAATCCCATATGCTGATAAGAGTCAAGAACTTGCTCAAATTCGCCCTTCCGAAGTAGACCGTTATCAACAAAAATGCAATGTAGATTAGATCCAATAGCTTGATGCAACAGTACGGCAGCTACAGAAGAGTCTACTCCACCTGATAAACCTAAAATAACCTTATCATGTCCAAGTCGTTCTTTGAGTGAGGCTACGGTGCTTTCGATGAAAGCGTCTGGTGTCCAATCCTGAGAACAGCCGCAAATATCCACAAGGAAATTCTCAAGTAGTTGCTTACCATCAGTACTATGGGTTACCTCAGGGTGAAATTGTATCCCATACACTTTAGTGTTTTTGATATGGAAAGCAGCGACCTTCACAGAATCAGTACTGGCAATGATCTCAAAATTTTCTGGAATTGATGCTATCGTGTCAGCATGCGACATCCATGTCTGGCTACCTGGATTAATATTTTTGAAAAGCGGATGACTATGATCGATAAATTCCAGGTTTGCCCGACCATATTCGCGGGTTGAAGATGCTTTTACTTCTCCACCTGATTTTTGCGCAATATACTGCGCTCCGTAACAAACGCCCAAAACAGGGTAGCTTTCATGTAGTTTCTTAAAATCAATTTGCGGAGCGTCATCCTGTCTAACGGAATAAGGACTTCCCGAAAGAATAACTCCCTTTACGGTATTATCAAATTCAGGCAGGTTGTTGAATGGATGTATTTCGCAGTATACGTTTAGCTCTCTGACTCTCCGGGCAATAAGCTGAGTGTATTGCGACCCGAAGTCAAGAATGATGATCTTTTCTTGCATGGGCAAAGATACTTTTTTGAAGCGATACACGAGAAGCGACTAGGGAGAAATTAACTCGTCAAGTAAGATTTTTTTTAAACCCAAAAGCGTTTCAGCATTTCGCTAATCGAAGCATCTGTATATATTTGAACTACAGGTCAGGCTAATGGAAAGAGTGTCATTTAATGTTGTTTTAGAACCTCTTGACGAGAAAATGGTTCATCATTTAATCGTGGTTCCCGATGAAATTGCAAAACAGTTTGTAACTGGTAAAGGCGCGCCAAGAATACTCTGTTCTGTAGAAGGCAGTGCTGAGTTCCCGTGTGCATTAAATCCCCGGCATGGGAGACATGTAATTATTGCCAGCCAACAACTCATCAAAAAAAATAAACTTTCCCTGGAGCGGCCTTTTTCAATTGCAATTCGGCATGACCCTCATAATGGCCTGGGCCTGCCGGAAGAACTTGCCGAGGTGCTTGAACAGGATGAGGTAGCCAGCAAGGCTTATGATGCGCTGAACGATGGCCATAAGAGAGGTTTAATTCATTATATCAACCAGGCAAAATCTGTAGATAGCCGCGTCAAGCGATCTATTGAAATTATGGAAAAAATGAAAGAGCGGGGGAATTGGACGTAATAATCAACATTGATCAATCCAAAGGTCAAAGCTCCTGAGTGTTAAAGCGTTCATTTCTGGTCGCATATTTGCATTGCCCTATGTATGAGGGTACTATTCTTTTGCTTATTCGTAATTATAACTATTTCACGGTGCAATTCCGGGGCACAAAAGCATCATATTCCCAAAGAAACCAAAATTGGTGACTCTTCTACAGTACACAACACAAGTGATACCGCACAATATACCACCCCAGAACAACCTGAAGAAGTTCCCGCGTGGAATTATGCTGATTCGCTGGATGTGCAATACATAAACCCTGGTAAAACGCAGCCTGATGAACTCGTCGATTATGCCGAGACTCTTATTGGAACTCCTTACCTGTATGGTTCAATTGACCCCAATAAAGGATTTGATTGCTCAGGGTTCATTTCCTTTGTCTTTAATCATTTCAAAATTGCTGTACCGAGGTCTTCAGTAGAATTTACATCCGTTGAGCGTGAAATCAGCTTGAAGCAGGCGAAAAGAGGAGATATCATTCTATTTACAGGAACTGACAGTACTAAACGTGTTGTTGGCCATATGGGAATCATAACATCTGCCGAAAATGGTCATGAATTTATTCATTCGACTTCAGGCAAAGCTTACGGAGTAACCAAAACGCCATTAAATAAATATTATCAGGGAAGATTCGTAAAAGCAATCCGGATTTTTAACAATTAGATAATCCCGTGTAAGGAACCTCCTACCTTTGCCAGCTCATCTATACTTTTCTCCACTTTGGGATCTTTAATAAGTAAAGGCGCATGATGAGGCTTGATTCGTGCGTCAATGATCATTGGCCCCCTGCACCCCCAGTGCTTATTTTCGGTGAAAGAATTAATACCGTGAATATCATGAGAAGGATTGCTGCGTGTAAATGTCACCCATACGAAATTATTGATAGTCTCTGAGGTGAATCCCGCATCGTCACAAAGAACAATTAGCGGAATGCTATCCAAACTTTTAAAACCCACAGAACTACTTAAAATATCGATTTGCTTGGCAGTTTCTTCCGGCCCCCCATATGACGGTGCATCAACTGCCAAAACACCGGGCATTACAAGTTTATTTTTATCAAATGGCCTGGGAAGAGAAAAGGTTGCTGGCAATTCGCTCCAAAGTTCACGTTTTTTATCGCCGGCAGCAGCAATCGCAATCTTTGATCCCGAATTGATATCCGTACCGCTGTAATCAAGCGTATCGATCGTTGTCTTTGTATAAAAATGGAGATCCCGCGTCAAGTCGACCCTTTCCAGTATATGCTGCAGAAATCCCTCAATGTCGTTAGTACTAAGAGAAGGATTATCTCCTTTATTCGCAATAAAAAGAAACTTTGCGAGACTCAACTGACTTTTTCCCAGAATATGATTTGCGAGAGTTAGAAGTTCCTGCGGTTTCTTCTCTGTTAGATAGGGCGTGTACCGTTCGCTCCCAATAGCGAACAACAAGGGGTGTACTCCTGCCGCATCAACAGCATTCACTTCATGTAATCCCGGTATTTCCCGTGGAATCGCTGATCCCGTAATTTCGTGGATTAAAGCCCCGAAACTGGTATCTTCCTGTGGTGGTCTGCCTACTACTGTGAACGACCAAATTGGATTCTTCCTATGATAAACATTTCTGACCTTCATCAACGGAAACGGGTGCTTTAAGCTGTAGTAACCCAAATGGTCACCGAATGGACCTTCATCTTTGTTGTCGCCCGGAGAAACGGTACCAGTAATTACGAAGTCAGCGTCGGAGGAAATGCAAAAGCCATCCTCATCGTAAAAATATCTAAATCGTCTATTCCCTAATGCGCCGGCAAATGTCATTTCAGAAAGCCCTTCAGGAAGAGGCATCACTGCGGCAAGTGGATGCGATGGCGGCCCTCCAATAAAAATGCTAACTTTTAAGGGTTGACCAATTGCGTTGGCCTTTGTTTGGTGTACACCGATTCCACGGTGAAGCTGGTAATGTAGACCAATTTCCTTATTCGTTATGTAATCATTACCTCCTAGCTGGATTCGATACATGCCGAGGTTTGCATTCATAATTCCGGGATGATCAATATCTTCAGTGTAGACCTGCGGCATTGTCACAAAAGGCCCGCCATCCATTGGCCAGTGTGTGATTTGCGGGAGTTCGTTGACTTGTATTTTCCCGAATTTGACAGGAGGCCTGAAATTTGATCTCCATGGAAGGGCTGATACAGCGGTAAGACCAACGCCCGCATATTTCAATGGGTTTTTAAAGGCTTTGATTGGATCTGATTTCAGATCAACGAGTGTTTTAATTTTGTCCAGTGTATCTCTGAACATAAACTTGGAACGTTCTAAAGTTCCGAAAAGATTGGAAACAGCAGGAAATTTGCTGCCTTTCAGGTTTTCAAAAAGTAATGCAGGCCCTTGATTTTCATAAACACGTAAATGAATGGCGGCTGCCTGCAGGTGGGGGTCGACTTCTTCTTTTATCCGGATGAGGTGTCCGTGTCGTTCAAGATCTGAAACGCATTCTGCAAGGCTCTTATATCCCATTATTTACTATAAAAAAACGATGGGCAATTTAAGAAATTAAATGGAGGCTGGATGTCAAAAGTCGCGGGTTATTTGATTTGAAGCAGCTCGTTAGTGGTCATATTTGCGGCACACTACGCCAAATCTGTTCAGAAAATCAACACCTTCATCGGAAGGCAAACCTTTATATTCAGCATAGGAAGCTTTGAACCATACCTTTTTAACCCCTGATGAATAGATTATTCGGGCGCATGCGAGGCAAGGAGATAGGGTAAGATACAACGTCGAACCCTCAAGTGTAGCTCCATTTTTTACTGCATAGAGTATTGCGTTTTCTTCTGCATGAAGAGCCAACGAACAACTATTCTTAGAGTCCCTAGGACATCCTGATTCCGGCCATTCTTCATCGCAGTTATGCGTTCCTGCTGGAGGTCCATTATATCCGATAGAAATTATACGGGTGTCTTTCGTTAAAACAGCACCAACCTGAGCCTTCACGCAATGAGATCGTGCGGCCAGGTCGGTGGCTAGTTTCATAAAAATTAAGTCGAAGCTTGGCTTTTCTATCATTAATGCGATGCTTCTGCATCCAGCTTGCTTACGTCAATCCCTTGCTTCTTCAGCTCCGAACTAACTTTGATTGCAAAATATACGATGTAAACAAAACAGATAACAGGTACAATGTAAGAGATGTGAATACCGCTTCCATCCGCAAGTAAGCCCTGTACCGGCGGGATAATTGCGCCTCCAAGAATCATCATAATAAGGAAAGCTGAACCCTGACTAGTGTATTTCCCCAATCCTGCTATAGATAAGGCAAATATACATGGCCACATAATTGAACAGCAAAGGCCACCACTAAGGAACGCATATGTTGCAATCTTACCAGTAGTCATTAAACCTATTATCATTGCAATTGCTCCAAGGACACCGAACGTCAAAAGCGTTTTGGCAGGTTTTTCCTGACTATAAAAGAAACCTGCGATGAGGATGGCAACACAAATCGCATAAACGTAAAACTGGCTTACATCTGTTCCGTTCCAGTCGTTTGCGAACAATATAATCCCAAAGGCCACGAATGGTACAACGATAGTTAGAATATTTTTTGTGCTTTTTGAAAGCCTGAATGCACTGACAGCACCTGTCCAGCGTCCAATCATCATACTTCCCCAATACATCGAAATAAACGGCGCAATAGTCGCATCGTTATATCCACCAAACTCAGGTAATTTCAAAAGGGTACCCATATTTCCTTGAATAGTCACCTCGACACCAACATATGTAAAAATGGCCATCATGCCCAAAATCAACTGAGGATATCCCATAGCACCCCAACCAGACTTATCTTTCGAAGCAGCTCCGAGGGTTAAGAAAAGGGTCAATACAATAATAATCAATGCAGCATATACGAAATAGGATAAACTCACACCAGTCATTTCAGAAAGAGGTATACCAGCCAATACCAAAACAAAGGCTACAAAAATTACTCCCAGTGGCAGGTTGGTTTTGTCACTTGATTCAATTTTTTCGTCGCTTGTTACCTTGGGCAATTTAGATACCGCAAAGAATGCTGCTACTGCAAGGAAGAGACCTGCCAGCACATAGTACAAAGTATTAATCGAGGTGATTTCAACTTCCTTCGGCGTCACAGCATGTGCGCTCCCAAAAAGAATTATACTGACAGCAATTGGTCCGAGGATACTTCCAAAGTTATTTACTCCACCGGCGAGATTCAAGCGATCGGCGCCTGTTACGGGACTACCTAAAGCAATCACAAAGGGATTGGCAGCAGTTTGCTGCAGAGAAAAGCCAATAGCTACAAAGAAAAATGCGGTTAGAATGAAAGCAAAGGAGCCTGAATTAACCGCCGGAATCATAAGAAGCGCCCCAGCGGCAGATATGACAAGCCCTATAACAATGGCATTCTTATAACCAAGTTTATTAATAATATCAACCTTGGTGATCTTCGATGCGTAGAATAAAATTAACGATCCGATAAAATAACCTCCATAAAAGGTATACTCAATCAACTGTGATTCGAACTGAGTCAGGTTAAAATGCGTTTTACAAAAAGGAATAAATATACCATTGCTGGCAGCCAGGAAGCCCCAGAAAAAAAACACCGTTATTATTGTGTATAACGCGGATCCATAATTACTTTGTGAGCTTTTCTCCATCATTTAAAGATTAGGTTTTTTAAAATGTAACCCTAACATAAATTAATTTTCTGACATCTGAACGAATTTTTTTGAGAGCTTTTAGGTGTGTGTTACCTGTAAAGGCGGTATTGTGATGTAGAACTCCTCTGATCTAAATAGTAAAACAGTGATAGTGAATACCATAAGCTGATTCGATATGTATGCACCTATTTCGATTGGTGAGCCGCAGGTGAAACCTAAACCTTTTTTCTATTGTTATTAGGCAGAGTATTCGCATATTCGCAAAATTGGATTTAACAATTCGTAATGATCGAATCAATTATATCAGGAATTGGATTAGGATTTGTGCTGTCGTTTTTAACCGGTCCTGTATTTTTCGCTCTGATTAAAACAAGTATTGAAAAAGGATTCTATGCTGGTGTTTCACTTGCTGCCGGAGTCGTAGTAAGTGACATATTTTATGTGGCCCTAACCCTTTACGGTAGTTCTTTTCTAGCACTGGAAAACACATACAGGGTACAAATCGGGGTTGCTGGAAGCACTATTCTATT
Source organism: Daejeonella lutea (assembly GCF_900168015.1). GTDB lineage: Bacteria > Bacteroidota > Bacteroidia > Sphingobacteriales > Sphingobacteriaceae > Daejeonella > Daejeonella lutea. The sequence goes on along the minus strand of NZ_FUYR01000001.1, from coordinate 186,637 downwards.
TGCGATAGGAATCTATTATCTGTTCAAAAAAGTTAAGGTCAACTACGAAAAAACAACTTCAAAACGCCATAATACAGGTTACTTTCTGAAAGGCTTCCTGATGTGCATCTTCAATCCGGCAATACTGCTCTATTGGTTGAGTGTTACGAGTGGGGTTGTTTCTATTTCTGGGAAGATTGACACTTCCGAGGTAATTCCATTTTTCGGTTCTATATTGGTAACCCAGTTCAGCGTAGATGTTATTAAAGCTTATTATGCTAATAAACTTCGCTATAAAATAAAGGAAAAGACCATTTCAAACCTGAACAGGATTGCAGGGGTCCTTATATTAATCTTTGCTGTGAGATTGTTGTACAATCTGTTGACGGGGCATTCTTTGATTTAAGTCAAAACCATATTCTAGGTCCGGCTTAATAATTAAAATTAATAAGCCCTCTGATTTTTCCCTTCCATCCAGTTCATGAATGCTTTGTTGACGACCTTATTACCTCCAGGTGTAGGGTAATTACCTGAGAAATACCAGTCGCCCAAATGATCAGGAATAGCTTTGTGCAGATTGTCAAGAGTCTGATAGATAACCTGAACCTCAGTTTGAATTTCCTTTGGTGTAATTATCTTGGCAATTCTGTCTGATATCTGCTGATCGGTAAACTGATTATAAATCTGCTGAACATAATTCTTAACCTGCTTATTACCGAGCTTTTGTGATTCGAGACAATTTTGATAAACTTCTTCTATGACAGCTTCCTTACCCGTCTCTCTCAAAAGCGAAATAGCAGCTTCAAAAGCCACAAACTCCCCCATTCTCGACATATCAATACCATAACAATCCGGATAACGGATCTGCGGTGCAGAAGAAACAACAATTACCTTCTTTGGTCCCAGCCTGTCAAGGATCTTCAAGATACTTTGCTTCAAGGTTGTTCCGCGTACGATGGAATCGTCAAGAACAACAAGGTTATCTGTACCCCTTTTAATCAAGCCGTAAGTTGTATCATACACATGAGCAACCATTTCGCCGCGATCGGCATCCTGTGTTATAAAAGTCCTTAACTTCACGTCCTTTATAGCGATCTTTTCAACTCTTGGGGCAATATTCAGAACTTCTTCAAGTTCTTTATCAGATATACGATCAGCGCGGTTGAGAAGCGTGTCACGCTGGTACTGTTTAACATATTTGTGTATTCCTTCAACCATTCCATAGAAAGCAACTTCAGCAGTATTAGGAATGAAGGAAAATACTGTGTTCTTCAGATCATTATCGATTGCGCCAAGAATCTGAGGGCAAAGCAGACGACCAAGCTGCTTTCTTTCACGGTAAACTGATGCATCGCTGCCTCGTGAGAAATAAATTCGCTCAAATGAACAAGACTTTTGCACTTCGGGCTCTCGAAACTGCTCTTCCGTTACCCTTCCGTTTTTCTTTACAATAAGCGCATGACCTGGTTTGATCTCCTTCACCGATTCCAGTGGGACGTTGAAAGCTGTCTGTATCGCAGGACGTTCAGATGTGACAATAACTATTTCATCATCATGATAGTAGAATGCAGGCCTGATACCGGCAGGATCACGCATTACAAATGCATCTCCGTGCCCCAAAATCCCACTTATTGTATACCCGCCGTCCCAGGTTTTGGCAGATCGGCGGAGAATGGAAGCTACATCTAAGTGTTCTGCAATTTGGTGACTGATTGCTTCATTAGAAAATCCATCAGCTTTATACTTATCGAAAAGCTCCTGGTTTTCTGTATCTAAAAAGTGTCCGATCTTTTCGAGGACCGTAACCGTATCTGTCCTTTCTTTTGGGTGCTGTCCGAGCTCAAAAAGCTGCTCGAGAAGTTCATCCACATTGGTCATATTGAAATTCCCGCTGATCACGAGGTTACGCGTCATCCAGTTATTCTGCCGAAGAAAAGGATGACAGCTCTCAATACTATTCTTACCGTGGGTACCATAGCGAAGATGGCCCATTAATACTTCCCCGGTGAAGCTTATATTCTCCTTTAACCATTCTGTATCCTGCAAAAGCTCAGGAGTATTCTTTTGAACTTCTGCAAACTTATTCTGAACATATTCAAAAATCTCAGCAACTGCATTCGCACCCATCGCCCGGTGTCTGCTGATATATCTTTTACCCGGCTGAACATCCAGTTTTATAGTAGCTATGCCTGCACCGTCTTGCCCCCGGTTATGCTGCTTTTCCATCAGCAAATACAACTTATTAAGCCCGTAAAGAGCTGTGCCGTATTTTTTCTGATAATAAGATAGGGGTTTTAAAAGGCGGATAAGTGCGATTCCGCACTCGTGTTTGATCTGCTCGCTCATACTTGGTTGTGAGTATGCAAAAGTAGATATTTAATCCCTAAGAAGCCAATGAAATCCCTCGGAATATCGCTTAAAATTCGCGGGATTCAACAAATTGACAATGTGATTATTAAAGCGAACCCCTTCTTATAAATGACCGAGAATCGCGGATGGGAAAATGATAAAAAAGAGAAGGAGGAAAACTAAAAACATACTGATATAGCTTTTCGGTGAATTTTTAAACGCTATAATCGGGTCATCACTTTTTCGTAAAAAAGCGTTCAGGGGAATCCGGAAATAATAAAAGAGAGATACAACAGTACTTAATGCCCCAACAATAATCAACGTCATGATCAAGCCTGATCCGGATGAATTATATGCTTCGATTGCCGCGGAAAATATCAGAAATTTCGCGGTGAAACCAGCAGTTGGCGGCAGGCCGGTTAGCGAAACGAGGACAACTACCATAGCAATCATTAGTAGACTGAATGATTTACCAAGCCCTTTATATTCATCGATATCTTGTTTCCCAGTCTTTTCTTCAACTTCATCAACTATCATAAAGGCAGCCATATTCATGATAGAATAGATGACCATATAGAATACAATAGCTTTGAAACCACTGACTGAAAAGATAAAAAGCCCCATAAGCATAAACCCGGTATGACCGATAGATGAATAAGCCAACATTCGCTTCACATTATTCTGCCAGATTGCGCCAAAATTTCCAACGATCATACTCGCAATTGCAGTTACAGCCAAAACACCTGTTAAACTGAACATAGAATTGTCAATGCCGGATAAGCTCAGTGGCTGGAAGGGGGCAAGAAGTCTGATCAAAATACCAAATCCGGCGATCTTAGGTGCCGTAGATAAAAATGCAGTAACGGGCGTTGGCGCTCCCTGATAAACATCTGGTGCCCAAAAGTGAAAAGGGACAAGAGAAAGCTTGAAGGCGACTCCAATGAGCATCATTATAAGTGCGGGGCCCCAGGAAAAGAACGGGGTAGTGCTTAAGAAACTTACAAATTGAGCTGAAAACAAATCAAGGCTGCCGCTAAAACTGTAAATCAATGACATCCCATAAAGCATAAAAGCCGAACAAACCGCACCAAACAGCGCATATTTCATAGCAGCCTCACTTTGTTTAGGGCTATTCGATAAATAACCAACCATTAGGTATGAGCCAACCGAAACCATTTCCAAGGAAAGATAGACCATCAGCAAGTTTTCTGACATGACCATTAGATTTAATCCTAATTGAACAGCCATTAAAATACTAAAAAGGTCACCTGTGCCTTTGTTGCTGGACTGAAGGTCTTTATGATACCTTACAAACAATACAAAAAGGATACTTATGAAGCAGAATATAAGTTTGAAGAGTGTTGAAAGATGATCCTGAACTATCATCCCCCCAAATAGCTGAACCGGAGATTGTTTAAGCATATTGAAACTCAAAACACCAGCAAATAATGTTGATAAAAGAGCAACAAAAGCAGGTAACTGGGGGAATTTCTTAGCAAAAAATAAATCTGAAAGGATAACTAACAGAAATCCAAGTCCAAGCGCAAACTCAGGGTAAAAAAATGAGAGACTGTTTATAGTTTCATTTAAAGAAATGGATATGTAGGGGATAAAATCCTTCATCATCCTGAAATCAACTGAATGAATGCGAGGACAGATGCGTTCATTTTACTAAAAACCAAAGATGGAAATATCCCGAGCAATACCGCCAAAATGGCCAGGGGAACCAGTGCAAATTTTTCGTTGGTATTTACATCTTTCAATTGCTGCAACCATTTATCACCGCCTTTCAGGCGCGTTTGTCCAAAATACATGCGTTGCAACGTCCATAAAAAGTACGCAGCACTCAAAAGAATTCCAACTGAGCCGCAGATAGCCATCCATCTGGGCAGCAAGCCGTTGACTTCCTGTGATGTAAACGCTCCGATCAAACTAAAAGCTTCGGCCATAAATGCCGAGAAGCCCGGTAATCCAAGTGAAGCAAAAAAAGCAATCACAACAAACGCGGTATATTGCGGCATCACTAATGCCAGTCCCCTAAAATTGGCGATTTCCCTATCGTGCACACGATTATAAAGCATTCCCACCAGGAAGAATAGCATGGCCGAGAGGCCACCATGACTAATCATTTGAAGAACAGCCCCGCTCACGCCTTCAGCAGTACCTGATGCTATGCCTAATAAGACAAAACCCATATGGGATACCGAAGAATAAGCTATAAGTCGCTTCAAATCCGATTGAGCAAGAGCGTTTAGTGCTCCATACAGAATGGAAACAACGCCTATAAGACCAATCCACCATGCCGACTGGATTGCAGCATCGGGGAAAATGCTATAGCAGATGCGCAGAATCCCGTAACCTCCCACCTTAAGAAGCAGTCCTGCGAGGATAATTGATACCGGAGTTGGTGCTTCTACATGGGCATCAGGAAGCCAGGTGTGCAGAGGAACAATAGGTACTTTAATAGCAAAGGCCACAAAAAGAACTATGAATCCTAAAAGTCTTGCGGAAATACCTAACAAGCTTTGGGGCGCGACACTAGAAAATACTGAGCTTCCAAGATAACTTCCCGGATCCATCATTAAGATCATATTGAAGGTATGATTTCCAGTGGCGGGGTTTAATACGGAAAAGTATAATCCTATTATGACCAGCAACATGAAAACAGAGCCAAACAGGGTGTAAAGGAAGAACTTCATAGCCGCATACTCTCTTCTAACTCCACCCCACATTCCGATAAGGAAATAAAGAGGCAGGAGCATGAGCTCATAGAAAATGTAGAAAAGAAAGAAATCCAGAGCGCAAAACACGCCCATGACCGCTGTATTTAATAACAAAAGTAGTGCGAAAAAAGCTTTCAGATTGGCTTTGATCTCCCAGGATGCCAATGTGGCGACAAACATAATCAATGAGGAAAGAACAAGAAATGGCATCGAAAACCCATCAATTCCTAACAAGTAATCGATCTCAAGCTTCCCAATTGACCCTAAATCTAATCTGATCCATGCCATTTTCTCAACAAACTGAAACTGACTTTCCTTGTTTACACCCGCAAAAGCTGCCGAATTATTGAAATTCAGGTAAATAAACACACTGACGAAAAATTGAATGAGGCTCGTACCCAGCGCAATGTGTTTAAAGCGATCACGAAATCCTGAGGGCAATAGGATTATCACCAAAGCTGCAACAAGTGGCAAGAATACCAGGAAAGACAGTAGATGGTTCATTTCAATCCCCCTAAACTATTGTTTTTGCAGACAAGTATTATCATGGAATTCATATGAGGTATGTTATTATAAAAAAAGTGACCACCAGTGTAAGCATGGTAATTAAATAATGCTGAAGTTTTCCAGTCTGAAATTGTCGTGCAAAATCCCCGGTCTTACTGGCAAGTGAGGCTATTCCATTCACTAAGCCATCAACAACATGCCTGTCGAACCAATGAATGATATCTGAAATAATTCGAGCCAGGCCTGCCAATGAGTTGACCAGCCCATCAACAATCAGAGTGTCAAATTTATGGCTGATAATTGAAAGAGCTGTAATAGACCTTACAAAAAGTAAATCATAGACCCTATCCAAATACCAGGCACGGTTAGAAAAACGATATAGCAGACCATTCTCTGGCAGTTGCTTGGTCGCAGTTCCTCCATATAGCTTATAGGAGATTAAAACAATTATGGCACTTATCCCTGTGACGATAATTGGAACTAGCAAATGGAAGATATCGAAGGGCTTGACACCGGCGGGGACAAAACCCTGCAGCAACCATGAATTATCGTATGATAGCGGGTTTACTGAAAATAGTGGAAAAAGGCTGAAAAATGCCAAAATTAAAAGAATACGCGTCATCGGCCAGGGGGCATCTTTAACACCCTTGTAGTTGGATTTTCCGAAAAAAACTTTGAAAATTAGCCGACCTATATAAAAAACCGTAAGCCAACTAGTGAGTACCAAAACAAATGGCACTAATTTTTTGAATCCATGGTAACCCTCAGCCCACTCAAATGAAGTGATCAGAATGGCATCTTTGGATAAAAATCCGGAAGTGAAAGGCAGTCCGGCAAGCGCAGCGGCTGCAATGCACATCGTGATGAAGGCTATAGGCATTTGTTTCCTTAACCCGCCCATTAACCGAATATCCTGATGATTAAACTCCAAGCTATGGTGTTCTTTGTAATGGTGCAACTGGTGAATCACAGAACCTGCCGCCAGGAATAACAAGCATTTAAAAAAGGCATGAGTTGCCAGGTGGAAAATACTTTCGCCATAAGCACCAATTCCCATTGCGGCAATCATAAATCCTAATTGCGATATGGTTGAATATGCTAGAATACGCTTGATGTCGTTTTGAGTCAGGGCGATTGTAGCAGCCATAAATGCAGTAAATACACCTACAACTGTTATCGTATTTAGGGCTATACTGTCAAAAAGAGGATAAACTCTCCCAAGCAAAAATACTCCGGCCGCAACCATTGTTGCCGCATGTATTAATGAGGAAACAGAGGTAGGTCCTTGCATTGCGTCTGGCAGCCATGTGTGGAGCGGGAATTGGGCAGATTTCGTCATTGCACCGATAAAAAAGGCAAGTCCGGCAATAGTAAGCCATATAACGGGTACACTCGCTGATTCACTTATCCAAAATCCATTTATAATGGATGCTGAATCAACAAGGCCACCAACATTAAATAACCTACCTATATCAAAGGTTCCAAATTGTGAATAAATTATCATTAGACCCGTCAAAAACCCCAGATCCCCAATTCTGTTCATGATAAACGCCTTCTTAGCTGCCTGGGACGCCGCATCTTTTGTAAACCAAAAACCGATTAACAAATAGGATGACATACCCACAAGCTCCCAGAACATATAGATCAACAACAAGCTGTCGGATATTACCAGGCCCATCATCGAAAAGCAGAATAATCCCAGGTATGCCCAATATTTGTAGATATTTTCATCTCCCTTCATATAGGAAATGGAATATATGTGTACGAGTAACGAGATAGCCGAAACGAGGACCATCATCAGAACGGAGAGATTATTCAGTAAAATTCCAGCTGAAATACTGACCGTCCCTACCTGAAACCACTCAACTTGTTGTTGCAGAGTAGTGCTATTCCAGACATTTATGAAAACAAGTAGGGATGCAATCAGGCTAACACTGATGTTAAATATCGAAATTGTTGCTCCTTGAGATTTTTTCAGCTGTAAGATTACTAGAAAAGATGAAAATGGAAAAACTAATGCTATTAACGAAAGCAGGCATAAAGTGTTAGCTGAAAACGTTAAAAAATCCATCAATTTTTAAGTGTATCAATTTTGTCAGGATTAATGGTCCTGAAATGCTTATAGACATTTAGTATTATAGCTAGCGCGACGGCTACGCCAGCTGCTGCAAGCACAATCGCAAATAACGCAAACATTTGGCCGCCTCCAGCGACCCTGTCAAATCTGCCGGCAGCAACGAAGTTCAGGATTGCAGCGTTTATCATGAATTCTATACCAATTAATATCTGAATCGCGTTTCTTTTTGTCAACACTGCAAATAAACCTATACAAAACAAAGCAGCACTGATGATCATAAAATGAGACAATGGAATCATGATCTTCTCTCCCTTCTTGATAAGTGCGCTGCGCCTATTAAGGCCATCATTAAAAACACAGAAACTACTTCAAAGGGCAGCAAATATCGGGTCATGGTATGTATACCAATTTGATGGATCGTGTTGTCGTTTTCGCTTATTGCCTGCCCGTTTTTTATCCAAGACAGGTTAACTACATCAGCTGCGGAAATCGCTGAAACAAGCAGGAACAACATACCGCCACAAATTAAGAGTCCAGCCAAATGGGTAAACTTAAAACCACCTGCAATATTTTGCAAGCCGCTAAGTAACTCTTTATTAGATAACATAAATGCAAAAAGCATAAGAACCAGCACACCGCCGACATAGACGACAACTTCCGTTACTGCTATAAAATCTGCAAGGGCAAAAACAAACATCGCCGCGAGCGAAAATATCGTTACGAAAAACAGAAAAATACTCCTGACCAGGTTCTGCATACAAACCACCAGCAACGCGGATATTAACGTTAAGGAAGCAAAAAAGTAAAAGGCTAGCTGTTCGGCGCTCATTCTTTAGTTCTATCAGGTTGTAATGCCGCTTGTTTTGCCGCCAAACGTTCAGCATTTTGTTTTTCAAGTGCAATTCGTTTTTCCTCAGCGTCTGCAGCAGTCATATCGGAAAACTTATAAACCATTTCATTTAAAGTTAATGTACTGCGATCGTAGGTGTCTGTCATGATAATACATTCTGTCGGACATACGACCGTACAAAGTCCACAATACATGCATTTGGCCATATCGATATCAAACTTGGCGGCATATAAACGCTTTGTTGTTCCATCGGACGTTTTCCCTATTGCCTCCGTGGCCTTTATACTTTCTATCTCAATGCAATCGACAGGGCAGATCTTAGCACATAAATCGCAGACTATGCAATCATCCATTTCCACATCAAGCTGATATCGTCCTACCTCTGGCAAAGGCAGTTTCTGATGCGGGTATTGAATAGTCGTTGTCCCACTTTTCTGGTCGAAGTAATTACTGTCAGAGATGGACCTTACCTGACGACTTTCGGTTGCAGCAAAAAAATGTCCGAGGGTTAGTTCTAAACCTCTCCTTACTGTTTTAAAGACATTAAAAAGCTTTCCGTTCATCAGTTTATATTACATCATTGTGAGACGCCAAATACCGGAAATTAGCATACATAAAAAAGCGAGTGGTGTTAGGACCTTCCAGCAAAAGCTCATTAATTGATCGACTCTAAGGCGAGGCAGTGTCCATCTGATCCAGATCTGCACGGCAACAACAAGCAATGTCTTTATAAGCACCCAGAATATCCCCCATCCCATGCCTGTAGTCCATGTGGAAAGTTTAACAGAACCGATATTAGGCAGGAATGTATTCCATCCTCCCAAAAATAATATAACCCCAATCATCCCGACAAGGAACATCATCGAATATTCTGCGAGGAAGACAAATGCAAAGCGAAGTCCGGAATACTCAACGTGAAATCCGGCAACAAGCTCAGACTCCGCCTCTGGAATATCAAAAGGGGCACGATTACATTCAGCCAGTGAGGCTATAAAGTAAATAATATATGCGATGATCAAATGCGGCGCCTGAAATATATTCCATGCAAGCAGCCCCCCTATCGAACTTACCTCCCACACTCCTAGAAATAAAATAGATTCATCAGAGAGAATGCCCTGCTTTATACTCACTTCCTGCATATTAAATGTTTGAGATATCATTACCGCTGAGATGAGAGCGATCCCGGCAGGAATTTCGTAAGATACCATCTGAGCGACTGATCTCATCGCTCCTAGCAGTGCATACTTATTATTTGAACCCCATCCGGCCATCAAAATTCCTATGGTTTCCATAGACAAGATCGCGAAAATATAAAACAAGCCGAGATTCAATGATGACGGGCTAAGTCCGGGCGCCCAGGGCAGAGCCGCAAATCCAAGATATACCGAAACAAAAATGACGATTGGTGCAAGGGTGAAGAGTATCTTATCAGCCGATGAAGGGATGATAAATTCTTTCTGCAACATTTTTATAATATCGGCGAATGCCTGTAAGGAACCATATTTTCCTACCTCCATTGGGCCCAGACGATCCTGCATAAATGCAGAGATTTTTCGTTCAGAATATAATGCGAATAATGTGAATAAAGCTGTAAAGGCGAATAAAGCGGTTGCTACGAGTACATATGTCAGATAGAAATTCAATTCTCCGGGCTTATGTACGCAAACTTACGGATTTGTATTAAGAAAGTATCAAGAATCACGTTCGGCATGTCTTAGTAATAGAATTTGCATTACAGAAATGACCCTGTAATCTCCCCACCAAAACCTGAAACACGCCTTTCAAAGACACCCTACACAGTGGAGACTCCCTCTTATTACTTGTTACTATAGATGATTCTTGACTTCAGTCCCAGATTGGTTCAAGTTTGAGATTGATCTTCTCCCCAAAGAACAGCCTTGTACTTTTAGCGAAAGAGGGGGTGTAATCCGATACGAAAAATTGATGCTTTTTTGCCGGCTCAGCATTTAAAAGCTGTAGATCAGACAAGCGATCTTTCACATGCTGAGCAACAATTTCAGCTGTATTAATAATGTTGACCTTTCCCTTATAAAAGGACGATATTTCCGACTTTATCAGCGGATAATGCGTACATGCAAGAATCAGACTATCGATCTTTTTTAGCTTGGAAGATGACAAGTATGAATTAATTACGGTCTTGCTTATATTATTGTCAAAGAAGCCTTCTTCGATCATTGGAGCCAGCAATGGTGTAGCAAGGGACGATACCTCAATACCCGGATCCGCCTGTTTGAACTTTCGGGCATAGATATCAGACCTTATTGTAGATTTGGTTCCAATCACCCCTATTTTTTTATCGTCCCCGCTTTTTACCATGAGGTCAACAACGGGGTCGATAACATTAATAATCGGGATCCGATCACCCAGAAAGTGGATGAGTTCATGAAATGCATGAGATGATGCAGTATTGCAGGCAATGACAATCATCTTGCAATTTTTATCCAGCAAAAACTTGGCGATCTTGAGGCTGTAGAATTTTATAGCCTCCGGCGACTTATCACCATAAGGCATATGTGCGGTATCTCCAAAATAGATAAGCTGTTCGTTAGGTAGGATCTTACGAATGGCATTTGCCACTGTAAGTCCGCCAATTCCGGAGTCAAAAATCCCGATAGGCAATGATGAACTCATTTTTTTAAACAGTTGACAGTTGAAGGTGAACGATGAAGAGTGGACTGAAAGCCGGTATAAGTTTATATATCACAATGACGAACTTTTTTTACTAATACACCTTTTCATTCAAATACGTGATTCTTGGCACTTCATTCTCCCTCATAAAAAAAGCGTAACCATTCCCGATTACGCTTCTCTAAATAAATACGTTGCTTTTACTTACTTGCTGTAGTGATACCTAACTTGGTTTTAACTGCTGCGAGCAAATCCTCTCCTCCATCGAAATAAACAACACCTGGCTGAGATACATCAAATACGTAAGCGAATCCTTTTTCCTTCGCTACAACTTTAACCGCATCTTCGGCTTTTTTGAAAACTGGCTGATAAAGTTCAGTCCGTTTTGTGGTTAAAAGCTCCTGAGATTTTTCCTGAGTTTCAGTGATCCGTTTTTCCATATCCTGAATTTCCTTCACAAGGGCTTCGATTTCTTTTCCAAGAGTTTCCTTGTTTGCCTCACTTAAAGCTTTTGTTTTATCGTTGTAAAGTGTGATTTTTTTGGTGCGCTCTGCATCCATTAATTCTAATTCCGTTTGCTTTTGTTTAGCAAAAGTTTGAAAATTAGCATCAGCGGTTTTCATTTCAGGCATTGACTGTAATAGGTCGGCAGAGTTTATGTGTCCAAATTTCTGCTGAGCGTTAGCTACATTTCCTGCCATGAATAATCCTGCTGCAACTAATCCTATTCTAAATAATTTCTTCATTGTTTTATTGTTTGTTCTGTTTTTTGTTTATGATTTATGAGAGCTCTTAATTGGTAACAAATGTTCCTGGTTTGTATCCCAGGCGTGTAACTACATCATTGCTTTTGTCTAAACGTGGACTTGCATATAAAAGTGTGATCTCGCTATTTTTGTCAAATATCATATCCAATTGCTGGGCATCTGCAACAGCTTGTATTGCTTTTGCTACGCGATCCTGGATGGGTTTGATAAGTCTTGTCCGCACCTGAAAAAGCTCGCCTTCGAAACCAAATTTAAGCCTTTGAAATTCTTTGGCAGCATTTTCCTTTTCGATTATTTCCGATTCCCGGCGTTTCCGCATATCTTCTGTCAGTAAAACCTGATCGGCCTGATACGCCTTAAATAACCTTTCAATGTCCGCAAATCTCGAATCAACATCCTTTTGCCATTGGGCAGATAATGCATCCAACTGCTTTTGGGATGAGGTGTATTCGGGAATATGTTTTAAAATATAATCACTATCAACATAAGCAAATCGTTGTGCTGAAGCTGTGAATGATATTAAAAATAGTAATAAAGTACCTAAAATTACTCTCTTCATCTTAATTAATTAAATCCGCCATTTAACGCTTGCGATATACTAAACGTAAAAGGTTGTCTGCCATTGTCACTGAGACCAGGTATTTTATCAAAAGCAAAACCGTAGTCAATACCAAGTAAGCCGAATATAGGTAAAAACACACGTGCTCCAAACCCAGCTGTTCTTCTAACATTAAATGGAGCAAAGTCACGGAAAGAATTCCAGGTATTACCCCCTTCAGCAAATGCAAGAACGAAGATTGTGGCAGACTGACTGGCAGTGATCGGGTGTCGTAACTCTAATACATATTTGTTAAATATCGGGCTTCCGGATCCTTGGGCAATCGTTGGATTAGAGCCAGAAGGGATAACTGCATTGTTTGCATAACCACGCATAGCGATAATTTCAGAACCCTGCAGATAGTCAAATCCCTGCATACCATCGCCACCGAGTTTGAAACGTTCAAATGCAGACTGACCCACAGCAGTATTATATATTCCCAGCAAACCAAATTGTGCCTGTGCTTTCAAAACCAGCTTACCGTATATTCTTTGGAACCATTGCGATTCGAATTTCCACTTATGGTATTCAGTAAACTTATATTTCTCCTTGTCCGTGGCGATAGCATAATTCTTATTGTTTAAAAGAGAATATGGTGGGGTTGCCTGAATGGTAAGTTTAAGGTTTGATCCAGAAGTCGGGAAAATCGGCGCATCAATTGAGCTGCGGCTGAATTCCTGCGTCAAATTGAAGTTATAGGACGTCCCTGTAGCAAATATAAACTGATTGTAATTATTCAGCTTGTATTGCTGCAAGTTGATCGAAGTATTAGCCTGGAAATAATCATCCGGCCATTTCAGACGCTGACCAAGGGTGAAGGTCATACCATTTAACCGGATTTTTTGCTGATCAATATCACTGTCGCGTAATCCGTTAGATTGCAAAGATGTAAATGCACTTATTCCAAAATAAATAGGCTTTTTGCCTCCAAGCCATGGCTCAGAGAATGAAAAGCTGTATGACTGATAGAATTTACCGTTTGTTTGTCCTCTTATACTCAATTTCTGCCCATCACCTTTAGGAAGTGGCTTCCATGCGCTCATATTAAAGAGATTACGCGCAGAAAAGTTATTAAAAGTCAGACCAAGAGTACCAACAACACGTCCGCCACCAAAACCACCCGAAAGCTCGATCTGATCAGAAGGCTTTTCAACCACATTATATTCTATATCAACAGTTCCTTCATTAGGATTGATATTTATTGGTTTAGGATCCGTTTTAGTATCATCAAAATTCCCTAACTGAGCAATTTCACGTGTACTACGGACGATCAGTTCTTTTGAAAATTTTTGTCCTGGCTTGGTACGTATTTCCCTAAGAATAACCTTGTCGTTCGTCAGGTCATTACCCTTCACCATCACTTTATTTACAGTGTACTGCGGGCCTTCATACATCCTTATCTCAAGATCAATGGTATCGCCATAAATCTTAGTTTGGACCGGATCAACGTTGAAGGTCAAATATCCGTCATTCAGGTAAAGTGATGAAATATCATCCCCGTTCGGACTGCTTGATAGTTTTCTGGTAAGTTTTTCTTCACTAAATACTTCGCCCTTCTTAATGGAAAGCAGAGTCTCCAGGAATTCGCGCGGGTATTTTGCATTGCCCGCGAATGTGATGTTTCCAAAATAATATTTAGGCCCTTCGTAGAGATTGATCTTTACCGTTACCCCGTTTTCACTTGAGCGGTATGTTGAGTCACTAATTATCTCAGCATCTCTGTATCCCTTCTCATGCATTTTAGAAATCAGCGTCAGTTTGTCCTCGTCATATTTAGCCTGCAGGAATTTAGCAGATCCAAAAACTTTGTAAAACGCCCGCTCTTTGGTTTTCTTAAGATACTTTTTAAGAGTCTTATCCTTGAAGTCCTTATTTCCTGTAAAAACAATCTCGTCAATCTTTACACGCTTATTTTTATCAACCGTGATATCTAATATCATATTATTAGCTTCTGCGGTATCTTTCCGTTGAGCTATAGAAACATCTGTGTAGAGATAACCTTTTTCATTAAAATGCTTTTTAATGATATCAGTTGTAGTTTTGAGTAAGTTCTCATTAACAACCTTCCCGGTTTTATCATTTAACTTTGCTTTAACATCGGTAACTTCACCTTTCTTTAAGCCGAGAAGATCAATCCGTGTGAGTCGTGGACGTTCTACCACCACGATATCAAAAAAGATAGAATCACCCCTGATTTCAGCAACATTTAATTTGACATCGTCAAATAATCCCTGAGCCCATAGGTTCTTTACCGCATTTGATGTCGCGTCACCTGGAACCATAATCTTATCACCTGTAGTCAGCTTTGAAATAGTGATCAGCACTGACTTGTCAAGGAACTGAGTACCAGATACCGTGGTACCGCCAATGGTAAATTCCTGCGGGTTAAGGTAACTTATTTCCGAGCTGGTTGTAGTTGGTCTGGCAGGCTGCTGAGTTCCGGTCCGTCCAAACTGCGCCATAGCAGATGTGCCTGAAATAAGTAAAAATATTATAATTAAAATACGGTTCATTTTTCGTGTTTAACGGTGCTAAAGTAAGCTAATCACTTGTTAAAAAGTGTTAAAGTTAAAATTAGTTCAACTGTTCACTGGTCATTCCAAAGCGACGTTCGCGCTTCTGAAAATCAATTACAGCTTCAAAAAGGTCTTCTCTTCTGAAATCTGGCCAAAGCTTAGAAGTAAAATACAGCTCCGAGTATGCAAGCTGCCAAAGCAAATAATTACTGATCCTGTGCTCACCGCTGGTACGGATCATTAATTCAGGGTCAGGCATATCCGCAGTGCTCAAATATGAGGCAAATGTATCTTCGGTAATATCCGCTAACTGCACAATGCCTTCCTTAACATCCTCTGCAAGTTGCTTCGCTGCGTCAGTAATTTCCCAGCGTGAGCTATAGCTTAACGCGAGCGTGAGCGTACAGGCCGTATTAGCCGAGGTTTTTTCTATCGTTTCATTTAACTGACGATAGCATTTTTCAGGAAGCGATTGCAGATTTCCAATGGCGTTCAACCGAACACCATTTTTCATCAGCGTTTTGGTTTCCTTATTTATGGTAGATACAAGCAATTCCATCAGGGCCATTACCTCTAACTTCGGGCGGTTCCAGTTTTCAGTTGAAAACGCATATAAGGTAAGGTGCTTTATTCCGAGTTCCACTGCTCCTTCTACGGTGTCACGCACTGAAACAACACCGTTTTGATGACCAAAAACCCGCAGTTTTCCCTTCTCCTTGGCCCATCGGCCATTCCCATCCATGATGATGGCAACGTGTTGCGGAAGGCGCTCCTTATCTATTTGATCGATTAAACTCATTAAATAACACTAAAATCTGACTGGCTGATATAATTAACCATGAAAATTAGAGCTGCAAAGGTATGGAAATATAGGCATATATTTTGGGCACGGAATATTAATTAAGGGTAGCTGATAAGAACTGGGAGCTATCCGTGGCCAGAAGTCTCAGGTCCGAATAACACGTACCATATCGGAAACATATGAAGAGTTGTATAGGGTTGTTCATGCGTAGTGCAATCGTATTTGCTTATATGTTTACCGGTGCCAGGAGAAAACATTTATCTTTTAATAGCACCTTAAGACCTCTACCCTTTTCAAAACGTTGGACATTTGAAAGAAACGAACGTATAAGTAAGGCTGATTGCCGTAAACATATATGTGTCCCTTGGCCTGAAATCACCTCTTTGCACACCTGGCGCCCCGCTCTGACTTAGGGAACGATCTGATAAATCAGGTGTTACCGGACTAGCCGGAGGATTCGCTGCAAAATCTTGATATCTTCCGCTAACATCATCAAGGTAATCTGTAAATGCTGTCCGGTATCCAATCTCACCAATAATATTCCAATTGCCTTTCAGGTTATATTTGACTCCAGCACCGTATACGGCCGACAGTGCATTCTTTTTATAGTCGACACCTTCGGTTTGAAGTGGGCGAAGCTCAATTTCACTGCCATTATAATCCGCTACCGGGTTGAAAGATATGGCGGCGGCACCAGCAAATATGTAAGGGCTGAATCGCCTCGAACCAAATCCAGGCAGGCCGCCAGGGAGATAATTAAAGAGGTTCAGCTCAGCCTGGAGCGACAATTCCGTTAAAGCTGTGCGGAAGTGCAGATTGCGGTCAATCTGGTAGGCATTGCGTGATTTGGCATCGTCACCTTGAATTGCACCTCGCATAATTCCAAGTTTAGCTGACCAGTGCCCGTTGAAATTACGCTTAATTAACCCTCCAAATACCGGATCGGTAAACTTATAAGGTTTCACCGGCTGAAGATCGCCCATATAACCTGCAGCTCCAGCCGAAACACCGGCCTCCCAAGTCTGGGATAACGCAATAAAACTTTGTGAGAAGAAACAAATAATAAGGATCAGTCGGCGCATTAAAAGGATTTACTTAATAGTTTCTCGTATCTATTCCCCAAAGTAATTTGTTCCTTAACGTAGATAAATAGTTTTCATTATTCAGCCTGATCAAATTAATACCGAAATCCGCCTTTCTGACCTTGATCTTAATTGACGCGTCGATAACTTCGGTTCTCGAATCACAGGTAACTAAATATTTAGAGCTTCTTCCTTCGATCTCGAAAGAAAGGATATTATTATCAGATAAAACAACCGGACGTACATTTAGATTATGTGGCGAAATAGGAGTTACGACCATGTTACCAGAACCTGGAAGAATGATCGGTCCCCCACAACTCAAGGAATATGCAGTGGAACCGGTGGGTGTAGCTACAATTAAACCATCAGCCCAATACGAGTTCAAAAAATCACCATTTAGGTAGGCATGAACGATCATCATTGCCGACGTGTCGCGTTTATGTATTGTGATATCGTTTAGAGCAAAATTCTCATTTCCAAAAAGCTGTAGTTCCGAATCAAGCATTAGCTGCTCCCTCCTATCCAAAGTAAATTCCTTGTTTACAAGACTTTGAATGGCTGAGGCAATATCATTTTTGTTGATGCTTGCAAGAAATCCGAGCCGGCCGAAATTTATTCCAATGACAGGAATATTTGAATTACAAATTAAAGTAACAGTATCCAGTAAAGTTCCATCGCCCCCAAGGCTAATCACCACATCGACCTTTGCGGCAATAAGGTCGTGATGATTTCGAAAGATCTGAAATTTCTTAGGAAAGAATATTTTGCCGGATATGAAATGGTTGTACTTATCAAAAACAAATGGTTCGATATCGTACTGAGCCAGGCTGTCAAAAACCATTTGTACATGAGGCAGGACGGTGTTATTGAACTGCCTGCCATAAATTGCAATCTTCATGCTGATTTTTTAGATATCAAGGTAATTCATAAGCTGGTCATATCTGTCTGATGTACCATCATCTGACTTAGTGTCGTTAAATGTGGCCTTGACATTATAATCGTACCTTAAAAATGAAGCTAATATCGATGATATATCCGTCCGGTTAAGTTTTAATGTAACTTCAAGTCGAGTGGAGTCTGGAAATGACTCGATGTAGGAGCTTAATATCTGAGCATTATCTGACTCTACGATCTGAGCGATATGAGACAGGGAGTTATTACGGTTATTGATCTCCAAAATGATAATGCTGCCCGGCTCTTTCACAGATGTGATAGTAGCAATATGCTCCATCATGGTATTTATGGAAATTAACCCTTTGTAATTCTTGTTTACGTCCAGAACGGGGACTATTGTTAGTTTCTGTTCATAGAATAGGCGAATTACATCATAAATATGTTGCTCCTGGAATACAAATGGATTATGAAGCGAAAGGCTGAGTCCTCCAATTGGAAACGTTAAATCAGCGACTTCGATAAGATCTTCATCAGATATCAAACCAAGAAACTGCTGGTCATTGACTATGGGCAGGTGATTCACTCTGAACTCGGCCATCCGATCCATTACCTTCTGAATGGTATCAGAAGTTCTTACCGGCGGGATGGCATCAGATATGAGTTCATGTGCATACATAATTTATTCTTTTTGTTTATCGAGGAACCTTCTCAGGTACACGTTAAATTCCTCAGGCTGTTCCATCATTGGAGCATGTCCGCATTTATCAATCCAATTTAATTCAGAATCAGGTAGCAGCTGATGGAATTCTATGGCCACCTCGGGCGGCGTGATCTTATCGTCACGTCCCCAGATTAAACATACGGGAACTTTGATCTTATGGATGTCTTTCGACATATTATGGCGTATCGCAGATTTTGCCATCGCCAAAATCCTGATAACTTTAACCCTGTCATTTACAATCTGGAATACCTCATCAACAAGCTCTTTTGTTGCGGTAGCAGGATTATAGAACGTAAACTCTACTTTTTCCTTTATAAAATCATAACTCTCGCGCTTTGGGAACGAACCTCCGAAGGCATTTTCGTATAATCCCGAACTCCCTGTAAGCACCAGTGACTTGACCTCTTCGGGATGGCTTAGTGTATAAATTAGTCCCACATGACCGCCGAGTGAATTACCTAGTACCGTGATATTTTTAAGGCCTTTATACTTGACAAACTTGTGTACGAATTTCGAGAGAGTTTTTACACCTGTAGTAAGCAAAGGGAGATCGTATAAAGGTAGCAGCGGTATTATCACCCGGTAATCTTTTTTAAATTCCGTCACCACATCAGTCCAATTACTGAGCGCTCCCATTAATCCATGAAGCAATACTAGAGTTTCGCCCTCGCCTTCGTCAATGTATTTAAAACCGTTTTCTTCTTTAATTGCGAACTCCATAGAATTGTCAAGTGCGTATATCGTGTTACCTGCTAAGATATAAGTCTAAAAGTAAAATCAGTATAAAAACTAATTTATATGCTTATAAATATATGTTTTTGTGGGGAAATGTGAAAAGTATTCAGCTTAGGCGAGGAGTTCTTTCACAAGTTCAGAGATTGTTTTCCCATCGGCTTTTCCTGCCAATTCCTTGTTTACTAAGCCCATAACTTTACCCATGTCCTTCATACTCTCTGCACCTGACCGTCGGATCGCATCTTTCACATGGTCTGCTACTTCTTCGCGGCTCATTTGTTTCGGAAGATAGTTTTCAATCACTTGCATCTCTTCCAATTCGATCTGGTACAGGTCATCGCGCTTTTGCTCCTGATAAATTTCGGCTGATTCCTTCCGCTGCTTCACTAATTTCTGAAGCACCTTCACCTCGGCCTCTTCTGTCAACACATCTGCGGCACCTTTTTCTGTTCTGGCAACAAGCAACGCAGCTTTTACAGCCCTTAAACCACGTAAGCGAACCCCATCTTTGCTTAACATGGCGGATTTAATATCCTGATCTATTTTTTCCTGAAGAGACATTGGTTAGTTTATTTTCAGATTGCTAATTTCTGCAAAACTACGGAATTGATATGGGTTGGGGGAATTTTGTTGTCTATTGCTTTTTTATTTGCAAAGTTGCGTCTTTTTCATGCATCGTTGTAGCTGCGAGCGACTCTGTTGCGTCTTTTTCACGCAATGATGTGGTTCTGAGTGACTATATCGCGGCATTTTCATGCAACGATGTCGCTCCGAGTAACTCTGTTGCGTCTTTTTCGTGCAATGATGTCGCTCGGAGCGACTCCGTTGCGTCTTTTTCATGCAATGAGCTAACTGCAAGCGACTGCGCTGCGGCTTTTTCATGCAATGTGATTGCTCTAATCGACTTCAATACAGCTAAAACCAGTTATTGATATGATCGTCTATTAAACCTCGCGCAATAAGTGCGTTGTATTCGCTTGAGCAGCTGCCAAAACGATCATGTCATTGATGTTTACATGAGCCGGCCGGGAAACGGCAAACCAGATAGTATCAGCGATGTCCTGAGCGTGCAGCGGCTCAAATCCATCATATACCTTTTTTGCTCGTTCTTTATCTCCTTTGAATCGGACTTCAGAAAATTCGGTTTCAACGGCACCAGGGTGGATTCCAGTTACTTTAATTTTATGAGGCAAAAGATCGATCCGCATCGCTTGATTGAGAGAATCTACGGCATATTTCGTAGCGCAATACACATTGCCGTTAATATACGTTTCCTTACCGGCTATGGAACCAATATTAACTATATGTCCTGACCCGTTTTTAATCATCCAGTTGGATACGATTTTAGTTACGTATAATAATCCTTTGACGTTCGTATCAATCATCACGTCCCAATCATCGGTGTCACCTGCATTTATTGGATCCAGGCCGCGCGAAAGACCTGCATTGTTAATGAGCACATCAACCTTTTTCCACTCTTCCGGGAGACCCTCAAGTTTTTGTACCGCCTCCTTTTCCCTGACATCAACAACAAGTGTTTTTACTTCGATTCCAAATTCTGAGCTGAGATTTTCAGCGAGCAACTGTAATCTTTCGGTCCTGCGGGCCAGAAGTACCAGATTGTATTTTTGTTGAGCAAAAAGACGGGCAGTTGCTTCGCCAATCCCGGCGGTTGCTCCTGTAATTAAGGCTATTTTCGACATAAATAAATAAAAATCGAAAATAAGGAATTAGTGGAAAGTATAAAGTAACAAGTATAGAGTATGATGTGGGTTGTTGTTACTCAAAGAATAAACTGAACTGAAAATTCCTCAGGAACATCTTATCGATTGGTGCGATGTAGGGGTTTTCCAGTCGGTCTTTGTCGAGAAGCACACTTTTTGTGGTTTGTGAAAATTTGATTTCGGGCGACAGTTTGAACCATTCGAAATACAAATCGAGTCCGAGCCCTGCTTCGTACCACAACGAGTTCGGCACGCTCTTCAGGTATTTTTCAGAGGGGATTAATGCACTGTCATCCTTTTTCTTCTTTGAAACAATGTCCATGGAATACTTAGCTCCTGCGATGATATATGCCCTGTAATTATTTAAGCGGTTGGTTTTTAACTTAAATCCAATTGGTAGATCTACGAATGTCGCCTGCACTTTCTTTTGCACGGAGTATGTTGGATTATCAAATTCGTAAATCGCAGAAATATCTGAGAATACCAGTCCCGGTGTAAAACGAAGATTTGTGTTTTCACTGAGCTTATAATCGGAAACAAATCCAAGGGCAAAGCCTTTGGAAACCGGCGAGCTCAGGCTAATCAATTGTGCGGGAACCATGTCTGTCCCATCGATTGGGTCAGGAAAAGGCCCTCTCCATCCGGCGGTTTTTTGAATCTTGTATTCGGCGGCAACGTACTGGAACTTAAACCCGAAATGCAGTGTCTCATTATCAACTCCTCCGCCCCAATTTTGCTGCGCAAATAAGTTAACATGAAAAATAACTGCGAGCAAAAAGGTCAGGTAAAGATTTTTCTTCATTTAGTGCCGGTATAAATCGAACAAATCCCAAACGCTAGAGGACGCCATTTGGTATTTTGGAATCCAACTTTAATCATTAAGTCGGTAAACTGCTTCCCATCTGGAAATGCAGCAACCGATTCAGGCAAATAACTATAAGCGCTTGCATCCTTAGAAAAAAGCTTACCTATGGATGGGGTCACATATTTGAAATAGAAGTTATACCCCTGTTTGATCGGAAAAATTCGCGGTTTGGAGAATTCAAGTATTACTGCCTTGCCGCCCGGTTTAAGTACCCGCAGCATATCTGACAGACCTTTTTCGAGGTTTTCAAAATTACGCACCCCGTATGCGACGGTTACTGCATCAAAACTATTATCCTCAAATAAAAGCTTCTCAGAATCGCCCAGCCTTACATCGAAAACGTCTTGAAGGTTCCTTTTCAGGATCTTTTGTTTGGCGATAGCGAGCATCCCTTCAGAAATATCAACTCCTGTAATCTTTTCGGGATTTAAGATCTTTATAGATTCAAAGGCAAAGTCACCGGTGCCAGTCGCGACGTCAAGTATGTGTTTAGGCTTGTCTTTAAGCAGTTCACGAATGGCTATCTTTCGCCATATAACATCAATACCAAGTGAAAGGAAATGATTCAGAAAGTCGTAAGTACCTGAAATATTGTTAAACATCGTAGCGACCTGTTCTTTTTTGGAAGCTTCCGAATCGCGATAAGGGGTAACGGGTTTGGACATACGCTTGCAAAGATAGAGTTTTACGTTTTACGTTGTACGTGATACGTTGCTTGCGCACAATAAGCGAATAACAAGCTATTATTAGTATTTAAACTTCCGGCGTATTTAGAAACGTCTAACTTAAAAAACACATAACGTTTAACGTAAAACGCATAACTTTGTCCGGATGATAATCAAAAGCGCAGAATTTCAATGCAGCAATACAAGAACTGACAAATTACCCCCTCCGGTATTGCCTGAATACGCATTTATAGGACGTTCAAATGTGGGCAAATCCTCTCTGATAAATATGCTTGTTCAGAAAAAGGGCCTTGCCAAAACCTCTCAAACTCCCGGTAAAACTCAATTGATAAACCACTTTCTGATCAATGAAAATTGGCATCTCGTGGATCTTCCCGGATACGGATATGCGAAGACTTCTCGGAGCAATCGCGCCGACTGGCAGAAATTCATCAGCTTTTATCTTCGGAATAGGGAAAATCTGCAATGCGTATTTGTACTGATTGACAGCAGACTTGAGCCGCAAAAAATCGATATTGAATTTTGTTCATGGCTTGGTGAAAATGGCCTGCCATTTCAACTGATCTTTACCAAAGCAGACAAGCAATCCCGGGTTAAGACAGACCAGGCAGTTGCGAAATTTCGTAAAGCGCTGCTGGAAATTTTCGAAGAGGTTCCGCAGCATTACATCACATCTTCTGAAACACAGGATGGCAGAGAGGAAATATTGCACTTCATTCAGGGTCTGAACTCAACGTTTACCAGGTAGCATGAAGAAGTACTTTTCGCTTGTGTTATTTGCTCATACGGTTTTTGCCATGCCCTTTGCTTTTATTGGCTTTTTTCTGGCCGTAACAACTACGGATCATACCTTTAACTGGATAAAGCTCCTTTTAATGGTGCTGTGTATGATATTTGCCAGAAATGCAGCGATGGCTTTCAATCGATATCTTGACCGCGAAATAGACGCTGCAAATCCCCGGACCGTCGTACGGGACATCCCGGCCGGACGAATTTCATCGGGAGAAGCACTTGCTTTTACAATAATAAATTGTTTGCTGCTGGTGGCAACTACGCTGCTCATTAATCGGCTATGTTTTTACCTTTCTCCGGTCGCACTCGCTGTGGTTTTAGGATACAGTTATACAAAACGATTTACTCCACTTTGCCATTTAATCCTTGGGCTTGGATTGGCACTGGCACCAATCGGAGCTTACCTGGTTGTAACCGGAGAATTCGCAATGCTTCCAATATATTTTTCGCTGGCGGTTCTGTGCTGGGTGAGCGGTTTTGACATTATCTATGCTTTGCAGGATGAGGAGTTCGATCGTGAGAACCAGTTAAATTCTATCCCAGCGTGGCTTGGAAAAGAACGGGCATTGAAAGTCTCATCGGTCCTTCATTTTTTCGCTGTTTTATTCATCAGCGTTCCTTATTTTGTTTCCGGCTTGAGCTGGTTTTATCTTGCCGGAATAATTTTTTTTATCATGTTGTTAATTTATCAGCACCAGCTGGTAAAACCTAATGATCTTTCAAAGGTAGACCGGGCGTTTTTTACTACCAATGGGATTGCGTCGGTTGTATTTGCTGTATTTTTTCTGTTAGACGTTTATTTAAGAAACCTTTTATAATATCATGGAAACTCTCAAAATCAATAAGAAGGCTAGAATTTATATACCTGTGGATTTGACAATAATCTGGGAGAACCTGGAACCGTTGTTTGAGGAATTATTGGCCAGGAATATCAACTCTGTTGCCGACCTGGAAAAATGGTTAAAGGACCGGAGTGAACTTGAAGCTGCTCTAGAAGAAGATTTTGCCTGGAGATACATCAGGATGACCTGTGATACCACCGATGAAAAGCTACTTGCCGATTTCCAATTTTTTGCCACGGAAATTGAACCCAGGATCGCGCCGCTTAACAATGAATTGAACAAGAAATTTATCGGCAGTAAATTCGCTGAGAAGTTGGATAAGAGCAAATATTTTGTCTACACCCGCGGAATTAAAAAAGCCCTTGAATTATTCAGAGAAGAAAATATCCCCTTGCAGACCCAAATACAAGTGGAGCAGCAAAAATATCAGGCAATAACTGGGGCCATGTCGGTAAACCTGCGTGGCAAAGAATACACCCTGGAGCAAGCTGCGGTATTCCTGAAAGACACCGACAGAAACCTGCGTAAGGAGACTTGGGAAGCTATCACGGCAAGGAGGCTGCAGGATAAGGAAAAACTCGATGAGCTTTTCAATGGCCTTTTGAAATTAAGGCACCAGGTTGCATTAAACGCCGGATTTGAAAATTTCAGGGATTATATGTTCCAGGCCCTTGGCAGATTTGACTATACTCCCCACGATTGCTATAAATTCCATGAAGCAATCAAGAAAGAAATTGTACCTATACTCCAGGAGCAGGCAGAGATTCGCCGCAAGGCCTTAGGGTTGGAGGAACTAAAACCCTGGGACATGGATGTGGATATTTCCGGAAAAGCGGCTCTTAAGCCCTTCAACTCGGGAGAAGAGCTAATTGATAAATCTATCAAATGCTTTCAGGGGTTGGATCCATATATTGGCGAACGACTTGAGATTATGAAGGCCAATGGCTTTTTTGATGTGGAAAGCCGGAAAGGCAAAGCTCCGGGAGGTTATAATTACCCCCTCGCAGAAAGCGGTGCGCCATTCATATTCATGAATTCGGCGGGCACTTTCCGAGATCTTACTACAATGGTCCATGAAGGCGGACATGCGGTACATACCTTTATCTCTGCTGACCTTGAGTTAAATGATTTCAAGCATCTTCCTTCAGAAGTAGCCGAGCTCGCTTCTATGAGCATGGAGCTTATTTCAATGGATAAATGGGATGTATTTTTCGATAATCCCGAAGATTTAAAACGTGCAAAAAAAGATCAGTTAAAAGATGTTTTAAAAACACTGCCATGGGTGGCAGTTGTAGATCAGTTTCAGCATTGGATTTATACCAATCCAGATCAGACGTCCGAGGAAAGAAGGGAAGCTTGGAGAAGCATCTTTGCACCATTTGGTAATAATTTCGCAGATTGGACCCAACACGAAGAGGCTCTTCTTAATTTGTGGCAAAAGCAACTTCACATATTTGAGGTGCCTTTCTACTATGTTGAATACGGGATAGCCCAACTAGGAGCCATCGCAGTTTGGAAAAACTATAAAGAGAATCCGGAGAAAGGATTGCACGATTATCTGGAAGCATTAAAACTGGGATATACAAAGACAATAAAACAGATTTATGAAACTGCTGGGATAGAATTCAATTTCAGCAAATCATATGTCAAAGAACTCGTGGAATTTGTAAAGGACGAATTGAAAAAATTAGATTAGTGTACAGCGGGCACACTTATTGCAAGAGCCCCTGCCATGAGAACAATTATTTTAATTTTAGCGATAGTACTTCGGTCAGTTGCATCTTACTCTCAGGATTGGGAAACAGTTCAAATCGACAGCACTGTTTCTGTAAAACTCCCGAAAGGATTCACAAAGACTGAAAAAGATGAGAAGTACAGTCTGGTGGCTGTTAGTCCCTGGGGAACTATCCTCATTTTCAAAACACCAGACAACCCTACAGTTACCCCCGACATTGAAAAAGAAAAGCATTTAAAAAGGTACTACGATGATTACATCAAAAATGTACGTACCGTTTCAAGCAGCTCGATAATAAAAGACGAAAAGGATGAAACAATCGGCGACCTAAAAGTCAAAGACTTTACGCTCCAGATTGACACCGGAAGTGGAGTGTTGTATAGAAATTTCAGACTTCTGCACGCCAGCAGTGCTACCTATATCTTTGAATTTCTTTACCAGGACTTACACAATCAATTCGCAATTCCCGAAAAGGAAAAGTTTTTCAATTCAATTGAGGTGAATGAAAATCTCGACAAAACTGATCAGTATACCAGCGAAGAAATAAACAAGAACAATGCGGAAAATAAAAAATATCTCTATTGGGCTATTCCCGGAGGCTTGCTCCTAATTGGAATAATCTTTTATATAGTCCGAAGGAGGAAAACCTAAGCGGAATTTCTCTTTTTTAACAAACTTCCCTCGAGTTTCGGTGAGTGGTACCAATCTGAATTTTCAAGCATCCAGATCAGGTGAAAAGTAAGGACAACTCCTAATACTGAACCTGCAAAAACATCCTGGAAGAAGTGCTGCGAAAGATAAACACGGGAAAATGCGGTTAAAATGGCTACTGGAATAATAACCCAATGAAGTTTTCGGTTTGGTAAAATAAAAGCCAGAACTACTGCAAGAGTAAACGCATTTGTACTATGGCCGGACGGAAAGCTATGAAATTCATATAAGGGGTAACCTTCAATAGTTCTGATGGGATTTAAGCCTTCGAAAAATTTACTGGGCCGTGGAGAGTCAAATATTCTTTTTAGAATCTGCACGATAACTGAAGAATAGGTGTAAGCGAGAAATGTGAGAACTGCATATCTGTATTTAATGAATAACATCGTTATGCAAACAATTAGCGTCGTTAACTCATCTCCTACTAATGTACTAATCTTGAAAAATTCATCAAAGAAAGTATTATGACGAATATTTGTCCACAAAAATAGTTCTGCCTTTGAATTAGTCAAAAGAATATAAAGGCAAATAACCACCAGAATAATAAACGGTACTACAAAGGCCAGGTGCCTTTGGATAAGATTAGCAAAACTCGATCGTATTTTCTTCTGCATATTTCTATTCGCCAAAACTACGTAATTCTGGACTTAACAACTATCTGATTATTTGTAACACCCCGTTACGTCATCTGTTTTGTGAATCAATGGGAATTAATTTTTATGTTTGGTCCAAACTTCTTTAAGCAATTCTATGGCTGGTAACTTCTTCCGCAAAAAATCAATTGATCTTATAATGAGGGACCGTCAGGCGGGCTTTTCAGATGCTGAAGCACATGAACATGGGCTTCGGCGAGTCTTAACTGTCAAGGATCTTACGTTGATGGGTATAGCAGCTGTTATAGGCGCAGGAATCTTTTCTACCATCGGGAATGCTTCCTTTAACGGCGGGCCCGGAGTCAGTATACTCTTTGTAATAACTGCTATTACATGCGGTTTCTCTGCGTTGTGTTATGCCGAATTTGCTTCGAGAATACCTGTTGCGGGAAGCGCATATACTTATGCATATGCCTCTTTTGGCGAGCTCGTAGCCTGGATTATCGGCTGGGATCTGTTAATGGAATATGCGATTGGTAATATAGCGGTAGCGATTTCATGGAGCGAGTATTTCACTAACTTACTTGAAGGTTTTAATATTCATATACCAGCATATTTAACCATGGACTATTTGTCTGCTGCAAAGGCACACACGCAAGTCACGGCTGCAGGGACCGACCTGAGTACAATTACCGAAAAGGTTAAATATGCTGCCCAGGCCTGGAATACAGCACCGGGATCAGGGAACTTTAAGTTTATAGCGGACCTCCCTGCTTTGGGCATTGTGTTCCTTATCACTTACCTGGTTTATATCGGCATCCGTGAAACAAAAAAAGCAACCAACGCGATGGTAATTTTAAAGGTTGGAGTGGTTATTGGCGTTATATTGTTGGGTTTCTTTTACGTGACTCCTGCCAATTGGGACCCATTCTTGCCAAACGGCTTTGAAGGCATGATGAAAGGCGTGTCCGGGGTTTTCTTCGCTTATATTGGCTTTGATGCGATTTCTACTACTGCAGAAGAATGCAAGGATCCGCAGCGAGACTTACCCAAAGGAATGATCTATTCGCTGATTATATGTACCGTCCTCTACATCCTGGTAGCCTTAGTGTTGACCGGAATGGTAAATTACAAATACCTTCAGGTTGAAGACCCTTTGGCATATGTTTTTAAAAGTGTTGGCCTGGAGAAAATAAGTTATGTAATTTCAATCAGCGCAGTGATTGCCACAGCTAGTGTGCTGCTAATCTTTCAGATGGGGCAACCGCGAATCTGGATGAGTATGAGCCGCGACGGTCTTCTGCCAAAAAAATTCTCTAGTATTCATCCAAAATATAAAACTCCCTGGTTTGCAACACTCGTAACGGGCTGCGTAGTTGCAATTCCAGCATTATTTATGAACCTGACAGAGGTAACAGACCTTACCAGCATCGGAACTTTATTTGCATTCGTGTTGGTTTGCGGGGGTGTATTACTATTACCTGAGGAACCCGTGACTGATGAGAATAGAAAACGATTTAGAATCCCTTATGTAAATAGCAGGTATATCGTGCCATTACTGGTCATCGTACTTTTCGTGATTTTCCGGCAAGAGATCCTTGGTTTGTTTACATATAATGGCGACTGGCATGTTTATAAGGATAAACTACCTTATTTCCTATTTTTAATAGCGGCGATCGTTATGTCAGTTTTATCGTTCACTAAAAATCTTTCTCTTATACCTGTCCTCGGATTGCTTAGCTGCCTTTATTTAATGACCGAACTTGGTTATACAAACTGGCTACGATTTTTAATCTGGCTGGCTTTAGGCCTGATTATCTATTTTACCTACGGTTACCATAAAAGCAGGCTGAATGTTAAAAATGCAGTTTAGAAGAGATATTATCGGGCAGTTTAACCATTTCTTTTCTTGCACGCCTTTTTCATATTTTCGTAGAAGCTACTCTAACAAATGGACGGCGAAATTACCACGCTGATAAGACGGATGTTAGGCCATCAAGTAAAAATGATCCCGTGTTTCTAATAATTATCAAAAACATCCAGGCAAGTAATGCCCGCTAATCAATACCCGGATTAAGACCTACGTCCGCCTTAATTCATTATCATCTTGAGATGAAACTATTAGCGGCACGCGTTCCACGGTCACGAAACTTATATCCAGCCCAAAGCCCCGCTCCTCGGAAAGAGAGAATTTCTTCAAAATGAAATAGTAGTCCATAATGAATCTTTCGATGAACGTCAGGACATTTGACTTCGACAGGACTTTTTCAAGCACGATGAACCTGAAATCACCAATGATCTTATGTTTGTTGAGCGATGTATACTTACTGATAATATCTACCTCACCATTTCGTACGAGTTCCTCAACAACTTTCCGGAAGAATACGTTGATTTGCTGTTCAACTCGGAATCCCAACTTGAAGTCGATACGAATAAGTTTATTCGGAATCAGGAAGTCAACCTCATATTCCCTTGTAAATGGCTCATCAGTAACATCAACATGTACGAGCCAATAAACATCTGCTCGTTTGGGTTGTTTCTGGAGAATTGAGTACATAATCTTGGATTCTATCTCCGAGTTGAAATTCGCGCTGGTCAGATACACAAGTTGAGATGCGTATTTGGGAACTGATTCATCATCGCTCAGTTCCTTAAGAATTGTGTAATAGCTGTCGATCTCCACAAATTTAACGAAGCGGTTCTTGATCTTTCTTGCAGATGACCATGCCCACATAACAGAGAGGATCAAACTAGCCAGTAATAGAGTAAACCACCCTCCATGCATGAATTTTGCCATATTTGCAATGAGAAAACCTAGTTCGATAATTCCATAAACACTGAGGAAAATCGCTATAACGTAATTTGGGAATTTTTTCCTCTTCAAATATGCCGCTACCAGGATGGTTGTCATTAGGAAGGTAAGGTTTATAGCGAGGCCATACGCGCCTTCCATATTAGTTGATTCCCTGAATATCAATACAACAATAATACATCCCACCCATAGCAACGCATTTATCGAGGGAACATATAATTGACCTTTCTGGTTACTTGGATAATTGATCTTGACCTTTGGCCAGAGATTCAAACGGACTGCTTCTGAGATAAGTGTAAATGAACCTGATATCATTGCCTGACTGGCGATAACTGCCGCAGCGGTTGCAATACAAATACCGAATATTGTGAACCATTCTGGCATGATACTGTAGAATGGATTATCCAGCTTTCCGAGTATACCACCTTGATGCTGCCATAACCATACACCCTGGCCGAAATAGTTAAGTAGGAGACATGCTTTAACATAAATCCAGCTCATGCGGATATTTGCACGTCCGCAATGGCCCAAATCGGAATATAAGGCTTCTGCCCCGGTGGTACACATAAATACCCCACCCAAAATTAAAAGCGCATTTGGGTTTGCAGCAAGAATATGATAAGCATAGTAAGGATTAACTGCCTTTAAAATTTCAGGGAATTGCATCAGGTAAATACCCCCTAAAACCGCCATCATCGTGAACCAGCAGAACATGATCGGTCCGAAAGCCTTACCAATGATTGAAGTTCCAAAGCGCTGAACTAGAAAAAGAATCGAAATAATAAATATGACAATAGGGACTGTCGGGAGGTCCGCATTAAACTCACGAAGTCCTTCAATTGCAGCAGAAACTGTAATGGGAGGAGTGATCATCCCATCGGCAAGCAAAGATGCACCCCCAATCATTGCGGGGATGACCAACCACTTTGCCTTTTTCTTAACAAGTGAGAATAGTGAGAGTATCCCTCCCTCTCCTTTGTTGTCGGCCCGTAACGTAATTATCACATACTTTATTGTGGTCTGCAGCGTGAGGGTCCAAAATATGCAGGATAATCCTCCTAAAATCAAATCTGTAGTTATGATCCTGTCGCCTACAATCGCTTTAAATACATACAAAGGGGACGTCCCAATATCTCCGTAAACTATCCCTAAACTTAACAATAATCCGGCTGCAGATAGGCTGTGGAGCTTTTTTGAGTTTGACACGCTGTATAAATTATGTGACAAAAGTACGTCTTAAAAACAATTAAACAACGGCTTAAAATTTATGTTCAAATCTCATTACGATTAATTAAATTTAAGGCTAACATACGGGCGAAAATTAACGTATACGATATGTTTTTAGTTAAAAATTGTTAAAAACTTTATTGCAATACAAGCGTATATACTAGAAAGCCCTATATTTATACTGTATTTAGTGCGTATGAGAAACTTCTACCTTAGATTACTTGTATTATTCATCACTTTGGGCGGCATGCTAATGCCGGGCCATATTGATGCGTTTGCTAGTACAAGCGAAGTTTTAACGGATACTTCTAAGGTTATAAAAGCCACTATTTCCACTAAAATCACTGATACACGACTCAACAAACCGGCGTTCTTGAAGAATGGGGTAATGGTGAATTTTGTTCCATTTAAACCAGCTAAGGACAAGGTATTCGCAGGTGGTGCTGGTTCAAAAGGATTTAAGCCGGGGGATAGCGACAAAGTATTGAATAACGTAAAGGTTTATCCAAACCCGGTTTCGGATCAGTTAAATCTATCCTATTCCATTTCTAAGGATGCGAACGTAACTATCAAAATCATGGATGTGCTCGGCAATGAGATTACTACATTGCTGACCGAAAGACTATCTGCAGGAGAACAAGCAAATTCGTTTAATATTTCATCGAGGTTAAACAGTGGCTTCTACTTTATTCGTGTGAGCGTAGCCGGTGAAATCATAACAAAACGCATCTCAGTTTTATAGGATAAAGCAGTTTTCCGCTGAGCTTGAAAATTCTTACCGTACATTCCCGAATCTCTACTTACTTTTATTTTTTACTTAGAAAATACTAATGAAAATTATTGCTATTGGCCGCAACTACGCAGAACATGCCAAAGAACTAAATAATCCCGTGCCAACTGTACCAGTTATCTTTATGAAACCTGATACGGCACTATTGAAAGATAATAAGCCTTTTTATCATCCGGAGTTTTCATCCGACATCCATCATGAGATTGAACTGGTGCTTAAAATATCAAAAGAAGGAAAGCATGTTGCCGAAAAATTTGCCTCCAATTATTACGAAGAAATTGCACTTGGAGTAGATTTCACTGCGAGGGATATTCAGCAAAAACACAAAGAAAAAGGACTTCCATGGGAACTAGCAAAAGCGTTTGACAATTCAGCACCAATTAGCAAATTTGTTCCGAAGACACTGTTTGCGGACCTCAGAAATTTGAATTTCAAGCTCGATATTAATGGTAACACGGTTCAATCAGGCAATACTCGGGATTTATTGTTTTCATTCGAGAAGATTATCACCTTTGTTTCACAATATATAACCTTGAAAAAAGGAGATCTTATTTATACGGGAACGCCTCAAGGTGTGGGAAAAGTTAATATCGGAGATCATTTGGCAGGCTATTTGGAAGAGGATAGATTGCTGGACTTTTATGTTCGGTAATATCTTATCCTTAAAATGCATAAATTTCGAATTTTATCTCTCCTCTTTTTTATTTGTACTGGCACTTTAGCCCAGGATGATACATCAAAAGTCTATCCGCAATCATATTTTAGATATCCGCTGGAACTCTCCCCAATTATAGCCGGTAATTTCGGAGAGTTACGGGCCAATCATTTTCATTCTGGTCTGGATTTTAAAACAAATCAACGCGAAGGCTATCCGATATATGCGGCGGCAGATGGATATGTGTCAAGGGTTAGAGTACAAATCGGAGGCGGTGGAAATGCGGTATATCTTACCCATCCAAATGGATATACGACAGTTTACATGCATCTTCAAAGATATAATGAAAGAATTACTCAATCCCTGAAAACTTACCAGTATAGAATAGAAAATTTTGACGTCGATTTTCCACTTCTTCCAGTTGAGATTCCTGTAAAGAAGGGTGAAATTATTGCTTGGTCGGGAAATACTGGTGGCTCAAGCGGTCCGCATCTGCATTTTGAGATTCGTGATACAAACACAGAAGAAACAATAAACCCACAGCTTTTTGGTATTACCATTCCGGACAGGGTAAAGCCCGTGATTAGTGGCTTATATCTATATCATTTGAATAATGAAGCCTTTAGCGAGAACACTCCAAGACAATTTTTCGCAGTTAGTGGATCAGGAGGGAATTATCAACTGAGCCCCAATTCCGTGGTGAATATTGGTGGGCAGGCAGGATTCGGAGTTATGACAACAGATAGAAATTCAGCGTCTGAAAACTCTAATGGTCCATATTCGATCGAGCTGATAGTTGATGGAGAAACGATTTACTCCTCCGTGTGGGAGAAATTCTCATTTGCAAACTCCAGGGCTATAAACTCACATTTGGACTACGCATCCTTAATGAGTACAGGCAGAAGAATACAAAAAGGGTTTGTAGAACCTGGTAATCCGCTGCAGATCTATAAAACAAAGGTGAATAACGGATTGGTAAATATCCCTGAAGGTGAAATTCAAGATGCACAGTATGTGATAAAGGATGTAGCAGGAAATGAAAGTATTTTGAGTTTTAAGATTCGTAATACCGAGACCGCTGCAAAATATGCTAAACCCGTGAAGGGAAAGATGTTGAAATTTGACGTTGACAATCAACTGGATACTAATGGGGTAAAAATCAACATCCCAAAAAACGCGTTTTATAGTGACCTCAATTTTGTTTATTCAAGTGGCCCCGCCCCTGCTGGCGGATATTCAAAAATCCACCATATACATAACCGATTAACACCTGTTCATGGTTCTTATAAACTTGCCGTGGCCACAAATACCAACCTTCCCATCAGACTTCAGTCTAAAGCTTTACTGGTCAGCTCAACCGGTGGGTCACAGGGCGGAACCTATGAAAAAGGCTACGTCATTGGAGACGTACGAACTTTAGGTAGTTTTTATATCGCAATAGACACCATCCCGCCGAGAATAATACCCCTGAATATCACTGAAGGTAAATCCTTCGCAGGAATAGCTCGGATTCAGTTTAGAATATCCGACAACCTCTCCGGGATAAAGTCATTTGCCGGACGAATAGACGGGAAATGGGTATTGATGGAGTATGATGCTAAAACTGCATCTCTATGGCATACCTTTGACGAAAGGACTGAAAAGGGGACTCATGATTTCCAGTTGACCGTAACGGACATGAAAGGAAACGTCACGGACTATAGTGCAGGATTCTACAAATAAATCTTGTTTACTTGGTAGAACCCAGACAGTTTATTTGCTAATTTAGCCGTTCAAAACGTTGACAATGGCAGAATTAAACGAAGGAGAAAAAGCACCTAATTTTACAGGCAAGGATCAAAATGGAAAAAACATTTCGCTTAGTGACTTCTCTGGCAAAGATGTGATCCTATATTTTTATCCCAAAGATGACACTCCTGGTTGTACTGCAGAGGCCTGTAGCTTCCGGGATAATTATCAGTCTCTTTTGAACAAAGGTTTCGAAGTCATTGGCGTTAGTGCAGACGATGAAGCATCACACAAGAAATTTATAGCTAAATACAACCTTCCATTTTCCCTAATCTCTGACGTAAATAAAGAAATTGTTGAGGCATATGGCGTTTGGGTTGAAAAAAACATGTACGGCAAAAAATATATGGGTATTGCCCGAAAAACATTTATTATAGACAAAAATGGGGTTATAACGAAGATTATCTCTAAAGTGGATACCCAAAATTCCTCTCAACAGATAATAGATGCTCTGAAGTAATCTTTGGTTGGCTGTTATTCTCACTATTTGACTCCCCTATCCTTTCCAATTCCAACAACAATAGCTAATTTAGCGGCGCTATAAGCATACACTATGACTCCAGATATTGATAAATTGACAAAACTTGCCGCCCAGGTGCGACGTGATATTTTAAGAATGGTGCACGGCTGCCAATCAGGTCATCCGGGGGGCTCGCTAGGCTGCGCAGACTATTTCGTCGCTCTATATTTTCACGCATTAAAACATAATACAAAGTTTGACATGGATGGAAAGGGTGAAGACTTGTTCTTCCTTTCGAATGGACATATATCTCCTGTTTGGTATAGTGTATTAGCACGAGCGGGATATTTTGAAGTTAGTGAACTGTCGACTTTCAGGAAAATAGATTCAAGACTTCAGGGACATCCTACTACCCATGAGGGTTTACCAGGCATCAGAGTTGCTTCAGGCTCTCTAGGTCAAGGCATGTCTGTAGCTATAGGAGCAGCCTTGGCTAAAAAATTAAACAATGACGGCCGAATTGTCTATTCTCTTCATGGCGATGGCGAACTACAGGAAGGACAGACGTGGGAAGCTGCAATGTATGCAAGCCATAATAAAGTTGATAACCTGATTTCCGCGATTGACGTTAATGGTCAACAAATTGATGGTTCGACCGAAAACGTTCTCTCCCTGGGAAATCTTAGAGCAAAATGGGAAGCATTTGGGTGGGATGTATTAGATATGAATGGTAATGATATGGCTGACGTGGTGCGTGTACTTGATCTCGCCCTTGCCAAGACAGGTAAAGGCAAGCCGATCATGATACTTATGCAGACTATGATGGGAAATGGTATTGATTTTATGATGCATTCACACAAGTGGCATGGGGTAGCACCAAATGATGAGCAATTAGCACTTGCCCTTGCACAGGTCGAGGAAACTCACGGCGATTATTAACAATACATGTGCTTTGAGATGTGAGAAATGAGCTTTGAGCTCTTCTTAAATCAAATAGTTCTATCCTTGACTGAAAGCCTAAATCTAAGTGATAGCTTAGAGCAATTATTTACACAACACCTATCTGGTTACAGATTTTAATATGAAGAAATACACATATACTGAGAAAAAAGACACACGTTCTGGATTTGGAGCTGGCTTGCTGGAAGCTGGGAAAAAGAATGAGCAGGTTGTGGCTTTGTGCGCAGACCTTATCGGATCTTTAAAAATGGATGCCTTTATAAAGGAATTTCCTGACCGCTTTTTTCAGATAGGAATTGCTGAAGCAAATATGATGGGAATTGCTGCTGGATTGACGATAGGTGGAAAAATTCCTTTTACAGGAACTTTTGCAAATTTCTCAACTGGCCGCGTTTACGACCAAATCCGGCAGTCAATAGCATATTCTGATAAGAATGTTAAAATATGCGCGTCCCATGCCGGCCTGACTCTTGGTGAAGATGGAGCCACCCACCAGATATTGGAAGATATCGGTATGATGAAAATGCTTCCGGGTATGACCGTTATAAATCCATGTGATTACAATCAGACTAAGGCAGCTACTATCGCCATTGCGGAGCATCATGGGCCGGTCTATCTGCGTTTTGGTCGTCCGGTAGTCCCAGTTTTCACCGATCCTGATCAAAAGTTTGAAATTGGTAAAGCGTGGATGGTTAATGAAGGCACGGATGTTTCCATTTTTGCAACAGGACATTTAGTTTGGAAAGCTATCGAAGCAGGTGAGAAACTTGCGGAACTAGGAATTAATGCCGAAATAATAAATATCCATACAATTAAACCATTGGATGAGGAAGCAGTCTTAAAGTCGGTAGCCAAAACAGGTTGCGTGGTAACGGCAGAAGAACATAACCGCTACGGCGGATTGGGCGACAGCATCGCTCAGGTTCTTTCAAGAAACAATCCTGTTCCACAGGAATATGTTGCTGTTAACGACAGTTTTGGCGAAAGCGGTACTCCTGATCAGTTAATGAAAAAATACGGGTTAGATACTGACGATATCATAAGTGCTGTACAGCGGGTAATTAAAAGGAAGTAGTCGCAGGAACTCGTTAATTTATGATTCGATATTGAGAAAAGTCAATGGCGAATCAACAAAACGATTTTCCATTTGAGATCTGCATTTCCGATTTGAACAATAAAAACAACGGAATAATAGATGCAGGTTGAAGACTCAGAAATTCTCGACAAGTTTGCCATCGAAAGCACACGTAACGAAGCTTTCAATCTCCTGCTGAAAAAATACCAACAAAAAATATATTGGCACATCCGAAGACTGGTCATTGATCATGATGATACCGATGACCTAGTTCAGGAAGTATTCATCAAAGTTTGGAAAAGTCTTTCAAATTTTCGAAAAGACTCTCAGCTCTACACCTGGCTCTATCGTATAGCTACGAACGAAAGCATAACTTTCTTAAATCGTAAGAAACAGAAAAACAACATATCCCTGGATGAAACCGCCGGATATGAACTGGCGCAGGCGTTGGTTGATAGTCCATACTTCGATGGAGACAAGGCCCAACTGAAGCTTCAGAAGGCTCTGTTGACGTTGCCAGAGAAACAAAGACTGGTTTTCAATATGAAATATTACGACGATCTGAAGTATGAGGAAATTTCCGAAATATTGGGTACGACAGTTGGAGGCCTCAAAGCTTCTTTTCACATCGCTGTTAAGAAAATTGAAGATTATTTATTGAATACTGATTAAACCTTTTTATACACAGAGTATCAAAGGAATATGGAATTAAATGAAAGAGATATAGATTGGCAGAAAGATGCGCCAACTCTTGTTGCGATAGGAAAAGCGATTCCTTTCACTTTACCTGCCCAGTATTTTGAAGAACTTACTCATACTATTAATGCCAGGGTACTAATTGATTGCCAGAGCTTTAATCAAAATGGATTTAGAATACCACATAACTATTTCGAGGAGAGCAGAAGTCAAATTGAGGAACGTATTTCAGTTGGTAACATTAAAGCTCTTGCTCCCACCCATGGATTTACAATGCCTGAAGGATACTTTACTGAACTTTCCGACAGGATTAATGCACGGGTTCAAGAATCTTCAAAAAGAGATATCCCAATCCGCAAATTATATACATCGTGGTTCAGCTACGCTGCGGCTGCATGTGTAACCGTAATGATTGCGACTGGAATTTATTTCAGTTCTAATACCGAGAATTTCAACGAACAACTTTCCGAAGTTCCCGATCAGGAAATTATTAATTATTTACAAGCTCACAGTACAGCGGGTGATACACCGTTTATTATAGAGCATCTTAATCCGGAAGAACTTGATCAGGTTACTCCGGACGTTTCAGCTGACGATTTAGAGCTGTATATTGAAAGTACAACATTATGAAAAGATTAGTAAGGTATGGTTTGTGGGTTTTTGTAATGGGTTTTACATTTACGTTACCAACATTCGCACAAAAAAAGTGGGGGCGATCTGAACAGATTGAATCAATTAAGGTTGCTTTCATTACAAGTAAGCTCGACTTAACAACAGAAGAAGCTCAGAAATTTTGGCCGGTTTACAATAATTATACTACAGAATTTTTGGAGTTGCTTAAAAAACGAAGGGAAGCTAGATATAACAAAAATAGCGACCCGAATGAAACCATTAGTGCCGATATTCTTTATGAGAGTAAAATGCTTGAATTAAAGAAAAAATATAGAAAACTGTATGCAAAAGCGATTCCACCGCAAAAAATTCTTGCATTATACCGGGCTGAAAGTGAATTCCGCGAACACCTTTATAAACAGTTAAATAATAGAAGGAAAGCGGTGGACTAAGTTATAACCTCTTGTCGCCTATGCGTGCTTAGAGAAAGTTTCCCTAATTTCGCACATGCTTACCACTCGTCAGCTTTTCCTTCTAAATACAGCTCAAACATCATCGTTTCCGAGGTCACTCGAAGTTGTGCGCGCCGAGGGTATTTATCTCTATGACTGCTCTGGAAAGCAATATATAGACCTTGTTTCTGGTTTCGCTGTCAGTAACACAGGACATCGCCATCCAAAAGTCGTCGGCGCCATAAAAGATCAGGTTGATAAGTATATGCATTTGACAGTCTATGGAGAGTATATCCAATCTCCACAGGTTAGATTTG
Source organism: Daejeonella lutea (assembly GCF_900168015.1). Classification (GTDB taxonomy): domain Bacteria; phylum Bacteroidota; class Bacteroidia; order Sphingobacteriales; family Sphingobacteriaceae; genus Daejeonella; species Daejeonella lutea. The sequence goes on along the minus strand of NZ_FUYR01000001.1, from coordinate 147,596 downwards.
CCGAAAAACTAGCTTCTGTCCTTCCCCCTTCACTACAATCAGTTTATTTCGTTAATTCAGGCACCGAAGCCACTGAAGGTGCAATGAAGCTTGCCAAGCGTTATACAGGCAGGGCAAAAATAGTTGCCTGTAAAAACTCTTACCACGGAAGCAGCCAGGGTGCATTGAGTATCATGGGTAATGAGTACTATAAGCAAGCTTACCGTCCGCTTCTTCCCGCAATTGACTTCATTGAATTCAACAAACTCCCAGACCTTGATCTTATTACAGAACAAACAGCTGCCGTAGTAATCGAAACTATCCAGGGAGAGGCCGGCGTGAGAGTACCTAGCCCGGAGTACATGCTGCAGCTCAGGGAAAAATGTTTAAACACCGGTGCCTTATTGATATTGGACGAAATTCAGACTGGTTTTGGGCGAACCGGAACATTATTCGGTTTTCAACAATTCGGCATTGTTCCCGATATTTTACTCATTGCAAAAGGGATGGGTGGCGGGATGCCGATCGGCGCATTTGTTTCCTCTCATGAGATAATGGGGGTGTTAAAAGAAAATCCTATTCTTGGACATATTACAACATTTGGAGGCCATCCCGTTAGTTGTGCAGCCGGACTTGCGAATCTTCAGGTGATTATCGATGAAAATTTATTAGACGGCGTTCCTGCTAAAGAGAAATTGTTCCGAAAATTGCTGCGTCATCCTAGAATAACAGAAGTTCGTGGTAAAGGATTAATGCTCAGCGTTCAACTTGAAACTTTCGATCAGATTGAGACCATCAGCAAGCGCTGCCAGGAAAAAGGCGTTATCATTGATTGGTTTCTGCATTGCGATACGGCATTACGCATAGCTCCACCGCTAATAATTTCCGAAACTGAAATAATTGAAGCTTGCAGAGTGATTATCGAGGTGATTGAAACCCTTTAGGACGGTAAAGTCAACTTTGGGTTAAAATGGAGTGCTGGAAGGCTTGTCGCCAGACACATCTCACATTAAACGCGTACCTTTGCGCCAAAATAAAGTGCTGCCAATTTAAACAGCATATTAAACCCAATTCATGTCATTCGAAAATTTAAATTTAATAGAGCCAATATTAAGAGCTCTAAAAACTGAAGGTTATACAAATCCAACCCCTATACAGGAACAATCGATTCCCATTATATTAGACCGCAAAGACTTGCTTGGATGTGCACAAACAGGTACCGGTAAAACGGCAGCGTTTGCAATCCCAATACTTCAGATTCTTGAAGGAGGAAAAATCTACGACAAAAGTCCGAGAGCAATAAAATGCCTCATTCTGACTCCTACGCGTGAACTGGCTATTCAAATTGGTGAAAGCTTCACGGCATATGGCCGACATACCGGCATGAAACATACTGTTATTTTTGGGGGAGTTTCGCAGGGATCACAAGTCTCTGCTTTGAAATCAGGTGTTGATATACTCATAGCAACTCCTGGAAGATTGTTAGACCTAATTAATCAAAAGTTTGTTCATCTGCATTACCTTAAAATATTTGTATTGGATGAAGCTGACCGGATGCTAGACATGGGTTTTATAAATGATGTAAAAAAGATCATTACAAAGATCCCACAGAAGCGCCAAACGCTCTTCTTCTCAGCAACGATGCCACCTGAGATTCAGAAGCTTGCTAATACAATTCTTGTGTCCCCTGAAAAGGTAGAAGTTACGCCTGTATCAAGTACTGCGGATACCATTGATCAATCAATATATTTTGTTGAAAAAGGAGACAAGAAAAAGTTGCTAATTCACCTTCTCAATGATAAAACAATTAAATCAGCACTTATCTTCACAAGAACTAAGCATGGTGCTGATAAAATTGTAAAAGACCTTGTTAAGGCAGGGATTAAAACAGAAGCAATTCACGGAAACAAAAGTCAGAATGCCAGACAAAAGGCATTGTCAAACTTCAAAACGGGTCAATTAAAAGCATTAATTGCGACCGATATTGCTGCTCGAGGTATTGATATCGAAGAGCTTTCGCACGTGATTAACTATGAATTACCGAATGTTCCTGAAACCTATGTCCACCGCATAGGAAGGACAGGTCGTGCAGGATCCAGCGGTATCGCCCTTTCATTTTGCGACGACGAGGAAATGGAGTATCTCAAAGATATTGAAAAATTAATTGCTCGCTCTATTCCGGTAGTTGAAGAGCAACCTTATCACATGAAAGGGGCAGCTTACCTTTTATCGCAATCAACCAAGAAAAAAGGCAGTTCGAAAAATAAAAAACCTGAACGATCAGATAACACGTCCGGAGCAAAGGGAGCACCAAAACGGTATTTTGGGAAAAGACGATAATTCTAAATGCTGATCTGAGTGATTAATTGAACGCCGTTGGAATCACCTCACTTTTGGACAGAAGTTATGGCTTTCATCATCAGATCGGCAACTAATTTATTACCGCCAGGGTTTAAATGAACTCGATCAGTGGTTAAGATTCCAGATTCTTTGTTCATCGGGTTATTAGCGAGGTTGTAGGCCAAAAATTCCTTTCGAAGATCTACCAGCGGGCAATTATATTGTTTAGATAGATCTCTGATTATTTGACTGTAACGGTTCAAATCGCCATCCTGTGCATTACTAAAATCGGTCCGCTCTCCAATTACAGCCGGAGTGCATAATATAACTTTAATGCCTGCTGATTGCATTTTTTTAATCAAAGCAGAATAAAAACCAGTAAACTTATCCGGATCAGTACCTGTCTGGCTCGTCTGTTTGTGCCACACATCATTAACACCCACATAAATCACGGTCATATCAGGCTTTTTATCTAGCACATCGGATTCAAGCCGAAGGTAAAGATCATAAACTTTGTTCCCTCCTATCCCAGCGCCAATCAACTCGTATCCCTTCAATGCCTCCTGCATCATTGTGATGTAGCCGCCAGGTCGCACTCCAGCCTGAGTGATAGAATCACCAAAAAAAACCACCTTCATGGGTTTCTGAATTTTCATCCCCGTAAGGAGCAAGATTACGACAGTATAAACAACCAAGCGGAGAGACTTCATTTTTGTTTCAATTAGGTAGAAATACGCTTTTTATCACATTAAGTATTAAATCTAACACAAATACTCAACAAAATAATACAAAAGCTGTTGGAATAATTAAACAAAGTGACTCTTGGAAAAACGACGGGTTGCCTTATACAGTATTCTTCTAACTTTTAGTCAAAAGAATGCAAGGTTTAGTAACAAAAATGAGCTAAGGGCTTAATCTGGGTATAATGGAATGCCTTTTGCATACAATAAAATAAATTAATTAAAAAATGGCTTGTGCGAGTGGTAGTTTATTTGCTGCTCACCATAAGCAATTAAAATAAGGAATCAATATATATGAAAATCGCATATCTTTCTTCTTACACGCCAAGGGAATGTGGAATTGCAACATTTAATTACAATCTCATTCGAGCAATAAACGCCGATAATAAGGATGGATCACTCAATGGATTTGTGGTGGCAATGAATGACTCAGACGATCTGGAGGAATATGCTTATCCAGCCGAAGTTAAGTTTACGATACGCCAGGAGCATCAAAAAGACTATATAAAGGCTGCAGAATTTATCAATAACAGTGATGTCGATGCATGTGTGATCGAGCATGAATTTGGCATTTATGGCGGAGAAAGCGGCGTTTATCTCCTTCCGCTGATCAGTCGCTTGAATAAACCTTTGATAACTGTCTTGCACACAGTACTGAGAGAGCCGAGTTTCATGCAGCAAATCATCATTCGTGAGATTGCAAAGCAGTCATCGAAGATCGTAGTAATGAGCCATAAGGCGGTGGATTTCTTGAGAAATATTTACTACATTTCTGAAGACAAGATCCAGCGCATTGAGCATGGCGTGCCAGATCTAGAGCCAGTAGAGAATAACCCTGTTAAGAAACTACCTTCATTTAAAAATAAAAAGGTGCTGTTTACATTCGGTTTAATCAGCCGGAATAAGGGCCTTGAAACAGTTATAAAAGCACTCCCAGCAATAGTTGAGAAACATCCGGATGTGATGTATGTGGTTCTGGGAAATACTCATCCTGGAGTCAGAAAGAACTCCGGCGAAGAGTACCGGGATAGCTTAAAAAAACTTGCTAAAAGCCTAAATGTCGAAGAACATCTAACATTTATTAATCAGTTTGTTTCTGAGGAGGAGTTGCACCACTATCTCACCGCATGCGATATTTATGTTACGCCATATTTAAACGAAGCGCAGATAACTAGTGGAACATTATCTTATGCTGTCGGCGCCGGAGCTGCGGTTTTATCTACTCCATACTGGCATGCGCAGGAATTACTGCAAAACGGACGTGGACGGTTGTTTGATTTCAAGGACTTCGAGAACTTGTCTGAATCTGTTAACGATTTACTCGATCACCCGGAAAAGCTCGCAAAATTGAAAGAAACCGCATATAATTATGGGTTAAATCTGAGATGGCCGGCAATTGGGAGAGAGTATACGGCACTTTTAAAAGACTCATCAGCTTTAACTGTCCTAAAAACGAAAAGCAGACATATTATCGATTCGGAAATAATTCCAGAGTTTAATCTGACGCACGTAAAACGATTGACTGATGATACAGGCATCGTGCAACATGCTAAATATGGTATTCCCAATCTTAAGGAAGGTTATTGCCTTGATGATAATGCCAGAGCACTAATAATGGCGCTAATGGCCTACGAACAAAACAAAAGCAAAGAAGCCCTCGACCTGCTTCCTATCTATCTCAGTTATATTCAGTACATGCAGATGGATGATGGGAATTTCAGAAACTTCTTAAGTTTCCGCAGAGAATATTTGGATGAAGTTGGTTCGGAAGATTCCTTTGGTCGAACGATTTGGGCTTTGGGTTACCTTATAAATTCCGCGCCAAATAATTCGTATAGAGAATTCGCAGAAGAACTATTTCAGAGATCTATCCCGCATTTCAAGGATCTTCAACATTTGAGAGGATTGGCAAACACCATTATTGGACTTTCTTATTATCTACAGGCACATCCATACGATGAAGGTCTGATTCTTCAACTAAAAGAGTTAACCCAACCACTAGTTGACGTTTATGAAAACAACAAGGCGGATAACTGGCATTGGTTTGAAGACAAATTAAGTTATGACAATGCAATTTTACCTCTTGCACTGCTTCATTCGTCTCAAATAACCGGAAATGAGCGGGTAATGGAAATTGCCTATGAGTCGATCGAATTCCTGGATAGTCTCACCTTAAGCAAGGGCTACTTAAGTCCTGTTGGAAGTGATGGATGGTATTATCGGAATGGCAGTATGGCAATTTTCGATCAACAAGCCATCGAAAGCATGGCTATGGTGCTAATGTACTTCAAGGCTTATGATGTTAGCGGCGAAAAGCAATTTTTGAGCAAGATGTATTTATGCTATCAATGGTTCTTAGGAGAGAATACATTGCGCCTTCCTCTTTATGATCATGAAACGAAGGGATGTTGCGATGGACTTCAACCTGGGGGACTGAACAGAAACCAGGGGGCTGAAAGTACTCTCGCCTATTTCATTTCGCACTTACTTGTTTTAAAAGGGCTTGAATTAGAATCATTTCAAGGTGATGATCAGAAATTAAAAATCATTACAAAAGGAGCTGACTCCGAAGCGGCTTAATGAAAGTTGGGATATTGTCGCCCGTAGCCTGGCGCACTCCTCCCCGTCATTACGGGCCATGGGAGCAAATGGCTTCTAACGTTACAGAAGGCTTAGTAGCTTCCGGTGTTGACGTGACGTTGTTCGCCACGGGTGATTCGCTAACGGCCGGAAAACTTGATTCGGTAATTTCTTCAGGCTACGAAGAGGACAAAACCCTTGATGCAAAGGTGGTCGAGTGTTTGCATATCAGCAATCTTATGGAAAAAGCGTCGGAATTTGACGTCATACATAACCATTATGATTTTCTGCCCTTAAGCTATTCAAAACTTATCAGCACCCCGATTATCACAACCATACATGGTTTTTCTTCTCCTAAAATAATTCCTGTTTACAAAAAATACAATGATTCGTCTTCTTTCGTGTCAATAAGTAATTCGGATCGTTCCCCAGACCTGAAATATCTCGCAACCGTCTATAATGGAATACGGACCGCTGATTTCACGTTCAATGAAGTTGCTGACGACTATCTTATATTTTTTGGGCGGATACATCCAGACAAAGGAACCTTAGAGGCTATTCAGATAGCCAGAAAATCTAAGCAAAAACTCCTGATTGCTGGTATAGTGCAGGATGTAAACTATTTTAAGGAGAAAATAGAGCCTGAGCTTGACGAACAAATTCTTTTTATTGGCCATGCCGGACCAACAGAGCGGAATAAGTTATTAGGAAAGGCTAAAGCACTCCTTCACCCAATAAACTTTGATGAACCATTTGGCTTGAGTGTTGCTGAATCCATGTACTGCGGAACACCGGTAATTGCCTTTAACAGAGGATCCATGCCCGAACTTATCAATAACGGAAAAACCGGTTGCCTTGTCACCGATGTTGAAAGCGCATCAGAAGCCGTGGGCACTCTAAATTTAATTGACCGCAACCAGTGTCACCAATGGGCAAAGTCCAATTTCTCCAGCGAAAAAATGGTTTCCGACTACCTTGTTTTATATAAACAGATCATACAAGGACGATGATTTGCTTTTAAGCTTATCAAGTAAGGAATTTATATCGACGGTGGCGAATGAAGAGCAATAATCTGATAGTCCATAAGGGATGATTAGTTTATCATTATGAATTATTGAGCCACAGGAATAAAGCACATTGGGAACATACCCTTCCCGTTCATCTTTGTTGGGAACAATAAGTGGTTCCGTCAATCGTCCAATTTCCACCGAAGGATCATCCAGCTTCAATAAACTTGCACCCAGACAATAGCGCCGCATAGGACCTACACCATGGGTTATAATAAGCCAGCCATCTTCAGTTTCTATTGGTGACCCGCAATTACCGATCTGTATATATTCCCAGGATGCATGGGGTTGCTGAAGAAGTTCGGGCTTCTCCCAAACCTGGATTTTGTCAGAGTACATGATGTAGTTGTTCCAACCATCAATTCTGGACATCATAGCGTACTTTCCATTGATTTTACGAGGAAATAAGGCCAGATTTTTGTTTTGGGCGCCCGCACCATAAAGTGGGCAGATCTTAAAATCATAAAAATCAGTGGTCTGAAGTAATTTCGGCATGATCATCTGGCCGTCGTACGCGGTATACGTAGCGTAATAAATTATGGACCCGTCATCTTTGATAAACTTCACAAACCTGGCATCTTCAATTCCCTTTTTCTCAAATTCCGATATTGGAAAAATTACCCTGTCAGAAATGTCCGTATCCTTGGAAAAGCTGATATCATGATAGGAGTCGGACAGCCATAGAACTTTGTCGTAATCCAATTTTGCTTCTTCACTAGTTTGTTGATTTTTGAGGTCGAGGATTACGTTGCGAAGCTCCTGATATTCGAATTTATCACCTAGTTTCTCTTTAACATTCTCAAGTGCGACCTTATCAATATTATTATCAACGGCTTTCCCGAAAAACAACTTTTTAACGTATACTGCATTCCTGACAATTTCAGCTTCGTCGATATAATTTCCCGCCGGGAGGACGGTAAGATCGCCATTTTTTTCAACTAGAGCTCTCCGGAATACGATTGATGAAATATGCCCCTCCCCAACGGCCCGAAAGCTAATAATCATTCGTTTCTGACCTTCAACTAATTCGGTCTGATCCGGATCCTCTACAATTGAGGGATTGAAAAATGCCGCAGACTCGATCGAATACTCATGAGTAAAATACGATCCAATAAGCAATTTCCTGAATTGATCTAATTCCGCAAAATTCACTCCAACTTCACCTATCAGCCTCTTAACTTTATCACAATGCCTGTTTAGTATTTTAGTTATGTTGCGATGGCGCTTGGAATATTCCTGGAGGAGAGGCGATATTATTTTAAATACGTCCTGATCCGATAACGCCATAACCCTTGTAATCAATTCCTTTGCACGCTCGTCCTGACTGAAAAAAAATCTCGCTATAACGCGTTTGGGATCTGGATAAACTTTGATAGGACTGCGGTCAACTGATAATCTCATAATATAATTTCGGCTTAAATTTTCCTTATCTCATCAGATACTATGCCATCTTCGCGCGCTTGATAAGATAGGCGTGTAAAATCTGGTAAAACCCGGCGTGTATGTCTGCATCAATCAGATCAATCTTATACTGGGCACACTTGAGTTTCAGCTCTTTGTGGTGGGCACTTATTGCATCTAAATATGCTTCCTTAACATTCCCAGGATGAACTTTTAATTCTTCACCACTTTCGAGATCAATAAAATGGAAAGGACGATTTTCGAAATTGAAATCCAACTCCATCTTATGATCCAAAACATTAAAAATTACCACCTCATGTTTGTTGTGCTTGAGGTGCTGCAATGCAGAAAATATTTCGGCAAGATCACTGCTCTCGCCGCCTTCAAGCATGTCACTGAAAATTATCACCAGCGAACGCTTATGAATTTGCTCAGCAATTTCGTGAAGCGCGGGTGCTACTGCGGTTCCATCCCCTCGCCTATCTCGCTTCATTAATTTTTCAAGTTCCGCAAAAAGATATTTCTGATGAATCGTCGTCGACTTTGCCGGGGTTGAAAGTTCCAATGAATCAGAAAAGCAGCTTAACCCAAAAGCATCTCGCTGTTTCTTAAATAAATACATTAAAGATGCCGCGGAATAAACAGAGAACAATAGTTTGTTAAAATCCTTTTCAGGGTAATACATTGAAGAAGAAACGTCCAAAACAATCTGGCACCTCAAATTAGTTTCCTCTTCAAACCTTTTTACAAAAAGCTTATCTGTGCGACCATAAAGTTTCCAGTCTATATTTTTTATGGAATCTCCAGTATTGTATAAGCGGTGTTCGGCAAATTCTACGGAAAAACCATGAAAAGGGCTTTTATGAAGACCGGTTATAAAACCTTCAACAACCTGTTGAGATAGCAATTCAAGATTGCCAAAATCCTGCAAGTCTTTGTAATTGGTCAGATTGGGTTCCATTCTCTAAAATTAGGATATAATAATTTATGTTTAATGAGATGATTTCACCTATTTAATTATTTTTTAAGATTCTAATTGTTAACCAATATCCTATTCGCAAGGGAATAGTTTTTAAAAAAAGATTTATACCTTCGGGAATTATGGATCGTTATAACCAGACGACTAATCCATTAACTAATCGATTTATTTACGTCCAATCCATCATATGATGATTAACAGATCTACTGCTGCATTATTATCAGGTTTTCTTATCTTTTCACTAACTGCGAACGCGCAACAAAAGGTATTAAGCTTTCAGGAAGTTTTCACAAGTCCTGTTAAAGAAGTAATTGTTCCTTTGCCCACCTACACCGGCTGGGCTGATAATACACATTACATCGAGTACAGGCTTGAAGGGCAACAGAATAAACCTTACACAGTGGATGTGAAAACTGGCGAAGCAGTCCCTTCAGCGCCAGCACAAGTCAGTGCTGCTTCAGTTTACATCAAAAATAAAGATGTTTTCTTTAAGGATGCGGCAGGGTCGGAAAAACAGCTTACCAGGGACACTGCACTGGAGAAAAATCCGACCCTATCTCCTGATAACAAACAAGTGGCATTCACGAGAAATAACGACCTTTTTTCCATTGACGTTCTTTCCGGAACAGAGACAAGATATACAAATGACGGTTCGAATGTTATCTATAATGGCTGGGCATCATGGGTTTACTATGAAGAGATCCTGGGTCGTCCTACACGTTACAAAGCATTTTGGTGGAGCCCTGACAGCAAAAAACTAGCGTTCATGCGTTTTGACGACACCTATGTGCCAGTTTATCCAATTTATAATTCTGCTGGTCAGCATGGTTTTCTTGAAAATACCCGCTATCCAAAAGCCGGGGATAAAAATCCAGAGGTAAAAGTTGGTATTGTCAACACAGGTGCGAAAGGAATTGTGTGGGCGGATTTCAATCCAAAAAACGACCAATATTTCGGAACCCCTTTTTGGATGGCCGACAGTAAAACACTTTGGGTGCAATGGATGAACCGGGATCAAAATGATTTGATTGTTTATAGCGTAGACCCAAATGCAGGTTCGAAAAGTGTCATCTACCAGGAGAAACAAAACACTTGGATAGATTGGCTCGATGGGATGTATTTCCTAAAGAATGGGACGGGAGTTATTTTAAAAAGTGATAAAAGTGGCTGGGGCCATTATTACTATTATGATCTGAAGGGTAATCTCAAAAAACAATTGACTTCCGGCTCCTGGAGAGTTGGTGATTTATTACTAGTTGACGAAAAGAACCAGGAAATATTCTTTACAGCACGCCAGGAGAGTTCTACGCGCTACGATCTTTATTCCGTTGGTTTGAAAGGATCTGATGAGCCGAAAAGACTTACATTCGGAAATTATGATCATCAAATAAAATTATCACCCGACGGAAAATACTTCATCACAACCTATTCGAACCTTTCCAGTCCTGCTAAATCTGCTTTAGTAAACAATAAAGGTGAAATAGTTCGTGAACTAGCTAGTGCTCAAGGAGCAGCGTTTAGTACCTACAATCTTCCAAAAACGGAGTTAAGCTATTACAAAACACGCGATGGGCTCGAATTACCAATGACGGTTACGCTGCCCCTCAATTTTGATCCCTCAAAAAAATATCCTGTATGGATAAGTGTGTATGGGGGCCCGGATGCTGGGACGGTATACGACAGATGGAAGAACCCACTCGGACTAAACTACTGGTGGGCTAAAGAAGGTGTTATTCAGGTTGCAATTGATAACCGAAGTTCTGGGCATTTAGGGAAAGTTGGGATGGATTTCATCTACAAAAAGATGGGCAAATATGAGATAGAAGATTATATGGATGCTGCTCTAACCCTGAAAGCTAAACCTTATGTTGACGGTTCAAAAATAGGCATTACGGGTGGGAGCTTTGGTGGCTATATTACGGCTATGGCTCTGACTTATGGGGCAGACGTGTTCACACACGGGATAGCTAATTATTCGGTAACCGACTGGGCTTTGTACGACACCCACTACACTGAGCGATTTATGGGTACACCACAAAACAACAAAGAAGGTTATAAAATAACTTCACCGATAACCTATGCAGATAAACTAAAAGGCACATTAAGGATAGTGCACGGGACAATGGACGATAATGTTCACATGCAAAACAGTATTCAATTAGTAAATAAGTTGCAAGATTTAAATAAACACTTTGAATTCATGGTTTATCCAGGAGAAAGACACGGATGGGGTGGTTTAAAAGCAAGACACAGCAACCAGGAGACCGTAAGATTTTTGTACTCCCATTTATTACAAAAGCCTGTGCCTATTGAATTTTTGGAATACTGGAAATAGCTTCTTTAGCAATTACGGATCTGCATCTTTTGAACAAGTAAGTTACCTAGTAATTGATCAAAAAAAATTGATCAAAAAAAACTCCCTTTGTAATCACAAAGGGAGTTTTTTATTATATAAAAAAGCTTAAGCTAATTGCTTCATCAATTTTTCTGCGAGAACAGACTTCGGAACTGCTCCGATCTGCTTGTCCACAATTTCACCACCTTTAAAGTATAGTAATGCCGGGATGTTGCGAATTCCAAATTTCATAGAAATTTCTGGATTATTGTCAACGTTTACTTTACCGATAACTGCCTTACCTTCATATTCTTTCGCTAATTCCTCAACGACTGGACCGACCATACGACATGGACCACACCATTCAGCCCAAAAATCAATTAAAACTGGTTTGTCAGATTTAAGAACTAACTCGTCGAAGTTTGCATCTGTTATTTCTAATGCCATGATACTTTTTTTTACTGTTTATAATCAAATATACTATTCAATATTCCTGCCACAAATTCACTCTGTTAATGTGACACTAATTCAACTTATACCGTACCCCTACCAGTTTTGAAATTTCTTCAAGAAATTCATTACTCGGGCTAATTTTTAACGTTTTTGAAGGCATTTCCAGAGTAGTTTCCTCATCATAGTCCATGATCATGAATTTAAGCTGACAATTCCTGACCGGATTTTGCTCTGAGTTTACCTTTACAATCTCCTCTATCTTTTCCATAAAGCCCTGAGAAACTTCAGTCAAGGGCAATTGAATCGTCAGACATTTTGACATTTTATCTCTGAGCTCTGAAAGAAGCACAATACTATTAACCTTAAACTCCCAATTGTCTTTCTGTTTAAACCGTTCAGTAACCAAGCCCCTAACTTGTATAAAATAACCCTCATTTAAGTATTGCTTCATTTTCACATAGTCTTCGCCAAAAAGGACCACTTCGAAAGTATCCCCGTAGTCTTCTAGCATGAACGACCCAAACGGTTTACCTGTTTTGGTTGTGCGATGACTACTTGCAGAAACGAGTCCACCAATGATCAAATCACGATTGCTAATCTTCTTAAATTCCTCCTGATCTTCTGGTAACACCTCTGCCCCCTTCATCCGGTTAATCAGACTAAGATGCTTAACTTGATGCGAGCAGAAGTTATCAAGTTCAAATTTGTAATTGTCCAATGGATGACCCGTGAGATATATACCAATTGATTCCTTCTCGTATTTAAGCTTTTCAATCAACCCCCATTCGTCGCATTCAGGTAATACCGGCTCGGTTATCTGTGCATCTGAAGTTCCACCAAAAAGGGACGCCTGGGATGAATTCAGATTGTTCTGAAAATCATTTGTATATTTTACAAGCCTCTCAATTCCATTATATAAACTTGAATCCGGTTTATAAAAAAATTGTGAGCGTTTGAAACCAAAGCAATCAAATGCTCCACCATAAACAAGGTTTTCATAAACTTTTTTACTTACTGCCCGCGGATTGGTACGTCTGGAAAAATCATAAATGCTTTGATATAATCCATTAGCAATGCGTTCTTCAACAATGCTTTCTACTGCCTTTTCACCAACTCCTTTCATTCCCGACATCCCAAACCGCACTTCTCCTTTTTTGTTGACGGTAAATGTGAGTTCAGATTCATTAATGTCTGGCCCAAGAACCGGAATTCCCATTCGCCGGCATTCCTCCATAAAGAAGGATATTTTTTCAATGTTATTCTGATTGTTTAAAACAGCTGCCATGTATTCGGCAGGATAATTCGCTTTCAGGAAAGCGGTTTGGTAGGCTACAAACGCATAACAAGTTGAATGGGATTTATTAAATGCGTACTGCGCGAAAGCTTCCCAATCGGTCCAAACCTTCTCGGCGATTTTAGTATCATGGTTATTTGCTTTGCAACCATCCATGAACTGCGCCTTCATTTTATTCAGCACTTCTATTTGTTTTTTACCCATCGCCTTCCTTAACACGTCAGCGTCTCCCTTACTGAATCCAGCAAGCTTTTGAGATAAAAGCATTACCTGCTCCTGGTAAACTGTAATGCCGTATGTTTCTTCAAGATGCTCCTGCATGTCCTGCAGATCGTATGAAACATCTTCGCGGCCATGCTTACGGGATATAAATTTGGGGATATATTCCATCGGACCCGGCCTGTAAAGCGCATTCATCGCAATCAAATCTTCGAACTTATCAGGCTTCAGCTCCCGGAGATACATTTGCATTCCATCACTTTCAAATTGGAATGTACCATTTGTATCTCCGCGCTGGTAAAGCTCGAAAGTCTTGGCATCCTCAAGCGAAATATAATCGATGTCAATATCTACATTGTGGTTTTGCTTAATCAGACGGAGAGCATCTTTAATAATGGTCAACGTTTTTAATCCAAGAAAGTCCATCTTGATTACGCCTGCATCTTCAATAACACGTCCATCAAACTGTGTTACGAGGAGATCGGATTCCTTAGATGTAGCTACAGGAATGATATCAGTTAAATCGTACGGAGCTATAATTATTCCGGCGGCGTGTACACCAACATTCCTCACTGATCCTTCAAGTACTAAAGCCTCTTTTAACACCTTGGCTTGTGTTGTTTTCCCTTCTTCGAGAATGTTACGGAGGGTTTTTATGTTTTCGAAGTCCTCCGGATTCTGCTCTTTTTTGACTACATCGATCGGGGCCGTCATGACCTGCACCAAACTTGTCCCTGGTCGATCTGGTACAAGCTTTGCAAGCATGTTAGACTCAGCAAGCGGCAAATCAAGAACCCTGGCAACATCCTTAATACTGGATTTTGCCGCCATCGAACCGTATGTGATGATTTGAGCAACCTGATTTTTCCCGTATTTGTCCACAACATAATCGATAACCTTTTGCCGCCCGGCATCATCAAAATCCGTATCAATATCGGGCATTGATTTACGGTCAGGATTCAGGAAGCGCTCGAACAGTAAGTTATACTTAATCGGGTCAATGTTTGTGATCCCGATACAATAAGCGACGACAGATCCTGCTGCCGACCCTCTTCCCGGACCGATAAAGACTCCGAGGTCGCGGCCGGCTTTGATAAAATCTGCAACAATCAGGAAATATCCAGCAAAGCCCATAGTTCGTACCGTAAAAAGTTCGAAATTAAGCCTCTCTTCAACTTCCGGAGTAATGTCGCGGTAACGCTCCTTGGCCCCTGTAAATGTCATGTGCTTCAGGTATTCCCATTGATTCATATTCTCTGCCTCAGGACCTGTATGAATCTTAAACTCCTCCGGTATTGGAAAATTTGGAAGCATTATATCCCTCTTCAATTGAAGATGCTCCACCTTATCAACAATTTCGTTGGTATTGTCAAGTGATTCAGGGAGATCATGAAAAAGCCGGCCCATTTCTTCCTGGCTTTTGAAAAAAAACTGATCGTTAGGAAATCCAAATCGAAAACCTTTGCCTCCTTCCTCATCTGTAGCGATTGGAGTACTTTGCATGTCTCCCGTATTCACGCATAATAAGATATCATGAGCATTGGCATCTTGCTGATCCACGTAATGAGAATCATTAGAACATATAACTTTTACATTATATTTCTTCGCAAACCTTAACAGAACTTCATTTACGATCAGTTGTTCTGGAATATCATGACGTTGAAGTTCTATGTAATAATCTTCGCCAAAAAGATCAAGCCACCATTTGAATTCGGTTTCAGCTTCCTCCTCACCCTTTTTTAAAATCGTCTGCGGCACTGATGCACCAAGACAACAAGTTGTTGCAATTAAACCCTCATGATATTGAAGAATCAATTCCTTATCTATTCTTGGCCATTTGCTGTACAATCCCTCCATGTAACCAAGCGAACACAGCTTTACCAGATTTTTATAGCCCTGAGCATTTTTTGCCAGCAAAAGCTGATGAAAGCGCTGATCTTTCTTGTCCTTGGTAAACTGTTTTATATGCCTGTCATTAACCACATAAAATTCACATCCAACAATAGGCTTAATCCCATGTTTTCCTGCTTCGGCCACGAACTTAAAAACACCGAACATGTTTCCATGATCCGTAATAGCCATGGCCTTCATATCATCAGCTTTGGCTTTTTTGAAGAGACGGGAAATATCAGCAGCCCCGTCAAGAAGTGAGAACTGGGTATGAACGTGGAGGTGCGAAAAATCAGGCATCGTAGAAGGATATGGATAACAAATTTACAAATCTTTTAAACGAGCGGCAGTCTTGTGGAAAAGTAAAAGTTATTTTCTATCGGCTGCACAAGAACCAGTATGACGTTTATTTGTTCCTAGTAGAACACACAATATATTTATTAACTGACAGTTTAATTGCAGAACCTTTCGTATATTTTTATGAGCAGAGCCCCCATTTCTCTTTTTTTACTATGCATTATTTTATCCTCTTGTTCGTCAATTTATATGCCCAATGTCCCGAATACGCCGATGCTTACTTCAAGGGGAGAGTTGAATGCAGCAGGGCATGTCACTCTGAAGGGCAATATCTCCGTGAATTCTGCTTATGCAGCCTCTGATCATTTCGCATTGATGTTAAATGGCTCGATAATGAATAATCACAAACCGAAGAAGGATTTTCAGCATAATTTAATTGAAACGGGTGCCGGATATTTTACAACATTTGGACCGGAAAAGAACCGGATTCTTGAGGTTTACGCAGGTGTGGGAAAAGGTAACAGTGAACGAGTATACAAAGATAAAACTTCGAGCGGCATGATTACTGAAGACCGGCAGGAAATCAATTTTAACAAAACTTTTTTCCAGGTCAATTACAGTTCAAAACGAAAACAAGATTTAAAGCTTTTTGGTGCACGATTTCCCCTTAATTATGGAACAGCACTACGTGTTAGTCATTTGAAGATGACAGAATTCATGCGAAACAGTGTCGGGCAGGCAAAAGAAAATAATATATTCCTTGAACCAGTATTTTTTACGAGAATGGCAATCAGTAATGCAGTACAGATTCAATACACCAGCGGCAGTAATTTTGGATTGCGAAACCGCAAATTTCTTACCGCCGGCAATTCTGTGTTCAGCTTGGGATTAGTCATTGGCGTTGGTGGTAGAAATCTTGCTAATGACGATCAGTAAAATACCTATTGTTCTGGTGTAAAACGCGTTATTGGTGATTTACTACATAAGGAAAATATTACATAAATTTCAGCCTCGCATTTCCTTAAAAAGATACTATTTTCTATCTTCGGGCAAATATTTTCCAAATATCCGATCATTCTTAATCCAATATCCGATTGAATGTTAAAATTGTTCAATATTCTGCTTTGGAAAAGCAGCAAAAAAGAAACTCGTGATACATTATGGGCTTCGGTTTTATACGTCAGTGAAGTAAAGATCGTAGGAAGTTCAATACAATTAAAAAACAAAAACTAAAAAGATGAAAATTACAGTTGTAGGAGCTGGTGCTGTAGGAGCAACCTGTGCAGATAACATCGCAAGGAAAGAACTTGCTGAAGAACTTATTTTGTTAGACATCAGAGAAGGATTTGCTGAGGGAAAGGCTATAGATATGATGCAGACCTCAGCACTGCTTGGTTTTGATACAAAGATAAAAGGCGTTACAAATGACTATGCAAGTACAGCTGATTCTGAAGTTGTAGTTATCACTTCCGGTTTGCCCCGCAAACCGGGAATGACGAGAGAAGAATTGATCGGAACAAACGCAAATATCGTGAAGAGTGTTACTGAAAATATCCTCAAACACTCTCCAAACACTATTATTATCGTAGTATCGAATCCTATGGATACTATGAACTATCTAACGTTAAAAACTTCTGGTTTGCCTAAAGAGCGAATTCTTGGAATGGGTGGAGCATTAGACTCAGCGCGATTTAAATATTATTTAAGTGTTGAATTGGGTTGCTCACCAGCAGATTTAAATGCTGTTGTTATTGGCGGTCACGGTGATACTACCATGATTCCATTGATAAACCATGCAACTTGGAATAGTATTCCAGTAACCCAACTTCTTTCAAAAGAGCAGCAGGAAAGAGTTGTTTCTTCAACGATGGTTGGTGGTGCAACGTTAACTAAGCTTATCGGCACGTCAGCTTGGTACGCTCCTGGGGCCGGAACCGCGGCAATGGTTGAAAGTATCGTTAGAGACGAAAAGAGATTAATTTCATGTGGTGTGGCCTTGGATGGTGAATACGGACAGAAAGATATTTCCCTTGTAGTACCGGTTATTTTAGGCAAGAATGGCTGGGAAAAAATTCTTGATTTTAAACTTACTGACACCGAGCAGGCTGAATTTAGCAAAAGTGCTGATGCCGTAAGAAATATGAATCAAGTATTACGCGACACAAATGTTATTTAATTTTGGCGATAGTTAGAAATAATTAGATCGTTATGGTCTTTTAAAAGGGCCAGTAACAAATGAAAAAAATAACAGTTCCTTTAGAACTCATAAATCTACATGATGACGGCTTCCACCTCTTGGTGGAAGTTGTCATTTTCAACAGAAAATTTAATGCTGTTTTAGACACCGGCGCTTCAAAAACAGTACTTGACAAAACAATTATTGAGAGCTATATAAACGCTGAGGAGCTTCTGCAATCAGAAAAACTTTCTACAGGGCTTGGGACAAGCACAATGGAAAGCCATACCGTAATTCTTCCTTCTTTTAAAATAGGAAAGCTAATTCTAAAACACTTCGAAGCCGCAGTACTTGACCTTTCAACTATAAGTACCGCGTATGAAACCCTGAACCTTCCACCGGTGATTGGAGTTTTGGGAGGTGATATCCTATATTCACATAATGCAGTAATTAATTACGAAAAATTAGAATTAAAACTTTTACCGAATAGCCTATAAGAAAGCAACATAAAATCATTAACTTGATTTTAAATTTCTTTGCTATGAAATGGCTCTCGTTTTGTATTCTCTCCATACTTAGCCTACAAAGTTCGTTCTCTCAAAACATTCAGGGAAAATGGGTTGGTAAAGTAACCCAACAACCCGGAGGATATAGCCAACTATACGATTTAGAGCTGGATCTTTCACAGCGAAAAAATATTTGGGGTGAATCCTATGCTTTTGAGGGTGATTCTGTCCAGATAAGAATTGGATTATCAGGATACATTGAAAAGGACAGCATACGCCTTAATGAAAGTCTTGACTGGATCCGAGAAGATAAAGTTCCATATTCATGGATTGCCTGTGTGAAACAATTCGTTCTTTCTTATCGAAAAGAAGGAAAGCTGGAATATCTCGAGGGGACATGGACCGGTGTTGGAAAGAATGAGTCCGAATCCCCATGTGCTCCCGGACGCGTAATACTCTCCCGAACTATCGAAGGACTCAACAAGTTTCTGGAAGAACATAAAGATTCGGTTGTAGTCACGGAGCAAATTGTGACCGCGAGTATTACACCACCAGTTTTAGATTTTACTCCTAAGTTTCTTAATACTGAACCTAAAAAAATCACCGAGATTGTTGTTACAAATCCTGATCTACAGATACAGATTGTTGATTATATGAAGGTAGATAATGACACAGTAACAGTTTATTTGAATCGCAACCTACTCGCGAAGAATATTCGAATAGCCAAAAGGCCCGCCTTGATTAACTTTAAACTTGATTCTCGGCTGGAACTACATGAATTATTGCTGTATGCAGAAAATCTCGGGCAGGTACCGCCAAACACATCTGAAATGATTCTTGTTGATGGAGAAAAAAGGCATCGCGTAATGATTGTCTCTGACAAAGAGAAAACTGCAGCTGTATATCTACGATATAAGCCTAAAAAGAAAAGTTAGCTTAAAATATCAGAATGAAAAATCTATACCTACCTTTCTTATTATTGTTGTCCAGTTTGAACGTTTGTGCCCAAGACTATAAGGGTATTTGGACAGGGCACCTGCGTGCTGAGGTATATGATGCTACGGTTCTTAACATGCAATATATCCTACATGTGAAGGATCAAAATCAAAATATCATTAACGGCAAAGCTTACCTTTATCGTAATAACCCGCTTAAAGCTGAAGGAGCGCTCGACTTCATTGGCGTAATTAAAGGGTCGGAACTAAATTTAAAAGAACTCAAGATTTTATATTCCAGGATACCAGCAGATACCTCCCGATTCTTATGCATTAAAGACCTTGAGCTAACGCTTTCGCAAGACAAAGGTGTTGACAATCTTAACGGGACATTCACTGGCGCAGGTGAGAATACATTGCCTTGTTATCCTGGTAAGGCATATCTACAGCGTTTCAACAAAGACAATCAGGATGACATTCCTCCACAGTTATTAACAACGCTTTTGCTCGACGATCGTGATCCCAACGTATTCATGCAAACAAAGTTAGCCCGGCCAATCGTAATTGAGGTCACAAACAATGTTATAGAACTAGAAATTGGCGATTATCTGCGAGAGGATGGAGATATTATTTCTGTCTTCCATAACAGGAAACCGTTTATCAAAAATTTGCCGATTGTAAATAAGAAATCGATTCATACGCTTCGGCTGAACCGGGATACAGAGCTGCATGAACTTATTCTATATGCTGAGAACCTGGGTCGCATTCCACCAAACACATCAACGCTAAAAGTATTTGATGGAACTAAGGAACATCAGATCCAGATTTCCTCAAGCAAGGAAGTTAGCGCAGTAGTCTATTTACGATATAATCCTGCACAAAAAAACCCTTCACAATAAGTGAAGGGTGCTATTTCCTCAGTCGATCAAATATCTATCCTGGCGTATTTCGCATTCTTTTCGATGAAATCACGTCTTGGTCCAACTTCATCTCCCATAAGCATTGAGAAAATATGATCGCACTCAGCCGCGTTCTCGATGGTCACCTTCCTCAGGGTACGAGTTTCCGGATTTAGGGTGGTATCCCAAAGCTGTTCTGCATTCATCTCCCCTAAACCTTTGTACCTCTGAATACCAACACTCTCTTCTTTACCACTGCCCTTAAGTCGCTGAACTGCTGCATCCCGCTGATCATCATTCCAGGCATATTCAAATTCTTTACCCTTTTTAACCTGGTACAATGGCGGAGCAGCGATATAGATATATCCATATTCGATTAATTCTTTCATATACCTGAAAAAGAATGTAAGAATTAGCGTAGTAATGTGTGAGCCATCAACGTCAGCATCCGTCATAATTATGATTCTATGGTAACGAAGCTTTTCCATGTTGAGGGCTTTAGCGTCTTCCGCTGTTCCGATGCTCACTCCCATGGCTGTAAACATATTTTTGATCTCATCATTCTCATAGATCTTATGCTCCATCGCTTTTTCCACGTTCAAAATCTTACCTTTCAATGGAAGGATTGCCTGGAAATTACGATCGCGACCCTGCTTAGCAGTTCCACCCGCGGAGTCTCCCTCGACAAGATACAACTCACAAACTGCGGGATCGCTATTTGCACAATCCGCCAGTTTACCAGGAAGTCCCGAACCGCCCATTACAGTTTTACGCTGTACCATCTCCCGGGCTTTACGTGCTGCGGCCCTTGCGGTTGCTGCAAGAATCACCTTATTGACGATCATCTTCGCCTCACGTGGATTTTCCTCAAGGTAATTACCAAGGATCTCACCAACAGCAACGTCAACGGCACCCATTACCTCATTGTTACCTAATTTGGTTTTAGTTTGACCCTCAAATTGTGGTTCCTGCACTTTCACCGAAATTACTGCTGTTAACCCCTCACGGAAGTCGTCGCCGGTAATTTCAATTTTCATGTTTTTCAACATCCCCGATTTTTCGGCGTAAGCTTTTAACGTACGCGTCAAACCACGACGGAATCCAGCTACGTGCGTCCCACCTTCGTGAGTATTGATGTTGTTCACATATGAATGAACATTTTCGGTGTACGTATCATTATACTGCAACGCGAGCTCAACAGGAATCCCTTGCTTAATACCTTCTACATAAATCGGCTCTGGAATGATTGACGTACGCATGCCGTCAAGGTATTTTACAAATTCCTTCAATCCACCTTCCGAATAAAATTCTTCAGTAAGCAGAGAGCCATCTTCTAAAACTTCACGTTCATCAGTTAAGGACAGACGAATTCCTTTATTCAGATATGCAAGTTCCCGTAAACGTGCTGCAAGTGTGTCAAATTTATATTCAGTTGTTAGTGTGAAGATGTCTGGATCCGGATGAAATGTCACCATCGTCCCTGTTCTATCACTCTCACCTATCACTTTAACGTCAAATAGAGGCTTTCCACACTCATACTCTTGTGTAAATATTTTGCCTTCGCGATGAACGACAACTTTCAGTGGATTAGATAGCGCATTGACACAACTGACTCCAACCCCGTGCAAACCACCCGATACCTTATAGGTGTCCTTATCAAATTTACCACCGGCATGTAGAACTGTCATTACAACTTCAAGCGCCGACTTCTTTTCCTTGGTGTGCATTGCTGTGGGGATACCTCGGCCGTTGTCTTCAACGGTTATAGAATTACCCTTATGGATTATTACTTTTATGTCAGTACAATACCCGGCCAGAGCCTCGTCGATGGAATTATCAACGACCTCATAAACCAAATGATGTAATCCTTTAAAGCCTGTATCGCCGATGTACATCGACGGGCGTTTTCGAACTGCCTCCAGGCCTTCTAATACCTGTATATTATCCGCTGAATAATTAGATTTATCTACTGTTTCTTCGCTCATATTTTATAATAACAACAAGTATCAAAAATAACGATTTTAGCCGGAAAATCCTAGATTGTGGATAAAATTCAGCCTCAAATTTGCCGATAAAATCATCGTCAAATTAAATGGTTGGGATACTTAGTTTGAAAGATTATATTTGCGTAAATTTTTATAAAAAAACATGAGAAAAATATTGGCAAACTTGAGTAAAGCTGGAGCCGGATTGATGATTGCAGCAGTGATAATATCCTGTGGTAAAGAACAAACTAAAAATACTCCGGCAGCAGCTTCTACCAGTGATAAAGCAGAGCTTATTGTGTACGTAAATTCTGACTCGTTGTTAAACAACTATGAGTATTTTAAAGACGTTAAAAATGTTTTCCAGGAGAAGTCCAAAAAAGCACAGGCAGATCTTTCTGCAAAATCAACAGCTTTCCAGCGTGAAGTTGCTCAATATAACCAGAGTGCCGCAAGCTTAAGTGCTGACCAACGCCAGGGGACAGAGCAACGTCTTGCCAGAAAACAACAGGAGTTAGCCGCTTACAACCAAAATGCAGGAAATGCTCTTGCTAATGAAGAAGCTATTGAGAATGAGAAATTATATAATAAGGTTTCTGAATATCTCAAAGGCTTTGCGAAAACAAAAGGCTACAAAATGGTACTTACTTATTCTAAAGCAAATCCCACGGTACTTTTTGCCGATGAAAGCCTCGACGTCACCAAAGAAGTATTGGCTGGCTTGAACGATGCATATAAAAAGGAAAAGAAATAATTCACCCCATCAACTAATTAATTAAACCCTGGCATCGGCCGGGGTTTTTTAATTCGTAAACTTTTGATTTTAACCCAGGTATTTATGAAAAGGTCTGAACACGAACAGTTTATGCGTTTAGCTATAAAACTGTCGGAGAAGAATGTTAAAAATGCTTTAGGAGGTCCATTTGGCGCGGCAATAGTTAGAGATGGGAAAATTATTGCCAAAAGCGGCAACAAAGTTACAACTACTTTGGATCCTACTGCCCACGCAGAAGTTTCTGCAATACGCATTGCATGCAAAAAACTTAAAACTTTCGACCTCAGCGGATGTGTGATCTATACAAGTTGTGAACCATGCCCCATGTGTCTTAGTGCAATTTACTGGGCCCGTTTGGATAAGGTGTATTTTGCTAATACAAAACAAGATGCACAGCATATCGGGTTCGATGACCAATTTATCTACGACGAAATATCTCTTCCTATGAGTGATCGGAAGCTGAAAATCGAGCAGATGTTTAGGGATGAAGCTCAGGCCGTTTTTCGGTTATGGGAAGAATCGGATTTGAAAATTAATTACTAATTAATACAAAGTTCCCTCGTCGAACATTTATTATCGGAGGCCTTGGATAAATCGGCTCAGTTATCGCAATGGTTGGTACATAATCATAGTGGGCAATTTAATCTATTCGGTTAGGCGCCTCTCTTCCCTTCCGGAAGTGGAAAATATGTCATCGGTTGGTATATCAATGATAAACCCCACACGTACGTTTCCCGGGGAATTGGAATTCGGTAGCGGCCTTACGGCTGGGATCAAGTGCACAGGTAAAAACATTGTAGATGAAGGCGTAACAATATCCAGACGATACTCAGCCTAAATAATTATTCGAACCAACCCTCTTGCAAATCATCAATTTCCCTCCTGTCTTTCTTTGTTGGTCTCCCGGCACCTCTGTCACGACTTAAGTTCGGAGTATGAAACATTGACTTATAAGCAAGTGTATCTTCAACTGGCGTCAGATCTTGATAAAATCTAACTGCGGTTTTGGCGTCCACTCTCCTCTCTAATAATGCAGTGACTCTGATAATTTTTTTATCCGGTCCTTTCTGAACGGTATATTCTTCACCAATCTTTACGACATGAGACGGTTTAAGATTGTTGCCAGCCATTTTTATTCGCCCGGCTTTACAGGCTTCTGTTGAAATACTTCGGGTTTTAAACGCTCTTATCGCCCATAAATACTTGTCGATTCTTAATTTCTCAATCTCTGCCATAGTATCAAATTTACACAACAATCAAGCATTTGCGAGAAAAATCCCTTATTTTGGCTCAAAATTACAGTATGACCACCGAATTAAAAAAACTAATAGAGACAGCTTGGGAAGATCGCACACTGATCACATTTAAAGAATATAGAGACGCGATAGAACGCGTCATTTTACACCTCGACACTGGAGAATTACGAGTTGCTGAACAAGTGGGTACGCGCTGGCATGTTCATGATTGGATCAAGAAAGCCGTAATTCTTTATTTTCCAATAAGGGAAATGAAAGAAATTGAAGTTGGTCCGTTTGTATTTCATGATAAAATGAAACTGAAAACAGATTATAAAGCTACCGGTGTAAGGGTAGTACCTCATGGAATTGCAAGGTATGGGGCTTATCTAGCGAAAGGTGTTATCATGATGCCTTCATATGTAAATATTGGCGCTTACGTTGATGAAGGGACCATGGTAGATACCTGGGCTACAGTTGGGTCATGCGCGCAGATTGGAAAACACGTGCATTTGAGTGGTGGAGTTGGAATTGGAGGTGTATTAGAGCCTGTTCAAGCATCACCAGTAATCATAGAAGATAATTGCTTCATTGGCTCACGTGCCATCGTTGTTGAAGGGGTTCATGTGGAAAGAGAAGCGGTATTAGGAGCAAATGTTGTTTTAACTGCTTCAACAAAAATAATCGATGTTACTGGTGACGAGCCAATAGAATACAAAGGAATTGTTCCTGCACGTTCGGTTGTGATTCCAGGGTCTTATGCGAAGAAATTCCCATCAGGTGAGTATCAGGTCCCATGCGCATTGATCATCGGACAACGAAAAGAATCTACAGATAAGAAAACTTCTCTGAATGATGCTTTGAGAGAAAATAATGTCGCAGTTTAACTAATAAACAGTCATTGGAAATTCAGAAGGTAATTGGTTAAGCCTTCTGAATTTTATAAATCCCCGAATGAATATAGGTTTTGACGGCAAACGTACAACTCAGAATCTCACAGGTTTGGGAAACTATAGCCGGTACATAATCCGTTTGCTGGCTAAATTTTATCCTGAACACAAATACACTATTTACGCACTAAAACCTCCTTCGCAGAACTTGAAGCTCAGCGGAGTCGAATATCAATATCCTTCACAAAAAAGATTCAAACTGTATTGGCGGAGCCGCGGCATTATAAATGATCTTCTAAAGCACGAAATCAAACTTTTTCATGGGCTAAGCAATGAGATTCCATCCGGTTTAAAAAAAGCACAAATTCGTTCAGTCGTCACTATACACGACCTGATCTTTCTAAGATATCCACAGTACTATGCATTTTTCGACAGAATTATCTACAATCTTAAGTTTCGCCATGCTGCTCGAAATGCTGACAAGGTTATTGCGATTAGCCACCAAACTAAAAATGATCTGATTCAATTTTTTGGGATTGAAAAGGATCGCATCAGTGTAATTTATCAAAATTGTGACCCTATATTTCATCAAATTGCACCTCAAACATCCCGAAAAGAAATTGCGGGTAAACACCAGCTTCCGTCAAAATACATATTGAGTGTGGGTACGATCGAGGAACGAAAAAATTTAATGGTAATAGTAAAAGCATTAACAAAGCTTGAAAACGTCCATCTCGTGGTTGTTGGTAGAAAGACTGCATACAAAAAACAGGTTGAACACTTTATCGATGTAAATAAATTGTCTGGCCGGGTACATTTTTTGCAGAATGTTGCACACGATGAACTGCCAGCAATCTATCAGCAGGCCGAACTTTTTATTTATCCGTCAAGATTTGAAGGGTTTGGAATTCCTATTATTGAAGCTCTGTATTCGGGAATACCGGTCATTGCAGCTACGGGGTCGTGCCTCGAAGAAGCGGGAGGTCCCGGAAGCATCTATGTAAATCCAGATGATGATACCGATCTAGCTCAGCAAATTCTAACTGTATTAGAAAACGGTGAAAAAAGAAATAATATGGTTAGTGCGGGAAAGTTACATCTTGAAAAATTTGAAGACAAAAAGATCGCTGCTGACATAATGCAGCTTTACCAAAATGTTATAGACAATGCTTAGAGACGAAGTAAACAAGGCCTTTGAAGTATTAAAAGAGGGAGGGACTATCCTCTATCCTACTGATACCATATGGGGTTTAGGGTGTGATGCAACTAATCCGGACGCGGTTGAAAAGGTTTTTAAGCTCAAGGGCCGATCGGCTGAAAAAAGCCTTATAGTTTTATTGGATACAGGCAGCAAGCTTCAGAGTTACGTCGCTGACGTTCCTGAGATAGCGTACGATCTCATCGAATTTGCAGAGAATCCTTTAACCATAATTTATTCAGGTGCCAAAAATCTAGCATCGAATGCGATTGCTGCCGATGGGAGTATTGGGATACGGATTGTCCGCCAGGAATTTTGCATTCAGCTTTTGCAGCGTTTCCGAAAGCCAATTATATCCACGTCTGCGAACTTGAGTGGCGAACCTTCTCCCTTGGGATTTTTTGACATAAGTTCAGAAATAATAAATGGAGTCGATTATGTAGTCAATTGGGATCAAAATGTTGTTTCCAATGGTAAACCGTCTACGATAATGAAGCTAGAACCGGGGGGGAAATTTTCATTTATCAGGAAATAAGCCGTTAAAGCCTTAAAATTGACATCCTTTGTCGATATTTGTCTATTACAAAAACAAGCATCCTTCACCAAAAGGAATGCATTGACATGAAAGAATACCTGAATAACCCAATCTTCACACGTCTAAGTAAGCTCGCAGAGACCACGAACGACCAAATTTATGTAATTGGGGGTTTTGTTCGGGATATTTTTTTGCAGCGGCCGTCGAAAGACATTGATATCCTTGTAATTGGAAATGGAATTAAGTTTGCAGAAGCTGCCGGGAAAATGCTTCATACAAAAGTTTCTATTTTTAAAAATTTCGGCACAGCGATGCTGCGCGATGGAGAACTCGAAATTGAATTCGTAGGAGCGAGAAGAGAGTCCTACCGCGCCGAATCAAGAAAACCGATTGTTGAGGACGGAACCCTTGATGATGATCAAAAACGGCGTGATTTTACTATAAACGCGATGGCCTTTGGTCTTAATAAATCGAACTTTGGCGTGCTCCTCGACCCCTTCGGTGGGATTGATGATCTAGAAAACAAATTGATAAGGACCCCTCTTGATCCGCAAATAACTTTTTCCGATGATCCGCTGAGGATGCTCAGGGCAATACGATTCGCCTCGCAACTGGGATTTGAAATAGATAATGCCGCCATTTCCGCAATCGCGAGGAATTGTAGTCGTATCAAGATTGTATCTATGGAAAGGGTTACAGACGAATTGAATAAGATTATTCTATCGCCCAAACCTTCTGTAGGCTTCAAATACCTATTTGATACTGGCTTGCTGAAGGAAGTTTTTCCGCAGATGGTAGATCTTCATGGTGTCGACGTCATAGATGGAAAAGGCCACAAGGATAATTTCTATCATACTCTGCAGGTATTGGACAATATTTCTGAAAATACTCACGATCTGTGGTTAAGATGGGCTGCAATCCTGCACGATATTGCGAAACCGGCTACCAAGCGTTTCGAACCAGGGCATGGGTGGACGTTCCATGGTCACGAAGACCGCGGTGCTCGAATGGTACCAAAAATTTTTGCTCAGCTAAAGCTCCCGCTCAACGATAAAATGAAGATGGTTCAGAAACTTGTGCAGCTTCATTTACGTCCTATCGTTCTTGCGCAGGAAGTTGTAACCGACTCAGCCGTTCGGAGGCTGCTGTTTGAAGCAGGAGAAGAAATTGAAGGACTCATGCTATTATGCAATGCCGACGTTACGACGAAGAACGAATTTAAAATAAAAAAATATAGGCGTAATTTTGAATTGGTTACAAAACGACTTAAAGAAGTTGAAGAAAGTGATCAGATAAGGAACTGGCAACCGCCAGTAAGCGGAGAAGATATCATGCTGGCATTTAATTTGAGGGCTGGAAGGGAAGTTGGCATAATAAAAAATCAAATAAGAGAAGCAATCCTTGAAGGCGAAATTAAAAATTCGAGGGAAGAAGCAATACAATTTATGTTGGAAAAAGGGAAAGAGATTGGATTAATGCCGGCCAAATCAAATACATAAATATTTTTAACAAAATCCAGAATCCTTTTTTCAAATAGTATTTTTGCACTTAAATAATAGATAGTAATGGCGATATATAGATTCAGGGTGTCTTTCGAAGATTATGATGATGTAGAACGGGATATTGACATCAAATCAAACCAAACTTTTGAAGATCTTCACAAAGCCATCCATGTATCTACGGGGTATAAAGTGGAGGCGTCTTCTTCATTTTATGTAAGCAACGATCAATGGATAAAGAACGAAGAGATTGCATATTTACCAAACCAGCGCAAGATCAATAATGAAGTTGCATTAATGGAGAATTCTAAACTAAGCAGTTTCATTGATGATCCCCATCAAAAGTTCTATTACATCTATAATTTTGACCGGCCTTTTGATTTCCACGTCGAATTGATTAAGATCATGCTAAATGAGGAAGCTGGAAAAACCTATCCTCACGTTACACGCAGTCTTGGGGAGGCACCAAAAGTTGCCGGGACTGGCATTTTACCTCAAGGAGCTGCTACTGCCGTATCTGATGATTTTGATTTTCTGAATGAAGAAGATTTCCAGCCGGAGGACACCGAAGAATTAGAACAAATGAATGATATGGGTATCAGTACAGAAGAAAGTGCTGGTGATGGTGATGAAGATGAGAAAGATGAATTCATGGACGAATTTTCTGATAATGAAGGTTATGACGCGGACGACCTTCAGAAAGATGACTATTAATATCTGAAAAAAATATCTTGAAGGCCAAGACACTAGTCGTAATTGCAGGGCCAACCGCTATAGGAAAAACGGGTTTAGCGATTAAATTAGCCCAACATTATAACACAGAAATTATTTCCGCGGATTCCCGGCAATTCTACCGGGAAATGGAAATTGGTACTGCCAAACCCTCACCGGAAGAACTTAAAGCTGCTAAGCATCATTTTGTAAATTCCCTGTCCATTACCCAAAACTTTAATGTAGGCGACTTTGAAAGAGAAGCTCTGGCCAGAATTGACCTGCTTTTTAACAAAAATAATGTAGTAATTCTTGCAGGGGGCTCAGGACTTTTTATTGATGCTGTAATCAGGGGTTTCGACGAACTTCCCCAATCCTCTAAAGATATTCGGGATGATTTAAATAAACTTCTTGAATCCAAAGGAATCTCCACGCTACAAGAAATGCTTAAGGAGGTTGATCCTGTCTATTTTAATGAAGTCGATCTAAATAATCCTCAACGAATTATTAGGGCGCTTGAAGTATTTAAAGCAACTTCCAAGCCATTCTCGGCATTTAGAAGTAAAATAAAAAAAGTTCGCCCGTTCAATATCGTCCTGGTCGGGCTTAATTTACAAAGAGAAATCCTCTATAATAACATAAATAGACGAGTAGATCTTATGGTTAATGCCGGCCTTATTGAAGAAGTTGAAAGCCTTATTCCTTATCGTACCCTCAATCCACTAAATACTGTTGGCTACTCTGAATTGTTCCAATATTTTGATGGAAATCTGAGCTTGGAAGATGCCATAGAGAAGATCAAGCAGAACACAAGGAGATTTGCAAAAAGGCAATTAACCTGGTTTAGTAAATCCGGAGAATATCATTGGTTTCAACCCCATGAAATTGAAAAAATAATTAGATACCTCGACTCCGTGCTGGATGATCCTGAGCACGAGGTGCAAAAAAGTTAAAGAAAAGCAGTAGAAATGAAAGCGTGCTAACCAATTGGCTCATCACCAATAATTTTCCGTCATGGTTTATCGGAAAAACATCTCCATAACCTACAGTGGCACCTGTTATGAGACTAAAATATAATGCTTCAGTGATGGTCTTCACGGGTTGATTAAAATAAGTCCCTGCGGCATAGATTACCGCATAAGAACCGATGACTTCGGTGAAATTAAAAAATAATAATATCAGAGAACGATTGAAGTTTCTGTTGCTATTGTGTTCGGGTAGAAATATTTTGTGGAAAATATATACATAGGTTTCAATCAACAGGTAAATATTCAACGCAAATAGCCAGGGGATATTCCATAGCTTAAAATACAGCATAACAAATGGCATAGCTGTCTTAAAGATCACATACAATTCACCTGTTATCTTTCGCCGATGATATGAAGATTTACGGTGAACATAATCCAGGTAGACACCGGGGAAAAAAATTTTTGATGTTACAAGGAATAATCTGAAAATTCGCTCGATTCCAAAATCGTTATAATTAGAATTTTGCCACACATCACGGATTTTATTAAAATGCGGTATGTGTGGCTGTTCTTCAAGCTTATTTAGGGCCTGGTTTCCAAATAACAGTTTGTTGAAATGTCGTTTCATGTTAAGCCTGCGCTGGCGGTCCGCCAAAATTCATAGGCAAAGCTGGCGGATCCTCATTAATCTTGATACGGCCATTTATTGCTTCGAACTTCTCAAGATTGTCTTCAAGAGCTCTCATGAACCGTTTGGCATGTTCAGGAGTTAAAACAATCCTCGATTTAACCCTTGCCTTGGGAACACCGGGCATTACACGTACGAAGTCAAGGACAAATTCGGTATTTGAATGGGTAATAATGGCTAGGTTTGAATATATTCCTTCTGCAACCTCTTCAGAAAGTTCGATATTTAATTGATTTTCAGGATTTTGTTCTTCCATAATATAAAGATAAAAAGTCTATTCCGAAGATAAAGACTACATAACTGCTCTAAATTTCAGTGAAAGAGAATCTTTTAAAGTCCCCTTGTTTAATATGTGGCGTTTTCTACCAATCTACACATTATGCACCAATCAAAAAAGCCTCCGATAAATCGGAGGCTTAATAGTTAGTAAATGGCCAGAATTAAGCTTCTACTTCTTCCTGTTTTGATGCCAATAACTTGTCGTATTCTTCTTGAGAACCTACTATGATTCGCTCGTAATGACGCAGACCTGTTCCTGACGGAATCAAATGACCTACAATTACGTTTTCTTTCAATCCTAACAGGTTATCGCGCTTGCCACTGATAGCCGCTTCATTCAACACTTTAGTAGTTTCCTGGAAGGAAGCTGCAGATATGAACGATTTAGTTCCCAATGATGCACGAGTGATACCCTGAAGCATTTGGCTTGAAGTAGCCGCAATTGCATCGCGAGTTTCAACGAGTCTCATGTCCTTACGTTTCAGTACAGAATTTTCATCTCTCAGTTTACGCACAGAAATAATCTGCCCTGCTTTTAGGTTAGTAGATTCTCCCGGATCAGTAACGACACGTTTATCGTAGATCTCGTCATTTTCCAATTGGAAGTCCCAACGGTCCACAAGTTCCTTTTCAAGGAAGCGTGTATCTCCAGCGTCCTCAATCATCACCTTCTGCATCATTTGGTGAACGATGGTCTCAAAGTGTTTATCGTTGATCTTCACACCTTGTAAACGGTAAACTTCCTGAATACCATTAACCAGATATTCCTGAACTGCTGCAGGGCCTTTAATTGAAAGGATATCAGCCGGAGAAATAGACCCGTCAGACAAAGGCATACCCGCTTTCACGAAGTCATTATCCTGTACAAGTATGTGCTTAGACAATGGAACAAGGTATTTCTTGATCTGTCCGTCTTTGGATTCAATAGACATCTCACGATTACCACGTTTAACACCACCCAAGGTTACAACACCGTCAATTTCAGTTACAACGGCTGGATTTGAAGGGTTACGTGCTTCGAACAATTCTGTCACACGTGGAAGACCACCCGTAATATCTCTTGTTTTTCCTGTTGAACGAGGGATTTTAGCAATGATCTGCCCCATTTTCACAGCTTCGTGTTCTTCTACTGCAATGTGTGCTCCTACCGGAATGTTATATCCTTTTAGTCCATTACCTTTCTTATCCGCCACACGGATAACCGGGTTTTTAGTTTTATCACGGGTATCAATGATAACTTTCTCTCTGTGACCAGTTTGCTCATCCGACTCTTCACGGAAAGTCACACCTTCAATGATCGCTTCAAATTCAGCTTTTCCTTCGAACTCGGAGATAATAACCGCATTATATGGATCCCAGCTACAGATTTTATCGCCTTTGGAGATCTTCTCACCATCCTTAACATACAGATAAGCTCCGTAAGGGATGTTGTTGGCCATGATCATTTTGTTTGTGCCTGGCTCAACTATCCTGAATTCACCTGAACGTCCTAAAACAACTTCTAGTGGTCCTTCTTCAGTTTGGTGACTAACCGTTCTCACATTTTCGAACTCAATAACACCGTCGAACTTAGCAACGATCTGAGATTCTGCCGCGATGTTCGATGCCGTACCACCCACGTGGAATGTACGAAGTGTCAACTGTGTACCCGGCTCACCGATTGACTGTGCAGCAATTACTCCTACAGCTTCACCCATTTGAACGCGTTTACCAGTAGCAAGGTTACGTCCATAACAAAGAGCACAAACACCACGCTTGCTTTCACATGTCAAAACCGAACGGATCTCTATACCCTCAAGGGCAGAGTTTTCAATTTTAACTGCAACATCCTCTTCAATATCTTCACCTGCGGTTACAAGTAAGTCATTAGTCAGTGGATCATATACATCGTGAAGACTTGTTCTACCCAAAATACGGTCGTATAATGGTTCCACGATATCCTCATTATCTTTTAATGCAGTGGTGTAGATTCCTCTCAGTGTTCCGCAATCCGTTTCACCCACGATCATATCCTGAGCAACGTCATGTAAACGACGAGTTAAGTAACCAGCATCTGCCGTTTTCAATGCAGTATCTGCAAGACCTTTACGTGCACCGTGAGTAGAAATGAAGTATTCGAGTACCGATAATCCTTCTTTAAAGTTAGATAAGATCGGGTTTTCAATAATTTCACCACCAGAACCTGACTTCTGAGGCTTAGCCATCAAACCACGCATTCCACAAAGCTGACGAATCTGCTCTTTAGAACCACGTGCTCCAGAGTCAAGCATCATGTAAACCGAGTTAAATCCTTGATTATCGCTCGATAACTGGTTCATTACATTCGCTGTAAGACGATTGTTAATACGGGTCCAGATATCGATAATCTGATTGTAACGTTCGTTGTTAGTAATGAAACCCATATTATAGTTATTCATTACCTCTTCAACTTCCTTACTTGCCTGGCCGATAAGCTGTGCTTTTTCAGCAGGAATGTTAAGATCCTGAAGGTTAAATGAAAGACCACCCTGGAATGCCATTTGGAAACCTAATTCTTTGATATCATCAAGGAACTGTGCTGCACGAGCCATACCAGTAGTTTTCACTACCTCGCCAATAATATCACGAAGTGATTTCTTGGTTAATAATTCATTAATATATCCAACTTCAGCAGGAACTCTCTGGTTAAAGAGAACGCGACCTACAGTCGTTTCGATAAGCTTATTAACAATCTGTCCGCCATCCTTCTCTTTCACATTGGTTTTAACCTTGATAAAAGCGTGAAGATCAAGCTTACGTTCGTTATAAGCAATAATTACTTCTTCAGGAGAATAGAATGTTTGATCCTGACCTACAACAACACGAGTTTCATCAGTTCTGCGGCCTTTAGTAATATAATAAAGACCCAAAACCATATCCTGAGATGGAACAGTGATTGGCGTGCCGTTCGCTGGGTTAAGAATGTTGTGCGAAGCAAGCATCAGCATTTGGGCTTCCAGAATTGCAGCATTACCTAATGGTAAATGCACAGCCATCTGGTCACCGTCAAAATCCGCGTTGAATGCAGTACACACTAATGGGTGCAATTGAATTGCTTTTCCTTCAACAAGCTTAGGCTGAAAAGACTGAATACCTAAACGGTGAAGCGTTGGAGCACGGTTTAACAATACCGGGTGACCTTTCAATACGTTTTCAAGGATATCCCAAACGATTGGATCTTTGCGATCAACTATCTTTTTGGCCGATTTAACCGTCTTCACCACACCTCTTTCAATCATTTTACGAATGATGAATGGTTTAAACAACTCAGCAGCCATATCTTTAGGTAGACCGCACTCGTGAAGTTTGAGGTTTGGCCCTACAACAATTACGGAACGTGCCGAATAATCCACACGCTTACCTAATAAGTTTTGACGGAAACGACCTTGTTTACCTTTCAAGATGTCAGAAAGAGATTTCAAAGCACGGTTGCCTTCTGTTTTTACTGCGTTTACTTTACGTGAGTTGTCGAATAATGAATCGACAGACTCCTGAAGCATACGCTTCTCGTTACGTAAAATCACCTCTGGCGCCTTGATCTCGATCAAACGTTTCAAACGGTTGTTACGGATGATCACACGGCGGTAAAGGTCATTCAAATCTGAAGTAGCAAAACGGCCACCCTCAAGTGGAACGAGAGGCCTCAATTCTGGTGGAATAACCGGAACGATCTTAACGATCATCCACTCAGGGTTATTCTCAATACGGGTATTTGCACCACGGAAAGCTTCAACAACCTGAAGGCGTTTTAAGGCCTCAGTTTTACGTTGCTGTGAAGTTTCGGTAGCTGCCTGGTGACGAAGGTCGTAAGATTGCTGATCGAGATCCAAACGTCCGAGCAGGTCCTGAAGTGCTTCAGCACCCATCTTCGCGATGAATTTCTCCGGATCTTTATCGTCCAGGTATTGATTTTCTTTTGGTAATGTATCTAAGATGTCAAGGTATTCCTCTTCGGTAAGGAAATCCATTTTCTGGATACCATCAGCTTCTTTTAATCCAGCCTGAATAACAACGTAACGCTCATAATAAATAATGAGGTCAAGTTTCTTGGTAGGCAATCCCAAAAGGTAACCGATCTTGTTTGGTAGAGAACGGAAATACCATATGTGCGCAACAGGAACCACCAGGTTAATGTGTCCCATACGCTCACGACGTACTTTCTTCTCAGTTACTTCAACACCGCAACGATCGCAGACGATTCCCTTATAACGGATACGCTTGTATTTACCGCAATGACATTCATAATCCTTTACAGGACCGAATATCCGCTCGCAAAATAAGCCATCACGCTCAGGTTTGTAAGTCCGGTAGTTGATAGTTTCCGGCTTTAACACCTCACCACTTGAACGCTCCAGGATAGATTCGGGAGAAGCCAAACTGATGGTTATCGAGGTGAAATTACTTTTGATTTTATTATCCTTTTTGTAAGACATAGCTCTTTTTGTTTTTAGTACCAGGTATCAGGTATCAAGTATCAAGATTCGCAAAACGATGGTCTCGATACATGATACTTTCTACTTGCTACTTTAGTCTAATGTGATATCCAATCCTAATCCTCTTAACTCATGAACCAATACATTGAATGATTCCGGAACTGAAGGCGTAGGCAGGTTTTCACCTTTAACGATCGCTTCGTAGGTTTTTGCACGTCCTACAACGTCATCAGACTTAACTGTTAATATCTCCTGAAGTATGTTAGCAGCACCAAATGCCTCAAGTGCCCAAACTTCCATCTCACCAAAACGCTGACCACCAAACTGTGCTTTACCACCCAATGGTTGTTGTGTAATTAATGAGTATGGTCCGATTGAACGGGCGTGCATCTTATCGTCAACCATGTGACCGAGTTTCAGCATATAAATGATACCTACTGTAGTCTGTTGGTCAAAACGATCACCAGTTAACCCATTGTATAAATAAGTCCTTCCTGATGTTGGTACACCTGCTTTAGCAACCCACTCTTCAACCTCATCATGCGAAGCTCCGTCGAAAATTGGCGTTGCGAACTTCATTCCAAGTTCTTTTCCAGCCCATCCTAACACAGTTTCATAGATCTGTCCAAGGTTCATACGTGAAGGTACACCCAGCGGGTTCAACACTATATCAACCGGAGTTCCGTCTTCAAGGAATGGCATATCTTCATCACGAACGATACGGGCAACAATACCCTTATTACCGTGACGTCCAGCCATCTTATCACCAACTTTAAGCTTACGTTTTTTAGCCACATAAACTTTAGCCATCTGTACAATTCCTGATGGAAGTTCATCTCCTACACTGATCGCAAACTTATCACGTTTGTAAGCACCAAGCTCTTCGTTAAGCTTAATGTTATAATTGTGAAGAGTTTGTTTGATCAACTCGTTCTTATCTTCATCAGTTGTCCACTTAGTAGGGTTTACATTTGCAAACTCCATCTCTGTAAGGATCTTCTGTGTGAATTTCACACCCTTAGCTACTAAGAGTTCTTTGTATACGTTGTAAACACCCTGTGATGTTTTACCATTCACAATGGTGAACAATTTATCAATCAAGGTATCTTTCAATTCCTTGGTTGCTTTGTTATGCTTATTATCTAATTTCTCGATCATCACTTTCTCTTCCGGCTTAGTGGTTTTCTTAGCCCGTGAGAATAATTTTGTATCGATAACTACACCATGAATTGACGGCGGAGTTTTAAGTGAAGCATCTTTCACATCACCAGCTTTGTCACCAAAGATTGCACGTAAAAGTTTTTCTTCCGGTGATGGATCAGACTCTCCTTTTGGAGTGATTTTACCGATTAGAATATCACCTTCTTTAATTTCAGCTCCTACGCGGATAATTCCGTTCTCATCCAGGTCCTTAGTCGCTTCTTCAGAAACGTTAGGAATATCCGGTGTAAGCTCTTCCTCACCACGTTTTGTGTCACGAACTTCAAGTTCGAACTCTTCAATGTGAAGGGAAGTGAATATATCCTGTGAAACTACACGCTCAGAGATTACGATCGCATCCTCAAAGTTGAACCCTTGCCAAGGCATGAATGCCACTTTAAGGTTTCTACCAAGAGCAAGCTCACCGTCCTGAGTTGCATATCCTTCACAAAGAACCTGCCCTTTTTCAACTTTCTGGCCTTTTCTTACGATTGGCTTCAAGTTGATACAAGTACTCTGATTAGTTTTCTTGAATTTGATCAAACGATATGATTTAACCTCTCCTTCGAAAGACACAAGAACGTCATCCTCATTTCTTTCGTAACGGATACGGATCTCATTCGCATCAACATATTCTACAACACCTGTTCCTTCGGCGTTGATCAGTGTGCGTGAATCACGTGCAACACGTCCTTCAAGTCCTGTTCCAACAATCGGTGACTCAGGACGTAACAATGGCACGGCCTGACGTTGCATGTTTGACCCCATCAATGCACGGTTAGCATCATCATGCTCCAGGAATGGAATCAAGGATGCAGCAATTGATGTGATCTGGTTAGGTGCAATATCCATCAAATCAAGCTTAGTTGGCTCAATTACCGGGAAATCACCTTCGTAACGTGCTTTAACGTGTGGCGTTTCGAAATTACCTTTATCATCATACAATGCACTTGCCTGGCCGATAGTTTTTCCTTCCTCATCTTCCGCAGAAAGGTAAATAACCGGCTCTTCAACTACAACCCGTCCGGCATCAACCTTACGATATGGAGTTTCGATGAAACCTAAGTTATTGATCTTGGCATGCACACACAGTGACGATATCAAACCAATGTTTGGTCCTTCAGGAGTTTCGATGGTACACAAACGCCCGTAGTGCGTGTAGTGAACGTCACGAACCTCAAAACCTGCACGCTCACGTGAAAGACCACCTGGGCCTAAGGCTGACAGACGACGCTTGTGCGTAATCTCTGCCAGAGGATTGGTTTGGTCCATGAACTGTGATAGCTGATTCGTTCCAAAGAACGAGTTTATCACCGAAGATAGTGTACGTGCATTGATCAGGTCGGTTGGTGTGAATACCTCGTTGTCACGAATATTCATACGCTCACGGATAGTACGAGCCATACGTGCCAGACCTACACCAAACTGTGCGTATAATTGCTCGCCTACTGTACGAACACGACGGTTTGACAAGTGATCGATATCATCCACCTCAGCCTTAGAATTGATCAGTTTGATCAAATATTTAACGATAGCAATGATATCTTGTTTAGTAAGAACTTTAGTTTCTACCGGAGTAGTTAACTTAAGTTTACGATTGATACGGTAACGGCCCACATCACCCAGGTCATATCTCTTATCAGAGAAGAACAAACGGTCGATAATACCACGAGCAGTTTCTTCATCAGGTGGTTCAGCGTTACGTAATTGACGATAGATATGCTCCACAGCCTCTTTCTCAGAGTTTGAGGTATCTTTCTGTAATGTATTATATATAATAGTATAATCACCGCTGTTTACCGCGTCATCCTTTGTAAGGATGATGGTCTTAACTCCAGCTTCGATGATCATATCAATATGGTCGTCTTCTAAAACGGTTTCGCGTTCCATAATGATCTCATTACGATCAATAGAAACAACTTCACCAGTGTCTTCATCCACGAAATCTTCTACCCATTTCTTCAACACTCTCGCAGCAAGCTTACGTCCAACAGCTTTCTTCAAGCCAGACTTACTTACTTTAACTTCATCAGCTAGTTCAAATAGTTCAAGGATGTCCTTATCTGAATCATAACCGATAGCACGAAGTAATGTAGTTACAGGGAATTTCTTCTTACGGTCGATGTAAGCATACATGACGTTATTTACGTCTGTAGCGAACTCAATCCATGAACCCTTAAACGGAATTACACGCGCTGAATATAATTTTGTTCCGTTAGTGTGACGGCTTTGGCCGAAGAACACACCCGGAGAACGGTGGAGCTGCGAAACGATTACGCGTTCTGCACCATTGATAACAAACGTTCCTTTTGGAGTCATGTAAGGGATGGTTCCCAAATACACGTCCTGAACAATTGTTTCGAAATCTTCATGTTCCGCATCGTTACAAGACAAGCGAAGCTTAGCCTTTAACGGGACGCTATACGTTAAACCACGCTCGATACACTCATGTATATCATAACGCGGGGGATCAATGAAGTAATCAAGAAATTCTAAAACGAAGATATTTCGTGAGTCAGAGATCGGAAAATTTTCAGAGAAAACTTTAAACAAACCTTCTTGATGACGGTTATCTGAAGTAGTTTCTAATTGAAAAAATTCCCTGAAAGATTGCAATTGAACATCCAGAAAGTCAGGATAATCCATCACATGCTTACTGGTAGCAAAATTTACTCTTTCGGATTGCTTAATTTTGTTTGCCAAGGGACTGAGAATTTATTTAAGTAAATAAACTTCGACTTGTTTCCCGCCAGGTGCGGAGATGTAAGTCATACATCAATGGGTATTATACAAATGGCAATAGACCCCGATGAAAATCGGAGTCTAAGGCCATAATTTTATGAGTTAAGATTACTTAATCTCAACAGTAGCTCCAGCTTCTTCTAATGCTTTCTTTAATGATTCAGCTTCTGCTTTATCAACACCAGTTTTCACTTCTTTCGGTGCACCGTCAACTAGGTCTTTAGCTTCTTTCAAACCTAAGCCTGTAAGATCTTTAACCAATTTAACAACACCTAATTTAGAACCACCAGCTTCTTTCAAAATTACATCGAAAGAAGTTTGTTCTGCTGCTGCCGCTGGTGCATCACCACCTGCTGCCGGACCTGCAACTGCAACTGCTGCTGCAGCTGGCTCGATACCATACTCATCTTTTAATATTTGAGCTAATTCGTTAACTTCTTTTACTGTTAAGTTTACTAATTGCTCAGCAAACGATTTTAAATCTGCCATTTTATTTTATTTTAAAATTTCTGTACTTGAATAATTTAATTGAACTTTTAGGTAGTTCTTTAACCTCTTTCTTGTAATGTTTTAACAATTCCCGCTAATTTGTTTCCACCTGACTGTAAGCCAGAGATAACATTCTTAGCTGGAGACTGAAGCAATGCAATGATGTCTGCCACCAATTGTTCCTTAGATTTAAGGTTCACCAGGGCATCCAGTTGATTGTCGCCAATGAATACTGCGGAATCAATGTATGCTGCTTTGAGTACTGGTTTATCACCTGTTTTTCTCAATTGTTTAATCAGCTTTGCCGGAGCGTTTGCTGACTTTGAGAATAAAATAGATGACGATCCTTTTAATACGTCAAAGATCTCGCTGTAATCACCTTGAGAAGCTTCCATAGCTTTTCTGATCAGAGTGTTTTTAGCGACCTGCATTTTGATACCGTTATCGAAACATTTGCGGCGAATATCATTTACTTTTGCTACAGACAGGTTTGCTGTATCAGTAATATAAAAATTACCATACTCAGCAATCGTCTCTGTTAAAGCAAGAACAACGTCGTGTTTTTCTTCTTTTCTCATGATTAGATTCCCGCTACTGATTTAGTTTCAATTTCGATTCCCGGACTCATTGTCGAAGACATGTGTATGCTTTTGAAATAAGTTCCTTTAGCTGCAGAAGGTTTCAATTTTGAAATTACCTGAATTACTTCAAGTGCATTCTCATAAATTTTGTCTGCATCAAAAGATACCTTTCCAATAGAGGCATGGATAATTCCAGTTTTGTCAACCTTGAAATCGATCTTACCGCCTTTAACATCAGTTACCGCTTTACCCACATCTGTGGTAACAGTACCCGACTTAGGATTAGGCATAAGGTTACGAGGACCTAAAACACGTCCAAGTTTACCCACTTTAGCCATAACACTAGGCATTGTAATAATGATATCAACGTCAGTCCAACCGCCTTCTATTTTGGCAATATATTCATCTAAACCTACGTAATCTGCACCTGCTGCTTTAGCTTCTGCTTCCTTATCAGGAGTACAAAGAACTAAAACACGGACAGTTTTACCGGTTCCATGAGGTAGAGTTGCAATACCACGTACCATTTGGTTCGCTTTACGCGGATCTACGCCTAAGCGTACATCAAGGTCAACCGAAGCATCAAATTTGGTAGTTGTGATATCTTTAACCA
Organism: Daejeonella lutea; assembly: GCF_900168015.1. Classification (GTDB taxonomy): domain Bacteria; phylum Bacteroidota; class Bacteroidia; order Sphingobacteriales; family Sphingobacteriaceae; genus Daejeonella; species Daejeonella lutea. Next base: position 106,667 of record NZ_FUYR01000001.1, on the reverse strand, counting down.
GAGCCGCAGCTGCAGTTAATGAATATGCTTTCCCAGCCTCAATTTTTGAATGTGCCTGTTTTTGATTTTTTGTTAATCTAGCCACTTCTTAAACTGATTTGTATAATTAATTATTCCAGGGTGCATCACCGCTAACGGTAATTCCCATACTGCGTGCTGTACCAGCAACCATTTTCATGGCTGACTCGACAGTAAATGCGTTCAAGTCCGTCATTTTATCTTTGGCAATGCTTTCAACCTGCTCCCAGTTAACACTGGAAACCTTTTTACGGTTAGGTTCAGCAGAACCACTCTTCAAACCTGTTGCGTCCAGTAATTGGATAGCTACAGGAGGAGTTTTAATGATAAAATCGAATGACTTGTCGACATATACAGTAATTACAACCGGTAAAACTTTACCTGGCTTATCTTGGGTGCGCGCATTAAATTGCTTGCAAAACTCCATGATATTCACACCCTTCGCTCCCAACGCGGGACCTACTGGTGGAGATGGATTTGCAGCGCCGCCTTTGATCTGTAATTTTATTAAAGCACCGACTTCTTTTGCCATTTTTATTGATTTATTTGTAACTCAATGTTAGTAGTGGAAGCTATGTAACATTTAAGATTTTATGAGAATCGAGGTTCGAGAAACGAGCTTAGCTCGCGTCTCGCTTCTCGAATCCAACTATTCCTTTTCGACTTGCATATAATTTAACTCAAGAGGTGTTCTTCTTCCGAAGATCTTAACCATTACCTTAAGCTTCTTTTTCTCTTCATTTACTTCTTCGATAACGCCGGTAAATCCGTTAAACGGTCCGTCCATTACCTTAACATTCTCTCCAACATAGTAAGGAACATTCATGGATTCGCCTTGCTCAGCCATTTCATCTACCTTACCCAGGATACGGTTTACTTCTGCAGTACGCATAGGCACGGCGTTACCGCCTTTATCACCAAGAAAACCAATAACGCTATTGATTCCTTTAATAACGTGCTCAAGCTCGCCATCCAACGCAGCCTCTATCAGAACATACCCAGGGTAAAAATTACGCTCTTTGGCGATCTTCTTACCATCTTTCATCTGATAGAATTTCTCCATCGGTATTAACACCTGAGGTAATAAATGTGAAATACCTAAACGGTTAATTTCGGCTTCTAAGTACTGCTTAACTTTTTTCTCTTTTCCGCTAACAGCCCTAACCACATACCACTTCAATTGATCGCTCATAGTGCTTATATTATGCAAGAGAATTATAGAACATCTTTAACGCTCTGCCAACAGTTTCATCCATAGCCAAAATCACCAGTGATATGATTATAGATGCTATTAACACCAATACAGCTGAATTTTGTAATTCTCCCCAAGTCGGCCAGGTAACCTTCTGGGTCATTTCGGTATATGATTCTTTTATAAATTCTACTACGTTAGCCATCTTCTATTTAGCGTAAGCACGGGAACAAGGATTCGAACCCTGATCAAAGGTTTTGGAGACCTCTATTCTACCATTGAACTATTCCCGTCAATATAAACCGGTTTTCTAATATATTAAAACCCAGCCCGTGTATTATAAGAAAACATAAGTCCACAATAAAGGGACTTATGTTATCCAATTAACCTTTATATGAAATTGATTACTTTACAATTTCAGTTACCTGTCCGGCACCTACAGTTCTACCACCTTCACGGATAGCGAAACGTAGACCCTTCTCCATTGCGATCGCGTTAATCAATTTAACATTGATTGTAACGTTATCACCAGGCATAACCATTTCTACTCCTTCTTGAAGAGTGATCTCTCCAGTAACGTCTGTTGTACGGAAGTAAAACTGTGGACGGTATTTGTTAAAGAATGGAGTGTGACGTCCACCTTCTGCTTTAGATAATACGTAAATCTCAGCTTTGAAATCAGTGTGAGGAGTAACCGAACCTGGTTTACAGATAACCATACCACGACGGATATCAGTTTTCTCAATACCGCGCAGCAATAAACCTACGTTATCACCAGCTTCACCTCTATCTAATATCTTACGGAACATCTCAACACCTGTAACAACAGATTTCAAGTTTTCAGCTCCCATACCTAAGATATCAACTGCTTCACCTGAGTTAATAACACCTCTTTCAATACGACCTGTTGCAACGGTTCCACGACCAGTGATCGAGAATACGTCTTCAACTGGCATAAGGAATGGAAGCTCTGTCAAACGTGGAGGAATTGGAACGTAGTTATCTACAGCTTCCATCAACTCCATGATTTTACCAACCCACTTAGGATCGCCATTTAATCCGCCTAATGCAGAACCCTGAATAACAGGAATATCATCACCAGGGAATTCGTAGAAACTTAGTAGTTCACGGATTTCCATCTCCACTAGTTCTAGTAATTCCGGATCGTCAACCATATCCACTTTATTCATGAAAACTACTAGTGAAGGTACACCTACCTGACGAGCAAGAAGGATGTGTTCACGAGTTTGTGGCATAGGACCATCAGTAGCAGCAACTACAATGATAGCACCGTCCATCTGAGCAGCACCAGTAACCATGTTTTTCACATAATCCGCGTGACCTGGACAGTCAACGTGTGCATAGTGACGGTTAGCCGTTGAATACTCCACGTGTGCAGTATTGATGGTGATACCTCTTTCTTTTTCTTCTGGTGCAGAGTCAATTGAATCGAATGAACGTGCCTCAGAAAGACCTGCATCAGCCAATACCTTAGTGATAGCTGCTGTAAGTGTAGTTTTACCGTGGTCAACGTGACCTATAGTACCGATATTTAAATGCGGCTTACTGCGGTCAAATTTTTCTTTTGCCATTTTGTTTTATACTAATTATTAGGTTAATTTTATTATTGTTCTAATTCTAAAATACAATCTAGAGCCAACGATGGGACTTGAACCCATGACCTCTTCCTTACCAAGGAAGTGCTCTACCGCTGAGCTACGTCGGCTTTTAATTTGCTCTCCGGTTCATGTATTCATTCATCTTACTCCAATCTGATGAACCACCGTTCTGGCAAACAATGAACCTTTGAGCGGAAGACGAGGTTCGAACTCGCGACCTATAGCTTGGAAGGCTATCGCTCTACCAACTGAGCTACTTCCGCATATTCAATTACGAATTACGAATGATCAATTACGAATCCCGCGTACGTAATTCGTAATTTACAATCCATAATTGAATTGTGGGGGGGGAAGGATTCGAACCTTCGAAACCGAAGTAACGGATTTACAGTCCGTCCCATTTGACCGCTCTGGAACCCCCCCAACATTTCTGAGCCTCCTATCGGGATCGAACCAATGACCTACTGATTACAAGTCAGTTGCTCTACCAGCTGAGCTAAGGAGGCGTTTATAGGCTATCATTCACACATGAAACATATGATCTGATAGTTGAAATGTTTGCTTTAATTAATTAAAGAACCAACCTTTTCAGAGTTAATTACCTCTTGAAGATAACCCCCCTCTGAAAGGGACTGCAAATCTACGAAAATTTAGAGTTGGACAAAATTTTTTAGTAAAAAAAATCGGCAGTCGATACGACTGCCGAAAAAGTGCCTAATTATGAAGTAATTATAAATTAAATAATTTCCTCGTTGGCCAGGACTGTTTTGTGATTACTCATCCGAGCCCTGACTTTTTCCTTGTGTTTATCGATTTGGTGTTTCAATGACTCGATTGCCTTGTCGGTTGCTTCTTCAAACGTTTTGCACTGTTCTTTAGCGAACAAGTCGTTCCCCGGTATCAATAATTTAATTTCTGTTATTTTATTTGCCTCATCAGAAGTGTTTTCAAGTTTTAAATAAACTTCACCACTAATTATCTGATCAAAAAACTGATCCAATTTATCTGCTTTCTTCTGGATAAAATCCAATAATTTAACATCTGCTGAAAAATGGATCGATTGCACTCGGATTTTCATGTTTCCTCCTTTTATAAAATTTAGAAATTAATTAAACTCCGTTTATCGGAGATCTTACAATAGTAAGGGTAGAATCAAGCCATAGTTTATGCTTTAGGGTGAGCTTGTTTGTAAATTGACTTTAATTTTTCCACTGAATTGTGTGTGTAAACCTGTGTTGCTGCAAGGCTTGAATGCCCCAGAAGTTCCTTAATCGCATTCAAGTCAGCACCTTTATTTAAAAGAGCGGTCGCGAATGAGTGTCTTAGCACATGCGGGCTCTTTTTTTCTTGGGTGGTAATTTGAGACAGATTTAATTTCACAATACGATAAATAAATTGGGGATATGCATTATTCCCTTCATTTGTAACGATTAAAGAAGACGCTTTGTTGTTAAAATTTTGACTTAATTTTTCACGCTGGTATTCTTTGATCAGCTTGATCAGCGGAGCGGCCACAGGAATGATTCGTTCTTTATTCCGCTTTCCTAGTACTTTAATATATTGGTCATATAAATTCACGTCATGGTCTGTCAAATTGACGAGTTCGGACAAACGAATGCCTGTGCCATATAACAGTTCGAGAATTAAGCGGTCTCTCATCCCATTGAAACTGCTTTCAAAGCTGAGTTCCGCGTCCAACAAACTGTCCATTTTTTGCTCATCCAAAACAACTGGCAAGCGCTTCGGGACTTTAGGCGCCTTGATATGAATCATAGGATTAGTGTTGCTCAATTCTTCACGCTGCAGGAATTTATAAAAAGATCGCAACACGGATAATTTGCGGTTTACCGTTTTGGCTTCTGAACCTTGTTCCATCATCAAGAGCATCCAACTGCGAACATCTCGATGTGAAATAGTCAGTACGTCCAGATTATCAACCGCTAAAAATTCGTTAAATTGAGTAAGGTCTTGCCTGTAGGCAGTAACGGTATGGGGAGAGAACCGTTTTTCAAATTGAAGGTATCGTATGAATCTCTCTATAAACATCAAAAAACCATTTGCACATCAATAAATTGAATATACAAATAGTTTTAAGATTTTATATGCTTAAAGAAAAATTAAACAGATTCGATGTTTAATCCTTGCTTGTATATAGCTTTTTTAACTTCGGTACGGCGGGTAATAGATTTTTTCTCGTACGCCTGGCGGCTTCTAAGCTCTCTTAATACACCGGTTTTTTCGAATTTCTTTTTAAAGCGCTTTAACGCTTTGTCTAGTGATTCGCCGTCTTTTACATTAATAATGATCATAATATATAGATACCCCCTTTCAGAATTGGATTGCAAATGTACAAAAAATATTAAAAATCAAAAGTTTAGATAAATTAAAATGCAGAACATTTCTGGATCAACAGTGTTTATGTAAAAGAACTAGTAGAAATTTATGAAAGATACGAGAGAAAAGAAACGAAAAGGTTCTGACACAGATAAAGCTATTGCCAGACCAGGCTTGGAATCGACTAAGGAAAAACCGTCAAAAGAAACATTTTCACAAATTTCACCAGACACATTCTTAGCTGAAAAAGATGAGGTGAAAAATGCGGAAGAAAAACTAAGACAGAAGAATAAAGAAAACTAACATGGCAAAGTGTAATATATCAATAGATTTTAATGGGCAGCCTGATGAACTTATCAGGTCGGCAGAGCAAGCAATTTCAGGCGCTGGAGGATCTTTTGCCGGAAGTAATTCTGATGGTAAATTTTCAATCAGTTCTCCCCTTGGGAAAGTTTCAGGCACGTACACCGTCGTCGGTCAGTCATTCAACATCAGTATTGTTGACAAGCCGTTTTTAGTAAGTTGCAGTCGTATTGAAGAAGAGCTTAGAAAACAGATAAAATAAATTTCTATTTAGTCACATCTTCGGCATTACTGATCACCTTTAGGTTCGACAAGGCACTCAAGCGAGCTTTCAATTCCCGAGGGTTAAAAGGCTTAGAAATAAAATCATTTAATCCCGCTTCCGTAACCTTAACGTTGATGTCATTTGAAACAGATGCAGTCAGCGCAATAATCCATGGCTTTTTATTACGTGAGTTATATCCCTTTAGAATTTCCCTAGAGGCTTCGTATCCATCCATGATAGGCATATGAATGTCCATTAATATCACATCGTACGATTTAGTTTTGGCCATTTCAACTGCTTCACCGCCATTCACTACATAATCTGCGGATATTCCCCAACTCTGAAACAACTTCTTAATGAGCAGTATATTCATCGCATTGTCTTCTGCGACAAGAATACTAAGTTCAGACAAATCAATTGTACTTGCCGAAACAGAAGCACGTGTCGAAAGCTCGTCTACCTGACTTGCATTAGCCCGCTGATAAGTAATATTAAAGCTAAAAGTTGTACCTCTGCCAAAGACACTTTCAATCGACATCGTTGTGCCGTGAAGCTCCAATAGTTGTTTGGTTATTGCCAGTCCCAGTCCAGTGCCACCAAATTCCCGATTAATGTTACTTGACGCCTGAGAAAATGGCTCGAAGATAACATTCAAATGTTTGTCAGATATCCCTATTCCAGTGTCCCTAACAGAGAATTTTAATTCCAAAAGTTCTTCCCTTTCAGTAATCACCTCGACTGTCAGCACTACCTGGCCTTTGGATGTAAATTTAACGGCGTTTCCCACCAAATTGAAAAGAATTTGCAGCAATCGGGTTGAGTCTCCTATTAACGTTGTGCCACTTAACCTATCATCGAGATTCATAGTGAACTCCAAACCCTTCTCCTCAGCTTGAAGCTTCAAACCTGCGCAGATATCTGTGATTAACTCGTCCGGCTTAAACCCAATTTTCTCCAGTTCCAACTTCCCGTACTCAAGCTTATTGAAATCTAGAATGTCGTTTATAAGTGAAAGCAGGCTCCCTGCAGAAAAATGTAAAACTTTAAGATTTTCCTCTTGCTCCTTTCGAGGGTTATCGGCAAGCAGAACATAACTTAATCCGATAACGGAGTTCAGAGGAGTCCGCAACTCATGCGACATCGTTGAAAGAAAGTCAGACTTGGCTTTAGACGAAGCCTCTGCATCTTTAATAGCTACGACTAATCTCTCATTAAGGCTTTTTTCATGGGTCTGTGCCGTTCTTAGCTTATTTAAGGCATCATGAAATGCTTTAAGAAAGTGGTAATGAATGAATATGATTAAAGAAAAATTAAAAAGAAGGACAGATAGGAATACGGGGTTACTTGCCTGTTGTGGAGTTACAAATACCTGAATATTATTTGTCCCCTGCAGAATAAAGTGTATTACCACCGGTATCATCACGATAATGGAATAAACCATTCCGTGACGAGAGCTTAGCATGTAGAAGCTACAGGTAATGGTGAGTATGATGTACTGGATGGTGACAATATTCAATGCCTGTATCAGCAAAAAAATATTTGTCCAAACAAGCATATTTAACATCCATACAATGATATGAGCTGCTGGCTTGTAGTTATTTCTCACAACAAGAAAATACAAACTAGTAAATATAGCAGCCAAGACTATGCTTAGCCGCCAGAGCTGTAAGGGTGGTCCGTTGACAATATAGGCCACCAGAAGGATCAAAGTAATGGCAAGCGTTGCCACCATTGAGTAAAATAAAATATGGAACCTTGCTCTATTTATAGGGTCCTCATCTTTATTTAGTATACCATCGGTAAATTGGCGGATTCGATTGATGATCTTCATTCGAATTGAAGATGCAATTTTTTTCTTAAACGAAAGGCAACTACTTAAATACCAACTTTCGGCAGGCTCCCTTCAAGAAAATCTTCACGAGGGTCCGTTCTTAAAATCTCCATATCTGGCTTGCCGATGTGCGAGGCATACCAGGTGATTGCATCATTCATATAATCATATGATAATTCATCATCCAGGCTTACTTCAAAGGCGTAAAGGTCAGGTCTTGAATCTCCATATAACTCGATGCAGTTTTCTGCAACTTCGTAGTCCGTATCTGTCAGCGAATATACTTTCAACTCAAAATCAGTTCCCCACATTTTCACTACATCCAGGCAGTTGTATTTGATTTCTGTCGACAGATAAAAATCGTTCTCTTTCATTTAATTATAATAAGGAATAGATAATTGCTTCGCCACTCACTTATCCCTAACAAATCGTATTCCATAATGAATGGTTAAGAAAAAAATCTTTCAACCATATATTGCAGATATTCGGCATGAAAGTTTAAATTTATTTTTCCATCGGATACTACTACCTAATGATTAACACAAAAAACTACAGCTACGGTTTCGCATTTCTTCTATTATTGATTTCAAAAGTTACGATTGGTCAGCAAAAACATGCAGATTATACCCAGGAAATTCCTGCCGTTAGTGTTAAATTCCAAATGAAGGCTATTCCCGGCGGAAAATTCAAAATGGGGAGCGAGAAAAGTGAAAGCGGACATAAACCTGACGAAGGGCCCATTCATGAAGTGACGGTCAGTCCGTTTTGGATGAGCACGAAGGAAGTAACCTGGGATATGTATGAACTGTTTGTTTACCAGGATTTTGATCAAACAAAGAGCCTGGGTGTAGATGCAATTACGAGGCCTTCTAAACCGTATCTTGACATGACATTCGGTATGGGTAAAGAGGGGCATCCAGCTGTTGGAATGACGCAATATAATGCTCTGCAGTTCTGCAAATGGCTTTATACCAGAACCGGAATCTTCTATCGATTGCCTACGGAAGCTGAATGGGAATACGCGTGCCGGGCAGGAACCACCACAGCTTACTCTTTTGGAAGTGACACAAACCAAGTGAAAGACTACGCCTGGTTAAGATCGAACAGTATGGAAAAAACACACCCGGTAGGTGGAAAAAAGCCAAATCCATGGGGCCTGTTTGACATGCATGGAAACGTTGCCGAGTGGACACTAGACCAATATCTTCCGGATTATTCAAAATTGGAAAAATATAGCATCGATCCAATTGCGAAACCTGAGAAACTCTATCCTCACAGTGTTCGCGGTGGCTCTTTTGAAGACGAGGCATCGGGCCTTAGATCGGCTGCACGCCGCGGCTCAGATCCCAACTGGAAACGAATCGATCCGCAGATACCGAAAAGTAACTGGTGGTTTCCGGAAGCTCCTTTTGTGGGAATTCGGCTGGTCAGACCATTTATCGTTCCATCCAAACAAGAAATTGAAGAATTTTATAATCAGAAACCCATTGCAGACTATTAAATATTTAACAAATGAGCAATAACAAAAAATCTACAAGTCAGCCTCAGCGCCGATCCTTCCTGAAAACTTCGGCAATAATTGCAGGCGGAGCAGTGTTGAGTAACATCCCCTTTTCCGGTGTTTATGCTGAAGAAGGAGGAACAATAAAGATAGCATTGATAGGTTGTGGAGAACGAGGAACCGGTGCACTGTTTCAGGCCCTAAACACTAAATACAATTTAAAAGTAGTAGCCATGGCGGATGCTTTTCGTGACCGTCTCGACAAGAGCTATGATGCCGCATTTAAAAAGTTTGGCAAAGACAAAGTTGATGTTCCGGAGGACAAGAAATTTGTTGGGTTTGACGGTTATAAACAGGCAATTGCTGAAGCTGATGTGGTATTGCTTGTCACGCCTCCCGGATTCAGGCCCGTTCATTTTGCAGAAGCAATAAAGCAAAACAAACATGTCTTTATGGAGAAACCGGTTGCCACTGATTCGCCCGGCATTCGCAGTGTTTTGGCGACTGCCGAAGAGGCAAAGCGAAAGAAATTAAACGTGGTTGTTGGTTTACAGCGTAGGTACCAAAAGACTTACAGGGAGACCATAAAACGCATTGAAGACGGTGTCGCCGGCGATATAGTATCCGGACAGGTATATTGGAACAGCGGAGGTGTTTGGGTCAGGCCACGTGTGGCCGGACAAACTGAAATGGAGTACCAGATGCGTAACTGGTATTATTTCAACTGGCTTTGCGGCGATCACATCAATGAACAGCATGTTCACAATATCGATGTCGCCAATTGGGTAAAGAATGCTTATCCCATATCTGCACAAGGTACCGGGAGCCGCTTTCTCCGAACTGGAAAGGACCATGGAGAAATCTTCGACAATCACACTGTAGAGTTTATTTATGCCGATGGATCTGTAATCCAGAGCCAATGCCGTCACCATGAAGGAACTTTGAACCGTGTTGACGAAAGCTTCCAGGGAACCAAAGGTAGAGTGTATTTAAATGCAAATACAAACTCCGGCAAATTGTGGGATACAAAAGGGAACGTCTTATTCAATCATGCAGGCAAGGGTGATCCAAATCCTTATCAAAGTGAACATGATGAACTGTTTGAAGCAATCGACAAAGGGGAATATAAGTTCGCCGATGCCGAACGGGTAGCGAAAAGCACTCTTACTGCGTTACTAGGGCGATATGCTACTTATTCAGGGAAAGAAGTTAAATGGGATGATGCGCTAAATTCTCAAATCAACCTCATGCCCGACACACTGGCCTGGGATGCGCAGCCAAAAGTACTGCCAGATGCAAACGGATTTTATCCTTTTGCCATCCCTGGTAAATCCAAAGCGGTGTAGTTAAAAAAACCTCCCCATGTAAATTGGGGAGGTTTCTTTTTAAACTCACTTTACCTCAACAAATTATCCTTTCCATGTGCCGCTTTTCTTCAGATACCTGATGCTGAAATAGTAGATTCCAAGCACAATTAATGAAACTATAAATATCTTATCCCTTAGATCTGTATTATAATTCGTTAACTGTGGATAGTAGAACAGAAGGATTACCACGATTCCGGTCGCCCATACAGTCTGCGTATTGTATTCCTTTATCAGCCATCTCTTCCCGTTGAAATCCATCCCCGATATAGTTTTACCTATTCCATTGAGGTTAATCCACCATCGGCTAACCTTGCTGCAATAGGCATCAAATTGCCCTTTAAATTTATTTCGAAGAAACTGCTCTTCTGCAAGAACTATAGCCTGGTAGATAAATAAGAAAAGCGGGATAAAAACAGCTACAAACAACAGCGAGTTAATTAATATCCCCACACCGACCAGCATAAGAATATTTCCGACATAAAGTGGGTTCCTGCAATGATTAAAAATCCCCTCGGTAATCAGATCATCTGCATAAACTTCTTTATTCTTCCCTCCCCTAACAATATATTTCAAGGCAATTGTAACGCCCCGGATAAGCTGTCCTAGGATGGTTATGGACAAGCCCAGAATCAATGGATATAAATAATAGTCAGGACCCAGGTTTTCCTCACGGAATATCTCCGACGAAGGAATAAACAATGCGAGATACAGAAAGACGAAAAGCAGGTTCCTGTATCTGAAAAAAAAGTTTCCTATTGTCAGCATCCTAGTTCTTTATCGCTATAAACCCTGAAAAATTGTACCATTTAAAGAATGTCTCTATGTGCGAAAAACCTGCTTCCCTGAACATTTTAACGTTCTCACTCAATTTATAAGGAATTAACACATTTTCCAGTGCCTCCCTCTTCTGCGAGATTTCCATTTCACTGTAATTATTCCTTCTCTTATAATCGTAATAATACTTGATAAAGTTCCGGTTGAACAGGCTGTCCTCGGCAAGAATCTTCTCCGAAACGATGAGCACACCTCCTTTATTAAGTCCATCAAATATTCTTTTGATAAGTTTTTCTCTGTAGATGGGCCGAACAAATTGCAGTGTTAAGCATAAAATCACCACGGAGGCGTTTTCAATCTTCACATCTTCGTGAAGGTCTCCAAGGACGAGTTTATAAGGTCTTGTAAAGTTTGCTTCCTTTAGCTTCAGATCGCATTTCTTGAGCATATCTGCTGAATCATCAATGCCAATAAATTTAATTGATTCATCAACATATGGATTTAGTCCAATCATTGTAGTACCTGTCGAACAACCCAGATCAATCACATTCGTTCCCGGCTCTGCATGCTCAATCGCCTGCTCAATAATCATCCGCTGGATTTCATTATAATAAGGTACCGAGCGCTCAACCATGTCGTCGAAGGCGTTCGCCACTGTAGCGCCGAACTTAAAGTCGGATGGTTTTTTAATTTCCTCGCTAAAAACCTTGTCTGCTATCTTTGTATTCTTCATTCAGTGATGTTTGGCTATAAAGATGCAACAGCATGCTGCTAGCGCACCAGGGGTTAAAATTAATTTTAATGCCTGATATTTTACAGTCTTTATAAAATTATTTCCCCAGGTTAATATATTCTAACCCATAATATTTACTAATTCATGCGCGGTATTAATTGTGCATCATATTTCTCGCCTGCCGCAACCTGAACCATGGTGATCCTGACTTTAGTAGGAAAAAACCGTTCATGATCGTCCCTTTTGTGCGCATGACCGGCACCTCCACTGTCGTCTTTTATAACCAGATCCATTTGTTTGATGCCCTCAGACCATATAATGGAATCATTTTCCCAGAACGACGTCATAGGGACATCAAGCTCGTAAATTCCTTTTTCAAGATACACAGTCGTTCCAGTACACCCGTAACCATTTTTTTGTCCTTTGTTAGGAATGTAGCACAACGTCCAGGTGGTAGGTGCACTGCCCACAGGTTTTTCGATAACTTCAAGACGAATGTGAACAGTACCGTTACGGTAGTCAACCGGCGAAGTCCAATCCTGCGGCTGGGCAGTAAGCTTGTCGCCCTTCACATAATAATGGGATTTACTCGGCGTAGAATTATCCGCATCAGCTTTTGTATAAGTGTATTCGACATCAAACAGAACAAACTGTTTAGGAGCTGAAGTCGTTCCGCTTTGCGCGAAAAGAAATAAAGGATAAAAAAGGAAAATTATTAGCGAGAGCTTAATCATCAATACGGTTTTAGTTTCGATAACTAATTTAAGGAATATTAGTTATCGAAACTTTTAACTTACCGCATTATTTCCCTGGCTATCACGATCTTCTGAATCTCAGATGTTCCTTCACCTATCGTACATAGTTTAGAATCCCGGTAGAATTTCTCGACCGGAAAGTCTTTGGTATAACCGTATCCTCCAAAGATCTGCACTGCTTCAGTAGCCGTTCTAACACAAACCTCGGATGCGAAGTATTTAGCCATTGCCGATTGCTTCGTTACGCTCTTGCCCTGATTCTTTAGATCAGCAGCACTCATGATCAGAAGCTCTGCAGCTTCAATTTCTGTAGCCATATCAGCTATCTTAAAGGAAATACCCTGGAAATTGGAGATGGGTTGACCAAACTGAAACCTTTGCTTCGAATATTCAACCGATGCTTTCAAGGCGCCTTTAGCCATACCGAGTGACAAGGCCGCTATTGAAATTCTTCCTCCGTCAAGAATATACATTGCCTGCTTGAATCCTTCGCCCTCTTTACCAAGCAGGTTTTCTTTTGGAACACGGCAATTGTCAAAGATCAGCTCAGTTGTTTCTGACGCACGCATGCCAAGCTTATTTTCTTTCTTACCATGAGTGAATCCGGGAGTGCCTTTTTCAATAACGATCGCAGAAATACCTTTAGAATCGCCCTTATCGCCGGTGCGGACCATTACGACAGCTACATTACCCGACTTTCCGTGAGTGATCCAATTCTTAGAGCCATTTACAACGTAATGATCACCATCTAATACCGCTGTAGTATTCATTCCCATCGCGTCCGAACCGGTGTTAGCTTCAGTCAGCCCCCATGAGCCGATCCATTCCGCTGTAGCTAGTTTTGGAAGCCATCGTTTCTTTTGCTCGTCATTTGCAAAAGCCAGGATATGACCCGTACATAAAGAGTTATGAGCCGCAACGGAAAGTCCGATAGAACCGCAGACCTTAGATATCTCGGATATCACATGAACATATTCCTGGTATCCCAAGCCTGAACCTCCGTATTCTTCGGGAACCAGGACGCCCATCAAGCCCAGTTCTCCTAATTTCTTAAACGTTTCAACAGGAAAGGTTTGCTCCTCATCCCATTCCATTACATGCGGACGAATATGCTTCTCAGCAAAATTACGAACCATGTCTATCACCATTTGCTGATTTTCGGATAAATGGAAATTTATCCCTCCCTGTTCAGGAGTAAGTGTTGATTGCATATAGAATTATAATTGGTTGCACGCAATGTAGCAATTATAACACCAAATTGAGTTGTAAGTGGTAGGTTGTATGTTATAAGTGATAAGCTATAAGTATTTCTAGACTTGACGTATGCGCCCAAACGTACAACCTATAACCCACAACTTATAAACTCAATAAGAAGCCAGTGTAATGATATTTTCAGAATCACCTCTGAGCTTTTCTTTACCATTCAGAAAGTCGAGGCTTATCACAAAAGAATAACCTGCAACAACCCCGCCTATCTTCTGAACAAGCCGTGTTGCGGCAGAAACTGTTCCGCCTGTCGCCAGCAAGTCATCATGAATCATTACACGTTGACCTGCAATCAGGGCATCTTGGTGCAATTCAAGTATAGCTGACCCATACTCAAGCTCACAGGGCTCCTGAATTGTTTTAGCAGGAAGCTTACCCTGCTTTCTGATCGGCACAAAAGGAATCTGTAATCTGTTAGCCAGCATAAGACCGAACAAAAAACCTCTGCTTTCTATCCCGGCTATGACATCAATCTTATCTCCTTTCATTTCCAAAACAAATGCTTCGATCACTTCTGAGCATAGCCCCGCGTCCTTTAATATCGGCGTAATGTCTTTGAAGATTATTCCTGGTTTAGGGAAATCCGGAATGTCGCGAATAGCATTTTTCAATTTGGTACTGATCATGGATCAAAAGATAAGTATGGTTCAATTTTACGGATAATTTCTTCATTCAGGATAAGAACTTTCTTTAAATCCGCAGATGACGAATACTTCCCATGCTGTTTGCGATAATGGATGATAGCGTTGATTTGTTTAAAGTTCAAATAAGGATGGTTTCTCAAATCCTCGAAAGTGGCGGTGTTAATACTAACTTTTCTTAATGATGATGCATCTATTTTAATTTGATTCGAAATAAGTGCGTATCGCAGAGAATCCATCCCGTAAACCTCTTTGACTTGCTCTTTGTTGTGAAAGCCACCAAGCCGGTTTCTAAAACGGATTATTCTTGAGGCAAATGCAGGCCCTATACCGCGGAGCTGATCCAACATTACAGAATCGGCTGAATTGAGCTCTATGATAATAACTTCCTTCTTTGTTCTTTCAAGTGGGCTTGCCGGTAGTTTCCGTTCGCTAAACGGCTTATGTGCTGCAAACTTAATTTTTATGTACGGCTCCAGGCCATCGAATTGCTTCTCTGTAATGGAGTAAATCCTTTTCAGATCTTCTTTCTTGAAGAACTTCCCTCCCTTAGAGCGGTAATTGTTCAGGATCTTTATTTGCTTTGCTGATAGTCCTAATTTTTTCCAGTCTAAAACTGATGCAGTGTTTGGATCAAATTCGAAATACTCTGGCTCCATTTCCCTATCTTCTATCTTATCTTTCAGGAACGTATAGCCCTTCTTCCTTTCAACCGCTGAGGCACGAAACAATGCAATTTCCTTTTGAAAGCTTGTCAAATCGTAGGTTTCGGGCTCATCAAAATAACCGTAGAACGAGGAGAATGACAGGCTCATCATGATGACTCCCAGCAGGACGAGGATGCCGTTCAATTCTTTCTTGGAAAAGCTGAAATAGGATGTGACTTGTTTTTTCATGGCAAACTATTTAAAGCTCTGCCAGGCCCTATATCAGGAATGTAATCTGCATGTCCTAATACAGATGTTCAGGGAAATAGAAGTAGATGAGCGCTGAATATAACGGAATAATTTGAGAAATTTGATTCATACTTATTTGCCGTACCAGAAATGAAGATCATTACAAAAGAAGATTTCTCGAAAGCTGCCAACCTCGATAAGCTCCACCTGCCAGGACTCGCTTCCCTGCTAATGGAAGTAATGAAAATTAACGAAGTGAATGAAGTATTTCAAAAGGCTGAACATCTTCAAGGCCCTACGTTCGTCGATAAGATCTTGCAGATCATTGGAGTCTCGATTGATTTTGACGAAAACGACTTAAAGAACATCCCAAAGGAAGGAGCATTTATAGCCATCGCCAACCATCCATATGGCGGAATTGAAGGCTTAGTGTTATTAAAGCTCCTGTGCATGGTGCGTCCCGACGCTAAGCTGATGGCGAACTTCCTTCTTAAAAAGATCCCTAACCTGAGTGACTACTTTATCGCGGTAAACCCATTTGAGAATGTGGAGCATTCTTCAAGTATAAGTGGAATCAAAAACACCCTTGAACTATTGAATTCAGGAACACCTATTGGGATATTTCCTGCCGGCGAGGTATCTACCTTCAAATTCGAAACACAGCAAATAACGGATAAGCTTTGGCACCCCGTAGTTGGAAAAATCATCGCTAAAGCAAACGTACCCGTGGTGCCCGTTTATTTCCACGGCAACAATGGTTTGCTATTTAACCTGCTAAGCTTCATTCATCCAACTTTACGAACAGCCAAACTTCCGTCCGAGATTTTTAACAAACGCGGACATAAGATCAGGGTAAGGATTGGAAAGCCTATTCTTCCCTCTGATATATCGTTTGGTAACAATACCACCAAACTCCTCGATTTCCTTCGTGCCAAAACCTATGCTCTTGGCACGGGCCTGGAAAATGAGAAGAAGATCTTTAATCCGAGGAATATATTCAAGATCGGCAAAACCCCCAAACATATAGTGGATGCAATTCCGCCAGCTGTTATAGAAAAAGAAATAAGCGGCCTGCAGGATTTCAAAGTATGGACGGAAAAGAATTATGAAGTTTACATTTGCCCCACTTCCGACATTCCAAACATCATCAAAGAAATCGGACGCCTGCGGGAAATTACATTCAGGGAGGTAGGTGAAGGAACGAATAAGCAAACCGACCTGGATGAATACGACATCTATTACAATCACCTTTTTATCTGGGATACTGATACACAAATGATCGTCGGTGCCTACCGTATAGGCAACGGTGATGAGATCTTTTACAGCAGAGGTAAACGAGGATTCTATATCGCAGAACTGTTCAAAATCAGGGACCAGTTCTATCCTATCTTAAGGAAAAGCCTGGAGTTGGGGCGGTCATGGATCAGGAAAGAATACCAGCTTAAACCGCTTCCCCTTTTCCTTCTATGGAAAGGAATTCTGAAGTATCTTCTGGACAACCCTCACTACCGTTACCTCATTGGACCGGTTAGCATCAGCAACAGTTTTTCTAAATTTTCCAAATCCCTGATCGTTGATTATATCAGCAATCATCATTTCGATCATGAGCTGGCTCAATATGTCAGGCCGCGAAAGGAGTTCAAAGTCGACTTTTCCAAAATTGACAAAGATCTACTCATGGAACCGAGCGAAAGTCTGAAAGACCTGGATAGCCTTATTTCGGAAGTTGAAACGACCCATTTAAAGGTGCCGGTCCTGCTGCGTCAATATATCGCGCTTAACGCCAAGATCATTTGCTTTAATATCGATCCAAAGTTCTCCGACAGTTTGGATGGCTTCCTTGTTGTCGATCTAGAAAAGATCCCGGCGGAGATGCTGGAGAAGATTGGAAAGAACTTTTAAACCACTTATAAGGCTTGTTAAGCTCACAGTTAACTTTCAATCAAGTAATATATCCTCGCTGATCATATTGATATGCCTTCACTAAGCCGGCTCCATCCTACGTTTATCCTACGTTTATCTTACGTTTATCCTACGTTTATCCTACGTTTATCCTACGTTCGAAGATTAGCTATCCCTTAGTCAACCAAGCACCAATCATTGGCTTCAACATAGCATATCAGTACAGAACTAGAGGTTAGATCAGTAATTGAATGGCAAATTTGCACCGGAGGTTAATTTTTCGTATATTTAATGTTAACTTTTTGTTAACAAGTGTATTCAGTGATCAAATTCAGCTGTAAAATCTTTCTGATTGCTTTTCTAACATTAGCGGGAATTCCTGCCATTGCTCAGAATCGCAGCTTCGAATTTTATGATGGCACCTTTAACTTTGAGCTCAACCAGTCATCCAATGTCAAGTTTGAGGGGATTTTATCTAAAAAATCTGTTGCCGACTTCTACATCGCCATGGAATCAGGTGAACATGAGCCACTGGTGAACAAGTTATTAGACTACAAAGAAAAACACGAGTTGAACGACTGGATCTACTATCAACTGATCCGGAAAACGGCACAGCAGATCAGTCCGAAAGCGGAAAATTACAATAGATACACCTTATATAAATGGTTTCTGTTAGCCAAATCTGGCTACGATGCCCGGTTGGGGATTGCAAATGACCGGCTGATTTTTTACGTCCGCAATAACGAAAACATTAATGATATCCCTTTTTTCATAGAGGGCGGCAACAAGTACATGTGTCTGAATATCCACGACTACGGTTATCCTGATCTGAGCAACGAACCAATGATACCTATTGCGACAAATGTGCCCGGAGCTTCAAATTCTTTCTCATACAAAGTAACAAG
Organism: Daejeonella lutea; assembly: GCF_900168015.1. Lineage (GTDB taxonomy): Bacteria > Bacteroidota > Bacteroidia > Sphingobacteriales > Sphingobacteriaceae > Daejeonella > Daejeonella lutea. The sequence goes on along the minus strand of NZ_FUYR01000001.1, from coordinate 88,365 downwards.
GATGCCAGATTTTAAACCGGATACATATACTCAAAAGGAACTGAAATTTGATTATGACCAGAAGTCGTACCATTTCCAGCTGAAGCTCAATCCGGCGGTAGAGGGCATGTTTGCCAACTATCCGGGTGTCGACTTTGAAACTTACTTTAATATCCCTCTCAGCAAAGAAACACACGGGTCGCTGATACCGCTACTGACAAAGAATGTTGAGGGAATGAGCCAGAAAAAAGGGATCGACTACCTGATGCGCTTTACGCGATATGCCTTCCTCTACGAGAATGATGATGATAATTTTGGACGTGAAAAGCGGCTGTCCCCAGAACAAACGCTCCTCTCAAGTTACAGTGACTGTGATGATCGTGCTGCCTTGTTCTTTTATCTTGTCAGGGAGATCTACGATTTGCCTATGATTGCACTGCTTTATCCTACGCATATTACCATGGCGGTTCGCTTTGATAAACCTGTAGGAGCGTCTATAACTTACAAAGGACAGAAGTATTCCGTATGCGAAGCTACCCCACAGTCAGAGGATCTGCGTATCGGTCAGATCTCTTCAAATTTACGCAAAGCCCCTTACAGCGTAGTTTATCAGTACGATCCGTTAGTACAAAGAGCTAACTAATACGAAAAAAGCCCTTTGCTTTCGCAAAGAGCTTCTTCAATCTATGTACTAACCAATTAATATGTTGTGTTTTGCGGATCCCAGTTAGTCCATCCCGCAGCCCAATTCGTGGTGCCAAATGCTCCGCGGTAAGTAACTTGTGTTGCTCCCGGTGTTGTAGCCCAGGTACCTGCTAAAGCTGGCGATCCTATTGCCGGTAAGAAGTTTGGTGTAGTGAATGCGAAAGGACTGGTCAGCTTGGCATCAGCAGCAGTTGCCAAAGTAACACCACCATCAGCTTCAACTTTAGTCTTGATCGCTGCATTTGTACTTGCTCCCTGTGCAGGTGCATCATTTAAGAGGTATGGATTAGTTACTGCATGAACCAGGTTGTTCTTAAATTGAGAAGTTCCTGCAAGGTAGTCGTTTACAGTTTGCGCTGTTTCCATTGCAAAGCCGCCTTTCTTAAAGCCAATTAAGATCGAGTTGTTAAGGATAAACTGAGTAGCTTTTCTCCATCTGTTGGCAAAATTGTGCTGCTCTTTTTCTCCAGTCGCACCGTTAGTTCCAACAAGTGTAAAGTTAGACAATGAAGGCTTAGTTCTTGGAGATGACGGTCCGGCACCGGGGATGGTTGGCTCATTATCACACTCAATACCATTACCTGCATCACCCGCATCAACAAATTCCGGATGTCTTAAAACAAGCCCGAACTGGATGCTGCCAGTATAACCTAAGTCGAAATCGAAATCGTCATCAGCAGTAGCGTAGGCGATCATATTTTTACCATTAACGGTACCTCCAAAGAACTCATAAGCGTCGTCCTTTGCGTAAGCTACCATGATATTTTCGATCACAGTTCCGGAACCAACTGAATAGAAAGTCAGCGCATTCACTTCAGAACCCTGAGAAGCTGAGATCCCTGCGTATTCTAATCTCACATATTTCAGCACACCTGAATTATCTGATGCATTCTGGCCAAGGCCGTACTGGCGATTAATACCACCCTCGCAGTCAGCTAATGAAGGTCGATTCGTAGGCGCATCTCCGATTATTACAATACCACCCCAATCTCCAGGCTGCCTTTGCCCAGCTGGTTTGCCAGACGTGAATATAATTGGCCTGTCAGCTGTTCCGGTAGCATTTAGCTTAGAACCTTTGTCAATAATTAAAGCCCCTTTTTCAGTAACATCACTTTTAATAACAGTTCCCGCTTCAATGGTCAGCGTTGAATTACTGCTTACGTAAGTATATCCTTTAAGGATCCAAACTCGGTCGTTTGTTAACGTTTTGTTTGCTGTTATTTGAGAAGGGATTACTTCAGGCTGAAGTATGATCTCCTCATCATCATCATTATTATTTCGTTGACATGCAGTCAATACCAATAGTGCTGCGAGAAGTACATTTAGAAATTTCAATTTATTCATGGTTCTTGATTTTTTTTTTACACAAAACAAGCCTTTGTATATTACGGCACGATCAAGTCGTAATTAACTTATACAGGCATTTTTGTTAAGTTAATGTTACTTGCTGTGTAATTTCAGGTCGTATGAAAATCCCAGGGACAAATTGGTGCCAATGCGGTAGCCATAAAACTCGATATCCTTGCCAGAGTTGTAGACCTTATTGCCATCATAGTTCTGATAGAACACCTGCTTTTGATTCAGGATGTCTGAAATGTTAAGTTTAATTTCAGCACGATCTTTCATGATCCGCTTGGCGATCTGAAAGTCAACTACATCCCGGCCGTTCTCGTAGAAGTTTTCTACCCCAGCTAAAGGATTGCCCACCTTAGAAATACGAGCACCCACTTTGTTGTACAGGGTACTGAGCATAATTCCAGATTTCACTGCCTTATATTGTAGTCCTGCATTAATTAGGTATGGCGATTGTCCCTGCAGAGCACGTTTCTCCTGACCGGCCTGGTTAATATCCACTTCTGATTTGATGTAAGTAAAATTCGCAAAAGCGATCATGTTCTCCAGCCATGGCGACGAAGCAGAAAGAAAGCTAAGCTTTTTACGAAGCTCAAACTCGATTCCATATGAGTACGCGGTTGATGCATTGGCATATCCAAATTTGAGGTTATCTGGTGTTGAAGATGAACTAACAACTTGTTCAATCGGATTCTGGAAGTTCTTGTAAAACACAGCTGCAGATAACACTTCTCCGTTCGAAGGATAGGTTTCCCAACGCAAATCTGCGTTTGTATTCTGGCTCCTCAACAGGTCTGGGTTACCAGTAACCTGAGCGCTTTCCTCCTGATTGAAGAAAGCAAATGGTGCCAACTCGCGGAATTCAGGACGGGAAACCGTCCTTGATCCTGAAAGGCGCAAATTAGTTTTCGGATTAAGGGCATAAGTAAAGTTCGCAGATGGTAGAATATCGAGATAGGTTTCTTCGGCCTTTACTTTCTTATTGGCAAGATCTCTAGCATCAAGATATTGATAGTACGACTCGACCCTTGTTCCCCAAACTACACGTAAATTCCTTCCAATATTATTGTCTAGCATCAAGAATCCTGCATTCAGATCAGACTCTCCGAAATACTTATCGTTGTTGTTCGTAATCTCATTAAATGCAAATCCCGTTGTACTGATATTAGGTTCTGAGAATATCACATCTTTTGGTAGTGTGAGCTTTGAATCGTCGAATTGTACGGATGCAGGCTCGTACAAGAAGTTCCTCGCAGAAAAATCACGTTGTCTGAATTGCTTCATTCCACCTGCTTTCAGGCTATTGTTTCTGCCTATGGGAAGAGTCAGGGCAAAGTTTCCTCCATAATTGTTTTCTGTAAGTTGAGAAAAGAAGCGGCGACTGTAATCGTCTACCATTTCAAAAGGTCCTGTTGCATTAAACTGTCTCAAGTACATCACGCTTCTCAGGTCGGGCTGATCTCTTAACAGGAGTGCATAGTTCAGGTTCCAGTCAAGTTTAAGCTTAATTTTGCCTAGTAAATGCTCGCCTTCCAGCTGACTATTGAACAGGCTCTTCTGACTTAACTCAGAAGAACTGAACTCAATATCGCTGTTCTGATTCTGATTATAACCTGTACGGCTTATATAGCTGTCTTCAAAGGATTGATTAAAAAGGTTTTTGAGTGATAGCTTGTTGCTACCTTTCTTATAGGTAAAGTTGGCCACACCACCTAAGTTGGTTGAGTAGCGATAATTTTCGTCCTGGAACTGATATGCAAAGTTGGCCCCGTCATATGCTTCCCGGTTAGCATCGAGATAGTTTTGTGAATTACGATAGGTAACAGAAATAATGCTCCCAAACGACCCTCCTTTTTCGAAGTCCTTCAAATTACCCCAGTTCAGCTGATAGCTTTGTACAGGCAATGCTGTTGATGTCCGTTCACCAAATGAGTTAGGCAGAAGCTTAGTGAATCCTATCTTGCGATCTGTAGACGCTGCGTTATAGCGCTGTCTTGTGGATGGAAATCCCGAAGGCATCTGTCTGGTACCATCATCAAATCCCAGAAAGTCTGTACTATTCCTTCCATTCGATACAAAATTTTTAAAGGTGCTCTGTGTGTTGTATCCCCCCGTAATTGCAAAACTCAGGAAGTTCTGATCAGGAACATCTTTAGTAACGATCTGGGTAACACCACCTGCAAAATCTCCCGGAAGATCAGGACGAGCAGTCTTGTTGATGATTACCTTATCGATAAGGTTAGAAGGAATGATATCAAATGAAAACGCTCTTCTGTCTGGCTCACTGCTCGGCAATATCGCATTGTTAATAAGTGCGACATTGTATCTGTCTGCCAGTCCGCGAACTATGATAAACTTGTTATCCTGAACACTGGCGCCACTAACGCGCTTAAGCACTTCGGAAGTATTCTTATCTGGTGATCTCTTGATCTGATCAGCAGCAATACCACTTGAAATACTGACGCTGTTCTTTTGTTGTGCGTATAGAGCGCCGATACTTTCCTGCCTTGCGGTTACAGTAATTACTACCTCATCGAGGGCCATACCTGTATCTTCCTGCATTGCCACATCGAGCATGGTAACCTGCCCGGCCTTAACTTCTACATCAGTTATCGATTTTGCTTTGTAGCCTATATAGGTGAAAGTCAGCTGATACATCCCCGGTTGAAGATTGCCGAAATTGTAGCGGCCTTCCACATCAGTTGAAACCCCACCGGTAGTGCCTAATTTAATTGTTAAGCCGATAAGCGTTTCGCCGTTACTGCTATCAGTAACCTTTCCGGTAATCTTACCCGGCTGCTGACTGTAAACTAATTGTGAAATTAAAATAAAGAGAAGTAAGAAGCTTAGTTTCGGCGGAAATACGTTGTGTTTCACTTTGTTGAGTTTTAATTTCAACAAAAGTATTACCACAGTATTAACTCATTGTGCTATTAGGGTTAAGCAAGCTTTAAGGTTAGGTGAAATTAAGGTTAAGGAGGTTAAGGGAATGTTAACTTAGGCGTTGGGCATTAGGCATTAGGGTATGACCTAAGGCCTAAAGCCTAATACCTAATCCCTACCTTCTTAAACACAAAATGCAGCAACCATATCGGCCCGATCAACAAAAATTTGATATCGTCAAGGAATGATGGTTTCTTCCCCTCTATCTTATGGCCAATAAACTGCCCGATCCAGGACACTACGAAGATGATCAGGCAGACCTGCCACATCTCTGGCCAGCCGTTAAGGCGATGTAGTTTCTCCAGTCCAACAATGCCGGCACTGAAAAACATCATGATCAGCAGCATCACATAGGATAAGACAGGAGAAAGTTTGTAGTAGTAGTAAATCGCAAAGGCGATTAGAAATGATGCCCAATTAACGTAGCCATTGTACTTTCCCAAAAATTCTAAGTGAGGGAAAGGAATTGCCCAAATCAATCCAAACAAACTGAACACGATCAAGGGAACACAGATCCAATGAATTACCTCGTTCGTATGGTTTTGATGGCTTTCGGCGTATTTGTCGAAGTAGGCATCAATGGGGCGTTTCGTGGATTGACTTTTCATATAAGTGATACGTTTCACGTTATCCGTTATACGTCTGAACGGATAACACAGCGTTTAGGAAAACGTAGAACGTATAACGTACTACGTAAAACTATTTAGCATAAGACACCGACCTGGTCTCCCTAATCACAGTCACCTTGATCTGTCCCGGGTAGGTCATCTCAGTCTGAATTCTGTTAGAGATATCCGCTGCGAGTATTTCTGCAGCCGCATCAGTGATTCGCTCACTTTCTACAACCACACGTAATTCTCTTCCGGCCTGGATGGCGAAAGTCTTTTCTACACCCGGATAAGATAAAGCAAGTGCTTCTAGCTCTTTCAGTCTGCGGATGTAACTTTCAACCACTTCACGTCGTGCACCTGGCCTTGCTCCTGAAATCGCATCACAAGCCTGTATTATTGGAGATATCATGGACGTCATCTCCACTTCATCGTGGTGGGCGCCAATGGCATTACAAACTTCAGGGTGTTCCTTATACTTTTCAGCAAGCTGCATTCCAAGAATAGCGTGTGGTAATTCCGGATTATCATCAGGAACTTTGCCTATATCGTGGAGCAGGCCCGCACGTTTGGCCATCTTAACGTTCAGTCCTAGTTCTGCCGCCATGGTAGCACAAAAGTTTGCAACCTCACGCGAGTGCTGCAACAGGTTCTGGCCATAAGACGAACGGTAGCGCATTCTTCCTACCATTCGAATTAGCTCAGGATGTAGTCCGTGTATTCCTAAATCAATAACAGTACGCTCACCAATCTCCACTATCTCATCTTCGATCTGTTTCTTGGTTTTCGCCACCACTTCCTCAATTCGTGCCGGGTGAATCCGGCCGTCAGTCACAAGGCGGTGTAAAGCTAAACGAGCTATCTCACGCCTTACCGGATCAAAGCCAGAAAGAATGATTGCTTCTGGTGTATCATCAACAATGATCTCAATACCTGTAGCGGCTTCAAGAGCACGGATATTACGGCCTTCGCGACCAATAACCCGCCCCTTAATCTCATCATTCTCAATGTTGAAAATGGATACAGTATTCTCAATAGCGCTTTCGGTAGCAGTCCGCTGAATTGTTTGAATAACAACTTTCTTAGCCTCTTTACTTGCCGTTAGCTTCGCCTCGTCTACAATGTCCTTGATCTGGATCATGGCTTGAGTACGGGCTTCTTCACGCAGCGAATCAATCAATTGGTTCTTTGCATCTTCTGCAGAAAGGCCCGCAATAGTTTCCATTTGCTGGATATGCTGATTTTTTAATGCATCCACTTCTTCCTGCTTGGATTTCATCAGCTCGATCTGTTTTTCAAGATTTGCTTTTACGCCGTCCAGGTCCTGCTCTTTACGGCTCAGGTTATCCAGTTTTTGGTTGATAGATTGCTCTTTCTGCTTAACTGAATTCTCGCGTTGATTGATCGCATTATTTTTGTTGTTTATCTCCTGCTCGTGATCTGCTTTCATCTGAAGGAACTTTTCCTTAGCTTCCAGAAGCTTATCTTTTCTCAATATCTCCGCGCTCGTTTCGGCATCCTTAAGAATCTTTTTGGCTTTATTCTGTGCACCTACTTCCTGATTCTTGAGAAGCTTCCTGAGAAGAAATCTTCCAATGACAACGCCAGCGGCTAGTCCAAGTAAAACATAAAGTATTGTCTGTAGTATAGTCATATTTGTCTGTGTATAAAAAAACCGCAACTAAATTTAAGCATCATGTATTATAAGCTTCGTTCATTAATAGGGTACCGGTATTGATCAGGTGCCTAAGCAAATGATCGACCTTTAACCCTCCAATATTGAAGTGTTAAGCTTTAAATAGTGAAACTTAAAAATTTAACTGCGGTTAAATCTTTACTGCTCTATGTATAAAGAACGATACTACTTTGAAAAAAAATCAGTTAACAGCTGGTCTAATTCGTAAACTTTCTCCGCCACATCTGTATCAACATTCATTACCTTCTTCTCTGCTTTCAGAGTCGCCGTGGCATAATGTAACACACACATGGATAACAAATCCTGTTTATCCCGAACCGCATAATTGTCCTGGTATTCTTTTATGCGGTCATTTATTATTTTAGCTGCCCTTCGTATAACCTCTTCCTCTTCCATGTTTACCTTTAAGGGGTAAACTCGATCAGCAATATTTATTTTTATGGAGATTTCTCCCATTTGAGCTTGATTCACTATGTATTACTTTTTTAGCAATACAATACACTTATCTATTTCGCGTACAAATTCGGTAATTTTTTGCTTTATGTCAAGAGTTTTTTCACTCATCCCCAATTCATTTGACGGCATCCCCTCCAGCGACCTCGCAAGCGTCAGAACACGCAGTTTTTCTTCTAAATCTTTTATTCTGCTGTCGGAGCTCAATACAATCTTCTTCTGAGATTCGTTCTCACGCTTCAACAGATCATTCTCCTCCTGTAAAGCCACGCAAAGGTCTATAAGCCTCCCGGTTTTATCTACTACTTTACTAAGTTGATCAGCGACGCTCATATTGAGTTGTAAGTTATAAGTAATAAGTTGTAAGTAGGGTGTTGATTGCGAGCCTGTGGCTTTTCCTATTGACCGTCGACAAGAGCTTTAAAACTTATAACCTACAACCTATAACTTTATTTTCTAATCTCCGCTCCTGCCTGCTTCTCGAAATTAAGAATTAATTTCTGCATGATTGCTTCAATTTGCTTATCGGCAAGAGTTTTTTCTTCGTCCTGCAGCAAAAAGCTTAAAGCATAGGATTTCTTTCCGGCAGGAAGCTTATCCCCTACATAAACGTCAAATACATTCACTTCTTTCAAAAGTCCCTTTTCCGTTTTGAGTGCGATTTGCTTTAATTGGTCAAACGACACTTCCTTATTTAGCAACATCGATAGGTCACGCCGTACTGACGGGAACTTAGACACTTCCTTGTATGCTATCTTATTGTTTCTTACCGAACGGATAACCAGATCCCAGTCAAAGTCGGCGTAAAACACCTCGCCGGAAATATCAAGTTTCTTCAATGTTGCTTTAGAAACGGTACCAAATTCAACCAGGTTTTTCTCCCCTTTTCGGTAGACTATGCCCGCAGAGAAGTTAGTACTGATGGTTTCAGATGATGCCAACCCTTTAATGTTTAGTCTGGAAATAATTAAGTCAACTGCCGATTTCAAATTATAAAAGCCGGATTGTGTTGCTTTAGAGCCCCAGTTTTCGCTGTCGTTCGCGCCTGTAATAAACAAAGAAAGACGCTGATTTTCGTTGTAACCTTCAGCAGCCAGGCTGTACACTTTTCCAAATTCATAAAGCTTCAGGTCGGGATTTTTACGATTTTGATTGTATGATATAGCTTCAAGCCCTGAGAAAAGCAAGCTCTGTCGCATTACGTCTAAATCACTGCTGAGCGGGTTTAATATTTTCACGGCCAGCTCTGGCTGTGCCGAATAGCTTAATTTAGTAAGGGAGTTGCTCAGTATTTCCAGAAAACCATTTCCAGTCAGCATATCTGCTATCTGATTTTGCAGAACTTCTTTATCAGGTTTAGCCGTATAATTTAACGATGCTTTGATCTGCGTTGGGATCTCAATATTATCATATCCATGGATACGAAGGATTTCTTCAATGATATCAACCTCACGCGTGACATCAACCTTATATGCTGGAACTTGCAGAGACATTCCCTCTGCAGTCTCAGATACAATACTTATCCCCAGTCCGCTCAAAGTCGAACGAAGTTCATCAACAGAAATAGTTTTACCTATCAGTCGATCTACATTTTTGAAAGATATCTCAATTTCGAAAGGCTTAGCCGGAGAAGGGTAAAGATCAGATATTTCTGATGATATAAATCCGCCGCCAAGTTCAGCGATCAGCATTGCAGCCTTCTTCAGGGCAAGCACGGTCATTTCAGGATCAGTACCTCGCTCAAAGCGGAACGACGCATCTGTCTTAAGGCCGTGGCGTTTTGAAGTCTTCCTAACAGAAACCGCATTGAACCATGCACTTTCAAGGAATATTTTGCTTGTATTGAGATTAACACCTGATGAGATACCGCCAAACACTCCCGCTATACACATGGGATCTTCTGCATTGCAGATCATCAGGTCATCCGCCGATAGTTTGCGTTCGACTTCATCCAGTGTTTTAAAGACCGTATTCTCGGGACACGTTTTAACTGTCACTTTATTTCCCTTGATTGCATCGGCGTCAAAAGCATGCAATGGCTGACCAAGATCATGGAGTATATAATTGGTTGCGTCAACCACATTGTTTATGGGACGAACTCCTATTGCATTTAATTTCTCTTTCAACCACTCGGGCGACTGCTCTACCTTTATACCGCTGATGGACACGGAAGAATAGCGGGGACAAGCCTCCACATCCTCTACAGTAACCGGTATTGTTAGCGACTGCTCCTTCACCTTAAAGCCGGAAACATCAGGCATCAGTAGCGGAATTTGAAGGAAGCCAGCAAGATCACGAGCAACACCCAGATGGGAAGCGGCATCTGCCCTGTTTGGAGTCAGCCCGATCTCAAATACAAAATCATCCTGAAGATTGAAATAATCCTTGGCAGCTCGTCCCACCTTCGCGTCCGGATCAAGAACCATAATCCCGTCATGATCATGTCCGAGTCCAATTTCATCTTCAGCACAGATCATCCCCTCTGATACTTCGCCCCGGATTTTTGATTTATTGATCTTGAAGGGTTCTCCAGAAACTGGATGCACAGTGGTATTAACAGTTGCTACTACGACTTTCTGGCCAGCGGCGACATTATTAGCTCCGCACACTATTTGAAGATCTTCACTTCCACCTACATCAACTTTGGTCACCTTTAGGCGATCGGCGTTGGGGTGCTGTGCACATTCTTTCACAAATCCGATCACAAGGCCTTCCAAGCCTCCCGGGACACTTTGTACCTTTTCAAGGCTCTCCACTTCCAACCCTATATTGGTCAGGATCAGAGAAAGTTCCTCCGGAGTTTTATCGGTTTGTATGAATTGCTGCAGCCACTTGTAAGAGATCTTCATGTTCTAAAAATGATGAACGACAAAGATAGTAAGAGATGCGAGAATTGAGATGCGAGAAACGAGATTTCAGGCCACAATCTACCCCGGCCTCGTTTCTTGCTGCTCGCTTCTCGTCGCTACTCAATCCTCACCCTCGCCAACACCGGCAAATGGTCTGATGGATAGCGTTGATCTTTTGAATCGGAAAGTATGCCATATTTAAGCACTTTGAATTGCCTGCTGGTAAATATGTAGTCGATGCGCTCTTTAAGCGGCGCATTGAAATTAAATGCATTAAACGAGCCCTGAGGACCATAAGGCGGCTCCATTGACACCTCACGTGCATCGCTTAGGAATGTTTTAATCGTAGCTACAGATTCGGTTTCTGGAGTTACATTAAGATCTCCGGTCAGGATTACCGGGAGATCACCCGCAATGAGAGGAATCTGCTTCTGAATCAACTCTGAAGATCTGAGCCTCGCTACAGCCCCCATATGATCATAGTGTGTATTGAAAACGAAAAACTCCTGCTTGCGCTCTTTGTCATATAAACGAACCCAGGTACAAAGTCTTACTATTGCAGCATCCCAACCTTTCGAAGGCACCTCAGGCGTCTCGGAAAGCCAGAAGTGGCCAGAGACTCTTTTAACGAAACGATTTGGGTTGTAGTAAATAGCTGCAAATTCGCCTGCCCTCTTTCCATCATCGCGTCCCACACCTTCGACAGCGAAGCCTGTGGCCGTTTGCAGGAAGTCAACCTGATCGCTCAAACCCTCCTGTATACAAAGTATATCGGTGTCGTAAAATTTCACCAGCGACTTTACCCATTCCTTACGATTCGGCCAGGCATTTACGCTATCACGTGGATTGTTATACCGGATATTATAGCTCAACACGTTTAAAGATCCGTATTTATTTTGCTGAGCACGTATCTCAGCTGAAAAGTTTATCAGAATAAAAAGTAAGATGATTTTTTTCATGAATAATTTATGTTAGTATCCCTTCATCTGCAAAACTTAGAAAGCCTTGATCTGCAATGATCAGGTGATCTAACACTGGAAGGTCTAAAAACTGGCCTGCAGACCTGAGTTTTTTTGTTAAATCAAGATCAGATTGGCTGGGTTTCAAGTTCCCTGACGGATGATTGTGGGCTAAGATAATGGAAGCTGCATGATTTTCAAGTGCAATATTGAAAATGATCTTAGGATCGGCTATCGTTCCGGCCTGCCCACCCTTGCTTATCAAATGCTTTGAAGTTACCCTGTTTGCTCGATTCAATAGCAGAATCCAGAATTCTTCGTGATTCAGGTCCTTGAACTGCGACGCAATCACCTCGTAAACATCGATACTGGTGCTGATCTGTACAGGCTGGACTGGAACGATGTCCTTTCTGCGTCTGCCTAGCTCCAATGCAGCAATGATGGTGATCGCTTTTGCTTCCCCGATTCCCTTAAATCTGGAAAGCTCCTTTACACTCAGTTTAGCCAGCTGGTTTAAGTCAGTTTCGCAACCATGAAGAATACGTTTACTTAATTCCACGGCGCTTTCATTCCTGCTGCCAGAGCCGATGAGTATTGCCAGCAGTTCCGCATCACTGAGGCTGCGTCTTCCGAGCATGCTAAGTTTCTCGCGGGGACGATCTTCTTCCGCCCATAGCTTGATAGTTATTTTCTCCTTATACGTTTCCATAACTAAACTTAAATGGATTCGGACCAAAACAAAAAAAGGGTCCCGATATGCTCGGAACCCTTTATTTAAAGGTCTTTATTAAAGGTCTTATTTTAACCCGTTAACGAACTTTGTAAGTTTCGATTTATTGTTAGAAGCTTTATTCTTGTGTATGATGTTCTTTTTTGCCAAACGATCAAGCATAGAGATCACTTTACCCAAAAGCGGAGTTGCTTCTGATTTATCAGTTGTAGTACGTAATCTTTTGATAGCACTTCTGGTAGTTTTTGCCTGGTAACGATTACGTAAACGCTTAGCTGCGTTTGATCTTATTCTTTTTATCGATGATTTATGATTTGCCATTTCTTAAGCTTGTGTTTTTTGCGTCCCTCTTTTAAGGACTGCAAATATATGCCGATTTATTTAAAATACAAAGCTAAAATTAAAAAAATCATATTATCTAAATTCCTCTAATAAACCTCGCAAAGGGCTATTTTTCAAGATAACCGATAACTCATTCGTTTAAGCCTTCACTCAAAGATTCAAAATATGCTGAGTAATTTAAATTCATGAGAAGGAAGTATCTACTGTTCATTCTGATCACGCCTTTAATGCTGGGTTTTACCTGGGGATTCTTTGCGCATCAAAATATAAACCGCCTTGCAGTTTACACCTTACCATCAGGGATGATACGGTTCTACAAAAACAATATTCAATATATCACCGAACATGCGGTTGACCCTGATAAACGGAGATATGCTGATACAGCAGAGGCGGCCCGCCATTTCATCGACACGGACAGGTATGGCAATGCCCCTTTCGATAGCATTCCTCAGAAATGGAAAGATGCTGCTAATAAATATACCGAGCACACTCTCTTCGAAAATGGAATTGTTCCATGGCAAATTGAAAGAACTTACTATGCACTGGTCCGGGCATTCGTAATGCGTGATTCGATACGGATTCTTAGATTATCTGCTGATCTCGGTCATTATATTGGGGATGCACATGTCCCGTTACACACTACGGAAAATTATAATGGTCAACTCACCGGTCAGACTGGTATTCATGGCTTTTGGGAAAGTCGCCTTCCGGAATTGTTCCATAAAGAGTATGATTTTCTGGTTGGCCGCGCACAATATATTTCCGACCCCTTAAAAGATGCATGGGCTATCGTCAGGAAAGCTCAGTCTCATAAGGATTCAGTTTTACTAATTGAGGCGCGGTTGAATAACACGTTTCCTTCAAGTCAGAAATTCTCGTTTAGCGAGCGTAATGGACGGCTGGAGCGACAGTATTCCGAAGCCTATTCTAGGGCTTACCACGATGCAATGAATGGTATGGTTGAAGCACAGATGCGCTCATCTGTGTGGAAAACAGGCAGCTACTGGTTCTCTGCATGGGTTGATGCCGGGCAACCTGATCTCAAAGGACTAATCAAAATTGAAATTACAACTGAGGAAAAAGAGGCGCAGGAAAAAGAACGCCAGTCTTATGAAAAAGGTAAAATTATTGGGAGAGATGAAAATTAAATTTCTCCCTTATTCATGGTTCGCCTCGCTTTTACTGCTGCGAATACAGCCGGGAGAATGGTTAATACGATGATCACCAGCATGACATACGTGAAGTTGTCTTTAATGAAAGGAATGTTTCCAAAAATAAATCCGATACCCAGAAAACTCACTATCCAAAGAACACCACCAACAATATTATAATAAGTAAACTGGCCAAAATTCATCTTCCCAACACCTGCAACAAAGGGGGCCACCGTCCTGAAAATTGGCATAAAGCGGCTTATTATTAACATACTGCCACCTTTTTTATCAAAATAGTCCTGTGTTTTATTGTAATAGTCAACCTTGAGGATCCGGTTTTCCGGTTTAAAGACTTTTGGACCAAAGTAATTGCCAAGAAAATAATTAACAGTATTCCCCATTATCGCCCCCGCAATCAACAGAAGACCCATCAAATAAATATCAAGGCCGGTATCTCCTTTTGCTATCAGTGCTCCAACCGCAAAGAGCAGCGAATCGCCGGGAAGAAACGGAGTGACGACAAAACCGGTCTCTGCAAAAATCACTAGAAATATAATCAGGTAAGTCCAGGTACGGTAGTCGCTTACAATTTTAACTAGGTATTTATCTATATGAAGAATAATATCAAAAATTTCGGTTATAAATTCCAATGTGTATGTGTGAAGGTGTAATAGTTAAAGAAAAATCAAAGCTCCGAAGACCTTTTACGCTTCTCTCGGATCAATTCAATAATGGGTGGCAGTATGGAGAGAATAATAATGCCAAAGATGACATAGGTGAAATTATCCTTTATGACGGGCAGTCCGCCGAAGAAGTATCCAAGGAACAAAAACGAAACCACCCATAAAACCCCACCTACAACATTATAGGAAGCAAACTTAGAATAACTCATCGTTCCAATGCCAGCCACAAATGGTGCAAAGGTTCTAACAATCGGAATGAAGCGGGCATAGATTATGGTTTTACCCCCGTGCTTATTATAAAACTGTTGGGTCTTTTCAAGATATTCAGTCTTAAGCCATTTATACTTTCCGCTGAAAGCCTTTGGGCCGATATAATTTCCAATATGGTAATTCACCAGGTCACCCAGCACAGCTGCTACAATAAGGAGCAAGCACATCAGGAATATATTAAGACCGCTTTCCGGTTTAGCAATTATTGCTCCGGCTGCAAATAAAAGAGAATCACCAGGAAGAAAAGGAGTAACAACAAAACCCGTCTCAGCAAAAATAATAAGGAAAAGGATCAGATAGGTCCAGGTCTGATAGTCCTGAACAATTTCAATTAAATGCTTGTCGATATGAAGGATGAAATCGAGAAGCTGCTGAATTAGTTCCAAATTGCGCTTTTAAAATTTCCACAAAAATAGAAAACTCAGGCTAAAAGACCCGAGTTTTCTATTTTATTGCAAATGAATTATATTAATTATGTGTGATTAATCCAGCCGAAACCGTTGCTGTCAAAGAACCGCTTGTATAAATGGTGTAAATCTTTCCAGCCTGCAAAGTAAAGCTTCCTAAATTGGCCGAGGCTGTTCCACCCGTTGCAAGTGACGTTTGTAATAAAATAGTTCCGGGATCAACATCATTGTATGTTGAAGCTGCAGCAAAAGCAACATTTGAAGCCAGGGTAGTTCCGCCAGTGATCAAAAAATTAGCGGAGTTGAATCCTGAGGCCAGGTTTACAAAACGAACTCTTGCCCTAGTAGTAGATGAGGTTGTCGTTTCATCCTGAAATACAGCACTGCTGTTTCCAGAACCATCCGCCTTTGTCGTGTAGAAAAATGTGTAGCTTTTGTTTGGAAGGACGTCTACATAGCCGGTGAAATTGGCCGTTGTCGAACCAGAATTTTTGAATTCCCCTTTCCGGCTATACCCCGCCGGAGTAGCAATATACGCAGTACTTTGGGAGTATGCAACCGCCTGAGCGTTAACCTTTGTGTTGTCAAGATAAAAATCCTGAGCGGCTGATCCGGACGCTGAATTTACGATCATCACTTTCGCTTCACCGCTAAGTATGTCATCATTATCATCTTTACTACATGCAGAGAAAAAAACCGTCACCGCAACCAGAGTCACCAATGATTTTACGAGCCTGATCTTTCCTAATTGATTTAATGCTTTCATAATTTATTTAAATAGATATATATGAATACGCTTTGAAATGGTAAAATATTACAACGCGTACAACAAAAAACCCGGTTTACGAACCGGGCTTTTACAAAATCTTTTTAAGTTTCTATGAAATTAATCAGGCGTAGGTATTAAGCATCACCGGCATAACGAGCATCAAAACGTCTTCCTGATCGTCGTGTGTTTGAGGCATTAATAAGCCGGCACGATTCGGGCTGCTCATTTCCAGAAGAACTTCTTCGCCGCCAAGATTATTAAGCATTTCAATCAGGAATTTAGCATTAAAGCCGATCTCCATGTCTTCACCTTCATACTGACAGCTTAATCGCTCATGTGCTTCATTAGCAAAATCAATGTCTTCGGAAGAAATATTCAGTTCGCTTCCACTTATTTTCAAGCGTACCTGGTGTGTTGTTTTATTAGCAAAGATTACAACCCTGCGCAGGCAGTTCAGGAAAAGTGCTCTATCGATAACTAGCTTATTGGGATTATCTTTTGGGATAACTGCTTCATAATCCGGATACCTTTCATCGATAAGGCGACAAATAAGGTTAATATTCCCGAACCTAAAGAAAGCACTAGTGTTGTTGTATTCGATCGCAACATGGACATCGTCGGATGGCAATGATGATTTAAGAAGGGTTAAAGCCTTCTTTGGAAGAATGAATGTGGTAGCCGATTCCGACTTAGTGTCTAGCCTCCTGTACCTAACCAATTTATGGGCATCTGTAGCTACGAAGGTTATGTGTTCCGGGCTTAACTGGCAATAAACGCCGGTCATTGCCGGGCGAAGCTCATCGCTGCTTACCGCAAATAGTGTTTTATTGATCGCCTCGCCCAAAACTGATGCTGGCATAGCTACTGATGAAGCGTTCTCAACCACAGGAATCTTTGGAAAATCCTCTCCGTTCTCACCGCTTAATTTATATTTTCCATCACCCGCGCTTATTTCAATAGAGAAAGTCTTATCATCTACAGAAAATGAGATTGGCTGATCTGGCAGAGTCTTCAAAGTTTCAAGCAAAATTTTCGAAGGTATGGCAACCTTGCCATCTTCTTTCGACTCAACAGCCAAAGAAGTGGTCATACTGGTTTGAAGATCCGTAGCTGAAACGGTTAGCGTTCCATCTTTAATTTCAAATAGAAAATTCTCAAGTATTGGCAAAACGGTACTGCTGCTCGATGCGCCATTCACAGCAAGCAGTTGTTTTAATAATGTAGATGTAGAAACTATAAATCTCATATTCAAAAATATCTGAAAAACAATAATAGTAAAGCTTTTTGGTAGTTCCTAATCAGCTATTAAACGATAATAATCAGGTAAATTATTAATAATTTCCTGTAAAAATATACAATTTAACGAGCATACTTCCTGATACGGAAGTAATGTTGAAAAATACCACAGGCTATCAACATTATAAGGGGCAAACCGAGATTTACTACCTGCCAAAAGGTCTTTTCTGCCCTGATCTTTGTGCGGTCTAACAGGCGTAATTTAATTTCCTTATTGCGTAATCCGATAATGCCCGAATCATCCATCAGGTAATCAGCAGCATTAAGCAGGAAGTTCTTGTTTGCGTATTGCTCCTGCGTGTATCGATCGAAACCCAAAGGATAGTGGGAGCCATCAGATGCGTTAATCTGATTCTTCAGAATATCACCATCAGCGATAACAAGCATCTTGCCTGGCTTACTTACCGGTGGAATAACAGCAGCACCGCTTACTCCCACAGGCCTCGCACGGTTTCGAAAAACTGAAGGAAATTCGCCTTCAAGAAGAACTCCGGCGGCTTTCGGAGCTCCTTGAAACAACTTTGGATCAGGCTCCTGTTCCACCATTTGAAGCGACAACATCGTTGGTACGTCAATTTTTCGATTGTATGGCGATGACGCTAATACTACCTCTCCCCTAATACCTTTAACATCTATAAGATCGATAGTGGAAGGAAACTCGGAACGGATACCATCCAGATTTTTTACCAGCGGATGGGTTGAAACAGGCATAAAAATAGGGTAGAACATCCACGGCAAAAGCTGGATTTGAGGTTGTCCGGCCACCGCACCTACATTCAATGGAATTTGCGCGCTATTTAAATCGGCTATCAGATCGTAATTAATTCTGGCCCCATATCTGAAAAGCATATCGTCAAGATTGAGCTTCTTGCCGAAGGCTAACTGTTCTCCGGCACCACGCAGGCTATCCAGTTCAGCACTCACCTGATCAATGGCCCATAAGACTCTTCCACCCCGCATCACAAAATAATCAATCTTGTATTTTTCCGCTTCTGTAAATTGCCTATCGGGCTTTGCAATGATCAGAAGTCGTAATTTATCAAGGCCCTCAAAACTAATTGTACCAAGGTCCACCCGGCCAACTTCCGACCAATCAGCAAGCGAATTCATTGCATCACTCAGTTGTAAATCAGTCAGCTCACCATGGCCCTCTGTCAAACCAATACGTTGGCGCCCGCCGCTGCTTGCCTTTTTGATCGTGCTGGCAAATGCATACTCGAGATTCTGAATAGAATTGTTTAAAACTTCCTGCGGGTCTACTCCCTTCTGTGTCTGTAATAATTTAACGGGGATCTGCACACCTTTATAGGTCACTAAAGCGGCAGGAAAAATGATTTTCTGAGAGTTCCCACTTTCGGTTGTTACGTTCAAATTCGTGGGTTCGATACCTGTCTCCATCAGCTTTTGGTAGTTTTCCTGCTGAGCTCGCTGATCACCTGCCATTGGATTTACGAAATCAATACTTAGCTTATTACCTGAATATGCTTTAAAATCCGCGAGAACGTCGAAAGTAGAACTCCTCAGGCGCCTGAAAGCAGGAGGGAATTCATCTCCCTCAAGGTAAACTGTTATCTGAATGTTGTCATCGAGGTTTTTCAGAATATCCTTCGTGATCGGCGAAAGGGTATATCTCTTTTCAGCAGTAAAATCTATTCGGGTAAAAAAATGCGAGGCAAGAATATTGATTATAATAATTGCTATTAAGGAAAACAGCAGTGTGATCAGATCTTTTCTACGATGTTCTACCATTTCCTACCTCCCAAAATAGTTTTAGTGAATAATAGGAAGACTGCTGAAAAGCTAAGGAAATAAACCAGGTCTCTGGTATCTAACACACCCCGGCTTATCGACTGATAGTGCTGATTAATTCCGATAGCCATCAGATAACTGCTAACACTTTGGAAGGAAAGGATCTGGCTGATAGAATCAAACCCGCTAAAAAAGAAGAAACAAAGAAAAACAGCTATTGTAAATGCAATTACCTGATTTTTTCCCAGCGACGACGCAAAAAGTCCTAAGCTAACAAATGCAGAACCCAATAAAAGCAAGCCAATATATGATCCGATAACCGCGCCGGTATCGACATTTCCTTTTATTACGCCCAACTGATACACCGAAAAATAATATATGAGCGTTGGAATCAGCGTGAGTAGTACTATCGCTACCGATGCCAGGAATTTCCCAATGACGATATCCCATTCAGTGATCGGCCGGGTTGCCAGCAGTTCAAACGTTCCGTCTTTCCTTTCCTCGGCCAGCGACCGCATCGTAATTGCCGGGATGAGAAACATAAAAATATATGGGGCGATATTGAAAAAGCTATCTAAGCCGGCATATCCATAATCGAGGATACTTGATTCAGGGAAAACAAACAAGAAAAGGCCGGTTACAATAAGAAAGGCCGCAATTGTAATGTAGGCCACAAGTGAACTGAAAAAGCCTGATATTTCTTTATATAATATAGCTAACACGTTTTTTTTACTTTCAATTTAAGCCAGCTTCCCGACCCGATATTCCATCCTGATTCGAATTTGTCAATGTAATAAAAATCTTCTCAAGGCTCTTGTCTGGATATTTACTCCTTAAATCATTCAGGTCGCTATTCGCCACTATCTCGCCTTTGTTAATAATGATAACATGGTCACATACTGCTTCAACTTCCTGCATGATATGCGTGGAGAGAATCACAGTTTTAGTTTTCCCTAACTTCCGAATCAGGCTCCTGATCCCTACCACCTGATTGGGATCAAGCCCCGACGTTGGCTCGTCAAGGATCAGCACCTGCGGATCGGGTAATATAGCCTGAGCTAAGCCGACACGCTGGCGATAGCCTTTAGATAATGCTCCTATCTTTTTAAACTGTTCGTTGTCAAGGCCGGTCAGTTCAATAACTTCCTTAATTCGCTCCTGTTTATTTGCAATCTTATGGATATCACATATGAAACCAAGGGCTTCCTTTACATACATCTCCAGGTAAAGCGGGTTATGTTCAGGCAAATAGCCTATAACTCTTCTTACATCAAGAGGAGCCTCCACCACATCAAAACCACAAACACTGGCTTTACCGGACGTTTGCGGTATAAAACAGGTCAAAATCTTCATCGTAGTTGATTTCCCAGCACCATTTGGCCCCAAAAAACCGAGCACTTTCCCTGCCGATGCTTCGAAAGAGATCCCGTTTAATGCAGTATGCTTTCCATAATCCTTGGTCAGGTTCGATACAGAGATGCTCATGGTTCAAAGTTACGTATAGAAGCGAGAAAGGTGATACGCGACGCGAGATATTTTAGACTGTGTCGCTTCTCGTTTCTCACATCTCGTTACTATCTTTGTCGCGTTATGAGCAAAAACAACGACGAACTTTTTAAAAATGTTATATCCCACACAAAAGAATATGGTTTTGTGTTCCCTTCAAGCGAAATTTACGATGGTTTAAGTGCTGTATATGACTATGGACAACTTGGGGCCGAGTTGAAAAATAACATCAAAACTTATTGGTGGAAAAGCATGGTTCAGCTAAATGAAAATATTGTCGGCCTCGACTCTGCTATTTTCATGCATCCCAAAATCTGGAAAGCAAGCGGCCACGTTGATGGTTTTGCCGATCCGATGATCGATAACAAAGATTCAAAAAAGAGATACCGCGCCGACAATCTGATTGAGGATAAAATAGCGCGTTATGCAAAAGACGGCAAAACCGACAAGGCAAATAAACTCCAAAGTGATATGGATGCTGCCCTGGGGGCGGATAACCTACCGGCACTAAAGGCTCTGATCGAGGAGCATGAAATAGTTTGCCCGGTTTCAGGTACCCGTAACTGGACAGATGTAAGGCAGTTCAATTTGATGTTCTCAACTCAAATGGGTGCCATGGCTGAGGATTCAGATCAGGTTTATCTGAGACCAGAAACTGCACAAGGTATCTTCGTCAATTTTCTGAATGTTCAGAAGTCTGGGCGGATGCGAATTCCTTTCGGTATAGCACAGATTGGGAAAGCCTTCAGGAATGAAGTAATTGCACGCCAGTTCATTATGCGAATGCGTGAGTTTGAGCAAATGGAAATGCAATTCTTTGTTAAACCGGGTACGGAAATGGAGTGGTATCAGCATTGGAAAGAAGCGCGATTAAAATGGCATCTCGCAGTGGGAACAACTCCGGATAAATACAGATTTCATGATCATGTCAAGCTAGCACATTATGCCAATGCAGCAGTAGACATCGAGTTCGAGTTCCCATTTGGTTTTAAGGAAGTAGAGGGAATTCATAGCCGTACAGATTTTGATCTAAGTCAGCATGAAAAATTCTCGGGTAAAAAACTTCAGTATTTTGACACAGTAGAGAATAAAAACTATGTTCCTTATGTTATTGAAACCTCGATTGGATTAGATAGGATGTTCCTGCTGACTCTTTGCAATGCCTATGAAGAACAGGATCTGAGTACCGACGACAAACAGGACTCAAGAACCGTCCTTCGACTCCACCCATGCCTCGCTCCTGTAAAGGCCGCAATTTTACCGCTTACAAAAAAAGACGGTTTGCCGGAAAAAGGCCGGGAAATCATGGATGCCCTGAAATTGGATTTTAACCTCCAATACGACGAAAAGGATTCAATTGGAAAACGCTATCGCAGGCAAGACGCTATTGGTACACCATTCTGTATAACAATTGACCACCAAACTCTAGAAGATAATACGGTAACAATCAGACACCGTGACAGCATGGAACAAGAACGTGTTAGTTCTGATAAACTGGAAAGTATTATCGGAAATTTGGTTAGCTGGAAAAACCTATTAAAATAATTGCTACAGCAAAATACAAAACGCCATTCTTCTGAGTGGCGTTTTTTTTGACCCTGCCTTTATCATCCAGGCCCATAATTTAAAACATTCTTAATCTTTGTATGTATTGTAATTACTGAAACTTCGGTACTCCTGGTCAAAACCGCAGTCTAAATTCCGGCCTGACCATTTATAAAATTAATCGCAATAATGAAGATAGCTATCACGGGTGCGAATGGGTTTGTAGGTGCAGCACTTTGCCGTTATTTCTATAAAAAAGGTCACGAAATCCAGGCCATAGGCAACCGTGAAAGGCCTAATCAAAATCTTCTAAATATTGCGAAATATATACAGGCAGACATTACTGAGCTGATGGAGCCAATTAATGCCGATGTTTGTATACATGCAGCAGCCCTTTCTTCTGATACAGATACCTACAAAAATTTAATTTTAAGCAATGTTGAAGGCACTTTAAATGTTGTCGAAGCAGCAAAGAATTGCGGATTCTTTATCCATATATCCTCATCGTCTGTATATCAGTTTAAAAACCATCCGATTAAAGAAGAGGAGGCCAGCATCAATGCAGATCTAAGTAATTATGGCGAAACAAAGCTTTTGGCTGAAGATATAGTTGAACTGGAAATTCCTGATCATCAAAAAAGGCTTATCCTGCGGCCAAGGGCTATCTATGGTATCGGCGACAGGATTCTATTACCTCGATTACTTCGACTAATAAAAGGTAAATATTTGCTATGTCCTTTCAAGAAAGGAACCCAAAGTTCGCTTACACACGTCGACAATCTTGGATACGCCATAGAACTCTATTTGGATCAAAAGGAAAAAACCCCCTTCCAAATATTCAACATTACTGATGAACAGCCCTACTTTTTAAGAGAACTGGCTCTAGAGTTTTCTTCTGCGGTAGAGAAAAGACAATTATTGCCCATTTCACTGCCCTCATCCTTGATGAAAATTCTGCTCCTTCTGAATTCCAAGAACAATCAGGCAAGCTATATCAGCAAGCCTGTTCTAAGATCCATGTCCAACAACTCTGTGCTTGACATCTCAAAAATTAAAAGAGAACTTAAATACAGCCCGTCCAAAAATTTCCATAATTCTTGTGCGGATATTGTCCATTGGGTAGACAATTTTGGTAGTGCTAAAAGTTATATGCGGCAGCTATCCGACGCCCCCTGGAGCATAACCTCCTGACTCTTACTACTTTTCTCTGACAATCAATCTATTGAAAAATTGTATATTTGTATATACAGTTCAAGCCGATACCCTACCGTGCCAAAAATCGTACTCGAAACAATAATTTAATAAACTGCAACGTTTACTAATCATTAACTGAGGAAATTTATGAAGAAACACACCATTTGGGCGATTGGTATGCTCCTACTTGTGACAACCCTACCTGCTATCAGTTGGGTATCAGTGCGAAAATCACAACTACAGTTTTTTGATACGCCTGCAGATTCTGCATCTGTTAAGGTAACGACTAATATGTCAAGCACTCAAATTTTTGATGAATATATTGATTCTGCCTACGAAAAAGCCAATCTTGCAGCCAGCGGATTAGATTCTGCGGTATTCAGAAAAGCACTGGTGGGATATTATAATCTTAAAAAAACAAATCTTGTTTCTCCGGCACGCCAGATCATAACAATAATTGATTTCACGCGTCGCAGCTCGCAAAAACGTCTTTGGATCGTTGATCTTGCGAGTAACAAATTGCTTTACAACACCCTTGTTGCACATGGACAGGGTAGCGGTGGCGATATGGCGACCAGCTTTTCAAATCTTGAGAATTCTCACCAAAGCAGTCTAGGTTTTTATATTACCAGCGAAACCTATTTTGGTAAACATGGTCTTTCAATGAAACTGGAAGGAATGGACAAAGGCTTCAATACGAATGCTCGTGATCGTGCAGTAGTTGTTCATGGAGCTGATTATGTAAGCCAATCATTCATAAATAAAACCGGCCGCCTGGGCAGAAGTCACGGATGCCCTGCTTTGCCAGTAGAATTGACTAAGACAATCATTAACACGATCAAAGGTCAGACTTGCATGTTCATTAACGGACCAGCGACTGATTACACATCAAACTATCTTGATCCGGATATTGCCGCCTCTAACTTTATTTCCACTGGAAATACTGTACAGGCAAGCATCTGATATCCTTCAGCACAAAGAATTAAAAAGAGAGATCTGTCTATTCAGATCTCTCTTTTGCTTTTTATATCTTTGTCTTTCGCATGCAGAAACTTGAAAAATTCCTGAACCAGTATCCTGAAAAGGCCTTTTTCCTTCTGCTTTTATTAGCCCTGCCTGTATTCTTTATTAATCTTGGCCTGCTGCCGCTCTTTGCCGATGAGCCGACGCGAGCGAACGTAGCGCTGGAGATGATCCTGTCAGGTAATTATTCAGTGCCGACGATCGGCGGCGAATATTATTACAACAAGCCCCCGTTTTACAATTGGATTCTTGCAGGCTTATATCAGTTGACTGGCAGTTACTCTGAATTTGTCACCCGACTTCCGGCGATCATCCCTATGTTTCTCTTCGCCATAACGATTTTCTATGCTGTAAGGTATTTCATTCAGGACAAGCGTGTAGCTGTCCTTAGCGGATTGCTTTTTCTTGTCAATGGCCGAATGCTTATTTATGATTCAATGCTTGGCCACATCGATATTTTTTACTCCTGGCTTACGTTCGGCTCATTTATGCTCATATTCTACTTTTTCGAACGTAAGCAGTGGTTCTGGCTGTTGTTTATATCTTATCTGATCACTGCGATCACTTTTTTATGCAAGGGCCTGCCATCCGTTGTCTTCCAGGGTTTCACCTTGCTCGCACTGCTGGCTTATACCCGGAATTTGAAAAAATTGTTTAGTTGGCAGCATATTATCAGCGGGATATTCTGTTTGAGTTTAATTGGCATCTACTTCCTGAATTATTACCAATACAATCCAAATCTGGAAGGATATCTAGGTACAATTTGGGATCAGAGCAGCAAAAGGACTGCTACAGAATTTGGGATAGCAGCCACTGCACTGCATGTGATCTCCTTTCCATTTGAGCATACAGTCCACCTGTTGCCAGCAAGTTTACTTTTACTTTTTTGCTTTCATAGTGGTTTTATTCAGGGAATCAAAACCCATCCATTTCTAAAATACATTGCAATTATCTTTCTTGCAAACATCTGGGTTTACTGGCTTTCACCTCAAACAAGACCACGATATCTGATGATGTTGTATCCCCTCCTATTCATTATCTGGAGCCATGCATATTACTCCTATAGAGAAGCACTTCCGAAAACGAACATCGTATTTGAAAGAACTATTCTCGCTTTAGCTATTCTCGTCAGCCTTGCTGTGCCGGCAGCATTGTTTTTCGATCTTTCGCCATATGTTACCTTTGTTGAGCTGAAAGTCATTCTTATTTTCATCATGTGCTGCCTGTTTGCATGGATGATCTATCGGTTTAAAAGTCATAAACTTCTGGGCTTTGTCGGTTTGTTGTTAACTGTTAGGTTAGCCTTCAGCCTTTTCGTTTTGCCACATCGTGCACACCATAAAATCGAGAATTACTACAAACAAGCTGCAATTGAGATGGGTAATATCAGTAAAGGGAAGTCCTTCTTCTTTTACCAATACCATCCCGGAGAGCTCGCAATCCCGTTTCATGATCGTTTGATATTTTATATTGAGCGAACGCGCATGGCACAAGTGAAATTCACCGAGAATACGGCGAAGCCAGGTTATTATTTTACATTTGACCGGGAATTAAAGTATCCTAACGCCAGGTTAGTAAAAACTTATCACGACCTAAAATTCTACGAGGTAAAATGAGAGAACTCTCTGTTGTGATCACCGTTTTAAATGAACGGGATAATATTGAGCCGCTTTTGTCGGAGATTCGTAATGCTTTAACCGGCATTGACTATGAAGTGATATTTGTAGATGACGGCTCTTCAGATGGCACTCAAAAGAAGATCAGAGAGCATGCTGATATCAGGAATAACCTGGTCGAGCTCCGTAAAAATTATGGTCAGAGTACCGCAATGACCGCTGGTATTGACCATGCAACTGGTAAATACATTGCATTGATCGATGGCGATCTCCAGAACGACCCCTCCGACATACCATTTATGCTTCAGAAGTTGAAAGATGAAGATTGGGATGTTGTAGCCGGTAACCGTGCAAACCGTCAGGACGGAATGTTCCTCAGAAAGATCCCGTCGAAAATAGCGAATGCTATCATCAGGCGTATGACCGGTGTATACATCAAAGACTACGGTTGTACTTTAAAAATTTTTAAAAGGGAGATAGCAGAAGATCTGGGTATTTATGGTGAGCTGCACCGCTTCATTCCGGTTTTGGCCAAACTCCAGGGGGCGAGCATCACCCAGGTAGACGTAAAACATCACGCCCGTATTCATGGAACCTCAAAGTACGGCTTGGGACGGACGTTCAAAGTAATGGCCGATTTGATAACCATGGTATTTTTTAGGAAATATATTCAGAAGCCAATGCACCTCTTTGGCACAATGGGCTTTATCTCTTTCGGTATCGGACTCCTGATCAATGTCTATCTGCTTATACTGAAAATCATGGGGCAGGATATCTGGGGCAAGCCGATATTAATCCTCGGACTAATACTTTTACTTGCCGGCATCCAGCTTATTACATTCGGAATATTAGCTGAAATAAACGTGCGGACCTATTTCGAAGGAACTAACAGAAAAACTTACCAGGTTAGACGGATTTTTAATGGACAAAACGAAAAGCTGGAAATTCTTTAAACTTCTGTTAAAATTATCGATCTCAGGTTTATCGCTATACCTGGTATCAAGGAAGGTAGAGGTAAAGGACCTGAAAGATGCCTTTAGTGAATCAAATCCACTATTTCTCTTCTTTGCCTTCGTTGCCTTTGTAATCTCTCAGATAATATCCGCTTCAAGACTGAATAGCTTCTTTAGGGGTATTGGCTTGAATATTTCCGCTTTATACAATTTCAAGATTTATTTGCTCGGAATGTTCTACAACCTGTTTCTTCCTGGAGGAATCGGAGGCGATGGCTATAAAATATTTTTATTAAGGAAACGCTTCTCTATCAAGGGCAGAAGGCTGTTTCAGGCAATTTTCTTTGATCGGCTAAGCGGGCTATGGGCACTTGGGCTAATTACGTCTATTCTGATTATCTTCATTCCATACCTGGGAATACCTAATTGGGTACCCATAAGTGTTGTTCTCACCGGAAGTGTTGTATACTATTTTGTTATGCGTCGGTACTTCCTTGACTACAGCTACAACTTTTTTATAACTCACGGCAAAGCATTACTCGTTCAGTCCATGCAGGTGGTGTCTGTGATAATTCTTTTATACGCGTTAAATCATGAGGGTAAATTTGCACCCTACCTTTTCATGTTCCTATTGTCATCGCTTGTAGCGATATTTCCCTTTACAGTTGGTGGATTGGGTGCCAGAGAACTTGTATTCGTATATGGAGCGCAGTATTTCCAGATGGATCAGCACCTTGCGGTTATAATTAGCCTTCTGTTTTATTGCATCTCTGCAATTTTATCATTCAGCGGAATCTATTTCGTTTTTTATCCAAAGCAACTTGGAGAAAAGAAAATCAATCTTGCCTGAATTTTGAAATCAATAACGACATCGTATCAGATGTCCTGATTTTTGAGAAACCAGGAATAGAAATTATCCAGCCCCTTCTTCAGATTTGTCGATGGATGGTAGCTTAATAACCTTTTGGCTTTAGTGATATCCGCATAGGTCTGAGGCACGTCACCCGCCTGTTCAGGTTGGCGATCAATAATAGCTTTTTTACCGCAACAATCTTCAATTGCTATAATCAAATTATGCAAAGTCACCGTACGATGGTTACCTAAATTCATTATTTCGAAATCCGAAGATTCATAGTTAATTGCAGCTTCAATCCCCTTTACAGTGTCTTCCACATAGGTATAGTCGCGGCTGGTCGAGCCATCACCGAAAACAGGAATTGGCTTTCCATTGATAATCGACTTGAAAAATTTATGGATTGCGAGGTCAGGACGCTGTCCGGGACCATACACCGTGAAAAAACGCAGAGCTAGAAATCGAATCCCATATAAATGACTATACACATGGCCCAACATTTCACAGGAAAGTTTTGTAGATGCATAAGGGCTTATAGGCATCAGCTTATCTTCCTCTGACCAGGGCAGATGTTCGTTGATCCCATAAACACTACTTGATGATGCAAACACAAATTGCTTGATGTTTCTTCTACGGGCAAACTCAAGGAGATTCTGGGTCCCCCCTACGTTTACTTCCTGATACAAAATCGGATCCTTGATACTCGGTCTTACTCCGGCCTTAGCTGCCAAATGGACTATGACATCAATGTCATCAAGGGCATCCAAATCAGTTCTATTGCGAATATCACCTTCGTAAAAACGGAAGTTTTTATCGTCGGTAAAGGGACTAATGTTTTTTTCCTTCTCAGCTCGCGGATAAAAGCTGTCAAAATTATCAAGTCCTATTACGCAATAGCGTCCCTCACGTAATAAACTGCTGATCAGGTTACTCCCGATAAAGCCTGCAGCGCCAGTAATAAGGATTCGCTTTTTCATAGTGTTGACAGTGTCAAAAGTACAAAATTATCTATCTTATCACTGCAAAAAAGGCGTGTTGGAAAAACAAGAGGCAGGAAAAATCATTAACTTTACAAACATCTATCTCTACTAACCAATACAATGGCAGGCTTTAATGATTTTAACAATCCGCAGGTAAAACAACTACCTAATCACCTTAGGCAGTTTATCGTTGAACAACATTATGAGCACTATACACCGGTTGATCATGCCGTGTGGAGGTATGTAATGCGCCAAAACTATAGTTATCTGAAAGACATTGCGTATTATCCGTATATCCCGGGATTGGAGGCTGCAGGACTGACAATTGAAAAGGTTCCTGATTTACAGGAAATGAACAATGCGCTGGCTAAAATCGGATGGGGAGCTGTTACTGTGGATGGCTTTATACCTCCGTCTGCTTTCATGGAGTATCAATCTTATCGGGTTTTAGTTATTGCAGCCGATATTCGCCAGCTTCATCATATTGAATATACCCCCGCCCCCGATATTATACATGAAAGTGCCGGTCATGCGCCAATTATTGCCGACAAAGATTATCACGAATATTTGAGCTATTTCGGATCTATCGGGGCAAAAGCCATGTTTTCCTCGAAGGATTTTGAACTTTACGAAGCTATTCGCGAATTATCGATTCTTAAAGAAATGCATGATGCCGATCCCGGCTTGCTCAGGAAAGCAGAAAAGAGGGTAGATTTTTGTCAGAAGAACCTCGGAGAGCCCTCTGAAATGGCACTGCTTAGCAGACTTCATTGGTGGACTGTGGAATATGGGCTGATCGGAACTTTGGATGATCCAAAGATCTATGGTGCCGGACTGCTTTCCTCGATTGGTGAAAGCACCAGTTGCATGACTCCGGAGGTCAAAAAACACTGGTACACTTTAGATGCAATCAACTATCCATTCGACATTACCAAACCTCAACCCCAACTATTTGTAACACCCGATTTCCAAAACCTCATAAATGTTTTGGAGCAGTTCGCAGATACGATGGCCTTCAGGCGCGGTGGTTCTGAGGGTATTCTCAAAGCAATTGAATGCAAAAATGTTTGTACTGCAACATATAGTTCCGGCATACAGGTAAGCGGCATATTCACTGATATGGGGATGAACTCAAGCGATGAGTTGCAGTTCATAAAAACTACCGGACCATCGGCTTTATCTTTTGAGAACAAACAGCTCGATGGACACGACAAAAAATACCATTCCCATGGCTTCTCATCTCCTGTGGGGCGCCTCAAAAATTTAAATTTGGGTCTTGAAGATGCGTCAGAAGAAAACCTGCAAAGCTTGGGTATAATGATCAACGAAACGGCAACTCTTCAATTTACAAGTGGATTGACAGTGAGTGGCTTAGTTCAATCCATAAATAGAAAAAAAGGAAAAATAATCCTCATAACATTCTCTGACTGCACCGTAAAAGATGAACAGGGTAATATTTTCTTCGAGCCGTCATGGGGTGTCTATGACATGGCAGTTGGAGAGAAAATTGTTTCTGCCTATTGCGGTGCTGCCGACAAAGATTCTTTTGAGGAAGCAGCGCCGGTTTCTAAAACTGCTACCCATCATTCAGAATACGACATTGAGACCATTAAATATCACGAACTATTTCGCAAGGTCCGGAACTGCCGTGAACATCACTCCAACTACGAGGATTTACTTTTTGTATGGAAAGAAATTCAGGATAATTACAGAGAAGATTGGCTCTGTTCAATGGAAATTCTCGAAATACTCGAGCACGAAAATATTCATAAAGCAACCGCTCGCGAAATCAGAATTTACCTGGAGATGAAAGCATCGAATGAGCATACTTTAACCAAGCTCATCCACGATGGTTTTCACCTGATCAAAAACCCGGTGACCCAACTAACGAATTGAGAAATGAATATTGTAATTACAGGAGCAAGCAGTGGTGTCGGATTTGAATCCGTTTTGGAACTTACTGGAGTCGGCTCTCACAAAGTCGTTGCCCTTGCCAGATCCGAAGATAAATTAAGTAAATTACAGGAAATCGCACTAGCACTAAATCCTGACTGTTTTCTGTACAGCGCGAAATTTGACATTGTGCACGATGATTATGAAACAGGACTTATTCCTTTTATTAAGGACCGTATGGGCACTGTGGATGTACTAATTAACAATGCCGGATCTTTAATTAACAAACCTTTCATGGAGATTTCTCAGCTCGATTTTGCAGAAATGCTTCAGAACAATCTTCTTGGTCACGTTAAAATGATCCAGAACATTGCCCCGCTAATGCCTCCAAAAAGCCACATCGTAAATATTGGAAGCATGGGTGGATTTCAGGGAAGTGAGAAATTTCCCGGACTATCAGCATACTCAGCAAGCAAAGCTGCTTTGCATATCCTCACTGAATGCCTTGCACTTGAATTGGCTGACCGCGAAATAAGCATTAATTGCCTTGCACTCGGCTCTGCACAAACGGAAATGTTGGAAAAAGCTTTCCCGGATTACCAATCACCGGTAATGGCTTTCGAAATGGGTAAGTATATTGCTGATTTTGCCCTCACTGGACACAAATTTTTTAATGGAAAAATTATTCCAGTAGCACATAGCACCCCATAAGCAATGAAACTATTTAAGTATCTCTTCCTCGCCACCTTTTCCTTTGCTGCCTGTCAAAGCGAACCATCTAAGAATGTCACCGCACCAGAAAAGGAGGAGACTATGGATAGCGAGAAAACCCTCGTGGTCCCATGGAATGTACAGATCGGTGATAGCACCAATGCGCTGGAGATCCGAAGAGATCCAGCTGCTGATATGACTAATTTAGAACCTTCTGACATTGTCGATGCATTAAACTTAAAATACCCCGAGATTAAATTACAATGGGTAAAACTAGACGGTGAAAAGGCGCTTGTGAGCATTGCTGATGCCACATATTTAACCCAGCAAACAGGAAGTGAAGGAGCGCAGGCTTATCTGGCGGAAGCCACCTATTCCCTTACTGAACTTAAAGGCATTACAGCAGTAGAATTTGATTTTGAAGAGGGCGATCATGCCCGTCCGGGAGTATATAAGAGAACGGATTTTAAATTCTGAATTCCCCCATTCTCATACCTCGGATCTCCTCCACCATGCCTCATTCCTCCTGCCTTTTGCCTCATCCATCGAGCTTAATAAGGACAGGAGCATCAGCCCCTGCCCTCTCATCTAAATCTACCCCTACTTTTTGCCAAGCATGAGTAACTCATTCACCACGATCTCGGTGAAATACTTTTTAACACCTTCCTTATCAGTATAAGAGCGGCTGGTTAGTTTACCCTCAACACTTACTTCAGAACCTTTGTGAAGGTATTTCTCGGCAATCGAGGCTAATCCGTCCCACATCACCAGGTTGTGCCACTGAGTTTCTTCGACCTTTTCGCCCTTATCATTCTTATAGGCATCATTAGTGGCAATTGCCATTTTCGCAAGCTTCTTTTTCTCTCCGATAATTTTTACCTCAGGTTCGGTGCCTAAAAATCCCATCAGGCGTACACTGTTTCTTAAATTACTCATAGTGTTAAAATTTAAATATTCATTAACGAACACTGACCGGCCCTCGGTCAGCGACAAAACAAAATTGTGCTACAGAATAAAATTTAACCGGAGAATAAACGGATATACACGTTTATATCCGGATAAAAAGGACATGAACTAACTTTCACCTAAATATCGTTCAGACATGGTACGTGAATGTTTAGATTGCGGCTCAACTATTCATGGGAGAGCCGATAAGAAATTCTGCGATGATCAGTGTCGCAGCAGCTACAACAACCAAATAAAAGCCGGCATTGCGACAGCACTTCGGCCGGTGAATGCTATCCTCCGCAAAAACCATTCGATTTTAACTAAGCTTTGCACCAGTAACAAGGTCAAACTAAAGAAAGAAGTTCTAATTCGATCTGGTTTCGACCTGACCTATCATACTCATCTGCACTGTACACAGAATGGCAACACTTACTTCTTTTGTTATAACTACGGCTATATGCGGCTCGAAGAGGAAATTTTCTTACTGGTCCGAAAAGTTTAAAAAGTACCTAATCTGAACTGCTATCATTTGAATAGACTTGTGCTGCCGTTTATTAGTGTTGTTCGAAAGAAGACTAAATTACGTTGATGTAGAAAGACTACGCCCCAAGAGAAATTCAATAACACTGTCGCTAATATTTGAAACTGCTGACTTTCTTTTTATTTTGGTACTGAGAGTATTGAATGATCCGGATTTTGGTACAAATAAAATTTCATACCCTTTCAGCATACCGAGTGAAAACACCCAATAATATATTATGCTTGTTGAAAAGACAATAGGAGATTACTTCTACACGACGGACAAGTCTAAAATGGACATCAATGCTATCCATGATTTCCTGGCAAACCACTCCGATTGGAGCAAAAACATCCCGTTTGAAAAGGTAAAAATATCAATTGACAACTCTCTCAATTTTGGGGTGTTCCATCACAATAAACAAATCGGTTTTGCAAGAATAATATCCGACTTTTCAACGATAGCTTATCTTGGAGATGTTTATCTTCTAGAGGAGTATCGTGGACAAGGAATTTCCAAAGAACTCATTAGTATCATAATGGATCACCCTAATTTGCAGGGCTTAAGGCGCTGGATTTTGCTAACCTCTACAGCCGACTGGCTTTACCAAAAATACGGCTTTGAAAAAATTCCTCACCCTGAAATATACATGGAACTCCACAATCCCCTTATTTACGCAAAATGAATGCAATGAGACCCAATAATGAACCCATTTGTTCGTAAAGATTAGTCACATTTATCAACGACGGTTTGTTCAGCTTTGCTTTCTTGCAAAAACCAATTACGCAAAAAATAGAAATGAAATTATCTAAGCGATTACAGGATATTGTACTTGCCCTGCCGTTAAAAGAAGGAACAAGGGTATTGGAAATTGGCTGCGGGCCGGGTGCGATGGCCAGAGAGATTTCAAGACACATTGTCAAGGGACATATTTTGGCAATTGACCGCTCAGCAAAAGCGATTCAACAAGCAGTTACTGGTTCTCAAAGTGAAATATCTCGGGGCAATCTTTCATATAGGCATGTTGCGATAGAAAAATTCGAACTCAAGCCAGAAGAACAATTGTTTGACCTTGCAGTAGCCGTACGAGTGGGATCTTTGGACGGCAGGCACCCGGAAATAGAAAGCCAATCACTAAGAAATATTGCAAAAGCCCTTAAAAAGGACGGAAAACTATATTTAGATGGCGGAAACCCATTAAAAGAAATAAAGCTTACTAAATATCGCAAAAACGGATAAGTTTAGTTTTTCTACTTTTGGCTCATCAACGTAGAAAGAATGAGCGAAAATACCCACTGCCCGGAATGCAATTCAGAATTTACTTACCCCGAAGGAGAAAAATTGATTTGCTCACAATGCTTCCATGAATGGAAACCGTCAGATGGGGAAAGCACTGACGAAAGCAACTTGAAAATTCTCGACTCAAACGGCAATGAATTGAAGAACGGCGATTCTGTGATCGTGATCAAAGATCTTCCTGTCAAGGGCGCCCCAAAACCTATTAAAGCCGGGACTAAGGTGAAAAACATCCGCCTGAGCGAAGGCGACCATAACATTTCCTGTAAGATTGACGGATTTGGCTCAATGGCCCTGAAGTCTGAGTTTGTACGCAAAGCGTAGGAGAAAGTAATCAGTAAAAAAAAGTAATCAGTAATCAGTTACCCATCGATTACTGATTACCGATTACTGATTACTGATTACTGTATACTGATTACTGATCACCGATTACTGATCACCGATTACTGATTACCGATTACTGGTTAATGATAACCGATCACCGATAACCAATTCCCGTCTATCAATAACGTCCCAATTCCATTACCTTACTCCAGGCTGCTACAAAATCTCTCACAAACTTATCCTTTCCATCTTCACAGCCATAAACTTCAGCAATAGCACGTAGCTCAGAGTTAGAACCGAAGATAAGATCAGCACGGGTACCCGTCCATTTCACCTGACCCGTCTTACGGTCACGACCTTCAAACACCTTTTGGTTATCTGATGTCGCTCTCCAGGTTGTACCGAAATCTAACAAATTCACAAAGAAATCATTTGATAATGTGCCCGGGCGATCGGTGAAAACTCCATGAGCAGACTGATCAAAGTTGGTGCTTAAAACACGCATACCGCCAACCAGGGCAGTCATTTCCGGAGCAGTTAATTTCAGCAATTGCGCCTTATCAACCAGCATTTCTTCCGCCGACGGATTATGACGGCCGCTCTGATAGTTACGGAAGCCATCAGCTTTTGGCTCAAGTGCTGCAAATGAAGCTACATCAGTTTGCTGTTGTGATGCATCTGCCCTTCCTGCTTTAAATGGCACAGTAAGGTCATAACCTGCCTTCTTAGCAGCTTGTTCAACGCCAACGCAACCTCCAAGAACGATAAGGTCGGCCATCGAAACAGTTTTAACAGTACTGAAGTCCTTTTGTATCCACTCTAGTTTTTGAAGCACGGCAGCTAACTGTGTAGGATTGTTAACTTCCCAGCTGCGCTGTGGTTGCAACCGAACCCGCGCACCATTAGTTCCGCCTCTTTTGTCCGAATCGCGGTACGTTGACGCTGATGCCCACGCTGCTGAAACAAGCTGTGACACGGTTAACCCAGAAGCAGCAATTTTGCCCTTTAGGTCAGCAATATCATGGTCGTTTATCAGCTCGTGTGTAACTGCAGGAATTGGATCCTGCCATAATAGTTCCTCGCTCGGCACTTCAGGGCCCAGGTAACGCTCTTTCGGTCCCATATCACGATGAGTCAGTTTAAACCATGCTTTCGCGAAGGCATCTGCAAACTGTTCCGGATGCTCATGGAAACGCTTAGAAATTGGAGCGTAATTAGCATCCATCATCAAAGCAAGGTCTGTAGTCAGCATAAAGGGTGCATGTTTTTTCGCCGGATCATGTGCATCAGGCACAGTACCTGCCCCTGCGTCGCCCTTTGGCTTCCATTGGCTAGCTCCTGCGGGGCTTTTGGTGAGCTCCCACTCAAAACCAAAGAGATTGTCAAAAAAGTTATTGCTCCATTTGGTTGGGGTAGTAGTCCACGCACCTTCCAAACCGCTCGTGATCGTATCACCCGCATTCCCGGTACCATAGCTATTTCTCCAGCCAAGGCCCTGCTCTTCAATCCCAGCACCTGCAGGCTCCTTCTCAATATATTTGCTTGGATCGGCAGCGCCATGAGTTTTACCGAATGTATGACCGCCCGCAATCAATGCAACAGTTTCTTCATCATTCATCGCCATACGACCGAAAGTTTCGCGGATGTCACGAGCGGCAGCAATCGGATCCGGGTTACCATGGGGACCTTCCGGATTTACATAGATCAATCCCATTTGAACAGCAGCAAGCGGATTCTCAAGCTCGCGCTCACCAACATGACGTTTATCGCCCAACCACTCATTCTCAACTCCCCAGTAAGTATCCTGCTCAGGTTCCCAAATATCCTCACGACCGCCACCAAAACCGAACGTCGCAAAACCCATCGACTCCAGTGCGCAGTTACCAGCAAGGATCATTAGATCTGCCCATGATATCTGCTTACCGTATTTCTGCTTGATCGGCCACAATAACAAACGGGCCTTATCAAGATTTGCATTATCCGGCCAGCTGTTTAATGGCGCAAAGCGTTGAGAACCTGAACCGCTTCCTCCGCGTCCGTCACTGATCCGATAAGTACCGGCACTATGCCATGCCATCCTGATAAAGAAGGGACCATAATGACCATAATCAGCCGGCCACCAATCCTGAGAATCTGTCATCAGGTCAAACAAGTCTTGCTTAACTGCACTTAGATCAAGTTTCTTGAACTCCTCAGCATAGTTAAAATCCTTGTCCATCGGGTTAGACAACGACGAATGTTGACGCAGGATGTTCAAGTTTAACTGATTTGGCCACCAGTCACGGTTGGTCATGCCACCGCCGGCACTATGCTTTAGTGCTCCGCTTGAAAAAGGACATTTCGCTGCGCTCTCGGTGTTCATGTCGCCAACTTTGGCGTCGTGATGTGGGTGTGAATGATCTTCCATATGTAATAAATTTTAAAGTCTTTTGCCAAATCTACAATAAACTTCCTCTTGTAATTATTCTTAAAATTTATGGCGTTATAGAGAAAATCTATATAGTTTAAACAATGATAGATCGTTATGGTTAAGCTTGAAACTATGAGATTTGGATTTATCCGGTAACTTTGCTGAGTAAACCAGGTAAGCAATGCAATGAATCATCAGGCAATTTCCATCCGGCCGTTTATCGGAGCAAGAAACTTTGAAATATCATGTTCCTTCTACCGGGATCTTGGATTCCAGCAAACCGTTCTAACTGCAAATATGTCTCTCTTTACAAGCGGACAGTTTGGATTTTATTTACAGGACGCCTATGTAAAGGATTGGGTTGACAACACCATGGTTTTCATGGAAGTCAAAGATGTGAGCCATTTTTGGAAAGAACTTGTTGATCTGGATTTGGAAAGTAAATATGAGAATATCAAACTTACCCCAATTCGAATACTCGAATGGGGCAGGGAATGCTTCGTTCACGATCCATCAGGAATACTTTGGCATTTTGGAGAATTTACAAAAGCAGAATGACTAGCGATAAACAGACATTAAGGACCTGCCCTAATGGTCACTCATATTACAAAAGCAGCGACTGCCCTACTTGCCCGGTTTGTGAAAGTCAACGCAAGCCTGAAAGCGGATTTTTGTCTGGATTAAGTGCTCCAGCCAGGAGGGCTCTGGAAAATAACGGCATTACTACTCTTGAAGCACTTGCCCGCTTGAGCCGGAAAGAACTTTTAAGTTTTCACGGGATGGGCAAGGCGAGTCTGCCCATACTGGAAGAAGCTTTGAAGCAGTACGGGTTCAAGTTCAGGGAACTATAAACGAAGAAAGGGATTGAACTGAGCGCGGAAACAAATCATACAA
Source organism: Daejeonella lutea (assembly GCF_900168015.1). Classification (GTDB taxonomy): domain Bacteria; phylum Bacteroidota; class Bacteroidia; order Sphingobacteriales; family Sphingobacteriaceae; genus Daejeonella; species Daejeonella lutea. The sequence continues at coordinate 50,760 of NZ_FUYR01000001.1, read as the reverse complement.
ATAAGTTCTTCATACCGTTAACTTCCTTAACGCCCGAACTCGAGGTGCCGGAAACCTTTACATTGGACAAAACTCCCCACCCATTAGCAAAAATTGCCGCAAAACATCTTCAACGTTATCTGCAAACGCAAACCGATTGGGAACACAACTTTGGGTTATCGCAAGGTCAGCAGGGTGCGATTATAGGTAAGATGTTTGGTGTGCTCGTAGTAAAGGACAAAAATAACGAGGTTGGCTACCTCGCAGCATTTTCCGGCAAACTTGCCGGAGGCAATAATCATACAAAATTTGTCCCTCCTGTATTTGATAGCCTGACAGACCAGAGTTTTGTAACCGAAGGCATGCAGGCCCTCACCCGCATCAATTTATTTATCAAAGCTCTAGAAGAGTCGAAACCAGCGGACTACGAAGAACAGGTAAAATTATTGAAATCCAAGCGCCGCATGCATTCGAATTCCCTGCAGCATCAGATATTCGACCATTACTTCTTCCTGAATCAGGCTGGCGAGCAAAAAAGCCTGGCACAGATATTTAAGAAAGCCAATTACAAAAATCCGCCAAGTGGTGCCGGGGAATGCGCCGGACCGAAACTCCTGCATTATGCTTTCCAGCATCAGCTGCAACCACTTGCAATGACAGAATTCTGGTGGGGCCTTTCTCCCAAATCTGATCAGTGGAAGCACGGACATTATTATCCCTGCTGTAAAGAAAAATGCAAGCCAATTTTCGACCACATGCTCAATGGATTAGTCTAAATAACCTGATATTGCAGCATGGATTACAAAACCTTTCCCCCAGGTATCGTTTTAGCCTCCATTATTAAATGTTACTGGACTCTCCGGGGCCCGAGAAAACTCCTGCCTCAAAAGCAGCGCATCGTACCTGACGGATGTATGGAAATGATTTTTCATCTCGGCGACAGTTATGTCCAATATCTAAAGGACGGGAGTAAAATGATCCAACCGAAAGCTTTTGTATTCGGACAAATAACTTCTCCGTTGGACATCGAGCCAACAGGTGCCACAAACATTTTTGCTGTAAGATTCCACCCGGATGGTTTTACTCCATTGGCTGGTATCTCAATAAAGAATATGGACAACAGAGCGGTACCACTCACAGAGCTGTTTGAAAATGATGGCCGGGAGGTGGGGCAGGCAATTTCTACTGCAGAAACAATCCCAGAAAAGATAGGCATCATCGAAGCCTTTTTTTTAAGCAGGCTATCTATCCCTGAAACGATCGATCGAACAGTAAAGAACACTGTGCAGGAAATAATTAATTTAAAGGGCCAGGGATCAGTCGAGGATCTTTCCGTAAAAATGAGTGTGAACAGAAGGCAGTTAGAGCGAAAGTTTGCTGTCGTTGTGGGCCTGAGCCCTAAACAACTACTAAAGATCATCAGACTACAGACCGCGCTGAAGTTACTTCAACGCAGCGACTCAAACAGCCTCACTGTCATCGCCCATGAGAGTGAATACTATGATCAGGCCCATTTTATAAAGGACTTTAAAGAATTCACCGGGCTCAGCCCCAAACAATTCTATTCTGATAACCTGAAGTTGACTGCATTTTTTTCTGGAATAGATTAAGGTCGCATCTTTACAATTTTGGGTAGTTCACCAGAGCTATGTTTGCATTCATATTTAAACAGTAAACCCAGTAATATGAAAATCAAATTCTTTCTAAGTACTTGCATTGCCTTCAGCCTCGCCAGCAGCATGGGAACCCGCGGCAATTTTCAAACTCATGAGGCCGAATGGCTGATTGGAACCTGGGAAAATAAAACCTCTCGCGGCAGTATGTATGAATCCTGGAAGAAAGTGAGCAATAGCGAGCTGGCCGGAAAAAGCTATATGATCCGAGAACGAGACACAGTAGTTTTTGAGAACATCCAGCTTGTCAGAAAAAGCAATCTTCTTATCTACATCCCCACAGTAAACGGACAGAACAATAATCAGCCTGTTAGTTTTCCCATGATCAGTAACTCCGACAACAAAGTCGTCTTTGAAAACAAGAACCACGACTTCCCTCAGCTTATTTCTTATACAAGAATATCAAAAGATTCGCTGATCGCTGAGATTTCAGGGATCAGCAAAGGTGTAGTAAAGCGTCAGGCTTTCCCCATGAAACGAATAAGGTAACCTGGATGCGCATCTGTTGTGGAAATGCAGGGTCCGCTGTACTTACAATACATTGAAAAGGTTGTATTCAACCCGTACCTGGTATAAATTTTTAAATCTTCGCTGCATATTCCCCCAAAGCTGCTGGCGCTTTGATAGGTCCAGCCTCACTTTACTGTGAAAGATGAATTGAATTGCCGGCGATATATCCATAAAATTCCTGCCCGAGCCGGTATGTGAGTCACCGAGAAATTCCACATAAAGATTGGTGTTTATCTGCTTGTAGTTGGTATACTCCTTTGGAAACACCAGATAGCCGGTTGAGAAAGTATACCCTATGCTGTTATGGGCATCATCATGCAGCATCTCATGCCCCGGAGTAAACTTATCCAGTGATTTGGTATATGAAACGGATCCCGACAAGGCCAGTTTATGAAGCAGCTGTGTGAAAACCAGTCCACCCTGCAGTCCATTATTTTCGCCCGCCAGATTTATCTCGTCATGTATTATTGGAAATTTAACAGTGGAATAGTGAGCAAATGCAGCCCCGCGGAAGTGTTTCTGAGCGTTGTCAATATTCAGGAAGCGGTATTTTGTATAAAATGAGTACCCACCAATCCGCTGCTTTCGCTGATAAAAATCTGCCATGTAAGCATTCGCATTGATCATCAGGTTCTTGTTCAGTCCGTACATTAAACCTAAACTTGTCCTGCTCTTCAGGTCGGTTTCTGCTACACCTTCATTCGAAAGCCTAACCCTGACAGAGTTCCGGGGCTGGTTGCTTGCTGGCTCTGTTGCGACAAATAATTCCTGCGCTTCTGCCGGGATTAGTGACAAAAACGCGAAAGATAACTGCACAAAAATCCTTATTGACTTGTTCAATCGGAAGACAAAGTTACGTGCAGGTCTAATTTTCTTGGTCAGACCCTAACTAGGTCAGACCCTCAAGCCTAAAACCTGATCCCTAATTCCCAATTCACACTAAACACATAAAATGAGGTGACAGGAACATGAAATCTGCCACCTCATTGAAATTCAAAAAGCCAGAGGCTTTAGAATTTGATATTTCCTCTTAATTCCCCTCCTGGCACGGTCGAGCTATGAATATTCAGATACCATTTTCCTGCCAAAAGTTGCGCAACCTGAGCATCTGTCAATGCCACAGTTGTACCGGAAATCGTTCCCGTATTGGCCGTTGTAAATCCGGTGATGCCGATAGCTACACCCGAACTCTTTAGATCAGAACCATCCTCAGCACCATGAAAGTGCATATTAGTGGTGGTTGCGGTTGATGAACCCAATGTCCAGGTCATATTGTAGTTAATAGTTTTCAGAGCCGGATCAAAAACTAATTTTGCCGTTCCTGTACCGGTACTTTGAACAGCAGGAGTTTCCTGAGCCCCGCTCAGAGTCACTGTTACCCTTTTCATATTGTCAACCTCCGGATCATCATCCTTTTTACAACCTGAAACAGTACCCATCAATATTGCACACACCGCAATTATTGTCATCAATTGGCTTTTAAAAATAGCTTTCATAAAATTATTTAGTTATAGTTGGTTATTGGGAGTACGGCGCCAATCAAAAAAGGGTTGCTTTCGTTTTACTAATTACGGCCTAAACCAAATTGCCCACTAATTTTAAAATTCGTACTGGCCTTCCTTGTGAGTTACGGTATTGCAATTGTTGCGCAGTTATTCTTTATTGAAGTGTTTCCTGTAAATTAATTGCAGTTTTAATTTTTACGATTTCCCTTAACTGCTGATAATTAGACTAATAGTTAATTTTCACACGTATACTTTAATTTTCTGTGTGTTACAGGCGTAACGATATGCAGAAATTACTTAGAAATCATGTAAATTCATCTACTTTTAGATCATTTCAGATTGCCTATGAATGACTCAGACCAGCCATCCGACCCATTATATAAATTCGAACACTTTTTCGAGTTGTCGCCAGATTTGTTGTGTATTGCCGGTTTCGATGGATATTTCAGACGAATCAACCCGGCCGTTTCGAAAGTTCTCGGGTATACCAATGAAGAACTCTTGTCACAACCAATCAGCAATTTTGTGTACGATGAAGACAAAATAATAACCAAAGCGTCACGCGAAGTCGTATTGAACAGTGTTCCGCTTTTAAATTTTGAGAATCGTTATCAGACAAAAGATGGCGAGATAGTTTGGCTATCCTGGACTTCCATGCCCTCGCCAAAAGATGAATTAGTGTATGCTATTGCGAAGAACGTTACAGCAAAGAAAAAGCTTGAGGAAGAAAGAAACCAGCATGTTGAGTATCTGACAGGGATCAACAGGGAATTAAAACACCTGAGTTATACAACATCGCACGACCTCAGATCCCCGGTCAATAATTTGATTTCCCTGTTCAGCCTATTGGATGTCGATAAGATTAGCGATCCGGAAATTCGGGAATATATCGAAGTGTTAAAGACTACTACCGATAGCCTGAGCGAAGTTTTGAATAATTCAGTGGACGTCCTGATTAAGAAAGATCGGCTGCCAGTTGACACCGAGGAGGTCTGCATTTCTCACAGCCTCAAGTCCGTGCTCATTTCAATTCATTCTCTTATGGATGTGTCGCGGGTAAACTTAACGACCAACTTCGCCGCATTTGATCAAGTTAAATTTAACCGCGCTTATCTCGACAGCATATTCCTGAACCTGATAACAAACTCGGTCAAATATGCCCGACCGGGAGTAACCCCAGTAATTACCATCGAAACAGCGATCAACTCCGGTATCAAACAACTCATCTTTACTGACAACGGGATGGGATTTGATATGGATAAAGTAAAAGATAAGATCTTCGGGCTAAACCAGAAATTCCACGATCATAACGACAGCAAGGGAATAGGCCTGTACCTGGTGTATAATCACGTCACCAATCTAAAAGGCACCATCGACGTCACAAGCAAAATCAACGAAGGCACGAGGTTCGTTATCACTTTTAAAGACTGATCCCCTAATACGGCGCTTATTGCTGTTTTTTTATCCGAATCACATCTTCTTCTTTTCCACCCTCTCATGATACTGCAAATATTCCCCTAATGCTGCCGACCCATACCACGGCAGGAAATCCGCATCCAGCATCATACTCCTTACCGCCGGATCAGTATCAACCAGCACCCTCGCCTCTTCCACTTTCCGGACATTTAAAATAAAAAGCCCCCTATAATTCTTATCATTCTTTCCCATCGGACCCGCAACAACTAGCTTTCCCTCCGCCGTCAGCCGCTCCATATTATTAAAGTGGCCCTTAAATAAACTGTCGATAACCTTCTTGTCCGTGATCCCGGCAGTCCCCGTCTTCAGCAGCACCAGCACATACATTTTCATCCCATAGTCATCCGCACCAACCTTGGTCGCCAAAGCCTGGTCAAATTTAGGATTGTCCGATTGAGCCTGCGCACCCGCAAAGCACACGAGCAAAGCAACGGTCATGAATATTTTTCGCATAGTTCTTTTTATTTAAGCATAACGAATGTACTAAATGCCGATCGATTCTTAATGTGTCAAACTAGCATTATCGATTAGTTATAATATTTAGAGTATTTACTAAAATCCGAGAGGAGGTTCCAGCTGTCGCTCGCATCCGATAGCTATCGGATGACATCCTTCCAATAATCCTATGAATCCTATCATCCTATGAATCCTATTCCTATTTTTTCTCCTATTTTTATCCTAATCAATGAAAGAAATAAAAGCCATAATCAAAGCCTACAACACAATCCCATCCGGCACCCACGCAGCCCTCGCCACCGTCGTCCGTGTAGAAGGCTCATCCTACCGCCGCACCGGCGCCCGCATGCTCGTATTTGATGACGGCACATGGATCGGCGGTATAAGTGGCGGCTGTCTTGAGGGCGATGCCTTAAAGCGTGCCCGACTGGCAATCAATAATTCCCGCGCTACCCTAATCACCTACGATACCACGGAAGATGACCCGCACCAGATTGGAGTGGGCCTCGGCTGTAATGGGGTGATCGACGTACTTTTTACACCCTTGGATCTGAATGATAAAAACAACCCTGTAGAAATACTCAAATCCTGCCTTGAAGCAAGCCGCGATACCCACGTTCTTCTAACCATTACCGCACTTGAAGGGAATTGGGACAAAGTGGCGACTGGTGATGTGATCAGATATAAAGGCCGCGACAGCCTCTCGACATTAAAAAACCCGCGCATTGAAACGGCCATTTTCGATAACGTCTTGCAGCAGATCGCTGAAAACAAATCTGCACCAGCCCAATTCTCTGCTGATAGAAGTTCCATTGAAATATTCATCGAAATCCTGCCGCCGGAGATCAGCGTGGTATTAATGGGTCATCAATACGATGTTTATCCCATGAGCAGGTTGTTAAAAGAACTCGACTGGCGCGTAAGCGTTTGCGGAGATGTGCTTAAGATCAATCCCCAGATCCGAAACTATGCCAATACGATCATCCCAGCATCAGAATTCAGTAGTTTAACCATCGATGAACATACAGCTATCGTCCTGATGTCCCATGATTATAAAACAGATAAGAAGAACTTATTAAGAGCACTTCAAACCCGCGCATCATTTATAGGGATGCTCGGACCGAGGGTTCGCTCCGAAAGGATTTGGAAAGAACTGGCAGAGGAAGGCAACCCAGTAACCAAAGCGGAAATGGACCGCATCCATGCCCCTGTTGGTCTCGACATCGGCGCTGTTACACCTGAGGAGATAGCCCTGTCCCTAGCAGCAGGTATCAAAGCTGCCTTTGCTAATCGTAATGGAAATTTTCTTAAATTCAGGGAGACTCCAATCCACCCAAGAACTTGACATATGAAAGCCCAGGGAGATTACACTATAAAAAGCTACGCAGTAATCATCCTGGCCGCCGGCAGCTCGTCCAGGCTCGGCAGGCCGAAACAGTTACTGGCGTATAGGGGCAAGACACTTTTACAGCATGCCATCGACAGCGCAAAGGCTACGAAAGCGAAGCAGACCCTCGTTGTGCTTGGGGCCGTAAAGGAACTCATTAACAATCAAATTGATGATAAAGGGATAGTTAGGGTAGACAATCCAAACTGGCAAAGCGGGCTCGCCTCATCGATTAAAGCAGGGATCAATGCACTGAACAGTAATTCACCTAATCTCGATGCCGCTATCCTGATGGTCTGTGATCAGCCGTTTGCAGATGCTACCATCCTCATTTCCCTCCTAGCAAAGCAGGCTGAAACAGGCGATGCGATTGTCGGATGCAGCTATGACGATACCAAAGGCATTCCAGCCCTCTTCCACTCCAGCCTTTTCACCGATCTTTTATCCCTCGAAGGTGATGCCGGTGCCAAAAAGCTCTTTGACAAATACAAAGAAGTCAGTTCCTTCGTTTCCTTTAAGCAAGGTGGTATCGACATCGATACATCTGAGGATTATAAGAACTTGGCTAAATAACTTACCTTTAAAAATGCTTATTGATTCATTCGACAGGGCTCATAATTATTTGCGAATCTCGCTTACCGACAATTGCAACCTTCGCTGCTTCTATTGCATGCCTGAGGAGGATTATGAATTTACGCCTGCTTCAAGGCTTATGCAGCCGCATGAAATCGAAGCAATCGCCAGAACTTTTGTTGAAAATGGTGTAGATAAGATCCGGCTAACCGGTGGTGAACCGCTCGTCCGCAAGGATGCTGCCGACATCATCACCCGCCTGTCGAAATTACCCGTGGATCTTAGCCTTACTACCAACGCAACCAGGCTGCACGATTTTGTCGATGTGCTGGAAAAAGCTCAGGTGAAATCCTTAAACATCAGTCTGGATACGCTCGATGCCGATAAGTTCAACATTATCACCCGTCGCGATGGCTTCCAGAAAGTAATGGACAATATCCATCTGATGCTCAACCGCGGTTTTAAGGTAAAGGTGAACGTAGTTGTGATGAAAGGACTCAATGACAGTGAAATCCTTGACTTCATAGCCTGGACCAAAGACTTGCCCGTGCAGGTTCGTTTCATAGAATTTATGCCTTTTGATGGCAATCGCTGGACCAGTAACCAGGTCTTTACCTGGAAGGATATGCTCGACAAGATCGAAGAAAGATATTCTCCTCTGCGGCTTCATGATGGTGTTAATGACACCGATAAGAAGTATCGCATCGAAGGGCACCAGGGCAGTTTTTCAGTGATAAGCACCATGAGTGCCCCATTCTGCAGTGGCTGCAACCGGATGCGACTCACCGCCGACGGGAAAATGAAAAACTGCCTGTTCTCAACTAAGGAAACCAACCTGCTCGGCGCCCTTAGAAATAACGAAGATATTCTGCCTCTCATCCTGGAAAGTATAGGCTCCAAAGCGAAGGAACTCGGGGGACAGTTCACCAAAGATTTTGAAAAGATCCACACCGAAGACCTGCACAACAGGAGCATGATCAGTATTGGAGGATAATTTTAATTATGCCGTCAGAATTTATTTCAGTACAAGAAGCACGGGATCTGATAGAGGCTCATATTCAACTTCTCAGCCCGGTAAACGTGTCGCTCATGGATGCAGGCGGACTCGTTATTGCAGAAGATGTCTTCGCCAAAACCGATGTCCCTCCCTTCAATCAATCGTCGATGGACGGCTATGCAATCAACTATAATGGCTGGCAGGCAACTGGAGAATTGACGATCTACGGTGAAGTCGCTGCCGGATCGACCAGTGGCACATACCTGCAAGCCCATACTGCCGCCAGGATCTTTACCGGAGCTGCTGTTCCTGACGGTGCGGATACGGTAGTGATGCAGGAAAAGGTTAGGGTTGATGGTAATAAGCTTTTGATTGAAGATGAAAGTCTTGTACAAGGACTGAACTTCCGGGCCAAGGGCAGCGAAATCAAGTCGGGCGCCATCGCCCTCGAAAAAGGCAGTTTAATGACACCCGCTTCCATTGGTTATCTTGCTGGTGTAGGCATTGAAAATATTTCTGCTTATCCCCGGCCTTCCGTAGCCGTTATCCTGACTGGCGATGAGCTGCAGGCTCCGGGCAAATCGCTCGTGCACGGACAGGTTTATGAATCAAATTCATTTGCGCTCAATGCCGCATTGAAGCAAGCTGGGGTCTCGCAAATCAAATTCTATTCATCAGCAGATACTCTTGCAGCCCTCACCGGAGTTATCAGGGAGGCTCTTGACCAGGCAGATGTCGTATTACTAACCGGCGGCGTAAGCGTTGGCGATTACGACTTCGTGATCCGTGCCGCATCGGCAAATGATGTGGAACAGATCTTCCATAAGATCCGACAGAAACCGGGTAAACCTTTGTTCTTTGGGAAGAAAGGACAAAAGGTCGTATTTGGCTTGCCGGGTAACCCTGCTTCGGTACTAAGCTGCTATTACGAATATGTCCTTCCGGCCCTCGGGCAAATGAGCTCGCGTAAAACAGCACTGGAAAGTCGGACAGCACCACTTAAAACTTCATTAAAAAAGCCAGCCGGGCTGACTCAGTTCTTGAAAGGCTACTACGATGGAATCTCGGCCAGTGATCTCAAAGCACAGGAATCTTTCCGCCTGAGCTCATTCGCCAAAGCAAATTGCCTGATCAGATTAGAAGAAGGCCGGGCAGAATACAGCGAGAACGAGCTGGTAGAAATTCACCTTTTACCTGAGTATTATGGATAGCATCTACCTGTTCTATATCCTCCTTTTCGTCGTAGCGATGTTATATTCATCGGTCGGACATGGCGGTGCCAGCGGCTACCTGGCACTCATGGCTATTTACGCTTTCACACCTGAGGTGATGAAACCAACCGCATTAATTCTTAACCTCTTCGTTTCGCTCACATCATTCATCCAATTCTACCGGGGGGAGCATTTCAAATGGAAGATCTTTCTCCCCTTAGCCCTGGCATCTATACCTCTGGCTTTTGTTGGCGGACTGATCTCTATGGACGCCAATATCTATAAGAGGATCCTGGGCTCACTCTTGTTCATCCCGGTCATCCGGTTCCTTTTCTTTGCGAATATCCCCGACGCCGAATTAAAGAAATCAAACATCGCCTTGTCGGTACTGATCGGCTCACTAATCGGCTTCCTTTCCGGACTAATCGGCATAGGCGGTGGAATAATTCTATCTCCTATCCTCTTACTGCTGAAATGGACCAACCAGAAACAGACAGCCGCTATCAGTGCCCTGTTTATCTTTGTTAACTCCTTATCGGGATTAGCGGGCCAGCTGACCAAAGGCATCAGTTTCAGTCCTGACATGCTGAGCTATGTAGCCGTGGCTTTCGCCGGAGGATTGTGCGGCGCCTATCTTGGTGCCCTCAAGTTTAATCAGAATATCTTAAAAAATACCCTGGCCCTTGTTCTCATGATGGCCGGCTGGAAGCTTATCTTTACATAAATGCAGGTTAAGGTTTTAATATTCGGGCAGCTGACAGATATAACCGGTGTATCTGAACTGCAATTGAACGATGTATCGGATCGCGATGAGCTGATTACTGCATTAAACCGGCAGTACCCCGGACTTGCAGATTCCAAATATGCGATCGCTGTGAACAAGCAGGTAATCAATGAAAACATTGGTTTAACCGACAATAGTACCGTTGCATTGTTGCCACCATTTTCAGGAGGATAGTGATGGAGAACCCAAGATATCAGCGGCAAACCTCTCTTAAGGAATTTGGCGAAGCCGGACAGATCAGGCTGAATAATGCCAAAGTATTGGTCATAGGCGCTGGCGGACTAGGCTGTCCTGCTCTTCAGTACCTCGCAGGCGCTGGAGTAGGTACCATCGGCATAGTGGATAACGACAGGGTTGCCTTGAGTAACCTCCACCGTCAGGTCCTGTATTCTACCGACGATATCGGCCTGTCAAAAGCATTACGAGCCGCTGATATTTTATCTGCCCTGAACCCCGAGATAGACATCATCCCATTTAACGAATCGCTCAGCACCACAAATGCACAGCATATCATTTCGCAGTTCGATATTATTCTGGACGGCACCGATAACTTCGCCAGCCGCTATCTGATCAACGACGCATGCGTTCTGGCCGGCAAACCTCTTGTCTATGGCGCCATTTCAAGATTCGAAGGCCAGGTAGCTGTTTTTAATTGGGCAACAAATAACGGCCGAAGCAGTAACTACCGCGATGTTTTTCCAAACCCGCCCGCCGAAGACGAGATCTTAAACTGTGAAGAAGCCGGTGTGATCGGTACCCTTCCGGGGATGATCGGCACAATGATGGCCAATGAAGCTATCAAACTCATAGCTCAGATAGGCGTACCGCTGATCAATCGCTTGATGACCTATAATTCTCTCAACAATCAGATGTATGATCTGGAGGTTCAACCGCAGGCAGGTAGCCACTCCCTAATACCGGCTAACTTTGCTGCCTTTGAGGCGAAAGATTACGAACTGATGTGCTCCAGTCAATCGGCAACCCAGATTGATCCCGATCGATTTGAAGAGATGCTGCAGGACCCATCGTTTTCCGTTATCGATGTACGGGAACTGAATGAAACGCCGGTGATCAATGAATTTAATTATCTCAGCCTGCCATTAAGCAGCTTTGAAAAATCAGTCAATCAGATAAAAGAGAACAAGATCGTCATCTTCTGCAAGTCGGGGAAACGCAGCCTGAATGCTGCCCGGATACTTGCAAGCCATTACGGTAATTCAAAAAAAATCTATAGCTTGAAGGGTGGAATCCTCGCCTGGAAGGATCACAAGGAAGTTTAACATGTCAGACAGAAAACCAAAGAACATATTCATTACCGGACCGATATCCCCATCGTTCATCGCCGAAAGTATTCAGAAGCACAGCACCCAGAAAGCCATTGGGGGGCACAGTATCTTCCTCGGTCAGGTACGTGCCGACGAAACCGAGGGCGGCGTAGTATCAGCCATTGAATACACCGCTTTTGAAGAACTGGCGATGGACAACATGCACGTCATCCGCGAGGATATCTTTGCCAAATATCCCCTGACCTGCATGCATGTGTATCACAGTTTAGGTTCCATAGCCGCCGGCGAGATCTGCTTATTCGTATTCACGTCCTCTGCCCACCGTAAAGCCGCTATGGATGCTTGCGAGGAGACGGTGGAGCGCTTAAAAGCCGAACTCCCTGTCTGGGGCAAAGAGATTATTGCCGGTGCAACTCACCAGTGGAAAGTAAATAAATAGCACGCTATGCAATCAGACATAAAGACAGTCGACCAATATTTTGACTCCCTGCCTGAGGACAGAAAACCCGCGATGACCAGGCTGCGGCAGGTGATAAAGGATAACCTCCCGGAAGGGTTCACCGAAGAAATGAGCTACGGCTTGCCCGGCTATGTCGTTCCCCATGCCTTGTATCCAGCCGGTTACCACTGCGATCCTAAGCTGCCCCTCCCTTTCGTTAGCATCGCCTCACAAAAAAACTTCATTGCCGTTTACCACATGGGCGTGTATGCTGACCCCAAGATCCTGGATTGGTTCGCCTCCGAATTCCCGAAACACTCAAAAGCCAAGCTCGACATGGGCAAAAGCTGTATCCGCTTTAAAAAGCCGGAAAATATTCCATTTGAGCTGATTGGGGAGTTGATGAAAAAGATGAGTGTTAAGGATTGGATTGGAACGTATGAAATGGCGTTTAGAAGGAAATAACTGAGGAGGGCATACTGCGTATCGGAATAATTATAAAGTGTATAATTAAACCACGGAGAGCACGGAGTAACACACGGAGAGCACAGAGATAAATTCTGCTAGACCTCCTATGCCATCCGTGAAAAACTTTTCGCTCTATGTTAATATTAACATTTTTTCTTTGTGTTCTCCGTGGAAATCTCTGTGCTCTCCGCGGTAAATCTTTAGCGCTACCCATATTCACGCTGTGCGACTTTGCCCTCCTTAATGTCCTTCGTGCCTGCCTGCCGGCCGGCAGGTAAACCTCTGCGCCCTCTGCATTAAAACCGCACCCCGTTCTACTTATTAAGTCGAAGAACCACCTCCTCACAAATTTCGTGGGTCCTCAGCCAATCCCCAATCGCAAACTGCGGTTTCCCTCCAGCCCTAACCGCCTGTAGAAAATCCCCAATAATCTGCTCAAAGCCCCTCTTATACAACATCGAATCCCAATCACCCATCGCTTTATTCGTCTCATCCCTGTGGACATGCACACTTAAAGAAGACAAATTCACCACACTTCTCTTCTCCCCGGATGAAAACACTTCCACCCGCTCTTCTACCAACCCCGCATCCCGGTTCATAATGCCCATAGCAATCGCACCATTGTCGGCAATCATCTGTACAACCACATGATAAAGCAAATTGCCTTTCTTCTGGCCTTTCACCGTAAGCTCCTTGACAGGATAAGGAAACAAATAGCACAGCGTGTCAATCACATGGATAAAATCATCAAAGATGAACGTGCGGACATCACCCGGCAAGGAAACCCGGTTCTTTTGCATGATGATCATATTCGGATTCACAACCTGTTTTAATTCCCGGTACGCAGGCGCATATCTTCTGTTAAAACCCACCATCAGGAGCAGGTTCTTGCTTTCCGCTAACTCCAATAAGCGCTTCGTTGATGCATAATCATACGTAACGGGCTTATCCACGTACACATGAATGTTATGCATCAGCAGCATCTGGACTATTTCCACATGACTGCCAGTCGAAGTATGGACAAATGCCGCCTGTATTCCGCTGTTCAGGATAGACTCAAAGCTCTGATGGAGATTCTGAAAGCGATATTCCCTTCCAATGCGGAAGAGCTTCTCCAAATCGCGGGTATACAAATGGAGTTCCAGTTCCCTGTTGCACAATACCGGCAGATATGCTTTCTGGGCGATATCGCCTAACCCAATGACACCTATTTTCAGCACGCCTTAATAAAATTTGATTGTTTGAAATGCCCTGATCACTCTCACTTTCGTACCGTTTCTTTTTTCAGCACGGTAAACCATTCAGGATCTTCGCCGCCCAGCACCCATACCGAAATACCTCTCAGCTTATATTTCTTCAGCAGGTCGAGCTTGGGCTTAAGCGATTGTGCATCTTCAATAAACAGGTATTCATACACGCCCTCATTATCCCAGGTTGCCCAGTTCACCTGGCCTTTCTCGTGCCACATTTTCTTCGCATTATTCTGTCCCAGCAGTTGCTGCACCATCGGGTATTTCGCACTGCGGCCGTTAGCAAAGCCACCCCGTTCTGCAGTAAAGTCAGTAAACCAGTGCACCGAATAGTTCGGGATGCCCATGGAAAGCTTTTCAGGCTTTACGCCCTGGGCTAGTAAATGCTTGATCACCTTTTCCATCCATTCCGGACTAGCAACAGGTCCCGGCGGCGTGCGGCGCGTGTGTTGATCGTAGGTCATGATCGAGATAAAATCCCCGATCTCCGCTAATGCTTTAAAGTCATAGCCCGCCCGCCAGTTCTCATACAGGAACAAATGGTATGCACTCGAGCCGCCCACATTCTCCGTAGCATGTACCAACGCAGCAGATAATTGCAGCTTGTTTTTATGCAGCGCTTCCGCTGTCTCTTTGAAGTACAGCGTAAAATCAGCCATATCACGTATACTCAAACCTTCCAGGTCGAATTGCCAGCCGTCCAGATCATACTTTTTAGCATATTCCAGCATCATCTCAATCGACCGCTTGCGAGCCACCGGGTTGGTCACGATATCATGGAGCAACTTCTGATCAAAACCGCTGTTAACAATCAACGGCATCACCTTTACATTATTCGCCTTCGCCAGCGCCAGCACCCGCTGATCAACCGTACCCGAAAGCGTGCCCTCCTTACTCACCAAAAACGTCTGCGGACAAACGATCGAGATCTGGCTCACGTTCGCCCGGAAGCTCTCAAAGGATTCGGGGGTATTGACCATGTAGAACAGGTTTTCGGAGCGGGTTTGGGAATTAGCCCCGGCATAGGTTATGAGTAGGACGATTAGTAGAGTGAATCTTTTTAGCATGGTGTGTCGTGTTTAAGTGTAAATGTAGTAAATGAGGATTGGGTTGGCAACGGTTGAATGGGTTATAGGCTTTAGGCATTAGGGATAAGGACTGAGCCGGGGTGAAGATATTATCCCTCCTTCATACTGTACGGTCAGTGGACCCTAACGCCTAAAGCCTAACGTCCGAGTAGGTATTAGGCTTTAGGTATTAGGTCTGAGCCGGTGAAAATATCATCCCACCTTCGTCCTATACGTCCGGTGGACCCTAACCCCTAAAGCCTAACCCCTAATCCCCCACAATAAATCTCCCAATTTTCAGTTTCATACCATAACAACCCCGTGAAAGGTTTAGAATCACGGGAAATTATCCAGAATTACCTAATATTTAGCTAGTTAATTCAATGATGATTATTAAATTTGTTTAACTGTTAAAATATACGCTCAAACTGATGAAAAAGAACCCATTGATCGGATACATTTCCGCATTAATACCACTTGCATTTTTATTAGTATTTACATCTTTCAAAGCTTCTGCCGACGACAAGCCCTACCGCATCAAGACCATCGTAATTGATGCCGGTCATGGCGGAAAGTACACCGGTGCAACAGGCCGATACTCGAAGGAAAAAGACGTCACCCTGCAGGTGGCCATGAAATTAGGCAAGGCCATCGAAGAGAACATGAAGGATGTAACTGTGATGTATACCCGTACCAGGGATATGCATTTCGAAGAATCGAACTCAAAAGATCTTAAGAAGCGTATTGATATGGCTAACGAAGCCAAGGCCGATCTGTGGATCTCCGTTCACTGTAATTCCATGGGCTCAAATACAAAGAACAGAACGTCGGTACGGGGTGTAGAAACCTTTGTTGCCGGCTTTGCCCGCTTAAATGAGCAGGATGCCGCCATCAAAGAATACATGGCCATGGAGGAGGAATATAAATTAGACGAAAAGGACGCAGCTGCAATAGACCCAGCCACTGAAATTTTCGTTTCCCTGGTAAAAAACACCCTGCGTGAGCAAAGCATAAAACTAGCCACGTTCATCCAGAACGAATACATCGCTTCAGGCCGCGTAAATCGTGGTGTTCAGGAACTAAGTCTTGCAGTATTAAGGACGGCAACCATGCCAGCTGTCCTGACCGAGATCGGTTTCATCTCCAACCCAACGGAAGAAGATTATATCAACTCTCCGGAAGGCCAGGCTGAGATCGTAAGCAATATCGTTAACGCCATAAAGACGTATAAGAGACAAGTGGAGCTGTAGGGAGTTGTACGTTATACGTTTTACGTCTGGGCGGATAAACAGTGGTGCTAAAGAGCAGGCACAATCTCGGAGCATAAATTAACTGTCAACGGTTGCCAACCGTCAACTGTCAGCTCGTTCCGAGTTTATATTAACTGTCATTCCCCACTGCCGCCTAAAATCAGTCAAATTCAGCCGTATCCAGAGAGATTGCTTCGCTGCGCCTGCCTACCGGCAGGCAGGCTCGCAATGACAGGCTCATTACGATAAGGGGTCGGGCGGGAAAAAAGCGCTGCGTTGCTTTTTTCCCGCCCGACTATCCTACACGAAGAGCCTGTCATTGCGAGGAGGCACGACGAAGCAATCTCGAATCCACTCTCAATTGACTCGGCGTCTAGTAATTCTCCACTCTCAATTCTCACTTCTCCATTAACACATGACGATCACCTTTCAGTAAAAAAGGCGCGATGACTCGCAGCTTCGACTGCTCCTCATCGCGCCTT
>NZ_FUYR01000001.1:0-33737 GCF_900168015.1 Daejeonella lutea | reverse complement strand
TAATGCTACGGCGGGCGAAGCAACTCTCCACTCTCAACTTAATAAAGATGGCTCGTCGTACCTCCTCGCCATGACGACCACCTACCCTTAAAAAAGGCGCGATGACTCGCAGCTCCGCCTGCTCCTCATCGCGCCGTGATCCCCCATTCCTAACCCATCCCCACTTAGCGACATAGGTACGCTTTGTGGAAGTCTTGATTCTTGATACTTGGCTCTTAAATAATACTTTTAGCAGAGTCTTCATACTTACCGCCTATTTCGCGTTCAGTGTACAATCCGCCGGGTCGGACCTCACTATACTTGCGGCATCATTGGGGAATTGAACCCAATAACTGTAATGCACCAGCCTTTTTGAGTGGACAGTTGACAGTGGACAATTGACAGTGTCACACTGGACGGATAAGATGCTCTGTCCGCATCCAGATAACAGCTTCTAAGCCGTAAATTCCGCTCTAATCGATCTTTTATTTCATACTTAATTATGCAGGTCTTTCTTTGCCGTTTGAAGAGGTAATCAGTAATCGGTAATCAGTAATCGGTCTGGGCGGAGAGCCATGCGCTCATACCCTTTCCCGAAAACCCGCGTCAAGCCCGGGAAGATTTCCTAATAGTACGTGGCCACATACTCCAGGAGCCCTCCTCAGACTTCTGACCTCCGCTTCCTACTTCATACTTCCTACTTCGTTCCTCATGCTTCATTCTTCCTTTCCCATACGCAATCATTTAAATGGTTTATATTTAATACTCATACCGGTACAATTTCTCTTAGCAGGCCCATCCTATGGTTATCCTAAGTTATCTCACGTTCATTCCTGCTTTATGCTACGTTCATCTTACACTCCTCCCCAAAAAAACCTTCCAACTCCGACTTTAGACCTCCGACTTCAGACCTCAATTCCTCCCCGCCAAAACCCGCAACCGCCTCAATCATTTCCACCCAAACCCGCACATACCCGCACTATTTCCCGCCTTCTTATCTAAGGGTGATCTCAGTGCTTAGACAGTGTGATCTCAGTACTAAAACAGGGTGAAGCCCTAAACATCAAAATGGAGTCAATTTGAGATGAAAGCTGCAGGTTTCTGCATTGCATCCCAATCCCATCCCCAGCTCTGCAACTTACTTCAGTTTTCCCGTTCAGGTTTCACCTTTCACCTTCTTTCCTCCATCCAGTTTCTTCTATTTTTCATCATACCACCTGCTTCTAATCCAACATTCCTCCTAGATCTACCTGCCACGTTCTGCCCTCCGACTTCAGACTTCCTATTTCATTCACTTAGCATTCACCTGCGTTCGCCTCCCCCATTTAGCTCCATCCCCGATCCGTTTTCTTGCCTCATTCCCCGACCAGTTATCCGTCCTACTTTAGTTTTCAATTTTCCTTTCCTCTTTCACCTCTCAATGCTCCACCCGATAGCTATCGGGTCTCCACTCGCCCCTCATCCAGGCTTCTTCCCTTAATTATTTCCCACCTCGCTGACTTTCAACTTTCAACTTTCAACCCGATAGCTATCGAATCTCCACCCGCCATTCATCCTATCTTCCCCGTCCAAATTCAATCCCTCCAACCGTCAACTGTCAACCCTCAACCGTCAACTCACTTCCACTTTCTCCTTTCTATAATTTACTAAAATTCCCCCTCTTTTTCACATAAAATGCACTTTTACGATATTTTCAATGCCGGTTAACTCGCAATTATGAAATTTATAATGCCGGCACTTCGCGAATTATGAATTTCGCAAGGCCGGTACTTGACGAATTATGAAATTCGTAATGGAGAATTCTGTTTATTTCGAGATTTTTAAGAAAAAAGGTGAAAATTCTGCGTGAATTTCAATTTTCGGTGGGAAAGTTTAACAATTTACCATTCTGACTATGCGGCCTCTCACTGCTCAAAACTTGAAGCCCTCAGGGAGGGTCTGACTAAGTCTAAATCGCTTGTTCCTAAAAATCATGAAATCTCGATCATCTACCTGATGGCATTTATCGGGGGACGGCATATATTTTATTCAGCTGCCCACAATTTTGCAAAAGGTGCATTAGGTGTCGGGAAGGCCCTACTTTGGCCAGCCGTGCTGATCTATAAGGCTCCAGAATTTCTAAAAATGTAAGAACGTCTAGTACCTATATCCAGTGCCTGTCACCTTAGCGCCTGTGCATTAAGCTCATAGCCAATAGCTGATGGCTGACAGCTCATCGCCCATAGCTCATTGCTCAACTATAGTTTCCATTTTTGTAACGTTTTCACGGAAAGACTCGTTTTGCCTATAAGGTTGCGAGCTTTCAACCACTCACAACAAAAAACCTGAACCAGATGAAAACTGCAAGAAATTTCCTACCCAAAACTTTAGCGGGTTTATTGGTCCTGCTATCGGTGCTAATTTTCTCCGCTTCCTGCGATAAGTCAGATATGCTGCAAGAAACCAACCTTGAAGGTAAATGGAAGCTCACTGGATCTTATATTTCTATCGGCGGGCCCCAGGAATTTCGACTGGCTAAAGGAAGTAAGGACTATATCGAGTTTAAAAAAAATGGTGAGTTTGAGGGCGACGTCTTTAGTGAATATGTGAGCTATACAATCAAAGACAGCATCACCGTGCAGCTTATGAAAAGGGATAAGACCATTCAGAATTACATTTATAAAATAAAAGAGGGAGAACTCACGATGGGTCCTGCTGGTCCGATCTATTGCATCGAGGGCTGCAGCACAGTTTTTGTAAAAGTAAGATCTGGCTCGTAAGGTTAGTGCTTAAAGCCCTTTTCATCTTCCGAAAACGGGAAAAGCAACCTATGCTAGATTCTGCATGAGTTAACTACGCAACTGGCCCGACGTATTCTACCCGGCATTTTAAAGGAACTTCCGGCTTCATGCGTCCTACCTCCTCCTGCACCCAAACAAAAAAGGCCACACATTTCTGCATGACCTTTTCAACACTTAATCAAACAAATCAATTCCACCCTCCGCCTAAGGCCCGGTAAACGTTAACCATCGCTTTCATCTGCTGCATCTTCGTTTCCGTCAGGTCGAACTTCGACTCCAGCGCATCCCTCTGGGTCATCAGCACCTCCATATAATCGGCTCTGGCAGATCTGAACAAGCTATTTGAAATATCGATAGACTGAGTCAGTGCCTCAACTTCCTTCATTTTCAGGTTATAGCTTTCTTCCAGGTTGTTTATCCTGGACATTTCATTCATAACCTCAATGTTTGCGTTGAGGATTGTCTTTTCATAATTGTAAACAGCCTGTACCTGCTGCGCAGAGGCACCATAATACATCGCATTAATTGCGTTCTTATTGATCAATGGCGCGGTGACATCCCCGGCCAGGGAATAAAACAAAGACTCGGGTTTAAACAGGTAAGCAGGACTAAAAGCCCGTAAGCCCAGCCCGCTTGAAATTCCTAAAGATGGGTAGAACGCTGCGCGGGCAACCTGCACGTCGAGTCTGGCTGCTTTAAGCTGTAATTCCGCTTGCCGAATGTCGGGACGATTAGTAAGCAGCTGTACCGGCAAACCTGTCTTGATGCCTCGTGGCAACAAATCCTCCAGCGACTGCTGCACTCGTTGCACTGGCTGCGGAAACCTCCCGACAAGGAAATTAATCCTGTTTTCAGTTTCAGTTATCTTTTGCTGGATATCATACTGTAAACCCTGAGTGTGGAGCACCTGTGCCTGAAACCGGCGTACAGCAAGCTCGTTTACGCGGGCCGACTCCTTTTGAATTTTAACAATCTCCAGGGCATTACTCTGCAGTTTCATATTCTGCTGGATAATAGCTAATTGATTATCCAGAACGAGCAGCTCATAATAGGAACTGGCAATTTCCGCAATGAGGTTAGTCACTAAGAAGTTCTTACCTTCTACACTGGCAAGGTAGCGGTTAACGGCCGACTGCCGTGCATTACGCAGTTTATGCCAGACATCTACTTCCCAGGAAGCGACTAAACCACCCATCAGGTCCGGCAATGGCTCAGGTATTTCCTTGCCCGGTTCCATTTCAGTGGTAGCTTCCATGGCACCAATATTTGTATAGCGTGGCACCTTTTCCACCCCAGCCCCTGCCCGTACTCCAACCGACGGAAGATACTCACCCTTTCGGGCCCGTATTTCATTCCGGGCAATTTCAATTTCCTGCATGGTGATATTCAGCTCCTGGTTCTTTTGCAGGGCAGTATCAATAAGAGCGCTCAGGTACGGATCGTTAAAGAACTGCTTCCATCTGGTGTTAACGGAATTAAGTGTATCCCGGGAGCTGTTATAAGTTACCGGCATTGAAGTATTCGCATCTTTCTGCACCAGGGCTGGCACACTGCAACCTATAAAGGCCAGGGTGACATAAGCAATCCCCAGCCTGTAAAATATTCTTTCTTTATACATGATTTTCACTTTCTTCTAGGTCAGGGAAACTATCATCGGCGTAAACAAACCCTTCGGTTAATGGCTTTTCATGCTCATCTCTGATCATATGGCGTCCGTCGGCTAAACTGCCGAAGATGAAGTACAACCCGGGAACGATGATCACTCCGAAAACAGTTCCAAATAACATACCCCCAAGGGCCGAAGCCCCGATGGTGCGGTTCCCGATGGCTCCTGCCCCGCTTGCAACTATCAACGGTAGTAAACCGGCAATAAATGCAAATGAGGTCATGAGAATAGGCCTGAACCTAACCTTGGCACCTTCAATTGCGGCATCGAGCAGGGTGGCACCCTGCTGTCTTTTCTGGACGGCAAACTCAACAATCAGTACGGCATTTTTTCCAAGTAGTCCAATCAGCATGATCAAACCGACCTGGGCATAAATGTTGTTTTCGAGTCCCATCAGCTTTAGCAGGAGAAACGACCCAAATACGCCCACAGGCAGGGAAAGGATTACGGCCATAGGAATGATGAAACTTTCGTACTGCGCTGCCAGCACAAAGTAGACGAACAGCAACACGATGAGGAAAACGTAAAGAGATTCATTTCCCCGAATGGATTCATCATAGGATAATCCTTCCCAGGCAATATCGTAACCCTTCGGCAAAGTTGTTTTGGCAACCTCCTGTATCGACTGTATGGCATCTGCCGTGGTATAGCCTTTAGCTGGCAGACCCTGGATCGCTGCCGAATTGTACAGGTTGAACCGGGTTACCTCATTAGGCCCTTGTGTTTTCTTCAGCGACATGAACGCAGAATAGGGCACCATTTCGCCATGGTCATTTTTTACGTACAATTTCAGGATATCAGATGGAAGCCTCCGATATTTTGGGTCGGACTGTACATACACCTTGAAGAATTGATTGAACTTGATAAAACCCTGCTCATAGGTACTGCCGATCAGGATATTCAGATTTTCCATTGCCTTGCCTATAGAAACTCCCTTCTGCATTGCCAGTTCGTTATCAATAACAAGTTCATATTGCGGATAATTGGCAGCAAAGAAGGTAAACAAACCAGTCAGTTCTTTACGCTTGCTCAGGTTATCCATAAACTCATTGTTGATCTTATCGAATTCATGGTAGTCGGTATCCGAATTCTTATCCAGCAGACGCATAGAGAAACCGCCGGAGGATCCAAACCCGGGGATAGCCGGGGGCTCAAAGAATTCGACAACGGCACCCAGGCCTTTGGACTTCTCTTCGAGTTCCTCCATAATCTCTTTAACGGTATGTTCGCGGTCCGACCAACTTTTAAGGTTAATCAGACAGGTACCGGCATTTGATCCGCGACCTTCGGTCATGATTTCGTAGCCGGCCAGCGACGAGACAGATTCTACCCCATCGATCTCTTCACAGATCTTCTGCAATCGCTGGGAAACCTGGTTGGTTCGTTCGAGCGTCGATCCCGGCGGAGTCTGAATGATCGCATAAATGGTGCCCTGGTCTTCATTTGGAATAAAGCCCGATGGCAGGATCTGGTTTTCAACGAATATTCCTGCGCAGAAAGCCAGAAGAATGGCCCAGGTGATCCACCTGCGGCTAACCATCGACCGCAGTAAGCCCACGTATCGTCCGGTAACCCGTTCGAACCAGTTGTTAAAGCCATCAAGTGATCGGGACAGCAGGTTTTTCTTCCTGGGTTTCCCGTGATTATTCTTGAGCAGCATAGCGCACAAGACCGGGGTCAGTGTTAGGGCTACTATTGCCGAAATAACGATTGAACTGGCCATGGTAATGGAGAACTGCCGGTAAAATATTCCCACGGGTCCTGACATGAATAGCAGGGGAATGAAAACGGCAGTCATAACCAGGGTGATGGCGATAATAGCACCTCCAATCTCCCGCAGCACTTCTACAGTTGCCCTGTATGGAGAAAGCTTATTCTCTTCCATTTTGGCGTGCACGGCTTCAACCACCACTATCGCATTGTCAACCACAATTCCGATAGCTAATACCAAGGCAAATAAAGTGATCAGGTTGATCGACAGCCCAAAATACTGGATCACGAAAAATGACCCGATCAGCGACACGGGCACGGCGAGGATAGGTATCAAGGTAGAACGCCAATCGCCAAGAAAGATAAATACCACGATAGCAACCAGGATAAAGGCATCCCTCAGGGTATGAAGAACCTGCTCGATCGAGGCGTCAAGGAACTGGGATACATCATAACTGATCTTATAATCTACTCCCGGCGGGAACGAGGCTTTCATATCATCGAGCTTTGACTTTACTTCAGCAATTACATCACTTGCATTACTTCCGTAATTCTGTTTGAGCACGATAGCAGCTGAGGGCTGGCCGTCCAGATTGGAATAGATGTCAAAGAACTCGCTTCCCAGTTCAACCGTGCCGATATCCTTCAGATGTATACTTTCACCTTCTGCATTGGCACGCACAATGATATTTTCATATTCTTCAGGCTTATTGTACCGCCCTTTGTAGGTGAGCACATACTCCAGCGACTGAGCTGCAATACCCGAGCTTTGGCCCAACCTTCCCGGCCGGCCAATAATACTCTGCTCGGCAAGCGACTCCATGACTTCCTCCACGGAAATCTTATATGCCCGCATACGATCAGGATTTAACCAGACCCGCATGGCATATCTGCGGCTTCCCAGGATCTGGGCCCTGGCAACACCTTTGATCCGCTGGATCTCGGGGATCATTTTCACCGTGGCATAATTGAAAAGAAATTTCTCGTCGATGCTCTTATCTTTTGAATAGAGGTTGACGTACATCAGCATACTTGGCTGAATGGGTGTGATAATAACACCTTCACGCTGTACCAGCTCTGGCAGCAGCGGCATGACCTGGTCTACCCTGGTTTTTACCCGGATCACCGCATCATTTGGATCGGTACCGGGTTCAAAGATGATTCTCAGTGTTGCCTCTCCGGCACTGGTTGCATCTGTGGCGATATAGCGCATTCCCTCCACTCCGTTTATTGCAGTTTCAAGGGTAATCAGTGTGGAATTCACCAACACATCCGCACTTGAGCCCGGGTAAGCAATAAATATATTGACCGTGGTGGGTGCAATTTCCGGGAACTGGGAAATGGGCAGCTTCTTGATAGCAAGCCCCCCCACAAAGATCATTACGACCGATAAGACGATAGCAAATACCGGTCTGTGTATAAATTTACTAAACATGTCTTCTGATTTTTAAGAGGTGATTACTCAGCATATAAATCTAACTGAGACATGACTGTAGCCGGTTTCAGATACTTGTAGTGGATCTTTTCGTTCTCTTTAACCAGCCTCAAACCTTCCAGAAGAATTTGATCGCTTTGATTTAAACCGTCCTTCACAACATAAATATGCGGAAGCTCGGCAGCGACAGTAATTTCTCTCGATTTCAGCTTGCCGCTCTTATCAACCACGTAAACGTACTTCTTGTCCAGGACTTCAAACGTGGCCTTTTGAGGTATTAGTAATGCATTGGAAATTGGGATATCCATCAGTACATTCCCTGTCTCTCCATGTCTTAAC
Organism: Daejeonella lutea; assembly: GCF_900168015.1. Lineage (GTDB taxonomy): Bacteria > Bacteroidota > Bacteroidia > Sphingobacteriales > Sphingobacteriaceae > Daejeonella > Daejeonella lutea. Next base: position 25,828 of record NZ_FUYR01000001.1, on the reverse strand, counting down.
AGCCCGTCGGGGTTTGGAAATGTAGCCCGGAATGCAATGTTTCCGGTTTCGTTATTGAAATCGGCTTCTATGGTTTTAACTACACCAGCATGTGGAAATAGCTTATTATTTGCCATCTGCAGCCTCACCCTCGACATATTATGGCCTGACTGATTGCTTTTATAGTCCAGGTATTCAGCCTCCGGGACGTTAAAATATACCCACATCTCACTGTTATCTGATAGGGTTGTAAGCAGATCGCCTTCATCCAGCAAGCTTCCCAGTCGCACCTGGAAATGATCCATAATACCGTTGAAAGGTGCGCGGATCTGGGTAAAGCCTAAATGCACCTGTGCCATTGACACTTCGGCCCGGGCTTTATCTAATTTTGCCTTTGCCATCGCCAGCTCATTAGCAGCAACGATCTTATGGTCAGCAAGATTTTTGGTATTCCGGTATTCGATCTGGGCGAACTCTGCTTCAGCCTGAGCTTTGCGAAGTTCAGCCTGGTACATAGCGGGTTTAATCTGGAACATCAGCTGCCCTTTATGTATCGTCTGACCTTCGTCTACGAAGATCTTCTGCAGATAACCTCTCTCCAGAGCTCTTACTTCAATGTGACTTACTGCACGGATCTGACTGACATATTCTTTCGTGATCAGGGTGTCTTTCACCAAAGGAGTACTGACCAGGAATTCAGTCTCTTCCTCTTTTTCAACTTTTTTAGTTTCACAGCTTTGGCACAAAATGCCGCACAGCATTAGAACTATGAAAATTCTATTCATATAAATTTAGTATTGGGAAATAATTAGAAGTGTAGATTAATACACGGGCACATCATTTAAGTGTCGATGCGCTAAACGGACATTTGATAAGAGAACGGGAATGTCAGATCCGAAAGACTCGTAACAGGAGGTAAACTTTGTTTGATAAACTACCCGGATAATCCTTGAATGGGGCAAATACACCGCTATGGATAGTTGCAGAAGGCAGAAATACAAATGCAAAGGCGGAGGCTAAAGAGGTATACTTCGTCACGCCCTTTTTTGAAAGGTGATCCTCTTCTACCTCATTTTCGTCAGCAACAAAACGATCCGATCGCCGTTCACTTCCCGCCAGAGGCAGACGGGTAAAGACGGTCCGCACTTGTTCAAAACTGCGAAGTCCACTATGAACAGATACCTTAATAGATTCTGCAGAGGGATTATTGGAGCCTGGCTTTTGCACAAACGCCGAGCCGAGGCCAGTCGCGCTGAAGAAAAAAACAAACAGTATTAGGAAATACTTAATAAAACCCCGAGTCATTCAGCGGCAAAAATATGTTTAGGAAATGAGAATATCAATGGCGCTCGAGTAAATATTCTAGTGACATTGTCGACTTGGTATACTCTTACACAAACCAGCTTACCAATTCTCCGGTCTACAACAGAGTCTGCTGCATAAACCGCCGATTTCCATCCTCCCCGGATAATATTTCATCGAATTAAATATCCTCCGTACTTTTATGACAGTCGTTCCAAAGTATGCGTTTTACAACTATTCAGGCCCAGGCATCCTTGCAGAATGAAGTGGAGAGCTTCATTATTGTGGAGAATGAAACTGAATTGCCGTACAACGTATTACCCGATACGGCTTTAGTATTAGGGTTTCAATACAAAGGCCGGCTCTCCCTGATCAGCGATAATAAAAGTATTCCCTTATCCGCATCCGGGATCACTGGCCTGCAAAACAAGGTTAGGGTATTCAGGAATCTGGAACCGAGCGGATCCGTTTTGGTCCGTTTTAAGCCAGGTGGTGCCGCAGCACTTTTTGCTTTACCCATCCATGAACTCTTCGAGCAAAGTATTCCGCTCGACGCCATAATTAGTCCTCATCAGATCCGCATCGTGGAAGAACAGATTAGTGAAGTTCAGACCGACCGAGAGCGCATCAGTATTATTGAAAATTTCCTCCTATCCATAAAACGTAAGTTTGATACCGACTCATTGGTTAGCGCGGCAATACAATGTATAAATGAATCAGCGGGCAATATCCGAATAGGTGATCTTGCAAAACTTCTGAATTCAAGTTCAAGTCCATTAGAAAAGCGATTCAGAAGTGTGGTCGGGTGTTCCCCGAAAAAATATGCGTCAATTGTTCGGTTCAGGAGAGTAATGACGGACGATCACAAGGGACTCTTACCATCCGAACGGGCCTATGAAGCAGGGTACTTCGATCAGGCACACTTTATCAAAGACTTCAAACGCTTCACCGGACAAACACCGGAACATTTCTTTTCTTCGCGATCCTTTTAAACGGATTTTTACAATGCCCGGCGCAGATCGTTCGCGTTCTTTGTATCAAACTATTTAAAAGACCATTACATGTTTACACTTCAGCAGATTCAAGAGGCGCATTCCAAAGTTAAAAGCGGCGCAGATTTTCCCCGGTATATCCAGGATATTAAAGCACTTGGCGTTTTCACCTATACTACTTTTGTCTCCGACGGTCATGCGGAATATAATGGAGCTCCCGATTCTAAAGTCGCATCCGAACCCAAATATTCGGCCTTACCCATAGCCGACACATCAAACAAGAAAGCACTCGAACATGCTTTATCCATTCACCAGCAGGGCCAGACAGACTACCTCACCTTCTGCCAACAAGCCGCCGCAGCCGGTGTAGAAAAATGGGTTGTGGATATATCTCAAATGACTTGCACCTATTTCGACCAGGATGGCAGGGAGATGGTTAAAGAGTTGATTCCTGACAACTAAGCAAACTTATTATAATCCGGAAAAAGCGATTTATATTCAACACAATGATCCTTATCCAGTTTGTGATCATTATAAATCAGCTAGGTTGGGCGTAAACCTTCAGATCCCTGGCAAAAGGCATTTACCTAGAAGCTGGTATCTGCAGATAAGGCAATGTGATAAATACAATCCTCTGCAAGCAGAGTATCTTTGTGGTACCGCTGTTCCTGTTCTATTATCTTATCCCATGTAAGAGAATGTATAACCGTAAGCCCCTGGTCGGTTCTTTGTTCCCTTATTTGAACAAGAACAGTTTTATCTCTACAAAGGGTGAATGCGGCTAAATTTCTTTCTCCAATTGAGTCAGCAAAGTTGTTCAAATCTTCCCTCAAATGATCTGGGAAAGCTGTGAATTGATGGTTTTTATAAACACGCCTGAATTGCATGCAATCGCGATATACATGTATTCCCTCAGCCGGGAAATCTACCTTTAGTATAGAATCTGCAGAACCTTTTCCAACTGCAACCAAACTGTCCACGTAATTAAATATCGTATCCGCATTTAATTCTAGAAAAGATCGGAACTCCTGGTATTTAGGCAGCCGTGAAATCACTTCATTATCAAATGATGCATTATTAAACATTGTTTGCTTATCTTCCTCAGTTACTGTTAAAGCACAGGCACTTAGAAGTATCATCAGGGATATGCCTAAAATCTTCTCTTTCACATCAACAAGTTAATGGATATAATCAAGCTTGCATAACCTAGATTTAAACTAATCAACTAATATTGAAGCGTCTTGGCCTTATGAAGTCACAAAGAACCTTTTTAAATCTTATTGCAGGATTTCCTATCGCTGTCTTGATTTTTGCTTGCAACGGAACTAGCGATAATAAAGCCGAGACCACTGCTACTACCAACGCGACTCCTACAATAAATTACACTTACATCAAATCCCATCCCCATGATACAACAGCATTCACAGAAGGTTTTGTCATACACTTTGGAAAACTTTATGAAAGTACTGGTGCAAGCCCCGACCTTCCTCAAACAAGATCATTATTTGGAACTGTTGACCTTAAAACAGGGGAAATCGACACGAAAGTGGAATTAGACAAGCATAAATATTTTGGTGAAGGAATTGCCTTTTTGAACGGCCAGGTTTTCCAACTCACTTATAAAACCAAGATAGGCTTCGTTTATGATGCGTTAACCTTTAAGAAGGTCAAAGAATTTACTTTCCCGAGTGAGGAAGGCTGGGGTTTAACAACGGATGGAACGAACCTTATTATGAGTGATGGGACATCGCAGTTAACGTATCTAGCTCCCATTAATCTGCAAATGATTAAGAGGGTTTCAGTTGTTGAAGATGGATATGCGAAGAATAACTTAAATGAATTGGAGTACATTAAAGGTTTCATTTACGCTAACATTTGGTTGACAAATACGATTGTCAAAATAGACCCCACAACTGGTAAAGTTGTTGGGAAACTTGATCTGGGTTCATTAGCACACGACGCGAAGAATTTATATTCGGGCTCGTTAGAGATGAATGGTATAGCTTATGATTCTCTTGCGAACAAGGTTTTTGTGACGGGGAAGTTATGGCCGAAGATATTTGAATTGCAACTCAATCAATAAATATATGCTTGGCATCCTCCACTATCGTTTACCCGTCATATCTGATTTCCGACCTCCGACTTCAGATCTCAAATCTGTTTTCAAATTGTTGTCGGCATTTTACTTTTTAACTTTAATAGGTTCTTGCGGAAGACCTGATTGTAAAAACACTAATCCGGTTTTCAATGCCCATGCTCCACAAACAAAAGTGTACAAGGGCGAGCTAGCAAAACAGTTGAAACTCGTTGATAAATCAAAATTATCGTACTGGGTGGCTTTGTATCAAGAGAATGACCATCGGAAATACATTCACGCCTATATCCAGGGGGATGGCTTATGTGCAGTAATCGTTTTCACGATAAAAGACTCCCAACAGGGAATTGAAGGAATATTAAGAACGAAAGGGAAAAGTTACGGTAATGCGAGACTTACAAACGTGAAGTTCGATGTCGTTCAAGACAACTCAAATACTGAGTTTGTATTTAAGTCACTCGATTCAATAATAGATTGATCACCGAGTATGTTCCCTTGGTTTAAGAGTTAACTCAAGCGCTCTTTAACCAATGATGAAAACGAATACTCTGTCCGGTAAATTAGTACACCCTCTCCTATTTTCGTCCTAAATAAACCGACTTCCACACGAAACCCGATTCAAAGCCGAAACCACAAACACAACCCCCAATAACAAAACCACCAGCCCCCCAATCTTAATATACCCCTCCCAGTCACTCCGTTCAGAAACAACCCTTGGTTTCCAAAGCATTAATAATCCAATACCCAATATGAACAATGCCTTTATTAATCCAGGATCTATGGCAGCCATTATCTTTCTTTAAATTATTTAATAAGCAGAACCGGGATCAAAACCACAAGCGTCGGAAACAAGATCAGGAACAGCATCAGGTACCAAGACTTCCTGTGGGCGAAATTAAGATCCCAGCCGATACCGAATTGTTTGTCAACAAAAATCGAGGGGTCGTCGGGATTGTAATAAAACAATCGCCATTTGTAATGCTTCCAGTTTCGCTTCGGCCGGTCCATAGATAAATTTAAGAATATTTGTCATTCTTCAGCTCCTATCTTCTTAACTTGGTAACTAACAAGCTATCTTGTACGTAAATCCGTTAGGGTCAATTAATCTCTCTGCTTCCAGTGACCATAAATCATACTAATGAAATACCTTCTAATTTTATTTATCGCCCTTTCCCTTACCGGCTGTGAAAGAGAAGAATGCTGCCTCGAACCCGACTCCCGGAATTTCAAGATAGAAGCTACCGGCCAGAAATTCGATTTGAAAGTTACCAGACGCATCACCGGTACCTCAAATGAAATTGAGTTTCAAAACCTCACCAACCTGAGTGATCCCTTTTCATATAATTTCACTCCAGAGATCGGCAAGACCTACAAGATATATCTCTCAGGTGCTGGCCTCACTTCCTGGAAAGTAATCTATAGAGGGAAAGTGCTGGCGAGCCTGGCAAGTCCGGGTACTGGTGTGGTGCAGGATTTTGAGATTAAAGATTGAGGCGCATAGAGCAGATCCCCAACATTGGTTTAAAGGTTCGGCAAAGCGCTTAATTTTTAACTTCGGTGTGAAGTTCTTTTGAACGTGGCATCTATTAGATATGAAGGCTATAATTACACTTCTGCTCCTAATCATAAGCGCTGGTTTGCTGCATGCTCAAAGCCATTCGATAACTGACATGCATAAATTCATGCAGATGAATGCGGATACTACCATAATAGTGAGTTATTCATCAAACTGGCTGTCGTCTCACCGGTATTTGTTACTTAGTAAAAAAGGAGACACTCTTACCTGCTATCAGTATAAACCTGTCGACGACATATCAACATTATCGAGGGTAAAAGTACCGTCAGCGATTAGGTCAAATGTGTTTTACAAAAGATTATTTGGGCCGGTAAATGTTCACGGGGAATTTCATCTTGTAGTTCTTGATGAAGAAGTTATACGCTTAGTCTGGAGCCGGGTAGGGCAATTCAGTCTATGGACTCTGAAGGACGATTCTGTGGATGGTCAACATTGTCCAGCTCTTCCACCAAGCACAGGGGTTATCGATAATAGAATTTTTGACAGCAGCACCCTTCATTTAGACCTAATTACCAGAGATTCTATCAAGTCTTTGGCGTTTTATGATCCTGCCCATTATGAAAAGGTTTGCCCTTCCCGACCTGGGCGAGTAACTATGCTGGAGATTGAGGAATTGTTCCTAAGACATTTTAGATAAGATTAATGCTGCGTAAGAAAAGAGGAATATTACATCTATCAATCCTTCCCCGAAGCCTTGCTAGCCAGCAAAATTGCAACAAAAGCCAAACCAACCCCCAATGCCAGTTTCGAAGATTTAACCTGCACGGGCAAGATTGACTCCCCATAGATCTCGTGCGGGTCTTTTGAAGGTGTTAAGATATTGCCCTCAGTCGACGGCGCATCTTTCCATTTCATCAGCAGGCGCATTCCCGCGGAAGCCGTGTTAACAAGCAGGTTCGGTGCAAAGTCATGCATAGTCTTAAGCAGCCATGAATTAAAGTCCGGGAACTTATTCTTCTTAGGGTTCTTCGCCAGGCTAAGCAGTTGAGCAGCGGTATCCTTTGGATCTGCCGCAAAAGGCGGAACCTTGAAATCCAGTCCCGAGTATTTAGCCGAATGCATATTGCCCGTAGAGCGCTGGATCTGCGGGTATAAGTTGGCAATGTGAATATCCGGCTCGTTGGAGATCTCCCCCTGCAAACATTCCATCATTCCTTTGATGCCGAACTTTGTGGCCGAATAAGCCGAACTATATGGGGCCGGCATGAAGCCGCCGATAGATACATTGTTCACCAGCACTCCTTCCTGCTGCGATTTGAAAACAGGCAGTACCACGTGTGCGCAGTTCATATAACCGAAGAGGTTGGTCTTAACCACCTGGTGACTAACATCAATAGGAATCTCCTCAAACTTACCGCTGGCCATTACCCCGGCATTATTCACCCACACATCAACCCGCCCTGTCCGTGCCAGGGTTTCAGCCAGCAAATGCTGCACCTGCGCGTAATCGGAAACATCCGTCGGTATCCCTACCGCTGTGCCCCCGATTTTGCGGCAACGCTCCACCGCCGCGTCAAGCCCCGCCTCGCCCCTGGCTGCTAGTATCAAATGGCAACCTTCCTCTGCGAAAGCTTCTGCAGTAGCAAGGCCGACACCACTGGAGGCGCCGGTAATAACGATGGTCTTTCCTGTTAAAGTTTCTGATTTCATTTTGATTGGCTTGATGTGAGATGGCATGATTAGCTAACAGATAATAGGGGATTGAGTTTTTGGGAAATTTAGCCCGCTCATAGAAATCGCGGGAGGGCCTAGTACTTTTCCTGCAGCAGAAAAGTACCATGCCGACCAAAGGAAGACCACGAATTCCATTGAAACAATAAGCAAAAAATGAGTAAACGCCGCCGCTGCGCCTGGCGCTATTAAAGCCAGTATGTAGGCTTTGCCTGCAACTGCCGCACCAGCCAATGCGGAATGAAGGTGAACGGGGATTCAGTGCTTTGGCTCAAGAAACGTACACACAGACTAGCTGGTGTAGAAATGTTGTCCACCCGGGGCGGACCGCGGTGTGTACGCCAGTGTCCCCCGCCGGCGGGGGTTGGGGGTGGATTTTAATACGGTGTGTACGCTAGCGCTCCCCTGGCAAGGGGAGCTGTCCCGCTTATTGCGGGACTGAGGGGTCAATGACACCACATCCCCCAATACAGCCTCTCATTCCGGGACCGCAAAGATTCCGTTTCAGTTAAATTGGTATCTTTAATATAGCTTTTGCAATAGGGACAAGAACGAACAACTTACACCCCCAATACTCCGACACAAATATTACGCCTCATTGTAAGAAGACATCCATTATAAACCTAAAATGATAACAATAGACAATTATTTAGACAGCCACTACATACACAGAAGTAATTGGCTTAGAGCCGCTGTTCTTGGTGCAAACGATGGAATAATTTCAATTTCCAGTCTTGCAATAGGCGTTGCAGCGGCAAGTGTGACAAGAGAGCCGATTGTATTAGCAACAGTTGCGGGGCTTGTCGCTGGTGCATTATCTATGGCAGCAGGCGAATATGTCTCGGTAAGCTCACAAACAGACACCGAGAAATCTGATATAGAACGAGAACGGCAAGAGCTACAGGAAATGCCTGAAGTAGAGCTTAATATTTTAGCTCAGATCTATGAAAAGCGGGGATTGAGAAAAGAAACTGCGATGCAAGTTGCTATTGAACTGACTGAGAAAGATGCTTTAGGTGCACATATTAGAGATGAATTAGGCATAAATGAAATTAGTCAGTCAAATCCAATTCAGGCTGCTTTTGCTTCGGGTGCATCCTTTACTGTTGGTGGTGTCCTGCCCTTATTGATTGTCCTTTTTGCACCCGTTAAAGGAATGGAATATTGGCTGTATGGTTTCACGATTATCTTTCTCGTCATACTTGGGGTAACGTCTGCAAAAACAGGTGGTTCAAGCATAAAAATTGCTGTGATTAGGATCACTATTTGGGGATCAATAGCTATGGTTCTTTCTGCGTTAGTGGGTTATATTTTTGGCGTCAAGGTTTGATCCCTGTCAAAAAACAATCCACCCAAAAACATTCCACCCCCAGTTAAGTTTAGTATCAAAAATATCGAACGCCGCATGTTATTAAACAAAAATATACCTCCCTCCTACATCCTTAATAAAGTACGACTTGAAGTCCTCACCGTGTTAGTCATCGGGCTGCTTGTCAATTATTTAACACTTAAATTTGAGTACGTAATCCCGGAAATGCCGATCAGCATACCTGCCTTTATTGGTACGGCTATCTCGGTAATCTTATCGTTTAAAATTAACCAGTCTTATGATCGCTGGTGGGAGGCTCGTAAGGTTTGGGGTAGCATCGTAAACGATAGCCGGACGTTTGTGCTGCAGCTTCAGTCCTTTGTGGCCCCGGAGAAAAAAGCGCAGATCAAAGAAATTGCTTACCGCCAGATTGCCTGGTGTTTTTCTCTTGGTCAGAGTTTACGCGGACTGGATGCCACAGCCAATCTCAGTTCCTACATTTCAGACAAGGACCTTAAACAGATCCGCAAACACAGCAATAAACCATTGGCCTTGTTGCAGCTTAATGCACTGCAGGTTGCTGAGCTGCACAACGAAGCTGCCCTCGACCGGTTTAGCCAGGTTCAGATCAATAATACGCTCGTCAACTTCTCGAATTCCATGGGAATGGCTGAACGAATAAAAAGCACGGTATTTCCACACACGTACCGGCTCTTCCTGCACTTCTTCATTTATATTTTCGTCGTCACTCTGGCCATTGCGCTGAACGACATCAATAGTTATTTTGAGATGCCTTTACTTCTGGTGATCTCCGCTGCGTTCTTCCTTTTAGAGAAATCAGCCACGCACTTGCAGGATCCATTTAACAATCGCCCAACCGACACACCAGTGACTACGATAGCCACAACCATCGAAATAAACATCAAACAATTGCTGGGAGAAAGCGATGTTCCTGAGCCGGTAGCACCGAAGGAGTTTTATGTGAAGTAGGTTCTGCATGTCAAATTTTCAGAATTGGGTGCCTTCAATAGAGTAAGGTTTTTACTTTATAGTCTTGGTCTGCTTGGATCTCTAAGTTTAGAATGATATTTTGCAATAAGGTATTGGTCCGGTAATGCTTAAGTTTCCTTTCATATGATAAGACTTACACTTATTGCCTGCTTTATTTCAAGCGTCTGTTTTTCTCAAACGAATGAGTTATATACCCTTGCATTTAAAAAAAAGGAAAATTTTAAAATACTAAGCGCTTTCAATCAGAGAATTCCCGAAACGTTTGAGGTAATCAACACGACCGAGAAGTGGAACCCGCAAACTTTCTTTCTGAAGGATTTAGATCTGCGAAATCCCAAGGTAATAGATAGTCTTAAATACGAAGAGCATCATCCCTACCTCTTCGCCTACCTTTTCTCCAATCCGAAGCTGGATGCACTAATTCCTGACGCAGAAAAGGAAAGACTATCCAAAAGAGCTTCCCAAATTAAACCATCTAAAATTGCATTTAAAGGAAACGGATTCCAGCTAGTTGAAAGATTTAATAAGCCTCTGGGATTCTATTTTCTCATTGCTTCCCCTGTGTACTCAACTGATAATAGATATGCGTTTTTAAAAATCTCAGTCAAAGAAAAGCGCGTGTTTTTAGATGAGAAAATGGACGACTATTATGCGATACTAACCATCATGTTCGAAAAGGATCTGAATGGAAAATGGAAGCAGATTGGGATAAAGGATCATTTAATTTTATGAAACTTAGGGATGACCCCATCGAACTTTAACCGCTCCTAAGTTCCTAGCCACTTGGTCCTCCTCATTTCACCCGGATAACTTCTCTTCCAGGTGGCGTAAAAACTCAACAGGCTCCCGGCTTTATACGGAACTTTCGCGCAAATACATACCCCCCAACCGACACACCCGTCACTACCATTAGTTAATACTATTGAAATAAACAAATTGCTGGGAGAACTAGATATTCCTGAGCTGGTGGCATCGAGGGAGTTTTATATGAAGCAGGAGGATTGAGTTCCTTCCTAGAGTTGCTATAACGAAAAGAGCAATTTGTATCGACTACAGAATCGCCCGAACAAATTAGTCAGATGCATGTTTCTGATTCAAAGAAATATCAACCAGCTAAAATGGAAACATTAGACTTCCCAAAAAATCACCAAAGATTGATGCCATATTTGGTGATGAAAGATGCCGATCGATTTATTCGATTCATGCAGGATGTGTTCGGTGCCAAAGAGAAAATGAATTATAAACCTGATGGTAAGATCATCGCCCATGCAGAACTTTCAATTGGTGAAAGTGTAATCATGTTTTCCGGAGATACCACTCAATTAGAACCATGTACTATTGGGGGATTTATTTATGTAGCCGACGCTGATGAAACTTATAAGAAAGCAATTGATTCCGGGGCAATTGGTGTGATGCCAATCAAAGAGAGTCCATTTGGCCGTAGTGGTGGGTTTACGGACCCGTTCGGCAATACGTGGTGGGTCAAAGCATATCGATCGACGGAATAAGGATATTGAATGCAAAGTTCAGGCGACGGGGTTGTTCTAATGTAAACAGAGTAAAATTGTGGACGAGTAGCCGACAAACTAACGTCCCTAAATTGCGGAGCTACCGAGTCACCTGTCAGCTTCCCGATTGTCATCGGGACAAACTCTCTCTCAGTTGTTCGCAAAAAAAAAGCCCCGCAACTGCGGGGCTTCGTGCGCCCACCTGGGCTCGAACCTTACGCTGTAATTAGCTAAATATCAATTATGTACAAAGAACCTAAAAGTACTGGTAGTTGGTTTGGTAACTGGACCAAAACGACTATACAAATTTAACATTTTTTAATAAAAAGCAATGGGCAGAACAACACTGTAAGATTGCACTTAGGTTCATGACGGGAATAACCTTATCCTTAATGAAGTGACTTTCAATATTTCTAAGCAATGTTTTTTGTTAGTATGTATCGTTAAAACTCATCGACAATTTCAACAATTTCTTGTGCAAAGGGACTTCTATCTATTTGGATCTGCAAAACGCGTCTAAAATTATTTAACTCTCTTTGCTCGATAACCTCCTGAAGTTGGGTTCTGCCTTGAAATCCTTTTTGCAAAATCATTTCAATGGCATCGTCAACACCAGTTAAGGTACTAGGCATATCATACATAATCGCTTGCGGTGCATGGTGTTCGTCGATATGAAACCAAGCGGGATGTTTTCTGAATTTCGTTTCCATAGTGTTTTCGATAAATCCATGCCGCCTGTAAAACTGATCGGCCTTTTCTCTGATTAGACCTTTTAAATCCTTCGGCATGATAACTTTAAGCTTAAATTTGGTAAACTTCAAATTATTAATCTTTAACACTTTAGTGTTTTGGACACTATCTACCAACCCAGCAATGAAATTTTTATAATATCCGATGGCCAAAGCGGTTGTTGGATATAAACTTAAATGCCCAAGCTTGTAATGTTCTTCAATTGTAGCAGAAAATTCCTTACAGGCTGCCTCAATAGCATTATTATCTGCTCTTTTAAAACGCGGCATATAAATACCTTTAAAATCACTCGGCAGCTTTACACCTTCTTCCACTAATAAAAAAGACTTGTGCTTTCCTAAAGCACCTAAAAACAACGCCATTTCCAAAATAACATTGTCCCTGGGTTCGATAACTATTTTATCATCTTTAGTCAACGTCAAGTCATCGGCCGTTGCTACAAAAATACCGAAATCAAAAAAACTTACCATTCTCAGTAAATTATCAAACGTACTCCTATTTGGCTCCCATACACCCGGTTCTTGCCATAAAATACAATTTGCAATTCCATTCAAACAGTCTTTTACTTTTGTTGCGTATTCATAGCCCGTACCTGACGAGCCAATGAAGATATTAGGTTTTAAATCTGTCATGACTTAATAAGCTAAAATTGATCGTTGAACAAAATAGCTATTGGCGATATCTTTGGAAGCATCTTCAATTAGAACATCCAAATCTTGCTTTAATCGAATCATATCAGCGACAACTTCATCCTTTGCTAATGGTCGTTCTATTCCGTTAGGGCTTAGGACGGCCTTTCGCTTAATTGGATCATCGATAAGCAATTTCATCTCAGCCGATAAATTCTTTGCTATTTGTAATTCACTTCCGGTACTATACATTAACGAAGAATTTTCCATAGAGTAAGCTATTGAGGTCAATTGGAAGCTTTTTAGCATTTTCAATTCCACTTCGCAGTCCGCCCTTAGCGTCTTTAACAAACGGACACCTCTCCTAAATCCGTCATGCGTATTGTCGCCTTTATGATTGACATTGTTTATTGTCGCAAATGGAAAATCCCGGTGTTTGATTTGTTTTTTAAAATCATATAGATATACACCTTTATAATGGTCGTTGTTCGTTTCGTTGAACTTTTCAGAGTGATACCAATAGCAAAATACGATGTCCACTTTTCGATTTAAATTTTGATTTTCAATCGAAATACACTTATCGCCCGTATCGTCTACAATTTTGTATTCCGCCTTCATAATTTCAGTGGCCTGTTTACGCATTTCGCATATATCAACATTCGGATCTGACGCGGTATACGGGTTTACCGGTTGTGATTGCGGATAAAAATAACGATCAATTACCGTCAAAAGATCAAAATCGCTATGAACCTCTATATTGGTACCAGTCATGACAGAACCTTGGGTTCTGTACGCCCTATTAAAATGCAAATTAAAATCACGTTCTAAGTGCTTTTGAACATTGTTGGCTGCAGTAATTGTCTTGGCGTTATATTTGTCGCCAATAGGTTGCATAGATTCAATTAGATATTTGATATCCTCTGGCAAATTTGACGCGCTAAAGGACTTGGTTAAGGTTGATTCGTTCAGTTCCTTGTCAAATCTCCTGTTTTGGAGACTTGATAATCTACGTGTGTAGTCTAAAGTTGGCATAATTTTTTATTAAAGTTTTAGAAATAAGATGTCGTTAACCATTAGGTCAACGACATCCTGATTTATTAAATGTTAAAGGCTTATTTAAAAGCGAGGTAAACTCAGTAGGTTATCCTTTTTCGTACTATCAGGTTCTGTCTTGATATACTCGTTCCCTGCAGCACTCTTTTGATATGTTACATTTATGCTACGATTTGCGGCATATACATAAAAGCTGTAACCAGCCTTTAAATAAGTTATAACTTCTGCCACCGAGTTTTCCCAGTTTCCGTTTGAGTTTGTTCCTTTAACTCTAACAATGTGTTCGGCCGAACCCGTTTCAGCCGACATTCTAATATGTGTAATTCTATTACTCATTTCTGTGTGTATTAATTTGAAATTTAATGTAAATGCTGTCTGGTTAAAGTGTCGGAGAAACAGACAACTACAAGCCGGGTGAGTAAAAAACAATTACAATCTCACTTTAATTAGAAAATTAAAGTAACTTTAATAACTTTGTAATAAGATTAAGAAATCTGCGTGGTGGTAAGCCAACAGTAAATTACTCTCACCAAGTAATTTTTTAAATAGGTTGTTATTGCAAGTAACAACCTATTTTATTTATACCGTACCTCCTTCAGTCGTAGTGCTTTTTTCCTTTCGCTTGATTTCTTTCCTTTTTTTAAGGATAAAAATGTCCTTTCCATCATATTCGTTTTTCTCAATGTCAAACATTATAGTGTATTCAGTATACTTGAATCCCAATTTCTGGAATGCATCTCCTACGTTCAAATAGTAATAGTCTCCTGCCTTTGCCACTTTACCTACACCATCAGCTGAGTCTGTAGGTATCAAATACAGTAAATCAGAGCGTTCCTCATCTGTAGCCAACAAATATGAGCCTTGGCTTTTTAATTGCATTACCTCTATTGCCTCTATATTGAATCCCAATTTTCCGCTATTGTGAATTGTAGCTTTAGCCTTATTAATCTCTATTTTGAAAATCTTCGGTTTCATTATACAAATATTGCGAAAACTAATTGATATTTACAAATTTTATTCAAAAAACTTTTCCATTCCTTTTGAAATAGATTGAATCATTTATGTATTTCAATTTTATAATTTGTGTTTTCTCTTGTGTTTTATTAAATAAGTTCGCCGTTTTTCTGTACAATGGTTCATTTCGCCGATATCCATCGAGCGACCTAAGTAGCTGTAAATAATCTGGAAAGTTTAACGTCGATTGACGACGGGAAATCTATTTGGTAATAACGTTGGGCGTTATTTTTTTGCTTTTTTTTTTACATTCATTTTCTTATTAAAATGAATATCAAAGCCCTTTTCTTTTGCCAAGTAAAGTAAAGTTGCAAATGAACTTTGAGAAGTTCCTTTTTGATAACAAGAATGAATAAGCTTTTCGCTTTGATACTCATCATGATTTACGCCATCAAGCCTGCACAATTCTAAAAAATATTGGCTACCCAAACGAAGGTTGAAGGTATTACTCAAGGCGAATGCCACACGAACCCAATTTTCATAAGACTCAGTGATTGAGAGCCCTCGCTTACTTAAAAAATGGTACATCTTTTTATAGGTAAGTTTAGATAATTCATCATTAGGCAAGCTATCTTTTAATAGCAAAGGATATCTCGAAAACACTTTTTTTACCTTGTTGAGGATTTCAACCTTTTCATCCACTAAATGCAACTGATTAAACGTTTTGTAATCGACATTTACTTTTATATTCGGATCATAAGAAATGAAACACAATCTGGAAACGTCAGAACCGGAAGTATCAATAGTAATGTTATAATTTTCTTTATAATAGATGGTAGCTGCCCTATAAGCTTTCTTGTGTTGATCCTCGGCGTTTTCGCTTACAATCAAAGACTTTAAACCGTCCCCGGAAGGTGAGAGCCATACTGCCAAAATATATTGGTCTTTGGAAAGTAATTCTTTAATACTGTTTAAATCTTCTCCTGCTTTGTCTACATCCAAAATAATTAAAGAACTATAAGTTATTAGATTTCCGGCTGTTCGTGTAGGAGAGAAAGTGCCTGAAAACGTCACGGCAGGCAACGTATTTTTTAAAAGCGTATATTTTTCAAATTCCTGATCCAAATAAAGTTGTCGAGCCTTTTCAATTTGAGGCTTAAAAAAATCACCCCTAAAGCTTTTAAGCATTGCTTCCAGATCAATTGTCTTAAACTCGTGCTTAAAAGGCTTAGGATAGTATCCTACTTTAAAATCTTTAATCATAACATTTTCAAAAATAAAAATAATACATTTATCACGAGGGTAGCGAAACTGTAGAAGTTAATTAAAACTCAGTCTGAGAATAATAATAATTGGACCAATATGCGTAAGGCTTAAACCTTAACATGAGAATCACGGTTTTAAACCAACCACAACAATAGAAGTATTTCCTTTTAGCCGCTGCCCTCTTTTTAATATGAAAGATTTTGAAAGCTTCTTCGATTTTTACAACGTATTAGAACAAATTATAATTTCCAGATCTAAAATCGCATTCTATATTCATAAAAATTCTTATTTAGATAAATACTGTAAGAGTAAACCTTTTTCTATAGAGGATAAAGCCAGAGCATTAGAGATCAAAATTATTAGTGATCTTCTTCCTTCAAGAAAAGAATGGTCAAGACCCAAAAAGCATATTAACAGAAAAACTTTTGATTCGACAATGGAGTTAAATCAACAGTCAATACGTAATCGGGTATATCATATACATAGACTGTTTATTACAGGCCAAAATAATTTCTTAGAAACTCCGATTTGGTATCAAAATTTAAGAAAATTCATTTTCAATCTCAAAATCAAGGTCTTTCAAAGTGAACATTTTTCGTTAGTTAAGCCTACCGTATTTCCTGCAAGAAAACCCCCGTATAAAAAAGAAGAAAAAGAACGGCGACCGATTGCAAAATTTTTTGTAGAGGACAAAATCGTTTTGAGCTTAACTAATAAGTACTTAACTCAGTTGTTCGATAATGTTTTTTTGGATTGCTCGTTTGCGTTCCGTTCCAAAAACTCATATATGAAAGGGCCAACTTATCATGATGCCGTCGAGCTTCTTAAAAAATTTAGAATTAAACATCTCGATTCGCCTTTATATGTAGCGGAATGCGATATAAAGAAATTTTTTGATTGCGTTGATCATGAGGTTGTAGTTCAAAAATACAACAATGCTAAAGAAGCATTATCAAAACAAGGTGTTAATATTCACCAATCAGCAGAAATGGTTTTTAAAGGATATCTTGATTGCTATTCTTTTAGCGATTCCGTATTTCCGCTAAATACTAATATCCATTTTTGGCATGCGGCCAACGATTTCAATGGACAATTTGAATGGACTGTCGAGTTGATAGAAAGATTTAACGCTGGGGATTTAGCTTTAAAAAGAATTGGTATCCCACAAGGTGGTGCACTTTCAGGCTTAATGGTAAACTTGTTAATGCACGACTTAGACGATGTGGTTACAAATTTAGCAAGTTGGAATAACGATTACATTTATCTACGGTATTGCGACGATATGGTTATTGTGCACAAATCTGCAAAAGAATGCAAAGCACTTTTCAATGATTACTTTCAAAATTTATCAAATTTAAATCTAATTCCACATGCCCCACCTGAGTTGAAGCCTAAATACTCTAGGATGTTTTGGGGTAAAAATATTAAGTCCAGGGACGTGTATTTATGGAGTATCAAAAAGTCCGACCTTCATCCCCATTCCCCTTGGGTAAGCTTTTTAGGTTATATGGTTCATGAAAACGGTGATCTAAAAATCAGAAAGAAATCTATTGAGAAACAAACAACGAAACATAATTCGGAATTATTGAAAGTAATCAAGCGTTTAGATAAGCATACTAATGAAGAATTAATTAATCAAGAACTTTCTATCAGGAAAAGCTTTAGCAGCCGATTGGCAGCGATGGCTGTTGGTAATATAGATATCGGTACTTATAAAAACACTCCTTTAACAATGTGTTGGGGTGCTGGATTTAAATTAATTGAAAATAATAAATATACACGACATCAATTAAGGCATCTTGATTTTACCCGGCAACGAGCGTTATCGAAATTAAAATTCTATTTTGAAAAAAGAGCTATTCCAAACGTAAAAGAAGAAGAAAAAGAGGATCTACCAGATTTATTAGAAGCCGGCTTTCCTCATTCGTTTTTCAGTATTCTTGAGCGCCCTAAGTTTTAAGCACAATTACATACCTTCCATGTCCAACGCTTAGGCACCAAAATCGCTGGCGGATGACATGTCAAGGCCGAAGCACCGTTAAAAACAAATAAAAATGCTTCGCTTGTATAGCCTTTACTTTTATCCGCCTGTCGGTAACTTTGCCGAATGATGCGGTGAGATGGGATTTTTTCTCGAGAATGGGGAAGGCAGATGTGGTATTAGGAACGAATTTAACTCCTGCCAGAGAAAAAGAAAGTGGTTGTTAAGAAACGAGACATCCTTTGATTTTCATTTCATGCTCCTAAATCCGTTTAAGATGTCATTAGAAAATCCGACTTCGGAGGATTTTTGTCATAGGCAAGAGTAGTTTGTAATACAAACGTACATCTTGCTGAAGCCGGAGAATCAGGGCTTCTTCCCGGAAGGCAAGATTCATTTGTGTAGCAAATGTACATCTTGCTGACCATTCAAAAAGAGATGGTCTGATCGTTTATTAAATCCAATTTTGGGGAAGCAGCCATAGCTTTTATCCAGGTATTAAGAGGTATCTTTGTAAGGTGAAGGAGCAACACAACATATCTGATATTCTTCCAAAGCACCTAGTATGGGATTTAGATATCCATACCCTGGATTTAAATAGGGACATGGATATTATTATTCCACGGGCCCTAGTTGCAACTACCCCTGCTACTTTTTTGAATGATATAATTAGCCTTGAGGAAGTTTACACAAAGGATGAAATAGTAAATGTGTTAAAGTCCACAAGGGAAAGGATAAGCAACAAGGTCTGTATTCTTGTGGCAGAGAGATATCAAATTCCTGCATTTGCTCGGTTTGCAATCTGATACCCATTCTTTGAGAAGCAAATGTCTCACGTTCATTTCACCAGTAAAGAGCTTTCACGGCATAAATTCTCCTTCGTCCGATTTATTCCATGTTCTCTTGACAGGTTCACTCACTTCGAGGGTGGTGGCTTAACAAAGGAATGGGATAGTGTATGAGTCTCGTTAAGAATTATACTTCTCATATCTTTCCGGAGAGTTATTGCAATTACAATTATATACACATCAACAAGCATACTATCTTATTATGAGGTATATACCTGAATAATCTGCATGAATTTTTAATAAAAATATTTACACATTGTAAATAATTAGCACTATTTTTGTACTAAAGAAAGCATGAACAGGCTCGAGGAATTAAAAAAGCATCTTAAAAGAGGCCAGGTATATCGCCGGGATGATTTAGCCAAATGGTCTAAATCAGTTGATCGGCTTCTTGATGCTCTGGTTGAGGAAGATACACTTCAAAAACTTTCTCAGGGCTTATACTATTACCCGAAATTAAGTGCCTTTGGTAAAACTCCACCGGAGGAAGAGGTTTTGATAAGAAGCTTTCTTAAAGATGATAGGTTCCTGCTTACTTCGCCAAGCTCTTATAATAGTTTAGGAGTTGGTACTACCCAGTTGTATAATGAAAGAACCGTATATAATCATAAACGGCACGGTGAATTCAAGCTAGGAAACAGGAAATTTTCCTTCCGCATGAAGCCACACTTTCCGAGCAAAGTAACCAAAGAATTCTTGATAGTTGACCTGTTAAATAATCTTGAATCTCTTGCTGAAGATCCGGCAGAAGTTTTAAAAAATGTAGCGCTTAAAGTTCGTACGATGGACACCAGGAAGCTGAAACGCGATGTTTCGAAATACGGGAATGCAAAGACAAAAAAGATATTAGCCCCGCTATTAGAATCTCCGATTAAACAGAATGCCTCCTAACTACTGCAGGACGAAGAGATTTCCCTAAGCTAATACGAATACAGCTCTTATTAATAGTTGCCAACTGAACCCAACCTTGGTCAATCAAGAGCTTTCACCGCCAAAGTCTCCTTGCAGTAGATTATTTTCTGTTCTCTTGTCGGATTCATGGATTTAGAAAAACGCCGGCTGAACTAAGGAATGGGAATAAGAGTGGTAAGATTACAACAGGTTCGAGCAAACAGTCGTTATCTATTTTGAACCATATTCTTTTGTCAAAATCTGTATAAAATCAGTTTCCTTTCTAGGTAAGAAGAACCCTTTAATGCAATTTAGATTTCTAATACAAATTTGAATATGACTTTTATCAAGTAGCCCAGCCCCTTTAAAAGCTGGCTCACCTTCCGTGAACACCCCTCTAGTAGAGTCAAATATCTTCTTGCTGCTGAATCCTGAACTAGCTACTTCCAATTGATAAGCTTCAAATATCTTTTGATGCATAAATTCAATCGTTGCACAGTCTAAATGCCTTAACAACTTGTCTCTATTGGGATCGCTTTTAGCATCCGTATTTACAGGCAGTGGAATTCCCAGAGCTTCGTAATGAATTTTCATCAGCTCATAGAATGAGCTAATGAGCTTGATATAGCTTCTATCGAGAAAATCGCAGCAGACCCCTAAATGAATAACTGCTCCGATTACAGATGCTTTCTTTATTTCACCCAATCGTTCTTTGTTCTTGGCCCATTCAGTGGCCCTTTCGAGGTCGTTCTCCCAGAAATACATGCCGTGTCCCAGCCAGTCATAAGGCTTCTCACTTTTCAGTATATTTTTGGGATTTTTTAGGAGGGCCTCACTGACAGACTGATCGCAGCCGTGAAATCCCAGAATTAAGTTTGGTCTTAATTCATACATTAACTAACGGTGTCTAGCTCTTTATAGGTTTTGGTATAATGCCCTTCATCATCTAGAATACCAGCCGACACTAAAGAACGCAAAGCTTCTTCTTTTGTCACACCATTCTTAAGCTCTTGCTTAACTAGGTTCATTAACTCTTTAAGATCTTTCTCGCTCATATATTTAGAATTATCACGTTATCTATAAACCTATAGCATAACTAACTAACACAAATTTACGGTATAAGTTTATAATATACAATATGTCTGTACTATAATTAACTAACAAGCCGAAGCTAGACGCACGCACTACTTTATATGAAGATTAACCTACTAACATGAAAGATTCGCTAGTTTAGATTTCAACGCCGCCATATCCTCACTAATCTTCTTCTCCAGCACCTTAGCATAAATCTGAGTCGTTGCAATCTTGGTGTGCCCCAACATCTTACTCACCGTCTCAATAGGTACCCCATTAGAAAGCGTAACCGTAGTCGCAAACGTATGTCTCGCCAAATGGAAGGTGATATTCTTTGTTATCCCGCATATAGAAGCGATTTCTTTCAGGTACGCATTAACCTTCTGATTGGAGATCACCGGAAAAACCGTGTTGGTTACTGCCGCTCTTGGGTTCCCTTTATACTTCTTTAAGATTTCTACTGCTTTGGGAAGAAGCGGAGTATTAACCGGAATATCCGTCTTCTGTCTGCAGGTACGCAACCACATTTCTCCGTCAGAAGCTTCTACGATATTATCATGTTTCAGATTGATAACATCCACATAAGTTAGTCCGGTATAGCAGCAGAACACGAACAAATCCCGAATCATATCAATCCGGTCAATTTCAAAGACCTTGCTTTCCATGGTAGCAAGTTCCTTTTCCGACAGATGCTCCCGGTTTACCTTAAATATTTTAAGTTTATAATTGGCGAACGGGTCCTTGGAGATCCATTCCAGCCGGATAGCCAGGTGAACCATCTTTTTAACGCGAATAATATGCTTCATTACACCGTTGTTGTTCATTGGCTTCTGGTGATCAACCGGCTTATGATTTCGAAGGAAGGTCTCAAAATCATAAATGAATTTATAATCAGTTCATCGAGATATAAATCGGCAGATTTGAATTGCTTTTGAATGAACTTAACCAAATAACGCTGAGTAACATAGTAGTGTTTAAGCGTGCTCCATTTTAAAGTGCTGGTAGCCGTTTCATTATGTTACTCAAAGAGGCTGCTTAAGGTATGTACTTCTTCTGCCGTTCCTAAAAATGCATCCTTGATGGCATCAGCATTTACTATCCTGCCTTTTAAACTTAGTTGCTGGTAGCAGGTGCCGATGGCCATCCGAACTTCATGCAAATAGTGATTAATACTTTTAAATTCTTCCCTGCTGCCTTTTAACGTTCCTTTGACGTTATCCCAGCTTTTAACTTCTACCAACTGCTTCAATGCGATATAACAGCGCTTCCTGTTAACCGTAACGCATGCATAAACTGGTGCTTTTCCATCTCTTACTTTATCAGCTCTGATAGTGAAATGGATTCCGAATGACTGTGATGTTCTCATAAAATTGCTTTTTTAGCTTAAATTCATACAATACATCCCGTTTTTTGGATCAATTACAGGTAACACAGAGGTAACACAAACAGCCTGAAAACAAGGCCATTTTCGTTAACTTTTAAGGCCGTAAATAACCGATATTCAATCACTTACAGCACTTTGTGTTACCTCAAAGGTAAAACTAAAAACAGGTAGTCGGATTGGTAACCAGAACGGTAGATTGATATGAATTGATATAGACTAAAAGAAAGCAAAAAACCCTGTAAATCAGACTTTTTACAGGGTTTTGAACTAGAATGAACTAGTACTTCGTGCGCCCACCTGGGCTCGAACCAGGGACCAAAAGATTATGAGTCTTCTACTCTAACCAACTGAGCTATGGGCGCCCTTGTCCGACGTAGCCTTAGCGTAGTCGGATGTCCGACGAACACTTGCATAAGTAGGACTATTGTCCCACCGAGCTTGGAGAATCGGTTTGTTGCCGTCCGCCGTCGCTGAAGCTATGGCGGAGAACGCTGCAATTTTACGGAAATCCCCTGTAATTCTAAAATACATTTTGTAAAAGTTTGAAATACCATTCAAGGATCTGAACAATAGACCTCTGCTACTCGATTTGTCTTTCGTGTGTCAGGATATGGTATAATGAATTTCGCAGTCTAATCTTCATCTTCCCTTCATCTCCGCATACTACCTTTATATATATAAACTTGAACAAACACTATGAAGAAGTTAGTATTATCAGCAGCCATTGCATTGTTAGCGGTAACTGCTTTTGCACAAACAAATACCAACAGGACCAGACAGCGCGAAACCAAGGAACAGGTTTTGGACCGTCTTGGAAAAGATCATACAAAGAAGAACAAGGGTGATATAGACCATATTGATAAAAGTGTTTACGACGTGAACCAGGACGGAGTCTTTTCACCAGAGGAAAAAGAGGCTCGGAAGGCTGCCAAAATGGCTCGTAAAGAAACCCGCAAGGCAAATCGCGAGCTTGACCGTAATGATGACGGACTGCTTAACGGTTCCACTGATCGGGATAACCATGGTCGTGACGTGAGCGGCACAGCAAGAGGCACCGATCGTCAGGGAAGAGAAAAAGGTGAAGCAGTAAGTGATGTGGCACGCACCAATGGCAGAAGTGGAGATCGAATGACCCGTGGCGGTCAAACCGCAACTCCGGGAAAAGCCACCAGACCAGCGGGATCACGGAAACCTACAGCAGTAGGCCGCAAAATGAAATAAGTATTGTTTAGGTTAATAGTTTGAAAAGCCGCCCCTTAGACAGGGCGGCTTTTTTTATACCTTAATTTTAGGTAAGTTGTAAGATCAATCCAGCCTTATGAAAAAGCAATTACCCATATACTGCATTCCTTGGAGATTGATCCTGCTTTTACCTTTTTTCTCCTGCATGCAGGAAACACAAAAACCCAAAGGGGATCCCAGCAACACACTGAATTTAAAGTCGGGGAATGTTGCCTGGTGCGGACCACCACAGAAAGAATTCGGGTCAGTTGAATTTCCCACCTCCTGCACGGAGGCTGTGAAGAAGGACTTCAATATGGGATTGGCCCTCCTCCATTCCTTCGAGTATGACGAGGCCGAAAAGGTATTTGCAAAGGTCATAAAGACTGATCCTGATTGTGCCATGGCTTACTGGGGAGTGGCCATGTCTAACTATCATCCGCTCTGGGCTCCGCCATCAACTTCAGAGTTGACCAAAGGGGCAAAAGCAATTGCCATTGCACGGAAAATAGCAAAGAAGATTGCTCGGGAGGCCGAATACATCGATGCTTTAGGAGTGTTTTACACCGGCTGGGAGACAAATGATCATAAGAGTCGCTGCCTTGCTTTTGAAAAGGCAATGGAGAAAATCCACCTAAGTCACCTCGAGGATAAAGAAGCGGCTATATTTTATGCGCTTTCGCTGGACGCCTCCGCAGATCCAACCGACAAGACCTTTAAGAATCAGAAAAAGGCATTCCGCATCCTCAGTTCCCTGTACCCCGGCCAACCTGGCCATCCGGGAATCGTTCATTACATTATTCACAGTTATGATTATCCAGAACTAGCAGCTGACGCACTTCCCTCTGCCCGGAAATATGCTTCTATAGCTCCGTCTTCTGCCCACGCTCAGCATATGCCTTCACATATTTTTACCCGGCTTGGGCTTTGGGATGAGAATATAAGATCAAACCTGGCCGCGGTATCATCAGCCAAATGTTACGCTGAAAACGCGGGTATGAAAGGGCACTGGGACGAAGAGCTGCATGGAATGGATTACCTCATGTATTCCTATTTGCAACAGGGAGATAATAAACTTGCTAAAGGCCAGTGGGATTACCTGAACACCATCAAAGAGGTGAGCCCGGTAAACTTCAAAGTAGCTTATGCATATGCAGCTATTCCATCAAGATATTTGCTGGAGAATAAAAATTGGAAAGATGCCGCTAAAATGAAATTGTTGCCAGCGACCTTTCCCTGGGAAAAGTATCCATGGCAAAAGTCTATTGTTCACTTCACGCGGGTGCTGGGTGCGGCTAACAGCGGCGATCTGACCACAGCCAGGTCAGAGTTTAAAATGCTGGGCACTTCTTACGATACCTTAATGAAACGCGGTCAAAGTTATGAAGCAAGCCAGGTAATGATCCAGCTGGCTTCTGCCGAAGCATGGATTTTATTCAAAGAGGATAAAAACACCGCAGCACTTGAGCTGATGAAACGTGCTGCCAATATGGAAGATGCTACCGAAAAACATCCCGTAACCCCGGGGGAAGTAGTACCAGCAAGAGAGTTGCTAGGGGAAATGCTTTTACAAATGAACAAAACCGACGAAGCCCTAACTGCCTTCGAAGCCAATCTAAAAAAACACCCTAACCGCTTTAACGGTCTCTACGGTGCAGCCATCTCTTCACAAAAATCTAACCCCGCAAAAAGCAATATGTATTTCCGAAAGCTAACCCAGATCGCCAATTCCCCTAATTCAGGCCGTCCCGAGCTGGTAACCGCACTGTCTGCACTGAAGAACTAAGATGGATTAGCCGTTGTTCGCTTCCCAGCGTGCCACAGGCACGCCTAGCTGTGTAGGGCCGGGTGTGTACGATTCTTAAGCCTTACCACTGAATCTCCGTTCACCGTCATTCCGCATTGACTGGTGCGGAACGCACAAGCAAAGCCAAACCACTAACTTCAATAGCAGCAGGCGCAGCGGCGGGGTTTTGGTCCTTTTGACCTGCGTGACCGTTGCACAACTAACATCGGTTGATAATTCATGTTTTTCTAAAAAGGCACTTTTCCTGAAATTAGATCATGCAGGGAAAGAAAAAATATCAAGAAAAGCTCTTCCTCAATTTTCAACTTTCTTCAGCTGTACCTGAGGACAATTTCTACAGGAGATTAAATCAGATAATCGACTTCAGCTTTTTATATAAAGCAACGAATAAGTATTATGGTTCAGAGGGCCAGCGTAGCATTGATCCGGTTGTATTTATGAAGCTTATGCTGGTTGGTTATTTGGAGAACTGCAATAGTGATCGTCGTATTATAGCGATATCCAAACTGCGTCTTGATATTTTGCTC